>CACMEY010000038.1 GCA_902612805.1 uncultured Alphaproteobacteria bacterium | reverse complement strand
AATAAAATGAAATATAATTTAAACTGTCATTGTGGAGCGGTTCAATTAGAAGTTTTAACAGACTTAGAAATCATTAAACAGTGTAACTGCTCTATTTGTATAAGAAAAAACGCTAAAATGTGTATGGTCCCTAAAGAATCAATAAATATTCTTAAAGGAAAAGAAAACTTAACTTCTTACAAATTTAATACAATGATTGCTGAACATTTTTTTTGTAAGATTTGTGGCATCTATACTCATCATCATAGGAGGAGCGATCCAAATGGTGCAGCAATAAATATTGGATGTATAGATTCAATTGATCCTTTTAAATATGATGCTGACTTTATTGATATGAAAAATAAATAATTTTATGTCGTTTGAATTTTTAATTTCGAAAATTCAAAAAAATAATTTCTTACTCATAGGTAGAGCAGGGATTGATATTTATCCTGATCCACCGGGGACTAAAACTGAAAACGCCAAATCCTTTGTTACCCATCTTGGAGGATCTTCTGCAAATATGGGTGTCCAATTAACTTTATTTGGAGGTAATTGTAATCTACTGACCAGAGTATCTGATGATGCTTTAGGTAAATTGGCTATTAATCAACTAAATCATTATGGCGTTAAAAACAAATTAGTAGAATTTGAAAAAAATGAATCAAGAATTTCTTTTGCTATTGTTGAAACCACAGTTAAAGATCATCAATCAATTATTTATAGACATAAAGCTTCTGATTTATTTTTAAATAAAGATGATGTTGAAAATGCTAATATAAAAAATTTTGATTGTTTATTAATTACTGGAACTTCTTTAGCAGCTGAGCCTTCGAGAGGTGCTACTTTATATGCTTTAGATATAGCAAATAAAAATAATATTCCTGTAATTATGGACATTGATTATAGACCATATACTTGGGAGTCATCAAAAAAAGCAAAAGAAGTTTATAATTTAGCAGCAAGTAAATGTAGTGGTGTAATTGGAAATGATGATGAGTTTGGTGTATTAGCTGGTGATTACAACTATGGTTTGGATCATGCTAGACAATTAGCTAAAAATGTAAGCTTAATTATTTATAAAAAAGGTGAAAAAGGCTCTATTACTTTTGCAATGAACAAAGAAATTAAAAAGGGAATATTTCCCGTTAAGCCCTTGAAACCAACTGGAGCCGGTGATGCATTTATGGGATCATTAATTGGATCAATTTTAAAGACTAATGATTTAGAAAAATCTATAGAAATAGGTTCTGCCGCAGCAGCTATTGTAGTAACAAAAGTTGGTTGTGCGCCAGCAATGCCAAATTTAAATGAAATTTTAGAATTTATGAAATATAATAAAATTAATGAAGGAGAATAATATGCATATTCCACCATTTGATAATAAAAATAAGCCAATTGTAGATATTGAAGACAGTAGAGTTCCTTTAAATTATTTTAACATAGTAAAATTAAATAAAGATCAATCTTTTGAATATCAAACACCTGGTTATGAAACATGCATAGTTCCTGCTACTGGAACAATTAATGTAGAAATTGAAGGAATAAAAGTTGAGTCATTAGGCACTAGAACAGTTGATGTGTGGGATGGAGAGCCAGAAGGTGTTTATGTGCCCTCTAATACAAAAGCTCAATTTACATCTTTAGTAGATAATTCAGAAATTTTTATTGCTGGGGCAAAGTATGATAAAACTCTTGAACCATTTGCTGTTAGAACAAATGAAATTGATTTAGTTCAGTACGGTTCAGATGATACAAAAACTCATAGAAAAATTAAACATATTTTAGGTGCTAAGCATCATGATAAAGTTGGAAGATTGCTTTGTAATGAACTTTATACTGTAGGGCAGGGAGGTTGGTCGGGGTTTCCGCCTCATAAGCATGATACAGATCGTCTACCTGATGAAACTAGGCATGATGAAACATATAATTACAGATTTAAACCTAATAATGGATTTGGTTTTCAGATGTTTCAGCAAGTTGATGATAAAGTTGGTAAAGCTGAACATATAATTGATGGGTCGACTATTATGATTAGAACAGGCTATCATCCATGTGTCGTAGCACCTGGGTATGAGATGTATTATTTTACAATTCTTGGAGGACTGTCTCAAAGATCTCTTGTCCAATTTTTTCAACCT
>CACMEY010000037.1 GCA_902612805.1 uncultured Alphaproteobacteria bacterium | reverse complement strand
TGATGATAAAACAGGTTATGTAGAAAATATTACTTGGAGAAGTACAAGAATAAGAACTTTTCAAAATACCGAAGTTATAATTCCAAATGAAATAGTTGCAGACTCAATTTTAACTAATTGGAGTAAACAAGATAAAGAGAAAATGAGTGAAGGGTTTCATATTTTTAATAAACTATATTTTCATCCTTCTCATGATCCAGAAAATATTTCAAAGTTACTTTATAATGCTCTTAAAAAAGCGAAACCGGTTGATGGTAGAGAGCAATTAAATTTACAATGGGTTCGCTTTATTGGAGCTAATGAATTTGGATTAGAGTTCGTTGTTGCATTTGATTGTACAAAAAGAATTTTAAAAAATTCGATGCAAGATAGTGTTATGATGGAAATACATAAAACTCTAAGACATGCAGGAGTTCAAATGTCTGCTGGAAAACTTTATGGGAAACTTGAAGAAGATACAGGGTTGCACGCTCTTGATACACATAGAAGTCGAGAGGATTTTGAAAAAAGGCAAGTTAGTGAATTTAATCCTTATAATGAGTCAGTAAAAAATAGAGTTCTTCTTCAAAAAATTCCTATTTTTATGTCATTAAATTCTGAAGATTTAGATGAGATTGCTGAAAATGCAGAAAGACTCCATTTTGAAAAAGACGATTACATTATTAAACAAAATGATTCTGGTGATTCTCTATACGTTATAAATGACGGGGTAGTATCTGTTTACTTAGATAATGAAAATAAAGATAAAGTATTTTTAGCTAAACTTGGTGTTGGGGACTTTGTTGGTGAAGGAAGTCTTCTAACTGGTGAACCAAGATCTGCTAATGTTATAGCTGAAACTCCTTGCATAGTTATAAAAGTAAGCAAGGATATAATAAAAGATATATTTTCTAAAAACCCTAATGTGTATGATTATGTTGCAAATATTTTAGCACAAAGAAAGTTAAAACTTGATAAGAAAAAAAATGAAAGCCAATTAACTAAAGATGAAAATAAAAATCTTGTTAATGATATTAAGAATGCAATAATAAATTTTTTAAAATAGAATAAATCCCCTACTCTTCGTCAATTTCTTTACTAAAATCTTCTTGTAATTTTTTCAATTCTTTCATTGCAGCTTTCATATCAGAACTATCAAATATTTGAATATCCACGTGGTTACCTTTTCTCGAATATGATATTTTTGTTTTGCTATTTTTCTTATTTTTAAAATCAATTACCTTGTAAGTTTTAACAGGTCTTACAAAACCTTTAGGAGTTATTTCTTCATACTCTTCGCAGTTTATTTGATTTTTAACTAAATTATATGTTGTATAAGAAATAATAATTTCATTTTCAGGAGCAATGGATTGCAATCTAGAAGCTAAATTTACAGAAGAACCTATTGCTGTATAATCACTCATTACGCTAGATCCAAAATCACCAACATTTGCAAAACCTGAAGAGATTCCATATCTTACCTTTAATCCACCTTTAACACCCTGTCTGATCCAGAAAGATTGCAGCTCTTTAACTCGTTCTTTCATTTCTAAAGCCATGCTTATACAATTAATAGCATCATTCTCATCTCCTAGTGTTTCAGGAGCTCCATGAAAGGAAAGAATTGCATCTCCAATAAATTTATCAATTGTAGCATTTGAATTTATTGCAATTAAACTCATTTCACTTAGATAATTATTTAAGATTAGAGCAAGTTTTTCTGCTTCTAAGGCATCAGATAAATCAGTAAAATTTACAATATCAGAGAAAAAAATTGTTAAATTTTTTCTTACGTAACTTTCTTTTGTTTTTTTACCTGACTCTTCTTCATCAAAAATAGACTTATATACTTGAGGTGAAAGATATTTTGATAACCTATTAGCAATATTTTCTAATCTTTTCGTTTTTTCTTCAATCAATTCTCTATCTTTTAATTTTTGATCAAGTAATTCTTCCTTCTCCCTTCGAAGATTATATTCATCTGTTCGATCAACAAATTGTCCTTGAATACCATTTAAAAAAGGAAAATCTTTGTTTTCAGTATATGCAGAAAGTAAAGAATATACCTTAATCTCCTTATCAATTTTAATTTCTATTTTAGGAATAATAACAAAACCATTTTTTTCTAAATTTTGTTTAAAATTTTTAATATATTCATCTGCAACTCCAAGTTGTTCTAAAATACTAGTAAAAGGAATGTTATT
>CACMEY010000036.1 GCA_902612805.1 uncultured Alphaproteobacteria bacterium | reverse complement strand
CAAATTTTTCATTGTTAATGCTGTAATTATCCCACTCAATATCCAATTTATCTTTTTCAGATACTGCTAAATTAGTTGATCTGTAACTTCCTATATTTTTAAATGAAAACATTATTGTAAGAATATCTTGGGGTTTTAAATTATCTTCCTTATAAGACTTTCTATTAAAATCAATATTTATTCCAAAACATTCATCAAAGTAACTATAACCAATTTTATATTCTTTATTTATTTCTTTCTTGAGATCATAAAGACCACTGAAATTTAATTGAGAAAATTTGGAAAACTTTTTACTTATAAAAGAATAATTAATCGTTTCAATATCTTTTGTAACTATGTTATTTACTTTTGAATTTTGATCTAAGTACGAAATATCAAAGTCACCTAATATAGTTTCTGATTTATAATTTATATTTTGTTTCTTTAAATAAGAATCATGCATATCAAATCTAAAATTATAACTTAATACATTTGTGTTAGAATACTCAAGACTTCCTAATAAATCACTTAAATTTTCTTCATTACCCTGTTCTTTGTGAAAATTACTGTTATCTGTAAACTCATACAATTGTGAAAATGATGACCTAAAATTTTCAGAGTAAGTGTCAATTCCATAAGTAATTCTTTTTGAATTATCCATTTTATCGTTACCACTATATCTATTCAAGCGATACATATTATCTAAACTAAAATCATTATTTGTAGAATCTTCATTTGATAAATTTAAACTATTTGAAATACCTGGAGTTACTATGATTTTAATTTTAGGCTCAATTGTTAGGCTTGATTTATAATTTTTGATTTTAAAAGGTGTATTTGTTGAAATTCCAACAATAGGAAAAAATCTATAGTAAGAACCTGTCTTATATATATCGTCAGCAGTTTTTTTATCTTCAGTATTAAATATCTGATTATAAATTTCTGATTGAAATAAAATTTTTGAATTAAATTTAACTAATTCTTTATTTACATTATATTTATGAGAAACTTTTTGTTGCCTTTTACCATGTATTAAAGAACTTTTTTCTCTAAATATATTATAAAATTCATAAGTATTATTTGTAGTATATCCAAGTTTGCTATTGTAACCCGAAAAATACTTTATTTTTGGAAGCACAGTAGGGATAGTTTTATTATCTTCATTTTCCTGATTAGTTTGATAAAAATTTATGCTAAAATTTAAATTATCATCAATTTTATTTAAATTAAAGCCTTCTAACATAAGATTTGTAGAAAGTGAGTTAGTATAACTTAAATCATCATTTGGCTTTGTTCTTTGAATATAATTTTTTGAGGTCTCCAATGCTGAGTCAATTTTAATTCGATAATTTTTATTTAAGTTTTTATTGTATTTGATTATTAAACTGGCATCAGTAAGCCATTTATTATTATTTTGATTTTCAAAATTTGAATCAAATGTTAAGTCACTTTTAAAATTACCACCAGATATAATTTGATTATAATCAAAAATAAATCTTTGAGATGCATCTACACCACCTCCATAGTTAATAATGGGTGTAAATAGAAGTTCTTTATCGACAGAAAGATTAAAATAATAAGGAAAAGATGTTGATTGTGAAGTTTTTGTATCAAAAAAATTTAATGCAATTCCAGGGCTTAAAAAACCAGATTTTCTCTCTTTTCTTAAAGGAGACGGAGTGACAATATAAGGTATATAAAAAACAGGAGTATTTACAACTCTCATCTTTGAATGTTTTTGATATAAAAAAAGATTTTTATTGTCATGAAGTATTTTTTCTCCCTCAAGCTGCCAAGTGGGACAAACAAAGTTTGCTATTTTTATTCTTGACTTACATGGAGAATAAACACCTTTCGATATTATATCAATATGACCATCTCTTTTTAATTTTTTTCCTATAATTCTTGATCCATCATTTAATTTAATTTTAGGACTATTAAATTCTGCATAATTTAAATTTTTTAAAAAAAATCCATTTTCTCCTTCAAAATAATTATCGTTTTCATCTTTAAATTTAAATTTTGTTGGTAAAATTATCTTTTCTTCAAATTTATTATAAATTATTAGATCTGATGTAATCAAACTATTACTTTGAAAAATTTTAGCATTTCCTTTCGCTATTAAATTTTCATCTTTATCATATGAGATATTATCAGCATAAATTAAAATTTCTTTAGCATTGTTATAATTTGGAATTAAAATTAATAAAATCATTGTTACCAATTTTAAAATTGAAAAGTGTAAATTGTTAATCATTCTCTATTTTTATTATTT
>CACMEY010000035.1 GCA_902612805.1 uncultured Alphaproteobacteria bacterium | reverse complement strand
ATTTAAATCCAAAATTATTATAGGAAAACATGGTAAGCCAGCAATTGTTGGAAAAAAACTTAGTCAATTAAACTTATCTTTAAATGAAAGAAAAAAATTCAAAGACGACATATATACAAACTATCAGGTGAATTAATGTTTACAGGTATTATTCAAGATTTAGGAACAATAAAAAACAAAGATGTGGGACTTTACCAAATATCTACGAAACTTGATTTGAGTAATTGTAAGGAAGGTTCTTCAATTTCTTGTAATGGAGTGTGTCTTACAGCAAAAAATATAACTCCATCAAACAACAATTCATTTAGCTTTGATGTGAACATAGGAGAAGAAACTTTGATAAGAACAAATCTTGCTAACTCTATTTTAAAAAATGAAAATATTAATTTGGAAAAATCTCTTCAGATAGGTGACGAAATCAGTGGCCACTTTGTTTATGGTCATGTTGATACTACAACTAATGTAAGTGATATTTTAGAACTTGAAAATAGTTGGGAATATCATTTTGAAAAAAAATTTAATAAAAACAATAGATTTATTGTAGAAAAAGGATCTATTTCAATAAATGGTATTTCTTTAACAATAGCAAAAGTAGAAAATAATACTTTTATGATTTCTGTCATTGATCATACATTTAATCATACTAATTTAAAATTTTTAAAAAAAAGTGATCAAGTAAATATTGAATTTGATTATCTTGCCCGTTTCATCTTGAATAATGAATAAAGATAACATTGAAGAAAGTTTATCTTCTATTGAAGAAATCATAGAAGATGCAAGAAATGGTAAAATGTATATTCTTGTTGATGATCCGGATAGAGAAAATGAAGGTGATCTAATTATTCCAGGTCAATATGCTAACCCTCTAGCTATTAATTTTATGGCAAAACATGGAAGGGGATTAATTTGTTTGGCTTTAACTAAGCAAAGGATAGAAGAACTAGAACTTCCTTTAATGAACCCAAGTAATATAAAAAATGATTTAACTGCTTTTACTGTTTCTATTGAGGCAAAAGAGGGAGTGACAACAGGAATATCTGCAGCTGATAGAGCCCATACTATATCAGTAGCTGTAAACAATAATAAAAAAAAGAATGATCTTGTTTATCCTGGACACGTTTTCCCTCTTATGGCTTGGGATGGGGGCGTTTTAGTACGAGCTGGTCATACAGAGGCAGCAGTTGATATTTCAAAACTTGCAGATTTAAATCCTTCTGGCGTTATTTGTGAAATTATGAGCGAAGATGGATCTATGGCGAGGTTACCAGAAATTATCAAGTTTGCAAAATTACATAATTTGAAAGTAGGAACGGTTAGTGATTTAATTAAGTTTAGACTTAAAAAAACTAAAATTGTCGAACTGATCTCCGAAAGACCATTTGAAAGTGAGATGGGGTCACAATTTACTCTAAAAGTATTTCAAAATACTATTTCTGGTGAAAAGCATTACGCTCTAGTAAAAAATTTAAGTGATGTAAAGCAACCTGTGCTTGTTAGAATGCACAGATTAGATGTCATAAAGGATATATTTGAAGAAAAAAATATTTTTGGAAGTGAAATTAAGTCTGCCTTTCAGCTTATAGAGAATAATGGATCAGGAGCTATAGTATTAATAAATAGTGAAATGTCACCAAATATACTCAAAACTTTTAATAAAAGAAAAAGATCAAAAAATAAATTAGAACTGAGAGAATATGGTGTAGGTGCTCAGATTTTATCATTACTTCAAATAAATAAAATTATATTATTAACAAATACTAAGAAAAGAATTATTGCCTTGGATGGATTTAATATTGAAATAGTTGATCAGAGAAAAATATGAATAATAAAATTCTAATAGTTTCCGCAAATTATTATAAAGAAATATCGAAAAACCTTGAATTGGGTGCAAGCAAAATACTTAAAGAAAATGGTTATGAATATGAAATTATTAATGCACCAGGTTGTTTTGAAATTCCCTATTTAATAAAAAAAAATATAGACAATTTTAAAGGATTTATTTCTTTAGGATGTATCATTAAAGGTGAAACATATCATTTTGAAGTTATTGCTAATGAAACTTCTAGAAAAATTATGGATCTATCTGTTGAGTTTAATGTTCCAATTGGTTTTGGTATCTTAACATGTTTTGATTTAGAGCAAGCAATAATAAGAAGTGATGTTGATCAAAAAAATAAAGGTCAAGAAGCCGCAATAGCTTGCATAGAGTTACTAAAATAAAAAATGCAAAATTACATCAAGTCACAAACAAGACTTGCATTTGTTCAATATATTTTTCAGAATGAATTTTTAGATTCAGATTTTTTAGAAGGTATTGAAGATTTTCAAAAGCATTTTT
>CACMEY010000034.1 GCA_902612805.1 uncultured Alphaproteobacteria bacterium | reverse complement strand
ACTGATTGCTCTCTTCCAACAAATAATGGAGCGACCATATTTGGAAACACCACTATGTCTCTTAGAGGAAGAACAGGAATTATATTTTTCACCATATTATATAAATGTCTATATATTGATTAAAATCAAGAGTTATTAGACATTAATTTTTGATTATTTTCTTTATTTGAATAAATTAAAATCGGATCAGATTTTTTTGAAATTACATCTTTATTTATTACAACTTTAAATAAATCTTTCTGATCTGGAACTTTATACATTAGATCCATCAATGAATCTTCTATAATAGATCTTAAACCTCTAGCTCCAGTATTTTGAGAGACAGCTAACTTTGCAATTTCTTTCAGAGCATCTTCTTTAATTTCCAATTTAACACCATCCATTTTCATGAGAGATTCAAATTGCTTTACAATAGCATTTTTTGGTTGAGTCATTATTTTTATTAGCATTTCTTCGTCTAATTCACTTAGGGTGGTTATTACTGGGAGTCTACCAACAAACTCTGGAATCATTCCAAATTTTAATAAATCTTGGTTCTCTAGTTTTTTAATAGATGCACCAATAGTTTTTTTAGGTTCTAAATCTAATTTAGAATTAAAACCTATAGCAGTCCCTTTTAGGCGATAATTAATAATTTCTTCTAAACCAGAAAATGCCCCTCCGCATATAAAAAGTATATTTGAAGTATCAACTTGTAAAAATTCTTGCTGAGGATGTTTTCTTCCACCTTGTGGCGGCACACTAGCTACAGTTCCTTCCATGATTTTAAGAAGGGCTTGTTGCACACCTTCTCCTGAAACATCTCTTGTTATAGAAGGATTATCACTTTTTCTTCCAATCTTGTCAATTTCATCAATGTATACAATTCCTTTTTGTGCGCGTTCAACGTTGTAGTCAGATGCTTGTAATAGTTTTAGAATTATGTTTTCTACATCTTCTCCAACATATCCTGCTTCGGTTAGACTCGTTGCATCAGCAACTGTAAAGGGAACATCTAATATTTTTGCTAAAGTTTGCGCCAATAATGTTTTGCCAGTACCAGTAGGACCTACTAAAAGAATATTTGATTTGGATATTTCTATATTATCGTTTTCTAAGTTAGATGATAGCCTTTTATAGTGATTGTAAACAGCAACCGAAAGTATTTTTTTCGAATCTTTCTGACCTATTACATAATCATTTAAAAATTTATTTATCTCAGAAGGTTTAGGTATATCTTTTTTAATTTTGAATTTATTATTCTTATTATCTTCTTTTATAATGTCCATGCATAGCTCTACACATTCATCACATACAAAGACAGTTGGACCAGCTATTAATTTCTTAACTTCTTTTTGATTTTTACCACAAAAAGAGCAAAACAATGAATCTTTATCATTTTTTTTATTCATTATTTTCTGTCCTTTACAACTTTGTCAATTAAGCCAAATTTAATAGCTTCATCGGCGGAAAAATACTTATCCCTTTCCATGATACTTGAAATTTCTGATAATTTCTTTCCTGTATGTTTTGAGTAAATTTCATTTAATTTCAATTTTGTTTTTTTAATTTCATTAGTTTGAATTTCAATATCTGTAACCTGCCCTTGCATACCACCACTAGGTTGATGAATCATAATTCTTGAATTTGGAAGTGAAAATCTCATTCCTTTTTCACCAGCAGTTAAAAGAAGAGATCCAGCTGATGCTGCTTGCCCTATACAAATAGTCATAATTTTAGAAGAAACATACTGCATAGTATCATAAATTGCTAATCCTGACCAAACAATGCCTCCAGGAGAATTTATATAAAAAGAAATTTCTTTTTTTGGGTTTTCAGACTCTAAAAATAATAATTGTGCACATATTAGACTTGCAATATTATCGTCAATAGGACCAGTGAGAAAAATTATTCTTTCTTTTAATAATCTCGAATAGATGTCATAAGATCTTTCGCCCCTTGATGATTGTTCAACAACCATTGGAATTAAATTATTCGTAATATTATCTAAGGGATCTTTCATTTTTTTATATCCTTAATATCAAATGTTTTAGCTTCAAGTTTTTTATATTCATCTTCATTCAATTTTATAACATTTGTTTTCGATTTGGAAATGATTGAATCAATTACTTTTTGTTCAATAAGAGGTGCTCGAATTGTATCCAGTGATGATGGATTTTTTTCAAAATATTCCATAATCTGCTTTTCTTGACCAGGATATTGTCTAGTATATTCTAATATCCCTTTGTTAATTTCTTCTTCAGATACAACAACTTTTTGCTCTGAAGCAATATGTTGCATCAATAAACCAAGCTTAACCCTTCTTTCTGAAATTTTTTTATATCTTTTTTTAAGATCGTCATCTTTTA
>CACMEY010000033.1 GCA_902612805.1 uncultured Alphaproteobacteria bacterium | reverse complement strand
CTCTTTTCAAGTTGAGAAAAAAATTAAAGGTCGTGTAAAAAGACAAATGGAGAAAACACAAAAAGAATATTATTTAAATGAGCAAATGAAAGCAATCCAAAAAGAATTAGGAGAAGGCGAGGATCTGGATGAAATCGCTGAACTTGAGAAGAAACTAAATCAATACAATTTATCTAAAGAAGCTAAAGATAAATGTAACTCAGAAATTAAAAAACTAAAAAATATGAGCCCCATGTCAGCTGAGGCAACTGTGATTAGAAATTATTTAGACTGGGTTATGTCAATACCTTGGAATAATCCAGATCAAATTTCCCAAAATATTAATAAAGCATCCACAATTTTAGAAAACGATCACTACGGTTTAGAAAAAGTTAAAGAGAGAATTCTCGAATATTTAGCTGTTCAGAAAAGAACTAATAAACTTAAAGGTCCTATATTATGTCTGGTTGGGCCACCTGGTGTTGGCAAAACATCACTTGGTAAATCTATTGCAAATTCTACTGGAAGAAGTTTTATAAGAATGTCTCTTGGAGGAGTAAGGGACGAAGCTGAAATAAGAGGCCATAGGAAGACTTACATTGGATCTATGCCTGGTAGATTTATACAAGCAATGAAAAAATCAAAATCGTCTAATCCACTAATATTATTAGATGAAATTGACAAACTTGGAGCTGATTGGAGAGGTGATCCATCTTCTGCACTTCTAGAGGTTCTTGATCCTGAACAAAATAGTAAATTTAATGACCATTACTTAGAGCTTGACTATGATCTATCTGATGTAATGTTTGTATGTACAGCCAATACACTTAATATTCCACCTGCTCTTCTTGATAGAATGGAAGTCATAAGAATACCTGGTTACACAGAAAAAGAAAAAAACCAAATTGCAAAAAGATATTTGGTTCCAAAACAAATAAAAAATCACGGAATAAAAAAATCAGAAATTTCATTTAATTCTAAAGTTTTAAATTTAATAATCAGAAATTACACTAAAGAAGCTGGAGTCAGAAGTCTTGAAAAAGAAATTTCTAAGGTTTGCAGAAAAACTGTAAAAAAATTAGAAACCTCAAGATTGAAAAAAGTAAATTTAAATGACAAATCTTTACAAGATCTTTTAGGTATAGCAAAATACAGATCTAGCGAAATTGAAAAGAAGAATTTAGTTGGTGTTACTAATGGTTTGGCGTGGACAGAAGTTGGTGGAGAAATTTTATCAGTAGAAGTTATTTTATCAATAGGTAAAGGTAAACTGACAATTACAGGTAAGTTAGGTGAAGTAATGAGAGAATCAATTCAGGCTGCCACTTCTTATGTTAAATCTAAATCAGTTAGTTTAGGTATAAATCCAAAAGATTTTGAAAATTATGATATTCATATTCATGTTCCTGAAGGAGCTACACCTAAAGATGGCCCAAGTGCAGGCATTGCAATTTTTAATTCTCTAGTATCATCATTGACTAGTAATAAAGTCAAAAGAGATGTTGCAATGACCGGAGAAATTACGCTTAGAGGACGTGTGCTTCCTATCGGTGGTTTAAAAGAAAAAATATACGCTGCTAGTAGAGTAGGCATAAAAAAAGTACTCATACCGCAAGAAAATTTTAGAGAAGTATCTGAGTTCGATAAAGAAGTCATCAAGGGAATCAAGATAATACCTGTTTCTGATGCCTTTTCAATTCTCGAGCACACATTAACAAAACCAATAATTCCGTTAAATTTAACCGAATCTCAAATAAAAAATAATCAAAATACAACCAGTACACACTAATATTTTTTTTGAAGAATATTAGTAATTTAGCCATTTAATTGTTAAATTCCTTAATTTCTGGGAAAATTTTCATAATAATGTTGACTTGTTCAGAAAACAGACAATTATTAGGCAAATTTAATAAAGGAGATTAAAAGTGAATAAAAATGATCTTATCGCATCTGTAGCATCCTCCGCAGGATTATCTAAATCTGACGCAACTAGAGCTATTGAAAGCTTCCTAGATGCAATAACTAATTCTCTTAAAAGAGATGAAAAGGTTAGTATTGTAGGTTTTGGAAATTTTAGTGTGAGCCATAGAAAAGCAACTACTGGCAGAAACCCTAGAACTGGTGAGTCAATTCAAATACCAGCATCCAAAAGACCTAAATTTACTGTAGGAAAAGCTTTAAAAGACTCAGTAAATAATTAATTATCTTTTTTTCTTGCGCCGGCTGTTAAATAAATTTAACAGCCGCTTTTATTTGGGTGTTTAGCTCAGTTGGTAGAGCATCTCGTTTACACCGAGAGGGTCGGGAGTTCAAGTCTCTCAACACCCACCATGCGCGGGAGTAGTTCAGCTGGTTAGAACGCTGCCCTGTCACGGCAGAGGCCGCGGGTTCGAATCCCGTCTCTCGCGCCACTTTTTTCAGTGTTTTTTTGTGTATTAAAGTCGCAACGAGACACGTTGTTATTGTTGAATAAATTGTTAAATACATTACTAATTTAATTGTGAGATTATAGTGTCAGAGTTTCTATTTGAATATTTACCAATATTAATTTTTATTTTCATAGCTTTGGCATTGGCTGTTGGAATGACTTTATTATCTTTTGTAGTTGGAGACTCTCAGCCAGATCAAGAAAAATTGTCTGCTTATGAGTGTGGATTTGAGGCTTTTGACGATGCTCGTGGAAGATTTGATGTGAGATTTTATTTAGTAGCAATCTTATTTATTATCTTTGATTTAGAAGTTGCCTTCTTGTTTCCGTGGGCAATAACACTTGGTAAAATTGGATTGTTTGGTTTTTGGTCAATGATGATTTTCCTGACTGTCTTAACTATTGGTTTTATTTATGAATGGAAAAAAGGTGCTTTAGAATGGGAGTAGATAAAGCAAAAAAAATTGTTGATGATACTCTAAACACAGAATTATCCTCTAAGGGTTTCTTAGTTGCTAGCTATGATAAAATTCTTACCTGGGCTAGAACTGGTTCCTTATGGCCAATGACATTCGGATTGGCATGTTGTGGAGTAGAAATGATACATTCTTATATGGCAAGATATGATCTAGATCGTTATGGAGTTATACCAAGAGGTAGTCCTAGACAATCTGATGTAATGATTGTTGCTGGAACACTAACAAATAAAATGGCACCGGCTTTAAGAAAAGTTTATGATCAAATGCCTGAACCACGGTGGGTAATATCAATGGGTTCATGTGCAAATGGTGGTGGATATTATCACTACTCGTATTCAGTAGTTAGAGGGTGTGATAGGATAGTTCCCGTTGATGTTTATGTACCAGGATGCCCGCCAACAGCAGAAGCATTAGTTTACGGTATATT
>CACMEY010000032.1 GCA_902612805.1 uncultured Alphaproteobacteria bacterium | reverse complement strand
AAAAAAGTGAAAAAAAGTCAATTTTTCAAAAAAAAGTAAAATATAGCTACGTATTTGTTTTTAAATTAAATGATCAAGATCAAATAATTGAATCTAAAGTATATGATATTAATGATATTAAAAATGTAAAATTTTCAGAAGATGAGACATCTAATGAAATAGTTAAAAGAGGATTACTTGAAAAAGTATTTGGGGGAGTTGGAACTCAGCAAGAATTACCAACTACCCCTTAATTTTTATAAGGATATGGCCGCCAATAGTAATAGAGCTACTATATTTGTGATTTTTATCATTGGATTAACTGCAGGACCAGCAGTATCTTTATAAGGATCACCAACAGTATCTCCTGTAACAGCTGCTTTATGAGCTTCACTTCCCTTACCTCCATGATTACCATCCTCGATATATTTTTTTGCATTATCCCAAGCACCACCTCCTGCAGTCATACTTATTGCAACAAATAAACCTGTGATAATTACACCTAGCAATAAAGCTCCTAAACATGATAACGCTGCAGATTGCCCAGCTATAAAAAGAATTACAAAATAAACAACTATTGGTGATAATACTGGCAACATTGATGGTATTATCATTTCCTTAATTGCTGATTTAGTTAGAATATCAACACAAGTACCATATTCTGGTTTTCCTTTTCCTTCCATAATTCCAGGAATTTCTTTAAATTGCCTTCTTACTTCTAAAACAACAGAACCTGCCGCTCTTCCAACTGCTGTCATGCTCAAAGCCCCAAATAAGAAAGGTAATAGTCCACCTAATAATAATCCTACGACTACATAAGGATTTGATAAATCAAAAGAGACCTCTATACCATATAATGGGCTGCTCGGATCTTTAGCAAAATGATCAAGATCTTCTGTATATGCAGCAAATAAAACAAGTGCACCTAATCCCGCTGATCCAATTGCATAACCTTTTGTGACAGCTTTAGTTGTATTGCCAACTGCATCAAGAGCATCAGTTGTCTTTCTAACATTTTCATCTAAATTTGACATTTCAGCAATACCACCGGCATTATCTGTAACAGGTCCGTACGCATCTAAAGCAACTACCATACCAGCTAAAGCCAACATAGTTGTAACTGCAATTGCGATACCAAATAAGCCAGCAAGTGAATATGTTGAAATAATTCCTGCGACAATAATTAATGCAGGAAGGGCTGTTGCTTCCAAGCTGATTGCAAGTCCTTGAATAACGTTAGTTCCATGACCAGTAGTTGAAGATTGTGCAATACTTTGAACAGGTCTATAGTTAGTTCCAGTATAATATTCAGTTACCCATATTATTAAACCTGTTATTATTAGTCCTAGCAAACCACAAATAAAAAGTGACATTCCAGTAAATTGTGTTGATGTTCCTTCAACAACCAAAACATTATCTAAACCAACTATATTGTCAGTAACGAAATACAATAATACAGCAGATAAAATAGCAGAAACTGCAAACCCTCTATAAAGAGCCGCCATAATATTATTATTTTTACCAAGCCTTACAAAGTAGGTTCCGATAATACTTGTTAAAGCGCAAACACCTGCAATTGCTAATGGGAACACCATCATAGTATAAGAATTTTCTACAAAGAATATTGATGCTAAAACCATTGTTGCAACAACTGTAACAACATAAGTTTCAAAAAGATCAGCAGCCATTCCTGCACAATCACCAACATTATCACCAACATTGTCCGCAATAACAGCAGGATTTCGTGGGTCATCTTCAGGGATACCAGCTTCTACTTTACCAACTAAATCTGCACCAACATCTGCACCCTTAGTAAAAATACCCCCACCTAATCTTGCAAATATTGAAATTAATGATGCACCAAAACCAAGAGAGACTAAAGGAGCTACAATCTCTCTACCTGGAAATGAACCAGAGTTGTGCAATACAAAATAAAAAATTGCAATAGACAGAAGTGCAAATCCTGCAACTAGCATACCAGTTACAGCACCAGCTTTAAATGATACTGAAAGACCTTCAGCTAAACTATTACTTGCAGCATGTGTTGTACGAACATTAGATCTAACAGATATATTCATTCCAACATACCCTGCAGCACCAGAAAAAAATGCTCCAATCAAAAAACCAATTCCGGATGCCAAATCAAAAACTATCCATATAAGAGCAAAAATAACAACTCCTACTATTGCTATTGTCATGTACTGTCTGTTTAAGTAAGCTCTAGCACCTTCTTGAATTGCGCCAGCAATTTCTTGCATTTTATCATTTCCAGAACCGAGTGATAAAATTTGCCTAGATGTTACTAGACCATATAGTACGGCTGCTAGACCGCATAAAACAATTAATACTTGCAGTGTTGTCATTGAAAACTCCTTAAAATTTTGGCTGATATGTCAGAAACTATAGAAAAAATCAAGTTTTTAGGAGAAATGATCATATTTCTTGATATTCTTCATATCTAAATGTGAATCGAAATGAATTCCTTTTTCACCTATTATTTTTCCTATCAAAGTAACATTAATATTATTTTTATTAGCAATGTTAAAAATTTTATTTCTATTCTTTTGACTAGATATAATTATAAGTCCATAATCATCACCAGCATTTAAAAGGTTTTCTAATCTAAAATTAGTTTTACTGTTGAGAATTTTTTTTGTTTTTACACTTAATGGAATTTTATTTACATTGATTAATGCTCCATAATTATCATTTAACATATCAGTTAAATCTCCAATCAGACCATCAGAAATATCTTTCAGTGAATTAACATGATTTGCAATCAATGGTCCAATTTTACAAGGTATGGGATATAAATATTTTTTAATAAAATATTGCTTCAAATTTATATTTGATGAAATTTTTTTTTTTAAAATTTCTAAACCAATCTTTGACTCACCAATATTTCCAGTTATTAAAATATCATCGTTTAAATTAAATTTATTTTGAAATATTTCTAATTTCTTTTTTATAGATCCAAAAAATGTTGAAGAAACGATTAGTTTATTTGATTTTGAT
Organism: uncultured Alphaproteobacteria bacterium; assembly: GCA_902612805.1. Lineage (GTDB taxonomy): Bacteria > Pseudomonadota > Alphaproteobacteria > HIMB59 > CACPNW01. The sequence goes on along the minus strand of CACMEY010000032.1, from coordinate 440 downwards.
ATATCGCCTCCCAAAAGATAAAATCCATATTTATTTTGTATTTTCTTCAATTGATTTGTAAATGAATTTAACCAATTTTCATTAATATGATTTGGTAAATGCAAATTCAAAAGATAGGAATGGGGCAAAGCTCCCATCGCAAAAATGTCAGATAAATTTACAGTTGTAATTTTTTGGGCTATCGACTTAGGATCATCATTAGAGAAAAAATCTATATCTTCAGAAATACTATCAGTCGTAACAGTTAGTTTGTAATGTTTACTATTAAAACCTAAATATGCTCCATCATTTTCAAAATCAAATGTTCCCTTATTTTGAAAATTAAGTTTTTTTAAATATTTATTAATTATTAATTTTTCAGATAAACTATTTTTTATCGATTTCATCTTTATCTATATATTTTTGAATTATAGCATTGATTAATTTAGTTTCTTTTTGAG
>CACMEY010000031.1 GCA_902612805.1 uncultured Alphaproteobacteria bacterium | reverse complement strand
TTATCCATCAGAAATAGAGAGTATTGATAATATCTTTGACAGTGTTTTAAATGATTTTATTTTTACAAAAAAAACTGAGCAAGCAAAAAATATTTTTGAAAATAATAAAGAGATCTTCACAAATATAAGTAAATTTTATGGGATTAATCCGGAAAATTTAATTTTATCTTTAAAGACTAATGATGAATTACCCATATCTTTTAAACAAAAGATCTTTGAAACTGATATTGATAAAGTAGCTTTTGGATCAGATGAAAATAATATTTATTTTGCTAATATTAAAATTATTAAAATGCCTGAAGAAGGTGAGAATACTTCAAATATTAATTTAATTGGTGATTTGAAAACAGCATTTGGTAGTGAGATTATTAAGACAAAAGAAATTTCGTTCAATGATGAACTTATAAATGGTCTTTTATCTCAGTATAAATGAGTTTAGAAAAAAAAAATTTTATAAGCCAATATAACAAAGGCTTACCTCAGATATTAAAAAAAAATCTTATTGCTGATATTGAAACACCATTTTCATCATTATTAAAAATTAGTAAATCGGAAAAATATTCCTTTCTATTAGAGTCAGTAGAGGGTGGAAGTAAAAGAGGACGTTACTCATTACTTGGTTGTGATCCAGATTTAATTTGGACAGTTGAAAAAGGTAAGGCAAAAATTAAATATTTGGATCATAATTTTGATTACAAACTAGATCAAAAGCCAATTCATAATCTTAAAGAACTTGTAAAAATTTCAAAATTTAAAAATAATGAAATTGACGTTCCTTTCCCAACACTAGTTGGATATCTAGGATATCCAATGATTCAATATATTGAAAAAATTAAACTAAGTAATAAGGACAATATAAGAATACCTGATGCAATTTTAATCAGGCCAAAAATTGTCGCAGTTTTTGATAATATTAAAGATATTATTTCCCTTATGACAGTTACGTATCCAAGTAAAAAAATCTCGGCAGAAAAAGCCTATAGAAAAAATAAATTACTTATTGATAAAACAATAAAAAAGTTAGAAAAAAGTATTTTAAAACCTGCGCAAAAGAAAAATAAAAAATCTAAATTAAAATTTAAATCAAATTTTAAGAAAGAACAATTTTATAAAATTGTAAAGAAAGCAAAAGAATATATTAAAAATGGAGATATCTTCCAAGTTGTGCCTTCACAGAGATTTGAAACAAAATATAATTTAAAGGCAGTCAATCTTTACAGATCGTTAAGACGACTAAATCCATCTCCTTATCTTGTAAATCTTAACTTCGATAAAATAGGCCTTGTTGCATCTAGTCCAGAATTAATGGTTCAATTAAGAAATAAAAAAGTTACGATAAGACCAATTGCTGGAACAAGAAAAAGGGGAAAGAATGCCTCTGAAGACCTTTATTTATCTAATGACTTACTGAATGATAAGAAAGAACTTGCAGAACACTTAATGCTTCTGGATTTAGGAAGGAACGATGTTGGTCGCGTTGCAAAAAAAGGAACAGTGAATGTTACTGAAAAGATGATTATTGAGTATTATTCTCATGTTATGCATATTGTTTCAAACGTTGAGGGAAAAATAGATAATAATTTAGATGCTTTGGATGCTTTAATGGCTGGATTTCCAGCAGGTACAGTTTCTGGTGCACCAAAAATAAGAGCGATGGAAATCATAGAGGAACTTGAAAATTTAAATAGAAGTTTTTATGCTGGTTGTATGGGTTATTTTGATTCTAATGGAGACATGGATACTTGTATTAGTTTGAGGACTGGGCTTGTAAAAGATAATAAATTATACATTCAGGCTGGTGCTGGAATAGTTTATGATTCGGTTCCAAAAAATGAACATCAAGAAATTTTGAATAAAGCTGGTGCTTTAATGGCAGCTGCAGAGGATTCATACAAATTCGATATATGATATTACTGATAGATAATTATGATAGTTTTACTCACAATGTAAAACACTACTTATTGGATTTAAATCAAAAGGTTGTTGTTTTTAGAAATGACAAAATTTCAATAAATAAAATTCGTAAATTAAAACCTAAATCAATAGTTATTTCGCCAGGGCCGTGCACACCAAATGAAGCTGGAATAAGTCTTAATATCGTTGCAGAATTATCAAAACAATTTCCTATACTTGGCATTTGTTTAGGGCATCAAACTATTGGTCAAGCGTTTGGAGGAAAAATCATTAAATGCAAAGAAATCATGCACGGAAAAGTTGATACAATTAATCACTTTGGACACTCTATATTTAAAAATGTAGAAAGAAAATTTAAAGCAACTAGATATCACTCTCTTATAATTGATAAAAGAACTATGCCTAAAGATTTTTTAATTACTGCTGAAACAAATAATAAGATTATAATGGGTATTGCACATAAAAAATTACCAATATTTGGACTACAATTTCATCCAGAAAGTATAGGTACTGATATGGGAAAAATTATTTTAAAAAACTTTTTAAACTTAGCAAAATAATGGATCAAACTCTAATATTAAATAAAATTCTCGAACAACAAAATCTGAATATTGAAGAGAGTATGTATATATTTAATAAAATAATGAGTGGAAAACTAGATGATATTAAAATTACGTCAATACTAATTGGTTTAAAACTAAAAGGTGAAACAAAAGAAGAAATTATCGGTGCAGCTAAAGTAATGAGAGAGAAATCTTTAAAAATAAACTCTCCGCAAAATACAATTGATACTTGTGGTACGGGTGGAGATATGAAAGATACATTAAATATATCAACAAGTGCAGGAATAGTTGCTGCAAGTGCTGGCGTTACTATAGCAAAGCATGGCAATCGTTCGGTTAGTTCAAAATCAGGCTCTGCAGATATGCTAGAAAAAATAGGTTATAAAATTACAAATAATGTAGAAGATTTAGAAAACTCATTATCCAATAAAAATTTTTGCTTTTTATTTGCTCAAAATCATCATTCTGCTATGAAGAACGTAATTAACGTTCGTAAAAATTTAGCTACACGTACAATTTTTAATTTATTAGGTCCTCTTACAAATCCTGCTAAAGCAAGTAAACAGCTTCTAGGTGTCTATTCAAGAGATTTAGTTTCTATGCATTGTAATTGCTTGAAAGAATTAGGCTCTGAAAAAGCGATGGTTGTTCACGGATTGGATGGTTTAGATGAAATAAGTTTATCAGACAATACTCTAATTAATGAATTGAAAGATAATAAAGTTCTGGAATATAGTTTTGATCCAAGAGACTATGGTTATGATTTAATTAAATTAGAAGATATAAAAGGTGGAGATCCAGAATATAATGCAAATTGCTTTAATAAAATGATTAACGGCGATTACAGAGAATTTCAAATGATTGTAGAAATAAATGCAGGAGCAGCAATATATTTATCCAATTTAAGAAATAATCTAAAAGATAGTTTTGAATTAGCAAAAAAAACAATTGAGGAAGGAATTACAAAAAATTTTGTAAACTCACTAATTAATGAGTAATATACTTCAAAAAATTTGTGAAGATAAATCTAAAGAATTAGAAGAAACAAAAAAAAGATGTTCTTTTAAAACATTAGAAAAATTAATTTCCTCAAAATTAGAAAAACGTGAATTTAAAGATGAATTAATTTCAGCTCAAAAAAATAAAACAAACTTTATAATTGGTGAAGTAAAAAAACAAAGTCCAAGTGCGGGTGAAATAATTTCAGATTATAAACCAGAAGACATTGCTATTTTATATGAAAGATCTGGTATTGGAGCGTTATCGATTTTAACAGAAA
>CACMEY010000030.1 GCA_902612805.1 uncultured Alphaproteobacteria bacterium | reverse complement strand
TCTTGATAACAATCTTATATCTTTGTAATCGATTTTTGGTGAGCCTGGTTGACTAAAAGGACAAAATTTTCTTTTATTCTCAAAGGGAGAGTTTGATTTTTCATCTTTTCTTGGTTTAAATTTATTTTTTTTCATTATTTAATTTAGTTGGAAGTTCTTGGTGATCTTTTACTTTTATAAATAAGTATCTAATTAAATTTTCTGATTGATTTAATTCTTTATTTAAATCTTTGACAATATTTCCTGAAGCTTCTATTTGAAAAAATCTGTAAAATGCCTTTTTAAATTTGTTGATACTATAGCTAAGATCTCTTAATCCCCAGTTTTCTTCATTTATAATCTTTGCAGATTGGGATGTGATTTTTGACTTAAAATTATCAACTTCTGAATTAAGTGTATTTGTTGCTAAATCAGGGCTAAAAATAAGAACTACTTCAAATTTAATCATATAACTCCACGGTTTATCTTATAACATAAGCTATAAGAGAAGTTGAACTTGCATATATTAAAATTTTAAAATAAATCAAGTTTAAATGTTATCAATTGTATTTCCAGGTCAAGGAAGCCAAACTGTAGGTATGGCAAAGGATTTCCACGATAATTTCAAAATAGCTAAACTAGTTTTTGAAGAGATTGAAGATTATTGCAATATGAATATTAGAAAAATCATATTTTTAAATGAAGAAAATAAATTAGATCTAACGCAATATACTCAAATATGCATTTTTGCATCATCCTTTGCAATATTTACAACATATTTAAATGAAGTAGATCTAAAAACTAAAAATATAAAAGTGATGATGGGACATTCTCTTGGGGAATATACCGCTTTAGCTTGCAGTAAAAAAATTAGTTTAAAAGAATGTTGTCTAATTCTTAAAAAAAGAGGAGAGCTAATGAATAATGCAGTTAAACCAAATGAAACCGGCATGGCCGCCTTAATTGGGAAGGATGCAAATTATGTGCAAAATATTATTAATGAAAATAAATTAAATGTAGAGATAGCAAATGATAACTCACCAATGCAAATAGTTATTTCAGGTTTAAAAGACGAAATTATTAAAAATAAAGAGTTATTTTTAACTAAAGAAATAAAAAAATATGTAGAATTAAATGTGTCAGCTGCTTTTCACAGTAAATATATGCAAGATGCTCAAGAAATATTGAGTGGATATATAGAAAAATTAAATTTTATCGAAAATAATATAGAAATCGTATCTAACTTTGACGCCCAAGCTTACTCAGATACATATTCAATAAAAAATAATTTAAAAAATCAAATGGCTAATAGAGTTAACTGGACAAAAAGTATAAAAAAACTTGAAGAAATGGGTGTAAAAAATATTTTAGAAATTGGACCAAATAAAATATTAAGTGGTTTAATTAACAGAATCTCAAATAATTTTGATATTAATTCAATTAATAAAGTTTCTGATTTGTAAAATGAATAAATTAAACAAAGTATTTATTACAGGCGCTTCAGGCGGTATTGGATCAGCAATTTGTAATAAATTTAAAAAAAATAATTTTACTTTAGTCATAACTTCTTCTTCAGAGGAAAAAATTAAAAAATTAAAACAAATTTATGGAGATGATCACCATTATTATAACGTTGATTTATCTGATTATAGCAATTTAGATGACAATTTAAACATTATATCAAAAGATCATAAAGACATATCTGTAATAGTTAATAACGCTGGATTAACAGAAGATAATTTGATATTCAGAATGAAATTTAATCAATGGTCTAAAATTATTCAAACAAACTTGAATTCAAATTATCAGATAATTAAATCTTTACTGCCAAATATGTTGTCAAATAAATATGGAAAAATAATAGGTATTTCTTCTATTGTAGCTTCTACTGGAAACCCTGGCCAAGCTAATTACGTTGCTTCAAAGTCAGGCATGATTGGTCTCTATAAATCTATTGCTTCCGAAGTAGCAAGAAGAAATATTAATGTAAATGTTGTCTCTCCAGGATTTATATCTACTAGTATGACTGATAAGTTAAATGATGAACAAAAAAAGTTATATTTATCAAGAATACCTATGTCCCGATTTGGCGAACCAAAAGATATTGCCAATATTGTATTTTTTTTAGCAAGTGACGATTCTTCCTATATAACTGGTCAAAATTTTCATGTTAATGGTGGAATGTTAATGGTTTAATTGGTTGACATATATTCAAATAATAATCTAAAAGTATAGTTAAGGAGAAAAATATGAGTGAAATTCAAGATCAGGTAAAAAAAATTGTTGTTGATCATCTAGGAATAGATGAATCAAAAGTTGTACCCGAAGCAAAATTTATTGATGATTTAGGTGCGGATAGTTTAGATACTGTCGAGTTGGTAATGGCATTTGAAGAAAAATTTGGCATTGAAATACCTGATGATGCTGCAGAAACAATTCAAACAGTTCAAAACGCAATAGATTATATTCAAAATAAAAAATAAATAAAATTAACTTTTATGAAAAGAGTTGTTGTTACTGGCATGGGTTTATTGTCATCTATTGGTAACGATAAAGAAACATCTTGGAATAATTTAATTAATTGCAAATCTGGTATAAAAAAAATTCAAGATTTTGATGTATCAGACCTACCTGCTAAAATAGCTGGATATATCAATAATAACCCAGAAGAAGAAAATTATTTCGATAAATCGTCTACCTTGGAAACAAGAGATATCAAAAGAAATGATAGGTTTATTCAATATGGCCTTGTAGCAGCAAATATGGCAATTCAAGACGCTGGACTGCTTAATTTAAGTGAAGAAGATAAACTACGCGTAGGTGTATCTGTTGGATCAGGAATAGGAGGTCTTGAAACAATATATGAGGGATCATTAACAATTAGTAATAAACAATCAAAAAAATTATCCCCTTTCTTTATCCCATCTTCTTTGGTTAATCTCTTGTCTGGCCAAATATCAATAAGATATGGTTTTAAAGGTCCAAATCATTCAGTAGTAACTGCATGTGCAACAGGAGCTCATTCCATAGGGGATTCTGGTGAAATGATTAAAAGAGGTGCAGCTGACATAATGATTGCTGGAGGATCTGAAGCTGCTGTTTGTAAGCTTGGTATTGCAGGCTTTTGTGCTGCTAGAAGTTTAAGCACATCTTTTAACGAAACTCCTCACCAAGCTTCAAGGCCATGGGATAGAGATAGAGATGGCTTTGTTATGGGTGAAGGATCTGGAATTGTTGTACTTGAAGAATTAGAATCTGCAAAAAAAAGAGGTGCTAAAATTTATGCAGAGTTAATTGGTTATGGAATGTCAGGTGATGCTCACCATATCACAGCACCAGCAGAAGATGGAGATGGAGGTTATAGAGCCATGCAAGAAGCATTAAAAATGGCACAAATTTCTAGCGAAGACGTCGACTATATTAACGCACATGGCACTTCAACAATTAAAGGTGATGAAATAGAATTAAACGCCATATCAAGATTGTTTAAAAAAAATTTATTTGTAAGTTCTACAAAATCTTCTATAGGCCATCTTCTTGGCGCAGCAGGGAGTGTGGAATCAATATTTTCTATAATGGCAATTAACAAAAACATTTTACCAGCAACATTAAATTTAGATAATCCTATTGAAACAAACAATATCAATTTGATACCAAATCAACCTATAGATAAAAAAATTTCTTGCGCACTTAGTAATTCATTTGGATTCGGAGGAACAAATACTGCATTATTATTTAAAAGTATATAGTTTCATTTTATTTGTTTTAATTTTTTTAATTTTTTTTTATTCTATTTACGTTCTCAATAAAAATATTGGACTTAAAAA
>CACMEY010000029.1 GCA_902612805.1 uncultured Alphaproteobacteria bacterium | reverse complement strand
AATTATTTGATATTTGGAAAAAAAATAAAGCATCTATCAATGCGTGGCTTTCTATACCTAATTCTTTTACGGCAGAAGCCTTTGGTAAAATGGGTTGGGATTCAGTAACCATCGATATGCAGCATGGCCAGAATGATTATTCAAGTTCAATTGCAATGATTCAGGGATTAACAAATAGTGATACTGTACCTATGACAAGAGTTCCATGGAACGAACCTGGTATTATTATGAAAATGTTAGATTTAGGTGTTCAAGGAATTATTGCGCCAATGATTAATACTAAAGAGGACTGTGAAAAATTTGTTTCATATTGTTATTATCCTCCCATAGGTCAAAGAAGTTTTGGTCCAATGAGAGCTCAAGTAGTTTATGGTTCGGATTACTATCAACACGCAAATGATAATATTGTAAGTTTAGCAATGATCGAAACGAAACAAGCAGTGGAGAACCTAGATACCATTCTCTCGGTTCCAAACTTAACTGGCATTTATATTGGGCCTGCGGATATGAGTTCTTCTTATGGTTTGCCACCTAAATTTGATGTTCGTGAAGATCCGGTATTCTCAAACATTAAGATGATTGCAAAAAAAGCAAAAGAAAAAGGAAAGATTGCTGGTATTCATAATGGATCAGTTAAGTATATGAAAGAAATGATGGAATACGGTTTTCAATTCACCACTTTACTTTCTGATTTTAGAATGATGACATCACATGCTGAAAGTTTATTAAAAGAATTGAAAAATGTAGATACTAAATCTGATAATACTAGCGCGTATTAATAACCACTCAATTACTCACTAAATCTTCTTCCATCTTAATTAATTCAAACCATCTATTCTCTTTTATATTGAGATTACTATTAAGAACTTCCATTTTAGAAGTTATTTCTTGATAGCGTTCATAATTTTCCAAATATAAATTTGTATCCTTCAATTCATTTTTAATATCTTCTAATTCTTTTTGAATATTTTTTATTTGGTTTGGTAATTGCTCTAATTCATATTGAAACTTATATGATAGTTTAGCTTTAGAATTATTTACTTTGTTATTTGCTGAATGTGATTTTTTTGTTTCTTTATTTTTAGTAACTTGTTGATTTTCGGATTTCAGAAAATCACTGTATCCACCAAAAAATAATGATACACTTCCATCCTCTTTGAAATGTAGAATTTTATTTACAGTTTGATCTAAAAAATCTCGATCATGCGATACTATTAATAACGTTCCACTATAGTTGGATAACATTTCAGTTAATAGATCTAATGTTTCTAAATCTAGGTCATTTGTTGGCTCATCTAAAATAAGTCCAGTCTTTGGATTAGCTAATACTTTTGCCAATAGTAATCTATTTTGCTCTCCTCCTGATAATGTTTGTATCGTATGGTTAACATTTTTAGGATCAAACTGAAAATCTTTCACATAACTACAAACATGCCTATCTTTTCCTTGAACTTTTAAATAGTCTCCTCCAGAGGGAACTAAGATATCTTTAATAGATTTTCTGCCATTAAGATCATTACGCATTTGATCAAAATAAGAAAATTCTAAATTTTTTTTGAGCTTGATTTTACCTTTAGAAATTTTTATTTCATTAAGGATTGTTCGAAGAAAAGTTGATTTACCACTTCCATTATTTCCTAACAAACCGATACGATCATTTTTTGAAATTTTTATTGAGAGATTTTTAAAAACAAATTCACTTTGATTTGGATATTTAACAAACACTTCTTGAAGTTCAGCAATAAATTTAGATTGATCAGTAGATTTTTTAGATACTTGCGGTCTTAAAGATTTAATTGCACTTCTATAAGCAGCTTCATCTTTTTCTAATTGCGCTTTTAATTCTTTCGCTCTTTTTAATCTTTTTTCATTTCTCTTTACTCGAGCTTTAACGCCTTTATTTGCCCACTCAAGTTCAATATTAACAAATTGCTTTCTATTTCTTAATTCTCTATATTCTTGATCTAGTAACTCCTCTGACCATTTATCAAAATCTTTAAATCCTCTAGGACTTACTCGTAATTTTCCCCTATCTATCCAAAATACTTTATTGGTAAAATTGCTTAAAAAAGTTCTATCATGGCTCACACATATAATTGTCTTATTTAAATTACGTAAATAACTTTCTAGCCATTCGATGCATTGCAAATCTAGATGATTGGTTGGCTCATCTAATAACAAAACATCGGAGTCTTTTAATAAAGATCGAATTAAATAAACTTTTCTTTTTTGCCCTCCTGAAAGATTTGCAACATTAGCAGATTTATCTAAATTTAGTTTATTGCAAAATATATCTACAAAATGTTTATTTTGTTCGTTAAGTAAATCTGAAAAATTCTCTTCAATGGTTTTGTTATCTAGTTTTTCAAATTTCTGATTAAAATATCCAACTTTTAGATTTGGATAATTCCATAATTCTCCTGCATCTAAATCTTGATCACCATTTATAGTTTTCATAAGTGTTGTTTTGCCAACACCATTTTTACCAACAAGCGCAATCATATCACCCTTGTGTAAATTTAAGTTTAGATCTTGGAAAATAACTTTTTTGCCAAATTTGATTTCTACATCTCTTAGAGAAAATAATAAATCACTAGCCACTAATTTAAGTCTTATATAATTTTGTAATAAACAACAATAAAATCAAGGATCATAAATATTATAAATAGTATTGCCACTCTAGTTAATGACCATTGACCTTTTGGAAAAATAAAATTTAGGAACTTCATATTAATTTACTTACCCTTTAACCTAATCCATTTAATGCAATCTTCAAGTCTGTCATCTCCCCAAAATACTTCTTTGCCATCATATACAAATGTAGGGCTTCCAAAAACTCCTTTTTTGTAGGCATATTCAGTATTGCTTAGATATTTATCTTTTATTTCCTGTTCATTAGCTTTCTTTATCGTAGTATCAGGATCCAAGTTTAATTCTTGAAAGATTTCATTTAAATTTGGTTGTGTAGCTGGTTCTTTCCCTTGCTGAAACCATCTTTGATATGTTTTGTAAACATAATTGACTCCCCATCCTTCATTCATTCCAAGAATTGCTATTTGATTTGCCAAATCGAACTCTTTTAATGGGTACGGTGCAGGAACCTTTGCTTCAAATCCATAAAATTTTGCGCGTCTTTCAATATCTCTCCACATGTAATCTGATTTTATTTTTTTAGCTGGTGGAGTGAATGGAATGTTGTCCATATCCATCATAATTTTTCTTACACTAAATGGATGCCAATTAAATTTAATATTTTCTTTTTTTGCAATTTCATGCAACCTATTAACTGTTAGGTAAGTATAAGTACTGCCAATTGAAAACCAAAAATTTATTTCTTCCATAAATATAGTTTTATCAACTTAATTTTATCATTCAATAATAATCTCATCAGGTGTTGAATCTATTTCTTTTTTATAATCCCAAGTAATACCATTTTTACCAGATCCAAACTTAGCGGATTTATTTGTGAAAGGAAACTGATATAACATTGAATTAAAATATTTTTGCATCTTAGGCAGTGTTTTAAAATTTAAAAAAAATTTAGATACTAAATGGAAACCTAATTGTTCAAAAAAATTATCAGAGTTTATATTTTTTACAAATTTATAATGTTTCAAAAATGCATAATACAGTTCTAATGTATCAAACAAATTAAAATCAGGTGAAGAAATATTATTACCTATCAAAAATAGTTTAGTTTCTTCGTTACTTTTTGAACTAAGCCAATGTTCAAATTTTTGTAACTTCCCAACATTTGAATGTTCAAATACCTGATTAAAAACAGTTGAAGCTTCAGACAACTCATCTTTTTCATTTTCAAAATGGGTATAAGCAAATCTTGTCACTATATTCCTTAAATCTACTGTTTCTTGAAGTAATTGATTACATTCTAATTCTTCTTTAGAATTTTCTCCAAACATATTAAATTTCTTACCAAGAAAAGATAAACAAGTAATAGATTGAGCAATTATTATTTCTTTCCCTCCTTCACTAAATTGTAAATAAGGTAAATTGATTAAACTATTTTTTTTCTTTAAAATAATTTTATCTTTATCGTGCCATTCACTTCCATCATAAGTTAGGGAATTATTTTCTAATTTTGGAATTAGTCTGTAAATTTTTGAAATGAGCGGAGCACCAGCATAAATGATCATTTGACGCGAAGCTGAACCTAAACCTTTAGTGCTCCAGT
>CACMEY010000028.1 GCA_902612805.1 uncultured Alphaproteobacteria bacterium | reverse complement strand
ATGAAAGATTAGATGCAATGATGGCAAGAGCTGAAAGATTTGAAGCTGAAACAGGAATAAAAGTTAATGTTGTTCACAAAGGTCATTATGGAAAAGTTCAATCTGCTATGATGTCTGCTGCAGGAACAAAAGATATAGCAGACGTTGCAAGAGGTTATGGTAATGCTGCTGCAGATATGTACTTAATTGGTGCTTCAATTGATCAAAATATTTTAGCAAATAGTAAAAAATGGGGTGTTTCTCAAGATGATATAGCAGATTGGGGTGCAAACTGGACTGTTGGCTTTTCACCATATTTTGATGGAAATCCAAAACTTTTACATGAAGTTGGAAAATCAATTGAGATTCTTTACTACAATGCAGATTGGTTAAAGGAACTAGGTTTAGATGCTCCTAAAACTCCTGCTGATTTTGCGGAAGCAGCATGTGCTGCGACCAATCAAGATTACAGTGGTAAGATGGGTGAAGACGTTCCAAGTTATGGATATGAAATAGATACTGATGCAAGTAACTTTGCAGCATGGGTATTTGCGCATGGAGGTGATGTATTTGACTATGATAATGGTCAGTATATTTACAATGGTCCTAAAGCCATAGAAGCTATGGAATTCATTCAAGGAATGGCTAATAAAGGATGTGCAATAGTTGCAAGAGGTAAATACACAGATCAGCAATATTTAGGACAAGGCTCTGTTTTATTTGCTGCTGGCTCTACTTCCGGTATTACATATTTTCAAAAAGCCATTGAAGAGGGTTACAATGGTAATTGGGATGTAGCTCCAATATCGTACACTACTAATGAACCAGTGCTTAACTTATATGGCGGTGGTTTAATTATGGGAAATTCAGGTGATGCTAATAGAATGGTAGCAGCTTATCAGTGGATGAAATATATTTCTAATACTGAGAACTCAGCAGTTTGGTCAACTGAAAGTGGATATGGTTTTGTTAGAACCTCTTCTGCAGATCATCCATTAATTGCTGAAAAAAGAGCTGAATTACCTCAATATGATAAATCATTAACAATGGTTCAATACGGAAAAGGTGAGCCTTCTGTTCCTGGCTATTATTCCGTTAGAGGTGAGGTTGAAAAAGCTTATGCAGCAATCATTAATGGTGATGATATCATTTCAACATTAAATCAATTAAATGAAGATGCTAATGCAATATTAGCAGATGCAACTGCAGAGTAGTTTAATTATTTTACTTTTATTAAGGGTGGTTTATACCACCCTTTTTTTATGATAATTGTTTGTTCTCTTAATGATTTACCTAATGTGTGTGAAAGCATACAACCCAAATATCTTGTATCAGTAATTGATCCAGGATATGCACCAGAAACACCCAAGGGTGTAAAAAATCATTTAAAGTTAGGATTTGACGATATTATTGAAATTAGTAGCAATAATAAAATATTTCGATTGAATACTGATGAAATACCACAAATTCTACCTGCGGAAGAGCATGTAAATTCAATAGCTAATTTTACTTCTACATATGCATATGATGAAGATATTGTTATTCATTGTTGGTGTGGTGTCTCAAGATCAATGGCAACAGCTTCTTATTTACTATGTAGAGAAAACAAAACTAATATTGAAAATACAATTAAATATATTCGTAATGTTGCACCACATGCAAACCCAAATAAACTATTGATAAATCACTTTGAAAAGAAATTAGATGTTAGCAATCAAATCTCAAAATCATTTTTAAAATTCCCTTATACTAAAACATACGATTGTTCTTCAAATTTTGCACCTGTTACTTTATTTGATATAAAAGACATTGAAAAAAACTAATGAAAGAATACGTTCGAACAATTGCTGATTATCCTGTTGAAGGAATTCAATTCAGAGATATTACAACATTATTGCAAAATGCAGGACACTTTAAACAAGTCATTGATGATATGGTAAAACCATGGCAAAATAAAAAAATAGACGCAGTCTTAAGTATAGAATCACGTGGATTTATTATGGCAGGGGCAATAGCTTATTTTTTAAATGCAGCATTTGTTCCTTTGAGAAAGCCACATAAACTTCCATTTGATACTTTCAAAACCTCATACGACTTAGAATATGGATCAACTGAAATGCACATTCATACAGATGCCTTAGATGGTCATAAAGATTTACTAATTATTGATGATCTTTTAGCAACAGGTGGAACCGCACTTGCGGCAGTAGAGTTAATTAAAAAGTTTGAAGACAAAAATATTGTTGGTGCTGGTTTTATAATAAATTTACCAGATTTAAGTGGTGATAAAAAACTAATTGAAAAAGGAATTGAGATACATTCTTTAATGGAGTTTTAAATGAGAAATGCAGTTATTGTGGGTTACAAAAGATCACCCTTCACCTTTGCTCGTAAAGGTGAAATGGCTAATATAAGACCAGAAGACATTTTATCACAAACAATAAATCAATTACTTAATGAAATTCAAATTAATAAAAATGACATAGAAGATATTATTACTGGCTGCGCGTATCCTGAAGGAGCACAAGGTAATAATATTGCTAAAATAGTTGCTTTCATGACAGATATGCCAGAACATGTAGCAGGTATGACAGTCAATAGATGGTGTGGTTCTTCAATGCAAGCTATTCATGATGCAACTGGTGCGATTGCAATTAACTCTGGAGACGTTTTTTTATGTTGTGGAGTAGAAAGTATGACATTTATTCCTATGAATGGATTAACATACGATCCTCATCCTCAATTAAGTAAAGATAATCCAAATGTGTACATGTCAATGGGCATCACAGCTGAAAATGTTGCAAAAAAATTTGATATTTCTCGGAAAGAACAACAAGAATTTGCTATTAGCAGTCATTACAAAGCTAATTTAGCTAGAGAATCAAATATGTTCGACAATGAACTAGTGTCTATCACAAATAATGATGAGAAAATTAATAAAGATGGTGGCATTCGACCTAACACCTCACATGAAATTTTAGATGGGTTAAAACTTGCTTTTGATGAAAATGGAACAGTAACAGCTGGCACAGCCTCACCATTAACAGATGGAGCATCAGCAGTAATTGTTTGTGAGGAAGAATATGCAAAAAAAAATAATCTAAATATTTTAGCTCGTATTAAATCTACAGCTGTAGTTGGTTGTCCACCAGAATTAATGGGTCTTGGCCCAATTAATGCATCTAAAAAAGCTCTAAAAAGAGCTAATTTATCTATTTCTGATATTGATATTGTGGAACTAAATGAGGCATTTGCTTCTCAATCTTTAGCATGTATTAAAGAATTAAAGATGGACATAAATAAAGTCAATATACATGGTGGAGCAATAGCATTAGGCCACCCTTTGGGTGCTACTGGAGCAAGGATTACAGGTAAAGTTGCAACTCTATTGCAAAATAAAAATAAAAAGTATGGATTAGCGACACAATGTATAGGTTTAGGTCAAGGTATTGCAACTGTGTTAGAAAATATTAATTAAATATTATGCAAATTTATAAAACACCGCTACGTGAGTTTAAATTTTTAATTGAAGATTTTTTAAATCTTAAGGAAAGTGAAACATTAAAAAAATTAGATTTAGAAACAAGTGATCTAATGCTTATTATTGAAGAAGCAGCAAAACTTTGTGAAGAAACCTTACTCCCGCTTAATCAAAGTGGAGATAGTGAAGGATGTTCATTTAATAATGGAGTTGTGACTGCTCCAAAAGGATTTAAAGAAGCTTATAAAACTTTTTCTGAAAATGGCTGGCAAGGACTAAAAGTAAAAGAAGAATTTGGTGGTCAAAACCTACCTTATATTATGAATATGATTTTAGATGAAATGATAAGCTCTACTAATATGTCATTTGGTCTTTATCCAGGTCTTACAGCCAATGCAATTGATGCAATTGAAAAGAGTGCTAATGAAGATTTGAAAAATACTTATCTGCCAAATTTAACTAGTGGTAAGTGGACAGGCACAATGAATTTAACTGAACCTCAATGTGGAACAGATCTTGGATTAAGTAAAACAATGGCAACACCATTAGATGATGGAAGTTACGGTATTACTGGTACTAAAATTTTCATTACATGTGGAGAGCATGATTTAAGTGATAACATTATTCATTTAGTACTAGCAAGAACACCAAATGCGCCCCCTGGTATAAAAGGTATAAGTTTATTCTTGGTTCCTAAATTTTTACCAAATGAAAGTGGTGATTTTGTTGATAGAAATAAAGTTGAATGTGGATCAATAGAAAAGAAGATGGGTATTCATGCTAGTCCAACCTGTGTCATGCACTACAATGAAGCTAAGGGCTGGCTAGTAGGTGATCTTAATAAAGGAATGAGAGCGATGTTTATAATGATGAATGGAGCTCGTTTGTTTGTAGGAATACAAGGATTAGGTTTATCAGAAACTGCTTATCAATCAGCACTTTATTATTCGAAAGAGCGTTTACAAGGAAAATTATCTTCCAGCAATCAGGTAGCTGATCCTATAATTGTTCATCCTGAAATAAGAAAAAACTTATTATATATAAAATCCATAAATGAAGCAGTTAGAGGTTTAACTTTATTGGCTGGAAATCACTTTGATAATATTGAAAATTCTTCAGATGATAAAGAAAAGAAATTATCTGAAAATTTTATAGCACTCATGACGCCAATTATTAAATCGTATGCTTCAGATAAATCTGTAGAAAATACAAATAGAGCTATGCAAATCTATGGTGGTCATGGTTTTATTACTGACCATGGAATGGAACAATTAGTAAGAGATGCTAGAATTACAACAATTTATGAAGGAACGAACGGAATTCAAGCTCTAGATTTGATAGGAAGAAAATTACAAACTGACAACGGTGCATTATTTAATGAATTTTTTACTATGATTGATAATTATCAAGTTAAAATTTCCAAAAATCAAGATATGAAAAAATATATTGATTTATTTATGCCTTCATATGATTCTTACAAAAATATTTTTGAATATATTAAATCATTAGATGATGAAAATGAG
>CACMEY010000027.1 GCA_902612805.1 uncultured Alphaproteobacteria bacterium | reverse complement strand
AACATAGATAATTTAGTACAAATAGCACACAATGTTACAATAGGAGATTTTTCTATAATCGCATCCCAAGTCGGTATTGCAGGAAGCACAAATATTGGTAATAATGTCAAAATAGGTGGTCAAGCAGGCATATCAGGTCACTTAACAATTGGAGACAATGTTACTATAGCTGCAAAAAGTGGTGTTACAAAAAATATAGTCGATAATAAAATTGTTGCAGGATTTCCAGCTAAAGATATTAAAATATGGAAAAAAGAAATAATTAAAAATACTTTTAGAAAATGAGATTAGATATTGAAGACATAAAGAAACTTATTCCACATAGAGACCCATTTTTGTTTGTAGACTCTTGTGAAATTATTAAACCTGGTGAGCATGGTAAATCAAATAAAATTTTTTCTGAAAAGGAATATTTTTTTAAAGGGCATTTTCCTGGAAATCCAATTGTACCTGGAGTAATTATTGTTGAAGCTATGGCTCAAACTGCAGGTATTGTAGTCTCATATAAACTTAAGGATTTTAATGAAAAATCTGTTTTGTTTATGAGTGTAAATAAAGCAAAATTTAGAAAACCAATTTTACCAAATGAACAAATTATTTTTGAAGTAAAATTTTTGAATAGTGTTAAGGATGTGTATAAATTTGAAGGGATTTGTTATAAAGGTGACACAAAAGTTAGTGAGGCAGAATTTTCTGCGATGATCACCTATAAGTAATAATTGGTAATATTTTATTTATTTTAAGAATTATTTTGCTAATTTAATATGAATACTTAATATGATTCATCCAACAACCATTGTATCCAAAAACGCAGTCATACACGAAACTACAAATATTGGACCTTTTTGCGTCATTGGTGATGGCGTAAAAATTGGCAAAAATAATAATTTAACTTCTCATGTATCTATTACTGGAAATACAAATATAGAAAATAATAATATTTTTTACCCTTTTTGTTCAATTGGATCTGAGCCTCAAGATTTAAAATATGATAAAGAAGTATCGTTTTTAAAAATTGGAAGTAATAATAAATTTAGAGAAAATGTTACCGTAAATCCAGGTACATCTGGTGGAGGATTAAATACATCAATAAGTGATAATTGCTTATTTATGGTAGGATCTCATATTGCACATGACTGTGTGATTAAATCAAATGTTATTTTAGCAAATAATGCTACATTGGCTGGACATGTCGAAATAGATAATAATGCAATTATAGGAGGTAATTCGGCAATACATCAATTTGTAAGAATTGGAAAATATGCAATGATTGGAGGCATGAGTGGTGTTGAAAAAGATATAATTCCATATGGTTTGTATATAGGAATTAGAGAAAACTTAAAAAGCCTTAACCTCATTGGGTTAAAAAGAAAGGGCTTAACGTCTAATGATATTAATGAAATTAAAAGTCTAATAAATTTAATTTTTAATAAAAATGACACAATTGAAAATAATATAAATAATAATTTTATTGCAAAATCCGAAATTATAGAAATTAAGGAAGTAATTGAATTTTTAAACTCAAATTCAAAAAGAGGCATTACAACTTTTGAAAATGACTAAAATAGGAATAATTGCTGGGGATGGTAATTTGCCTCTATATATAGGTAAATCACTATTAAGTAAAAATTACGATGTAACATTCTTATCTTTAAATAATAAAAATAATAAATTCTATAAAAACCATAATTTTATAGATGTTGATATCCTATCAATAAAAAAAATTTTTAAAGTTTTAGATTCAAATAAAATAAAGCATATTATTTTTGCTGGAAGTATAAAACGACCTGGAATTAAAGATTTAGGCTTTGATTTGCCAACTTTATTACTTGCTAAAAGTCTTTTATTAGAAAAAAAGGGAGACAACAATCTCTTAATGAGTTTAAAAAAATACTTTGAAACTAAAGGATATATATTTTTTAATTGGACTAAATATTGTCAGGAATTATTCTCAACTGAAATGAATTTAACTAAAGTCAAACCTTCTAAAAACGCTATTCTAAATTTAAAAAAAGCAAAATCAACTTATCGAATTTTTAAAAAATTGGATGTGGGCCAGGCAATGATAATACAAAATCAATTAGTTTTAGGATTAGAGGCAATAGAGGGAACAGATGAATTATTAAAAAGATGTAAAGAATATAAAAGAAAAGAAGATAATGGTGTACTATTTAAATTTTCTAAACAAAACCAGAGTAATCTAATTGATATTCCTTTAATTGGCTTGAATACAATGAAAAATTTAAGAAAATATAATTATGAAGGTATCTATTTGCAAAAAAATAAATGTTTAATTTTAGATAAAAAAAATATTATTGATTATGCTAATCAAAATAATTTATTTATTTCATCAGTCGATTTAAATTGAAAAAATTAAAAATCTTTGTTTGTTGTACGGAACAATCTGGTGAAAATATTTGTTCAAATATTTTATCAAGAATGAATATTGATAGGTACCAATTTGATGGTGTTTGTGGAAAACAATCTGAAAAATATATTTCTAATAAAATTTATGATTTATCAGAATTTAAATCTATAGGGCTATTTGAAATTATACTTTCAATTTCAAAATATTTAAAAATGATAAAAAGATTAAAAAACTATATTATTAAAAATGATTATGATTTAGTATTAACCATAGATTCACCAGATTTTAATTATAATTTAGTAAAGCAACTAAGAAAATCAAACTATAAGAATAAAATAATACATGTGGTCGCCCCAACTGTTTGGGCGTGGAGATCATATAGGGCAAGAAAATTTGCAAATATTTTTGATGAAATTTTTCTTTTATTCAATTTTGAAAAAAAATATTTCAGTTTTAATAATTTTAAAAAAACCTTTATTGGACATCCAATATTCCATGTAAAAAAAAGAGAGAATAAAAAAAATTATAAATACATTTCTTTTTTACCAGGTAGTAGACAAAATGAAGTATTGAAACTTATGAAATATTTCAGTTATATTGAAAAATATATATCTAAGAATAATCTTAATTATAAAATATTTATTCCAACTTTGCCTCATCTTGCTTCTTTAATTAAAGAAAATACTAATCAATGGAAAACTGAGACTATAATCTTAACTGATATGAGTAAATTTAATGAATATTATCAAGATGTTTACATAAGTATAACTTGCTCTGGTACTGCCTCTTTAGAAATTGCCAAAAGGAATATTCCTCAAATAGTAATCTATAAACTTAATTATTTCACAGAAATTTTAATTAAACCTTTTGTAAAAGTGAAATATGCAAATCTTATAAATATTATAAGTAACAAAATGATTATTCCAGAAATTGTTAACTCAAATTTAAATGAAAAAAAGTTATTAAATATTTTTATCAATTTATTTAATGATAGAAAAAAACAAGAAACGCAAATTAACTTAATTAATAAGCATCTTAAAGAAATTGTTAATGATTTTAGCCCTTATGATGTAAGTGTTAATCGTATAAATAATTTAATTAATTCTTCTTCCAAAGCCAATTAAAAATTGATTTTTTCTCTCTAGAAGATTCAACTTGATAAGGCCTAGCTTTATAACCAGTGTATAATTGACGAGGTCTGCCAATTTTATTAATAGGATCTTCTATCATTTCTTTCCATTGAGATATCCATCCTACAGTTCTTCCTATTGCAAATAGCACTGTAAACATGCTTGTAGGGAAACCTAATGCTTTTAGAATTATGCCTGAATAGAAATCTACATTTGGGAATAATTTTTTACTGATAAAATATTCATCTTTCAGAGCTATTTTTTCTAATTCTATTGCAATTTTAAGCAATGGATCATCTTGCATATTTAACTCTTCTAAAACCTCATGCGCACTTTCTTTCATTACAGTGGCTCTTGGATCATAGTTTTTATAAACTCTATGCCCAAAACCCATTAATCTAAAAGAGTCATTTTTATCTTTAGCTTTATCTATAAATTTTTGTATATTTGATACATCCCCAATCTCTTCTAACATTTTAATTACTGCTTCATTAGCCCCCCCATGAGCTGGTCCCCATAAAGATGCAATACCAGCAGCAATACAAGCAAAAGGATTTGCGCCGGAGGAACCTGCCAATCTTACTGTTGAAGTGGATGCATTTTGTTCATGATCAGCATGTAATGTAAAAAATCTATCCATTGCTCTAACAATTTTTGGGCTCACCTTGTAATCTTCTGATGGAACAGAAAATGTCATGTATAAAAAATTTTCAGCATAAGAAAGATCATTTCTTGGATAAACAAATGGTTGACCAATGGAATATTTATAAGCCATTGCCCCTATTGTGGGAATTTTTGCTATTAATCTATGACAGGCAATCATTCTTTGATTAATGTCTGAAAAATCAGTGCTGTCATGATAAAAAGCCGAAAGGGCACCAACAACACCTACCATAATTGCCATAGGGTGTGCATCTCTTCGAAAACCCCTGTATAAATTTACTAGTTGCTCATGCAACATTGTATGATTGGTTATTACATCTTTAAATTTTTGCTTGTCTTCAGGGGAGGGTAATTCACCGTGCAGTAAAAGATAACACACTTCAAGAAATTCACTTTTAGATGCCAAATCGTGGATATCATAGCCTCTATGACGAAGAATTCCTTTTTCACCATCTATATATGTTATTCCAGATTCACATGATGCGGTTGAGGTAAAACCTGGATCAAAAGTAAATAAACCTGTTTCTTGATAAAGTTTACGAATATCTAAAACATTTGGACCATCTTTACTTTCAATAAGTGGAATTTGATAAGATTTACCACTTTCATTGTTGAATAGAGTAAATTGTTTATCGTTAACTTTTTTATCTTCGTAATCAGCCATATTTAATTATTTCTATATTGATTTAATCTATTAATAGTATCTTTTTTACCTAATATTACAAAAATATCAGAAATTGAAGGCCCTTGATAGGAATTTATTAATAAAAATCTAATTGGTTTACCTAAAACGGGGAATTTAATTTTATTATTTTTTAAAAAATCATTAATTACATTTT
>CACMEY010000026.1 GCA_902612805.1 uncultured Alphaproteobacteria bacterium | reverse complement strand
ATCCTTTCATCTAAACCAAATTCAAGAAGTAGTTTTTTAGATATTTCATAACTTTTCTTTTCATTTTTATTTATTAATAATGGAAGCATAACATTCTCGATAACAGTGAGTTCAGGAATCAGATGAAAAAATTGATGAATAAAACCAATTGATAATCCTCTAATTTTATTTGTTTCATCTTTAGAGCATAAAGAAATGTCTTTATTCTTAAAATAAACTTTTCCATCATATTCTGAGTCAAGTAAACCAATAATATTAAGAAAAGTAGTTTTGCCTGAACCAGAAGGTCCAACAATCGCAACTTTAGTGTTTTGCATTAATTTAAAATTCAGATTTTTAATAATCTCAATTTTTAAATTATTTTCATTAGAATAATGTTTACCTAAACTAGATATATCTAATAAATATTTGTTATTCACTTCTTAAACTCTTAATAGGATCTATTCTGGCTGAACTTAAAGCTGGAAAAATAGTTGAGATAATTGATATAATTATAGCCACACAAAGTACGTAAAGAACCTCATTAATACTAATCTTTGAAGGTAAAGATGATAAATAATAAACTTCTTCAGAAAACAGTTTGGTTCCAAGTAAATATTCTAAAAAACTTTGTATTGATTTAATATTTATTGTGAAAAGAATTCCAATTAATAATCCTATTAAAGATCCTATTAAACCAATTGATATTCCAATAGTAAAAAATATTTTAATAATACTTTTATTACTCATTCCAATAGTTTTCAAAATGCCAATATCCTTGTTTTTTTCTTTTACAAAAATAATTAATCCTGAAATTATATTTAATGATGCAACTAAGATAATTAAAGAAAGAATAATAAACATAACATTTTTTTCCACCTTAAGTGCATTTATTAAAGTTTTGTTTTGATCCTTCCAAGATATTGAATAAAAATTTAATAAAAGATTAGATGTTTCTAATTCTACTTCATTTTTAAATAATTCGATTTCATTAGGAGATGATGTAAAGAATTCAATTTTGTTATATATATCTTCATCATATAAGAGTAATTTTCTAACAAGTTCTGTAGATAAAAAAATTAAATTTGAATCATATTCATATAAACCTAAATCAAATACACCTACTACCTCCAATGTTTTAAATCTTGGAATATTTCCTAATATTGTTTTATCAGTCTTTGGAATTGCGATTTTAACCTTATCTCCCACGCCTAAGTTCATTTCATTTGCTAAGGAGTCCCCAATTAATATTTCACTTTTTGGATTTTGAATTAATGCGCCCATATTAATTGAATTAAACAAATAATGATTTTTATCATATTCGTCATAACCTTTGATCACAACACCTTTTGAGTTATTTGATTTTATAATTAATCCATTTGTTTCAATAGATTTGTAGTGTTGGTAAAAAAAAGAATTATCAATATTCAATATGAGTTCATCAGCTTGCTTATTTGTTATCTCATTATCAAAACTATAAATATTAAGGTGCGAATTAATTCCAATTATTCTGTTAGTTAGATCAATTCTAAAACCATTCATAACAGACATTACTATAATAATTGCTGCTACTCCTAAACTAATACCTATTATTGAAAACCAAGCGAAAATAGATACATAGCCATCAGATTTCTTAGAAAATAAAAACCTAAAAATCAGTAATCGTTCTGATTTAGAAATCATCTATTTTTTTAACTTATTATTAATAAAATCAATTACACTGCTGGATGAAATTTTTTCACTTTCATTATTTTGGCGATTTTTTATTTCTACTAAATTATCTTTTAAATCTCTTTTGCCAATAATAATTTGATATGGTGTCCCAATTAACTCATTGTCAGATAATTTTTTTCCTATACTGCAGATTCTATCATCTAAAATGACTTCAATATTATTTTTCATAAAATATTCATAATATTCTGATGATTTTGTGGCACAATCTTGATCTTCTGACATTAAATTAACTATGGAAACCTGAAATGGAGCAACCTCTAAAGGCCACCTAATTCCTTTTTCATCATGATAAGCTTCTATAATTGCACCCACAAGTCTTGAAACACCAATGCCATATGATCCCATATGCACTGGAACATTTTTCCCACTTTTGTCTTGAACAAATGCGTTTAATTTCTCAGAATATTTTGTTCCAAAATAAAATATATGACCCACTTCAATACCCTTAGAAACTTTTAAATCTTCATTTGAAATTGGGCAATTTTTTTCATCATGTTGATCATCAACTGCAGCATAAAATGACTGCAACTCATTTGGGTCTATAGTTTCAGGGTTTAGTGTTTCTAATTTCTTATCATAATAAAGTGTACTTTCACCAGTCTTAGCTAGTATTTGAAATTCATGACTTAAGTTACCTCCAATTGGTCCTGTTTCTGCTCTTAAAGAAATTGGTGTTAAACCCATTCTAATAAAAGTTTTTATGTATGCTTTAAACATATTGTCATAAGATTTTTTTGCTTCGTTTTCATCAAGATCAAATGAATAATTATCCTTCATTAAAAATTCTCTTCCTCGCATTACTCCAAACCTAGGCCTAACTTCATCTCGGAATTTCCATTGAATATGATAAAGATTTTTTGGAAGATCTTTGTAAGAATTTATATGTGCTTGAAATATATCTGTAATTAATTCTTCATTTGTTGGACCGTAAAGCATTTCCCTTCCACTTCTATCTGTAATCCTTAACATTTCTTTTCCATAATCATCGTATCTTCCTGATTTAATCCATAAATCAGAGGATTGAATCGTAGGCATAAGCAGTTCTACTGCTCCTGCATTATTTTGTTCCTCTCTAACAATCTGTTCAATTTTTTTTAATACCAGTAGACCTAGAGGTAACCACGAATAAATACCTGCACTAGATTGTTTAATCATGCCAGCTCTGATCATTAATTTATGTGAAATTATTTCAGCATCTGATGGTGCATCTTTAATAGTAGGAAGAAAAAAGTTAGAATATTTCATTTATTAAATATATTTGATAAATCAAATCCAAATAAAATCAAAAAAAATAAAATTAAAGCTGATATTAATGAAGTTGCTATAAATTTTATTAGAAGATATGGCTTATTCGGAGCACTTTTTGCATGTCCAGATTCTACTTTTTGGGGTACTTTTATCTTAATCGGAAGGAGTATAAAAAATAAAATCCACCAAATAAGTATAAAAATTAGAACGTGAGTAAATAATGCCATTAAGATCGTATTAAATGAACTTCAATTTCTGGTTTTTTTTGAATTGAATTTTTTATAATCTTTCTAAAACTACTTTTAACTAAGTCAGATACTATAAGATCTGATGATTTTTGGTCTTTGTTAAGTTTTGTATAGTTTTCTATAAAATGTATTTTAAAATCTTTTTTAATATTTTCTTCATCTATTCCTGGCAAGCCTTTTAAAGTAAGTAACATATTTTTATTAATTGAATAGTCATCATCATTGATAATTAAAGAAATTAAAACTAGACCCTCAAATGAATATTTCCTTCTCTCTTTAATAAATGCAGATTCAGAATCGTAAAGATTTTTACCCTCAACAATTAACTTTCCAGTGTCAAATTTTTCTACAATTTTAGGTTCACCTGGTGCAATTTTGAGACATTTTCCGTTTTCTAGAATTTTAGTAAATGGCACCTGAGATGAGTAAGATAATTGTTTATGCGCCTCTAGATGCATGGGTTCACCATGCACTGGAATAGATAAGTACGGTTTTGTCCAATGATACATTTGTTTTATTTCATCTGCATAACCATGACCTGAAACATGTACTAAATCGTCATCAGCTGTTACTATCTCAACTCTTTGTCTAATAAGTAAGTTCTTTAAATTATTTATTGATTTTTCATTACCAGGAATATCTCTAGAGCTAAAAATTACTACATCTTCGGGCTCTAAATGTAAATGTTGATGAGAATTATAAGCTATTCTAAAAAGGGCAGATCTTTTTTCACCCTGACTACCAGTACAAATTATGACTAAATTTTCTCTTGGTATATAAGAAGCTTCATCTTCACTGATAAAAATTTCATCATCCGAAACATAACCACATTTTCTTGCTACATCGATATTTTTTTTCATACTCCTACCAACAAGAGCAACCTTTCTTTTATTTTTTTTTGCTGCTTGAATAATATTTTTCATTCTTGCAATATTTGAAGAAAAACATGTAACAACAATTCTATTAGAAAATCTTGAAAATACACTTGTCAGCTCATCCCTAACGTCATTTTCAGATTCTGATTTACCGGGCACATTTGCGTTAGTAGAGTCACCTATTAAGGCAAGTAATCCATCATTTCCTAATTTTTCAAATTTTTCTTTTGAAAATGAGTCTCCTAAAGTAGGTGAATGATCTATTTTCCAATCAGCAGTATGAAGTAATGATCCATATGTTGTTTTAATTACAATTGCAGTTGGTTCAGGAATTGAGTGTGTAGTTGGAATAAAACTTATATCAAAATTATTGAGTATTAATTTCTTTTCTAGGTTTATCTCTTCTAAAGTAAATCCTTCTACTTTATTGAATTCTTTTAGCCTATTTTCGATTAGAAATTTTGCAAATTTACTTGCATATACTGGACATTTAATTTTATTTGCTAAGAACGCAACAGCTCCTGCATGATCTTCATGACCATGACTGATAATAATTGCCTCGAGATTATCTTCTAAACTTTCAATATGATCAATTTTTGGTACTAATAAATCTACACCAGGAAACTTTTCATCTGCAAATGAAAGACCTAAATCTATCATTATCCATTTTCCATCACATCCGTAAAGATAACAATTTGCACCTATTTCTCCAATACCTCCAAGAGATAAAAAGTGTAGTCCTTCATTAAAATCATTTAGTTGTAAATTATTACTCATAAAAATGTTTGTTACCGATTTCTTTTATTCCTTCTAATGTCAAATGTTCCATATATATAGGTTTATAAATAATTTTATCCCTAAATATTTTACCTAGACCACCAGTAATATAGACCTTGGGCTTAAAGTTATTCTCCTTAATAATTTGCTTTAATATGCCATTAACAGCATGCAAATAACCAAAATAGAAACCTGATTGAATAGAAGCTGATGTATTATTATTAACAATTTTATTTGATTTTGAGATTTTTGAAGTTTTTATTAACTCAGCATTTTTTAAAAGTGTCTCCATTGAAAGATTTATACCTGGAAAAATTAATCCACCTAAATATTGATTATTTTTAATGACATCAAAAGTAGTAGCTGTACCAAAGTCGAGAATTATACAGTCTTTGATTTT
>CACMEY010000025.1 GCA_902612805.1 uncultured Alphaproteobacteria bacterium | reverse complement strand
TGCCATTTATCTTATATAACTTACTTTTTTTGCAGCATTTATAATGTCATCAACTTGAGGAAGATATAATTTTTCTAAGCTCAATGCGTATGGCATTGGAACATCCGCACTATTAACTTTTATCACTGGTGAGTCTAAATAATCAAATGCATCCCTTTGAACAATATTTGCAATTTCAGAACCAACACTACCAAATGGCCATGACTCTTCGACAGTGATTAGTCTATTAGTTTTTTTAACTGAATTTAAAATTGTTTCTGTATCCAAAGGTCGTAAAGTTTGTAAATCAATAATTTCTGTATCTAAATTGTATTCCTCTTTAAGTCTTAATGCAGCTTCTTTTGATTTCTGCAACATTATTGAATACGTTACGATCGTTAAATCTTTTCCTTCTTTTTCTATATTTGCTTTTCCAATTGGTATTGAGAAGTTAATGTCATTATTAACAGGACCTTTTAATCCATAAAGAATTTCATTTTCTAGAAAAATTACGGGATTTGGATCTGATATTGCAGATCTTAATAAACCTTTTGCGTTATAAGGAGTAGATGGAGCAATGACTTTTAAACCTGGTACTTGAGAATACCAGGAAGAAAAATCCTGGCTATGTTGTGCAGCAACTTGGGCCGCAGCACCATTAGGTCCTCTGAAAACAATAGGGCAATTAATTTGTCCTCCAGACATGTAAAGTGTTTTTGCAGCTGAATTTATAATTTGATCAATTGCTTGCATAGAAAAATTAAAAGTCATGAATTCTAAGATTGGTCTCAATCCCTTAAATGCTGCTCCAACTGCTAATCCTGTAAACCCATGTTCAGAAATAGGAGTATCTAATACTCTTTCTTTGCCAAATTCCTGAAGAAGACCTTGTGTTACTTTATACGCACCTTGATATTCGGCAACTTCCTCTCCAAGGATGAAAACTTTATTATCTTTTCTCATTTCTTCGGCCATTGTGTCTCTTAGTGCTTGGCGCATAGTAATTTCTTCTGAACTTAAATTTCTATCTTCTTCTATTTTAGGTGTTGGTGTATCGATTATATCAGCTTTCTTATTCTCAATTTTTTTCTCAATATTTTTTTCAATTTTCTTTTCTTCAATCACTTTTTCAATGGGAGCTTCTTTTTTTACTTCAACTTTTTCATTTGGATCGCCAATAATCGCTATAGCTCTATTTACTGGAATATTGGCTTCTCCTTCTTTAAATAAAAGATCAAGAACAACACCTTCATCTACCGCTTCTACTTCCATTGTTGCTTTATCAGTTTCAATTTCAGCAATCAAATCACCAGCTTTAACAGTATCTCCTTTTTTAATTAACCACTTAGACAGATTCCCTTCTGTCATTGTTGGAGATAATGCGGGCATTAAAATTTCTGTGCTCATAATTTATAAATAAACATCCGTATAAAGTTCGCTGTCCTTTGGAAAAGGACTATTGGTTGCAAATTCTGCTGCATTTTTAATTTCTTCTAAAGTATCTTTATTAATTTTTTCAATTTCATCATTAGTTGCAATTTTTTTCTTTAAAATTTCAGCTTTGACTATTTCAATAGGATCAGTTTGCTTATAATTATCTAATTCTTCTTTTGTTCTATATTTTGCAGGATCTGACATTGAATGTCCTCTATATCGATATGTTTGTACTTCAATAATATATGGCCCATTCCCTTCTCTGACATACTTACCTGCTTTATCTGCTGCTTCTATAACAGAGAAAACATTCATCCCATCTATCTTTTCACCAGGAATACCAAATGCCTCCCCTCTTTTATATAAGTCTAATCCTGCAGCCGCTCTATCTACAGATGTGCCCATTCCATATTTGTTATTTTCAATAATGTATAAAACAGGAAGCTTCCATAAAGCAGCTAGATTAAAAGCTTCAAAAACTTGTCCATTGTTCATTGCTCCATCACCAATATATGTTCTGCATATATTTTTTTCTCCATTATATTTATGCGTGAATGCTATACCGGTTCCTATTGGTACTTGAGCTCCTACAATACCATGACCGCCATAAAAATTATTTTCCTTAGAGAACATATGCATTGAACCACCCTTACCTGCTGAATAACCATCTTCTCTACCAGTCAATTCTGCCATAATACGTTTTGGATCTAATCCTCTAGCAATCATATGGCCATGATCTCTATAAGTTGTTACAACTGAGTCATTCTTATCAATTGTCATTAAAATACCAACAACAACAGCTTCTTGGCCAATATACAAATGACAAAAACCACCTATTTTACCCATTCCGTAAAGTTGAGCTGCTCTTTCCTCAAATCTTCTAATTTTGAGCATAAAAGAATACATTTTAATGTAATCGGCTTTTTGAAGTTTCTTCATATGATAATCTTTAATTATAATTAGGGTGATTTTTTGTCAAATAAATCAATCTATTCTATAATTATAACTGTTTCGTTTTCTGAAGTAAATCCTGTAACTTTCCTAAATGTCTCATCTAAATAGTCCAAATCTATAGTATTTGGTTGTAATCTTTTAATTCTATCTAGGTAAAATTCATTTTCTTTTTTTAAGGACATATATTGTCCATTGTATTGAGCATTAAGATTTTTAAGACTAAAATATTTCAGTAACCCTCTCTCACCATTTATAAGAAAATAGAGAAGGTAAACAAATAGAAAAAAAGTAAACAAAAAGGATAAATAAAAATAAAATTTATTTTTTAAAACTAAAGATTTATTCATTTATTGTACAAATAGCATATTTAAGATCGAAACTGTCAATTATTTATTATTTAAGATAGATGATCCAGCATAATTTGCTTTACCTTGTAATGCTTCTTCAATTCTTAACAATTGATTATATTTTGCTGTTCTATCTGTTCTCGATAATGATCCTGTTTTAATTTGACCTGCTGAAACACCAACTGATAAATCAGCAATCGTCGTATCTTCAGTCTCACCAGAACGATGTGAAATTATAGTAGCGAAATTATTTTCTTTTGCTAATTTAATCGACTCCAAAGTTTCTTTTAGTGTACCTATTTGATTTACTTTAACTAAAATAGAATTACCCGCACCCTCTGCAATACCTTTTTGTAATCTTTTTTTATTTGTAACAAATAAATCATCACCAACTAACTGAACTTTTTTTCCTATTGTTGATGTTAAATTAGACCAACCATCCCAATCATCTTCTGACATTCCATCTTCAATAGAATAAATTGGATAAGCATTTACCAAATTCTCTAAATATTTTATCATCTCATCAGAAGACAAAACAATTTTTTCTCCTCGTAAATCATATTTATTATTTTTATAAAATTCAGTTGATGCAACATCAAGTGAAAGATAAATATCTTTTCCAGATTTAAAACCTGCATCCTCTACTGATTTCAAAATAGTTTCTATGACTTCACTAGAACTGTTTATGTTAGGCGCAAATCCACCTTCATCACCAACATTTGTATTTAAACCTTTTGATTTTAAGAGTGACTTTAATGAATGAAATATTTCGCAACCATATTGAAGTGCTTCTGAAAAATTATTTGCACCAATAGGAGCAACCATAAATTCTTGAATATCAACATCGTTGTCTGCATGTGAACCACCATTAATAATGTTCATCATTGGAACTGGAAGGCTCATTGTATGTTCTTTACCAAGAAAAGAATACAATTCATGACCTGCAGAAGAAGCTAAACATTTTGCAAAGGCTAAACTTGCAGCAAGTGTTGCATTCGCACCTAGGTTGGATTTATTTTCCGTACCATCAAGTTGTAATAAAAAATTATCAAATGAAGTAATATCTTCAAATGATTTTCCAACTAGTTCATTAGAAATTGTATCATTGATATTTCCTACTGCTTTCAGAACTCCTTTACCTTTGTATTTGGATTTATCATTATCTCGCAACTCTAAAGCTTCATGCACTCCAGTCGATGCTCCACTTGGAACCGAAGCTCTTCCAAAGATAGAATTTTCAAAATCTATATCGCATTCAACAGTTGGATTTCCTCTACTATCTATTATTTGTCTTGCTTTGATATTTGTTATTTTAGGCATTATTTTTCGCTATATCATCAAATTGTTTAAGTTGAATCAATAAATTTTTTAACTCCTTAATATTAATCATATTTGGTCCATCACTTGGGGCATTATCTGGATCATTATGTGTTTCTAAAAATAAACCAGCTACACCAATAGATACAGCAGCTTTGGATAAAGAGGGAATATATTCTCTTTGACCCCCACTTTTATCGCCCAACCCTCCTGGTTGTTGAACGGAATGTGTTGCATCAAAAATTACTGGGTATTCATATCTTTTCATAATATCTAAACCTTTAAAATCATTTACTAGTGTGTTGTAACCAAAAGATGTTCCTCTTTCAGTTATCATAATGTTTTTATTATTTGTAGTTTCTATCTTGGTAAAAATATTTTTAACGTCAGTTGGTGATAAAAATTGACCTTTTTTAACATTAATAATTTTATTTGTATTACCTGCGGATAATAATAAATCAGTTTGACGGCATAAAAAAGCAGGTATTTGCAGAATATCAATAATACTATCTTGATTTAATTGATGACATTGATCTTCATTATGGACATCGGTTAGTATTGGTAAATTAAAATTAGTTTTAATTTTTTCAAATATTTTTAATGCGTCATCAAGTTTAATACCTCTGTCACTATTAATACTTGATCTATTGGCCTTATCAAAACTAGATTTAAAAATTAAACTAACACCAACATCGTCACATATTTTATGTAGTTCCTCTGCAATCATCAATGAATGACTTTCATTTTCTATTACACATGGACCAGCAATTAAAACAAATGGAGAATTATTTGAGATAGAAAAATTTTTTAGATTGATATTAATCATTAATTGCAGCCTTTATAAATGATACAAAAAGAGGATGAGGATCCAATGGTCTTGATTTTAACTCAGGATGAAATTGAACTCCTATAAACCATTTATGTTTTTTACTCTCAAGCACTTCAGGTAATAATCCATCTGGCGACATACCACTGAAATAATAACCTTTGTTTTCAAATTTTGATAGAAATTTCTGATTTACTTCGTATCTATGTCTATGTCTTTCACTAATTACTTTATTTTTATATATCGAAAATATTTTTGAATTTTTTTTCAAAATAGCTTTGTATGCTCCAAGACGCATCGTTCCACCCTTGTCACTATTTTTATCTCGTTTTTCGATCTTATTTTTATTTACCCATTCTGTCATTAATCCAACTACTGATTTAGTTGTTTTCTTAAATTCTGAAGAATGAGCATTTTTAATTTTTAGTACATTTTGTGCTATTTCAATAACAGCTAACTGCATGCCAAGACATATTCCAAAAAAAGGAATATTGTTTTCTCTCGCATATTTGATAGCATTAATTTTTCCGTTAATACCACGTATACCAAAGCCTCCCGGAATTAGAATTCCATCACAACCTTTTAATTTTTTAATTAAACTGGCGTTGTTTTCTTTTTCAGAATTAATCCATTGAATTTCTACTTCGGCAGAGTTTTCTATTCCCCCATGTACCAATGCTTCATTTAGTGATTTATAACTGTCTTTAAGATTTGTATATTTTCCGACTACTGCAATTTTTACTTTATATTTTCTATTTTTAATTTTTTTTTTGAAGATCGATCCAAGGCTTTAGATTTAGTTTATGATTTTTTGGTTTATAACCCAATT
>CACMEY010000024.1 GCA_902612805.1 uncultured Alphaproteobacteria bacterium | reverse complement strand
TGATTTTATTCTTTTTTAGCTTCTGCTTCTTCTGCTTTTGGTTCTTCAGCAGGTTGTTCATCTTCAGCTGGCTTAGCTTCTGCTTTTGGTTCTTCTGCTGCAGCTTTTGCAGCTTCTTCTTTTTCTTTAGCAGCAGCTAAACGTTCCTGTGTTTTTTTCTTAGGTAGATGTTTTAGATCTTAAAGGTCAAAAAATTTTTTCAAATAAGAAATTTTTTCCAAAAACAAAAGATAATGAGTTTTACATAAACGATTTAATCGAATGCATGATTTTCTTAAAAGACAATACTAGTATTGGAAAAGTTTTAAGTGTTCAAAATTTTGGGGCAGGTGATTTATTAGAAGTCAAATATAATACCAAACTTACTCTTATACCTTTTGATAAAACAAATATTTTATCAGTTAATATTAATAAAAAAGAAATTATAGCTGATCCAATACCTGGTATTCTTGATTAAAATGAGAGTAGTAATTTTAACCTGTTATCCTGAGATGTTTCCTGGTTCACTAGGATATTCTGTAATCGGAAATGCATTAAACAATAAAAAATTTTCTCTCGAGATAGTCAATCTACATAATTTTGGAATTGACAAAAGAGGAAGTGTTGATGATGAACCATTTGGGGGAGGTCCTGGAATGGTTATTCGTCCAGATGTGATAGAAAAAGCATTAAATTCAATCACTTTTAAAACCTATAATTACTGCAAAATTTTTCTAACACCGTCAGGACAGAAATTATCTCAAGCCAAACTTAATAATCTATCAAAACATGAAGAAATGCTTATTTTATGCGGTAGATTTGAAGGGGTTGACCAAAGAGCTATAGAAATTCTTGATTTTCAGGAAATAAGTATCGGTGATTACGTCCTTTCTGGTGGTGAGATTGCTGCCCAGGTATTAGTTGAAGGTTGTATTCGTCTCATTCCTGGAGTATTAGGGCAGCCACAAAGTTTATTAGAAGAATCTTTTTCTAATAATCTGCTTGAATATCCTCATTATACCAGACCACAAACCTG
This sequence comes from uncultured Alphaproteobacteria bacterium, assembly GCA_902612805.1. Taxonomy (GTDB): domain Bacteria; phylum Pseudomonadota; class Alphaproteobacteria; order HIMB59; genus CACPNW01. The sequence continues at coordinate 6,197 of CACMEY010000024.1, read as the reverse complement.
GGAAGATATTCAGGGAAATAAACATGAAGTTCCAGATGTTTTAACATCAGGTCATCATGAAAAAATTGATAAGTGGAGAAAAGAAAAATCGGTTGAAAAAACTAAAGAATTAAGACCAGATCTTTATAAAAAGGAAATATAAAATGAGTAATTTATTAGAGACATTTGAAAAACAACAGATTGAAAAGTTAACTTCAAAAAAAAGAGTTCCTGCTTTTCGTCCAGGTGATACTCTAAAAGTTACTGTAAGAATTACAGAGGGAAGTAAGTCGAGACTTCAAGCATTTGAAGGTATTTGTATTGCAAGAAAAAATAATTCAGTAAACTCTAACTTTACTGTGAGAAAAATATCTCATGGAGAGGGTGTTGAAAGAGTATTCCCTTTATTCAGTCCATTAGTAGAAAAAATTGAAGTTGTTAGAAAGGGTGATGTAAGAAGAGCTAAGCTATATTATCTAAGAGAATTATCTGGAAAGAAAGCAAGGATCGCAGATAAAGATAGGGGCGATGAAGCTGATCAATATGAATATATAGAGGAGGCTCCTCCGGTAGAAGAAACAAAAACTGTAGATACAGATACAAATGCTGCAGAGGAACCAAAAGCTGAAGAGGTAGAAGCAAAACAAGCAGAGATAAAAGCAGAAGAAGCAGAAGCCAAACCAGCAGAAGAATCTAAAGCAGAAGCTGCAGATGAATCTAGTAAAGAAGAGGAAAAAGCAGCCGAAAATAAATCGGATGACAATAAATAATCCTAAAACTCTTTTTGATAAAATTTGGGAACATCATCTTGTCGATAGACAAGAAGACGGAACTTGTCTTATATATATTGATAGACACCTTGTTCATGAAGTTACAAGCCCTCAAGCATTTGAAGGTTTGAGAAATAATAACCGTAAAGTTAGAAGGCCTCAAAGTACTTTTGCTGTAGCTGATCATAATGTCCCAACTTCAGATAGATCTAAAGGTATAGAAAATAAAGAAAGTAGAATTCAGGTTGAAACACTTGAAAAAAATTGCAAAGATTTTGATGTTACACTTTTTCCATTATTAGATAGCAGACAAGGTATAGTTCACATAGTTGGACCAGAACAAGGTATTACTCAGCCAGGTATGACAATAGTTTGTGGTGATAGTCATACAGCAACACACGGAGCATTTGGTGCCTTAGCTTTTGGTATCGGCACAAGTGAAGTTGAGCATGTATTAGCTACTCAGACCTTGATTCAAAAACCTGCAAAGAATATGCGAATTTCTGTTGAAGGTAAGTTAAACTTAGGTGTTACAGCAAAAGATATTATTCTTCATATAATAGGAAAAATAGGAACAGCTGGTGGAACTGGTTATGTTATTGAATATGGTGGTAATTCAATTTCCTCTCTTTCCATGGAAGGAAGAATGACAATCTGCAATATGAGTATTGAAGCAGGTGCTAGAGCTGGTTTAATCGCTCCTGACGAAAAAACTTTTGAATATATTAAAGGTAGACCGTATGCTCCATCAGGAGATAATTGGAATAAAGCGGTAGAATTTTGGAAATCTCTTCCATCTGATGAGGGCGCAAAATATGATGAAGAAATTTTAATTAATGCTGAAGATATTTCACCACAAATTACTTGGGGCACAAGCCCACAAGACGTTGTTGCTATAGATGGTATAGTACCAAACCCACAAGAAGAGAGTAATCCGAATAGAAAGAGGGCTATGGAACGTTCTCTTGAATATATGGGTTTAGAACCCAAACAAGAAATACAAAAAATTAAAATTGATAAAGTGTTTATTGGCTCTTGCACTAATGGAAGAATTGAAGATTTAAGAGAAGTTGCAAAAGTTGTAGAGGGCAAAAAAGTTTCTGTAGACTCAATGATCGTTCCTGGTTCAGGTCTAGTTAAAAAACAAGCTGAAGAAGAAGGTTTAGATAAAATTTTTATTGAAGCAGGATTTGATTGGAGAGAGCCAGGTTGCTCTATGTGTTTAGCTATGAATCCAGATCAATTAAAACCGCAAGAAAGATGTGCATCAACATCAAATAGAAATTTTGAAGGTAGACAAGGTAGAGAAGGTAGAACACATCTTGTTAGTCCTGCAATAGCTGCTGCCTCTGCAATCAAAGGTTCTTTTGCAACAGCAGAGGATTTATAAATGGAATCATTTAAAACAATAATTGGTATCCCTGCGCCACTACCAATGATTAATGTCGATACCGATATGATTATTCCAAAACAATTTTTGAAAACAATAAAGAGATCTGGTTTAGGTAAAAACTTATTTCATGAATTAAGATACGATATTCAAGGTAACATAAAGAATGATTTTGTTCTAAACTGGGACCCTTATAAAACTTCAAAAATTTTAATTGCTGGGGCAAATTTTGGTTGTGGATCAAGTAGAGAGCATGCACCATGGTCACTTTTAGATTTTGGTTTTAAGTCAATAATTGCGCCAAGCTTCGCAGATATTTTCTATAATAATTGTTTTAAAAATGGAATACTGCCAATTAAGTTAGATCAACAAAAAGTAGATATATTAATGAACGAAGCAGAAAATAAAAATGATGTTTCAGTTGATTTAGAAAATCAAAAAATCACTTATCAAAATGATAAAACAATAGAATTTGAAATTGATGCATTTCGAAAAAAATGTTTGCTAGAGGGTTTGGATGATATTGGTTTGACTCTCCAAAAAAATAAAAAAATTGATGTTCACGAAGAAAAAATTCACAGTATCCAACCTTGGATAGTGTAGTCAAAAATGAGTAATAAAAAAATTTTAATTTTACCTGGCGACGGAATTGGCAATGAAGTTATGGCTGAGGTACTAAAAATAATTGATTGGATGGAAAAAACTAAATCTTTATCTTTTGATATTTCTGAAAGATTAGTTGGGGGTACAGCATACGATAAAGAAGGTAATTCTATAAGTGATGAAACAATGCAAGTAGCTATGGATTGTGATGCAGTATTATTTGGTGCGGTAGGTGGCGATAAATGGGATAATGTAGAAAGAGAGAAAAGACCTGAAGCAGCTTTATTAAGATTAAGAAAAGACCTTGATCTCTTTGCTAATCTAAGACCAGCAGTTGTTTTAGATGCTCTTTCAGATTCATCATCTTTAAAATCTGATCTTGTTACAGGATTAGATATTTTGATAGTAAGAGAGTTAACAAGCGGTGTATATTTTGGACAACCAAGAGGTATATCAAAAATTAGTGAGACTGAAAGTAAGGCAATTGATACTCAATTGTATACCACATCAGAAGTTAATAGAGTTTCGCGAGTGGCATTTGATTTAGCAAAGTTGCGTAATAATAAAGTTACATCAGTAGAAAAATCAAATGTAATGGAAACAGGATTGTTTTGGAAACAAACCGTAACAGATTTACATAAAAAGGAATATTCAGATGTAAATCTAGAACACATGCTTGCAGATAATTGTGCAATGCAGTTAGTTCGTTATCCAAAACAATTTGACGTAATACTTACAGATAACTTATTTGGCGATCTTTTAAGTGATACTGCTGCTATGCTAACAGGATCTTTAGGAATGCTTCCTTCAGCAGCTCTTGGACCAGTTAAAGAAAATGGAACTAGAGCAGCAATGTATGAGCCAGTTCATGGTAGTGCACCAGATATAGCTGGTCAATCTAAAGCAAATCCTTTAGCAATGATCATGAGCTTTGCTATGATGTTGAAATATAGTTTTGATATGCAAGAAGATAGTCAAATGGTTGAGAAAGCTGTACAGAATGTATTACTAAAAGGTTTAAGAACAGCTGATATTAAAGATGGAGCAGAAAAAATTATCTCAACTCAAGAAATGGGTAATGCTGTTATTGAAGAGTTAAAAATTCTATCTGGAAATTAAATGACTCAAAAATACAATATAGCAGTAGCAGGAGCAACAGGTGCGGTAGGAACAGAAATAGTTCAAATATTAGAGCAAAGGGATTTTCCAATAGACAATTTATATTTACTTGCATCATCAAAATCAAAAGGTAAAAAAGTAGAATTTAAAGATAAAGAAATTGTTGTAGAAGACTTATCAGAATTTGATTTCTCAAAAGCTCACATCGGTTTATTTTCACCTGGAGGTAAAATTTCTGCGGAATATGCACCAAAAGCAGCTAAAGCAGGATGTATTGTTATAGACAATACCTCTCATTTTCGAATGCAACAAAATATTCCTTTAATCGTGCCTGAAGTAAATGCTAACGCACTTGATGAATTTTTTGATGATGAAAACAGAACTAATATTATTTCAAATCCTAACTGTTCAACTATACAAATGGTTGTTGCATTAAAACCACTTCATGAAAAAGCAATTGTAAACAGAGTTGTTGTATCAACATACCAAGCTGTTTCTGGAGCAGGTAAAACAGGTATGGATGAATTATTTAATCAGACTCAAAATGTTTATGCAAACCAAGAATTAAAAAAAGATAAGTTTACAAAACAAATTGCCTTTAATGCCATTCCTCACATTGGAGCTTTTTTAGAAAATGGTAATACAGAAGAAGAGCAAAAAATGATTGATGAAACTAAAAAAATTCTAGACGAGGGAATTAATGTTTCAGCAACTTGTGTTAGAACATCTGTATTTATCGGTCACTCAGAAGCTGTAAATATAGAGTTTGATTCACCATTAGATGAAAAAGAAGCTAACGAAATTTTATCTAACTCTGAGGGTATTTCAGTAATTGATCATCGAAAAGATGAAGGTTATGTGACTCCTGTTGAAATTGCAGGAGAAGATAAAGTTTACATTAGTAGAATAAGAAATGATCAATCAATAGATAATGGTTTGAATCTATGGGTAGTCTCAGATAATTTGCGCAAAGGAGCAGCACTTAATGCTGTTCAAATTGCTGAATTAGTAATTTCAAAATACTCAGAAAAAATAACTATTTAGTTGGCGGTCTCGTAGGGACTCGAACCCCAAATCCATGTTCCGAAGACACGTGTGATATCCATTTCACCACGAGACCATCATTAATTTATTTAATTGGAAAATACTTATCTTTTTTAAGTCGTTCTCCTATAGAATTACCAACGAGTCTATATCCTTCAGCATTATAACGGTATGGTAATCGAAAAGCAAAAAGAGACAAAGGATCATTATGATTTTCGAAAACTTCAGTGTGAATATCAATTATTGGAATGTCTAGTTTATTTATTGTTTTAACAACAAAGTTACGATTTGGATGTGCATTGTTTGTTGAATATCTTTTAAGAGCAGGGAGGTAGACAACATATAGTTTTCCATTCCAACTATTAACTGTTTTATTTGCTTCTTGTAAAATATCTTTGAAAATTGGAGATGGTGTAGATATCGAAGCAGGTTTTAAATTAATTATTTTTCGAATTTCAGTTAATTTAAGTGTATTAATTCTTCTCAATCTTTTTCTTTCTTTTTCTTTTTCTAATAATATTGTTTTCCAATCGTTATTAACATAATTTTTCAGCACCTCATCAATTTCTAATTGTCTTAAAAATAGATTTTGAGAATAATCATCTTCTTCCAAATATTTTCTCAAAATGGGTGATTCAATTTCTTTACTTAACTCATTTAAATCATTTACATAATATAACCACAAAACGATTTTTGGTTTTAAATGTTTTCCATACTCCTTAAGAGCACCAAGCTCTATCAATGGACCATTACCTGCTTTTCCAATGCTTATTGCATTAAAATTCATTTCTCTTAAAACTGCACTTATACTTTCATCAGATTTAACTGACTTACCAGCAGTGAAATCATCACCTGTCAATAATATATCGACTTTTCCTTTAGTGTATAAACCTTTAGGATTATTAAAACCATGTTCATCTGTTTCAATTATTGGATAATAACCTGACTTATTATCAAATATTGTTATTGACTTTGAAATCCCACCAAAATTAAAAATATTACCACTATTTGTTTTGTGAAGACTTGGACCAACATTTGGATATACATTTAAGCCTTTATTTTTTAAATCTTCCAAGACTTCCATACTTTCCCTTGTATCAAATGGTATTCCTATTTTTTTTGCAAATATTCTTCTTTTAGACTGTTCTTCTTGAAAAAATTCTAAATATGTTTCAAATCCATATAATATTAAACCTGAAATAAAAAAAAATAATGATAAAAGTATTTTAATTTTATCTCTTAAATAATTTAAACCAAAAAAAAACAAAATCGCTAGAAAACTGCAGGAAATT
>CACMEY010000023.1 GCA_902612805.1 uncultured Alphaproteobacteria bacterium | reverse complement strand
TCTTAATATTAAAGAATTATTATTTGATAATGAAAGTTTTAATAATTTTTCTGGATTTTTTGGTTGATTTTGAAAAAAACTAATTAATATGCCTTTTCTGCTAAATTCAAACTTTTCAATGTTATTTTTTAAACAAATGATTTTAATTTCTACTAATTTTAGTAGGTTAATTAATTGTATAGGCAATTTACCAAACCTATCGATTAATTCTATTTTAATCTCTTCAATTTCTTTTTTATTATTTATATTTGAGATTCTTTTATAAATGGAAAGTCTTAGATCAACATCGTTAATAAAATCTTCAGGTATATAAATTTCAACGGGGATTTTAATAATTGGTTGAAAACTATCTTTTTTGATAAAATCTAAATTAATTTTACTTTTTTGTAAATTTATCTCCTCTTCAAGCATTTGATGATAAAGCTCAGTTCCAATTTCCTTGATAAAACCACTCTGTTCTTCTCCAATTACAGAACCACCACCTCGAAGATCAAGATCTTGAGATGCTATATTAAAACCTGCACCAAGATGATCGGAAGAGTTTATTATTGATAATCTTTTTCTCCCATTATCTTTTAGCTCATTCTCTTTATATGTAATGTATGCGTATCCACGTTTGGAAGATCGACCTACCCTTCCTTTCAATTGATACAAAGCTGCTAAAGAAAATATATTTGATCGGTAAACAATAATTGTATTTACATGAGGTAAATCTAAACCATTTTCAATAATGTTTGTACTTAACATTAAAGGTACTTCTTGGTTATAAAATTTTGATATTCTACTTTCTAATAATTTAGGACTAAGCTGACCGTGAGTAATTACATATTTAATTTCTGGTAAATTATCTTTTAAAAATTGCTCAACAAAAGGTAAGTCCTTTTTTCTTGGGACAACAAAATAAACCCCATTTTTTCTTCCATATATTTCTCTTTTTATAGCTTCTGTGATGGTCAAAGAATCAAAAGGTGATACGTAAGTCCTAACAGCCATTCTTTCAAATGGCGCTGTAAGGATTAGACTTAGATCTCTTATTCCTGAAAGAGACATACTTAAAGTTCTTGGAATAGGTGTTGCACTAAGTGAAATACAATGAGCTTTTGGTGCAATTTCTTTAAATTTTTCTTTTTGAATTGTTCCTAGTTTTTGTTCTTCATCGTAAACTATTAGACCGAGCCTGTTAAATTTTAATTTATTGTTTAATAAAGCATGAGTGCCAACTAAAACATCTATTTTGCCATTATTACATTTTTCAAAAATTTCTTTTTTATCTTTTAAAGATACTAATCTGGAAATTTCTGCAATATTAATTCCAAAAATAGATAACCTTTTTTTAAAATTAATAAAATGCTGCCTAGATAAAATTGTAGTTGGCACTAAAACTACAGATTGTAAATTTGATTTTGCAGCAAGAAAAATAGCTCTTAAAATTACTTCTGTTTTACCAAAAGCTACATCACCTACAATTAATCTATCAGAGGGTATCATCTTAGAAAAATCATTAATTACATCTTGAATTGCATTCAATTGATCATCGGTTTCAACATATGGGAAAGTGCTAACAAATTTATCGTATTCAGGAATATTTGTATTGATTTCATAAGATTGAGATTGAAGTCTCTTAGAAGCTATTGAAATAAGTTTTTTTGCAGCATCTCTAATTTTCTTTTTTGCATCTGCTTTTCTTTTTTGCCAATGAGAAGCACCAAGTTTATCTAAAATAATATTTCCATCAGTATCATCACTGTATTTTGATACATAACTTAAATTTTCAACTGGTAAAAAAAGTTTTTGATTTTCAAAAAACTCTAATTCTAAACACTCATGAATTGAGTCATTTAATTCAATTTTTCTAATATTTTTAAACTTACAAAGACCGTACTCAGAATGAACCAGAATAGAATCAATAGATAATTTATTTAATTCTTCAAAAAAAATAGTTTGTTTACGTGATTTAGATATTTGAGTATTAAAAAAATAACCAAACAAGGATTTTTCATTAATAAAAATATATTTATTAAATTTAAATGACTCTTCAATATCCAGAGTAGTTAAAAGAATATTATCTGAAAGTGAATGATTAAAGTTTGTAACATTATTTAAATTTAAACTTAAATTATTCTGTAATATTGTAGATACTCTTTCTAAACTTCCTTTACTACGGCAACATATATATATAAAATTTTCTTTAGAATTAGTTGTAAAAAATTGATTTATAAAACTAAAATCAATTTCTTTTTTGATTGATGATAAACTATGAATAATATTTACATCAATATTGATATGATTATTTTTATCAAATGTAGTAAAGTAAAAATGCTCATTGTTATCTAAATATTTTTGGAAAATTTCTTTATTTAAATAAAAAAATTCAGGTGATAAAAAAAAATTTTCTTTATTATTTGTTCTGGCTAAATAAAAATCATTTATATTTTCTAATCTATTTTCAAATATATTTTTAAATTCATCATTTAATAGTATTTTATAGTCTTTAACATAATCAAACAATGTTTCGAGATTATCATAGAATAAAGGCAAAAACTGTTCACCACCAGATGGAATAACATTTTCAGAAAAAAGATTATAAACTTGACTATTTCTATACTCTGGAAATATTTCCCTAAAATTTTTTCTAAATAAGTTAAGATTATTTTCATTAAGAATTAATTCATTAATAATATTGAACTCTAAATCACTATTTATTTCTTTTAATCTTTTTTGGGTAATTGGATCAAATTCAAAAATCGTCTCTATTTCTTCATCAAAAAAATCTATTCTTATTGGCTTAGATCTATCATTTGGAAAAATATCCAGAATTGATCCTCTTACAGAAAATTCTGATTTATCACGAACTAAAGAAGTTCTTTGGAAGCCTAAGAGGACAAGGTTATTAATAATATCCTCAAATTTAAATTTTTGATTTTTTGAAATTTTAAAAAGTTGTGAATTAATAATTGATTTAGGAATTATTTTTTGAGTTATTGAATTTATTGTGGTGAGTATTATTCTTTTTGCGTTAGAATTTGATAAAATTTTAAGTGTTTTTAATCTTTCTATTTGAACTTCTTTTGAAGGAGAGACATTATCGTATGGAATTTGATCCCAAGATTTAAATAATAAAATTTCAACATCAGGTAATAACCATTTAATTTTTTGTTCCATAGATGATATTTCTCTCTCATCTTTTCCAATATATAAAATTGATTTATTAGAATTTTGATAGAACTGAGAAATGAAAAAGGGCTCAACATTGTGAATTGATGGACCGATTGTATTTTTATTCTTCATTAAGTATTTTATTAAATATTTCCTTAAATTCTAATGGGATAGCTACCTTAGAAGTAAGAAAATCATAAATCTCATTATCGGAGAATTGATTAAATATCGATTTAATATCCTCAAGATCTTTTTCAGTAAATTTATCTAACTGATTTATAAAATATCTTTTATATAAAATATCTGTCTCTTTTGTTCCAGAGTAAGAAACTCTATATTTTATTGATTTTTTAAGTGAATTGAATGACATAAAAATTGAATATAGAATATAGTTTATAATTTTATAAAAATCTATGCGACCAGAAAAATTAAACTACTTATTATCTTCAATATCTTCTCTCAAAGGAGTTGGTCCAAAGTTAGAACAAATTATTAATAAATTGGGTATATATAAGAATATTCATTTTGTTTGGAATATACCAAATAATATTCTTGAAAGAAAATTCTATGAAAATATTCATGATGCTGAGATTAATTCTTTAGTAACATTAAATTTAAAAATAATTAAACATGAACCTTCAAGGTTTAAAAGGCAACCTTACAAAATTAAATGTATCTGTGGAGATACAAATATTGATTTAGTGTATTTTAATGCAAGACATCCTATGTTGAGACAAATGCTTCCAACAAATGAAAATAGATTAATATCTGGAAAATTAGAATATTTTAGAAACACATTTCAAATAACGCACCCTACTCATGTAAGTGCTTTAAACAATAATAAAATAATCAAAAGTAAAGAGGCAGTTTACAGTTTAACTAGTGGGCTCAATCAAAAAATAATGAATAAATTAACCGATCAAATATTAAATAATTTACCAAATTTTAATGAATGGATAGAAAATTCAATATTAAATAAATATAAATTTAAACGATGGAGTGAAGTAGTTAAAAATCTTCATAATCCAAGTGATAATAATATAAAAAATAAAAATTTGCTCAGAAGAAGACTAGCATTTGATGAATTATTATCTCATCAATTAGCTATAGGCATTATGAGAAATTTTAATCAAAAGAAAAAAGGTCTTAAAATTACTAGTGAAAATAAAATATTAAATAAATTTTATAGTAATTTAGATTTTCAACTCACAAATTCACAAAATAATGTAATCAAAGAAATACTTCAGGACCTTGGAAGCTCTAATCAAATGATCAGATTGTTGCAAGGAGATGTTGGGTCTGGAAAAACTATTGTTGCTTTGATATCAATGATAAAAGTATTTGAAAGTAATTTTCAATCTGCTTTAATGGTGCCTACTACAATTCTTGCATTTCAACATTATGAAAATATTCTAAATTTATTAAAAAATTCAAAAATAAATGTGCTTATTCTTACAGGAAAGGATAAGGGCAAGGAAAGGAAAGAAAAATTAGATCAAATTGCAAAGGGAAAAGCAGATATTATAATTGGGACACATGCTTTAATACAAGATACTGTAAAATTTAATAATTTAGGTTTAGCAGTTATTGATGAGCAACATAGATTTGGAGTTTATCAAAGAATGGTATTTAATCATAAAAATCATAAACCAAATATTTTAGTAATGAGTGCAACTCCCATTCCAAGAACATTAACTTTAGCAGCATATGGAGATATGAAAGAGAGTAAATTAATTGAAAAACCTTTAGGTCGTAAACCAATTATTACTAGCTCTTTGTCATTAAAAAAAGAAAATCAACTTATTGATAGAATAAATGAAAAAATTAAAAATTCATCTTCTAAATTTTACTGGGTATGCCCTTTAATAGAAGAATCTGAAGAATTAGATCTAAAAGCTGCAGAAGAAAGATACAAAATTTTAAAAAAATATTTCAAAAATAAAGTTCTTTTGATGCATGGACGTTTAAGCGAAATAGAAAAAGAAGAAATAATGACAAAGTTTAAAAATGAGGATTATAAAATTTTAGTTTCAACAACAGTGATTGAAGTTGGTGTAGATATTCCTTCTGCAACAACAATTGTCATTGAGCATGCAGAAAGATTCGGTTTAGCTCAACTTCATCAATTGAGAGGTCGTGTTGGTAGAAATGATATTCAATCATATTGCATACTTTTACATAAAGATAATATTGGGGAAATTTCAAAACAAAGAATTGATATAATGAAGCAAACAAATGATGGTTTTAAAATCGCTGAAGAGGATCTAAAAATAAGAGGACCAGGAGAAATTTTAGGAAAAAAACAATCTGGTAGCCCATCTTTTTATGTAGCTGACCTTAGTTTTGATTACGATCTATTAGAAGATGCTAAAATTATGGTAGAAGATATATTATCCAAAAATCCAAAATTAGAAAACACAGAAGGAGAAAATCTTCGAAACTTATTGTATCTTCAAGAAAGAGATGCAGCAATTTTAACACTTACTGCTGGATAATAGTTATGGATATAGAAAAAGGTATTAGATTTGAATGCCAGGGTTCTGGAAATTGTTGTGTTTCAAGAGGTAACTATGGTTTTGTTTATTTAAGTAAAAAAGATATTAAAAAATTGTCAGATGGATTTAAAATGACAGAACAAAACTTTGTAAAAAACTACTGTCAAAAAACTGATGGTTTCATTCACTTAAAGGAACTAAAAAAAAATAATGGAAATTGCATATTTTTGAAAGATAACAAATGCACTGTTTATAAATCAAGACCTATACAATGTAGAACTTGGCCTTTTTGGCCTGAAAATATGAATACAAAAACTTGGAATAACGATATTGCCAAAAATTGCCCTGGTGTAGGTAAAGGTAAAGTAAAAACAAAGAAAGAAATTTTAAAGCAAGTACAAATTGATTATGAAAATGAATTAAATATTAGGAATAAAAATTAACCATCAGACTCAAATTCCATTTCTTTGAAATATCCAATATATTTATTAGTCTTTTTTTTAAGCAATATCTTTATTGTTGTTCCTTCAAGAACTACTTCAAGAATGTTATCATTTTTTCTTAAAATATCACAGTTTTTCTCAATACCTGATGCAATATTTCTAATTTTTGCTTTTTTCATTTTGGATGGTGAGCCCTGCAGGATTCGAACCTGCGACCCATTCCTTAAAAGGGAATTGCTCTACCAACTGAGCTAAGGGCCCATCGAATTTGTATTCTATATAGTTCAAATATTGTAAGCGCAAGTGATTAACTAAGAGTTTTTTTTATTAAGTTGTTCTAAAGTATTTTTAGAAACAAAATTAGAAACATCTCCACCTAGTTTGTGGACTTCTTTAACAAAATTAGATGAAATGAATGAGTTTTTTTCAGAAGTCATAAGAAATATTGTCTCAATATCAGGATTAAGTTGGTAATTCATACCAGTCATTTGAAATTCGTACTCAAAATCGGATACTGCTCTTAAACCACGTATTATACATGTGGCATTTTGATCTTTAGCAAATGTTGTAAGCAAACCTGATAATTCCATAACATTAATTTTTGAATTTAATTCATTTACAGAACTAATATCACTTTTGATGATATTAATTCTTTCTTGAACGCTAAATAATGAATCTTTATTAATATTATTAGCAACAGCTATTACTAAATTATCTACTATTCTTAATGATCTTTTAATTATGTCCATATGACCTGCGGTCATCGGATCAAAAGTACCTGGATATATTCCAATTTTATTCATCATTTTCAAATTCTTGTATTCTAGAAACAGAAACAATTCTATCACTTTCAGGAATTTTAAAAATACTTACACCTTTTGTGGATCTTCCAGCTATTCTAATTTGGTTTACATTAACTCTAATTATTTGGCCCTTATCACTAACAAGAATAATTTCATCGTTGTCCTGGACAACAAAACAATCAACAACTTCTCCATTTTTTTCAGTTGTCATTATGCCAGTTATACCTTTCCCGCCTCTATTTGAAATTCTATATTCATAAGCGGATGATCTTTTTCCAAAACCCTTTGATGTTATAGCTAAAAGAAATTCTTCATTATTATTTAATTCTTCAAATCCATTTTTAACTGATGAAGTTTCTTTTCTACTTTCAGATGCTGCTC
>CACMEY010000022.1 GCA_902612805.1 uncultured Alphaproteobacteria bacterium | reverse complement strand
AAGTTTAAAATTTACTTCTGGATGAAATTGGAGAGCATAACAATTTTGATATTTAAAAGCTTGATTATTAAAAATGTCACCCCTTGCTAATAACTCACAACCAGTAGGAAGAGAAAATCCTTCAGAATGAAATTGAAAAAAAATCTTTTGAGAATTAAAAAGATTTTTTGCATTTTCAGTTGGTTCGATTTTATAAAAACCAATTTCTGAAAATCCTTCTTTATTAGTTGTTATTTCTGAACCTAAACATTTAGCTAATAACTGTGCGCCAAAACAAATTCCAAGATAAGGAATGTCAGTTTTTATAACTTTATTTATCCATTCTAATTCTTTATTTATATATTCATCTTCATCGTTTATGCTTCCTGGTGCACCAAATACAACTATAGCTGCGTATTGTTTAATATTTAAAGGAAGTTCTTCTCCCAAAGGCGGTCTACATATTTCAGCAACATATCCCCTATCTCTAAATTTATTTCCTACATCTCCTGGAACCGAAGTTTTTTGATGTAATACAAACAAAACCTTATTCATACTAAATTATTAATAATAAATATTTTATTAATATGAAAATATTATTTCATAAAAATAATAACTATTTTGTATATTAATCTAGGTAGATAATTATGTGACAAAATAATCAATATCTAAGATCTTTATGTAAAACATAAGAGTAAAATAACCAAAATTCATCATTACAACAAAACTGATAAGCATATTGATTGATTTTGGAAGTGAATTTCCTAAAAAATCATCCCAAAAAACCCTTTCTAAATATAGAGCTAATTCAAAGTATATAAGTGTAATGATTGCAGCGTTGAAGATTATTAAAGAAGTCAATCCATTAAGACTCAATAAATAATTAATAAAAATTAATGCCAAAGAAGAAAAAGAATAAATAAATAAATTTATTAAGATTTTTTTATTTTTTGAAAATTTTTTGAAAAAAATAATGTATCTTGTGTTTAAAAATAACAAAATCAATATCGAGCTAAAAAAAGAAATAATTAATATTTTTATTATTTGATATTCCATTTATATGTATTTTTTATATAACTAAAAAATATATAAGAAAAATAAGAAAATGAAATTTGATAATGAAACTAGTATTATTCAACAAAAAATAGCGAATGGTTATGCTGGAGTTTCAAGAAGACTAGCTATTGTAAATGCCTTAAATTTAGAGACTAATGAAACTGTTATCGATATTGGTTGTGGTGGTGGTCATTTAGTCCAAGAAATTTCATTATCTATTGGAGAACATGGCAAAGTAATAGGAATTGATCCCAGTCAAGATCAATTAGATGTTGCAAACGATAAATGTAAAGATCAAAATAATGTGGAACTTATTTGTACGACTGCCGATGATATCAATATAGATGATGCTTCATGTGATAAAATTACAGCTACTCAAACATTAGAATATATCGAAGATATAGATACATCCTTAAAAGAAATAAAAAGAATTTCTAAAAATAATTCTAAATTTGTTAATGTCTCAATTCTCTGGGACTATTTTAGATTTTATGGACCAGAAAAAGAAATTAATGATCTCATCCATGAGGCGTTTAGAGCACATTGTTTTCACCAAATGCTTCCACTTGATTTAAATGGTAAATTAAAAAAACTTGGATATAAAAATATAAGTTCTCAAAATTTATCGTATTTAATTACAAATAGAGATAATAATTCACCAGCAATTTTTTATGAAACTATGTTAAGTAAGTTTGCTTTAAGCCAAGGTGTTTCAGAAGACAAAGTAGATGATTGGAGAAAGCAATTAAATGAATCTGAAAAAGTAGGTAATTTCGGATTTACAAGTTTTCCAGTTTTAACTACGGCATACTTAGGTTAATTTAAAAAATGAAATTAAAAGTTTATTTATCTGGTGAAATTCATACTAATTGGCGAAATGACATTATAGATAAATGTAAATCTAAGAATTTAGAAATAGAATTTTCAAGCCCGACTACCAATCATGAATTATCAGATGATGTTGGTGTAAAAATACTTGGTGAAGAAGAAAAAAAATTTTGGCATGATAATAAAGGAGCCAAAATAAATGCTATACGAACTAGAAATTCAATACAAAAAGCAGATGTAGTAGTAGTACGTTTTGGTGAAAAATATAAACAATGGAATGCTGCTTTTGATGCAGGGTATGCATCAGCCTTGAATAAATCTCTTATAATAATGCATAATGATGAACATCAACATGCTTTAAAAGAAGTTGATGCAGTAGCTCATGCTATAACAAAAAATACCGATGAAGTTGTAAAAATTTTACAATATACCTTACATGGCAAAATATAAATTAATTATTTTCTTTTTCTGACAGTCTTCTTAAACTCTCTTTTGGCCAAGTTGTTTCTCGATCATACATGGCTTCATGGCAAATATCTTTGTTAATAATTTCAATCCAAGGATCTTTATCTTTCACAAAAATATGTGCTTGCGGTGTTATTGGTTGGTCGAGTGTAGCTGTTCTAATTGCAATTCGAGATTTTGCAATATTGTATTTACAATATAAATAAACACCACAATTATTACAAAAATATGCTCGATAACCTTTTCCACTGCCTGTAGGGAGAAGTGTAGATTCAACATTACCATTTAATTCAAAATCATCTTCAAAAATCATTGTATGTATAACAAAAGAAGAGCCTGTAGAAATTTTACAGTTATTACAATGACAAGCTTGAGTGAACAATGGTTTATCTTTTATTTTATAATTTACTGAACCGCACGCGCATTTTCCGATAAGAGTCATTTCTAAAAAAGGTTATATTTTGGAATTTAAAAAGCAAGAATTAATTATTTACCAAATATGCCAAGCTTAACACCATAATCTACAGCTATGCCGTAATCTGGATCATCATCACTATCAACTATCAATTGACCTGTTTTTCTTAAAAGGCTGTGGCAGTCCTTCGTAAGATGTCTTAACTTTACTTGTTTTCCTAATTTGGAATATCTTTCTGCAATATCCTCAATTGCTTTTAAAGCAGATTGATCAATAACTTTTGAATTTGCAAAATCTATTATTACTAAATTAGGATCTTCGGAAGGCTTAAAAATTTCTAAAAAACTATTAGTGGAACTAAAAAAAAGAGGTCCTTCAATTTCATATACCTTAGCACCCTTTTCTGTTCTTGATTGTCTCTCAATTGCCCTAATTCTTGAAGCAGATTTCCACGCAAATACTAGTGCATTAATAATAACACCAGCAACTACAGCAACAGCTAAATCTTCTAATACAGTTATTAAAGTAACTAAAACAATTACCAATGCATCCGAACGAGGAACAACAAATAATAATTTTAGTGAATTCCAAGCAAATGTTCCAATTACGACCATAAACATAACCCCTACTAATGATGCAATAGGAATAAGTTCAATTAAGTTTGAAGTATAAAGAATGAAAATTAGTAAAAAAATTGCTGCTGATATGCCAGCAATTCTTGTTCTGCCTCCTGATTTTACATTTATCATTGATTGTCCAATCATAGCACAACCACCCATACCTCCAAAAAAACCTGTGATACCATTAGCGACACCTTGCGCCAAACATTCTTGTCTTGTCCCACCTTTTTTGTTTGTTATTTCTCCTACTAGATTAAGAGTTAAGAGACTTTCAATTAATCCAATAGCTGCCAAAATAATTGCATAAGGAAAAATAATGAAAAAAGTATCTAAATTAAGTGGAACTGTTGGAATAGAAAAATTTGGAAGTCCTCCTGCTACACTTGCTAAATCGCCTACTCTTGGAACAGGTAAATCTAAAAGTAAAACTAGAAAAGTAACAAGAAGAATTGCAGCTAATGTAGATGGTATGAATTTAGTAACCCTTGGTAAGTACCATATGATTAACATGGTTAAGAAAACTAATACCAAAGAATATGTAAGCACTTCCCCTGACATCCATGTAAATGTTCCGTCAAAGTTATATATTTGAAATTGATGTAATTGGGATAAACCAATTACGATAGCTAACCCATTTACAAAACCTAGCATTACAGGTTGAGGAACCATTCTCATAAATTTTCCTAATTTAAAAATTCCTGCAAGAAATTGTAAGATTCCCATAAGTATTACTGTGGCAAATAAATATTGAACTCCATGTTCCGATACTAATGAAACCATAACAACAGCTAATGCTCCTGTTGCTCCCGAAATCATTCCAGGCCTCCCGCCAAAAATTGCAGTTACTAATCCTACAATAAAAGCTGCATACAAACCTGAGAGAGGTGCTACACCTGCTACAAAAGCGAATGCAATTGCTTCTGGAACAAGGGCTATTGCAACAGTTAATCCAGATAGAATTTCAATTTTAAACAATGAAAAGGAAGCTCTGCCCTCTGGAATATATTCATCTTTGTTTAACCCAAGAGAATTTGCAAATTGATTAACTGTTGATTTTATCATTAAGATTTATTTTATTTAAATAGGTAAATTAAGTTATATGTAAACAAAATCTACCATACAGATTTATATATATTAAAGGCGTCAGATTCTTCAATTTTACGCGGATTATTAACTAATAATCTAGTTTGTTTCATTGCTTCACTAGCCATCAATCGGCAAGCTTCCTCAGGAATTTCTAAATCTCTTAGCCTATAAGGTAATTTAAGTTCTTTAGACAAACTTTCTAAACTATCTATAAAATTGTTACACACAATCTCATCACTGTTGCTATTATCTAAATCTTTAAATACGTATGGTGCAAGATTAGCGTAATTTTTTTTTGTTTCTTCATTTATGGAATTGAATTTCATAACACTTGGAAGAACTAAAGAGTTTGAAAGTCCATGAGAAATATTAAATAGACCTCCTATAGGATATGCCAAAGCATGTACTGCTGCTACTGGAGAATTTGCAAAAGCTTTACCTGCTAACATTGATCCAAATAGCATATTTGATCTGGCATTTATATTATGACCCTCAAATACAGCAGTTTTAATTGATGATCCGAGAAACTTAAGTGCTTCTATAGATAACATTTTTGAAATAGGATTGTTGTTAGGATTTATAGAAGTGTAAGCCTCGATTGCGTGAACCATAGCATCTATTCCAGTTGATGCAGTTATATTTGGAGGGAGGTTAATAGTTAATAATGGATCTAAAATAGCAAGATCAGGTAAGATAAGTTTTGAAGAAACACCTTTTTTTTCTTTGTCATCCATCGTAATTATTGAAATTGGTGTAACTTCTGAACCAGTGCCAGCTGTAGTAGGAATTAGTACAAGTGGCACTCTTGGACCTTTTGCATTATTAACGCCCCATATCGTATCGATATTCTGATTAGACCCAAGAAGTAAAGATATAAGTTTTGCAACATCCATAGATGAACCACCTCCAAAACCTAAAACTCCAGTTGATTTGAAATCTGTTGCTTCATCAAATGCTTTTAATAAAGTAGATTTTGAAGGATCAGACTCAACTTTATTAAATATATTTATATTTGAGTATGATTGAAGTTTTTTAATTGTTTTATCGTACAATCCTAATTCTGTTAATCCCTCATCAGTGATTAGAAAAATATTTTTTCCTAACAAATCCACAATTTGATCAGTTGAATTAACTGCTGTTTCATTACCAAAAATCAAGCTAGCTGTTGAATGAAAGTTAAACATTTATCTATGGTCGGGGAGAAAGGATTCGAACCTTCGACCCCCTGGTCCCAAACCAGGTGCGCTACCAGGCTGCGCTACTCCCCGAAAAAAATTTGTTATATTCATAAATAAGCTAAAAACAATTCTTTTATGTTTGTTTTCTAAAATAATATTTATTATAATAATTCTAGGGGTGCTTAAATGCTGAGATTTATACCCTTTTAACCTGATCTGGATAATGCCAGCGGAGGAAAAATGAAAACATTATTAATTTTTTTTACTACTTTATTTATCTCTTTCTCAATCTATGCTGAGAAACTAACTATTTATACCTACGACTCTTTTGTTTCAGAGTGGGGTCCTGGGCCCATAATTGAAAAAATTTTTGAAGAAAAATATAACGCAGATGTAGATTTTGTTGCTGTAGACAGTGCTGCAACATTATTGAATAAAGTTATTTTGGAAGGTGATACTTCTAAGGCAGATATAGTTTTAGGTCTTGATATGAATTTATTTGATTTAGCTGAACAATCTGGGCTTTTTACATCTCATAATATCAAAGACATAAACAACTTAATTAATTTACCATTAAAATGGGAAACTAATAAATTTGTTCCATATAATTATGGATACTTTTCTTTTGTGTATAATAAAACAAATTTAGAAACACCACCAAAATCAATGGACGATTTAATTAATTCTACTAATGCTAGAATTGTAATTCAAGACCCGAGAACCTCTACCCCTGGATTAGGATTATTAACTTGGATGAAAGCATTATATGGAGATAAAGCTGGAGATGAATGGAAAAAATTAAATAAAAAAATTATTTCCGTTACCAAAGGTTGGACAGATGCCTATTATAATTTTTTTATGGCAGGAGAAGCTGACATGGTTTTAAGTTATACTACATCTCCAGCCGCACATATAATGTTTGAAGAAAGGTATGATATTCTTGCTACTACTTTCGAAGAGGGAAATTATATTACAATTGAATTTGCAGGGATTTTAAATAATTCACAAAATAAAGATTTAGCAAATAAATTTCTTAACTTTATGTTATCAAAAGAATTTCAATCAGTCATACCATCAACAAATATTATGTACCCTGTTACAAATATAAAAGATTTACCAGAGGCATTTGATAAACTAGATGTTCCTAACTTTATTCAAATGGATCCAAAAGAAATTAATAAGAATAAAGAAAAATGGATTGATGAGTGGCTTAATGCCTCGTAAATAAATTGTATTATAAATATAATTATTCAGTATTGTTTATTTTTGGATTAATTATCTTATTACCTTTCATAGGTATTTTTTCAAAAATTAACTTTGATTTAGACAATATTTATAATTTTTTTCAAAATTCATATACGCATCGTCTAATCTATTTTTCATTATATCAAGCTTTTCTTTCAGCACTATTAAGTTGTTTTTTAGCTATTCCATTCGCATTAGCATTAAATAGACATAAGAATTTAAAAATTATTAAATTTATCATTTCTCTTTGTGGTTTTTGCTTTGTAATACCTACAATCTTAATAGTGTTTGCAGTAATTAAACTCTTTGGAAATAATGGTTTTTATAACTCATATTTTAATTTGTACGAGAATTTATCGATAGAGACAATTTTTGGAATAAAAGCAATTTTAATTGCCCATATACTGCTAAATACACCATTTGCGACTCGATTATTTTTTCAATCGTTAAATAGTATTCCTTTAAAATATTATGAAATATCTAGCTCTCTAAACATTACTTTTTTTGGCAATCTTCTAAAATTAGAGATGCCATATATAAGACAAAATTTTTTTACTGTGTTCTCAATAATATTCTCTCTTTGTTTCTTAAGTTTTGCAATAGTAATGGCGTTAGGTGGTGGACCTATGTATTCTACAATTGAGGTGGCAATTTATCAATATGCACTTTTTGAACTAAATTTTAATAAAGCAATATTACTCAGTTTTTTACAAATTTTTATCTGTTTATTTTTTTTATTTATTGGTTTTTACAAATTAAAAGGTTCAAATTTTTTTGAAATAGATCAAATTAATTTTATTCATCCTCATAAAGAATACAAAGCTATAAAAATTATAGATTTTTTAACAATTGTATTTTTTTCGATATTTCTTTTTTCTCCAATACTTTCTGTAATTTATCATTTTATAAATAATGGTATTTATTTATCTTTAATTAATGAAAAATTTTTAGGATCTTT
>CACMEY010000021.1 GCA_902612805.1 uncultured Alphaproteobacteria bacterium | reverse complement strand
TGGCATAATCATTGTTGAGGATAACCCAATTGTAATAAGATTGGTAACTGTCATAGGAATACTCTCTGAGGACTGTTTGACTGCTTGTCTAATCACAATTGGAACTAAATTAGCTATGGCAAATCCATAAAGACTTAGAACTACAAGAATAATATAAAAATTATTAGTTAATAAGGATAAAAACATTATTGATGCTCCAATCATTACAAAATGGCAACCAACAACTTTTTCTGTAAATAATTTAATCAAAGAATTTGAAAATAGATTAGCAAAAATACCTCCAATACTGAAAAATATTAATCCCATACTAGCTAAGTAAAGAGGAGCATTTAAATCTTTTGATAACCATAATGTTGACCAATCCATAATTATTCCACCTGAACCGAACACAAAAAATAATAAAAATCCAAATAAAAGAACATTAGTCTCTGGAATTTTGAATTTTTCTCCTTCACCTCTAAAATCTAAATTTCGAGGTAATCCGAACAAATATACAAAAATAGAAACAAATAGTGATAGAAAAGATAAAATTCCAAAAAATAAATAAGGCTCATAATTATTTCTCATAATTATACCTGCTAATGAACCGCCAACTAAAATACCTAAATTGAAACCCATAGCATAGTAAGGTGTAATAATTTTTTTAAAATGTTTTTCAATTAATTGACTATGTATTCCTCCTATTGGTCCAGATGCTCCCCATCCAATTCCAGCCGGTATAAATGTTAATAAAAAATAAAAATATGAAGAAGAAATAATAGCTAAAAAGGTAGAAAAGGTAACCAATGGAAAAGCTAGAGACATAATTAATTTTGTTCCATACTTTGGTACAAGTATACGACCTGCTATCTGATTAGAGATAATAAAGAAGATACCAAAAAGCAGTATCGCAAAACTGAAATCAGATTCATCTATGGATAATCTATTAAAAATCCAAGGCGTAACACCAAAATAACAGCCAACAACTATCATGGGATAAGTTGAAGTGATTACTGAAGCAAGCGTTGCCCTTCTAAATATTTTAATTTCCTCTGACACAAATATTTTTACCAACGATGATGAACATCATCAAAAAAATATTTTGTGTAAACACTATTTATTTCATTCATTAAAGAAGAAATAGTATCTAATTCTGAAGAAGAAGTATTCAGACCTACATGATCTTTATTTTTAGCACCAGGAATGACAATACTAACAGCATCATGCATTAGAATCCATTTAAGTGATAACTGTGATAACGTAATACCTTCTGGTAATATATTTTTTAATTCATCAACAGCTTCTAATGCCTTATTAAAATTTACGCCTGAAAATGTTTCACCTACATCAAACGCATCTCCATTAATATTGTAATTACGATGATCATCAGGAGCAAATGATGAATCTTTATTAAACTTTCCAGTTAATAATCCACTTGCAAGGGGTACTCTCACAATAATTGCAACTTTTTTTTCTTTTGCAATTTTAAATAATTTTTCAGCAGGTTTTTGTCTGAAAATATTGAATATAACCTGAATAGATTTTGTATTTGGTCGTTTGATGCATTCAAGAGCCTCGTCAACTGTTTGAACACTAAAACCATAATTTTGAATTTTACCTTTACTCACTAAATAATCTAACATTTCAAATGTGTTGTCAGATGAATACACTTCTGTTGGAGGACAATGCATTTGTAAAAGATCAATTGTTTCCACATTAAGGTTTAATAAAGATTGATCTACGTAAGACTCCATTAAAGCTTTATCATAGTATCCCTCGGCAACATGGGGATTTATTTGTCTTCCTGCTTTTGTTGCTACATAAATTCTATCAGATACTGATTTAAGGAAATCGCCTACAAATTTTTCACTTCTACCCATTCCGTAGACATCAGCTGTATCGAAGAAGTTTACACCATTTTCATACGATGATTTTAAAATTTCTTGAGCACTGTCTTCAGTTACATTCCCCCAATCAGCTCCTATTTGCCAACAACCTAAACCAACTTCGGAAACATTCCAATCCAGTGAGCCAAATTTTCTATATTTCATAACTTATTCTACAATGACTTCATCAGTCACCATAGTTCCATCTTCAACAATTAATCCCATAGCTCCATTTTCAAGCACATCAGAATTATCAGTGAACTCTAAAACAACTTTATTATCAAGATAACCAGACAATTTATTATCCTCGACTTTAAGAGATAATTTGTAATCTTTATAATATTCAAGATCAAAATCTATTTCTTTTAACACTTTTGGCTCATTAATTACTTTTATTAATTGAAGTTTATTTGATGCACTAATCACTAAACCATAATATCTATTTAATCCTTGCACTCTCGCAGCAAGACCGCCTGTTTTTACTCGCTGAATTGCAATATCGGAAGTAACTTTATAGTTTTTCCATAAATCAGTTCCTGTAATTAACATTCCTCTACCACGATCTTTACAGACTCTAAAAGTTCTCTCTCCACTATCCCATTTATCTAGAGCATCGACCCAACTAGCTTTCCACATTTTAGCATTTGAAAATTTAACACCTCTTTTATGTTTTCCTATGTGCTTAGGTTTAGAAAATTTACAATTTGGCTCACCAGTGAAAGTTAAATAATTTAAAATTAAACTTCCAGAATTTGCTTCATCTGATTCTATAGAAAAACCAACTTGTGTAATAGGATTGCCTTCTGTTGAAGGAATTTTCCATTTAAGTTTTTGTGATTTATCAGGAAAAAGCACAACGCTTTCAGAATTTATTCTTTCATAATTATCCTCTTCTCCAAAAACATTGATAAAACATGTAACCGTAATTGGTTTTTGAGAATTCGACTTAAAAATGATTTCACTTTCTATATTTTGTCCTGAATATAAAAGTGGACAGGAAATAAAGTTATAACTTTGAAAAAATCTTTCTCTTGCAGACCCTGTTAACTCATACAATTCCTGAGGAAAAAAAGTATCAACAACAGCCTCAGAACAAACACCAGGCGCGACTCTGTCAAATTTAATTTCTAATGCTCTTTTTCCTATACTACTCTCATACTCAGTATTTTGGACAATAGTTGAAATATTTTTGTTATTTTTAAAACTTGATCTCCAACCTTGAACAGAACCAGGCATTTCAAAATGAAATCTTGAACCATTTTTAGGCTCAACAGTTTCTTCTTTATTCATTTTTTTAGCAGTATTAATAACCTTATAAGCTTCTGTTAAGGCATCAGTTTGCGTTTCACCTCCATTAGCAGTCGGACAATACATTCTATCTTGTATAGGTGTTAAATAATCTGGACCATTCCTTAAGCCTTCAAGACCATTTTTAATGCCCATAATGCAACCAACGTTACCAGAATTACAATCAGTGTCATGACCAGCGGTATTTACTATCATAAGAGTTTTTTGAAGATCATCATCACCAAATAATAGTGACAGTATAATTATTGCATGATTAGGTATCATATGACATCCGCCAAGATATTTGTCATATCCATATGTTTCAGCTTGAAACTCTCTTGCCTGCATCCAATCATTATTACCAGCTCTCATATTTTGAAGTTCACCAATCAGTTTATAAATAAGAGAACTATTTGGGATATATTTTTTTGACTCATCAATAATTTTGTTAATATCAGTCTCAACAAATGCTAGTGACTCCATAGCTGCAACCATCTGAGCACCATAGATTGCTTCCCCGTCATGACTGACACTTCCTGCTCTTCTTGCAAGATCTGCTGCTTTTTCTGGATCACCAGGAGTGACTAAAGCCCAACCGTCAATAAATATTTGAGCACCTATTTGTTCCGCAACTACTTTACCATTTGTTTCTATTGATCCACTCATAGGAGCTTCTATTCCAGCTTTTAAATTTTGATATGCAGTATCTTCCGCTGAATGACCTCTTCCTCCCCACCATAAAACTGTTTTGTTCTCAATTAAATTATTAAGCCAAGACTGACCAATTTGTTTTGGACTTATATTAGGGTCATAATTATTTTCTCTTAGAGCACGGAGAAATGTAAATGTTCCAGTTATATCATCGTCAGTTACAACTAATGGAACATTTAATTGCTCATTAACATAGTAATTAATTTCACCTAGCTCTTCCATGATCCTTTCATGTGACCACTGCTCAAAAGGACGGCCTAAATACACACCAATTAATTTTCCTAATACACCTGCATAAACTTTTTCTTCATAAGCTTTGTCTAATTTCATAATTTCCCTTTTGTAATTGATTTTTATTCTACTTTGATTGCGTCTGTTCTTACTGAACCATTTTCAACCATTAATCCTATCATTCCATGCTCAAAATAATTATCATTATCTTCTACTTTTATCATCAGTTTTCCATCAACATATCCTTCTAGTTTATTATTATTTGCAACAAACTTAAGATCATATTCTTTAAAAAACTCGAAATTCATATCTATTTCTTTTAAGGTTTTTATTTCATATTCCATTTTATTTATTTTAAGTTTATTTTGAGGGCTTATTTCAAGTGAATAATATCTTTTAAGACCTTGGGATCTAATCATTATTCCTGCTGCACTTGCAACCGATACAGATAATTTTGAAGAAACGGAATAATTTTTCCATGAAGATGTTCCTATCATTATATGCCCTCTCCCTATACCTTGTACTATAGTAAAATGAGGAGTTCTAAATTCCCATTTTTCAATATCTTTAACCCAAGCTTTTTTCCATAATTGACCATAATAGTTTTCTTTTGGTAATTCCCCTCTTTTAGGAGGTTCAATATGATCAGGTTTTGTAAATGTTATTTTGGGTGAACCTTGAATATCAAGATAATTAATGAAAATTTTTCCTGAATTGGATTTATCGGAATTAATACTTATGCCTAGTTGAGCAATTGGATTTGTAAATGTGTCAGGAACAGTCCACTCAATTAAATTCTTTTCATTATGTTGAAAATTATAGTATTCAGATGAAACCTTAATTAGCTCATCATCTTTTCCCCAATATTTGATAAAAAGACTTATATTTAAATTTGATTCACTATTTGAAGTAATTTCAGTTATAATTTTTTGACCTGAGTAAACTGTTGGACAAGCAACATAATCATAATGAAAATATCTTTCAACTTGATATCCTTTAAGATTTTTAAACCACTTAGGAAAAAAACTTTCTACGTATACCTCACTTGAAAGGCCTACCGATAAATTTGAAAAACTTACTTCTAAAGCTCTTGTTCCAATTTCAGAATGAAATTCCGAATTAGATATAGTTGTGTTTAAATTATTATCATGGCTTTGTTCAACAATCCATCCCTGAGTAGATTCCTCCATTTCAAAATTGTATCGAGCATTATTTTTTACCTTTTTTAAATCTAACCCATTCATACCTCTAGCAATATTTATTATATTTTGAGTTTCAATTAAGGCATCGCTCATTGTTTCTCCACCATATGCAGTTGGTAAATAAATTATGTCATTTACTGGTGAAATATAATCTGGACCATCTTTTATTCCATCAAGTCCATTTTTAATACCTAATATGCAGCCAACATTCCCTGAATTACAATCTGTATCCCAACCGGCTGTATTAGCAATCATTAAAGATTTTTGAAAGTTGTCATCTCCAAATAATAGAGACAAAATAATTAGTGCGTGATTAGGTACAATATGAGGATTCATAGGAAATTTACTATATCCATATTTTTCATCAATTTTAATTCTTGCCTGTTCCCAATCTATATTTCCAGAACTCCAATTTTGTATATCTGAAATAAGTTTAAAAATTTCTGATTCCTTAGGAATAAACTTTTTACTTTCTTCAATTATTTTTTTTATGTCAGTTTCAATAAATGAGTAAGCTTCAATTGCTGCAACTACTTGAGCTCCATAAATTGATTCTCCATCATGACTCACACTTCCTGCTTTTTTCGCAAGTTCCACTGCTAATTCTGGATCTCCAGGTGATACTAGTCCAAAACCATCTATAAATATTTGTGCACCAATTTGTTCAGCCATAATTTTTCCATTTAACTTAATTGATCCACTTTCAGGTGCGTGAATTCCTTGTTTTAGGTTCATATATGCAGTTGGTTCCGTCAGAACCCCTCTACCTCTCCAAGCAAGAACAGTTTGATTCTCTAAGCAATAATTGAGCCAGGTTTGTCCAATTTGCTTTGCAGTGATATTTTTATCATAATTGAAATGTTTTAAAGCATTAATAAATCTAAATGTTCCTGTTAAATCATCGTCAGTAACATGAAGAGGAAAATTTAACTTATCATTTACATAGTAATTAATTGGACCCAGCTCCTCCATGATTCTATCATAGTGCCAACCCTCAAAAGGACGGCCTAAATAAACACCAATTACTTTTCCTAAAACACCTGCATATACTTTATCTTCATAGGTTTTATTTAGTTCCATTTAATAAAAATTACTCCCGTTTTATAAATTAACCTTTAGTTGCTCCACTCGTTAAACCAGCAATAAACCTTCTTTGGAAAAACATAAATAAAATAGCAATTGGTGCTGCCATTAAAATAGACGCTGCACTCACCAATCCGTAATCATTTGCAAATCTACTTTGGAATGTAAACAAAATTGACGAAATAGGTTTGTACTCATCAGTAATAATAAAAGTAATAGCAAATAAAAACTCATTCCAAACTGTTAACGACACAATAAGTGCTGTTGTTAAAAAAACTGGCCAAGATAAAGGTAGGGCAACCCTTGTAAACAATTGCATTACAGATGCTCCATCTAGTTTAGCAGCTTCAAAAAGTTCTGTAGGTAGTTGCAACATATATGATCGAATTAAGAAAGTTGCGAAAGGGGCATTTAAAGCGCTATAAATAATAACTAAACCAATCCTTGTGTCTAGGAGGTATAAACTTTTCCACATTAAAAATAATGGTAAAATAAATAATTGAGCAGGAATACTTATTCCAACTAAAAGGTATAAGCCAACAACAATTGTTTGAATTCCTCTTGGATTTAAAATTGCCAAACTGAAAGCAGCAAGGCCTGAAACAGTCAAATTTAATATCAATGTCCCGATAACCAAAGTAAGTGAATTCATAAATATTTGAGTGTAATTTCCATTCACCCAAGCATCATAATAATTCATCAATCTTATTTCATTTGGAAAACCTAAAGGATTTGCTCCAAATTCAGAAGATGGTTTTATAGAATTAAAAGCTAAAACTAGTAATGGTAAAATAATTGTTAAAGCCATAAAAATCAAAATGGCATGATTTATATAGCTTGATCTTTGTCTAAATCTTGCAGTTGCCATTTATAATTTTATACCTCCCAACCCATCCGTCTTAAAATTGCAAAGAAACCAACTATAATACCGACATAGAAGAACATCATAACACCTATTGTAGACGCGTAACCAACATTCATTCGTTGAAAGGCTTGAGAGTACAGATGATTTGCTACAACTTCAGAACTATATGCTGGCCCACCCATTGTTAAAATGTATACATAATCAAATGTTGGGACAGACCAGATAATGATAATTATTAAAGATAAAACAAAAATTGGACGTATCATTGGTAAAGTAATGTATCTAAATTTTTGAAATTTTGTTGCTCCTTCAATATCTGCTGCTTCATAAAGAGAGTCATCAACTTGATACATTCCAGTTAAATAAATAATAACTAAGAAGCCCCAGAAGTGCCACATATCTACCCAGGCAACAGCGTATAAAGCAGTCTCTTTCATTGCAAAAGGTGACTTAGCAAGAAAATCAATACCTTGATTCTCAAACCAACCACCTAAACCATGTCTTGGATGGAATATGTATCTCCAAATCAAACAGTTAACGATACTGGCTAGAATATATGGAAAAAAATATACTAGCCTATAAAAAAGTTGTCCTCTTTTTATTCCAGTTAAAAGATAGGCTATAATAAGTGCTACGATTACTGGTATTGTTAAGAACATTACTGTCCAAATTATGTTGTGTTTAACTGCTTTCTTGAAAACACGGTCTCTAAATAATTCTTGAAAGTTTTCTAATCCAACGTAATTTATTCTGCCAAAACCATTCCAGTCCGTTAAACATAACAATAAACTTAGTACCGATGGAAACATCACCACAAAGAAATGAATAAATATTACTGGAAATAAAAAGTACCAGGAAATTGCATTTATACTTGTTAAAAATTTTGGCATAATTTTATTATTTTTAATAAGGGGAAAATATTTCCCCTTATTTAAATTTATAAATTATCTTTTTCCAACTGGAACTAATGCATCGTCTGCACGAGCTTGATCCCAAAGTCTTTGAGATTCTTCCATGAATTCAAGTGGAGTAATATCTCCAGCCCAAACCACTTCCATATCTTTCCAAATATGAACACCTGGATCATTCGGATAGAACGTCCATGTTGTATATCCATAGTTTCCAGAATCAGAAGCTTCTGCGAATTCAGTTAAGAATCTTTTTTGTCTTGGATCAATATTAGGATCAAAGTCAGCATCAGTGTATTTTAGTGGTAACAACCAAGCGCCATAACCTAAACTACCAGTAACTTTAAGAGCTCTTTCTTTATCAGAAAGAATCCAATCAATTACTTTTGCAGCTCCATCAGCATTTTTAGATGCTGCATTAATGGACATTGTTCCACCTGTTGCAAGTTGGTAATTAGGAGCACTTCCTGCCTGTGAATTCAGAATCGGTAAAGGATTCCAATCCCAATCATCAGAAGTTTCTCCAAAATTCGTTGCCGTTACATTGAAACCCCAAGTTCCAATCATGAGCATCGCAGAACCTCTAGTAGCAAACTCGTTATTAAAATCATCCCAATCTAAAGAATAATATGTCTCTAAATCCCCAGACCAATAACCTTCATCTACCATGTGTTTTCTTAAAAGTTCAATTGCTTCTACAAACTCTGGATCAGTCCACTTTTTTTCACCAATTAATGCTTTATAGACATTATCTGGTCCAGCATAAGTGTTGAAATAGTTTCCTACTAAATGTTCGTGAGTTGGCTGCCATCCAGCAGAACCATACGCGTAAACATTCATTCCCTTAGCTTTAATTTTAGCAGCTAAAGATTCAACTTCTTCTAAATTATTTGGCGTACTCCATCCATTTTCTTCAAACAAAGTTTTATTATAAAAATAAATCATTGTTTCATAGTTTTTTGGAATTGAATATAATTCACCATCAAATACTCCTGAGTTGTAAGCCCAACCTAGAAGTTTATCTTGCCAACCATATTGATCAGCATACTCTTGCATAGATTTAACAAGACCTGCATCTTGGTAAATTTTTATATAAGAAGCACCAGGTGTATCAAACATGTCCGGTCCACTTCCAGATAAAAGAGCTGGTCTGATAGTATCATTAATGTCTTCTTTGAATACACATTCTAATTCTACTTCATCTTGTTCAGCATTAAAAGCATCACACATCATTTCTTGAACTGTAGGGTCAGTATCTGCACTACTTTCCATCCACCAAACTACTTTAGTGGCAGCAAATGTTGAAGTTGCGAAAAAAGCTGTAAGAATAAAAGTTAAAAAAATATTTAAAATTTTATTCATCATTTCCTCCATTTATAAGAAATTTATACTACAAATATAAACCCTGTAAATCTATTTATGTTATATTATGACCCAAAAAAACGAGGATATTTAGGAATT
>CACMEY010000020.1 GCA_902612805.1 uncultured Alphaproteobacteria bacterium | reverse complement strand
CACATAAAGAGTTCAATCTTAACCTCTTACCTGTTCTCGGCTCTTTAAAACTTATTAAATGTATTGGTTTATTAAATGTTTTAGCAAAACTTGTTATAAATTTTGCATCAGTGAAAGTTGTTTGAGCAATTATATATTTGGTACAATTTAGTTTTCTAAAATAACTAATAGCTTTTTTTCCTATTTCATCATTTGTTATTAGTTCATCAAACTGTGAGTACTTAATGTCTAAAATATCTATAAATTTTTCAAATAATTTTTTATTTTCTAAAGCATAATTTATATCAAATGTATCTCTTGCTAATGCTAAATAACCAATCATTGAATTTTGATATGTTTATAATATTTTTTTACAAAATATTATTATTTAATTTCAAAATTTACCATTATTTCTAGGTTTTTATTACTTGTATATAATAATTTAATATGTTTAAGTCTGAAAAAAATTGGAGGATAAATGATGAACTTTAAGTTTATTTTAAAAGCAATATCTGTAGCTTTAGTTTCATTCTCATTAACTTTAATTTCTGCAGTTTCTTTTGCTGCCACAGATGTACGTATTATGTGGTATGGAGATGGAGACAAAGAAAATGTGCCAATTGCAGCGCAAATTGATGAGTTTAATGCAGCTAATCCAGATATAAATGTAATTTTAGATATTGTACCATATGATGCAATAATGAACACTTTACCTATCCAGCTTGCTGCTGGTGAAGGTCCTGACATTGCTCGTGTTACTGATCTTGGTGGATTAAACAAATATTATGCTGATATTACGCCTTATGTAGCTGATCCAAGTTACTATGAAAAAAGCTTCGGTCCTTTTTTAAATTGGTATCGTAAGCCTGGAGATACAACTTCAATTCATGGTTTCCATTCTACAATGACCGTTACTGGTCCATATGTAAATAAAACTCTATTTGAACAAGCTGGTGTAGATCTATTAGGCCCTGGTGCAACTTGGGAAGAATGGGCAGCAGTTTCAATTGAAGTAGCAGAAAAAACAGGTACTCCTATACCAATGGCTTGGGATAGATCAGGTCACCGTGTATCAGGCCCTGCGATTTCTATGGGTGCGAAATATTTTGATTCAAATGGTGATCCAAAATTAGTTGATGATGGATTAAAAGCTATGACTCAAATGCTTTATGACTGGCACCAAGCAGGTACAATGAGTAAAGATCTTTGGGGATCAGTTTCAGGATCTAAATATCATGCTCCAAATGATTGGTGGAATGCTGCTGAGGTAGTTTTCATGATGAGTGGTTCATGGCAAATTGGAAGATTTGCAAATGAAGTAGGAGATGATTTTGATTGGTGGGCTGTACCAGCTCCATGTGGTCCTGCTGCATGTACTGGAATGCCAGGTGGAAATGCACTATTAGCATTCAATGCTAATCCAGCTGTTGGAAAGGTAATGGATTATCTTTCTAGTAAAGAACAACTAAGTAGTTTTATTGGTCAAGTTCTTGCTATCCCTGGACACTTAGATCTACAAGTTGACTATCAAACTGATGATCCAAACGCAAAACATGCATTAAACACTTTTGCTGGCGCAGTGCCAACTATTGATCAAGTTGCTTTTGATCTTCAGGCACACGTTGACAACCGTATAATGTTTAACGCAATTATCTCAAGATTAGGACAAGCTATTGTTGGTGAAATGACAATGGAAGAAGCTTGGACGCGTATGGATGAAGATGTTGAAAAACAACTTAAAGAAAAATACGGCGGATAATTACATCCAAAATAATAATAACATAAAGCTGCTCATTTTGAGCAGCTTTTTTTCGAAATCATTTAATGGAAAATATTAGAAATCAAACAAAAATTTTTTTCCTTCGAATTTTAAACATTCCCTTTGCATTTTTAATGCATGCTATTGATTTAATCATGTGGCCAATTCAAAAAATTATTGGTGTAAGAAATATGCCATATATTTTTTTGCTTCCAAATTTAATTTTTTTTGGATTATTTGTAATAATCCCTCTTGGTGCAAACTTTTTCTTTTCATTATCATCTGGTGACGAACTGTTATTTGCTGAGAGAGAACTTCCTACAACAAAACAATATGATCAGTTATTTGACTGTGAGAGTTATTTAAACCCAAATACATGTACAGAAGATTTTTTTTGGAGAGGAGTTTATAACACTATATTCTTTGTTGTTTTTCAAGTTGGCTTAATGATTTTCTTTTCAGTTTTGACTGCCGTGATATTAAATAAGAAAATTATTGGCAGAGGCTTTTTTAGATCGGTATTTTTTTTCCCTGTTTTATTGTCACCAGTTGTTGTTGGTTTGATTTGGCAATGGATACTGCTAAAAAATGGAGCTTTCAATGCTATAATTGAGTCTTATGGTGGAGACAAAGTATCATTTTTAACGGATCCATCATGGGCTATGGCATCTGTAATCTTTGTATCAATATGGGCCCATATGGGCTTTTATACTTTGATTGTTCTAGCAGGTCTTCAAGCAATACCTCCAAATTTATATGAGGCTGCTGAAATGGATGGAACTAGCAGAGAAAGA
Organism: uncultured Alphaproteobacteria bacterium; assembly: GCA_902612805.1. Taxonomy (GTDB): domain Bacteria; phylum Pseudomonadota; class Alphaproteobacteria; order HIMB59; genus CACPNW01. Next base: position 8,759 of record CACMEY010000020.1, on the reverse strand, counting down.
ATTTTCTTTCGAATAACTTTACCTCTTCTAATGCCAAATTTATTAGTTGTATTTATTCTTGCCTCAATAAAAGGTGTTCAAACATTTGATGAAATATATGTTTTAACCGGTGGAGGACCTGGAACATCTACATCATTGATTGTTCAATATATTTTTACTACAGGATTTGCTTCGTCTGGATCTGTACAAAATTTTGGTCTTGCAGCGGCCGCATCTATGGTTCTCGGTGTGGTACTATTATTCTTAACACTTATGCAATTATATTTCAGTCGAAATAAAGAAAGTAAACATCAGGAAATTTAATATGTCAGAAACAACTTCAAGAATAATAAAAATTGCTACAAAAAAAAGATATAAAAATAAATATCATTGGACAGATTATTTTTCTTATTTTTATTTATTTCTAGGTGTTCTTTTAATGTTTGGTCCTGTTGTGTGGTTAGGATTATCTTCATTAAAGACATTAGCGGGTATACAAGAATATCCCCCAACAATTCTACCACTTTCTCAAATTCAAGTTGATGTTGAAGGATACGATAAACCCTTACCAATTTTTAATGTGACACAAGAAGATGGGACAATAAAGCAGTTAGCACAAATTAAAAGAATTGGAATTAATGCTAAAATGGTTGATCCTCTAAACCCAGGAGAAACAGTAAAAGTACCGATTGATAAAAGAGAAAAAATTAGAGAATTTAAAATTCAGTGGCAAAACTATGTTGATCCTTTAAGAAAATATGATTTTTTACTTTATTTCAAAAACTCAACTTTCATTACTGTTGTAGCAACAATAATAACTTTAATAATAAATTCAATGGCAGCATATGCACTTTCTATATATGAGTTTAGAGGAAAAAATTTTGCACTTGTTTTTGTTATAGGTACATTATTAATTCCATTAACGATAATTTTGGTTCCGGTTTTTTATGTCGTTGCAAACTTTGGAATGATTAATTCATTATGGGGTGTAATTCTTCCAGGTGCTGCAACACCAACAGGAGTTTTTTTACTTCGTCAATATATGCTTACATTGCCTAGAGAGCTTATAGAAGCAGCAAGAATGGATCACGCAAGTGAATGGGCAATTTATTGGCGAGTTGTACTACCTTTATCAATACCGGCTATTGCCGTTTTAGCAATTTTTTCCATAATGTGGAGATGGAATGATTTCTTATGGCCTTTAATAGTTTTATCAAAAAGTGAAGTTTATACATTGCAAATTGGATTAAACGCATTTCACGGAGAGCTTACTAGTCAGTGGAATTATGTATTATCAATGACTATGGTAACTTTATTACCTATAGCAATTATATTTGCTTACTTACAAAAATTTATAACAACAGGAATAGCAAGTACAGGTATGAAGTAATGCAAGATAAACCTCTAATTTTTTTTGATCCTTATCCAAGAAATGAAGAAATGGTTTTTACTAATGATGTTAAGACTGAATTAGAAAAAATATCTAATTTAATCTATCACTTTGGCAGTCGAGCACCTGATGAACTTGTAGATAAAAATATTGAAGAAATTGAAATATTAGTTGGACAGACTGCTATGCCTAAAGAACGTTTAGATAAATCAAAAAAAATTAAAGCTATTATAAATGTCAAAGCAAATTGGGAACCAAATATTGATTATCATGAAGCACATAGAAGAGGTATTTATGTTTTATCAGCTGCACCTGCCATGGCACCTGCTGTTGCTGAAGCTTGTATAGGTTACGCAATCTCACTTTCTAGAAATGTTTTGGGAGTTTACAAAAAATTTTTAAATTCTGAAGAGCAATATGGAATTAAACAAAATAAATTAGCTTACACACTTTTTAACTCAAATGTTGGGTTAATTGGGTTTGGAAATTTAGCAAAAAGTTTACTTCCTTTGTTAAAACCATTTAACTGTAAAATTTCAGTATTTGATCCATGGTTATCTAATGAATACTTAAAAAGCCAGGGTGTAAACCCTGTATCGATTGATGATTTATTATCTAACAATAAATTTATATTCATATTAGCTGGAGTTACTACTGAAAATGAAGGATTTATTAGTAAAGATAAATTAAAATTAATTAAAAAAATAGTTCCGTAGTTCTAGTCAGTAGAGCGGAGGTTGTTGATTTTGACGAATTTATTGAACTTGCTGAAAATGAATATTTTAGAGCAGCTATAGATGTATATCCAGTTGAGCCTGTACCAGTAGATTCAACTTTTAGAAAAAAATCTAATATTTTATTTACTTCACATGTTGCAGGAGCTTTAGATTATTCATATAAAAATATAAGAGATATGATGATGAATGATATTAAAAAAATCTTGAATGGGATGCCGCCTATACACTTACAACATGCTGACCCTGACAAAGCAATAATGAGAAGAGATAGATGACTGAAATCATATTAAAGGACATTTTTAAAAGTTATGATCAAACAGAAGTAATTCATGGAGTTGATTTAAAAGTTGAAAGTGGAAAATTTCTAGTTTTAGTTGGCCCCTCTGGATGTGGTAAGTCGACATTATTAAGAATTATTGCTGGATTAGAAAGAATTACATCAGGAGAAATTTTAATAGACGGAAATGAAGTAAGTAATATACCCGCTTCAGAAAGAGGTTTAGCTATGGTTTTTCAATCATATGCTTTGTATCCTCACATGTCTGTTTTTAAAAATATGGCCTTTGCATTGGAAAATCTAAAAATTGATAAAAAAACAATTGAAGAAAAAGTTAATAGCGCAGCTAAACTTTTACAAATCGAAGAGTATCTTCAAAGAAAACCAAAAGCACTTTCTGGTGGTCAAAGACAAAGAGTAGCTATTGGCAGAGCAATAGTTAGAGATCCAAAAGCATTTTTGTTTGATGAGCCCTTATCCAATCTTGATGCTGAGTTAAGAGTAACAATGAGAAAAGAATTATCAGCACTTCATGAAAAAATTGGTGGTACAATGATTTATGTTACGCATGATCAAGTTGAAGCAATGACATTGGCTGATCAAATAGTAGTTTTAAATAATGGCTATGTTGCACAAGCAGGAGCACCACTTGATTTATATAATAATCCCAGTGATATTTTTGTAGCTGGTTTCATTGGATCTCCAAAAATGAATTTTATAAAAGTTAATGCAATTGATAAGTCTGGTTCATTTAATTTAGTTTCAGATGCATTGAATTTACAAACAAATCATAAAAATTTACAAAATAATACACCTTATTCTCTGGGGATAAGGCCTGAACATATAGAAGTTTGTGAACAGCAAAATTCAGATTTGAAAGTACATGTTGATTTTACTGAACAGCTTGGAAGTGAAACTTATTTTTATTGTCAGGGTGAAGGAATAAAACAATTAATTGTTCATCATACTGGGCAATATAAAATAAATAAGGGAGAAGAATTATATCTTCGTTTTAAAAGAGATTCAGTTCATCTTTTTGAAGAGAATGGCATGTCTGTATCAAAAAAAAATAATTAATGAGTTCTAAAAAAATTGGACTTGCCATTATTGGTACGGGCATGGCTGCAAAACCCCATGCCTTGGCTTTAAATGAATTAAAAGATGATATTAATGTAGTTGGAGTTTTTTCTCGAAATAGGGAAAAAAGAGAAAATTTTTCTAAAAATTATAATTTTAATTCATTTCAGGACATTGATAGCATTTATAATAATCCTGAAGTTGACATGGTGGATATCATCACTCCTCCAAATCAACGATTAGAACTAGTAGAGCAATTTAGTAAATATGGAAAAAATATCTTAATGGAAAAACCAATTGAACGAACTTTAGAAAATGCAAAAAGTATAGTTTCAATTTGTGAAAATAATAAAGTTAACCTCGGAATAGTTTTTCAACATAGATTTAGAAAATCCTCAATTAAATTAAAATCATTCATAAAAGAGAATAAATTCGGTCAAATTTTTTCAGCTCAAATCAATATTCCATGGTGGCGAGAACAGTCCTATTATGATGAACCAGGCAGAGGAACATACAACAGAGATGGTGGAGGAGTTCTTATAAGCCAAGCTATTCATACACTTGATCTTGCTATCAGTCTTTTAGGGGATGTTAAAGATGTGATGGTAATGGCAGAAACCACAAAGTTTCATAAAATGGAGTCAGAAAATTTTGTAACTGGTGGTATTAAATTTAGAAATAGCGTGATTGCATCTTTATTCGCTTCAACTAGTGTTTTTCCAGGCTCATCAGAGTCAATTATTCTTCATTGCGAAAATGCAACAGTAAAACTTGAAGCAGGAACATTGATTATTAATTGGAGAAATGGTGAGAAGGAAGAGTATGGAGAGGAATCTGGAACTGGCGGTAGTGCTGATCCTATGGCTTTTCCATTTGATTGGCATAAAGATCTTATACTTAATTTTGCAAAATCAATTAGCACAAATGAAAAATTTGAAATTACTGGAAAAGAAGCATTGAAAGTTCATTATCTAATTGATGCAATGATAGAATCATCTAAAAAAAATAAACTAATTACAATGGAGTAAAATATTTAATCATGAGAAAAATTAAAGTTGCTGCAATGGGTGTTGAGCATAGACACATTTTTGGACAATTAAATGGCATGTTAAATTTGGGATGCGAATGTGTTGGCTGGTGGAATGAAACTGATAACAATATTACAAAAGATTTTAATGAAAAACACCCTGATATACCGCGCTTTACAAATAAAGAGGATTTATTAGCAAATAAAGAAATTGAATTAGTATTAATAGCAGACATTCCAGTTAAAAGAGCAGCTTTAGCTATTGAGTGTATGAATGCTGGAAAAGATGTAATGTTAGATAAACCTGGTTGTACATCTTTAGAACAACTTAAAGAAATTGAAAATACTACAAAAAAAACAGGAAAAATTTTTTCAATAGATTTTTCTGAAAGATTTGAAGTACCTTCAGTTCAAGTTGCTTATGATTTAATTCAAGCAGGTGAAATTGGAGATGTTGTTCAAACAATAGGAATGGGACCTCACCGATTAAATATTCAAACTAGACCTGATTGGTTTTTTGATTACGATCAATATGGTGGTATTTTATGTGATATTGCTTCACATCAAATAGATCAGTTTTTATTTTTTACTGGATCTAAAAATGTAGAAATTATAAATTCTTCAACAGGTAATTTTTCAAATCCAGAATATAATAAGTTTGAAGATTTTGGTGAAATATTAATCCATGGAGATAAGGGTAGAGGTTACATTAGGGTAGACTGGTACACTCCTGATGCTTTACCTAATTGGGGCGATGGCAGATTAACCATTTTAGGTACAAAAGGATACATTGAATTAAGAAAGTATGTCGATCTTGTTGGTAGAGAGGGTACAGATCACCTTTTTTTAGTTAACAATAAAAAATATGAATATAAAAATGCTTCTAAAGAACCCCTAACATATTTTGAGAGATTAATGGGTGATGTTATAAACAGAACTAGTACTGCAATGGATCAATCACATTGTTTAAAAGTTATGGAATTGGCAATCAATGCTCAAAAAAATGCGATTAGGCTTGGCAATATTAAGTGATGAATATGTCTAATCAGGAATTATCCGATACTTTAGAAGACGTTATTAATAATACAAAAATTTTTGATATTCATACGCATTTATTTCCATCTGCCTTTAAAAGTCATTCTCTTTCTGGTTTTATTAATTTATTAAACTATCATTATTTAATTGCAGAATTATTAACCAATGCAAATATAAGTGCAGAAAAATTTTACTCTCTTGATGACGAAAATAAAGCAAAACTTATCTGGGAAGAATTATTTCAAAATAGAACACCAATTTCTGAAGCGTGTAAAGGCGTACTAACTGTACTTCAAAAATTAGATATTAATTATAATAATAAAACTTTTGAAGAACTAAACAATGAATATGAAAATAAATCTCTTACAGATGAAAAAATTTTAAAATTATCAAACGTTTCTTCTTTAGTAATGACAAATAATCCATTTGATATTGATGAATGGAATTTATATAAAGATAATGATTGGGATAGAAATATATTTCAATCATCATTAAGACTGGATGATTTAATTATTAATAATTCCCAAGCAATTGAGGTTGCAAAAAATCAAACTAAGATAAATCAAAAAGCAGATGATGTTGTAATAAATTATTTAGATAGTTGTTTTTTAGTATCAAATCCAGTGTATGCAGCTATTTCAGCAAATTCAGATAATTTTAAAGAAATTTTAAATGATCCTCTTTGGAAATTAATTTTATCATGGTTAAATAAAAAAAATATCCCATTGTCTTTAATGTTAGGTGTTAAACGAGCTGTAAATAGTAGTTTTGGTTTAGCTGGAGACGGGATTGGTGATATTAATCTCAAAGAACTAAGTAAATTATGTAATTCTTTCCCAGAAAACAAATTTCTTGTAACTTGTTTATCTTTAAATGATCAGCACGAATTAACCGTCTTAGCTCGTAAACATCCTAATTTAAAAATATTTGGTTTTTGGTGGTTTATGAACCAACCAAGTATTATAAAAATTGTTCTAAAAATGAGGATTGATATGCTAGGTTTGTCATTTATACCCCAGCATTCCGATGCAAGAGTTACAGATCAACTTATATATAAATGGTCTCATTTCAAAAATATCTTACATGAAATTTTATATGAATATTATGAAGATCTTTCTAAGAAAAATTTTGATTTATCAAAATTTATAATAGAAAGGGATATTAATAATTTACTAAATCAAAACGCAAAAAGTTTTTTTCTTAAGTAACTGCATATTTTACTAAATTATTATAGCTAATCTGAAGTGAATCAAAAGGATCACCATTACATTCATCTTGTTCAACAATAAACCATTTACAATCTGAATCTGTTGCTGTTTTAACAATATTTTTAATATCTAAATTACCTAAGCCAACCTCTGCAAAAAAACTTTCTTGATCATTTATCATGATAAAATCTTTTAAGTGTAATAATGGCATTCGTTGATCTAATTTTTTACACCACATTAATGGATCTTGACCACCTTTTTGTATCCAATAAATATCTGGCTCTCCTTGTATGAATTTACTATCTGTATTTTCATAAATTCTATCTATGATTATTTCATTGTTAATTTTTTGGAATTCAAGAGCGTGATTATGGTAGCATAATACCTTTCCTTCTGCATGAAACTTGGAGCCAGCGATATTTATATCTTCTATGAATTTATCAATTTCTTCTAAGTTTTTCATATCTACATTTAATGGATAAGGAAGAGCTGAATATTCGCAATTAAAAATATTTAGCTTATTAATAACTTCATCAGTATTATTTATAATTTGTTCATTTGGTTCATGTGTAGCGCATATATCTAAACTCAAATCTTCACACATGCTTTTTATTGTTTTAGGATTAATTAAACCAACACCACTGATTTGAATGCTACTATACCCAATATTTTTGATTTTTTTTAGACTTTCAAATAAATCTTTTTCATTTTGGCAAAAATCTCTAACGGTATAAAGAGTTACTGCAATTTGATTAATTTTCATTTTGATTTACTAATCATTTCTTCTAATTTTTGTTCATATTTTACCTCATCTAAAGGGAGCTCTATTTTTTTTTCCTCTAATCCCGATAGAACCATCGCATTAATTAATTCAACTGAATTTAAACCATCTTTTCCATTCACTAACAGTTTTTCTTTTCCTAGGAGGAAGTTTGTAAAGTTTTGAATAATTCTTTGATGCTCAATATGTTGATCCAAATCAGCTTTAAAATTAAAATTAATTTTTTCTTTTTTAGGCATCCCAAAAAGTGTTTTAGAGTTTTTAATAAATTCAGTAGATGAATCTATTTTTTCCCATGTAACATTATTATCCTGAATTGTAATTAAACCCTTATCTGATGCAATTTCCAATCTATTTACACCAGGTGCTTCACCTGTTGTTGTAATAAATACACCTTTTAATCCATTTGAATATTTAAAGATTGAAGTTACTTCATCTTCAACTTCTATCTCATGAAAGCGACCTAATCCTAAATCAGTATATACACTATCAGGCATGCCAAATAACCACTGACACAAATCAAGTTGGTGAATACTCTGATTTATTAAAACGCCTCCACCTTCACTTTCCCATTTAGCTCTCCAGTTAGATGTCTGATAATAATAGTCTGTTCTAAACCAATTAGTTATTGTCCATTGAAAACGGTGAACTTTACCTAATTCGTTTCCATTAATTAGTTCCTTTATCTTAACATAAACAGGATTAGTTCTTTGATTTAGCATAACAGTAAAATATGCTTTATAATTTTGAGAAATATTAATAAATTCTCGGCACTTTTTACTTGTTATTGCTAAGGGTTTTTCAATTATAACATTAACATTATTTTCTAGAGCTTTTTTTGCTAGATCAATGTGAGATTTATGAGGCGTAGCAATGATTGCCGCATCTATAATTTTATTATCAAAAAAATTATCAATATTTTCAAAAAAAGGAATATTTTTATATTTATTTTTGTATTCTACATTGGAATCAGCAACAGCAGTTAAGATGGCATTTTCTATTTTATTTTCTTGTAATTTTTTAGCATGATTTGCCCCCATGCCTCCTATGCCAACAACACCATATCTAATAGGTTCTTCCATAATTAATTTATGAAAGTATTGGATCTTTTACTGGAATAATTGGTACTCCACCTGGGGATTGTTCTGTGCCAGAAATTTCAATAGTGCTAATATTGCTTCGCCACCTAACACTTAAAGCAAACATTATAGCATCAGCAATATCTCTTGGTTCGAGAAGAGTAAAACC
>CACMEY010000019.1 GCA_902612805.1 uncultured Alphaproteobacteria bacterium | reverse complement strand
GATTTATTTGGAATTGAATTTATTAACCATCCTGATTTAAGAAGGATAATGACGGATTACAATTTTGAAGGTTATCCGTTACGCAAAGATTTTCCTTTAACAGGACATACAGAAGTTCGCTACGATGACCTTGAAAAAAAAGTAATATATGAGCCTGTTAAGTTAACCCAAGAATTTAGAAATTTTGATAGTGAATCTCCTTGGGAAGGAATGGAAAACAAACTTTTTGGTGATGAGAAATCTACTGGTGAAAATTAAATGAAAGAAGTAGAGCTTAATACAACTACAATTAACTTTGGCCCTCAACATCCAGCTGCACATGGTGTTTTACGTTTAGTAGTTGAGCTTGAAGGTGAAGTAGTTCAAAGAGCAGAACCACACATCGGATTGTTACATAGGGGAACAGAAAAATTAATTGAATATAAAACTTATCTTCAGGCTGTCCCTTATTTTGATAGACTTGATTACGTTTCACCAATGTGTCAAGAACATGCTTTTGCATTGGCAACTGAAAATCTCCTAGGTATCAATGTTCCTGAAAGAGCTAAATATATTCGAGTTATTTTTGCTGAAATTACTAGAATACTAAATCATTTATTAAATATACCTGCCTATGCTGCTGACATTGGTGCAGTGACACCTTTTTTATGGTGTTTTGAAGAAAGGGAAAAACTTTTGGAGTTTCATGAAGCAGTATCTGGAGCTAGATTTCATGCAGCCTATTTTAGACCTGGTGGAGTTCATCAGGATATGCCAGAAGGAATGGAAGAAAAATTATTAGACCATTTTAAAACTCTTCCAAAATTTATTGATGATCTTGAAAGCTTGCTTACTAATAACAGAATTTTAAGACAAAGATCAGTTGATATAGGAATAATTTCAAAGTCAGAAGCAATTGAATGGGGGTGTTCGGGTCCTGTATTAAGAAGTGCAGGTGTAGCATGGGATTTAAGAAGATCTCAACCTTATGACGCCTATGATCAAGTTGATTTTGAAGTTCCTGTTGGAAAAAAGGGTGATTGTTTTGATCGATATTTGGTTCGCATAGAGGAAATGAGACAAAGCATAAGTATTATCAACCAATGTTTAAATAAGATCAAACCAGGTCCAATATCAATTGAGGATAATAAAATTACACCTCCTAAAAGAAATCAAATGAAAAAATCAATGGAAGCTTTAATTCATCATTTTAAACTTTTCACTGAAGGTTACCGTGTTCCCGCTGGTCAAGTTTATAGTGCAGTAGAAGCTCCAAAAGGTGAATTTGGCGTTTACCTTGTTTCTGACGGATCTAGTAAACCATATAGATGTAAAATAAGAGCACCAGGTTTTGCACACCTTCAAACATTGGATCATTTATCTAAAGGCCACTTAATGGCTGACATAGCCGCCATACTAGGTAGCTTAGATATTGTTTTTGGAGAGATAGATAGATAATGCATCATCCTGGTACAAATAATAAAGTATATAAAAAAATTAATGATAATTTTGAATGGTCATCAGAAAATTTTAAAAAAATTTCTGAAATAATAAAAAAATATCCATCAAACCGTATTCAAAGCGCAGTTATTCCTTTACTTGACTTAGCACAAAGACAAAATAATGGATGGCTAAGTAAAAACTCAATGGAAAAAGTAGCTGAAACTCTAAGTATGTCTTATATAAGAGTGTTGGAGGTCGCCACTTTTTATTCGATGTTTAATTTAGAACCTATTGGTAAAAATTTTGTCCAAATTTGTAGAACGACACCTTGTTGGTTAAGAGGGAGTGATAAACTTTCTAAAGTTGCACAAGAAGTTTGCGAAACTAATATTGGCGCGACAAGTGATGATGAAATATTTACAGTTGTTGAAGTTGAATGCTTAGGTGCATGTTGTAATGCTCCTATGGTCCAGATCAATGATGATTATTATGAAGATTTAGATGAAGAGAGTTTTAAAAAAATACTTCAAGATTTAAAAGATAATAAATCAATTAAAGTAGGTTCACAAATTGGTAGAAAATCATCACAACCTGAAAGAAAATTTGATGCTTAAGGAAAAAGATAAAATTTTTAAAAATTTATACGGTTTTGAAGACTGGAAATTAGAAGGTGCCAAAAAAAGAGGTATTTGGTCAAATACTAAAGAACTTATTAAAATGGGTAGCGAAAAAATTGTTGAGGAAATTAAAAATAGTCAATTAAGAGGAAGGGGCGGAGCAGGTTTCCCTGCGGGACTTAAGTGGTCATTTATGCCAAAAGACTCTGGAAAAGATCATTACCTAGTTGTTAATGCAGATGAGTCAGAGCCAGGCACATGTAAAGATCGAGAGATTATGAGAAACGACCCACATCTTCTTTTAGAAGGTTGTTTAGTTGCTGCCTTTGCTATGCATGCACATACCTGTTATATTTATATAAGGGGTGAATATTATTCTGAATCTTCTAATTTACAAAAAGCAATAGATGAAGCCTACGCAAATAATTTAATTGGTAAAAATGCATGTGGTACAGGATGGGATTTTGATATTTATCTTCACAGAGGAGCAGGAGCATATATTTGTGGTGAAGAAACTGCTTTACTTGAAAGTTTAGAGGGTAAAAAAGGCCAACCTCGATTAAAACCTCCGTTTCCCGCTGGCGCAGGTTTATATGGATGTCCAACAACAGTTACAAATGTTGAAACAGTTGCCGTTTCACCAACTATTTTAAGACGTGGTTCAAAATGGTTCGCTGATTTAGGAAGTGCGAACAATACAGGTACAAAAATTTTTAGTATTTCAGGACACGTTAATAACCCATGCAATGTAGAAGAAGAAATGGGGATACCATTAAAAGAACTGATTGAAAAACATGCAGGTGGTGTAATTGGTGGTTGGGAAAATTTATTAGCTGTAATTCCTGGAGGTGCTAGTGTGCCTTTATTACCTAAGTCTATTTGCGATACAGTTAAAATGGATTTTGATAGCCTAAAAGAAGTTCAAAGTGGATTAGGAACTGCTGCTGTTATTGTAATGAATAAATCAACAGATATTGTTGAAGCAATAGCTAGATTATCACATTTTTATAAACATGAAAGCTGCGGCCAATGTACACCTTGTAGAGAAGGTACTGGATGGATGTACAGAATGATGGAAAAAATGGTTCATGGAAATGTTGAACATCAAGATATTGATAAAATTTTAGATGTTACTAAGCAAATTGAAGGTCATACTATTTGTGCCTTAGGTGATGCTGCTGCTTGGCCTATTCAAGGTTTGTTTAGACACTTTAGACCTGAAATTGAAAAAAGAATTCAAGAAAGAAATAGAAGAGTAGCCTAGTGCCAAAGATAACAATTGATAATAAAGAATACGAATTTGAAAATGGCATGACTGTAATGCAAGCTTGTGAACAAGCAGGAACTGAAATTCCAAGATTTTGTTATCATGAAAAACTCTCAATAGCAGGAAACTGTAGAATGTGTTTAGTAGAAATGGAAAAGGCTCCAAAACCTATTGCATCATGTGCTATGCCAGCTGCAGATGGAATGGTTATAAAAACAAAAACAGAAACAGTTAAAAAAGCTCGAAAAGGTGTAATGGAGTTTCTTCTCATTAATCATCCATTGGATTGCCCTATTTGTGATCAAGGAGGAGAATGTGATCTTCAAGATCAAGCAATGTATTATGGTTTTGATAAAACTAGATATGAAGAAAATAAAAGAGCAGTTCAAAATAAAAATATGGGGCCACTTGTTAAAACAATTATGACAAGATGTATACATTGTACAAGATGTGTAAGGTTTTCTACAGAAGTTGCGGGTGTTGATGATATAGGATTACTTGGTAGAGGTGAAAATGCTGAGATCACGACGTACTTAGAAAAAACTATAGAGTCAGAATTATCTGGAAATGTAATTGATTTATGCCCCGTAGGTGCATTAACAAGTAAACCATATGCATTTAAATCTAGACCATGGGAGCTAACCAAGACAGAAACATTTGATGTGTTCGATGGTATAGGTTCAAGTATAAGGATTGATACAAGAGGAAAAAAAGTTTTAAGAGCTCTTCCTAGAATAAATGAGGAAACCAATGAAGAATGGATAAGCGATAAATCTAGATTTGCAGTTGATGGACTCTCAAGTCAAAGATTGGATAATGTATATTCTAAATCTAATAAAAAACTCCAAAAATCTTCATGGGATAATGCGTTTGAATTAATAAAAAAAGAAATTACAAAAAGAGGTAAAGAAAATACTGTATTCCTATCTGGTAAGTTCACCGACATTGAAACTTTATATTCCGCAAAAAAATTTAGTAATTCACTAAAATCAAAAAACTATGATTGCAGATTTGATAATACACAAATTATCGATAATTCATCTTCAAGTTATAAATTTAATTCAACAATTCAAGAAATTGAAAAGGCTGATGCTATTCTTTTAATCGGATCCAACCCTAGATGGGAAGCGGCGGTACTAAACGCTAGAATTAGAAAGGCATATATTGAAAATAACTGCAAAATTGGTCTTATAGGTCCTAAATTAGATCTCACCTACGATTATCATCATTTATCTGATTCTTTAGATTACCTTAATAAATTATCTAATAATAAATCTGAATTCAATAAAGTTTTAAAATCTGCAAAAAACCCACTTATAATATTAGGTACTTCAGCAATAAATAATGATCATGGAAAAAAAATATTAGAAACTGCAGGATTAATTGCGAAAAAAATTCAAAAAAATAAAAATACAAATCCATTAAATATTCTTAACCAAGATATTTCTAGAGTAGGAGCATTAGATTTGAAATTTTATAATAAAAAATTTGATAATGATTACAACAAACAATTAAAAAAACATATTGATAAAACAAAGCCTGTAGTTTTCTTAATGGGATTAGATGAGATAAATTTTTCAACATTTGAAAATGCTTTTGTTGTTTATCTTGGTCATCATGGAGATGTTTCAGCATCTATAGCTGATATAATTTTACCAACCCCTGCATATACTGAGAAAAGTTCTACTTATATGAATATAGAAGGTAGAGTGATTCAAACAACTAAGTGTCATAATCCATTAGGTGAAGCAAAAGAGGAGTGGAAAATTTTTAGAGTTTTGAGTGACTTATTTGAAATGAATTTAAATTTTAATAATCTTGGGGAACTTCGAAATGAGCTTACCAGTACCTATGGTCAATTTGCTCTCTTAAATGAAGTTAATTCTATTCGCGAAATAACTTTTGCTAAAAATAATAAAATTGAGAATATTAAAATTAAATATAACATTGAAAATTTTTATATGAATGATTCTATTTCTAGATCTTCTGAAACAATGGCAAAATGTACTAAAGATATTTTAAATAAGGCTGCATAATAATTAGATGACTTATGATATATTAATTACAGGGTTAATAATCATTGCCCAAATACTTGCTGTTGTTGTGCCAGTTTTAATATCTGTAGCTTTTTTAGTTTATGCTGAAAGAAAAGTTTTAGCATTAATTCAATTAAGAAGAGGTCCAAATATAGTAGGGCCTTTTGGTATATTACAAAGCTTTGCTGATGCATTAAAACTTATTACTAAAGAAAATATTATACCTAGTGGATCAAATAAAATTGTTTTTATTTTAGCACCCATAATAACAATGGTACTTAGCTTAGCAGGTTGGGCAGTAATACCTTTTGCTCCAGGATGGGTAGTCTCTGATATTAACGTAGGTATCATGTATCTGTTTGCAGTATCATCTCTTGGAGTATACGGAATAATAATGGCTGGATGGGCTAGTAACTCTCAATATCCTTTTCTAGGAGCATTAAGATCAGCTGCTCAAATGGTTTCATATGAAGTATCTATTGGATTTGTAATAATTACAGTATTATTATGTGTAGGTTCTTTAAATTTATCAAAGATAGTTTTAGCTCAGCAGACTGTATGGTTTGCAATTCCATTATTACCTATGTTCATTATTTTTTTTATTTCTGCGTTAGCTGAAACAAATAGATTACCTTTTGATCTTCCTGAAGATGAATCAACACTTGTTGCAGGATTTTTTACTGAATATTCATCTGCTTCATTTGTATTATTTTTTTTAGGTGAATACGCGAGTATGATTTTAATGTCTTCTATGACTGTCATTCTTTTTTTAGGCGGATGGCTTCCTCCATTTGATGTATACCCATTAAATGTTGTTCCTGGAGTAATCTGGTTTACTGTGAAAGTAATATTTATATTATTTTTATTTATTTGGGTTAGAGGAACTTTCCCAAGATATAGATATGATCAGTTAATGAGACTTGGATGGAAAGTTTTTCTACCGTTTTCTTTGTTTTGGGTTGTGGCAACTTCTGGTTTTTTAGTATATTTTGACATGCTGCCAAATTAATATGTATAAAATAATTAAATCTTTTACTTTATTTGAACTATTTCAAGGGCTATTTTTAACTTTCAAATACATATTTAAATCTAAAGTTACAATAAATTATCCTCACGAAAAAGGTCCATTAAGCCCGCGTTTTAGAGGTGAGCATGCTTTGAGAAGATATCCAAGTGGAGAAGAGAGATGTATCGCATGTAAACTTTGTGAAGCAGTATGTCCTGCTCAGGCAATTACAATTGAAGCAGAGCCAAGAGAGGATGGAAGCAGAAGAACAACAAGATATGATATAGATATGACTAAATGTATTTACTGTGGTTTATGTCAAGAATCTTGCCCAGTTGATGCGATAGTAGAAGGACCAAATTTTGAATTTGCCACTGAAACAAGAGAAGAATTAATTTATAATAAAGATAAACTTTTAGAAAATGGAGATAGATGGGAACAAGAAATTGCTCAAAATATTCATCTCGATAGAAAATATAGATAAGAATGATTCTTTATTCATTAACATTTTATCTTTTTTCATCTGTTGCAGTTCTTTCTGCTCTAATGGTAATAAGTGCAAAAAATCCAGTTCATTCAGTTTTGTTCTTAATTTTAAGCTTTGTTAACGCATCAGGACTCTTTGTTTTATTAGGTGCTGAATTTTTGGCAATGATTCTTGTAGTTGTATACGTTGGAGCTGTTGCCGTCCTTTTTCTATTTGTTGTAATGATGCTTGATATAAATTTTGTAAAGTTGAGAGAGGGTTTTTTGCAATATTTACCTTTTGGAGCATTATTAGGTATAGTTCTAGTAATTGAACTTGGAATACTTTTTTTAACAGATAGATCGTCTAATATTTATAACAATCAAACACCACTACAACCTATAGTTAATGAAGTGGAAAATACAAAAATGATTGGGCAAATACTCTACACTGAATATTTTTATTTATTTCAAATATGTGGGATAATTTTATTAGTAGCAATGATTGGCTCTATTACACTTACATTAAGAGATAAAGGTGGTGTTAAAAGGCAAAATATAGATTCTCAAAATACAGTTGATGCATCAACAGCTATAGAAAAGAAAAAAGTAAAAATAGGCGAAGGAATTTAGTTAATGATTACTCTTGAACACTACCTTTTTCTTGGCGCAATTATTTTTACCTTAGGTGTTTTAGGAATATTTTTAAATAAGAAAAATTTAATTATAATTTTAATGTCTATAGAACTCATCTTATTGTCAGTAAATATTAATTTTATTGCTTTCTCAGCGTATATTAATGATATTTCAGGGCAGATCTTCGCAATGCTTACACTTACTGTTGCAGCCGCGGAAGCAGCAATTGGACTCGCCATACTTGTAGTTTTTTTTAGAAATTTAGGATCAATAGAAGTAAATAAAATTAATCAGCTTAAGGGATAGTGGATGGCAACCTCAATTATATTTTTACCTCTACTTGGTTTTCTTTTTTGTTTTTTACTCGGTAAACAGTTTAACTATAAGGTTTATCAAATATCAACAACTTCAATCCTTTTTCTTTGTACTTTATTTTCTTGGATAATATTCATTCAATTTATTAATAATAAGGAAACTGAAATAATTTTTATTCTTAACTGGATCACTTCTGGAAACTTTATTGTTGATTGGTCAATTAGATTAGACACTTTAACTGCTGTGATGTTCATTGTGGTTACAACTGTTTCTGCTTGTGTTCATTTATATTCAATAGGCTATATGGAAGAAGATCCATCAAAAATAAGATTTATGGGTTATCTAAGCTTATTTACTTTTTTTATGCTTGTTCTTGTATCAAGTAATAACTTGTTGCAAATGTTCTTTGGTTGGGAAGGTGTTGGGCTAGCTTCATATTTATTAATTGGTTTTTGGCACCATAAAGATTCAGCAAATAAAGCTGCTATAAAAGCATTTGTTGTAAACAGAGTTGGAGATTTTGGATACGCAATTGGAATTGCTGGAATTTTTTATATTTTTGGCACAATAAGTTTCGACAATATATTTTCACAAGTAGATCAATTTAGTGAACATCAAATTCAATTCCTTTCTTTCAGTTTTCCAACTTTAGATTTTTTATGTTTTCTTTTATTCATAGGTGCAATGGGTAAATCTGCCCAATTAGGTTTACACACCTGGTTGCCAGATGCTATGGAAGGGCCAACTCCTGTATCTGCACTAATACATGCTGCAACAATGGTAACAGCTGGTGTATTTTTAGTTGCAAGAATGAGTCCTCTTTATGAATTTGCTACATTTACCAATTTATTCATTACTTTTATTGGTGCGGCCACAGCTATTTTTGCTGCCTCTATAGCCTTAACACAAAATGATATTAAACGAGTCATTGCATATTCAACATGCAGTCAATTAGGATATATGTTTTTTGCAGCAGGTGTTGGCGCTTATAATGCATCAATATTTCACTTAACAACTCATGCCTTTTTTAAAGCTCTTCTATTTCTTTCTGCGGGTTCTGTAATTCACGCAATGCATCATGAACAGGATATGAGAAAAATGGGGGGACTTTATAAAAAAATACCTTTTACTGCTACAATGATGTGGATTGGATCTCTTGCAATTATTGGTTTCCCATATCTATCTGGCTACTATTCAAAAGAAAGTATTTTAGAAAATGCTTTCTATGCTTCAAATGGAATAGCATACTTTGCATATTTAGTAGGTATTTTAACTGCTTTACTTACTGCTTTTTATTCATGGAGATTATTATTCCTAACATTTCATGGTGAAAATAGATCAAATAGTAAAACATATGATCACGCTCATGAATCACCTTTAGTGATGACAGTTCCATTATTTATTCTTGCAACTGGTTCTATTTTTTCTGGAATATTTTTTGCTGATTATTTTATTGGATATTACAAAAAAGAATTTTGGGATAATGCAATATTACTAACAGAAAGTTCTAATAAATATCTTCCTCTTACGCAATCACTAATATCAAAATCGGCTGTTGCAATTGGAATCCTTGTCTGTGTGTTGATATATTCAAATAATTTAAACAGAGCAAAAAATCTTTCCTATAACTTAGATCCTTTATATTCTCTTTCTAAAAATAAATGGTATGTGGATGAGTTATATTATAAAGTATTTGTTTTAACTTTTTTCAAATTGGCAAACTTTTTCTGGAAAAAAGGAGATGAAAAAACTATTGATGGTTTAGGACCAAACGGGGTCTCCTGGATTATTTCAAAATCTTCATCCTATGTAAGTTTGTTTCAATCAGGGTATTTGTTTCATTATGCTTTTGCTATGCTTGGAGGCTTAGTAATAATTTTAACATGGTTTTTATATTACTAAATGATTGACTGGCCATTAGTTTCAGTAATAATTTTTTTACCTTTAATTGGTGCTTTAATTATTCTTTTTATTAAAGAAGATGAATTAACTTCAATTAATATTAAATGGGCTGCTTTACTAGCAACATTAGGAACATTTATTTTAAGTTTAATACTATGGTTACAATTTGATTATTCCAATCCATCTTATCAATATGAAGAAAAATTTAGATGGTTTGATGATTTTAATTTCTTCTACCATGTTGGAGTTGACGGTATCTCACTTTTTATGATTTTACTAAGTACATTTTTGACCCCACTTTGTATTTTAGCTAGTTGGAATAATATAAAAAAAAGAGTCAAGGAATACATGCTTTCTTTTTTATTTTTAGAGACTGTAATGATTGGAATGTTTGCTTCTATAGACATACTTTTATTTTATATTTTTTTTGAAGCAGTATTAATACCAATGTATCTAATCATAGGTATATGGGGAGGTAATAGAAGAATCTATGCTTCTTTTAAATTCTTTCTCTACACTCTTTTGGGGTCAGTACTCATGTTGATTGCTATTATTGTGATGTACAGAAATACAAGTTCAATGAGTATTGAATTCTTACAAGGTAACTATTTTTCCTATAATACTCAATTGTTTCTATGGCTCGCCTTCTTTGCTTCCTTTGCAGTTAAAATTCCTATGTGGCCGTTTCATACATGGTTGCCCGATGCCCATGTTGAAGCTCCAACAGCTGGATCTGTTATTTTAGCAGGAGTACTTTTAAAAATGGGTGGATATGGTTTTATCCGTTTCTCTTTAGGCATGCTTCCAGAAGCAACAGAGTTTTTTATACCTTTAATTATGACATTAAGTATAGTTGCCATAGTATACACTTCCTTAGTAGCACTAGCACAAACTGATATTAAAAAACTAATTGCATATTCATCTGTTGCTCATATGGGAATTGTAACAATTGGAATTTTCTTAGTGAATCAACAAGGCTTAGAAGGAGCAATGATGCAAATGATTAGTCATGGACTAGTTTCAGCAGCTTTATTTTTATGTGTTGGCGTTATTTATGATCGAATGCATACTAGAGAAATTGAATTTTACGGAGGATTAGTTCAAAGAATGCCACTTTATGCAACAGTATTCATGATTTTTATGCTGGGATCAGTTGGATTGCCTGGAACTAGTGGTTTTATTGGAGAATTTTTAGTCATTGTTGGCGCATTTAAATTTTCAAGTTACGTTGTTATTGGCGCGGCTTTTGGAATAATATTATCCGCTGTTTACATGCTATACCTTTATAAAAGAATAATTTTTGGCACCATAACTAATAATAAACTTGCAGATATTTTAGATATAAACACAAGAGAGAAAATCATATTAATTCCTTTAGCAATTTCAGTAATATTACTAGGTATATTTCCAAATCTATTTTTAGATCCTATGAGATTATCACTTGAACTGATTATAACAAACTATGAAATAGCCAATGCTAAATAATATTTACAATATATTTTTTATACCCGAAATTTTTTTAGCATGCTCTTCTTTTGTTTGCTTACTTTTTGGGCTTTTTTTAAAAAAGAATGCATTTAGACAAACTTCCAATCTAGCAGTTTTTGTTTTATTATTAACCATTTTGCTTGTTTACTATGATAGTGAATCAAATTTTGCAAATTATAAAAGTTTATTTAGCCACTCTTCATTTATAAATTTTTTTAAAATTTTAGCTCTATTAGGATCTATAGCTAGTATCATCATTTCTAAAGATTATTTCTTAGGCATTAAGCTTAAAAATTTTGAAATTCCTGTTTTATTTTTATTTTCTACACTTGGGATGATGTTAATGATTGCTTCAAATAATCTTATGTCCATGTATCTAGCAATAGAGCTACAAAGTTTATCTCTATATGTTGCTGCAGCAATAAAAAGAGATTCAATCTCATCAGCTGAGTCAGGAGTAAAATACTTTATTTTAGGAGCATTATCGTCTGGTATACTTTTATACGGCTTCTCCTTAATTTATGGATTTACTGGTTCAATGAATTTTGATGATATAAGTTTCTATTTATCAAAATATGATAATTTAAATTTAGGTCTAATATTTGGGCTTGTATTTGTGATGGTAGGCTTGGCTTTTAAGGTTTCAGCCGTACCTTTCCATATGTGGACTCCTGATGTTTATGAAGGGGCTCCAAACTCAATTACAGGTTTTTTTGCTATTGTACCTAAGATTGCTGCAGTAGCTTTAATTTATCGTTTTTGCTTAGTTCCATTTGAAAATTATTACTTAGAATGGAGTCAAATAATTTTATTTTTATCAATAGCCTCAATGTTTCTTGGAGCTATAGCGGCTATAGCACAGTCAAATATTAAAAGATTATTAGCTTATAGTTCTATCGGGCATATAGGTTATATCTTAATAGCTTTAGTTTCCGCAAATGATGATGGAATTAAAG
Organism: uncultured Alphaproteobacteria bacterium; assembly: GCA_902612805.1. Taxonomy (GTDB): domain Bacteria; phylum Pseudomonadota; class Alphaproteobacteria; order HIMB59; genus CACPNW01. Next base: position 833 of record CACMEY010000019.1, on the reverse strand, counting down.
CAGCATCAATTTACATGTTTTCATACATGATAATGAATGTTGCTATTTTTGCTATTTTACTTTCGTTAAAAGTTAAAAATGAATATTTGATTAATATAAGTGATTTAAAAGGGTTAAGTAAAAGTAATCCAATAGTTAGTCTTTCTATTTCAATAATAATGCTATCTATGGCTGGTATTCCACCCTTTATAGGATTTTTTGGAAAGTTTTATGTTTTCATTGCTGCAATTGAAAAAGAATTATATGTGCTTTCAGTTCTTGGCGTCCTAGCTAGTGTTATTTCTGCTTTTTATTATTTAAGAATTATTAAAATAATGTATTTTGATGAAAGTAAAAGTGAAGGAATAATTAATTTTCAAATTTCTTTTCAATCAAAAATTATTCTGTCCTTAAGTTTGTTTGTAATTATTTGTTTTATATTTTACCCGTCTTTATTGATTAATATATCAGCAAGTTTGACCATTTGATTAATGTCATTAGATAAAATTAAAAATCTATTAGATAAAAACAATTTTGATTTTCATTTTATTGAATCTGTAGACTCTACAATGTCAGAGGTTAAAAAACTTATTTATAATAGAGATATATGTTTGATGGCAAATGAACAAAAAAAAGGATTTGGAAGACGAGGAACAACTTGGGAAAGTCCAAAAAATAATGTCTATATTTCTATTTTATCTAAAAATATATTGCCAATAGAAAATCATTTTTTAAATAATGCTTTTATTACTAATATGATCTGTTCTGTGATTGAAAATATTTGTAATGTTAAAACTCAAATTAAATGGCCAAATGATGTTTTAATTAATAAAGAAAAAATTTCTGGAATAATT
>CACMEY010000018.1 GCA_902612805.1 uncultured Alphaproteobacteria bacterium | reverse complement strand
AAAGTGATTGATAAAATTGTTGAAGCTGCAAACGCAAGAGAAGCTGCTAGAAAAGCAAGAGAGTTAACTAGAAGAAAAACAGGTTTAGAAAATACTTCTCTTCCTGGAAAGCTTGCTGATTGCCAAGAAAAGAATCCAGAACTATCTGAATTATTTATTGTTGAGGGAGATTCTGCTGGAGGTTCAGCAAAACAAGGTAGAGATAGAAAAAATCAAGCTATATTACCGCTTAGAGGAAAAATTTTAAATGTTGAAAGAGCCAATGATAAACAAGTTTTAACAAGTAATGAGATAGGAGCGCTCATTACCGCTATTGGAGCAGGTGTCGGTAATCCAACTGATGATATAGAGCAAAATAAATTAGAAGGAAAATTTGATATTTCTAAAATGAGATATCATAAAATTATTATTATGACTGATGCAGATGTAGACGGAAGTCATATTAGAACATTATTATTGACTTTTTTTTATAGACATATGAAGCCCATAATAGATTACGGAAGATTATATATTGCACAACCTCCTCTTTATAGACTCAAAAAGGGTAATTCTACTGTTTATAAAAAAGATGATAACGATCTAGAAAATTATTTGATTGAAGAAGGATTAAAAAACACAATTTTTCAAAATATTCAACTTTTTCAGATTGCAGGAGAAGAATTAAAAAAAATAATACATCTCTCGAAAAAAACTAAAAACTTAGTTACACCTTTGTTGAGGAGAGTTGATAATACTGACATAATAGAACACTCGGCCATAGTAAGGGCTTTAGATTTTAGAAATCTTAAAGATAACAAAATAGGTCAAGAAATAGCAAAATATCTTCAGCAAAGATTAAATTTAATTTCAAATATTTCTCAAAAAAATTGGATAGTAACGCATAAAAATAATTCTATTATGTTTCAACGCACAATTAGAGGCTTTACTGAGAAATATATAATAGATGAAAATTTTGTAGTATCACCTGAGGCAAAAGCTCTAAATGAACTTAAAGATCAATTAATGGAAAACTTTTATCGATTAAAAGAGACGGGTTGTGGCATAGTAATTCATAAAAATGAAGAATTTAACATTTTTGGACCATTGGATTTGATAAATAAAATATTAGATATAGGTAAATCTGGTCTTCAGATAAATAGATATAAGGGTTTAGGAGAAATGAATCCTGATCAGTTATGGGAAACAACATTAGATCAAAATGAAAGAATTTTACTATCAGTAAAAATCACTGAAATAAATGCTGCAAATAAGGCATTTGAAGATCTTATGGGTGGTGAAACAGATGCAAGAAAAAGATTTATAGCTGAAAATTCATTAAAAGTAGCAAATCTAGATATTTAACACTTAATGAACACTATACTGCTTGGTAATCTTATTAAAATAAGATGGATTGCAATTTTTGGTCAAATTTTGGCAGTTTTTTTTGTAACATATATTATTAAAATACAAATTCCATTATTTGAAACTTTATTTGTTATTTTTCTTTCAGTCGCAGTAAATTTTTACTCTTATTTTGAAGAAAGAAAAAATAAATCTATAAGTAATCAAAAAGCATTTTCTTTTCTACTTTTTGATACATTACAATTAGGTATTTTATTATTTTTGACAGGTGGAATAGTTAACCCATTTTCTATTTTGATATTAGCACCTGTAATTACATCAGCATCATATTTACCAGCTTTAATGACAGTAATATTATCAACAATATCAATTATTATAATAGTAATTCTTAATTTTTATTTTATACCACTTGATTTGGGTGAAGAATTTTTCCTACCCGAAATTTATAGTTTTGGATTAGTAGCCTCATTAATTATTACTGTAATATTTATAGCAATCTACGCATATTTATTTGCAAGTTCATCTAGAAAGATTTCAAATGCATTATCAATTTCAAAACTTCAAATCTTAAATCAAAAAAAAATAACTGAGGTAGGCTCTCTTAGTGCAGCAGCAGCGCATGAACTTGGAACTCCCTTAAATACAATTTTTTTAATTTTAAATGATTTACTTAAGGAAAAAAAATTAATAGAAGATAAAAATATCGTAAAAGATATAGTTTTGCTAAAATCCCAAGCAGAAAGATGCAAAGAAATACTACAGAGGTTTTCAAAAAATCCTTTAAAATTAAAAGATAAATTTCTTCAAAAAGTCAAGATAACAGATCTAATCAAATTAAATTTTGAAAAATTTAATAAAGGCAAAAAATTGAAAATAAAAAAAAATAATATTATTGAAGAGCCAGAAATTATTTTTAAAGATGAAATTATGTATGCATTAGGAAATATTATACAAAATGCCATATTTTATTCAATCAGTGTTGTTACTGTCGAGTTAAAATATTTACAATCGAGTGTAAATATTATTATTTCTGATGATGGATACGGTTTTTCAAAAGATATTGTTGATAAATTAGGTGAACCTTATATTTCAAAAAATAATCAAGGAATGGGCCTGGGTATATTTATAGCAAAAAATTTAATTGAAAATATGGGAGGTGATTTTAAATTATATAATTCTAAAGAAAATAAAGCTGTAGTTGAAATTATGTTTGATAACTCTATCTTAAATATATGAATATGAAGTTGCTAATTGTTGATGATGATTTGCCTTTTAGAGAAAGGCTTACACGTTCGATGGAGAAAAAAGGCTTTGATGTTATTTCCTCACCAGGCTTCAAAGATTCATTATTGAAAGTAAAGGATTATAACTTTGATTATGCTGTAGTTGATATGAGATTAGAAGACGGATCAGGCCTAGAATTAGTTAAAGAGCTGCAAAAAATTAGTCCACAAACAAAATCACTTTTACTAACTGGATATGGAAATATAGCCACTGCAGTTGCTGCAATTAAATCTGGAGCGATAGATTATTTGCCAAAACCGGCGGAAATAGATCAAATATATGATGCTTTAACTAATTCCAAAGAAATTTTACCTCCACCTCCAGAGCTCCCAATGACAGCTGATAGAATTAGATGGGAACATATTCAAAGAGTGTTTATACAGTGCAACAGGAATGTTTCAGAAACTGCGAGAAGACTTAGAATGCATAGACGTACATTACAGAGAATACTGAATAAACATGCCCCAAGAGAATAATATAAATTTATCAATTGTTATTCCAATTTATAATGAAAGTATTTTCATTCCCAAACTTTTTGATCAGATCTTAGAACATTTTAATTTTAGTAATATAGAAATTCTTTTTATAGATGATGGTTCTTCAGATGGTACAAATGAAATACTAAATAATCTGAAATCAAAAAAAAATTATAATTTTAAATTTGATATAATTAAGATTGATATAAATTCTGGAAAAGGTAAGGCGATACAAACAGGAATTAAAAATTCTAAGGGTGAATACGTGCTTATGCAAGATGCTGATTTGGAATTAGACATTAAAGATGCAAAAGAAATGTATGAAATTATCTGTGATAACAATGAAATAAAATGTATTTTTGGAAGTAGATATTTATCAGGTAAATTAAAAAAAAATAATTATTTTTTTAATAGTTTAGTTGGTAAAATTAACACCTTAATATTTAACATTTTTTTCTCTCAATCATTAAGTGACGTACATTGTGGATTAAAAATTCTCCATAGAAGTGTGATAAAAAAAATTAATCTAACTGTTAATGATTTTGGTATTGAAATTGATATAGCATCTCAAATAGTTAGAAATAATTTCTTCATATATGAGTATGGAGTATCCTATTATTTTAGATCAAAAGCACAGGGAAAAAAAATTACTTGGATTGATGGTGTAAAATCTTTTTTCTACCTTTTAAAGGCAAGATTTTATGATAATTCAAGATATACGAATATATCTATAATGTACTCATCAATTTACATGGCTTATGTTGGTTCTCATTTTGGCATGGGTTTAGGAAATTCTCTTTTCATTATATTTTTCTTTTTGGTAGGTTCTGTTATAGGTATAAATTATAAATTTTTTTCATCAAGTATCATATTTTTTTCAATTTTTATTGGATCATTATTTGGAAAAGGAAATGGAACAACATTGTCTGTATTAATATTTTTTATATTTGGTTTAATTTTTGCAAATTATATAAAAAATTATTTTTCAAATTCCAAATTTAAGTTTTATTTCTAAAATTGCTTAAACACATGCAAAGACCAATTATAAAAAATGTAATTATCCCATACCAATTTTTAATTAAGCTTCCCGTTGACATAATTGGCCAAAACATTATTAAAATTATTACCAGAGAAATTATTTTATATTTAGTTTTGCCATCATTTTTAATTATAAAAAGTGTTAATAATATCAAATAAATAATAAATAAACTAAATACGATTAGACCCCCTTCAGTGAGCCATTGAATATAAATGTTATGTGGATGTGATGCACATTCATAATTAATCATCATATCTCTGTAATTTTTATTTGTTTTACAAAGATATTTAAAATTATTTACTCCTACTCCAGTTAGTGGATTATCTAAGAACATTTTGTATGATAAAAGATATATTTCTCCGTAAGCAGATGTCTTAAAATTTTTAACTACTTCCAAAAATTTAGGTTGAACATTTATAATTTTTGAACAAATTTCTTCAGTTTCATCACTACATTTATAAAATTTTTCTATTTTTTGCCCCTGATGAGTTTCGGAAGATTCAATAATTTTATAATCATTGTAAAATGGATGGAAAATAATTATTATATATATAAATAATATACTTAATATTATTGATAATAAGATTGATATCCTAAATCCATTTAAAAAAATTAATAATATTAGTAGACCTAATGAGAAAGTGGCAAATGCCATTCTTTCTCCAGTAATATACGTAACAAGTAAAACCATTGATAAATATATAGATTGGATTATCGTTTTTTTTTCAAACCTTTTATTTGAAATAAGAAATACATATCCCAAGAGACCAAATTTGGAAACATACGATCCTGGTATTAATTCGTTACCAAAAGGGCCAGTTAATCTTCCATACCAATTTGATTTAAAGCCAAGTAAATCTTCTCCAAATCCATTCTCAGAACTATAATTTAAAAATTGATAGATAGTATCAATACAAACAAATGTTACAAGTATCAAAATTAATACTAAACTAGCGTTAAGAAAAAATTTTTTTTTATAAAAAATAAAATAAGCAAAAAAAGGTATAAATAAAAATCTTATAAAGATTATAGAGTCTTGAAATGAGTTTATTTTATTAAAGGAGTAAAAACTAATTATAATTATACTTAACCAAAATAAAATTGTTATTTTAAAATAATTTAATTTAATAACAGTATAATATTCTTTAAAATAAATGAGATAGATAATTCCAAATATTATGCTAATAGTAATTACAATATCAGGAATAGCTGGGCCAGTAATTAGAAATAAAGGTACTAATAAAAATAAATAATTTAATAATCTTTCAAGCTTTAGCATTTTTATTATTTATTACTTTTAAAAAAACATCTTCTAAATCACCTTCAACTGTATTAATTTCTTTAAATTCAATTTTATTTTTATCTAGTATATCTATTATTTCTTTAATATTAGTTTGATTTTTATCATAATTTAATTTTAGTATTCCATCACTATATGTCGGATTATAATCATCTAAATCTTTTGGTATTGAAATATCTTTATTTAAAACAAAAGATACAGATTTTTTTGAAATAATACTTAAAAGTTCACTTTTAGAACCCTCAATTATTTTTTTTCCAAAATTAATAATTGAAATGTTATCACAAAGGTTTTCGGCTTCTTCTAAATAATGCGTTGTTAAACAAATTGTCTTACCTTGTTTACTTATATTTTTTATATAATTCCACACTGATGTTCTTATATCAATATCAACACCTGCGGTAGGTTCGTCTAAAATTATAATTTCTGGGTCATGAACTAACGCTTTTCCTATTAATAACCGTCTTCTCATTCCTCCTGATAAAGTTCTTGCATATGCATTTCTTTGTTCAGTTAATTTTAAATTTTCAAGAATTTCGTCAGTTTTTCTTTTCTTTTTTGGTACACCATATAGGCCTGCTTGAAGTTCTAATAACTCAGCCGGAGAAAAGAAAGGATCAATATTAAGTTCTTGAGGAACTATACCTATTTTGAACTTACTTAACTTAATGTTTTGATCTATGTTTATTCCACAAATATTAACTTCACCAGAGTTTTTTTTAACTAAACCTCCAAGAATATTAATAAAAGTTGATTTACCAGCACCATTTGGACCTAATAAACCGTGAATAGTTCCTCTTTTGATTGATATACTAAAATCTATTAGTGCTTTAACTTCCTGATTTTTTTTATAGAAAGTTTTATTTACATTTTTAGCTTCAATTGAATATTTATAATCTGACATTTTATTAAAATCTTATATATTTAAATTTACAATGAATAAAAAGAGTAGATTAATATTAGTTGATGGTTCTGCCTATATATTTAGAGCTTATTATGGTTTACCTCCTATGAACCGCTCAGATGGAACACCAATAAATGCTGTTTTTGGTTTTACTAATATGCTTGTTAAGCTGATAGAAGATTATAGTAATGATAAAATGGTAGTTATATTTGATGCAGCAAGGGAAAATTTTAGAAATAATATATATCCAGAATATAAGGCAAATAGAGGAGAAGCTCCTGATGATTTAATACCACAATTTCCTTTAATCAGAGAGTGTGTAAAGAGTTTTAATATACCGCAGCTAGAAATAGAGGGATTTGAAGCAGATGATTTAATTGCAACTTATGTAAACTTAGCAGAAAAAGATAAAATTGAGACCATCATAGTCTCCTCAGATAAAGATTTAATGCAGCTTGTTAGTAAAAATGTGACAATGCTTGATCCAATGAAAAATAAAAAAATAGAAATTAAAGATGTTGAGGAAAAATTTGGAGTTCAACCAGATAAAGTTATTTTTATCCAAGCTCTAACAGGAGACAAAGTAGATAACATTCCAGGTGCTCCAGGTATTGGCCCTAAAACAGCATCGCAACTAATAAATGAATTTAATGATATCGATGGGTTAATGAAAAATTTAAGTAAAATTAAACAAGAAAAAAGAAGAAATATTTTAACAAAAGCAGAAAATGATATTAGATTAAGTTTAGAACTTGTAACACTAAAAAATGATGTCAAGATACCTGAAAGTATTGACAAAATAAGAACTTATAATGAATTAAAAAATGAAAATAATAACATTTTTGAGTTCCTTAAAGAGCAAGGCTTTAGATCAACATCTGAAAGGTTAAAATCTAATTCTTTTATATCTAGTAATAAAGACAATATTATTCAAAAAAAAGAAAAAGAACCAAAGTATCAATTAATTACTTCAAAGAACAATTTTGAAAAAATTTTAAAGGAAATTGAAAAAATTGGTATGTGCGCTATTGATACCGAAACTAACTCACTCAATATAGAACAAGCTAAATTAGTTGGAATATCAATTTGTTATAGTGAAAGTATTTCTTATTATATCCCTTTAAGCCATACTACTCCAGATGGTTCTAAAAAAATCGATAATCAATTAGAGGAAAAATATGTAATTAAAAATATTAATAAAATTTGTGAAAATGAATCAATCTTAAAAATTGGTCAAAACATAAAATATGACATTAGAATTTTAAAAAAGTATGGAGTAACGTTTAATTCAATTGCAGACACAATGCTAATCTCTTACTCAATTGATAATGGAATTTATAAGCACAATTTAGATGATCTATCTTTTAATCACTTAAATCATACAACTATTAAATATAAGGAAGTTGTAGGCACAGGAAAGAATGAAATTACTTTTGATAAAGTAACAATTGATCAAGCAGTTAATTACGCTGCTGAAGATTCATTATTAACGTTTAGGCTTTTTAAACATCTTTATCCTCGTTTAATAAAAGAAAAGGCTAATTTTGTTTATCAAAATATTGATTTGCCTCTTGTAGAAGTATTATCTTCAATTGAAGCAAATGGCATAGAGGTAAATAAAAAGTTTTTAACAAGTCTAAGCAATGAATTTGAAAATGAAAGTAAAAAACTTGAAAAGAACATTTATAAACTTTCAAAAGAAGAGTTCAATATTGGCTCACCTAAACAATTAGGAGAGATACTATTTGTTAATCTTAAAATACCTGGTGGTAAAAAAACAAAATCGGGAACATATTCAACTGATTCTTCAACTTTAAATAATTTAGCATTAGATGGATTTGAAATTGCAAAACTTGTTCTTGATTGGAGGGAATTAACAAAACTTAAATCAACCTATACAGATGCTTTATTTAGATTAACAGATGGTAAAAGTAGAATTCATACATCATTTGGTTTAGCTAATACTTTAACTGGTAGATTAAGTTCTACAGATCCAAATCTTCAAAATATCCCAATTAGAACAGAAAATGGAAAAAAAATAAGAACAGCTTTTGTTAGTGGAAAAGGAAAAAAATTAGTCAGTTTTGATTATTCTCAAATAGAGCTTAGATTAGCTGCAGAAATTTCTAGTGATAAAAATTTTATTAAAGCTTTTAAAAACAATGAAGATATTCATGCTTCAACTGCTAAAGAAATATTTAATCTAAACGGTAGTCAAATAAACAACGATTATAGAAGAAAAGCAAAAGCAATTAATTTTGGCATTCTATATGGAATTAGTCCATATGGTTTAGCAAAACAACTTGATATTTCCAATACAGAAGCAAAAGATTACATAAATGAGTATTTTATTAAATATCCAAAAATTAAAAAATATATGGAACATCAAATTGATTTCGCAAAAACAAATCAATACGTTGAAACAATTTTTAAAAGAAAAATTAATATTAAAGGAATTACTGATAAGAATTTTGCTGTTAGAGGTTTTGCAGAAAGACAAGCTATTAATGCACCAATTCAGGGTAGTGCAGCAGACATTATTAAGTTAGCAATGATTGAAATTCATAAGGAAATAAAACTTAAAAATATTGAGGCTGAAATGCTTTTACAAGTACATGATGAATTAATTTTTGAAGTTGAAAGTAAAAAATATGATAATTTAGTTAGTAATGTAAAAACGATTATGGAGTCTGTACATTTACAATATAAAGATTTTGCAGTTCCACTCACTGTTGATTTTGGTGCTGGTGATCATTGGGGACAGGCACATTAGAATATATTTTATGGAAATTAAAAAAAAAATTAAGAAAAGGAATCCATTTGCTCAAGATTTAAAACTACCTAAATATAAACAAAGAATTGTTAGAAATAAAAAAACTTACACAAGAAAAGGAAAAAAAAAGCTTATTTAGAATTCTTCATCAAAGGTATTCATTTCAAACCATTTTTCAAGTTCATGATACCCTCCAATTTTTTCACCATTTAAAATTATTTGAGGAAAAGTTTTAGCGTTTGGAAATTTTTCAAAAAAATCTTCTCTCGTATAATCTCTATCAAGCATATAAATCTTAGGATTATATTTAGCTAACCGTAGTTTAGCTCTATCACAGTAACCACAATTAGTTTTAGAATATATCTCTGCTTCCATCAAAATGCTTCATCAAAACTTAAAGCTCTATCTGTAGGTCTTTGATACTCAGACACTCTTTTTTCGAAAAAGTTTGTAACATTTTGAACGTCTAAAGCTCTCATAAAATCAAAAGGATTCTCTGTCTTAAAGACTCTGTCAAATTCAAATAGATCAGCAATCCTATCTGCAACAGCTTCGATATACTGACACATTAAATCAGCATTCATACCAATTAAATCTACTGGGAGTGCATCTTTTACGAATTCTTTTTCAAAAGCTACTGCTTCTCTAACAATTTCTTCAAATTGTGATTGAGGAACGTCTGAAGGAATTAGAGATAAATCACTAATATCTGCATCAGTTAATGTTTTATTATTAAACTTATCTCTCAAAGTTCTAAACATTAATGATGAGAAGCTAAAGTGCATTCCTTCGTCTCTTGCAATCCAATCATTGGATAAGGCTAAACCGGGAAGTAAACCTCTTTTTCTAAAATAATATATTGCACAAAACGATCCCGCAAAAAACAAACCTTCAACTAATCCAAATCCTATGAGTCTTGTTAATAAATTTTGACTACCATTAAGCCATTTTGATACCCATTGCGCTTTATGATTAATGCATGGTACATTTTGTATTGCATCAAAAAGCATATCTTTTTCTTTTGCATCTTTTACATAAGCTTCAATTTGAAGACCGTACATTTCTGCATGAATGGATTCGTTCAACATTTGCATTGAGATAAAACATCTTGCTTCAGGTATTAGTATTTCTTTGTAAAATCTACTTGCTAAGTTTTCATTAATCATTGCCTCAGAGTTTGCAAAATAAGCAAGTACATGTTTTATAAAGTGCTTTTCACCATCATTTAATGTTTCAAGATCTCTTAAGTCATCTTGTAATGATACTTCCTCCGTTGTCCAAAAGGCTTGAATATGTTGTTTATATCTATCCCAAATTTCTTGGTTTTTTATTGGAAATATTGATTTAACGCCTTTTGATATCATTCTATTACTCCTTCTTTATGCACTGCAAGTTTCGCAATCTTCTGGTTCGTTGTTTTTATTGATAGCTGTATTTATATAAGCATCTTTAGCTGCTTTTTCTGATGAAACTGTAACTTTTACAGCATCAACAGCTGATCTACTTCTTAAATAATACATTCCTGTTTTAAGACCTTTTTTCCATGCATACATATGCATTGAGTTAACTTTTCCAAATGTAGGTGTTGAAAGCCAAAGATTCATTGATTGGGTTTGATCAATAAATGGGGCTCTATCTGCTGACATATCAATTACGGTTTTTTGTGATACTTCCCAAACTGTTTTATAAATTTCTTTTAGTTCAGCTGGAATTTCATTTATGTTTTCTACCGATCCATTTTCTAAAATTATTTTATCTCTCATTTCTTTATTCCACAATCCTTTTTGAGAAAGTTCATTCACTAAATATCTATTTACAAGTAGAAACTCACCTGAGAGTGTTTGTCTTTTATATATATTAGAGGTTTGTATTTGGAATGTTTCAGTATTACCTAATATAATACCTGTTGACGCAGTTGGCATACAAGCTGTTGTTAAAGAGTTTCTTACACCATGCTCTTTAATTTTAACTCTGAGTGAATCCCAATCCCATTTTGAAGAAGGGTTAACATTCCACAGATCAAATTGAAACTTACCTTCAGAAATTGGTGAGTTTTTAAATGTTTCGTACGCTCCTTTTTCTTTTGCTAACTCGCATGAAGCTTCTAAAGCTCCAAAATAAATTGTCTCAAAAATTAATTTATTTATTTCTTTGGCTTCCTCAGATTCATAAGCTATTCCCAATTTAAAGTATACATCTGCAAGCCCCTGTATTCCTAAACCTATAGGCCTATGTTTATTATTAGATCTTTCCGTTTTATCAGTTGGATAGAAATTAATATCAATTACTTCATCCAAGTTTTTTGTAGCTAATTTTGCAGTTTCATAAAGACCATCATAATCATATATTAATTTTTTATCTGATTTTTTTACAAATTTTGGCAGAGCTATAGAAGCTAAGTTACATACAGATGTTTCATTCTTATCTGAATATTCAACTATCTCTGCACACAGGTTTGAAGATTTAATGACTCCAATATTTTTTTGATTAGACTTATTATTTATAGAGTCTTTATAAAGCATATAAGGTTGTCCTGTTTCTATTTGTGCTTCTATGATTTTAGACATTAAATCTCTTGCTTTAATTTTTTCTAAATGCTTCATTTCATTTTCATACTTTGTGTAAAGTTTTTCAAACTCGTCACCATAAACATCTGAAAGGCCTGAACATTCATGTTCACTCATAAGTGTCCACTCTTCGTCATTTTCTACTCTCTTCATGAATAAATCTGGTATCCATAAAGCGTAAAACAAATCTCTTGCTCTAAATTCTTCGGCACCTGTATTTTTTCTAAGTTCTAGAAATTTCTCAATGTCGGCGTGCCAAGGTTCTAAGTAAACTGCAAAAGAACCTTTTCTTTTACCGCCGCCTTGATCAACTGATTTAGCAGTCTCATTAAATATTTTCAAAAATGGAATAAGGCCATTAGATTTGCCGTTTGTTGATTTTATTCTACTTCCACTACCTCTAATATTATGAGCGTGCATGCCAATACCACCAGCTGTTTTAGATATTAGGGCACAATCTTTTATAGTATTAAAAATACCTTCTATGGAGTCATCCTCCATACCTATCAAAAAGCATGAAGATAATTGCTGCATTTTTAATCCACTATTAAACAATGTTGGAGTAGCATGTGTATACATACCAGTTGATAAACTTTTATAAGTTTCTTTTATTTTATCTAAATTAAAATCATTACCGGTAACTGTTAAAGTTACTCTCATCCAAAGGTCTTGAGGTCTTTCAATTGTTTTGTTATCGAACTTTAACAAATATGCCCTTATTAGTGTCGTGAGAGCAAAATAATCAAAAGTATAATCTTTGTCATAATCAATTACGGACTCTATTAAATCTGCATTCTCCATTACTTTTTTATAATATTCTTCTCTTAACAATCCATCATCGTATAAATTTTTTGTTGCTATTATGAAACCTGGAGTTTCTTTGTGAAGTGAGTTAACTTTTATTCTTGCTGCAAGATAAGAATAATCAGGATGCTCAACTGTCAAAGCGGCAGCAGTTTCAGCAAGATAAGTATCGATTTCAACGGAACTAATATCACTATATAAACCAGGAACAGCTTTTTGAACAACTACAATTGGATCAATATTTAGACCAGTGGATAGAACAGAGACTCTATTGGTTATTTTATCAAGTGAAATTGGCTCTTTACTTCCATCTCTTTTGGTTACCATCATTGAAGAAGCTTTTTCTCCAACTTGTTCTTTTAGTTTTTTAGTGTGATATCTTGAAGCCGCTCTTTGTTCTCTATACAAAACATACGCTCTAGCAACTTTATGATGTTCATCTCTCATAAGTGCTAACTCCACTTGATCTTGTATATCCTCAATGTGAATCATGTCACCGTCAGCAATCCTTCTTGTTAGAGCCGAGACAACTTTATGCG
>CACMEY010000017.1 GCA_902612805.1 uncultured Alphaproteobacteria bacterium | reverse complement strand
AGATAATGATAAAGTAAAAAAAATTGTTGAGGAAACATTAAGAAAAATCGAATCAGAAGGAGATGAACATATTAGAGAGTTATCTGAAAAATTCGATAACTATTCTCCAGATAGTTTTCGATTAAGTGAAGAGCAAATAAATCAATTAATGAGTGAAGTCTCTGATGATGACAAGGAAGATATTAAATTTGCTCAAAAACAAGTACGATCATTTGCGGAAGCACAACTTAAAACTTTAAGTGAATTAGAAGTAGAAACGCATCCAGGTGTTATTCTTGGTCATAAGAATATACCAGTGCAAGCAGTTGGATGTTATGTACCTGCTGGAAAATTCCCAATGGTAGCTTCTGCTCATATGTCAGTTGTTACTGCCTCTGTTGCTGGGGTTCCAAGAATTGTTGCTACTACACCACCTTTTAAAGGTAAGCCAAATCCAGCTGTTGTTACAGCAATGAAAATGGGCGGTGCTCACGAAATTTATGTTTTGGGAGGAATGCAAGGAGTTGGTGCTATGGCTATTGGTACAGAAACTATTAAACCTGTAGATATGCTTGTTGGACCTGGCAATGCATTTGTTGCTGAAGCGAAAAGACAATTGTATGGCAAAGTTGGTATCGATTTATTTGCTGGTCCAACTGAAACAATGGTTATTGCAGATGAAACTGTTGATGGTGAAATATGTGCAACAGACTTATTAGGACAAGCAGAACATGGATATAATTCTCCTGCTGTCATGATAACAAACTCAAGAAAACTTGCAGAAGAAACATTTAAAGAAATTGATAGAATTTTAGAAATCTTACCTACTAAAGAAACAGCAAGTACTAGCTGGAGAGATTATGGAGAAATGATTTTATGTGATACCTATGAGGAGATGTTATCTAAAGCAAATAAAATAGCTTCAGAGCATGTTCAAGTTATGACAAAAAAAGATGATTGGTTTTTAGAAAAAATGACATCTTATGGTGCTTTATTTTTAGGTGCTAGAACTAATGTTGCTAACGGTGACAAAGTGATAGGTACTAACCATACTCTTCCTACTAAAAAAGCTGGAAGATATACTGGTGGTTTGTGGGTTGGTAAATTTATTAAAACTCATACTTATCAAAAGATTATGACCGATGAAGCAGCTACACTTATTGGAGAATATGGATCTAGACTCTCACACCTTGAAGGATTTATTGGTCATGCTGAACAATGCAATGTTAGAGTGAGAAGATATGGTGGTCTTAATATTGAGTATGGAAAACCAGCTTCAAAATTAAAAAATTAAATTTTATTATATTGTTTTAAATAAAGGATCACCTCATCTGCTAATTCTTCTGCAGATTTTATTTTTGTTTCCAAAATAATTTCAGGTGATGACGGTATTTCATAATTAGAGTCAATCCCTGTAAAATTTTTTAATTTGCCAGATCTAGCTTTTTTATACAAACCTTTTGGATCTCTTTTTTCACACTCCTCAATTGATGTATCAACATATATTTCTATAAATTCATCAATCTCTACTAATTCACGAGCCATTTTTCTTTCAGATTTAAAAGGTGAAATAAAAGAAACAATTGTTATTAGTCCAGCATCAACCATTAATCTGGATACTTCTGAAATTCTCCTTATATTTTCAACACGATCTACATCTGTAAATCCTAAATCTTTGTTTAATCCATGTCTAACATTGTCACCGTCTAATAAGTAAGTATGCTTTCCTAGTTTGTGCAACTTTTGCTCGATTATATTACCTATAGTAGATTTTCCTGACCCTGATAATCCTGTAAACCATAAAACACATGGCTTTTGTCCGTTTATAGAAGATCGTAAATTTTTATTTATTGACATTTGATGCCATGAAATATTTGATGCTCTTCTCAGCTCATGTTCAATAACACCTGCGCCTACAGTTTGATTATTGAATTGATCAATTATTACAAAACTTCCTAATTTTTTGTTATTTTTATAGGGATTAAAAATTGTATTTTTATTTAATGCAACTTTGGCGTATCCAATTTCATTTAAGTTTAAAAATTTTGAAGCAATTTTTTCGAATGAATTAATATTTATTTTATGAACTAAATCTGTAATCTTTCCTATTGTTTGAAAGTTTATAAATTTAAAAATATAATTTCTTTCAGGTATCATTTGTTCTTTATTCATCCAAATAATATGGGATGCAAATTGATCAGATAAAAAATAATTATGATTTTTAACAGAGCATAATAAATCACCCCTAGAAATATCAACTTCTTTATCTAATGTTAGTGTTACCGCTTGATCTTTAACGGCAAGGTCACTCTCTCCTTTTGGAGTTAATATTTTGATAATTTTAATTTTCTCTTTGCTTGAAAAAACCTGCACCTCATCATTCACTTTTATTTTTCCTGAAGTGATTATACCGCTATATCCTCTAAAGTCAGAGCTTGATCTATTAACAAATTGAACCGGTAATGAAAAAATTTCTTCGTCTAAAGGTTCATTTAGACTAATTTCTTCAAGCTCATCTATTAAAGATTTTTCATTGTACCAAGCTATATTTGAATTTTTTTGAAATACATTATCACCAACTAATGCAGATATTGGAATAAACTTTTGTGAATTAAAATTAAATTCGCTGGAAAATTTTTTAAAAGAAGAAATTATATCTTTAAATTTTTTTTCATCATAATTAATTAAATCCATTTTATTTACTGCAACTATAATATTTTCAATTCCAAGAAGAGATAAAATGAATGTGTGTCTTTTAGTTTGGTCAAGTATACCTTTAGTTGCATCAACTAATATAATTCCAACATCTGAGTTCGATGCTCCTGTAACCATATTGCGTGTGTATTCCTCATGGCCAGGAGTATCAGCAATAATAAATTTACATTTTTCAGTCTCAAAATAACGATAAGCGACATCTATAGTTATTCCCTGCTCTCTTTCAGCTTGTAAACCATCAATTAATAATGCTAAATCAATTTGCTTACCTTGTGTGCCATACTTTTCACTTTCAATCTTAGTTTGACTTAACTGATCACTATAAATATTTTTTGAATCAATTAATAGTCTGCCAATGAGCGTTGATTTACCATCATCTACAGAACCACAAGTTAAAATTTTTAATTGTTTTTTATTATTTTGATTTTGAAAAAAAGTTTCTATGTCCATTAAAAATAACCTTCTTGTTTTTTTTTCTCCATAGATCCAATTTGATCATTATCAATTAGTCTTCCTTGTCTTTCTGAATATTTTGACTCTAATAATTCAATAATGATTTCTTCAACAGTAGTTGCATCAGACTCCACAGCGGCAGTTAATGGATAACAACCCAATGTTCTAAATCTTACTTTTCTTTGTTCTATTTTTTCATTTTCTTCAATTTTTAAACGATCATCATCAACCATAATCATCATATCATTTCTTCTAATAATTGATCTTATTTTGGAAAAATATAATGGCACAAGTGGAATGTTTTCCTGATAAATGTATTGCCAAATATCTATTTCAGTCCAATTAGATAATGGAAAAACTCTAACACTTTCACCTTTATCAATATTAGTATTAAACAAATTCCAAAGCTCTGGTTTTTGATTTTTTGGATCCCAACGATGTTTTTTATCTCTGAATGAAAAAATTCTTTCTTTTGCTCGTGATTTTTCTTCGTCCCTTCTCGCACCGCCAAATGCAGCATCAAATTTATATTTATCTAATGCTTGAATTAGTGACTGTGTTTTCATTACATCTGTATGAATTTTTGAGCCACTAGAAATAGGATTTATATTATTTCGCACTCCCTCTTGGTTAATATGAACTAATAAGTCTAAATTATACTTCTTAGCAGTCTCATCTCTAAAGTTTATCATTTCTTTAAATTTCCAAGTTGTATCAATATGCATTAACTTGAAAGGAATTTTACTTGGATAAAATGCTTTTTGAGCCAAATGAAGCATTACTGATGAATCTTTACCAATTGAATAAAGCATTACAGGATTGTCAAATTCCGACGCAACCTCTCTTATTATATGTATACTTTCAGACTCTAATTTATCTATATGTGATAGTTTCATATTAATTTATTTTAGAAACATTGCCGTAAGCTAAAAAATTCGGATTAATCATATTCTCCTTAGTATTGTACAAAATATCTGTATTATCAAATGATTTTAATTTACCACCAGCTTCCTCTAAAATAATATGACCTGCTGCAATATCCCATTCAGAAGTTGGGCCTAATCTAGGATAAATATCTGCAGTTCCTTCTGCTAAAAAACAAAGTTTTAATGAACTCCCAATTGAAATTAGCTCATATTGTGAAAAATTTTTCTCAACCCAAATTTGAAAATCTTTATTTGAATGTGAACGGCTTCCAATAATTTTAATATTTGAAGTGGTATTATTATTAATATTGATTTTTTTAAATTCGCTAAGTGTATTTATATTATCTTGAGTAATCAATTTGTAGGAACCATTATTTTTTATTCCATAATACAATAAAGATTTTTCTGGCGCATAGATAACTCCAAAAATAGGTGAATTCTTTTCAATTAATGAAATATTTACAGTAAATTCACCATTTCTATTTACAAATTCTTTAGTTCCATCAAGTGGATCAATAAGCCAATATTTTTTCCATACTTTTCTTGTATCCCAATTGACTAAACTCTCTTCAGTTAGAATGGGAATATTTTTTTCTATTTCTATCAATCTTTTTTTAATGAGATTATTAGAATTAATGTCTGCTTCTGTGATTGGGGAATTATCTGCTTTTAAATCTACATTAAAATTTTTTTTGTATATTTTTAATATTTCTTTACCTGCATCTATGGCAATATTTAAAATATCTAATACAACTTCTGAGTTATTTAAATTCATATTTTGTTAGATAAAAATATAATAGATATAGCCTAAATATAACATTAGACCCACACTTCCATATAACCTACCAAGCTTTTTAAAAATGAACATAAAAATTAAAATAACAAAAGTAATTAAAAGCATAAAATATAAATCCTGTGTTGCTAAAATTTCTGGCATTCCAAAATTTCCGAAAAATGAACTTATACCTAAAACACCGAGAACATTATAAATGTTTGAACCTAAAATATTTCCTAATGCAAAATCTACTTTTCTTTTTAATGCTGACATTATGCCAATAACTAACTCAGGTAGAGAGGTTCCAAAAGCTATTAACGAAAGTCCTATTACTGCTTCCGATACTTGCAATTTTTTAGCCAAATTAATTGCAGAATTTACAAATAAATCTGAACCATAAATTAAAAATATAATTCCAAAAATTATTAATATGAATGAAATAAATATTGAATATTCATCCTTATCTATTTCATCAACAAGTATAGATCCTTTTTTAATTTGAAAATACATTATCAAAGTCAAGGCTATGAGAGATATAATTCCAAATAAATAATTAAAATAAAAATAACTCATAATTATCAAACAAATACCTAGAGCTATATTGATCCATGCCTGATTAATTTGGTTATTGGTAATGTTTGATATAGGTACAATGATAGTTGTTGCTGCCATGACTAAGATTAGATTTGCTATATTACTTCCTACAACAGCACCTAAGGCTAAATCTGAGTGATTATTTAAGACTGCGTTAATACTACTTGCAAGTTCGGGAAGAGAAGTACCTGCCGCAACTATTACAACACCTATGGCAAAAAGAGAAATATTTAGTTTTTTTCCAAAACTAACCGATCCTCTTATTAAAATTTCAGCTCCAACAACTAGAATTGCTAAGCCAAGTATTAAAATTAATATATCCACTAATGAAATTATAATTGTTTAAAGTTAGTTACATAATAATTTAACAAATATATACTTAATAATTAAAATTTCTTACAAACTATGAATGAAAGCTTTGATTATATTATTATTGGTGCTGGAACAGCTGGTTGTATATTAGCAAATAGACTTACTGAAAATGAAAACATTAAAGTACTTTTAATTGAAGCTGGAGGAAAAGACACTAATCCTTGGATACATATTCCAGGTGGTTATTTTAAAACAATGCATAATCCAAAAACTGATTGGTGCTTCAGAACTGAAGAGGAAAAATTTTGTAATAATAGAAAAATGCTTATTCCAAGAGGGAAAACATTGGGGGGAAGTTCATCCATTAATGGGATGTTATATATAAGAGGTCATGCAAATGATTATAATTATTGGAGACAATTAGGTAATATTGGATGGTCTTGGGAAGATGTATTACCATATTTTAAAAAATCTGAAGATTACAGAATTTCTAAAAGTGAATTTCACGGTACTAACGGACCTATCAAAGTAGAGAAAATTAGATCAAAGTTTAAATTATTGGATTTATTTTTAGAAGCATCTCAAGAGTTTGGTTATAAAAAAAATAATGACTTCAATGATGGTGATAACGAAGGAATGGGTTATTTTCCTATGACAATTGATAAAGGATATAGATGTAGTGCTGCAGTTGCTTTCTTAAATCCTATCAAAAATAGAAAAAATCTAAAAATTATAACTAGGGCACATGTTAAAAATTTAACCTTTGAAAATTTAAAAGTGAAAAATGTAAATATATTGAAGAACAATGAAGAATTTTCATATTCTGTAAATAAAGAAGTTTTATTGTCTGCAGGAACAATTGGATCTCCTCACATATTACAAGCTTCAGGTATTGGTCCAGGTAAACTATTAAATGAACATAATATTAGTATTGTAAAAGAAATTAATGGGGTTGGGAGAAATTTAACTGATCATTTAATGTTAAGACCAGTCTACAAAATTAAAAACTTAGAGACATTAAATGACATATATCATAGTTTTACAAAAAAATTTTTAACAGGTTTAAATTATTTAATTTATAAAAAAGGACCCTTAACAGTTGGAGCAAGTTATTTGTGTGGGTTTATAAAAAGTGATTCGTATTTAGAAAACCCTAATCTACAATTTCATATCTCGCCAGCTAGTACTGATTTATTAGGAAAAGCAGGACTGCATAAATTTCCAGCATTCACTCCTACAATAACAAATATTCGTCCGACAAGTAGAGGTTCAATAGAAATTAAATCTTCAGATACAAGAATTTATCCTAAAATTAAAATGAACTACTTATCTACTGATGAAGATAGGGAAATTGCAGGTAAGTCAATTAAAATTGTAAGGAGAGTTGTTTTAGAATCAAAGGCATTTAAAAATTATGCACCTGAAGAATATAGACCGGGGATACAATTTAAAGATAACGAATCTCTGGCAAAAGAAGCGGGTAAATTTGCAAATACTATTTTTCATCCAGTAAGTACATGTAAAATGGGTAATGATGAAAATTCAGTTGTAAGTAATAATCTTAAAGTAAAAGGAATAAAAAACTTAAGAGTTGTTGATGCATCTGTGATGCCAACTATAACATCTGGTAATACGAATGCCCCTACTATGATGATTGCTGAGAAAGCATCAGACTTAATTATTAACGATCAGAAATAATTATTGAACTACTGTATCTTTTGGATCAATTCCAGCAACTTCAACTGGCGCCTTCATAGCATCTCGTCTAAAAGGTTCTCCTAGTTCTTGATTTAACATTACTTCTATAAAAGTAGTCACACCTTCCATTTGATCTTTACAAGATTGTTGTAAAGCTTCAGTAAGCTCTTCTTGAGTATGAACCTTAACACCTTTAAATCCACATGCTTCTGCAATCTTTGCATAACTTAATTTAGGGTCAAGTTCAGTTCCGACAAAATTATTATTATACCAAAGCGTAGTGTTTCTTTTTTCCGCTCCCCATTGATAATTTCTAAATATTATCATTGTAATATTTGGCCATCCATCTCTATTACAAGAAGTCATTTCACTCATACTAATTCCAAATGCGCCATCACCTGCAAAACCAACAACAGGTGTATTAGGACAACCTATTTTTGCTCCAATTACAGATGGAAAACCATAACCACATGGTCCAAATAAACCAGGTGCCAAATACTTTCTACCATTCTCAAATGTTGGATAAGCATTTCCGATTGCACAATTATTTCCTATATCACTTGATATAATTGCATCTTCGGGTAATCCTGCTTGAATAGCTCGCCATGCCATTCTTGGAGACATTTTCTCAGGTTCTCTATCTCGTGAGTCTTTATTCCAAGATGTGCCAGGATCATCTTCTTCATGATCAAGGCCAGTTAATGTTTGTAGCCAAGCTGACTTTGTCTTATGAATTAACTCCTCTCGTTCTTTTCTATCGTTATCGCCTGCATTTGTTGTAAGGTTTTCTAAAATTTGTTCTGCAACTAGTTTTGCATCTCCACAAATACCAACACTAATTTTTTTGGTTAAACCAATACGATCAGAATTTATATCAACTTGAATAACATCTGCATTTTTTGGCCAATAATCTATTCCATAACCTGGTAAAGTTGAGAAAGGATTTAACCTTGTACCAAGTGCGAGAACTACATCTGCCTTAGATATTATTTCCATTGCTGCTTTAGATCCATTGTATCCTAAAGGGCCAACAGCAAGAGGATGTTTGCCAGGAAAACTATCATTATGCTGATATCCGCAAGCAACTGGAGCACTTAATTTTTCTGCAATTTTTTTACAATCATCAATAGCATCAGCTAAAATCACTCCAGCACCAGATAAAATAACTGGGAATTTTGCATTAGATAAAAGATTTGCGGCTTCTTTAATTGCTTCAATTCCACCAGAAGGTCTTTCAAATTTAATAATAGGTGGCAGATCAATATCAACAACTTGGGTCCAAAAATCTCTTGGTATATTTAATTGAGCAGGAGCAGATCCTTTTATAGCTTTTGAAATAACTCTATTTAAAACTTCTGCAACTCTGGAGGGATCTCTTACTTCTTCTTGATAACACACCATATCTTTAAATAAATTCATTTGCTCAACTTCTTGAAAGCCCCCTTGACCAATGGTTTTATTAGCTGCCTGAGGAGTAACTAAGAGCATAGGAGTATGATTCCAAAAAGCGGTCTTTATAGGTGTAACTAAGCCAGTTATACCAGGTCCATTTTGTGCAATACACATTGCGATTTTACCAGTTGATCTAGTATAACCATCAGCCATAATTCCGCCGTTTGACTCATGAGCAACGTCCCAAAATGTTATTCCAGCTTTAGGAAAAAGATCTGATATTGGCATAAACGCCGATCCAATTATACCAAAAGCGTGTTGAATACCGTGTTTCTGTAAAACTTTTACGAAAGCTTCCTCAGTTGTCATTTTAGCCATAAAAAATCCTTAATATATTATTCTTATTTACATTAAATTAATTATTAAATGAACTACAATAATCTTGTTAGTTATTTATTAATTTTATAAAATTCCTATTTAAAGAAAAAATATTTATTTACGATTGATAAAATGACGCTTCTTGGACAAGAGATTATTAAAGCTACATCTAAAACTTTACCAAATCAACCTGGTGTTTATCAAATGCAGGATGATAAAGGTAATATTTTATATATTGGGAAAGCAAAAGTATTATCAAATAGAGTAAAGAATTATCTATCTCTAAATAACTTAACTAGAAGAATTCAAAGAATGGTTAGTCTAACTAAATCAATGAACTTTTTTGTTACAAATACAGAATTAGAGGCAATCATTCTTGAATGTAATTTAATTAAAAAACATAAGCCAAGATTTAATGTTCTTTTAAGAGATGATAAATCATTCCCTTATATATTTATTTCTTCAGAACATGATTTTCCTAGAATTGAAAAACATCGTGGTCCACAAAAGAAAAAGGGAAGATATTATGGACCATTTGCAAGTCCAGATGCAGTAAATAGAACTATTAATACAATACAACGCATATTTCTTTTAAGATCATGTACAGATAAAGAGGTTAATGCAGGAAATAAATTGTGCTTCAATTATTATCTTAAAAGATGTTCTGGTCCTTGCGGAGGAAAAATAACAAAAGAAGCTTATTCGAAATTAATAGAGTCGGCAGATGATTTTCTAAGTAGTGGTAATTCTCAAAAAATACAAAAAAATTTTACAGATCAAATGTATAAGGCTTCAAAAAAAAATAATTTTGAATTAGCAGCATCTTTAAGAGATAGACTTAAAGCTTTAAAACATATTGAGCAAAATAATTCAATTAAGATTAAGGATATTAAAAATGCTGACATTTTTGCAATAACATCAAATGAAGGCAAAACATGTATTTATGGAAGTTTTTTTAGAAATAATACTTCTTATGGTGGTAAAGCTTTCTACCCAGATCATGACAATTTATTAGATCACGAAGAAATAATGTTAGGTTTCTTAAATATATTTTATGCAGAGAAAGATATCCCTGAAACAATTATTACTAACATAGTTGTTGATAAGAATAATAATTCACAAATTTTAGGAAAAAATTTTGATAAAACAAAATTCATAAAACCATTAAAAGGGCCTAAAAAAAATTTACTTAAATTTGCAGAAAAAAATTCTAAAATAAATTTAGACATCAAATTAAATAAACTTAAATCTTTTGATAATTTTAATGCAGAAATTAAAAAAATATTTAAAATCAAAGATGAAATTATAAAAATAGAAGCTTACGATAATAGTCATACATTTGGAAAACATCCTATAGGTGTAATGGTTGCCTATAATCAAAATGGATTTATAAAATCAAATTATAGAAAGTTTAATATTCGATTTGATCTTGAAGAAAACAAAAATAAAGTTGATGACTATTATATGATGAAAGAAATGCTAACTAGGAGATTTAGTAATTCAAAATTTCAAGATGAATTAGATCTGCCAAGTTTATTAATAATAGATGGAGGTAAAGGACAATACAATTCTGCAAAAAAGGTATTAGATAGTTTAAAAATAGATATACCAATTATCTCTATGGCAAAGGGTGAGGAAAGAGATGCAGGTAGAGAGATTTTGATACATGATAAATTTATACATAGATTAAACGAAAATAATCCACTTCTTCATTTTTTACAAAATATTAGAGATGAAGTTCACAGATTCGCAATAACAACACATAGATCAAAAAGATCAAAGATGAGTATTAAATCTGTATTTGATGATATAGAAGGAGTGGGTCCAGAGAGAAAAAAAATATTAAAAAAGCATTTTGGTACTGTTGAGAAATTAAAATTAGCCAGTTTAGATGAATTAAAAGAGGTTAAATCTATACCTGAGTCAATTCTAACAAAAATATATGAATATTTTCATAGCGTTTAAAAAATTCTTCATCTAAAAAGAGCACAGATGAATATATCTAATATTCTAACGTTAATTAGAATAGCAATAATACCTATTATAGTTATTTGTATATATCTTAAGAATCCATATTTTGGCTGGATTGCCTTTTTATTATTTTGTTTAGCTGGAATAACAGATTATTTTGATGGATATTTAGCAAGAATAAGAAATGAAATTACAAATTTTGGAACATTCCTTGATCCAATTGCTGATAAATTATTAGTAGCAGCAGTGATTCTTATTTTAACTTCTAAAGGTGTAATAAAAGACTGGGATACTATTCCAGCCCTAATAATATTATTAAGAGAAATAACAGTATCAGGTTTAAGGGAATACTTGGCAGGGATAAAAATCAGTATTCCAGTTTCAAGAATTGCAAAAGCAAAAACCTTTCTTCAACTAGCCGCACTTGGATTACTTATACTATCCGAGAGTAATCTAAATTTATTATTTATTTTTTATTTAGGTAAGATTTTTCTATGGATTGCTGGAATTCTAACCCTCTATACAGCCTATGATTACATCAAAGGATCAGTAAAACATTTTTAAATAAAATGAGAATTCGATATTTTGCTTGGATTAAGGATATAACAAATAAGGATGAGGAAATAATTGATATAAATCACCCTAAAAGTATTAATGAATTAAAAAAATATTTAGAGAATTTATATCCTGAGCTGCAAAAACATTTTTTACAAAATGTTTTAAGAATTGCAGTTAATCAGGAATACATTTCAGAAAATTTAAATTTAAAACCAATTGATGAAATTGCAATCTTTCCACCAGTTAGTGGTGGATAATGATAAAAATACAAAAAAAAAATTTTAATTTAGAAGAAGAAATTGAAAAAATTAAAAGAAAACATTCAGACATAGGAGCTCTTAGTTCTTTTGTTGGATATGTGAGAGATTTAAATAACAATAAAGATGTTAAATATTTAAATTTAGAAGTTTATGAAGAAATGGCATTTAAAGAATTATCGAAAATTGTAAATAATGCGACTAAAAAATGGAGTTTAATTGATACCTTGATAATTCATAGATATGGAAAATTAATTGTTAATGAAAAAATTGTTCTAGTTTGTTGTTTTTCACAACATAGAAAAGATAGCTTTGCAGCTTGTGATTTTATTATGGATTATTTAAAAAAAGACGCTCCATTTTGGAAAAATGAATTTTATTATAAAGATGATAAATGGTTAGAAAATTCTAGCTAGCGTTTTTAACCATATCGCTAAAATCATTCATAAATTTAAAAGTAGTAGTATTATCACCGGTATTATATTTAAAATCATCAATAGATTTAATAGGCGTAATTTCTGCAGCAGTTCCCGTTAAAAAAGCCTCGTCATAATTTCCAATTTCGTTAGGCATTAAATGCTTTTCTGTTATTTCAAAACCTTGATTAGTTGCCATTTCAATAACTGTCTGACGTGTAATTCCATTAAGAAAACAATCTGGAATAGGAGTATGGATATTCTTATCTTTAATAAAAAAAATATTTGCTCCTGTTCCTTCAGCAACATAACCTCTATAATCTAACATCAAAGCATCGTGATAGCCTTTTTTTTCTGCAAATTCTTTTGATAAAGTACAAATAATGTAGGGCCCAGAAGCTTTTGCTTCATAAGGAGCAGTATCTGGCGCAGGTCTTTTCCAAGGAGATGTAATTAATCTCAAACCTGCTTTTTGATCTTCAATTTTAAAATATGTTGCCCAGTCATCCCAAACAGCTATAGCTACATTGATATTTGATTTACCTGTTGATAAACCCATTTGATCACCACCTCTCCAAGCAAGTGGTCTCACATAACAATTTTTATAATTCATTTTATCAATTAGTTCGTATTTTGCTTTATTAATTTGATCATGTGTGAAAGGAATTTCCATTCCAATTATTTCAGCAGATTTAAAGAATCTTTTTGTATGCTCCTCTGATTTAAATATCTTTCCATTGTATGCTCTTTCGCCTTCAAATACTGCGCTTGCATAATGAAGACCTTGAGAGATTACATGGGAATTTGCATCCTGCCATGGAATAATTTTACCATTCATCCATATCCATCCATCTCTATTTTCAAATGATTTAAGCATGTTCTTTACTCACTTTTTTTAATGACAATTGACTATCAGTGATGCATAATTAAGTCAATATGGCTGACCTAAATAAATTGTTAACACCTCTTTTTTTAAATGAGTTGGAAATTAGGAAAATTATAGAGCTATTATTTTTCTCATATAGAGATTTTACTGAAGGTCCTGATAAAGTTTTGGAAAAAATTAATTTTGGCAGAGCCCATCATCGAGTGATATATTTTGTTGGAAAGCAAAAAAATCTTACAATTAAGGAACTCCTTTCAATATTGAAAATAACAAAACAAAGTTTGTCTAGAGTATTGAACCAACTTGTAAACGAAAAATATATTATATTATCTGTTGGTGAAGATAAACGTACTAAGAAATTAATACTTTCAAAAAAAGGTCAAGAATTAG
>CACMEY010000016.1 GCA_902612805.1 uncultured Alphaproteobacteria bacterium | reverse complement strand
TATATTAATACTTTTTAATAACCTAAAAAATATTTTTTTAAATTTTGAAAATTTTCAGCAAACTTTCCGAATAAGCATAAGAAATTATTTTATTATTTTACTCCCAATGATTAAGAAAAATATAATTTTTGTTTTTGCATTTTCGACAGTTATTACTTTTGGTGATTTTACAATAATATCATTTTTTAAAGATCAAAACTTTGATACCTTGCCATCTTACTTATATAAGTTGATTAGTGTTTATAAATTTAACGAAGCTTCTTTTGTTGCTGGTGTAATTTTAATACTAAGTATGATTATTTTTTTATTAATTGATAATTTAAATTACCAAGGCAAGTCAGCCATTAAAACGTGAAGATAAATACTTGCTACATAACCAATAAATATAACTGGAGTCCATTTTAAATGTCCAAAAAAAGTGTAATATCCTCTCGCTTGTCCCATAAGTGCTACACCGGCAGCTGAACCAATTGACAATAGACTACCACCCACTCCTGTTGTTAATGTAACAAGTAACCACTGATCAATTGACATTTCCGGTCTCATAGTAATTACAGCAAACATCACTGGTATGTTATCTACGATAGCTGACAGAACGCCTACTATAGAATTTGCCATTGTTGGGCCAAGACCAATATATAAGAATTCTGAAACAACAGTCAGATAACCTATAAATCCTAAACCGCCTACACTTAGAATAACTCCAAAGAAGAATAATAAAGTGTCCCATTCAGCTCTTGAAACTTTTCTAAAGAAATCAAATTTTTCGTCTTCAACAGATGGATCATGTGTAATTTGTAAATAAAAAGAATATAACCCAAGAAGACCAAGACCAAACATCATGCCAAGCATTGGAGGCAAATGAAGAATATTATGGAAGTTTACAGCACTAAAAATTGTAAGCAAACCTAAAAGGATAATTACTCGTCCGCCTCTTTTCATATATTCTCTATCAGAACTAATTTGTGGTTTTTCATTTGGAATAAAGAAATACATAACTGCTGCAGGAATTATGTAATTAACCACAGAAGGAAAAAATATTTTAAAAAATGTAAAAAATTCGACAATACCAGCCTGCCATACCATTAAGGTAGTTATATCTCCAAATGGACTGAAAGCACCACCTGCATTTGCTGCAACAACTATATTAATACAACCAATCGATATAAATTTTGTATTACCTTTACCACAGGCCATTACTACAGAGCACATGACTAGTGCAGTTGTTAAGTTATCAGCTATAGGAGATAAGAAAAAAGTAATTATACCTGTGAATATAAATAATTGTCTAAAGCTAAATCCTCTTGATGTTAATTGGTATCTGACTACATCAAAAACTTTTCTTTCTTCTAAAGCATTGATGTAAGTCATAGCAACGAGAAGAAATAGGAAAAGTTCTGCAAATTCTAAAATATTATGCTCTAAAGCATACTCAATTTCTTTGGCATATTGCTTATCAGAAGAAAAATGGAAAGCAATAATACCCCATATTACAGCAGCTGAAATAATAACTGGTTTCGATTTTCTTAAATGGCTAAATTCTTCAGCCATTACAACAGCATATGCAAGAACGAATACAATGAGGCTTAAAATGCCTACATAAGATGTTGTTAGATCTATTTCCATAGTTTTAAATTAAAGCCAATTACGTCTTTTTCAATCCCGAAATCATATAGATTATTGTGTATTGCTTCGTCAATAAAAACACTCTTTTTTAATACTTTTGCTTTATCATAAAGCTTAATACTGTGTTCATGTGGTACAATTTCATCCTTTTTTCCACTAATGATAAGTAATGGTGAGGTTATTTTATCAATTTTACTGAAGTTATCGAATTTATCTTTAACTAAATATTTTGTTGGAAATATTTTATATCTTTTTTTTGCAATATCATTGATAGATGTAAATGGCGCTTCTAAAACAATAGACAAAAATTCGTACTTTGTGCCCATTTCTACCGCAGCACCAGATCCGAGTGATTCTCCATAAATCACCAATTCTTTGAATTTAAATGCAGTATTATTTTTAATCCATTTTAATACTGCTTCTGCATCTTTATATAAATTTTTTTCTGTTGGATTTCCTTTGTTACCTCCAAAACCTCTCCAGGAAACTAAAAGCACGCTCCAATTTTTTTCGATATACCTTTGGATTCTGTAAGCTCTATCTCCGATATGAAAAGAATTACCGTGAAAATAAACTAGTAAAGGGAGTGCATTATTCCCTTTATGATACCATGATAACAGCTTTAAGTTATCCTCAGTTTTAATATAAACTTCTTCTGTACTATCCAAGTTATAATCCTTTGGTGCGCCTGGATGACCGGATTTATTAAAAACAATCCGTCTTTGAAAGATATACAAGAGAAAACCTAAAAAAAAATATAGAAAAATTGCAGAAAAAATGTAATTCATTACTCATTATAATATTATGAGAACAGAAAACAAAGTAATTGATCCTCTAAGTCCATATAGCCGTGCACTGAAAAAAATAGAGGAAAGTGGTATCAGACCTACAAAACAAAGAAGAATTTTAGCTAAGTTAATTTTTGAAAAAGGTGACAGGCATATATCTGCTGAAAATCTTTTTGATGAAGTAAAAAAAGAAGATAGAAAAATTTCTATGGCTACAATTTACAACACCTTAAAACAATTTACCTCATTAGGATTAATTAGAGAAATAGTTGTTGATCAAAATAAATCACTCTATTGTAATAATAATAAATCTCATTATCATTTATACATTGAAGATGAAGGTAAGATACATGATATACCCACAAAAAATATTAATCTTGATATACCTTCCATCCCTGCTTGTCTTTCATTGCATAATATTGATGTTATTGTCAGAGTTAGATCTCTTAAAGAAGACCAAAAAAAGAATTAATTTGTTATGCACAACATAAAGTTGTGGTCTCCAAATAATAAAAAAACAAACCTCCACAAGTTTATTAATCAACTAGATAAAAGTTTAAACATAAAAAATTATGATGACTTACATAATTGGAGCATAAAACATAAAAATGAATTTTGGAGCAAAGTATGGGACTTCACAAATTTTGTTGGTGAAAAAAAAGGAAAAATATTTAAGTCAGCACCTGAATTTACTAAAAATAAATTTTTTGATGAATGTAAAATAAATTATGCAGAAAATTGTTTAATAAGAGAAGATGATGATGATTCAATAATATTTCACTCTGAAAAAAAAAATAAAAGAAACTACTCTTGGAAAGAACTTAGAAGTGCAGTTTTTAAATTTGCAAGTTATTTAAAAAATAACAACATTCAAAAAAATGATAGGATAGCTGCTATACTTCCAAATATACCTGAAACTGTAATTTCATTTTTATCTACAGCACAATTAGGTGCAATTTGGTCATCATGTTCTTCAGATTTTGGTAAAAAAGCAATTATAGATAGATTTAAACAAATTGAACCAAAAGTTTTATTATTTTCAGATTATTATTTTTATAACAATAAAAAAGTTGATACGACAAAAGTTATAAAAGATGTATTACATAATATCCCAAGTATAGAAAAAATTATTTTAATACCATATGAATTTAATGAAACGGATTATCAACTAGATTTTGAATACGATAATTTGTACAACATTTTACAACAAGAAATTGAGTATAGCAATTTTGAAAAGTTTAATTTTAATCACCCACTGTATATTCTTTATTCAAGTGGAACTACTGGAGTACCAAAATGTATTGTTCACAGTTCTGGTGGAGCACTAATTCAGCACAAAAAAGAACATGTACTTCATTGTGATATTAATGAAAAAGATAGAGTTTTTTATTTTACTACTTGTGGGTGGATGATGTGGAATTGGTTAGTTTCAGCTTTAGCTTCAAAAGCAACAATAATTTTATATGATGGATCGCCTTTTATTCCAGACAATAAACATCTTTTTGAAATAGCAGAAAAAGAAGGAATTAATTTTTTTGGTACTGGCGCAAAATTTTTAGATACTTTAAAAAATAACAAAATTAAAATTAAGGAAAGTTTTAAACTAAATAGTTTAAATACACTAGCTTCAACAGGATCTCCGTTGGTTAATGAATCATTTGAATACGTTTATCAAAACATCAAATCAAATATTCATCTTGAATCTATAAGTGGTGGTACTGATTTAGTTTCGTGTTTTGTTACAGGAAATCCATTAATGGATGTCTATAGTGGAGAAATTCAGTGTAAAGCTCTTGGCATGGAGGTTGATGTATTTGATGAAAAAGGAAATTCAATTGAAAATCAAAAGGGAGAACTAGTATGTAAGTCATCCTTTCCATCAATGCCTTTATATTTTTGGAATGATTATGATAATAAAAAATATTTTAATTCTTATTTTAGTAAATATGAAAACATTTGGTATCATGGAGATTATATTGAAAAAACTATAAATGGCGGTTATATAATTTATGGTCGATCAGATGCAACTCTAAATTCTGGAGGAGTAAGAATAGGTACTGCAGAAATTTATAGAGTAATTGAAAATATTAGAGAAGTTCAGGAAGCAGTTGCAGTGGAATATAAATTAAAAAATGATACACAAATTATATTATTTGTTGTCTTGAATAATAATTATAAATTTAATGAAAAAATAAGATCTAAAATAATAGATGAAATAAAAATTAATCTCTCTTACAAGCATATACCCTCACAAATATATGCAGTAAGTGAAATACCTAGAACTAGAAGTGGTAAAATAGTTGAAATTTTAATTAAAAAATTAATAAATGGTGAGAATATTGAAAATGAAGAATCATTAGCCAATCCAGAATGTTTAAAAGAATTTGAATTAGTATATAAAAACTTAAAGAATAATTATGCCAAATAGAGTTGTAGTAAGTAAACTAGGTGGCCCAGAGGTTTTGAAATACGAAAACTATGATTTGCCTAAGAATGTTGAAGAAAATATGGTTAGAATTAACCAAACTTCAATAGGTATTAATTACATTGATACGTATCATAGAACAGGCATATACCCGTTACCTGTAGAAATCCCTTTTTGTTTAGGAGTTGAAGCAGCAGGAGAAGTTATAGAAATTGGAGATAATGTATCAAACTTAAAAGTTGGTGATAGAGTTGCTTACTCCTTTAGCCCTCCAATTGGTGCTTATTGCGAAGTTAGAGATTTTGATGCTCAAAGAGTTGTTAAATTACCAGAATATATTTCAAATGATGAAGCTGCTTCAATATTATTGCAAGGAATGACCGTCGAATATCTTTTTGAAAGATTGTATAAATTGCAAAAAAATGAAGTTTTTTTGTTTCATGCAGCTGCAGGGGGTGTTGGCTTAATTGCTAGTCAATGGGCAAAATCCATAGGAGCTAAAATGATTGGTACTGTTAGTACTGATGAAAAGGCATCATTAGCAAAAGAAAATGGATGTGAATTCACTATTAATTATAAACAAAATGATGTTCTTAATGGTGTTTTACAATTTACAAACAATGAAGGAGTAAATGTGGTTTATGATGGAGTTGGTAAAGATACATTTGATATATCTTTAAAATGTCTAAAATTTAGAGGACTAATGGTATCTTTCGGACAATCTTCTGGAATGGTAAATGATGTCAATCTTCATAGTACATTTAATCCTAAAAGTTTATATTATACTAGACCAACATTAATGCATTATATCCGTAATTCAGAAGAATTAACTGAGAGTAGTAAAAAATTATTTTCAAAAATTAAAAATAAAGAAATTAAGCCCAATATATTCAAAAAATTTAAATTATCAGAAGCAAGTGAGGCTCATGAGTTAATTCAATCAAGGAGTTCGGTAGGGTCAATAATTCTATGCCCCTAGATTAGTGGCATCCCCTAGGAGAGTCGAACTCCTCTTTTCAGGATGAAAACCTGATGTCCTAACCGATAGACGAAGGGGACACGAGATAGGTATATAGTAGATATTTTGATTTTTTTCAAATTATTTAATTGATTACTTTCACGTCATGAATGAGTATTTGGGGCATCTGACTATTTGAGAAGTTATCTTTTTTAATAGAACACAAAATATGAAATTTAAATTTATTAAACTTCAGAAGATAATCACCAATAAGGGTATTCATAGAGTTGAATGATATACCTTTTAAATTTTCTCCTAAATCATTTTTAAAAAAAATTAAAATATGTTTATTTTTTATATTTTTAACCTGATCAATTACTATATCTTTGATTAAAAATTGAGGTTCTTCATTACCTTTGCCGTGAGGTTCTAATAGTTCTAAATTATCTAAAAAATCTTTGTTTATTTGATTTACAGAAATTTCACTGTCATAAAATATTTTTTTTTCAAAAAAATTATCATCATATGAATCAAATTTTTTAACTAAAAATTTATCTATTTTATCTAATTTTTTTTTATTTATTTTTAAACCTACTGCCATTTTATGACCACCACCATCTTCTATTAAATCATTAGCCTTAAGTTCAAGAACAATACTACCAATATCAATTTGATCTATAGATCTGCCTGAGCCTGATCCAACATTATTTATAAAAGAAAATACAAATGTTGGTTTATTATAAAGAGCTACTATTTTGCTTGCAACTATACCTAAAACACCTTGGTGCCAATTTTCCTTATAAACAATAATAAATTTTTTATTTTCTTGATCTTTTATTTGCTCAATTGCTTCATTGAAAATATTTTGTTCAATTAATTTTCTTTTTTCATTGATTAAAAATAGTTTTCTAGAAATAGTTTCTATTTCAGAATCATCATTTGATATCAGAAGTTTGGAAGATAATGAAGAATCATCAATTCTACTTGCAGCATTAATTTGTGGTCCTAAGACAAAACCAATATCTTTAGCTAAAGGTTCATGACTTATATTAGAGTTATCTAATATTTTTGTTATTGATTTATTTTTTCGACTCCTAATGAGTTCCAAACCTTTACTAACAATTGATCTATTGTAATTGTTAATATTAACAATATCACAAATTGTTCCAACTGCAACTAAGTCTAAATATGACATCAAATTTGGTTCTTTTATATTTGGAAATAATTTTAATTCTCTAATTTGCTTTCTTAAACCCATTAAAAAAAGAAAAGTTACTGCTACTGCAGCAAAATCTTTGTAGTCGTTTTTTTCATCAAATCTATTTGGATTAATTAAAGAGTGAACTTTTGGAAGTTGAAATTCACTTAAATGATGATCTATAACTATAACATCAATACCATTGTAATTAGGCAAATCAATCGAGTTAAATGCAGATGTACCACAATCAAGTGTAAACAGGAGTGTAATATTTTCATCAAGCATTTCATTCATAAGCCTAATATTTGGACCATAGCCCTCCGATAATCTATTAGGTATTTTACAAACAAGATTATTGGTAAAATTATTTAAAAATTTATATAAAATTGAAGCAGAAGTAGATCCATCAACATCATAATCAGCAATTATTCCAATCTTTTCATTATTTTTTAAAGCCTCAATACATCTTTCAATTCCTTTTTTCATATCTTTAAGTTCAAAAGGATCTGGAAGATTATTTAAAAGATTTGGTTTTATATAGTTATCATAATTTTCTTCGAAGACGCCCCTAGAAATTAGCAGTTTTGAAAAAATTTCAGAAATTGATTTTTTTTGTGAAAGAGCCTGAATATGCTTAAAATCTATTTGATTTTCTTCCCAATATTTATCAGATAGTGATTTTTCAATATTCACATTAATTAATTATCATGAATAGCAAGAACAGTAATTTTCTCTTTTACAAACTCTAAACCTTCAATTTTTTTAATTACATTACTTAATTTTTCCTTCTGAATATTATGAGTAGTGATTATTATGGGTATAGGATTATCTGCTTCAGAACTCTCGGGAAGCTGAAGTATTTTTTTCACAGATATATCAAAATCACTAAAGTAATTTGTAATTGATGAAAGAACGCCAGGTTTGTCTTCTGTCATTATCCTAAGGTAATAGCTATTAATTACATTTTCTGCTGAATATTTTTCAAAGCTTTGTAACTTATCAATTTTAAAACCCAAATTATCAAATTTTTCATTCTGAGAGATATCATATAAATCAGACAAGACAGAGCTGGCAGTTGGCTTTCCCCCTGCTCCTTCACCTTCTAAAAATAAATTTTCTAGATGTATAGTTTCAATATTAATAGCATTAAGAGCATTATCAACACTTGCTAAGGGATTATCCATTGAAACTAATTTTGGTGAAGTAAAGTTTGAAATCTTTCCTTCAATTATGCAAGCTTCAGATATTAATTTTATCTTATACCCTAATTTTTCAGCAAAATTAATATCTTCAATTTTAATATTTGAGATTCCTTCAATATAATTATTATTAAAGTTTAAATTTGTTTTAAAACATAGAGTTGATAATATTGTTAACTTGTGTGCTGCATCATATCCACCAATATCTAATTTTGATTCCTGATCAGAAGTAAATCCTTTATCTTTAGCAATTTTAAGAACTGCATCAAAGGATAAATTATCTTGTTGCATTTTTGTTAAAATGTAATTTGTAGTACCATTTAAAATCCCAGAAATTTTATTAATTCTATCTAAACTAATAGAATTTTTTATTGTTTTTATTACTGGGATACCGCCTGCAACAGCAGCTTCGTATGATAAAGCTAGTGAATGTGTGTTAGCTAATTTAAATAATTCTTTTCCATGATTAGCTACTAATGCTTTATTTCCGGTTACAACATGTTTTTTATTTTTTAACGCTGTTTCAATAATTTCATAGCTAATTCCTTTTTCTTCACCAATTAATTCAACAATTACGTTACAATTATCATCTTTAGACATTTCTCTTGGATCATCATACCAAGTATAATTTGATATATTAAAATTTCTTTTTTTATTTTTTGTTCTTGCAGATATTCCAACTATGTTCAATTCTACATCTGTTTTATCAAAGAAATAGTTTTTATTTTCTTCAATTGTTTCAACTAGTGCTGATCCAACATTTCCCAATCCCGCTATACCAATATTAAGTTTACTCATATATAAATTTAACTTTTATAATCATTAATACATTTATCTATATCTTTTTTATCTGTATTAGAAATACTACAATAATCTAATAATTCTTCATCAGTTAATTTGGCGTCTTTGAAATCAGGAACATTATCAATATCGGGATATCCGCATGAAACGATAAAAAGTAATAGAAGGAAAACTGTAAAATATTTAATCATACTAAAGATTCTGTTTCTTCAATATTTTCTGCTATATTAAAGCATTGTACTGCTTGACCGGCAGCACCTTTGATTAAGTTATCAATTGCGCTAACTATAATCAGTTTATCTTCACTATAATGATCAAAAATTTTTATTTTACAATAATTAGAATTTTGAATAGAAAAAAAATCAAGAATTTCATCATTATCAATATATCTTATAAAAGGGTTTACTTTTTGTAAGTCTTTGAATAGATTTATTACATCAGTTTTTTTAATATTATTATTGAGATCGCAATAAATTGTAGAAATCATACCTCTAAAATTTGGAAGGATGTGAGGATTAAATGAAAACTTTACTTCATTATCTGAATTATGTTTATTAAGTTCTTGTTTGATTTCTGCAATGTGCCTATGATTATTTGTATTATAATTATAAAAATTATAATCATTTTTTGATTTCATCTTATTGAAATCAAATTTCTTTCCTGCTCCGCTATAGCCTGATTTTGAATCTATAATTATATTATTAGTATCGATTAATTTGCTTTTTATTAAAGGTATTAGTGGTATTAAAATAGAAGTTGGGTAGCAACCTGGTACCGCTATATTTTTTGAATCCAATATTTTTTCTCTATTTATTTCAACAAGACCATAAATAAAATTATTTAAATACTCTTTGCATTGATGTTCATTGCCATAATTTTTTTTATAAACATCAAAATTATCTAATCTAAAATCAGCTGATAAATCTATAATATTAATTTTATTAAAATATTTTTTTACATATTTATTAGATACTGCATGAGGTAAAGCTAAGAATACATAATCACTATCTTCAGTATTAAAGCTATTATTTGGTTTTAAAAGAGGAAGTTCATTATATTCTTTTGAATCATTAATATTATTTAGATAACTTCCATGAATAGTTTCTGATCCTAAAAAATTTATATCTACGTGAGAATGATTTGATAGAATTTTTACTAATTCATTACCAACATAGCCTGTTGAGCCTAAAACGGCTACTTTAATCTTATTTTTCATGAAAATTTATCTCTTAGAGAATTGGTAACTTCTTCTGGCTTTTGCTAAACCAGCTTTTTTTCTTTCAACAACTCTTGGATCTCTCGTAAGAAAGCCAACTTTTTTAAGAGGTGGTCTATTTGACTGATCATATAGGCTTAATGCTTTGCTAATACCATGTCTTATAGCACCGGCTTGACCAGAAAGACCTCCACCTTTAACTGAAGCCATAATCTCATATGAATTGTCAGCTTTAACTACGTCCAAAGGCTGATTTACTATCATTTGTAGTACTGGTCTTGAAAAGTATTTATCTAAAGGTTTACCATTGATTTTAATCTCACCACTACCTCTTTTTAACCACACTCTAGCAATAGAGTTTTTTCTTTTTCCAGTAGCATAAGCTCTTTCTTTATTATCTAATATATTTTCAGTTTGATTTTCTTGATCTTCCATAGTTATATTTTATTTTTAGAATTCATAGATTCTATATCAATGATTTGGGGGTTTTGAGCTTCATGCTTATGATTTTCATCTCTATATATCTTACAGTTAGATAATTGTTGTCTTCCCAAGGGTCCTCTTGGTATCATTCTTTTTATTGCGAGCTTGATAATTTCATTAGATTTGTTTTTTTCTTTCATTTTATTAGGAGTTGTTTCTTTTATTCCTCCTGGATATCCAGTGTGTCTGTAATATATTTTATTATCAGCTTTTTTACCTTTTAGATGAATTTTATCGGAATTGATTATAATCAAATTATCTCCACAGTCTTGGTTAGGGGTAAATTCAGGCTTATTTTTACCTCTTAATATATTTGCAGAAATAACGGCAAGTCTTCCTAAAACTGCATCTTTAGCATCAATTAAGACCCATTTCTTCTTAATATCACTTTTTTTTAAAGAGAATGTTTTCATCGCGTGCTCAAATACATATATTGAAAAATTAAGTCAATAAATTAATAAAAAAAACCCTCTAATTAGAGGGTTTTTTAAATGTTTTATAAGTATTTAATTATGCAGTAGCTGAGTCTTTAGCAGCAGCATTCCAGATAATTAATCCGAATAAGATTTTATTAATAAAATCAGCTAAGTTGTAAATCCAGTTTAGAGTATCAGCATCGACTGAACCCATCATTAAACCGAATACATATCCAAGTGGATAAATTGCCCATCCAACTAATACAATTAATCTCATTGCATTAAATGCAGATGTTACTGATTCTTTAGTTGTAGCAGCTTGACTTGCTTCACCTCGGAAAATTTCCCAAATGATTACAGCCCAACCGATCATACCAATGATGAAACCAAGTAATACCGAAATATGACCTGCTTCTCCAAGATATCCACCAACAATCATAACAAGTGTACCAATGAGCAATCTGTAGAATGCGCCACTAGATACAGCTGCGCCGGCAGCAACTAGAATTAAAAAGAATTCAACCATTTGAAGTGGTACAGTTAGTATCCAGTCAATATATCTATATACTGTTGGTGACTCACCTGTAGCAACCCAAAAGTCTCTCATATACATGTAATGTACAGCAGCTATAAAAGTAATTAGCCCTGCAACAACCATTGAAGTTCTCCATTTTGAAGAAACTCTCATACCTTCATAAAAGAAGAAAATAGTAGATGCCCACATTCCAATTGAAACAATCCAGAATGTAATACCTACAAAATCACCTTCACCTAAGAAAGTATCGGCAGCAAATGCTGGAACAGCAATAAATGCTATAGTAGCAGCAATGATACCTAATAGACTAGTCTTATTTAACATAAAAACTCCTTATAGTTTGTTTCCTTACTAATAAGATGAAGTTCATATATTTTAATTGACGGACAAATAAAACATTAAAAATAACTTTTTTTTTCTTATTTTTTGTATAAAAAATTAATATAAATTACTGAAATATATATATTTTTTTTTAATAATTTATTTTATATTATCATTTTTCAACAATATTCTCATTTTACTAAGAATCTGTTCAATATTTTTAGCTTTATCTGAATAATGATTATCTAATTTATTTTCGACTTTTGAAATGTTAAATTGGCTTTTTGAAGATAATATCTTTTCAGCCAATCTGATTGAATAATTATGTTTTTCACCATCGTAGAGAATTTTACATAGATTTTCAATTTTTTTAATATTTTCTTTATTAAAATATCTAGTTCCACCTTTGCTTTTTGTAGATATGCCCTCAATTCTATATTTATTTGTTTTTGGATCTATTGAATCCCAATATCTGATTTTATGTTCTTCAATTTGTAGCATTTTAGATACCTCAGATATATTTAGGTATTTTTTGCTAGTCATTAATTTTATTATTATTAATAGATTTTAATAATATCTTACTTGCCTTAAAAGTAATAACATTTCTACTAGAAATATTATATTCTACTTTTGTCTTAGGATTTCTTCCAATTCTGCTTTTTTTACTATTTAGTTTAAATGTTCCAAAGTTATGGATTTTTACTTTGCTGTCTGTTTTAAGTCCTTTAATAATGATTTCAATAATGTCATTGACAAAATCTAAGCAAAGTTTTCTGTTAAAACCAAATTCATTTTTCATTGCTTCCGCAATTTCATCTCTAGATATATTTTGTTTTTCATTCATTTGTTTTTTATAGATGTTATAATTTTTTTATTTAAATCTTTTGTAATAAAATTATGACACTGTTTCAATGCATAACTAAATGCAATAGGATTTGCGTTGCCGTGACTTTTAACTGAGATACCATTTAAACCAATTAAAGTTGCTCCGTTATAAATATCTGGATTGACTTGATCTTTTAATTTTTTTAAATCTTTTTCAATTAATTTATATGAAATTTTATTAATTAATGACTTACTAAAAATATCTCTTAAGTTTGATATTATAAAATTTGAAATACCCTCTGCTGACTTTAACATGATGTTACCAGTATAACCATCAGAAACAATTATGTCACAATCCCCTGATGTTATTTTATTAGGCTCTATAAAACCTATAAAATAATCTTTTAGAAAACTTGAAAGAATTAAATCTGCAGCTTCTTGGAGAAATTCTAATCCTTTATTATTTTCAGTTCCAATATTTAAAATACCTATTTTTGGCTTTGTATTTTTATTTATTATTGAGTAATAACAAAAACCCATTAGTGCAAATTGAAATAAGTTGGATCCACTAACAGTTACATTAGCTCCTAAATCCAACATTAATGAATAATTTTTTTTATTTGGAACTAATGAGCAAATTGCTGGCCTATCAATACCTTTTATCATCCCCATATGTAGTCTGGAAAGAACCATAATTGCTGCAGTACTACCAGAAGAAACAAATCCTGAATTTTCATTATTTTTTGCAAATTCTAATCCTTGATAAATACTACTATTTTTTTTTGACCTTAAAATTGTATGAACACTATCTTCATCAGAGATAGTATCTTGAGTGTTAACAATTTCAAAATTAGAAATTTTTAAATTATTTTTTTTTATATTTTGATAAATTAACTTTTCATCACCAAAAAAAATTATTTTTGTATTTCTTTCATTTTGAAGAAAAATTTCTGTACCTCTTAAGACTTTATCAGGGCTATTTTCACCACCCATTGCATCTATGGCAATTACAACTTGCCCTTCAGACATAAATTTAACTAGTTTCTTTTGTTTTCTTTTTTAGAACTTCTCGACCCTTATACATACCAGTAGAAAGGTCAATCTTATGAGATAATCTAGGCTCTCCTGAATCTTTGTCTAATATAACGTTGATTTTTTTTAAAGAATCATGAGATCTTCGCATGTTTCTTTTTGAAACACTTGTTTTTCTTTTAGGAACAGCCATTTTTTCCAATTATTAGTTTTTTAAATTAATTCAAGATAAATCTTCATTAATTTATAACAAATATTAATTTATTTTGATGAATTTATAAAATCCTTAAATTTATCATTAAATTTTCTAGAAACATTAACATAATCATCACTTTGTATTAAATCAGTCATTTTAAGATATTCTATAAATGATTCATTTTTATATAAATTATTATCACTTGGGAATTTACTTATTCTAAAATAAAATTTTTTGACATAAGATTTTACATATTTACCTATTGACATATCTCCTATCCCTTTTTCTCTAAGAGATTCATCAAGATCAGCAATGAATAGAGATACTAATTCCTGATTAACTTTAAAATATTTATCTCTATTACTTTCTAAAAGATTTATTCGAATATACATGATCAAAAAAATTGAAACAATTTCAAAAGATGTTTTATAATCATTAACTTTAAAGAAATTGTTTTGATTTAAGAAAAAGTTACTTTCAATTAAAATTTTTTTATAAAGTTTAGTTGCAATTATTTGTTCTTTATTTTCTTTTTTTTTTAAATATTGTA
>CACMEY010000015.1 GCA_902612805.1 uncultured Alphaproteobacteria bacterium | reverse complement strand
AGTTGTTTTAATTGACGACTCATTGGTTCGAGGAACAACATCCACTAAGATAATAAAAATGCTTTATGATTTTGGTGCAAAAGAAGTCCATATGCGTATTGCTTCACCTGCAATTAAATATCCTGATTTTTATGGAGTTGATACTCCGACCCAAGAAGAATTATTAGCTGCAAACAAAAATTTAGAGGAAATGTGTAAATATATTGGAGCTAAATCATTAAAATTTTTATCATTAGATGGTCTGTATCAAGCTCTTGGTTATGATGAGAGAGATAATGATAATCCTCAATTTACTGATCATTATTTTACAGGAGAGTATCCAGTCAGACCTTTAGATTACTTGAATGACGAAAGCATAAAAAAACTTTCATTCTTAAGTCTTGCTTCAAATAATTAATTAATGAATTATTTTTTTTCATGAACATTCTTGTCATTGGTAATGGTGGAAGAGAGCACGCATTATGTTATGGCATAAAACAATCTCCTAATTGTTCTAATTTATATTGTATTCCTGGAAGTGATAGTATCAGTGAGATTGCTTCTTCGATTATCATAGATATTGATGATCATGATGCTATTCTTCAATTTTGTCTAGAAAATAAAATTGATCTAGTGGTGATAGGTCCAGAACTACCTTTAACTAAAGGATTATCCAACCTTTTAATGAACAATTCTATTTTAGTCTTTGGCCCTGATCAGATGGGAGCTGAACTAGAAAAATCAAAAAAGTTTACAAAAGATATTTGTAAAAAATTACATATAGCAACAGCTGCATATGACATATTTGACAACTACGATGATGCCTTCATTTTTTGTCAAAACCAATCCTATCCTCTTGTTAT
This sequence comes from uncultured Alphaproteobacteria bacterium, assembly GCA_902612805.1. GTDB lineage: Bacteria > Pseudomonadota > Alphaproteobacteria > HIMB59 > CACPNW01. Next base: position 15,998 of record CACMEY010000015.1, on the reverse strand, counting down.
TAAAGCTGATGGTTTAGCAGCAGGAAAAGGAGTTATTATTTGTCAAACAATGGAAGATGCAAAAGATGCACTGATTAAATGTTTTAAAGATAATTCTTTTGGTGATGCTGGTTCAGTTGTTGTTATTGAAGAATTTTTAGTTGGTGAAGAGGTAAGTTTATTTTCACTTGTTGATAAAAATGGATTTGTGTTGCCACTTACAACAGCACAAGATCATAAAAAAATCTTGGAAGGAGAAAAAGGTTTAAACACTGGTGGTATGGGAGCCTACACACCTGTTCCTTCTATTTCATCAAATAAAATGAATGAATTATCCAACACATTTGTTGAGCCTATCGTTCAACATCTTGCTGAACAAGGCATCAAGTATCAAGGAATGTTTTATGCAGGATTAATTCTAACAGATAAGGGTCCAAATTTACTCGAAATTAATGTTCGTTTCGGCGATCCTGAAACACAAGCTATTATTCCACTATTAGAAACAGATTTATTAGAACTCCTTCATGCATCAGCGATAGGCACCTTAAATGAAATAAAAAAAATTAAGTGGAAAAATGATTACGCCATGACAGTAGTAATGGCTGCTCATGGTTATCCTGAGGATTATAAAAAATTAACACCAATTAATAATTTGGAAAATCTTAATTTAACAACAGATGACTATCTATTTCATGCAGGAACAATGCTTAAAGAAAAAAAATGGCTCTCTAATGGTGGGCGTGTTTTAAATATCTCTAGTACGGGCAAGGATTTAAAAACTATTAGAGAAACTATTCACAATATAATCAATCAAATTAATTGGGATGAGGGATATTATCGAAAAGATATTGGTTGGAGATATATTGATGAGTAATTCTTTTTTAGTTGAAGGAAAAACAAAAATTATTGAGAAAACAAATGATCAAAATATCATTCGAATTGTAACAAAAGATTTTTTAACAGGTGGGGATGCAGCGAAGAAAGAGGAAATTAAAGATATTGGAATACAAAAGACAAAACAAACAAGTAATGTGTTTAATATGCTAAGCAAGGCAGGTATTGCAACATCATTTATTGAACAAGATTCGCCAAATAGTCTTTTAAGTTACAACTGCAATATGCTTCCTTTAGAATTTGTAGTTAGACGCTATGCATGGGGAAGTTATTTAAGTAGAAACACTCAATTTGAAAAAGATAAAAGCAATCCTCATCAATTTGAAAACTTAGTTTGGGAAATATTTCATAAACAAGCGGTTGTTATCCCTCCACATGTTGAAGAACCTGTTCAAATGGATGAGAGTGAAGCGAGAAGACAATTTTTAAAAGACGGAAAATGGGAAGAGGGTGTATTTACGGATCCTTTTGTTAAAACTGGAGAAGAATGGGAGTTATTTTCTGCCAAACAACCTATAACAAGCAAAAACTTGATGAAAACCAAAAAATTATTGTCTGATCAAGAATTAGAAATAGCTATTAATAAAATTATTCTTCCAAGTTTTGAGCTTATTGAAGACAAATGGAAAACTATTAAGACAATTGATGGCCCTATACATTTGGTTGATATTAAGTTTGAGCTTGGTTTTAAAGTATTGGATAATTCGTTAGTTTTATCTGATGTCGTTGATAATGATAGTTGGCGAATATGGCCTGGAGGAGATCCCACTAAACAATTAGATAAGCAATCTTTTCGTGAAGGAGAAGATTTAGTAAATGTTGCCAATAAATATCAATTAGTAACGCAGTTAACTGATCAATTTAATTAAAGTTAATAATTTATTTTTCTATAATCGTTAAATGACCCATTTTTCTTTTTTGTTTAATTTCTGTTTTTAAATAATCATAAAAAAATTCGTTATCCTTAAATGTTTTATTTCGATAAGGTGTTATCTCATCGCCAATTAAATTAATCATTTTGGCATTATACAATTTTTTTGTCTCAATCTTTTCTAAGCCGCATACTGCTCGTACATGATTTTCAAATTGACTAATATTATGTGAGTTCATTGTCAAATGCCCAGAATTATGAACACGAGGAGCAATTTCGTTAGCATATAAATTATCATCATTATCAATAAAAAATTCTACACATAACGTTCCAATATAATCTAGTTTTTCTACAACGTGTTTAGCCCACTCAATCGATTTTTTTCGTATGTTATCAGAAATATCACTTGGTATTGTTGAATATTTTAAAATTTGTTCTTCATGAACATTCTCAATAGGTTCATAGATCTCATAACTATTTTGATCATAACGACTAATTACTACTGAAATTTCTTTTTTAAGATGAATGAGTTTTTCTAAAATGTATTCTTTTGTAAAATCAATTTCGTTCGTAATATCATCTACAGTATGTAATTTATACTGACCTTTGCCATCGTATCCTAATGTTGTTGTTTTTAACAAACCAGGAAGCAAGTCTACATTTTCACTCAAATCCTTTTCATTTTTGACAGTTACATATTTTGTTGTTGTTATATTATTATCATTGAGAAATTTTTTTTCTGTTTTCCGGTGTTGAATGAGTCGATTAATTTCTGGTTTAGGTAAAACTTGTTTCTTTTCATTAATTTTTTTTAGTATTGCGAAGGGAATATTTTCAAATTCATATGTAACAAGATCAACTTCATCAATAAAATTATTTATTATTACATCATCATCATACTGACCAAAAATAAATTTAGTCGCAAAGTGTTTCCCGGGCGCATCAGGATCATCACTTAATATGACGGTTTGTATATCTATTTTTTTTGCTGCATCTGCTAAAAGACTTCCTAATTGTCCACCACCGATAATGCCAAGTGTGGGTGTATTCATGACTTATGGTTTTTGTTTAACAGCTTTTGATTGTTTAGTTCGATAATTTTTTAAATTTTTCTTAATTTCTTTATTAGTAAGAGCAATAATGGAAGCTGCATATAAACCAGCATTAATTGCGCCGTCCTCACCAATTGCAACACTACCAACAGGGATACCTTTTGGCATTTGTACTATAGATAACAAACTATCCAATCCCTTTAATTTACGACTTTCCACTGGTACACCGATAACAGGTATAGTTGTTAATGATGCAATCATTCCTGGTAAATGTGCAGAGCCTCCTGCACCAGCAATAATGACAGAAATATTATTATCTTCAGCTGCTTTGGCAAATTTAAACATTCTCTCTGGTGTACGGTGTGCAGAAACAATTTTGGTTTCAAATTTAACTTTCAGTAATCTTAAAATTTTTTCACAATTTTTCATGGTAGCATAATCAGACTTACTTCCCATCACAATTGCTACCTTATGTTTTGTTGATGCTGAGGTCATTTTTGTTTTATTTTATCAATTCAATGATGATTCGATACATTATTACATAATGACATCGTGGACATTACTTTCGCGGGCTCCTGCTTTAGAAATAAACACAAATTTACAATTGCCTTGCATTTTCTTAATAGTTTTGTGACCAGTGTAACCCATCGAAGATTTTAAACCACCAACAAGTTGATACGCTACATCTTCTATTTTACCTTTATATGGAACCATTCCTTCAACACCTTCTGCCACTAATTTTTTTGCATTCTTTGTTTCTTCTTGGGAGTATCGATCAAAAGACCCTTTTTGCATTGCTCCTACAGAACCCATACCTCTATAGGATTTAAATTTTTTACCTTTAATCATTAATAATTTTCCTGGTGATTCTTCAGTACCGGCAAATAAAGAGCCTATCATGCAAGCACTTGCACCACCTGCTATAGCTTTTGCAATATCACCTGATGTTTTTATTCCTCCATCTGCAATCACAGGAATTTTAAATTTTTTGGCAACTTGAAATGTATCCATTACAGCTGAAAGCTGAGGAATACCAACACCTGTTACAACCCTTGTTGTACAAATTGATCCTGGTCCAATACCTACTTTAATGGCATCAACACCAGCACTAATTAAATCTGATGCAGCTTTTTTTGTAGCAATGTTACCAACAATAAGAGGAGTTTTTTTTAAAACTTTTTTTGCTTTTTCAATAAACTGTAAAGTCGTTTTCGTATGAGCATGAGCAACATCAATAAAGACTATATCAACACCAAATTTTAATAATTCTAATAGTCGTAAGTACGCATTATTTTCAACACCAATTGCAGCGCCCACCGCAATCTTTCCATTAGAATTAATTACAGCATTTTGAAATTTTTTAGAGTTAACTTTAAAGCTATGAACCTTTTTTACTTCACTTGCTTGTTTATCAATTGGCATATTACGGTGAATAACTCCTAGACCACCATGTAGTGCGAGATTGATTGCCATTTTATTCTCTGTCACGGTATCCATAGCAGCGGAGAGTATGGGAATATGTAATTTGATTTTTCCAATGGTAATCGATGTATCTACATCTTTTGGTTTGATCTCCGAATACGCTGGTGAGAGCAGAACATCATCAAAAGTAACGGAATAATTAGTATTTATCTGGTAGGCCATTTCTAAATTTATTTTTTTTGCATCGATTTGTTAAGTAAATAGTTCAAATTTTTATAAAAAAATAAATAGGATATATTTTTTTTATATTTTTAGTTATAAAAACCTGTGTTTAGAATAATATTTATAATAATTTTTTTTATCCCTTTTAGTGCCTTTGCAGGCGATGAAGATAAATTAAAAAAAGGAGTTGTTGAGAAAATAACTGCTGGCGGCTCTAATTTTATTAGGAATACTATAAGTGGGGATGGTGATACTGAAGTTCAAATTACTGCTGGAGAAGATTATAAGCCTGAGTTTTCAATAATGAGCGTCAGATCAATATCTCATCATCCAGGAGTAGATGCAATTTTTTTACAATTACAATTAAATGATACAAAAATACGAGGCGATAATAGATTATCAATTAATACAGGAATAGGGTATCGAAAATTATCTGATAGTAAATCATCATTTGTTGGTGGGAATGTATTCATTGATTATGATGAAGAAGGAAACACAAGAGGAAGTATTGGTATTGAATTACGTGCCTCATCATTTGAAGCTCTAGCAAATTATTATCAAGCCATATCAGGCGGACAAAAAGTTGGTAATTTTACTGAAAGAGTACTTGATGGTGTCGACATTAGTCTAATTGGTCAAATACCCTACTTACCATGGGCAAACATTATTGCTAATACCTATGAATGGAAAGCAAATAAAAATTCTAAAAATTCTAAAGGTGATAAGATAAGTATTGAAATGCAATTAACTCCTAATTTAGTTATGGATGTTGGATACGATGATAATAATATTGATGGTTCAAATAATTTTGCTAAAATAATATTTATCTATCCTCCACGAAAAAAACCATCAGCAAACTCTGAATTCATAAGTGCAACTCCTTTTGTTAATATTGATATGAGCGGCGAATTACTAACCAAAGTGCGAAGAACAAACAAAATTATAGTTGAATCAGAAAATACTGGTTTTGTTATGGCAAGAGGAAACTAATGTTAAAAATTTTATATTTTTTATTTTCTGTTTTATTTTCTTTTTCAGTTTATGCAGACTTTACTAATTGTGAATACGAGGGCAACGTAACACAGTATTCAGTAACAATGACATCTGCAAGGATTTGTGCAGACTATAGTTTAACAACAGGAGCTTGCACAGGCTCCAATGATTTTCTAGTAGGTACAGAAAGTAAAACATGTGATATTGCATCTGTTGCAGCAAATAATGATGTTTGCACCTATGGATCTTTATCTGGAATGCCCATTGGTGAAACTTATAACTATGTCAGAGTTTCAATTAGTCGTGATATGACATTAAAAGCAACAATTACCCCTACAGCTTCTGACGAAGATGTAAATGGTAATACAAATGCTGCTTGTACTGGTTTCACTATTAGAACTGAGTCAGATAATACAAATGCTAAAAACAAACCACCTGAAGGAGTAACAGAAGCAAACGCTAGTGCGAATCCAGCAGAGGCTCAGGTTGTTACATTTGTTAATGCACAAGGGAATGATACAACAGGATGTACGACTGCTTGTATTCCAACTGTTAAAGATCAAAGAGTAACAAATTGTGATGCCACAACTCACAATGCAGATTCAGATAGCAATTATACTTATTCAACTAGATACTGCACACCTTCTACAGCGTTGTGGATGGGTGAATTAACAAATTCAAAAAATGATTTAGTTTTAATTTACAAGCTTTCTTCACCATATACTGTAGGCATCACCACTCCAAAACTTCAAATGAAATTTGATACTCAAGGCACATATAATGCATACTATGATGGTGCTCATGCTCCAAATTCCCACGGCGGGGCATCCGGTTTCTCTATGATATTTCCTGGCGAACCTAAAGTTAGTTTTACTTTAATAGAATAATTCTAGATTTTATATTCAAAATTTTGAGTTGTAGGGTTAATTTTAATCAATCTTGCTCCATTTCGAATATGATAGTGGGTAGCAACGGGAGTCAAAGGCGAAATAGTAATGATACTTTCAAACTGCTCTTTTGATTTAATATATTTTTGCAGTTCTTTCATAATTTTTTTTCCTGCTCCTTTTTTAAAAGACCATAACGTATAGGCAATTGGAATGGTTGCTTGATCTTCCTCAACACTCATTAAATCCATTTCTTTAATGGTTGCTGGAATTTCATTTGTAAAGGCAAAGCAGGCAATACCCTCGATATCCTCCTTATATTTGAGCCCAAAAATTTTTCTTCCTTTTGATGTACGAAAGTCATTATCAAGTTCTGGGCGTACCGGATCATCAGATGGGTTAACACCATCTAGTTCAACAAGTTCTGTTTTTTTTATCCAACTAAAGAAATCAAACTCGTATTTGTATCTGCCAATTTTCATTTAAAGTATGTAATGCTTTATAAGATTTGATAAATAAAGATAGTGAATATTTTGATAAGAAAGTAGACTTAATTACTTATTATCAAATTTTACTACTATAAATTCTTGCTACACTTAAAATGTCTTCAAAATCATCCATTCAAAATATTTTTAAATTATCTATCCCTATTTTCTTTGCAAATTTAGTCATTCCTTTTGTGGCTATTGTTGATACGGGTTTAATGGGTAATCTTGATAATGCTAGTTACTTGGTTGCTACTAGTATTGCGGCCAGTGTCTTTTCTATTCTTTTTGGAAGTTTTGGTTTTTTACGATCAGGTACAGTTGGAATGATCGCTCAAGCAGATGGATCTAAAGATTATGAAGAAATCATAAATATTTTTTTACGTAATATTGCTTTTGTTATAATTATTTCCCTCTTATTAGTTATTCTTCAAACATACATATATAATATTTCCTTATCTATTTTTGAGTTATCGAAGGAAACAAAACATTATTTTAAAGATTATTTTACTTTTCGTATTTACTCTTCTTTTGGTGAGCTAACAATTTTTGTGATCACAGGATTATTTATTGGATTACAAAAAACGAAAACATCCAGTCTTATTGTCGGGTTTTATTCTATTGCAAATATAATTTTAAGCTTAGTCTTTGTTTTATATTTTAATTTAAATGTTTTAGGTGTTGCCTTAGGCACGCTCGTCGCTTCAACGCTGACAACAATAATCTTTTTATTCTATACATTCTATGATCTTAGCATGATGACCAAATTAGAATTTAATTCAAAAAAAATTTTTAATCTTAGTAAGGTAAAAAATATTTTTAATATTAATCTTAATATATTTATCCGGTCTCTTCTTCTTGCCTTTGCCTTTTTATATTTTACCTATCTTGGTAATTCTATCAGCGAAGAAACTGTAGCGGCAAATACCATTTTGCTGAATTTTATTATGTTATCCGCTTATGTTCTTGATGCTTATGCCTTTTCTACAGAGGGTATTGTTGGGTATTCTATTGGATCAAAAAATAAACAATTATTACGAGATGTCATTAAAAATTCCTTTATTTTAAGTACAGCAACTGGATTAGTCATATGTGTAATCTTTTTCTTTAGTAAAAATTATTTCATTATTACGATGACAGATTTACCTGACATTCGAGAGATTAGTTTTTCCTTTTCCTACTGGGTAATCATCATTCCTTTTGCTGCTTCTTTTTGTTTTCAATTTGACGGTATCTTTGTTGGTGCATCCCAAACAACAGAACTGCGAAACGCAATGATAGTATCTGTGGCTATTTATATAGTCGTTTCTTTTTTCTTAATAGCAAGTTTTGGTAATACAGGCTTATGGTTATCTCTCTGCATATTCTTTATTGCCAGAGCTTTGACTTTATTTTCTTATATGGGTAAAATTTATAAACGTATTGCCTAAAAAAGTTAGAAAATACCTATATTTTTTTTAAAACTTATATAAATAATACAAAAAATTTGATCCAAATTTTAAAAGGCGATAAACATTTTTATGAGAGTATTTGTAATTATTTTATTCTTTTTTTATTCACTTAATTTGTTTGCTGAATTACCGAGTGGAAGTACAACGATATCAGGTGATGTTTCACTTACTACTGATGATCAGACGCTGACAATTCAACAGCAATCAGACCAAGCTATCATAGAATGGAATAGTTTTAACATTGGAGAAAATAATACAGTTACTTTTAATCAACCTTCTGCAGCTGCGAGTGCACTTAATAGAGTCATTTCTGGCAATCCAACAACATTAGCTGGTGTATTAAATGCCAATGGTAAAGTTTTTGTTGTGAATGAAAACGGTGTCTATTTTACACCCACAGCAACAATCAACGCTCATTCATTTGCTGCGTCCACCCTTGCTTTATCCAATGACGATTTTCTTAATAATAAATTATTATTTAAACTAGATGACGTAGATAATATTTTTTCTTCTATCGTTCATAAAGGTTCTATTACAACTTTGGATGGAGGGTTTACTGCCTTATTAGGTGGTGCTGTCGATAATGAAGGCACGATTAATGCTAATCTTGGTAAAATTGGCATAGGTGCTGGAAAAGAAATTACATTAGACTTGAGTGGTGATAAATTTTTACAAGTAAGCATCCCTTTTAATGAAGCCATTACATTGCTCGATCAAAATGCAGAAGAATTAAGTACAATTATAAATCATGCAGGAACATCAACGGCAAATAGAATAGACATTGATGTTGGTGCTGCCAAAAATGTTGTTCAGCGTGCTGTTAACATTCCCGGTAATCTTGTTGCAACTACGGCTTCACAACAAAACGGTGTCATTACTCTTGGAAGTGGAAGCGATATAGTTGTTGCAGGAAACTTAACAGCAAAAGAGGGTGGCAACATTAATGTTGAAGGAGACTTTTTATCTTTTGGAGGAGAAGTTGATGTATCCGGAACAAATGCAGGCGCAATAAATTTAAATAGTTCTGGAGAAATTTCATTGGGAGGGAATTTAAATGCTTCTTCTACTCAAAATAGTGGTGGTGCTATTAATATTAAATCTGAATATAAAATTGTTCAAAGTTATAGCAGTGAAATTAATTCATCAGGAAATACCAATGGTGGTAATATTCTTTTATCCGCACCTAATATTATGTCTTCTGGTTCAGTTTCCGCAAAAGGTAATCAACAAGGTGGATACATTGACTTAGAATCAGAGGGATATATTCGATTATTATCTTCTAAGATTGATGTTGCAGGCAATACCCAAGGTGGTTTAGTTCGTATTGGTGGAGAGTTTCAAGGCAATAATAATTTAACAAGAACTGCAGAACAACAAAATGTTTTTGTTGATAGATGGGGTGAAAGACGATCGCTCACAAATGCAAAAACAGTTTTAGTCTCGGACGGTTCTAGGATTGATATATCATCATCTGAAGGAAAAGCCGGTACCGCAATTATTTGGAGTGATCAAGAAACAACCATGCTTGGAAATATTCTTGCAACAGGAACAACAGGTGGTGCAGTTGAGATTTCTTCCAAAGATACCTTACGCCATGTCGGATTATCAAATGTTAATATATCAGAAGGTGGTCATTTATTACTTGATCCAAAAAATATAACTGTTGGAACAGGTGTAACATCACAAAATTGGATCTATCGAGGATTGATTGGACACGATTACGTAGATACATTACTAGATGGAAATGTAAATGAAGGAAATCTAGAAATAGATGATAATTTTGGATCAGATGTTAGCATTAGTGATGATGCTACTTTAATGGTAGTTGGAGCAAGGCACGGTAAAGGATCTTCAAATCAATCATCATCATCTGGAGAAGTATATTTGTATAAATTTGATGATGGCGATTTTACAAATGCTACACTCATGGGTCGTATAGGAAAAGGATATACCGGAGGTCTTAATATAAATATCAGCACTATAGGTAAAGATGATAAATTTGGACGATCTGTATCTTTTGATAGCACAGGAAAACGACTAGCAATTGGAGCAACGGGTGATGATGGTTATGCTGGTGATTATAAAAATGCAGGTGCAGTTTATTTAATTACTTTTAGTGATACATCATACGCAGGTGGTAAACACGTAGGCACAATAGGTGCCGGTTATACTGGTTCTGACGATATAAATTTATTGAGTCAGGGAGATAATAATGCTCCTGTTATTGAGGTATCTGATTTATTTGGAGTAAGTGTAGCTCTAGATGGTGATGCTGATGTTTTGGCAGTCGGTAGTTATGGTGACCATGGTTATTCGGAGGGAGGGTCAGAAAGAGATGACTCTGGTTCAGTTTTTATGATTTCCTTAAATTCAGATTTTAAAGGTGGTGAAGTTAAATCTCGAATTGGTCATGGCTATACATATAATACAGGTTCTGATTGTTATGCAAATAGCACTTGTGCATCATTTTCACAGGATTTTGATACAGAAAGTGAAACCGATTTAAAGTTAAACAGAAGAGATCGTCTTGGTTGGAGTGTAACGTTAAATCATGAAGGATCTTTACTTGCAGCATCAAGGATATTTGATGATGGTAAAGGTAATAATGCAACAAATGCGGGAGCAGTTAATTTATTTAAATTTATGAAAGACGGTAGTGTTGTTTCTGCTGAAACGGGAACAGCTACTTATGTTGGAACAATTGGGTATGGTTACGATTATCTAGATACGAGTGATGATAGTGAACACACAGAAACACTTGGATCACAAGATGTTTTAGGTAAATCAGTGGCGTTTGATAAAGATGCTAATCGTTTAGCTGTTAGCTTTAACGACAAGTTATCTGAGGGTGGTACTACCAAGCCTGGTGGTGTACATTTATATAATTTAACTGATAATTTAGCATCAGCAACTTATGTAGCAACAATAGGTGATGGATATAGTGATGGAAAAAATGTTGATTTAAGTGCGTATATGGATGCTAAAGATCTTTTTGGAGATGGTGTAGATTTGAATGAAACGGGCAGTCGTCTTGTAATTTCAGGTATGCTTGCAAGCGGAAATAGTAATACACAATCTAAAAGTGGTGAAGTGATGCTTATTAAATTTGATGATGATGCTTTCAGCAGTGGTGAAATTTATGGAATCGTTGGTAGTGGATATGGTGCTAGTAATTTAGATATTGATGATCAACTAGATAGTAATGACCAATTTGGTAGAGGTATATCTCTCGATCGTGATGGAGATAGAATGGCTGTAACATCAACTTATGATGATGGAAGTGACGACCTCCAAACAAATACTGGAGCAGTATATTTATTTACATTTGCTGATACAAATTTTTCTACCCCAGAATTTAAAGGAAAAATTGGAAAAGGTTATACAGGGTCCAACAATTTAGATATAAATTCTCTAGCAAATAATGAAAGAGCATGGCGAGTAGCTTTAGATGGAGACGGTGACAGATTAGCTTTTTCAGGATATAAAACTACTACAGGAGCAGTAGAAACAGGATCTGTCTATTTAGTAACATTTGGTGATAATTTTAGTACTCCTGAACATGTCGGTACAATTGGAAGAAGTTATCCCTCAGATAACGAACACAATCTATCAATAAGTACTTTAGATGACGGTGATTTATTTACCTCAGTGGCTTTAACTGATGATGGATCAGGTCTTGTTGTTGGCGCTCAAAGAGATGATGGATATGATGATACCGCAACAAATGCAGGTGCAGTTCATTTAATTAGATTTAGTAATACCGATTTTGATAATCCTAATCATGTCGGCACAATAGGATCTGGTTATACAGGAAATAATAATGAAAATATAAGTGCAATTTTAGATAATAATGACAATTTTGCTAGTCATATTGCATTAACAAAGGATGGTAAAATTTTAGCTGTTGGAACGCATAAAGATGATGGTTTTGATGGCAATTATACTGATACAGGTGCAGTGCACCTTTTCACCTTTGGTGATAATTTTAGCACTCCAGACTATGTTGCATCTATAGGAAATAAATATGAGGGTAATGGTGGAAAAGATTACGATACATCAGGTATTTCTGGTTTTAAGGCAGGTCAGGTAGCTATTGATGGTGATGGAAATCGACTAGCAATTGGTCACCATGATACGGATGATGTACATGTATTTGGTTTTCAGGATACATCTTTAAATGGAGCAAGTTTACAATTTACTATAGGACTTGGTCAAACTGGTAGTAATACTCTTAATGCTACGACTCACGGACTAGAAGATGCTGATGAATTTCCAAACAGTATAGCTATGGATGATACAGGAACATTAATGGCTGTAGGAGCAACTAGGGATGATGGACTTGGTAATGATGACGTTGATGGAACAGATGCGGGAGCAGTATATTTATGGTCTGATACAATCATGCAAGGGGCAACATCTTACACAGATTTTGCAAGTGATGATGTGGTTATCAACATAACAGAATTAGAGGAATTTTTAAATAACGGCGTTGAAGTTACCCTTCAAGCAAACACAGATATTACCATTAGCTCTGCTATTACCGTTACAGGAACTGGAAATTTAAATCTTCATGCCGGAAGGGATGTTAATATTAACAGCAATATCAATACAGCAGCAGATCTAGAAATTATTGCAAGTGACACAAATACTAACAATGTTTCTGATAGTGATAGAGATGCTGGAGCAGGAGATGTTGTTGCTAGTTCTGCAAGCTTAACAGCAGATGATTTAACTATAAAACTTTTAGATGGTGGTACATTAACCAATGCTAGTATGGGAAATATAAATCTATCTACTGTCACTGCTACCACAGGTACTCTAATTTCAGATAATTTTTCAATATCAGGGGCTAGCGCTGACGATAAGACATATGATGGAACTACATCAGCTACAGTTAGTGGAGGAACAATATCAGGTTTAAATTTAACAGGTACTGATCTTTCTTTAAGTTCCTCTGGTAGTTTTTTAACAGCAGATGTTGAAAATAATAAAGAGGTTCCAATCAATTATCAACTCTCAGGGTATACTTCAGGTAGTATTACAATTGAAGATTCAAATGGACCTTTAGAAACGGTTCCACTTGCTAACATTCTTAGTGGTTCTAAAACTCCGCCACTTCCAGGCGTAGCACCAGATGAAGAAAAAGAAAAAATCGTCGTTCAAGAAAAAATAAATAAAGATGTTTTCGATGACGTATCCCGAATTGTATCTTTTATATCTGTTGATGGTGCATCCAATGCAGCTCTAATACAAAATGAATTTATTACATCTTTTCCTCAGGTAGACGCTCTTAGTATTCAAAGACTATAAATGCGATATTTTTTATCTTTTATCTTTTTTATTTCTATTTCATTCATGTCATATCCTGGTTTGACAAATACTGGTAATTATATTGTTTATGAAACAGGCTTGGTCGTACCACCTGGAGCAGAAAATATTTCATTTAATTTTGTTGGAATTGAAATTGAAAATGAAATCGAAGAAATGATTGAGTTTCGTAAAAATTTATTTAGCTCAAAAATTTTTAAAACAATAACATTAAAAGATTTTTATAATTTACTGATTGCATTAGAGCAATTGTACGTTTTAAATGGATATTTTTTAACGCGTTTTATTGTTCCACCTCAAACGATTGAACAAAATACTAAAATAAAAGCTATTGTTTTTCCTGGTAAAATTGAATCAATTGATTACTCACAATTAGATAAACGTATTTCAAAACCAATAAAGAAATATTTCGATAAACTCGTTGGTATTAAAGGGTTAGAATATCCTGCTATTGAAAAATCGATCATTAAATCACGAGAATTACCAGGTGTTGATTTAGAAACAACAATTAAGGCAGGAGAAGAACCTGGAACATCTTCACTACAACTAAATGCTGAACACGAATTAGTAAGTGGTTATTTTACCTATTCAAATGGATTATCCGAAACAGCCGGAAAAGATCAGTTCACCTCTTACCTAAGTTTTAATAGTCCATTTGGTTATGGAGAAAATCTTTATGCAGCCTACGTCTTAGATCCTGAAAATGGTGTTAATATTCCATTTGATGAAACAGAAATTATTAAACGAACGGATTTTCGAGAAGCATATCTTGTTGGTGGTAAAGTACCCCTTCTTGCCTCAGACTTTTCTGTTTTTGGTGCTGTTAATGAATCTTATTCAGAACCAAACGGATTGAATAAAAAAGGAGAATTCAAACAAATCAACTTTGGACTTGAATATCAAATTAAAAATACACGGCTTATAAAAAATAATCTTTCATTAGATTGGCAATGGATTAAGGAAAGAGAACATCGAACATTATCTTTCCTCGCAAATGATACCTTTTATGATGAATACAATGCTCTAGAGTTAAAATATACGACGACTAACTTATCTTTCTTAGATTCTTTTTCTCTTAAAGGTAGTTCAGCATTAAAGTTTGGCACTCCCATCTATACTAATAAAACATCTGATACAAAAACATTATCCCGTGTTGGTTCCACGTTAAATTTTATAAAATGGAATAGTGATATTAATTTGAATAGGCAAATATTTAGAGAGTATTTATTGAACACACGTTTTGTTTTTCAAAAACTTGTAAGCGATAGAGGTTTAATCAATTCAGAACAAATAAATATAACAGGACCAGGACAAATGTCTGGTTATGAATCAGGTAATATGTCTGGTGATCAAGGCTTCTTTTTGCGAACAGAATTGAGTAGGCCCTTGTATCCTTTTTCAGAAGATGGTGAAGATAAAAGGGAAGAGTCTATACGTATTGAACCGTATATCCATCTCGGTGTTGGTGCTAGCTACTATAAAAGACCAGCATCAGGTGAGTTTAGTAGAACAGAAGTAGCAAGTGGAGGGTACGGTGTTAAAATTAAAATTCCTCTTAATTCTAACAGCCTTGATATTAGTTTTGAAGTAGCAGAAGCTGATAAAAGTATTGAGGGAACTACTTCCAGACCTGTGTATTTACTTAATACCACATTTTCATTCTAAAAATTTATGATAAAAACATCTCACATAATGAAAATTTTTACGATAATTATCCTCAAGATCATATTATTTTACTCAACTTTTGTGAGTGCAGAAGTTAAAATTGCTGCCCTTTATGCAGAAAGTGGCCCAGTGAGTGAAATTGCTGAGTCAATTGCAGAAGCAAAAAGAGTTGCTGTAGAAACAATTAATGCGGATGGTATTGGTATTGTAGGAAGAGGCCCCATCTCTATTGATAGCATTGATTCAGGGTGTGATCCTAGAAAAACAGAAGATAGTTTAAATGACTATTTAAAAAAAAATGACCCTGAAATTCTTTTAGGGCCGACGTGCTCAACAAGTGCTGTTAGAGTAATAGAGAAAGTTACTATTCCAGAAAAAATATTAACGATCTCTTCTTCAGCAAGTTACCCTCTACTTTCAACAATTGAAGATAATGATCTATTTTTTAGAACCATTCCTTCTGATATTCAGCAATCAACCTCTATTGCCAATTATCTTCTATCAAAGAATATCAGAGAAATAATTCTTCTTTACGGTGATGATAATTATAATTCTACACTGGCTCAAAATTTTTTAAAAGTTTACACTGAGCAAGAAGGTATAGTGTTATTTAATACTTTACTGACAGACAAAACAGTTATTAATCAAAACTTCATTAATACATTTGTTGATATTGCTATAGAGAATGATCAACCAGGTTTAGTTATGTTTCTTCATGGAAATGAGAGAACAGTCAATTTACTTGAACA
>CACMEY010000014.1 GCA_902612805.1 uncultured Alphaproteobacteria bacterium | reverse complement strand
TATGGCAGGAATATTAGTTGAAGGTGGAACTTTTGATTGGATGCAAAATGATAAATTTCCTTCTATGACAGAACCTTACGAGGGCTATCATGGACTATCATTTGCAGAAGAATTTGGTCCAACAGCTTTTACAATGATGGCAAGAGCTGAGGGTATGAGAGATATGGGGCCTTGTTTAGCTCCTCAAAATGCTTGGAATATTTTACATGGTTTAGAAACTCTTTCTCTCCGAATGGAAAAACATTGTTCTAATGCTTTGAAAATGGTTGAGTATTTATCAAATCATGAGAGTGTTGCTTGGGTTTCACATGCTAGCGCACCAGGACATCCAGATAAAGAACTTGCAGAAAAAATTCTTCCTAAAGGAACTGGATCAATGATTGCCTTTGGAATTAAAGGTGGAAAAGAAGCAGGTGCTGCTTTTATTAATAATGTTAAACTTGCGTCACATTTAGCAAATGTTGGTGATGCAAGAACACTAGTTATACACCCAGCATCTGCAACACACTCACAAATGGATGAGGCAACTTTAAAATTTGCTGGATTATCTCATGATATGATTAGATTATCTGTTGGCTTAGAAGACTTTGAAGATATTGTAAACGATTTTGAAGATGGATTCAGAGCTGCAAAAAAACCTCGTTTAGTTGCAAACAAATAAATGAAGTTTAAAGTTCGCGGAATTGATACGTTTGCCTCCACTGGAGGCAGACCTTTTGATAAAAATAAACCCCTTATAATCTTCGTTCACGGCAGTGGACTAAGTCACATGGTTTGGGTTTTACAAACCCGCTACTTTGCATTCCGTGGATATAGCGTTTTAGCTGTTGATTTACCAGGTCACGGACTTTCTTCTGGTGAAAGTTTAAAAACTATTGAAGAAATGGGAAACTGGGTTGGTGATGTAATTGGAGCAGTTGGATGTAAAGAAGCTTCACTTGTTGGACATTCTCAAGGATGTCTTGTAACAATGGAATGTGTTGCTCAACACCCAGAAAAAATTAAAACCTTAACTCTTATGGGTGGCGCATCTGCAATTCCAATGAATCCTGAACTATTAAGGCTTGCTGAGGAGAGTAATCCTAAGGCTGTTGATCTTATGATGGATTTTGCACACGGGCCTGCAGGACATTTTGGAGGTCATCCTGTTCCTGGCTTATATCATCTAAATGTTGGTTCTATGATAGTTCAAAATAAAGAAATTAAAGATACCTTAGGTGTGGATTTTAGAGCATGCGATAATTATAAAAACGGACCTGAGATTGCTAAAAAATTAGATTTACCAACTCTCTCTATATTAGGTGCACAAGATAGAATGTGCCGTTTAAAAGATGGAAAAATTCTTGCTGATTATATTAAAGGCTCGGAAGTAAAGATTATTGAAGATTGTGGTCATATGATGCTCCTAGAAGAAGCAGATCAAACATTAGAAATTCTAAAGAAATTCATAGCTGAAAACTATCCATTACCAATAAGTTAAATTTAAAAATTTTTAGTAATAAATATTTTTGCTACTGCTTATTTTCTTCTTTATCAGGTCTTGTAAGTTCTTCGAGTTTACGCATTTCCTCTTCCATTTTGAGTCTTTCTTGCTCTTCACGTTTCTTTTTGCGCTCCTCAGCTTTCATTTTTAGCTTAAGCTCTTTTTGCATTTTGCGGTCGCCCGCTTTAGATTTATGATTAAAGTGTATGCCCATATGAACCCTGCGTCTATATACTAAATATTATAAAATATTTCTAGAGTCTAAATACTAATTTCTTGCTAGCCATACAATAACAACGAAAACAAATATAGCTATTGCTTGGAAAAGCACTCTTAAACGCATTAATTTATTACTATGATTTTTATTTAGTTTTCCATTGACTGCCATTGCAATAACACCAATTACTACTACAGCAAGTGTTGCAGCCATAAACAACACTAATATTATTTGCATTGTGCTCATATAATTATCTATATAAAACTTTTATTTTATGAAACAAGATGTCCTAAATAAAGCGTTTGTTTATGGTTGAAATTTTAAAAGGTCCATCACTTACTAAACACCAAAATCCAAAAAAATTGATGATTATGCTTCATGGATATGGTGATAACGCAACTAATTTCATTCAAATTGCAAATTTAATAGATCAAGATGACTTTGAGATGAAATATGTTGCATTAAATGCACCAGATACAATTCAAGATTATCCTATGGGGTATGAGTGGTTTCAGCTTTACCTAAATGGCACACATATTTCTAATGCTAGTGCAAAAGAACATGATGTAGCCAAAAAAAAAATATCTGAGAATGTAGAAAAAATTCATAACTCTATTTCTCTTTTATTAGAAAATTTAGATTTAGAAATGACCGATTGTTTTGTTATGGGTTTTTCTCAAGGAGGTATGATGGCCTTTGAACTTGGGCAGATATTACAAAATCAGTTGGCAGGCTTAGCAATTATATCTTCAAGAATTATATCAAAAGAGCACAAGCCTAATAATGCATTTTTAAAAACACCAATTTTTATTTCTCATGGTGGCCATGACGCTGTTTTGCCTATTTCCAATTATAATGATTCAGTTCAAGTATTAAAAAATTACAATTACAATTTTGAAAATTATCTTATTGAAAAAGATGAGCACACAATGTCACAAGAAACAATAACTTTATTCCAAAATTTTATTAAAAAAAATATTTAAAGTAATCGAATCTTCATATTATATTACTATTTGAATAATATGACTTGGGTGAGTAGAAACTAAAATGAGTACCGCAGAAAATCCAGCTTTGGTCCTTAATGCTGATTTTCGGCCACTATCGTATTACCCACTTTCCTTATGCTCATGGCAAGATGCCATTAAAGCCGTTTTTCTTGAAAGAGTTTCAGTGATTGAAAATTATGAGCATGAAGTTCATTCTCCAAATCTTACTTTTAAGTTACCAAGTGTAATTGCACTTAAAGATTATGTAACGCCTCAAAGAAGACCTGCGTTCACTCGTTTTAATGTATTTTTAAGAGATAATTTTACTTGCCAGTATTGCACTAATCGTTTCCCTGCAAATGAACTAACATTTGATCATTTAGTTCCTAAATGTCTGAATGGAAAAACTACTTGGGAAAACGTCGTCTCAGCATGCACATCGTGTAATCTAAAAAAAGGAAGAAAACTTATACAGAATACAGATATGAAACTTTTTAAAAAACCTCTCCGACCATCATCAATTCAACTACAAAATAATGGAAGAAATTTCCCTCCTAATTTTTTACATGAAACTTGGAGAGATTATTTATATTGGGATACTGAATTAGAAAATTAAATTTTTTTTGAGATAGCAATTGCAGTTTTACATCCAAGTTCAATTACTTTTGACATAATTTTATATCCTGGCGCACTTTCTGCATCATGTTCAATTCCAATATCATGATGTTCAAGCTCATCATCTCTAAATTTGGAAATTGTTTTTTTTAAATCTTTATGGTCATCTCCTAAGAGTTCTAATTGTTCTTGGTAATGTTCACCGATTACTTTTTCAACAGCAACAGTACATGCCATGGCAGCTTTTTCACCCATCAAGGCAGTGGATGCACCAAGCGCATAACCTGCAACATTCCATAAAGGAAGGAGAGCAGTTGGTCTAACTCTATGTTCTAATATTAATTCATTGAATTTATCTATATGCTCTTGTTCTTGGTCAGCCATATGTTGAATCGTTTTGCCAAGCTTTGAACTTTTGCCAAATATTGCTATTTGACCATCATATATTTTAGTCGCACCATATTCACCTGCATGATCGACTCTTATGATCTCTTCTAAAACCTCTCTATGAGTGGTACTTTTTGTTGAAGAATTTTTTTTAGATGCCCTTTTCTTTTTTAATGCCATAGTATCTAAATAAATAAATAGCATTTAAAATAAAAATAACTAGTAAAACAAGCGTATTAATTGAAGCAGCAGAAATTCCAAAAAAACTCCATATAACCTCATCACAACTAATTACCTGCTTTGATAATATCTGCGCTTTAAGGTCTGTAGTATTTTCACTTTTTGTTAGCATTGCTGAACAACCTGCTGGTCCTTTAAGAATTTTATTTTCAACTCCTACATGCCATATAGAATAAAAAAGCCCGTAAACTGATGCAAATTGAATTACTAAATAAAGCCAAATTTTATTTAAATTTTTGAATAAAAATATCAAAATTAAACATATTAAAATTAAATAATATGGATGTCTTTGCTTTAAACACAATTCACATGGCTGAAGATTAAAAAAATATTCTGCAATTAACGCTGATGATATCGAAATAAGCGAAATAAAAAATAAAAGTGTTATCCAATTACGAATTATCATAAAAATCTAATTATAAAAACACTTCCAATAAGTAAAATAAAAAACACAATGGTTAAAACATTAAAATATTTATCAATAATCAACTTAATTTTTTCACCAAAAAAATAAAGAAGTATTGCTATCAAATAAAATCTTAATCCTCGACCAATAATAGAAACAATAATAAACAAAAAAATATTTAATCCAAATACTCCGCTGGCAATAGTAATAAACTTATAAGGAAATGGAGTTATCCCAGCACCAAGAACAATCAATATACCAAATTCTTTGTAATAACTTTCAAAAATATTAAAAGAATTTTCTAGATGATAAAAGTCTACAATGTAAATACCTACTGAATTATAAAAAAAATATCCTATTGCATATCCTAGTATGCCACCTAGTACTGAAAACAGTGTACATAGAAATGCGTAAAATAGAGCATTTGCTTTGGATGCTAACGCCATTGGTATAAGCAGTATATCTGGTGGAATTGGAAAAAATGAGCTTTCTACAAATGATATTAAACTTAAATACCACTTTGCATTTTTATGTTGTGCTTTTTCTAATGTCCAATTGTAAGTTCTTTTAAGAAAATTCATTTAATTTATTTTTTTTATAATTTTGATTTATACTATTAATGATTTTAAATCTAAATTATCATAAATATTACTTAAATGGAAAATATAGAGACTAAAGAATTAAAAACTGCATTTTATGCAACCTTTTCACAAGGGTTCTTTGCAACATTAACCTTCAGTATGTTTATGGTAAATTCACCAATTCTTTTTGAATTGATTGATATGACAAAAATAGAATTTTCTTTAGGATTTATTATTTTTGGTATTTGTAATGTAATTACAAACCAACTTACAACCCGTTTTTTACTCCCAAAAATAGGTAGCACAAATTGTTTAATAATTGCTAGATTATTATACGCATTTATTCCATTTTCTATTTTTTACTTCTCTTCTTATAATATTTTTATTTTTGTATCTATGTTGTGGGGTATTTCTATTGGCATACAAGCACCAAATATTTTTACACAAGTTGCGATAATAGAAGAGAAAACAAAAAAAATCCTTAATCCAATATTTAAATCATCCTTTAATTTTGGTTTTCTTCTTGGAGCAGGAATATCTAGTTTATGTCTTGGTTTAGAAATTGATCCTGTCTTTACTACTTTTGTTGTGGGTTTGTTTGTTTTTATATCAACTTTGACTATGTATTTCTTTGGATTGAATATGAAATATGATGTTGTTAATAAGGATCCAAGATTTTCAATTCCAAATTATAAAATTATCATGTTCGCATCAATTAACATGTGTATTATCGCATTTATGGGAATAATAATTCAATGGTCACCTTTATGGCTCGTTACTGATCTTTCTGCGCCAATTTTTTTAGTCGGTTCAATAGTTATTTTTTTTAATTTAGGTGAGATTATAAGTAATTTGTTTGCGTCAAAATTAATTACAAAACTTGGTGAAGTAATTGTAGGTCCATGTTTTGCAATGGTTGGATCCACAATATTAGTGTTAAGTATTTTTTCTCAAAATATAATTATTATTTTTATAGCAATAACACTTTTTGGAATGTTAATTTCGAACGTTATGCCCATAGTATTTAGACAGGCAGTAAAAAATTCTCAAAATCCAATTCCAGTTACTATTTCTCATGTATCAAGTATTGCTTTTGTTGGAGCTATATTTGGACCTGCAGTAGTTGGAATTTCAGCTGAAACTTTTGGTTTAACATTTAATATGTATGCATTAGGTGTAATAATGTTTTTGATTGCTTTACTAATGTTTTTTATAATGCGTGAAGATAAATTGGTAGGAGTAGAGGGAATCGAACCCACACCACCGAAGTGACCGGATTTTGAATCCGGCGCGTCTACCAGTTCCGCCATACTCCCTTTAATTTTTCTAAGTATTACTCGGTTTTAAGAGTTAAGTCTATTAAGTTATAGGTCATTTTTAGAATGATAGGGAATCTAATAGGAATCTAAAATTCTATAAAAATATAGTTTCATTCAATAAGAGATTTTTATATTATCTTTTAAACATATGTATTTAAAATTTATATTTATAATATTGTTTTTTATCACTTCAAAACTGATGGCTGAAGATACTCTCCAAAGTAACTTTTCAAACTTAAAAAAACTATTAGATAGCAAAACTATTACAATAGAGCAGTTTAATAATGGTATAGATAAATTGTTAACTACCTCTGAAGAATATAAAAGTTTAAAAGAATTATTCAAAAACAATGTTATTAACGAAAAAGATTACTTAGATATTTTAGAAAATCTAGTTTTTGAAGCTGAAGACTTAGTTGAAAAGAGTAACATAGTTATAGATCAAAAATCTAAAGAAATAACTAAAGAAATTGAATTATCATTCATTATTACCCAGGTTGGACAGAAAGTTCCCTTGTCATTAAATGCAAAAGTTGATAGCGAAGAAATATTATCATTATTGATTAATGAAAACAAAGTTGAAGAAATCATTATAAATGAAAATTCAAATAATTTCTTTAGCAAGGATAATATTAAATCATTTAAAAATCTTAAGATAAATTTCAATAATCAGAAAAAATTGAAAGGTAAGGGCAGAATTGCTGTAAAATCTTTTGCTGACGTTAATTTAGTTATGTGGTGGGATATTGATCTTTCCAATGAAAATCCAACAGGTGAAATTGTTATTGAAATTCCAGGTAAGGGTCCTCAAATAAAATTAGAACCAAACTAAAAAACTAAATTTATTTAAAATAGAGCAACAACAGGGCAACAAATTTTATTCACATACTACAGGATAAAAATCATAATCTTGATTATCCAAATATTCAAAACGATTAGGTAAATGTTTAATTACTTTATTATAATTTTTTTTAGATATTTTACTAGGCTTACATTTTGTAGCAAACCACCACAACGTTGTTTCTGCGATGTCTTCTTGAAAAAAATAATCATATGCATAACGAGTAATATAAAATTTATCCTGTAGTACTGCATTTTTCCATGCGTTCTCATTTACGGAACCACTGAATTGAAAATCAAGTGACACATGTGATAATTCATGGATCATTGCCTCTTCACTGTGTGCTTTGCTAAGATTAGTGTAAATTATAACATCATTATTTCCACCTAACCATGTAAAATTACCTTTATGTATTGTAAGAGTTTTAGCATTTTCTTTTAAAAAATTTGGCATCTGACCATATATTTTTGCATAAAACTCTGCTTGCTTTTTTGCTTTCTTTTGAGTTTTAAATTCTGAATTAACTCTTATTAATATGTCATGACTTTTTTCAAAAAATGCCCTAAAAATATAAACATCAAAAAAAATTTTTTTATTAATATTTTCATATTGTTTTTCACTAACTTTCCAAGTTCTTTGATCCCACCATTCAATTTGTTTTTCTTCAATAAACTCTAATGAAATAAATGAGCTAGGATCTTTTTTTGTAATAATATCTTTATCAATCCAAACACTACCTTGCTCAAAAATATAATCGTAATCAAAATCACCTGATTGTTCTGAAAATTCAGTTGCTACAGCAACACTGCTAAAACAAAAAATTAATAAAAAAAAAATCAATTATTGTATTCTACTTTAGATAACTCTAATAAATTACCACTATCAGTATATACTATAATTTTACCATCATTAGATATTGCCAAATCTCTGACTCTTTCATCAATAACTATTCTTTCTTCATTAATAATTTTATAATCTTCTGATAAATATAATCTAAACAAAGACATTCCACCCAACGATCCAACAATTAAATTGTTTTTAAATTTTTCGAAATAATTTTTATTATATTCCGCTCCTTGCGAAATTGCAATTGATGGTGTCCATGTAAACAATGGTTTTTTAAATGTAATACTTAAATCGCAATTAAACTTTTTTAAATTTTCAGGCCACATATTTTTTATATCATTTTTTTTATCATACGAATATAGATTTCCAAATGTTTCGCATGGCCAACCATAGTTATTACTTTTTTCTATAATATTTATTTCATCTCCTCCACTTGGACCATGTTCTGTTGCAATAATTATATTTTTATCACTAAATAAAAATAAACCCTGAGGATTTCTGTGACCAAGTGAAAATATTTCACTATCACCAAGTGGATCTATTCTTAATATTTTTCCAAAATCACTTTTTATAGATTGGCTATTTTTACTTACACCAGATGGAACTTTATCAAAGAATCCAGTTGAAACAAAGTAATATCCATCATGTGATATTACCCTTCCGCCAGAGCTACCTTCAAATCCATCCCAAGTTTTACATACATTGCTACTTTCCCAAATATTTTTGTGATTATTTACTTCGAAATTTTCTTTTTCAAAAGTATAATCGAATTGATCTAAAACCAGAGACATACAGTGGTTATTTTGTTTTAAAGATAAAAATAATATTTTTTTATCTTTTTCTATAAGTTCAATATCTCTTATTGATAAATATTTATCCTTTAATGTTTTGTTAATTTTTGAAAAAGATTTTGTCTTTAAGTTGAAAGTTATTAATTCCCCATTATTCAAAGTATTTAATATATATGAGTCATCAATTATATTTATTCCTCCACCTATTCCTGTAGCATTGCTACTTGGTATAGGATACAAATCTTTTTTTAGAGTATAATATTGAGTGATAATTTCACTTTCATTTTCCTGAGTAATTTCGTGTCCTACTTTTTTGAAGTAATTTGGTAAATATTTTGAAATGCCACTTCCAAATGGCCAAGTTTGATTTTTTTTTGCAAGTTGAATAAATGCATATGCAGAATAAAAAGAAAAAAAAATGAATATAATAGAGAAACCTAATAAAATAATCTTGTTTATTTTCATTTATTTTTTTCTAAAACAAAAAGTGACTCACCTTGGTTTATACCGTATTTAACACATTCTTTTCCAAAGGGTGTTATTTTTTTTAAAGAAAAATTATCATCTGATAATTCTTTTTCTATTTCTCTTCCAAATAGTTGAAGATGATCATGTTGTAGAAAGTGCCTTTCTCTGTCATAATTACTTTTAATATTATCATTCCTGTATGTCTTATCCCAAGAATCAATTAGAGGAAATAATAAAAGTATTGATCCATTTATTTTAATAATTCTTTTTAACTCTTTAATAGCTTTTTTTTCATTAACGTGCTCTAAGACGTGTGAGCAAATTATAAGGTCAAAAGTATTGTTTTGAAATTCTATATTAGTGATATCAACTTTTTTAATTTCCTTAGTTGGATTAATATCAGCTAAGATGTATTCGTTATAAATTTTATTTTTATTAATAAATTCAATCATACAATTTTCAGGAGCAAAATGTAAAATTGATTTATCTTTAAAATTATATTTTTTTAAGTATTGTGAAATAAGTCTTTGTTTGCTTTCAGATAAACAATTACTACAAGTTATTGTAAGTTTAGGAAAAAAACCTGTCAAATATCCATAGGTATTTTTTTCACAAACAGTACAAAAAAATTTAGGTTTTTTATAGTTTAATAATCTCCAAAAAAGTAATAAGTTTTGAATAAATATTAATAGAGATTTTGGTATATTTTTTTTAATCAAATTTTTCATTCTACTAAACTATATTACAATTAAAGTTTAAATATTTCAATCTGACGTCTTTAAAATTCAGATATAATTACATTACTAGTTAATATTGATTACCTTTTTAAATTGAATTTCGAGAAAATAGTTGTGTATTCACTATAACCCATTCTGGCGATATATCGCATTGAAACACTATCGACTCTATTATTCCTTATAAATTTGTTATTTATATAAATTCCAATTACTTCTCCAATAACCATTGTTGAGATTTTTTTTGAATTTGATTTTAATTTAATTGTTTTAACTAATTTACATTCTAAATTTACAGGACTATCTTTAACTGATGGAGCTTTAACAAGTCTTGATTTTTTCTTTTGTAAATTTGACAAAATAAATTCATCTTCATCTGGTTTGAAATCCTTGGAAGTTATATTCATTTGATTTCGTGAAGTGGATGTTGCAAAATTTACAACAAATTCCTTTGTAGACAAAATATTTGATAACGAATCCTTATATTTCCCATGTGTTGAACTACCATTTGAAGAAAACATAACTTGTGGAGGTTCATCAGCTACAGCGTTAAAATATGAATATGGTGCTAAGTTCGCTATTCCAGTTTTACTAATTGAAGAAATCCATCCAATAGGTCTAGGAAAAACCAGTGACTTAAATGGATCTATTTTAAAAGGACTTCCCTTTTTTGGCTCATAAAACATTATCTATTTTATAAATAAGAATTTGCGTATTCTTTTATTTTTTCAAGCATTGAATAAACCCCATTTCTTCTACCCGGGGTTAGAAGTGTATCGAGCTCTAGAATATTTAACATATTAAAGTCAGAATTTTTAATTTCAGACGGATTCCTATCACCATAAATATCACATAGAATTGTAACCATACCCTTTGATATAAATGCATCTGAGTCATAATAAAATGAAAGTTTATTTTCTTTTAATTGAGGCACTAACCAAACTTGTGCCTGACATCCTGAGACTTTAAAGGACTCATTTCTATATTCTTCAGGAAAATCTTTAGCATTTTTTGCTTGATCAATTAAAAACTTGTATTTATCCATTCCGTCATCAAATAAATCTAGACTCTCTTTGTAGTAATTTATTTTTTCTTCTATTGTTTTCATGACATAAATTTTCTTAATACTTTAGCAGAATCTTCTGGCAATACATCCATTATAAAAACACCAGCCATTGACTCAGAGCCCGCTAAAACTTTTGGTTTATCACCGTGTCGTAAAGGAGGGTAAAATTCAACATGAAAATGAAACTGACTATCATCTAATTCAGGTGAAGCGTGTAAACCCATTATATATGGGCATCTTTTATTTAGAAAAGTATCATACCCTTTCACAACCTGCTGAATACATTTAGAGAAATCTTCAATTTGCATATCATTAAATTTCCACGGTCCTTCGATTTGAACTTTTGGTATTATCCATACCTCATAAGCGTATCTTGCGAAGGGCGGCACAGCAGCAATAAAATTGTCATTTTGATATACATAATATTTCTCTTCTAACTGATTCATAATTTTGATTAAAAAGTTCTCTTTTTTAAATGCTCTTATTTCTTTTTCTATTGTAGGTGGAATAAAAGGATAAGCATAAATTTGGCCATGCGGATGATGAAGAGTAACACCACATTCTTCCCCTCTATTTTCAAAAGGTAGAACATATTTAACGTCTGGCTTCTTTTGCAACTCCTTATATCTATCAATCCAAACTGTAGTTAATAATTCTATTCGCTCTAAAGGCATTTCAGAAATTGTATCAAGATGTTTAGGTGAATACACAATGACTTCACACTCTCCTTTTGACGGTTTACTTAAAATATTTTCTAAAAATATATTTTCTCCATTAGGATTAAAGCTAGCCCAACGATTTGGAAAGACTGCAACTTCGAAGTTTGAAAATGGTATCTCTGTCGGATAATTTAAATTTGCACCTGGACAAAGTGGGCAATACTCTTTTGGTGGAAATGAAGTTCTGTCTTTTCTTCCTGCTGAGTATGTAACCCATTCCTCTCTTGAAGGATTCCATCTCATATGAGGTTTAGGAATTTCTGTTATATCAAGTTCTTGACTTGAGGACTCTATGTGTTCATTATAACCATAAAGATAAAGTTCTTTTTTATCATTTCTTATAAAAATTCTTTTATTTATTTGATTCATTTATTTTTTCTTCCCATTTAATTGAAGAATTTATAATTTCACTAAGATTATTATGTTTTGGTATCCAATCAATATGTTTCAATATTTTTGATGTATCAGCAATTAATTGTTCAACATCTCCATCTCTCCTGTTTGAAAATTTATAATCAATTTTATCATCTGAAATTTTATTTGCAGTATTTATAACATCTAAAACACTAAAACCATTTCCATAACCACAATTAAATAAATTAGATTCTGAACCTTCTAATAAATATTTTGCAACTTCTAAGTGGATATCAGCAAGATCAGAGACATGAATATAGTCTCTGATAGCTGTTCCATCAGGCGTATTATAATCATTCCCAAATATTTCAATATGATCTCTCTTACCAACAGCAACTTCAGATAAAATTTTTATTAAATGTGTTGATCTTTTAGATATTTGACCTGATCGTAATTTTTTATCAGCACCAGCAACGTTAAAGTATCGTAATATTATGTATTTGTAATCATCTTTATTTTCAAATAAAAAATTTTCTGTTTTTATTTTTGATTCAGCATAGGGATTTTGAGGATTTAAATTTGTATTTTCATCTATTAATTTATTTTCACTTACTGACCCATATGCAGCAGCTGTAGAAGAAAATACAATTTTATTTAATCCATTATTTTTACAAGTTTCAAATAGTTTAGTTGCGTTTTCAGTATTATTATCAAAATATTTCTGCGGGTATTTTACAGATTCCTCAACTTGAATAAAACCAGCAAAGTGCATTAATAAATCAAAGCTATTAGATTTTATAAGCTCAGAAATTACTTCTTCATCATTAATATTACATTTTGTAAAAAATGCATTTTTAGGAATGAGACTTTTATTCCCAGTAGATAAATCATCAATAATATGAACACTGTGACCAGCATCTAGAAGTGAAAGAGCGGCATGACTTCCTATATATCCAGCACCACCTGTTAAAAGAAAATTCATATACGTATCTAATAAATTATTATTTATTAATTTAAAATTGATATATTTTGTAAATGACTAATATTATAAATCTCTTTATTTATTGAATTCAAAATAAAGTCTGTTAATGCTTAAAAAAGACAAATCATTCTGAAATATGAGATTAGATAAAAAAAATATTATTGTTACTGCAGCTGCACAAGGTATCGGAAGAGCAACTGCCCTTAAATTTGCGAATGAGGGGGCTAAAGTTTTAGCAACTGATATTAATGAAGATAAACTAAATGATTTAAAAAATGAAAATGCGAGTATCCAAACAATGAAATTGGATGCAACAAACAAAAATGATGTAGAGACCTTCTGTTCTTCTATAGACAAAATTGATGTTTTATTTCACGCAGTTGGCTTTGTTCATCATGGAACAATTCTTGATTGTGATGAAAATGAATTTTCACGATCAATAAATGTAAATATATTTTCTGCTTATTTAATGACATATAATCTTCTTCCAAAAATGTTAAAACAAAAGAAGGGCAGTATCGTTATTGTATCATCTGCTGCTTCAAATGTTAAAGGCGCACCAAATAGATTTATTTATGGCACAACTAAAGCTGCTTTGAATGGGTTTGTAAAAGCAATTGCCATAGATTATGTAAAAGATGGTATCCGTTGTAATGCTATTTTACCAGGAACTGTTGAAACGCCTTCTTGGGAAGGTAGAGTTAATATGGCCGATGATCCAGTTAAAGCAAGATCAGACTTTATAGCAAGACAAGCTATGGGTAGATTGGCACAACCAGAAGAGATAGCATCGCTTGCAACTTACTTAGCTAGTGACGAATCAGATTTTGTTACTGGAACATTAAATTTAATTGATGGAGGGTGGACTTTATAATGAAAACTTTAAGATACAGAATTGGAAATGAAGTTAAGCCAGGAATACTTGATCAAGAAGGGAATATCCGTGATGTATCATCTCTTGTCAAGGATTGGGATAATAAAAATGTAACTATTGGTAAATTGAACGAAGTGAAAAAAATTGATCCTACATCTTTACCTCTAGTTGAAAACAGTGATGGATATGCACCTTGTGTTTGTAAAGAAAGTATTGGAAAATTTATTTGTATCGGCCTAAATTATTCTGATCATGCTGAAGAAACAGGTCAGAAAGTTCCAGCTGAACCAATTATTTTTGCAAAAGCAACAAGTGCCGTTATTGGACCAAACGATAATGTTGAGATTCCAAAAAAATCAGTAAAGTCTGACTGGGAAGTTGAGCTTGGTGTTATTATTGGAAAAGAAGCAAAATATATTACTGAGAGCGAATCACAATCTCATATTGCTGGATTCTGTGTCATCAATGATCTAAGCGAAAGAGAATTTCAAATAGAACATTCTGGCCAATGGGTTAAAGGAAAGTCTTGTGATACCTTTGGTCCAATCGGACCATATTTGGTTACTACCGATGAAGTACCCGATCCTCAAAACTTAAAAATGTGGCTTGATGTAAATGGTAAAAGAATGCAAGATGGATCAACAAGCACAATGGTTTACGGAGTAAACTTTTTAATAAGTTATTTAAGTCAATTCATGTCATTACAACCTGGAGATATCATCTCAACAGGCACACCGCCAGGAGTTGGAATGGGAATGAAACCACAAGTATTTTTAAAAGCAGGTGATGTAATGAAACTTGGTATTGAGGGTCTGGGAGAACAAACTCAAAAAACTATTCAGGCGTAATGTTTGGCAATATTAATAATTGTCATAATGTTAAAGATTTTAGAAACTTAGCAAAAAAAAGACTACCTAGTCCAATATTCCATTACATCGATGGTGCTGCTGATGATGAGATAACTTATAAAAGAAATACAGATGCCTATGAGCAATGTGACTTGATTCCAAATGTATTAAGCGGTGTTGATAAAGTTGATATGTCAACTACTGTAATGGGACAAAAGTTAGATATGCCTTTGTATTGTGCACCAACTGCTCTTCAAAGATTGTTTCATCATGAAGGTGAAATTGGAGTTGCAAAAGCTGCAGAAAAATTTGGAACAATGTTTGGAATTTCTTCTTTAGGGACTGCCAGTATTGAAGAAATATCAAATTTAGTCAAAACACCTAAATTATTTCAACTTTATGTTCACAAAGACAAAGGCCTGAATAAAGCTCTTATAGAAAGATGTAAGGAATCAAATTTTGAAGCAATGGCTGTGACTGTAGATACTGCTGTTGGCGGAAACCGTGAACGAGATTTATATACGGGTTTTACAATTCCAATGAAATTAAAACTCAATAGTGTTTTAAGTTTTATGCTTCATCCAAAGTGGGCAGTCGATTATTTTACAAAACCTAAATGGGAATTAAGTAATCTAAAGGATCACATTAATGAAGGCACAACAGTAATGACAACCATAGGAGATTACTTCACAAAAATGCTTGATAATTCCATGAGTTGGAAAGATGTAGAAAATATTAATAAAGAGTGGGGACGTCAATTTGCTATTAAAGGTGTTATGTCTGTAGACGATGCAAAAAGAGCTGTTGATGTAGGCGCCTCAGCTATAATGGTTTCAAATCATGGTGGCAGACAATTAGATGGTTCAAGATCACCATTTGATCAACTGGCTGAAATTGTTGATGCTGTTGGAGATAAAATAGATGTAATTTGTGAAGGAGGAATCAGAAGAGGTACTCATGTTTTAAAGGCACTGTCGCTTGGTGCAAAAGCCTGTTCTGGTGGAAGAATGTATTTATACGCTTTGGCAGCAGGAGGTCAAAAAGGTGTCGAAAAAAGTTTATCTAATTTACGCAATGAAATTGAACGAGATATGAAATTAATGGGAGTTTCTAATGTAAAAGAACTCACAAGAAAAAATCTTAAATTCAGATAAATCAACAATTTTCTTAAAAAAAATATTTATTCTAATTCAATTTTATTTTACAAATTTTTTATGAATGATGAAATCGATCCAATACTAGTTGGTGAAACTGATGATATCGAAGTTGGAACTGTGGAAAGTTTTGAACATGACGATGTTAATTACGCAGTTTATCATTTAGAGCCAGGATTTTTTTGTACACAGGGAAACTGTAATTGCGAGGAGAAAGCACCTTTGAGTGAATCTGAAATTGAAGGAGAAGAGTTAGAGTGTGTTGGTTGTGGTACTACTTATAGTATTGTTTCGGGTGATTGTATTAGTGATCCTGAATTGGATGGCCTTAAGATTTTTGACATCTCTGAAGAGGATGGAAATATTTACTTAAATATCTAACCTAGAATATTAAGATTTATAATATTTTTTTTGTTTAAATTTTTACTTTTAGTTAAAAAATCAAAGACATTTTTACAGGACTCTACAGACATCCTTTTTCTGCATTCTAGAGTTAAAGCAGCATTATGTGGTGTCAATAAAGTATTATTTAAAGAAAATAGTTTATGATTTTCTATTGGCGGTTCTTTTTCAAACACATCAACACCAGCTCCAAAAATTTTTTTATTTTTTAAAGCTTCATATAAAGCATCTTCATTAATTATACCGCCTCTTGCTGTATTAATTAAAATCATATTAGATTTAAAAGTTTCGAATTGATCAAAAGAAATCAAATTTTTAGTTTCTTCATTTAAAGGTAAATGAATACTTATATAATCAGCAATTTTAAAACCCTCTTCTTTATTGATTGGAATACATTTATTATTTTTTATTTCTTCATCTGAAATAAATGGATCATGTACATAAACTTCCATTTCAAATCCACTACATCTTTTTGCTAAAGCTTTTCCTATTCGACCAAAACCAAGAATTAAAATTTTTTTATTATAGAGTTCAAAGTAGTTGGGTAGTTGACCCTTTTCTCGAAATTTACCTAATTTAACTAATCTATCCGATTCAAAAATATTTTTTGTTAAACAAA
Source organism: uncultured Alphaproteobacteria bacterium (assembly GCA_902612805.1). GTDB lineage: Bacteria > Pseudomonadota > Alphaproteobacteria > HIMB59 > CACPNW01. The sequence goes on along the minus strand of CACMEY010000014.1, from coordinate 653 downwards.
GCATCATTGTCATTACATGTTCAGCTACGCTGGTTGCATTTGCTGTTCCAGTAATAGCCATAGCTATCTTATTATTATTTAAATATTCAGTATCCACATTGTCATAGCCAACACCGTGTCTTGCAACAATTTTTAGGTTCTTTGCTTTTGAGAGAATATTTTTATTTATTTCTGCCGTTCTTACAACGATACCATCCACATCTCTTAATTTTTCTATTAGATGATCTTCATCAATATTATTAGTAACAAAGTATTCAATATTATTTTTATCAAATATTTCATATCCATTTGGATGAATTTCACCAACAACCCCAACTTTCATGAATAATTTTATATTCTAAAATATTAGAAAAATAAATTGTTTAACTCTTTAAATTATTTTTTTATTATAATAATATCTATTTTTTTTGGGAAAGGAACACATGAAAACAGTTAGAATGTCATGTTCACATGCATTAATTAAATATTTAACTATGCAAAAAATTTTAATTAATGGAAAAAAAGAACCATTATTTCCAGGTGCTTTTGGTATTTATGGCCATGGTAATGTTGCTTGTATTGGACAAGCTATGGAAGAATATCAAAATGAACTTCCTGGATACAGAGGTCATCATGAACAAAATATGGCACTCACAGGTATCGCATATGCTCGT
>CACMEY010000013.1 GCA_902612805.1 uncultured Alphaproteobacteria bacterium | reverse complement strand
GATACACTTGCAGCAATAAAAAAAGCTAAAGCCAATGATGCATTTAAATATTTATCTACAGCTGGTGGCGCATTTTTAGAGTGGCTTGAGGGAAATAAATCACCAGGATTTATAGCATTAAGAGAAAATAATTTTTAACTTAATCTTCAATTTGATATTTTTTAATTAAAGGGAATTGTGTCATCGTAAAAATAAACGTAATTGGCAAGATGCCAAAAACTTTAAAATTTACCCAAACATCAGTACTTTGTGTTCTCCAAACAATTTCATTTAAAACAGCAAGTGCAACAAAAAAAGCAATCCACCTTTGAGTTAATATTCTCCATCCATCTTCTTCTAGTTTAAGTGCAGCACCTAAAAGATACTTTAAAAGAGGTTTTTTAACAATTACTCCTCCATATAAAATTAATGCGAAGACCATATTTATTATTGTTGGTTTCATTTTAATAAAAATTTCATTGTCAAAATAAATTGTTAAACCTCCAAATATTAATACAATCGCAGCCCCAAGAGTTGGCATAATTGGTATTTTTTTCTCAAGTATATATGAAATGATTACTGAAATTACAGTTGCAATCATAAGAGGAAGTATTGCCTCTTGAAGACCACTTCTTGTATAAAAAATAAAGAATACTGCAAGCGGTCCAATATCAATTAATAATTTATAAACTGACTTCATTTTTGTTCTTCTAGATTTAAAATAGACCTAGCAAAGTTTTGAGAATTAAATGTTACAAGGTCCTCAATACTTTCTCCAAGACCAACATAACTTATAGGGATTTCAAATTTATTTGCAATTGAAATTGTACTTTTATCAAATGGACTATACTCAAATGCGCCTAAAGGGCCATTCCATAAAATTGATTTAGATTTTAATATTTCATCAGAAATTAGTTTTGTTGTTTGTTCACCAACATCTAATATCATTTGGTCATTTGGAATATTATTGATTGAATAAGTCTTAACATTTACTCTATCTTCTATTGTTTTTGAGCAAACAGTATCAATTGGTAAAAGTATTTTGCAATTTTTTGATTCTGCTTTTTTTTGTATTTTTTTTGATAGTTCAATAAAATCACTTTCTACCAGAGAAGAACCAACGTTATAATCATTTGATAGCAAAAAGGTATTAGCCATTGCACCACCAATCACTAAAGAGTCAAAAATTTCAACTATATTTTCTAAAACTTTTATTTTTGTTGAAACCTTTGAGCCGCCTATAATGGCTAAATTTGGTTTATTTGAATTTTCTAAAAATTTATCTAAATTTTCAATTTCTTTTGAGAAACTTAATCCAGCGTATGAAGGTAAGTATTTAGTAATACCTACTATAGATGCATGATTACGATGAGAGGCAGAAAACGCGTCATTAATATATATGTCAAAACTAGAAGCTAGTAATTTTGAAAAATTAAGATCATTTTTTTCTTCTTCAGCATTAAAACGAATATTTTCTAATAGACAAATTTCACCCATGTCCATTTCAGCAATTTTTGTCTCAAATATTTTTTTTTCACAGTTAGCTAAAAAATGAATTGTGTTTAAATTTAAAAATTTTTTTAATTCTGAACATAAAAACTCAATAGAATACTTTTTAATAACTTCACCTTTAGGTCGGCCAAAATGAGCAATTAAGAATACTTTATTTTTATTTTTAATTAACTTTTCTAGTGTTGGTAAAATAGCATGAATTCTTGAATGGTCTGTTATTGTCCCTTCTAAAACTGGTACGTTTAAATCAACTCGAACAATTATTTTTTTATTTTTACAGTCTAGATCTCTTAATTCTTTCATTTCTATTCACATGTATATAAAAAAAATGCTGGAAATCATTGATTTTTTTTAAAAATTTGCAGTTTTATCTTTTTTAATACATATATTTAGTATATTAAACCTTTTTTAAACCACTAAATGTAGTAATGGAGATTAATAATGCCTTGGGATGATAATAATGTAGCAAAACTAAGAGATCTGTGGGACCAAGGTTTACCGACTGCACAAATTGGTAAATTACTAGGTTTCACCAAAAACGCAGTTGTTGGTAAGGCTCATAGAATTGGACTCGAGAGAAGACCATCACCTATAAGAAGAACTGCAGTTAAGCCGGATCGAAAAAAAGCTAGATCCCCAGTAATGCCAAAATTAAATTTTGAAAGCGTCAAAGAACCAGAGAGTTTTTCTGCAGAGCCTTCCGCTTTCCAACCGGTAGTTAAAAATTTATTCAATACAGCTCCAAAGAGAGGTTGTGAGTGGCCTGAAGGTCATCCTGATGAAGCTGACTTTCGTTTTTGTGGTAAAGATAGATTTGAAGATAAGCCTTATTGTTTAGATCATTGTGCTGTTGCATATGTTGTTCCTGAAAAAGAAGAAAACGAAAAGACAGAATTAAATAATACGATTTAATAATAATAAAAATTCTAGAAATAAAAATTCTTCCTGTTATCTATTAAAATATGAAAGATGATAGAGTTAATTCTGTATTTACTCCTATTCTGATTGGTGGAAGCTTAATTCTTCTAATAAGTTTTGCAATCCGTTCAACATTTGGCCTATTTCAAATTCCTATTGCTTCTGATTTTATATGGAACCGATCAGAGTTCTCTCTTGCCATTGCTATTCAAAATTTAGCTTGGGGTATAGGTACTCCTTTATTTAGTGCTTTTGCTGAAAAATATGGCGATAGAAAAGCAATTGCACTAGGTTTAATTCTTTATGCAATTGGAATTTTTATAAGTAGTACTGCCACAACTCCAGAGGCGCATCAAACCTTAAACCTATTAATTGGATTTGGAATAGCTGGTAGTGGGTTTGGTCCAATTTTGGCAGTAGTTGGAAGAGCTACATCTTCAGAAAAAAGATCTTTGGCACTAGGTATTACAACTGCTGCGGGATCAGCTGGACAAGTGGTTGGTCCACCACTTGCTTCTATTTTATTATCTTTTTTGCCTTGGTCTTCAGTGTTTGAAATCTTTTCAATTATATTATTAATAACACTGATTCTTGTTCCAATTTTAAAAGCAGAATTATCAAATACTAATATTAATAATGAAAATGAAAAAATTACTGATGCCGTATTTGTTGCATTAAAAGACCCAACGTATTCAATGTTGTTCTTTGGTTTTTTTTCTTGTGGTTTTCAGCTAGCATTTATTACTGCTCATTTTCCAGCTTTTATTGTTGAGTCTAGTAGTCCAATTATAGAAGGAAGCTTAATAAGTTTGGTTTGTAATTCTGTAGAAAGTTTAGGGGCCTTATCTATGGCTCTTATTGGATTTTTTAATATAATTGGTTGTTTAATTGCTGGAGCCTTAGGAAAAGGACATTATAAGAAATATCTTTTATCTTTAATTTATACTGGAAGGACTGTTGCGGCAATTTTATTTATCTTATTACCTATTACACCAACATCTATTGCTATATTTTCAATAGTTATGGGTGCTTTATGGTTAGCAACAGTTCCTTTAACTTCAGGAATTATAGGTCATATTTACGGATTGAAATTTATGGGTACATTATATGGTATTGTATTTTTTTCTCATCAACTAGGATCTTTTGTAGGTGTTTGGTTAGGTGGTCTGTTTTATGATATCTATGGAAGTTATGATATTGTATGGTGGGTTGGTATAGGAGTAGGTGCCTTTTCTGCAATAATCCATTTACCAATTAGAGAAAAACCATTATCTAATACAAATATACAAACAGCATAATTTTATGGATGAAAAAAAAATTATACGAAACTTAATTATAGTAATTTTTTTCTTAGTTATTATTTATTCTTTAGCTAGAGTTGGTGTAGGTTTAGATCTTAGCTTTGGACCTTATTTAAAAGAATAGTAGAATTAGTTACACCATTCTCCTTGTTTAAATATTGGCGTTACAGCTCCATCCTTATCAACACCGTCGACATCAATTTTACCTGAGCCAATCATCCAATCAATGTGTATCATGCTTGAATTACCACCTCTTTGAGTGATTTCATCTTTCGATAAGTCTTTTTTTGATTTGAAACATTTTGAATAACATTGACCCAGAGCTATATGAGAAGCAGCATTCTCGTCAAATAAAGTGTTATAGAAAGTTATTCCTAATTGCGAGATAGGTGAACTATTTGGAACTAAAGCTACTTCACCAAGTCTTCTTGAGCCCTCATCTGAATCGAGAACTTTTAATAAAACATCTTGTCCTTTAGAAGATTTTGCATCAACAATTTTACCTTCTTCAAAGCGAACATTAATATCTTCAATTAGTGTTCCTTGATACGATAGAGGTTTGGTTGAGCAAACTTCACCACTAACACGACTAGCATGAGGAGTAGTGAATACTTCTTCAGATGGAATATTTGGATTACAAATAATACCATTTTGGGCTTCTGACGCTCCTCCCATCCACTCATGGTCGTCAGCAAGACCTACAGTTAAAGAAGTTCCAGGACCAGAGTATTTTAAAGAATGAAAATTTTTTTCATTTAGCCAATCTGTTTTATCTCTTAAATTTTTATTATGTTGATCCCATTCAGCTACAGGATCATCATTGCTAACTCTAGAAGCGTGAAATATTGCATCTCCTAATTTTTTAATTGCTTCGCTATCATCAAGATCTGGGAAGACTCTTTTTGCCCATGCTTTTCCTGGCCATGAAATTATATTCCAGTTAATTTTAAATTCAGTAATTCTTTCTCTAGCTGGTTTATATGCAACAGCATTAGCTTTATTTGCACGCGAAACTTTATCAGGATCAATTTCAGATAATAGCATGGGATCATCACCAGCAATAGCCATTCTAGCTGTATTGTTATCAAAAGCTTCACCCATCCCATTATAAAGCCAATTTGCTGCAACATTGAAAGATTCATCATTTCCATATTTAAATCGAGATAATGTAATATCAGAATCATTGAAAAGTGGGGTCACAAGTCCGGCTCCTTCTTTGTAAGCATATTCAGCTATTTTTCTAACTAAAGGTAACGATTCTAATGGTGCTGTTATTAAAAGGTTTTGACCTTTTTGAAGTGCGACTCCTCTTTTAATGGATAGATATGCAAGTTTATCAAGATTTTTTGAATCTACTTCGTAAAACATTAATATTATAATTAGTTTTTATATTCTAAAAAGTCTAGAGATTTTGACTTTAAAATTTATCTTTAATAATTTTAGCGAAAAGAACTTAAATATTACAAACTCTTTTATAAAATCTTTCCACAAACTCTTGTTTTTTTCTAGATATAAAAATATCAAATCTAGGCAAAAATAGTAAAATAAATTATGGATTATGAACTTTTAGATAAAATTAATTTTCCATCTGACTTAAGAGAGTTTAAAAAAAAAGAACTAAAGCAAATCTCAGAAGAATTAAGAGCTAAAACAATTGAGACTGTTTCAAAAACTGGTGGTCATTTAGGTGCTGGGTTAGGAGTTGTTGAGTTAACTGTAGCAATTCATTATGTATTTAATACACCACATGATAAATTAATTTGGGACGTTGGACACCAAGCTTATCCTCACAAAATTATAACAGGTAGAAAAAAAAATATCGAGACACTGAGAAAAAAAGACGGTGTGTATGGTTTTGTTAGAAGATCAGAAAGTGAATATGATCCATTTGGTACAGCCCATAGTTCAACAGCAGTTTCAGCAGGATTGGGAATTAAAGCTGCAAAAGATATAAATAAAGATAACTCAAAAGTTATATGTGTTGTTGGAGATGGTGCATTAAGTGCAGGTTTGGCTTTTGAAGGATTAAACAATGCAGGTGCACAAAAAAAAGGTTTAATTGTCATTTTAAACGATAACAAAATGTCAATAGACAAACCAGTTGGTGCGATGAGTACTTATCTAACTAGATTACTATCATCTAAATCTTACTCAAGTTTGAGAAATATTATTAAAAAAATATCTAAAACGTTACCATCAAATCTATCAAAGACTCTTTATAGAACAGAAGAATATTCTAAAGGACTTATCACTGGTGGAACTCTATTTGAGGAATTGGGTTTTTATTATCTTGGCCCAATAGATGGTCACAATATAGACGATATGGTGTCAGTTCTAGAAAATATAAGAGATAACAAATTTGACAAACCAGTTTTTCTTCATTGTATAACCAAAAAAGGTAAAGGATATAGTCCTGCAGAAAAATCAGAAGATAAATTTCACGGAGTTGAAAAGTTTGATATTAACACTGGGAACTCAGTTAAAAAAACAAATTTAAAATCCTATTCAAATGTTTTTGGTGAAACATTATCAAAACTTGCCGAAAATGATGAAAAAATTGTAGCAATAACAGCCGCTATGATGTCTGGAACAGGATTAAAATTATTCCAACAAAATTTTGAAAAAAGATTTTTTGATGTTGGTATTGCTGAACAACATGCTGTTACAATGGCAGCTGGATTGGCGACAGAGGGTTTCAAACCTTTTGTTGCAATTTATTCAACTTTTTTGCAAAGAGCTTACGATCAAATCGTACATGACGTGGCCATTCAAAAATTACCTGTTAGATTTGCAATTGATAGAGCGGGTTTAGTGGGATCAGATGGCCCTACTCATGCTGGTTCATTTGATATTACTTATTTAGCCACATTACCAAATTTTATAGTTATGGCGCCTAGCAACCAAAGAGAGTTATCTAGTATGATAGAGTTATCTTGTGAGATTAATGACACACCATCTGCTTTTAGATTTCCAAGAGGAACAGGATCAGAAGAACTATTTAATAATCAACCTACAGATATCAGCATAGGTAAGGGATATATTCTAATTGAAGGTAATGAAGTTGCAATCTTAAATTTAGGAACCAGACTTGAAAAATGTATTGAAGCTAGTAAGTTTCTTAATCAAAATAATATTTATCCTACTATTGCAGATGCAAGATTTGCAAAACCATTAGACACACAATTAATAGATGACTTATTAAATAACCATAAGTATATTTTAACTATAGAAGAAGGTTCTATAGGCGGATTTTCATCTCATGTTTTACATTATATCCATAATATAAGATCAAAAAAGGATAACGTTGTGATAAAAAATTTAATTTTTCCAGATCGTTTTGTTGAACATATGACACCGGATGAGCAATATCAAGATATTAAAATGGATACTGAGTCAATAATCAGAAAAATTAATAATTTTTATGAAAATAAAATTGTTGATATAAAGAATTTTAAATCAAAAGCTTAATTCTTAATTAAAGTTTGATTGAATTTTAGAAATGAAGAAAATTAAAATTTTACACAAAAGTTTTTCTAAACCGATAAGCTGTTTAACTGCATACTCTCCATCAATTGCAAATATTTTAGATGGAAAGATTGATTTAATACTAGTTGGGGACTCTATAGGCTCAACACTCTATGGGATGAATAATACTCAAGGAGTAACAATGGATATGATGAAAAATCATGGAGCAGCTGTGAATAAAACAATTAAGAAAAGTTTAAAAGTATTAGATATGCCCTATAAAACATATGATAATAAAATTGATGCATATAAAAATGCTAAAATACTTTTAAATCACTGTAAGCCTGATTTATTAAAGATAGAAATTAGCGAAAAAAAATTAGTTATTTTAAAACACTTAGTAGATAAAAAATTAAATGTTATTTCTCATATAGGGGTAACACCACAGAGTTATAAGAATTTTAATAAAATTAAAGTTTTAGGAAAAACTAATAAAGAAAAAAAAAATTTATTAGAGTTAGCAAAAAAATCTGAAACACTTGGAGCTAAAGCAGTGTTGTTAGAATGTGTTACATCTGATACAGCTAAACTAATTACAGAAAATATATCGATACCTACAATTGGTATAGGTGCTTCAAAATATTGTGATGGTCAAGTTTTGGTATTTGATGATTTAATAAATCTAACTACAAATGATAAAAAACCAAAATTTGTAAAAAATTATTTTAATTTTAATAAAGTTGCCAGTACTGTAGTAAAGAAATATAATAGAGAAGTTAAACTTAAAAAATTTCCTAGTACTAAATTTACTTACAATTAATCTAAGTCTATAAAACTATTATTATCTAAAAACTTTATTAAACCAGAATTAATTTGATACCACAAACCAACTACATTCAATTTATTTTCATTAATTAATTTATCTATAAAATCATATTCGCGTAAATTTTTAATTGATTGTTTTATATTTTCCTGCTCAAAAAAAGTTATTTTTTCAGTTTCTAGAAGATCATTAGGGATATTATTATAAGAATTTTGTAAACAACTTGTCCATTCATTTATGTATTCAAAATCATTAATATTTTTTTTATCTAATAATTTTTTGTAAGAATATTCAACTCCGCCACAATTTGAATGGCCTAAAATAATTAAGTTTTGAATTTTTAGAACTTTTAATGCATATTCTATAGCAGATAATGTTTGTATATTTTGATCCTTATCATTTTTAGAGGGCACAATATTAGCGATATTTCTATGAATAAAATAATCTCCTACATTTCCACCAAACATTGAATTCTCAAGAATCCTAGAATCACAACAGGTAATAATCATTGCAATTGGTTTTTGTTGAGTTTTAGAAGCTTGCTCGTATATTTTTTTGTAATCTTCAAAGGTATTCTTTTTCCAGAATTGATATCTTTCAATTAAAAATTTTGGTATTTCCATAATATTATTTTTTAAGAAATTATTTATATAGCAAAATTACATGAAAAAGGAAGTTAGTAGAAAATTCTGTGTAGCTCCAATGATGGGATATACAACTCCCTATGCAAGGAAACTTTATAGAATTTTATCGAATAATAGTTTTTTATTTAGTGAAATGATAGCAACAAAATCACTGATTTATTCAAAGAGTAGAGAAAATATTATTGATAATGACTTTAATAACCCTGTAGCTCTTCAGGTAGGCGGTTCTGAAATAGAAGATTTAACAAAAGCTTCAAAAATAGCAATAGATTATAATTATGATGAAATTAATTTAAATGTTGGTTGTCCAAGCAAAGCAGTACAAAAAGGAAGTTTTGGAGCATGTCTTATGCTAGATAAAATTCTTGTTAGAAATTGTATAGAAGCTTTACAAAATGATAAAATTGAAGCTACGTTAAAATGTAGATTGGGATTAGGCAGAGAGTTAAATTACGAATTCTTTGAAGAGTTTATTGATGAGATATCAAAAACTGGAATTAAATTTATTTACGTGCATGCAAGAAATGCAATCCTTAGTGGTATTAGCCCACAAGGAAATAGAACAATACCTCCTCTTAGCTATGATTTTGTTAGAAAAATAAAAAATAAATATCCTAATATAACTTTTATACTCAATGGAGGTATAAATCATCTTGATAAAGCAGAGAGTCTGTTAAAGGAATTTGATGGAGTAATGGTTGGTAGGTTAATTAAGAAAAATCCTTTTATATTAAAAGAGGTAGATAAAAAAATTTTTAATGAAAAAAATAGATTAATTGATGAAACAATAATTAATAACTATTTTGAATACATAAAACCTAAATTGGGCTTTGAATCAATTTTTAGGTTATTGAGTCCTTTACTTAATATCTTTTTTTCTGTTCCACATAGCAAAATTTATAAATCTAAAATTAATGATTATATGAAAGAGCAAAAATTAAATTTAATTGAAGATTTATTAATCCAATATGTTAGCGAAAAAAATCTAAATTAGTTATTTAATAAGGGATATGATAAGAAAAACTTAAAATTTCAACACCTGGGTTTTTATTACCTAAATTTGCGTTTGAAATATGGCTAAATGAAATACCAATCCTATTTTTATTATTTAATTCATAACTTATTTCCAATGAAGTTCTAAATTGCAAATCATTTCCTAGTTTTTTTCCAGAACCATCATTATAAATGCCTGCACCAAAACTTGGTGTAAAAAAATATTTACTTTTTTTACCTTCAAATAATTCACCAAGATTGTCTTCAAAGTAAATTCCAGTTAAAAAGTAAGATGCTGAATCATTTGTAAACTCAGCACCAAAAAAAGGTTTCAAGAAAAAAAAATTGTCTTCTTTTGGCCCAATATCTAATAATGATTCTTCACTTCTAAATTCAAATCTAATATCAGCAGCCTGATTTTTTTCAGAGCCATCAAATTTTATATCGTAAATCCCAAAACCAAAAACACTTGTTCCTTTACAAGCAACTGCATTTGAAAATAAAACAATAGTTATTAGAAAAAATATTCTAAGCACGTAAATATCTTATAATTATTTTACTACGCTATCAAATGAAAAATTCTTTATTTTGCTGAGAAATATCTAATAAAGACTTTTTTAGTTTTTCTAATGCTTTTGTTTCTATTTGCCTGACTCTTTCTTTACTAATCTTGAGCATTTGACCCAACTCATCTAATGTAATACTCTTTTCTCTAAACTTTCTCAGACGAATGATAGTTTTCTCTCTATCATTCAAAGTATTAATAGCTTTATTTATAAAATCTTTTTTTACATTTTTGTCATTAAAATCTTCAAAAGTTTCTTCAGGATTTTGACGTTCATCTGCGAGTAAACTCATAAGATCATTTTCTGTTTCATTATCAACCTTTTGGTTTAAGTGTAAATCTCCACCTGTAAGTCTTGATTCCATATTTTGGACTTCTATTGATTTTACATTTAGCATGTTTGATACTTTATTTATTTCGTTTTGGCCCATAAACTCTCTAGAAACGTCATTGATTTGCTGTTTGATTTTCTTAAGATTAAAAAAAAGAGCTTTCTGGGATGCTGTAGAACCAGTTCTTACAACAGACCAATTTTTTAATATATAGTCTTGTATAGATGCTCTAATCCACCAGGATGCATAAGTTGAAAGTCTAAAGTCTTTACTAGTATCAAATTTCTCGAGAGCATGCATAATTCCAAGAACACCCTCGTGAATTAAATCATCTATAGGCAATCCATAGCTAGAATATTTTCTGGCATATGAAACGGCTAATCGAAGGTATGAATTTAAAATTTTCTGTAAAGAGCTTGGTGTTTTATTGTCTCTCCAATCGTTGATAAGATAGAATTCTTCATCTTTCTCAAGAATTGCAGCTTTTTTTGATAATTCTATTAAATTATTTGAAAAGAAGAAGTTTTTTGTTGCCATATATTATTATACGAACAATTATTATTTTGGATCACTTATTTTCAAATAAATCAAAAATATCACCATTTTCTGAGAATATTCCACATACAATACTTTTATTTGATAAGGGTTGTCTAAATAATGTGCAAACAACGCTATTTTTTGAAATTTCTGATTGGTGTATATGTTCTGATTCATAACCTCTCACAATTTTCAAAAATGTATTATATGGTTTTTGTATTGTTGAAAAATTTTGAAAACCCCACCAAAAACAGTCATTTTGTGCAGATAGAGGTCTAGTTATATCAACACCCCTATTTACAAATAATATTTTTTTTGTTTGGGAATATGCGGCATGCTTTAGATTAAGAAAATACTGAGTATGACCAGGGTTGTTTTGTAAAACTTTATTTAAATTTGCAGTCCATTTTGAAATACTAATAGTTCCAGAGGTAGCTATGTTTTTCACATCAAGCTCTGAGAATCCATATGATTTTATTGTTTCATTTACACCATGATCAAACATCCAATCAATAATTTCAGATGGGTTTGGGGCAAGTTGTAATTGTAGTAATTTAGTAAACATTTCTTCTTGTGCCCCTCTTAAAAAAACAATTGAGTCGGGTTTAAGTTTAAATTTAGACATTAATTTAAATCTTAAATCGATCGCACTACTTAAAGTTTCCTTTGAATTATCACCAAGTCCAATAATATTGCCAAGAAAGATAAGCTTATCGTTTAGTTTGAAATTATTTAATATAAATTTTTTTATTGACTCAAAAGATTTTAAGTTTGAATGAATTGAACCAATTGCCCATATCTTATTAGATTTTTTAATTTCTACAAAATTACTAATTTTATTCAAAATATTATTTTTTACTTAAAATCTGTTCTATTTTTTCTGTAGATTGAAAATAGTCGGTCTTTTCTACTGCTGCAACTTCTCTGGCCAATCGTTCAATTGCAACTTGAAACATCTGTCTTTCACTGTAAGATTGTTCAGCTTGACTACTCTTTCTAAATAAATCTCTTACTACTTCAGAAATTTTAATAGGGTCACCTGAAAAGATTTTTGCTTCATATTCCTGAGCTCTCCTACTCCACATTATTCTTCTTATTTTTGGTTTGAGTTTCAAAGTAGAATATACTTCTTCTATAACTTTTTTTGAAGAAATTTTTCTAAGCCCCACTTCATCTTTTTTTTCAAGGGGAACTCTTATTATCAATTTTGATTGCTCCATTTTAACAACATAAAAGCTTGTTTTAATATTAGAGATTTCCATATTTTCTATTTTAGATATTTCTCCTACACCATGTTTGGGGTAAACAACTGTTTCACCAATTTTAAATTCTGAATTTTTTTTTATTTTCATTTATCTCCCTGGTTCTTCACTAAAGTGTTTATTATATTTGTCTTTAACATTTTGCCACTCCTCAGCATCTGCAGGAGGTTCTTTTTTTTCACTTATATTAGGCCAAATTTCTGAATATTTTCTGTTAATTTCTGCCCATTTTTCAATTCCATCTTCAGTATCTGATAAAATTGCTTCAACAGGACATTCTGGTTCACAAACTCCACAATCAATACATTCATCTGGATGAATAACTAGCATATTTTCACCTTCATAAAAACAATCAACGGGACATACTTCAACACAGTCCATATGTTTACACTTTATACATTTCTCATCTACAACGTATGTCATATTAATTAGATAGTTTATCTAGAGCTCTTTTTCTTGCATTTCCAGAATTTACGTCGGAAATATACAGTAATCCAGCAAGTCTTCTAATTAAATTTGACTCATAATCGTGTACTTCTCCATCTGATAATACAATTTCCCAAAGAGTTTCGATAAGAAGAAGTTTCTTATCATCAGCAAAATTTTTATTTATATAAGATGTATAATGATGAAGAGATTTTGAATTATTTTTATTTTTTACTGCAGCATTAAGAACTATTTCGACTTCATTAGAGTCCTCTTTAAAAATTTCAATCAAACTAAATTTAATTTTTTTCAATTCAGTATCATCAATTTGACCATCAGTATAAGCTGCTTCGATCATCAATCCACATAATAATTCTAGATTTTTATTATTATCTCTTTGCTCTGAAGAGTCTTGATTATTTAGAATATTTTTTAATAAATTAATCAAATTGTACCTATTAATATCTCATTAAAGAAGTTTTTCTAAAACTGCAAAGGGAGAATTAGGGTCTCTTTTGATTTTATCTTTATTTTTTTTAGAGTTTGTTTTGTAATTAGATTGTTTTTTTATAATTTTTTTTGTTTCTTTTTTGTCATTAGCCAGAAAAAATAGTTTTTTTTCGTCTGATATAGTTAAGTAGTCGTAACCACAGAAACTCATTATTTCTTTTAATTGATTACTATTACAGCCTATTGGATTCATTAAATCTGATGATTCTAAAAAAGGGCCTTTTTTTATTTTTTGTCTAGCTATAAAAAAGATTTTTTCAAAAACATCTATTCTAAATATAAAATTTTTAATATTAATATAGCCAATAGATTGCCAATAATTATCTGGCATTTTTGTTTCAGATGTAAATGATACCCTGCCATTCAAGGGAAGAGGTAAAAGATCATCATTATCATTATGGTAATATGTTTTCCACAAAATTGCATTAAATTCTAAAGGTTTTTTCTTTAATAAATTTGGAATAAAAAAATATTTAGCCCCTATCCTAATTCCTAATTTAGAAAGTTGTAGTTTACTTTCTTTACTAATTGACTTTAGTATATCTTTAAATTTTTCAATTGGATAATTTCCAAAGTTTTCAAAACAATTAAAAGCGATTGCTCTTATTTCTGAATTTATGCCTTCATCTAATTTTTTATTTAGAGGATAGATGGTATTATTAATTTCATCATCTAACCAATTCTGAAGTTTTGCGGAAATCAATAATTTATTTTCTGATGATAAATACTCAGAATTCAATGCATCAGCAGTTGGTCTATATATTGACTTACCTTTTTTTAATTTACCAACTGGTTCTTCTCCCCAGTAAATAAACGTCTCATCTTTTATTTTACATTTGCTAATATCCCCAAAACTAATTGAGTCATTAGGGGCATTCAAAAAATTATCTACTTTTTCCTTAATCATATTTCTTACTGATTTTTTTATATTACTAATCGAAAAAAGAGATTGTGAAAATATTTTTTTATCTTCAATAAGATCAAAACCATTAATAATTCCATATTTATCCTTGTCTAGAAATATTTCATTGTTATTTTTTATAAAAATATCCTCAATATTAAGAAATTTTTTTTTACCAATAAAAAATTTTGAAGAATAGTCTATAAATTTATTTGTTAGACTATTATGTAATTGATCAGATAACTCATTTTCTATTTGCTGAGTTTTTTCTTTCCAATAACGTATATTTTTAAGCCAGTTATGATTATTTGAAATATATGTCCAGGTTCTGATTTGAGATATTTTTATTGAAAGCTCAGGTATACTACCACTATAGTTACTTAACCTATTAATCTTATTATTAATCCATTCTTCGGGAATAAAATAATTATTTTTAATTAATATTAAATATATTTCTTTTAATAATAACAGATAGTTATCATTAAATAGTTTTTCAAAATCTGGGATTTGGCAAATGTTCCATAATAACTCTAAATTTTTCTTTGATACTAGAAACCTATTTATTTCATTATCATTAATAAGATTTCGAAAGTTAACTTCATCTAATGCATTTTTTTTATGTATAAAATAATTTTGTATAGGATATTTTTTTAATGAAGTTAAAAGTGCATCAACAGAACTAAAATCTAATTCACTATTCCTCCAATATATTTTTTGAATATTATCAAAATTATGATTTTCTATTTGTTGTATGATTAAAGGATCTAGGTTTCCTGCTTCCTTAGTATAACTAAAAGTACCATCTTGTTTATATCTACCAGCTCTTCCTGCTATTTGACCTAATTCACTTGGAATTAAATTACGGCTATATCTACCATCAAATTTTTCTAAAGAAGAAAAACTTACATGATTTATATTTAAATTTAAACCCATTCCAATTGCATCTGTAGCCACAAGATAATCTACATTTTTATTTTCATATACTTCAACTTGGGCATTTCTAGTTCTTGGACTAAGTGATCCTAAAACAACCGCAGTTCCGCCTTTGTGGGTTCTAATATTTTCAGCTATTTCATAAACCTTATTAATATTGAAAGCGATTATTGCAGATCTTGGCTCAAGTTTAGAAAAATTTTGTTTTCTTAAAAATGTAAGTTTAGAGAAGCGATTTTTTTTTTCTATTGAAATATTTGGATATATTTTTTTCAATATATTTTCTATATTTAATGACCCTAAAAAAATAGTTTGAAAGTTTCCTCTTAAATTTAGGATTCTATCTGTAAAAATATGACCTCTTTCATAATCCGCTGCTAGTTGAATTTCGTCTATGATTACACATTCTACAGAAATATTATTTGGCATTGACTCAACAGTGCAAAAAAAATATTTCGCTTCTTTTGGTAAAATTTTTTCTTCACCAGTAATTAGAGCTACTTTACTAAGTCCAATTTTTTTTACTGCTTTATCATAATTCTCTCTAGCCAGTAATCGAAGAGGAAAACCAAAAATTCCGGAAGAATAAGAGAGCAATTTTTCAAATGCTGTAAATGTTTTTCCTGTATTAGTAGGCCCAAGTATGGCTAATAAATTTTCATTATCACAGGACATGCAATTAAGCAGCTTCTGATATTATTTCATTTAAAACGTAGTTTAAAATTCCTCCAGCTTTATAATATTCTAGTTCTTTATTTGTATCTATTCTACACTTTAAATTTATAGACTTGCTTTTTGACGAATTAATTTCACAATTAAGAATTACTCCAGGTTTCAGTTCACCTAAACCAGATATATTAATAACTTCCTCACCTTTAATATTTAGATTTTCTTTGTTTTCATTTTGGGTAAATTCAAGTGGTAAGACTCCCATTCCGATTAAATTTGATCTATGAATTCTCTCAAAGCTTTCAGCGATTACCGCTCTTACTCCTAAAAGTCTTGTACCTTTAGCTGCCCAGTCCCTAGATGATCCAGTGCCGTATTCTTTACCTGCTATTATCACAGTATCAATATTATTTTTTATATATTCTTGTGCTGCATCATAAATAGACATTTGTTCATTTGATAAAAAAGATTTAGTGTAACCTCCTTCTACATCATCTAAAATCTGGTTCTTAATTCTTATGTTAGCAAATGTACCCCTCATCATAATTTCATGATTGCCACGTCTAGATCCATAGGAATTAAAATTCCTAGAATTGATTTGCCTATTTGTTAAGTAAAGACCAGCAGGGCTGTCTTCTTTTATACTTCCTGCTGGAGAAATATGGTCCGTAGTTACACTATCACCTAACAAAGCTAATATTCTTGCATTTTTAATATCTTTTAGTTCAAATTTATTTTTTGAGTCAAAGAAAGGTGGGTGCTTTATATAAGTACTAGTATCATTCCAATCAAATGTTGTGTTTTTAGAATTATTAATTGATTTCCAATTTTCATCACCTGTGTAAATTTCTTTATATCTTTCTTTAAACATTTCTGGAGTTAAACATAAACTAAGTGTTTGATTAATTTCAGCATTTGAGGGCCATAAGTCTTTTAAAAATATTTCTTTACCTAATTTAGATTTGCCTATGGAGTCGGTAGTGAGATTAAGATTAATATTGCCTGCGATCGCATATGCAACAACAAGAGGTGGTGACGCAAGAAAATTTGCTTTTACTTCTTGATGAACTCTTCCTTCAAAGTTTCTATTTCCAGATAATACTGAACAAACAGTCAAATTATTTGATCTAATTTCATTGGAAACCCATTCATCTAAAGGGCCAGAATTTCCTATGCAAGTTGTACATCCATAGCCAACGGTGTTAAAGCCTAATAGATCAAGGTATTCTGTTAAACCGGCCTTATCAAGATAATCACTAACAACTTTACTTCCTGGCGCTAAACTAGTCTTAACCCAAGGTTTAACTTCTAAACCTAAATCTGCTGCCTTTTTAGCAACTAATCCTGCTGCGATCATTACATTTGGATTAGATGTATTTGTACAACTAGTTATTGCTGCTATTACAATATCACCTGTATTTAATTTATCTTTAATATTATTTACATTGCTATCCATCTTACTAAATTCTGCTGGAACCTCTTTCAAAAGAATTTTATCTTGAGGTCTTTTTGGTCCAGCAAGAGAAGGTTCAATAGAATCTAAATCTAGTATTATTTTATCTGAGTATTCTGGTGCATAATTTTCATCCGCCCAAAGAGTTTGTTTTTTTGAATATACTTCAACAATATTTAGATGTTCATTATCTTTACCAGTTAACTTAAGGTAATTAATTGTTTCTTCATCTGTAGGAAAAAATCCACAAGTTGCGCCATACTCAGGCGCCATATTAGATATAGTTGCTCTATCAGCTAAAGATAAATTCGCTAAACCGTTTCCATAAAATTCGACAAATTTCCCTACTACACCTTTATCTCGTAAAATTTTTGTAATTGATAAGACTAAATCAGTTGCAGTAATTCCTTCCTTCAAAGATCCTTTAAGTTCAAAACCGATTACGTCTGGTATATTCATTGAAATTGCTTGGCCTAACATAGCTGCCTCAGCTTCAATCCCTCCTACACCCCATCCTAGTACTGAAAGAGAATTAACCATTGTCGTATGACTATCAGTTCCTACAACAGAATCTGGAAATAAATATTTTTTATTCTCAATTTCTTTTAACCAAACTGTCTTAGCAATATTTTCTAAATTTACTTGATGACAAATACCAGCTCCAGGGGGTACCAAGTAAAAGTTATCAAATGAACTTTGACCCCACTTTAAAAATTCATATCTTTCTTTATTTCTTTCAAATTCCTTCTTAACATTTTCATTAAGGGAGTTATTATTTTTATAATTATCAACCATAACAGAATGGTCTATAACTAAGTCAACCCTAGAAAGAGGATTTATCTTTTTTGGCTCAATTCCTTTTGATTTTAGTGCATTTCTCATCGCAGCTAAATCAGCAACAGCTGGAACTCCGGTAAAATCTTGCATAAGTACACGTGTTGGAAAAAAAGCTATCTCTGTTTTTTCATTTTTTTTATTTCTATCTTTTAATGAGGAAAATACATTAGAGATCATACTTTTAGAAATATTTTCACCATCCTCATTTCTAATTAAATTTTCTAGTATTACTTTTATTGAAATTGGAACTTTATAAAGATCAATATCAAATTGTTTTGCTACTACAT
>CACMEY010000012.1 GCA_902612805.1 uncultured Alphaproteobacteria bacterium | reverse complement strand
ACATTTGATATGCAAACTGATCTTGTTGAGTACTTAATAAAAATTATAGAAGTAAATTTGCTAAGTATTAAATGAAAATAGTAATATCTTTTTTAATAGTTTTTTTTTCATTATCTGTATATGCAAAACCTAAAATTCTTGAATGTAAAAAAAATTGTGGCACCTCTGATACAGAAGCAGAATTTTCCTTTCAAGCAAGATTATCTATGGGTTCTGAGAAGTGGGGAGGAAATGTTACATTTATTGAAGATGATATTGCAATTTCGCAAGCACATGTAATTGGCCTTAATCCTGAAAAAAAAATTTGCTGTACTCCAAAAGAAATAAAAAAAGCAGCAGAAGATTGGAAGAATTTTAAAAACGATATGTATGTTGTGGAAGGTAATAGTTATCAAGGTAAACAAAAAATTATTGGGAAAGTTTTAGATATTGCTGGCAGAGCAACTGGTCATCCACCAGGTTACGATCTTTTACTGTTACACATTGATAGAGATTGTAAAAAATGTCAAAAAAATAAAGATGTCAAAATAGAACCAATACCTCTTGCTAATAACATCCCTCCAATAGGTACTAAAGCGCAGCATGTTTGTATCCCTGAGGAAAAAAAATATGGAAAAGGTATTATATCAATTGCTCATACTCTAAATGGGATGATCTATGGAGCTAAAACAACTCAATGTTCAAGACAAATAATCAAACATGATGGAATTGACAATCCTCCTATGCTTTTTGGATGTTCTGGAAGCCCAGTTGTATATAGTGAGTGTGGTAAAAATGTTATTCATGGATTGCATGGAAATGGTATGGATGAGGATAAAATTATGTACGAAATTTTACAACTTGTTCAAACTCAAAAACAATGGGTGCAATCTCACATATACAATTGGACTGGCAGAACAGATATGCTAGATGCTTGTGATCCATCTGGTAGAAGATCTTTTATGCCAGATCAAAAATTTGATATAGCTCAAAATGATTGTCAAAAAAAACGAATAAATGATGAAGAATTTTATCCATGTGAAATTGTAAATTTGGACGGTGCAATAAATTTTCCTTGGATGGATTAATTTATAAGGAGATACAATGAAAGGTTATAGATTTATTACAGATGATGACACTATTGATTTTTGTCAAAGAGTAACAGAGGCGTTATCAGATGGATGGAAATTACATGGTGAACCAAAAATGACGTATGATCATAAAAGAAAAGTAATGAGGTGCGGTCAGGCAGTAATAAAAACAAGCAAAAAAATATATAAAAGAGGTATGAATTTAGCAAAAATTTAAATTAAAATTGTTATTTTAAGGTTAAAATAGTAAAATGATGTATGCGTTTCCTCCATGCATTGTTAGTTGCTATACTTCTTGTATTCCCACAAGCAAATATGTTTGCATCCAATGAACCCTTTTACAAAAATATTGATTACTCAAACATTGATTTAATTGGAATAGTAAAAAATAAGGGTAAGGGCGAATATAAAATTAGAACTGTTCAACCATTAAATATTAATGAAAGTAATGGTGATACAGTTTTCTTTCAAGGTATGATTGGAAACTTTGATCAATTTGGTAAATATCGAATTGGAACTAATTTAGGAATTGGTTTTAGAAACTTTAATACAAATTATAGTAAAATGTATGGTTACAATTTATTTTACGACAGTGAACCTGATCCGGGACATCAAAGAATTGGAATGGGACTAGAATTTAAACAATCAAGATTTGGAATTTCAAATAACTATTATTTAGGTCTGTCTGGTAAAAAGACATATGGAATTAGTGGAATGAAAGAAGAAGTTTTAGATGGTGCCGATATTATCGTATCAGGTTTAATTCCAAGGCTTGAATGGATAGAAACAGACTTTAGTTATGCTTACTGGGACTCTGTACAAGCGGGTGACTTATATGAATTAAAATTAGGATTTAATTTTAATATTAATGATTACATTACTCTTAATTTACAAGCTGAAGATGATAATCAAAATTCTATATCTTATAGTAGTGGTATAAGAATTAATTTCGGTGGTAAAAATAGAAAGAAAGTTACCTTATCAGGAAGTAATCAAGACTCGCCTTTGGAAGATATGAGAATTTATAACTTGGATCCTGTAAAAAGGTCAGAGAAACTCACTTTGGAACAAAGCGGAGAGGGCTTAACAATTAACGTTAAAAAAAGAGGATAGTTTGAAAAGTATTTTATTATTAATTGTATTTTTATCTTTTTCATTGAATCTTAATTTATTAAATGCAGCTGCTTGTAGTAGTGACTCTCAAGAGGAGGACTATGATTGTTGTCAAGCAAATGGATCAACTTCTGGTGCTAAGAAAACTTTGTCTAATACTAGTGATAGCACAAGAAGATGTACATGGCCTGCAGATTCTAAATTCGAATTTAGAGTTGCAAAATTTGGATTACTACCCACGGGTGGATCTGAAAGTGATATAGTATACAGAGGTGAGTCCACCTTATTTAATGCAGGATCTGTTAGTGCTGGTGAAACTATGGGTGCATTCTTAGCTGGGGCAGACTTTCCTAATGGATCGTATGAGGCCATAGTTCCACATTTAAAATTGTCTGAAACAGTTAAAGCAAGCACCGCACCTACAATTACATATAGTGGTAGCGATATCGTTTGTGCAACAAATGAAATTACAGTTGAACATTATCCAAGTGATGATGATCGAATGTGTGCAGGAGAATCAGCTGTTACAGTTGATCATGAAGGAACTGACTTTGATTATACAATACCAGTAGGAACATTTGGTACTGATTATGGCCCAGATCTTGATAGAAATAGTTGCTTTTTAGATACAGATGGCAATGGTACAGCCGATGAGTGGAAAATTTTTGATAATCAAATAAACTTAACATTATCTAATACATCAAGTGTTACTATAGATTTTAATTTTAATACAAGTGATGGTATTATTTACAGTGTGTTTGATGATTATGGTTATGGGGATGTTTTTGCAGGCCCTGCATGTAAAGCAGTTGATGTTGGTGGATTAGACGTAACAATCACTCAACAATAATTTAATATAGTCATTTAATTATAAAGACTGTTCAAATAATTAATTATATAATTATTTTTCTTTTCCCATTTAGTAAAACAACTATCCTTTTCTGGATAAACAGGAAAAATATGAGCTTTGTAT
This sequence comes from uncultured Alphaproteobacteria bacterium, assembly GCA_902612805.1. Classification (GTDB taxonomy): domain Bacteria; phylum Pseudomonadota; class Alphaproteobacteria; order HIMB59; genus CACPNW01. Next base: position 18,725 of record CACMEY010000012.1, on the reverse strand, counting down.
TTACCACCAAAAGGAAGCTCACATCCAAAATTGGTATAATCTATTGTTTGGACTTTATTCATTTTTGTTAAAAAAGATAAGGTAGTACTATCTTCCCATCCATCTTCATCATGGATAAATAATAAGGAATTAATCTCAGTAAATTTAGACATTTCTTTTTCCCAATAATCTCTTAAAACTTGGCGTGGTGCAGAATTTTTTTGCAGTTTTCCTCCATAAGCTGCAGGGTTGAAAATAATACTTCCATCAATTTTGTCAGGAAAATGTGCTGTTAAATAAAATGATAAAAAACCACCAGCAGATAAACCAGAGAGAAGAATATTATCGTAACCTTTTTCTGCCAATTCATCAATTGTATCTATTACAATTTGTCTTCTTAAATGTTGTTGAATTTTATCATATATTTTTATTCCATCGTAATCGATAAGATCAATAAAACCATTTGGGTTACCTTCACTCTCAAAAAGTTTATGTACTCTGTCAAAATGATGATCGGAGAGACCTCTCACACCTGAACACATACGGTATATTCTTATTATCATATTGCCTATTTTTTTATTGTGGAGACTAGATATAGCTTCAGGAATTCTTCCAGCACCTTTAATGCACTCTTCTCTTCTTGTTTCAGGCTTCCATGAACCATGATTATACATAATGATGATGGTATTTTTTTTATCTAAAATTGTTTCTTCATCATAGAGTTTTAATTCGTTATCTAAGAAACCACTTACTTTAGAAAGTTTATCAATATCTTTTTTAATTCTTTTTTCAAATTTAGTTTCTTGAGAAAATGAATGATTAGAAAATGAGATTATTAAAAATATAAAAATTAACTTAATTACTTTATTTATCACTTAAATATGAATTGCTCTACCATCAACACTTAGAGCTGCTTCTTTTACTGCTTCACTAGTTGTTGGATGAGCATGACATACTCTGGCAATATCTTCTGCACTACCACCAAATTCGATTGTAGTCACAATTTCTGCAATCAGTTGTCCAGCATCATGACCGATTATATGTGCACCTAAAATTTCATCTGTTTTTTTATCAACCAAAATTTTAACAAATCCCTCTGATGCAGAAGTGGTTAAGGCACGACCATTTGCCATAAACGGAAATTTTCCAACCTTGAAGTCTTTATTTTCTTGCTTGAGTTGTTCTTCTGTTTTGCCTACAGATGCAATCTCTGGATTGGTATAAACGATGGCTGGTATAGCGTCATAGTTTATATGAGGTTTTTGACCATTTATAAATTCAACACAAGCAACTCCTTCTTCTTCAGCTTTGTGTGCTAGCATTGGTCCCGGTGCTACATCGCCAATTGCATAGATTCCTTTAACAGAAGTTTGAAAGTTATCTTTAATTTCAATGGATTTTTTTTCAGTTAATTTAATACCAATTTTTTCGAGACCCAGTCCCTCTGTGTTTGGTTTCCTTCCTACTGACATTAAAACTATTTCGAAGTTTTCTTTTATTTTCTTTTTATCTGATGTTTCCATTTCAACATCTACACCAGATTTACTAGATTTTGCAGAACTCACTTTATGCGATAATTTAAATTCTAATCCTTGTTTAGTTAACATTTTCATAAACTCTTTAGCAATTTCACCATCCATAGTTGGAACAATTCTGTCAAGAGCTTCAACAACTGTTACCTTTGAACCTAATCTACTCCATACTGAACCCATCTCTAATCCAATATATCCACCGCCAATAACTAGAAGTGATTTTGGTATTTTAGATAGAGAAAGAGCACCTGTTGAAGATACTATTTGTTTTTCATCGACAGGAATATTTGGTATCTCAATCGAAGATGATCCTGTTGCGATAATAAAATTTTTAGCACTAGCAGTTATTTCATTTTTTCCATTTGTAATAGAAATAGTATTTTTATCTACAAATGAGGCCATGCCAGGAATATGAGTTATTTTATTTTTCTTAAATAAAAAACCAATCCCTGTCGTGAGCTTTTTTACAATCTTTGTTTTTCTATCCATCAAAACATTTAAATCTAAATCTATCTTTGATGTTTTTATGCCATGCTCTGCAGCATGATTTGAAATTTCAACAAATTTTTCGGATGAATTTAATAATGCTTTGGAAGGTATGCATCCAATGTTCAAACAAGTTCCACCAAGTGATGGCTCTTTTTCTATACAAGCAACCTTCATTCCAAGTTGAGCTGCTCTGATTGCAGCTACATATCCACCAGGTCCCGCACCAATTACTATTAAATCAAAATCTTCCATTTTATATTCCTAATACTAATTCGGATGGATCTTCTAGAAGTTCTTTCACTTTCACCAAAAAACCAACACTTTCTTTTCCATCAATAATTCTGTGATCGTAACTTAATGCAACATACATCATTGGTCTAATAACTATTTCATCATTTACAACTACTGCTCTTTTTTGAATATTATGCATCCCTAAAATCCCAGATTGAGGTCTGTTGATTATTGGGGTGCTGAGCATTGATCCATAAACGCCCCCATTTGAAATTGTAAAGGTTCCACCAGTCAAATCGTCCATGGTCAAAGTTCCATCTTTGGCTTTTGTACTAAGATCAATAATTTTAGTTTCTATTTCTCCAAAACTCAATTGATCAGCGTCTTTAAGTATTGGTACAACTAATCCTTTTTCAGTTCCAACAGCTATACCTATATCAAAATGGTTTTTATAAATTATATTTTCATCTTTAATTTCAGCATTAACAGCGGGATACTCTTGCAAACTTTTTACTACAGCTTTTACAAAAAATGACATGAAACCTAATTTGACCTCATATCGACTTTGAAATTCTTGGTTTTTTGATTTTCTAATTTCCATAACTTTGGACATATCTATTTCATTGAAAGTTGTAAGTATGGCTGCTGTATTTTGAGCCTCTTTTAAGCGTTTAGATATTGTCTGTCTGATTTTTGACATTTTAACAACTTCTTCTCTTTCACCTTTGTTAGTGGTTATTTTATTTGAAGAAGAGAGATGAGAAACTACATCTTCTTTATTAATTCTTCCATCAGAACGGGATGAGGTAACATCTTCAAGTTTAATGTTATTTTCTTCAGCAATTTTTCTTGCAGATGGTGAAGATTTGGCAGGTGAAGATTTTGTTTCAACCTTAACTTCTTTTACTTCTTCTTTTACTTTTTTCTCTTTAGTTTCAGTTTTTTTAAGACTTGGTGTTTTGCCTTTTGATTCAACTAAGATTCCTAAGATACCACCAATTTCAATGTCAGTGCCTTCAGAAACTTTTATTTCTTTTAGAGATCCTGCATGAGGGGCTGGTACTTCAACTGTAATTTTGTCAGTTTCAATTTCAACTAAAGGTTCGTCTGCTTCAAAATTATCGCCTATATTCTTAAGCCATTTTGAAACAGTTGCTTCGGTAATTGACTCTCCAAGTGTTGGAACTATTAATTCAGTGCTCATTAATTAAATGCTTAATAACATTTACGTCAATTTATTCAATTGGCAGATTAGTCTTTAATTTTGTTGAAATACCTGCCCAAGATTTGATAATTTTGCTAATCGAATCTTCAGTTGCCATTTTTATAATAGTTTCTTGGTTACTTAAGTGTCTTTCTAAAGAACCAGCGGCAGGAGACGCAGCTGGACTTCTACCAACATAGAATATTTTTTCTTGTTTAACTTTGGCTTCCTGCATAACACTTTCCAATCTACCTTTCACAAAACCCCAGGCACCCATATTTTTTGGCTCTTCTTGTGCCCAAACAATTTCAGCATCCGTATAATGTTTTAATTCATCTCTAAAGTTTTCATAAGGAAATGGATAAATCTGCTCCAATCTTATTATGGAGAGATTTTTAATTTTATTTTTTGCTATGTGATCTGCAAGTTCAAAATATATTTTACCAGAGCAAATGATTAATCTTTTATTTTTCCTTTTTTCTTTAACAGATAATTTGTCAGTAAGAATTCTATGGAAAGTTGATCCATTAATATAATCCTCAATATTAGAAATATTAGATTTATGTCTAAGTGTAGATTTTGGTGTAAATATAATTAGAGGTTTCCTAAAGTTTCTATGTAGTTGCCTTCTTAAAACATGAAAATAATTAGCAGGACTTGTGCAATTAACTATTTGCATATTATCTTCTGCACACATCTGTAAGAACCTCTCTAATCTTCCACTTGTATGCTCAGGGCCCTGGCCTTCATGACCGTGAGGAAGTAGCATCGTTAAACCAGACATTCTTAACCATTTTCTTTCTCCAGAACTAATAAATTGATCGATCATAATTTGTGCACCATTTGCAAAATCACCAAACTGTGCTTCCCATATAACAAGTGTCTTAGGATCAACTTGCGAATATCCATATTCAAAACCAAGAACACCAAACTCAGATAAAAAACTATCTATAATTTCAAAGTAACCTTGTTTGTTTTGAAAGTGTCTTAATGGAACAAAACGATTTTCGTTTTCTTGATCGTATAGTACACCATGTCTATGACTAAATGTTCCTCTTCCAACATCTTGTCCAGATATTCGAACACCGTATCCCTCATCTAAAAGTGTGGCTAAAGCTAAACTTTCAGAGGTTGCCCAATCAATACCTTTTCCATTGATGACACTTGTTAATCGATCTCCATAAATTTTTTTTATTCTTCTATGAGCATTAAAATCTGCAGGTATTTCATGAATTTTTTTAGCAACGTTAATTAATGTTTTTTCTTTTACAGATGTTTTTCCTCTTCTTGCATCAAATGTTGCAGTAGATAAACCTGTCCAAGTTCCCTCTAACCAATCTACTTTATTTGGTTTATAATTTTTAGTTGATTCATATTCTTTATCTAAAAAATTTTTAAAAGAATCTACAATGTCTCTAGATTCTTCTTCTGAAAGAGTATTATTCTCAATTAATTTTTTTTCATATTTTTTTCTTGTAGTAATTTGTTTTTTGATAGCCTTATACATTAGCGGCTGAGTAAAAGAAGGTTCATCAGCTTCGTTATGTCCTGATCTTCTGTAGCAAAACATATCTACAACAACATCGACTTTAAATTTATTTCTAAATTCCGTTGCAAGTCTACAAACATGAACTACTGCTTCTGGATCATCGCCATTAACATGAAATATTGGTGCCTGAACCATTTTTGCAATTTCAGTACAATAAGGTGCTGATCGTCCATATTGAGGCATTGTTGTAAAACCTATCTGATTGTTAATTACAAAGTGAATGGTACCACCTGTTTTAAAACCTCTTAATTGTGACATAGCAAATGTTTCCGCTACTACTCCTTGTCCAGCTATTGCTGCATCCCCATGGATTAATAATCCAATAACTTTATCTGTTTTTTTATCTTTAGCTAAAGTTTGTTTAGCTCTTACTTTTCCTGCCACAACTGGATTAACTGCTTCTAAATGTGATGGGTTAGAAGTGAGCGATAAATGAATTTTCTTTTTTTCAAATTCACGATCAGCAGAAACTCCTAAATGATATTTTACATCACCCGAACCTAGTACCTCATTTGGATCGTTTAAAGATCCTTGGAATTTTGATAATATTTTTTTGTAAGGCATTTCCAAAACACTTGATAGAAGTGTTAGTCTTCCTCGATGAGCTGTGCCAATAATAATATCTTCAATTCCAGACAAACATGCCTGTTTAACAATTTGCTCTATCCCAGGTATCATCGCTTCACCACCTTCGATACCGTATCTCTTTGTACCTAAAAACTTTTTATCTAAAAACTGCTCAAATAGTTCTGATTCAACTAATCTTTTATAGATTGCTTTTTTTCCCTCATTTGTAAAACTTGTTTTATTTCTTACTTCTTCAATTCTTTCTTGGACCCATTGTTTTTGATCAGCTTGTTGTATGTGTAAAAATTCAACCCCAATTGAAGCAGAATAAGTTTCTTTTAATATTTTTATAATATTTTTTAATTTACCTTTTTCTAAACCCAAACTTCCATCAATGAATATTTCTTTTTCTAAATCTGATTCAATGAAACCATAGCTTTTATAATCTAATTCTTGAGGATACTCTCTTTCAGATATTCCTAAAGGATCAAGATCTGCAATTAAATGTCCATTAATTCTAAACGCTCTAATTAATCTTAATGCTCTAATTGAATCTAAAGTTGAAATTCTAAATTCCTCAGAATTATAATTGGCATTTGATTTTATGACCTTGGTAATGTAATTTTTATCTATTATACTTGATGGACGTCCTTTCCATTCTGGTCCTCCAAAATCTTTAAGAACAGAGTAGTCATCTTCATTTAAATTATTAAAAAAATCTTTCCAAGTTGTATCCACACTTTCAGGGTCATTTCTAAATTTAGAATATAGTTCGGCTACATATGGAGCATTAGCACTATTTAAGAAAGTATCATTCATAGATTTCTATTAAACTAAAACCATTTCGCATAACAATCATACTAATGGAAACTAATTATTCCCATTTTGCATTGCTAATTTCATAGTTTTTCCCAATGATGCCGGGGATTTTGACACCAAAACTCCAGCATTTTCTAAAGATTTTATTTTGGAATGTGCTGTACCTTTTGAGCCTGAAACGATAGCACCTGCATGACCCATACGTTTTCCTTTAGGTGCAGATTGTCCAGCTATAAATGCTGAAACTGGTTTTTTTCTTTTTGAATTTGAAATAAATTCTGCCGCATTTTCTTCCTCCTCACCACCAATTTCACCTATCATTAATATTCCCTCGGTCTCATCGTCTTCTAAAAATAACTTTATACAATCTACAAAATCCATACCATGTATTGGGTCTCCACCAATACCAACACATGTTGATTGACCTAATCCTACCTCTGTTGTTTGTGCAACAGCTTCATAAGTTAATGTTCCTGATCTACTCACTATACCTATTTTACCTTTTTTATGGATGAAACCAGGCATGATACCAATCTTGCATTCGGAAGGTGTTATTAAACCTGGGCAGTTTGGCCCAATCAAATATGTTTTATTGTTAATAATTCTTTTTTTTATATCAATCATATCTAAGACTGGAATACCTTCTGTAATGCATACAATTAATTCAATGTTTGCATCTAAAGCTTCGTGGATTGCTTTTGCAGCAAACTTAGCAGGCACATAAATTACTGTTGCGTTTGCTTCAGTTTGTTTAACTGCATCAGCAACGGAATTAAACACTGGTAAATTTAAATGGGTCTGCCCTCCTTTACCAGGCGTTACACCACCTACAAGTTTTGTACCATATGCTATAGCTTGTTCAGAATGATATGTTCCTTGTGAACCGGTAAAGCCTTGGCAAATAAGTCTTGTATTTTTATTAACTAAAATTGACACTATTCTGATAACTCCACAGCTTTCTGAGCTGCATTTGAAAAATCATCAATTGAAATTAATCCTAAGGATGAATTATTTATAATGTCTCTTCCCTCTTTAGAATTTGTTCCTTGAAAACGTACAACAACAGGAAGTTTAAAATCTAATTCTTTAATTGCATCAATGATGCCATTAGCAATCATATCACAATGGATGATTCCTCCAAAAATATTTATGAAGACAGATTTCACATTTTTATCTGATTGAATAATCTTGAAAGCTTTAATGGCTCTTTCTTTATTTGCTGTACCACCTAAATCTAAAAAATTTGCTGGCTCCATTCCAAATTGTTTAATAATATCCATAGTTGCCATAGCTAGTCCAGCTCCGTTAACCATACAGCCTATTTTTCCATCTAGTTTAATGTAAACCATATCGTTTTCAGAGGCTTCAAGTTCTAAATCATTTTCTTCTGAAGTATCTTTTAATTTTTCAATGTCAGCCTGTCTATACAGAGCATTATCATCAATATTAATTTTAGCATCTAAAAGAATTAGTTTTTCATCTTTTGTCACAACAAGAGGATTAATTTCAATTAAAGAAGCATCTATTTCGACATAGGCCTTACATAAATTTGAAACAATTTCTTTAAATTGGTTAAACTCATTAATAGAAAAATTTAATTTATTTTGAAGACTATCACTAATTGTAAAATCTTCTAAGTTATCAAAATAAACATATTGAATTCTTTCAGGTGTTTTCTCAGCTACATCTTCTATGTCTACACCACCAGCATCAGATACCATCATCATTAATTTTGATTGATTCCTATCAAGAAGAATACTTAAATAATATTCCCTATCAATTTCACATCCAGCTTCTAAATAAATTCTATTTACTAACTTTCCCTCATTACCTGTTTGTTTTGTTATCAATATGTTACCCATCATTCCTTTTGCAATTTTTTGTGCATCATCAATTGATTCTGTTATTTGTACTCCACCTTTTGTATTAAATGGTTTTAAAAATTTCCCTGCTCCTCTTCCTCCAGCATGTATCTGTGATTTGATAACCCAAGGTGGTCCTTTTATATTTTGTAAATCTTTTTCTAAATCATCAACATTTTCAATGTAACTTTTGCCTTCAAGTATAGGTAGATTGTACTTTCTTAGTACATCTTTAGCTTGGTATTCATGCAAATTCATTTTGATAAAAAGGTAATAGTTAGATTAGATGAAAAATACAATTATTTTTTATTTTTCTTATTTAGAAGCTTGTTAGACAATGTAGTTAATGATTTTACTGCTTTAACGGAATGATTAAATTCTTTCTTTTCATTATTATTAAGTTTTAATTCAATAATTTTTTCAACACCTTTTTTGCCAATGATAACTGGAACTCCAACATATAGTCCTTTTACTCCATATTCACCATTAAGATATGCAGCACATGGTAATAATCTTTTTTGATCTAACAAAAATGACTCTGCCATTTGTATAGCTGAAGAAGCTGGTGCATAATAGGCAGATGTGTTCATGAGTTTTACAATTTCAGCACCACCATCACGTGTTCTTTGAATAATTTTGTCGATATTTTTTTTTGTTGTCCACTTCATCTTTATTAATTCAGGTACAGGAATACCTGATACTGTTGAGTATCGCATAAGCGGAACCATCGTGTCTCCATGACCACCTAAGACAAAAGCGCTGATATCATTAATTGACACATTAAACTCCTTGGATAAAAAGTATTTTAATCTTGCACTATCCAAAACACCTGCCATACCAATACACATATTTGCTTTAAGGCCTGATGATTTCTGAAGGACACTTACCATTGCATCGAGTGGATTAGTAATGCATATAACAAATGCTTTTGGACAATATTTTTTAATATTTTTCCCTACATTTTGGATGATAATAGAATTTTTTTCTACAAGATCATCTCGGGACATGCCTGGTTTTCTTGGAAAACCTGCAGTAACTATTACTACATCAGAATTTTTGATATCTCTAAAACTTGAAGTACCTTTAAAATCTGCATGAAATCCCTCAATAGAAGATGACTGAGCAAGATCTAAAGATTTGCCCTTAGGCATCCCTTCAAAAATATCTAATAAAACTACATCACCTAATTCTTTTAAACTAACAAGTTGTGCTAAAGTCCCACCGATATTGCCTGCTCCAATAAGAGCAATTTTTTTTCTCATTTAAGTTTTATACTTTAATTACAATTCTGTAACAATAGCCTTTTTAAGTCCAGCAATTTCTTTGGCTGGATTTAGACCTTTAGGACAAGACCTAGTACAATTCATTATTGAATGACATCTATAAAGTTTTAATGAATCATTTATTGCTTTTAATCTCTCTTTTCTTTCTGAGTCTCTAGAGTCACTTACCCATCTTGCTGCTTGTAAAAGGACTGCAGGTCCTAGATATTCATCTCCATTCCACCAATAACTTGGACAAGAAGTAGTGCAGCAAAAACATAATACACACTCCCATTTACCATCTAGTTTTTCTCTATCTTTTGGTGATTGTTTTTTTTCGTCTCCTGAGTTTCTTTCTTCATTTGTTTTTTCACGTTGCAACCAAGGTTTAATGGAAGCCAGTTGCTCATAAGCCTTACTAAGATCTGGAACTAGATCTTTTACTACGCGCATATGTGGAAGAGGGTAAATTTTTATTTCATTCTTAACATCAGACATACTTTTCAAACATGCTAATGTGTTAACACCATCAATATTCATAGCGCAGGAACCACAAACTCCTTCTCTGCAAGATCTTCTGAATGTTAAAGTTGGATCAATTTCGTTTTTTATTTTCATAAGTGCGTCTAATACCATTGGGCCACACTTTTCTTGATCTATCTCATAATTATCTATCCTAGGATTTTTATCATCTTCGGGATCCCATCTATAGATTGCAAGTTTCTTTGGATCGTTTGCAGGTTCTTTTAGTTGGTGGGTTTTCCCTTTAGTTATTTTTGAATTTGCAGGAAGTGTAAACTGAGCCATTAGTAAACTCTTCTTTTAGGTGGTATTGGTTGAACATGATTAGTTAGAGTATTCATATGAACACCTCTGGAACCCATACTCACATCTCCCTTGTCGTTTAACCAGGCTAAAGAGTGAACTAACCAATTATTATCATCTCTTTCTTTATAATCTTCTCTTGCATGTGCGCCTCTACTTTCAGTTCGATTTAATGCAGAATGAAGAGTAACTTTTGATTGTGCCATTAAATTGTGTAACTCTAAAGCTTCGACCAAGTCCGTATTAAAGATTAATGATCTATCTTTAATGTCTATGTCATCCATTGAGCTCTCAACTTTTGAATATTCTTCAATACCTTTTGATATGAGATCATGTGTTCTAAATACTGCGCATTTTTGCTGCATTATATGTTGCATGGAAGTACGAAGTTCTCCAGTTGTAGAGTTTCCTTTGCTGTTTCTAATCTTATCAAATCGCTCAATAATATTATCTGTTTTTGATTTACTAATTTCAATTTTTTTAGAATTTGGTTTTACTTTTTCTTTACATGTTAGACTAGCTGCTTTACCAAAAACAACAAGATCGATTAATGAATTTGTTCCTAATCTATTAGCACCGTGTACAGAAACACATGCAGCCTCACCAACAGCCATTAAACCTTCACATACATTATCTGGATTTTCATTTGTTGGCCTTAGAACTTCTGTTCTATAATTTGTCGGTATACCACCCATATTATAATGAACTGTTGGAAGAACTGGTATTGGATCTTTAGTTAGATCAACGCCGGCAAATATTTTTGCAGTTTCTGAAATACCAGGTAATCTTTTATGTAATGTATCAGCATCAATGTGCTCAAGATGAAGTAACACATGATCGGCATTATCTCCACAACCTCTATTTTCACTAATTTCAATAGTCATTGCTCGGCTTACTACATCCCTTGATGCTAGATCTTTTGCATTTGGAGCATATCTTTCCATAAATCTTTCACCATCACTATTAGTTAAATATCCACCTTCTCCTCTTGCTCCCTCAGTGATTAACACTCCTGCACCGTAAACACCTGTTGGATGGAACTGAATAAATTCCATATCAGAAAGAGGTAGGTTTTGTCTTAAAGCCATTGCACTACCGTCACCAGTACAAATGTGAGCACTCGTGGATGAGAAGTAAGCTCTTCCATATCCACCAGTAGCTAGAATTGTTTGATGAGATAAAAATCGATGGATTGATCCATCCTCTAAGCACCATGTTACCACACCAATGCAATTACCTTGATCATCAGAAATTAAATCTAAAACAAAATATTCAATATAAAATTCTACATTATTTTTAAGTGATTGCTGATAAAGTGTATGGAGTAAAGCATGTCCCGTTCTATCAGCCGCTGCACAAGCTCTCATAGCAGGAGCTCCCTCGCCATTATTGGTTAAGTGTCCACCAAAAGGTCTTTGATAGATCTTGCCATCATCTGTTCTACTAAAAGGCATGCCATATTCTTCAAGTTCAATTACTGCTTCAGGGGCTTTAGAACATAAGTATTCAATTGCATCTTGATCACCAAGCCAGTCGGAACCCTTAACTGTATCATACATGTGCCACTTCCAATTATCTTCACCCATATTACCTAAAGCTGCTCCAATTCCACCTTGTGCTGCAACAGTATGACTTCTTGTCGGAAACACTTTTGATATACAGGCTGTTTTTAATCCAGCTTCAGCACATCCAAGCGTAGCTCTCAGTCCTGATCCTCCAGCTCCAACAACTACAACGTCATAATGGTGATCAATAATTTTGTATGAATTAGGCATCTAAAACACCATTCTCACTAAGTTATAAGTAATTAAAATCATGATAAGATATACAAGATAATTTATTGATATTTTAATGAATTTAGCTGTCTTTTTCGATGTGACATAATCTTCAATAATTGTTTGAAGTCCTAATTTTGAATGCAGAAGCATAGATTGCATCATCACAAAAAATAAGAATGCATTAAAATAGGATTGAAAAAAAATTTCTATTTCAGAATAAGTCATCTTTGATAATGATATTGCAGAGTATATAAACCAAAACGTCAATGGTATTAAAATTGAAGCAGTAATTCTTTGGGTTAACCATTTAAAAGCATAATTTTTCATGCGAAGTACCAGACAACTAAACTAGAAATTAAAGTTAAACATATAACAGCATAACCAGATTTATATACTTGAGATAATTCCATTCCAATACCGAATGACCAATATAGTTTTCTACATCCATTAAATAAATGGTAAAAAATACCGACAGTCCAAATCATTAGAACTAGTTTAAACAAAATACTCTTAGAAAAAATTTCAAAATAAATATAAAATTCGGGACCAAAACTAATTAAGAAAAACCAGATTGAAATTAATAGTGCACCTACACTTAATCCTATTCCAGATATCCTATGAAAAATTGAAAATACTGCTGTCAGTACTCTTTTGTGAATAGATAGGTGAGGTGATAATGGTCTATTATCAGTCATTTTTTTCATTTTTTTTATGTTTCATAAGTAAGTATTTTTCTTCAAATTTCAAAATATTAATGGTTTAGTTATTTTTTCTTACTATCACGGAAGTTTGTAAAATGTTGATAAAAAGTGCCAAATTTTATGAAAATCATCCAAATTTAATGCCAAATTTAACTAAAAATCTTGAATTTTAAATAGATAGATATTACTCTTAATAAGCCGGATAATACTCGTTTCTTAGCTTCGGAGGAACGCCAAGAATTTTTAATTATCTTACCCGCCGTTTGATAATTAGTTGAGTTTCTTATTCTAGAGAGGTGTCTGCCAAGGTACAAACTAGTTTTAGAGTCCGGCCTACTTTAAATTTTTGTTAAAAAATTCTTCCATCTTTTTAGAGTATACTTCGGGATATTTAAACATAGCATCTACATGATAAGAGTTTTCAACTAACCAAAAGTCAGCATTAATTTTATTTTGATTTGTATATTCTTTTAAATAATTAAAGTGTCTTGTTAAGATTCTTGTATCAGAGTCGCCATGAGTAAAAAAATAATATTGGTTCTTTGATAATTTTTTAGCTGGAGATAATTCTCTTGGATCTGTTCCAGTTAAGATTCTTCCAGCTAAACTAACTACAGGTCCAAATTCTATAGAAAGACCATATCTTGCTATTTCATCTTTTAAAATCATATTAAACTCAGCAAGTGAACTATCTGCCCACACTGCACGTATTTCTGGTTCAGCATTAGCTGCAAAAATAGATGTGCTTGCACCAAGAGATATTCCATGTAATCCAATGCTATTAGACTTGAAACTGATTTTTTTTAAAAAATCAAATGCACCAAGAATATCATTATATGACTTTAAACCTAAATCGTCATAACTACTTACAGTATCACTTTGTCCATAGTTTCTTAAATCTATAGTAAGAACATTAAACTTTTTATTAACTAAAAAACTTGCAATAAGATTGGGCTCAGACTTACATTTACCATTTGGGCTTATACCATGTGTTACAATTATAATTGGTCTATTTGGAAAATAATTAAACAGCCATCCATTAATCTTAATATCAGAGTCACGAGATTGAAAATACACATCTTGCCATTCATCTAAATAATAATCCTTAAAGTTAAAGTTTTCTCTTACTTTTTGTCGTGCAAGAATTGAGTATTCATGTGAATCAACTGTTGTACTCCATGAATTAGGAAGAGATCCTTCGTGCAAACCACAAGTTGGATCTATTTTTAAAATTTGGTAAGCAACGTAAAAACCTGCAGTAAAATAAACTACTATTAATAAAACTACCGTACTTACTAATAATCTGATTATGTAATTCATCAATCTGGTTTTACTATAGTCATTTCATATAATCTGCTAGCAGTTCTTTTAAATTCTTCTGCTAGAGTATTTATATTATTTAATGAATTTATAGGTTTTGAAGCTAAAATTACTATTGAACAATTATTTTCATATAACATATCAATTAATCCAATAAATCTTCTACACGCATCTTTTTTCTGATTATCAAATTCAGGAACATTTTTTAAAAATACCAACTTAAATTTATCTGCAATATTTTTATAATCTTCATTGCCAAAATTTACTTCACAAAGATTTTCAAAATCTATCATCATTAGATTTGATGTACATTGATCAAACTCTAGTTCACGACTTTTAGATTTAATTTTAACAGTTGTTAAATGGGAGGGATCAACAAAACGATTAAATAATTTTTCAAATTCATTTGTTGTGTCAGTTGTTATAGGTGTGAAATATGTCTTTGATTGATTTAACGTTTGTCGACGAAAATCAGTTTTAATACTAATATCATAAAGAAAAAAATTTTTTTTAACTAAATCAATAAATGGCAGAAAGTCATTTCTCTGTAAACCATCTTTATACAAATTATCTGGATGAAAATTTGACGACAGTAATATAAATATTTTATATTTAGAAAAATAATTAAATATTTTTTTTATTATTAGTGCGTCAACAATATTAAAAATATGTAGTTCATCAATAAATATTATTTTGAAATCTCTACTTAAATTTTTTACATAGTTTTCGATTGCAAGTTCTTTACTTTCTGATTTTTTAACTTGTTCATGGATTTCATTCATTAAGTTATTAAAATGAATTTTTTTTCCAATCTTGGTATTTTGATAAAATAAATTTAATAAAAATGTTTTTCCTGTTCCTACTTGACCATAAAGATAAATTCCTTCGAAAATTTTATCCTTAAAAAATAACTTTGTTTTACTAAAAGAGGACCATACATTATCTGCTTGTTTTAAAAATTCAATTTGTTCTTTATTTTTTTTAATAAAATTATTTTCAACAAAACTATTGTATTGATCAATAACATTAAACATTATTTTTTACCTAAGTACTGTTCAAGTTGTTTTAAAGTTTCTAGTTCACCACTGCTGATACTTCTATTTTCTTTTTTCTTTTTTAATCTTTTATATTCCTTGATTAGAAAATTAAGACTCTCCATTATTTGTTTATTCATGTTCTATAAATTATAGGTAAAATTGATGATACAACAATCATAATGGAGCTGATTAAAAATATAAGTGATATTCCATAACCCCAATCAATAATATAACCAAAAACTACAGGCGATAATGCACTCGCAAAAACTCCAACTGCGTGCAGTAAAGCTTTAGCAGTTCCAATACTTTTCACTCCGTAAATTTCTGCCCAGAGTGATCCCATAAACGGTGCAGATAAACCTAGGTTAAATCCAAATAAAGACATGTAAAGCACGAATGACCAATAATTATTAAAGAAAAAAAGAATAGTGATACAAAGTAATAAAGGTAATAGCATAAAAGGTATTGCTTTCTTTGTATTTATCTTATCTATTAAGGGACCTCCTATTAATAATCCTAAAATAGAAAATAATCCAAAATATATATAACCGTTCCCTAGCATTTCCATTGTCCACCCTTTAGCATCAAAAATATAAATCTGATGAAACATTAACCCTGTACCAATAAATGGAAAGGATGCAGCTAATGGAAAATAGATAAAAAAAACTCGGTCTTTTAAAATTTCTGTAATAGTCCAACTTTTATGTGTTTTCTCATTGTCAATATTTTTTTGAAGTGTAGCATCCCTACTTTTTTGATTATGAAGAATAAAGTAAATTATTGGAATTAAGATCAAAAGAGTCAAAGTTGTAAATAACCAAAGAGTTTTAAAATTATAGTATGAATCCAAATTAACGACAATCTTTGGTAAAAACATTATGCCTAACATTCCTCCAAGTGTTGCAACTGAAATTGCTTTACCTCTATCAATTAAAAAATATCTTGCCATTGAGGTTGAGCCAGCATGTGTCATAGCCCCCTGTCCAAAAAAACGTAATAAAAATAAAATAAGAAAAAGATGAAAAATATTATTGAAAATAAAATAAAAACCAATGCAAGCAAAAGCTAAACCAATAATAATACCTATGGAGTACAATCTTAAATCAATTTTATCTATTAATTTAGCAAAGTTTATAAATAAAAATGAACTTACAAGCGTTGCTATGGCATAAGCTAATCCAAACTCACCATCTGTTATTTTATATATATTACGAATATCATCACTAAATAATGCAATGTAAAAAGTCTGTCCAAAACTTGCAAAGAAGACCATGGTAAATCCATATACTAATAGATTGGGATCATTTAAAAAAAATTTTTTCATTACGGTTTAAAGCAATTCTTTAATACTATTTAAAAGTTTTACCATTTTACTTTTATCTATTCTTCCTGTGTTAACATTTCGTGGGCTTGGATGATAACTACCAACTAAAATTTTCTTATCGGGTAAAATATTCATCGATCCGTGAGAAAAAATAAAATCTTTATTTCGTATTTCATATTGTTGCTTATAATAATTTACACAAGCGTCATGACCAATTTTACCAAGGGCAACAATGACTTTTATTTTTTTTAAGAAAGTAATTTCTTGATTGAAAAAATTAAAACATGTTTTTAATTCTTGTGAGGTAGGTTTATCTTCTGGGGGCACACATTTAAGAGCAGTAGTTAAGTACATATTTTGAAGTTCCAAACCGTCACCTCTATCTACTGAGTCTGGTTGGTTTGCAAATCCAGTTTTATATAAACAGGAAAATAAAAAATCTGCAGATTTATCACCTGTAAAAACTCGACCTGTTCTATTTCCTCCATGTGCTGCTGGCGCAAGACCTACCATTAATAATTTAGCTTTTTCATCTCCATAGCCAGTAATCGGCTTACCCCAATAACTTTGATCAATATATTGTTTTCTTTTTTCTTTAGCAATTTTTTCACGGAAGTTTACTAAGCGTTCACACTTTCTGCAATCAATGATGGTTTTGTTTAAATTACTTAATGTCATTTGGAAAATATATATTTATATTACAGCTCTGTGATTAATGAAAGAGCTAAAGCTATTCTAGAATTTTGTTTCATCAAAACTCCACTTGAACAGTGGTTTAAAAAAGATGATGAATTTGATAATATTTTGAAAAGTACTTTTATGGATGATTACATTAAGGCAATTAATAATGAGTATGATAATTGGAGAAATGATGCTGAAGAATGTTTAGCTTTGGTTATATTACTTGATCAACTATCAAGAAATTTTTTCAGATATAATTCTAAAGCTTATGAACAGGATACTAAGTGTATTTTAATTGTTAAAGAAGCTATAGATAAAAGATATTTAGATAGCCTGGATATTGATAAAATACATTTTTTACTACTGCCATTAATTCATAGTGAGGATATCATGGATCATGAACTTGGCCATAAATTAGTCGATCAATATTTAAATAATCATCCAGAATATACTAATATAAAAAAAGCTTGGAATGATCATAGCGTGGCAATTAAAAAATTTGGAAGGTATCCGCATAGAAATAAAATACTAAATAGAAAATCAACAAATGAAGAAGAGGTATTTTTAACACAACCGAATAGTTCTTGGTAAATTAAGATATGCTTTTAGAAAGAAATTTTTCAGATATTTTAAAACAACTTAAGTTTAAAAAAGGGAAAATTAAAGCAATTCTTGATACAGATACCTACAATGAAATTGATGATCAATTTGCTTTAGTGCAAATGTTGTTTTCAAAAGAAAAAATAGAAGTGCAAAGTATAAATGCAGCTCCTTTTTCAATGAATAATCGTTCAGATAATCCAAAGAAGGGAATGGAGCTTAGTTATGATGAAATCTATCGATTGTTAGAAAAAATAAATATTAAAAAAAATAATTTTGTTTTTAAAGGCTCAACAAGATATGTAGGTTTTGAAAAAAAACCAATTAATTCGCCTGCAGCGGATAATATCATTGAAAGTGCTTTGAAATGTTCTGTGGAAGATCCTCTATACGTATTGGCTATTGGAGCTATTTCAAATGTTGCCTCTGCTTTGTTAAAAGAGCCAGAAATTATAAAAAAAATTGTTGTAGTTTGGTTGGGAGGTAACGCGCTTTATTGGCCACAAAATATGGAATTTAATCTAAAGCAAGATATTGGAGGTGCTCAAGTTTTATTTGATAGCGGCGTTTCTCTGGTTATGGTTCCTTGTAAGGGAGTAACTTCACATCTTATTTCCACAGTTCCAGAAATAGAAAAATACATAGAACCTCATGGTGAAATCGGTAAATTTCTTGCAATGCGTTTTAAAGAGTACAATAGTATCCATAAAGGTTGGTCAAAAGAAATTTGGGATATGGCAGCTATTGGTTATGTATTAAATGAGGAGTGGGCACCAACTAAAATTATTCCTTCTCCAATTCTTTTAGATAATATGAAATGGGCATTTGATCAAAATAGGCATCCAATTAAAATAGTGTATGAAATAAAAAGAGACTCAATTCTTAGAGATTTCATTCAAAAACTAGAAAATTTTAATAAAAACTAGCCTAAATATAAATAACAAAATAAAGTTTAATGATTTATA
>CACMEY010000011.1 GCA_902612805.1 uncultured Alphaproteobacteria bacterium | reverse complement strand
ATTTAGGACTTGTTGGAAAAAGACCAGATGGATTTTTTACCTGTGATTATGATAATAGAGAAATAGAAAAAAAATTAAATTATAGTCTTAAGAAAATTAAATTGGAAACTTTGTTTAATATTTCTAAAAATGTTAGCACTAAAGATATTACAAAAACTAAAAATCAAATAAAAAAAGATTTGAAATCAGTCTCTAAGTTGAGTGCAAATGAATTAAATAAAAGTATTTCAATTTTTCATGGGTTAGAAAAAATAAAAAATGATAACAAAATTGATACTTTTGCAATTAAGTGTTGGCCTGAAATGTTTACTCAATTTGGATGTGCATCATGCGGTCCAATGGCTATGATGAATGAAAAGGGAGTTAGCAGTGCATGTGAAGCTGATGTATTAGGAAGTATAAGTTGCGATATTTTAAATAAGATAAATAACAGACCTTCACTTTTAGTAGATGTTGTTGATTGCGATCCCAAAACTGATACTTTAGTTTTTTGGCATTGTGGATTAGCTCCAATTAGTATGGCAAAAAAAAATACAGCAAGTGCAACTGTACATTCTAATAGAAGGAAAGCTTTGCTACATGATTTTGCATTTAGACCTGGAAAAATAACGGTATTTAGAGTTTCAAAATCAGAAAATAAATTAAAATTTATTGTTATTAAAGGTGAAGTTTTAGATAAAAAAAATTCATTTTCAGGTACTTCGGGTGTTGTGAAATTTCAAACAAATACCTATCAAAAATTAGTTAGATTATTAACGTCTGGTATCGAACATCATCTAGCATTCACATATGGAGATGTATATTCAGAAATAAAAAAACTAAGTGCGCAATTAAATATTCCAATTTACACAACATGAAAACGAAAATTAAATATGGAATTGTTGGAAGTGGACTAATGGGTTGTGAACATATTTCAAATATTAATCTTATAGATTCAGCTGAAGTAGTTGCCATCTCAGACAGTAATGAAATTTCAATAAATAAAGCTAAAAATCTTATTTCAAATGATATTAAAATCTATTCTAATAATAATGAAATTTTTAAAAGTAATGAAGTGGATGCTTTTATTATTTCGA
This sequence comes from uncultured Alphaproteobacteria bacterium, assembly GCA_902612805.1. GTDB lineage: Bacteria > Pseudomonadota > Alphaproteobacteria > HIMB59 > CACPNW01. The sequence goes on along the minus strand of CACMEY010000011.1, from coordinate 28,757 downwards.
CTCCTAATTTTACCCATCATGATATTATTAAAGAAGCGTTAAAAACAAAAAAACATTTATTAATTGAAAAACCCTTATGTACAAAATTAGAAGATTGTCTTGAAATTAAAAAATTATCAACTTCATATCCATCAGTAATATGGGTGGCTATGGAGTATAGGTACATGCCACCTGTTCAAAAAATGATCCAAGAAATAGATAGTAATAAAATTGGTAAACTTAAAATGCTTTCAATTCGTGAACATAGATTTCCATTTCTCAAAAAAGTAGATGATTGGAATAGATTCCAAATAAACACCGGTGGAACATTAGTAGAAAAATGCTGTCATTTTTTTGATTTAATGCGACTAATTACAAATAGTGAAGTTACACAAGTATATGCAAGTGGTGATCAAAGTGTAAATCATCTTAATGAAAATTATAATGGAAAAGTTCCTGATATATTGGACAATGCATTTGTAATTTTAGATTTTGAAAATGGAATAAGAAGTTCTTTAGAACTTTGTATGTTTGCAGAAAATTCAGAAATGCAAGAAGAGCTATGTGTTGTTGGAGATAAGGGTAAAATAGAAACAGGTGTGCCAGCTGATGCATCTGGAAAAAACTCTTCAGAAGTTAGAATAGGTTTAAGAAACTCTAAAAAAGCAATTAAAGAATTAGTTGAGGTAGATAAAAAAATTTTATCAGCTGGGCAACATCATGGATCGACTTATTATCAACATTTAGAATTTATTAAAGCAATTAATAATAATTTGAAACCACAAGTTTCTATAAACGATGGTCTTCATGCAGTGGCTATTGGAGAAGCTGCAGAGAAATCAATAAAAGAAAATCGTGTGGTTAAGATGAGTGAATTTAATCTTTAAAATTTTCAAAAAATTTATTTGTTTTATCAATTATAAAATTACTTACTCTAACGTTTGATTCAGCAGTTACACCTGCAATGTGAGGTGTTAAGATGCAATTCATATCATTTGTAATATTGTTATAAAATGCTTCATTTACTGGTTCATTTTCAAAAACATCTAATGCGAAACCAGAGATATATTTATTTTTATAAGCATCAATTAAGTCTTTCTCATTGATGACGCCACCCCTAGAAGAATTAATTATAATTGGTTGTTTTTTCATTTTAATAAAAGCTTGTCTGTCAAATAGATACTTTGTTTCATTATTTAATGGGACATGAATAGAAATTATATCGGCCAAATTAAGAATTTCATCGAATGCAACTTTCTTAACATTTTCTACCTCCATTTGTTTCGAAGTTATAAAAGGATCATATGCAATACAGCTAACATCAAAAACATTTACAAGATTTAAAACTTTTTTTGAAATATCCCCAAAGCCTATTAGACCAAGAGTCTTTCCTTTAAGTTCTTTTGTAACAATTGATGTCCTTGGCCATTTTCCTTGTAGAGTTTGTTCTTTAATAATGTGAGTTTTTTTTAATAATGTAAGAGAAGAATTCACAACGTATTCTGCAACAGAGTCAGAATTCATACCTGTTGCTGGCTGAACAATTATATTATTTTTTTTACAGTATTCTGTATCTATATTATCAAGACCAACACCTAATCTTCCTATAAACTTTAAATTTGACGCATTTATTAAAATTTTCTCATCTAAACTTGTTTTATTCCTTACGATGATGCCATCAAATTTCTGAATTTCTCTCTCTAAAAAATTTTTATTTTGCCAGGCATCTTTTTTATAAATTACATCAAATTTTTTATTTATATTTTGCAATGATTGTGAATCTATAAATTCTGTAATTAAAATCTTTGTCATTTAATTTTTCTAACTTTTAATTTTTTTAAAAACTTTTTTACGTTGTTTAAATTTGGTATTGAATATATGCCTCCAGCTTTCATGCATTTTAATGTTGCAGTAGCTGCTGCCAATTGAATACTTTGAGAGTTTGATTTATTTAATGATAGAGCTGTTGCAAAAGCACCATGAAAAACATCTCCTGCACAATTCGTTTCAACTGTTTTTACTTTTGGAACATTACAATGATATAATGAGTTATTTTCAACCCAATAAACACCTTTTGATCCCATAGTAACTGCAACAAATTTATTTGTTTCATTGAATATTTGAAAAAGAGCCTTTTGCATATTGATGTTTTTTTTATAAGTTTTCAAACCTTCTTCAGAAAATATAGGATGCGAAGCTTTGTGAACAATTTCAGAAATTTTATTAGAATTTTTAAAATTATCTAGATCAGCAACACATTTAATATTTTTTTTATTGGTATTAATTGCAATATAAGAGGCCATATCTATCCATCTCATATCTATTGAATAAATATCCTTTTTTTTAAAATTTAATTTGGGTATTTTCTTATAATCAAGTAATTTTGGATCATTGTATGCTGCTAGTAATCTTTCACCTTTTGTGTCCTCAATTACAAAGCTTTGCGAAGACTGACATTTTTTAATAAAAATTGATTTACTAGTATTAATAGAAAATTTTTTTAATTCATTTTTTAAAAAGACTGATGAATCATCATCTCCAAATTTTCCTATAAATTTTGATTCAGAGCCCAAAATTTTTGCAGTAAATGCCGATACTGCTGCTGAACCACCTAATCTTTTATCAATACCTCTAGATAAAACTTTAATTGGTTTTTTTGGAAATTTATTAATCCTACTTATGTAATCTGTAAATATTGATCCTGCGCAAATGATCATAAAATATTAATTAAAGGTATTTAACTTTACCAATAAACTTTCTAAACCTATCTCTTATAGTTATAGGATTGAGTGGAATGGGATCAATTTTAACATTTCCAGAATTGATCTTTGAGATTATTACATATGAATTATCTTTATCATCAATGGCTTTGTTCAATTCATTAACTGTTTCCTCACCAGAACATTCAACCACATTTTTACAGCCAGCTCCTAATGCAACATCCTTTAAGGAAGTTTTCTCATCAGTAAATGTTCGTTGATCTCCTGTTGATCCATAAGAACCATTATCAATTATCAATAAAGTATAGTTTGATGGCGCTCTATTACCTATTGTTGCTAGGGTGTTCATATTCATTAAAACTGATCCATCACCATCTATACTAATGACGTGTTTATTTTGGGATAGTGCCAAGCCTAAGCCAATAGAAGACGATAAGCCCATACTACCTAACATATAAAAAAAATTTGGTTGATCACTAATTTTATATAATTCTTGTGACGGAAGACCTATATTACAAATAACCAAGTTATCTTTAAGAATATTTTGTACCTTATTTAATAAATCAAAACGGTTCATTTATCCTCTTTCATTAAATTGAAATCACATAAAATAGCTACTGGTGATTCAACAACTTTGGCATGTTTGCTAAATGTTGAAATTTTATCTAATTCATTTTCAGAAGAACAATGCAACATAGGTATTCTTAACGTTTGTAAAATATCTTCAGTAATCTTCGCCATTCCACCTTGCGCTCCTACTGGCTCACCAGGTGTACCTCTGTAACTAATTAGAAAAACAACAGGCATTTGATATAATTGTAATAGAGAAACAATTGCATTCACTGAATTCCCAATTCCTGTATTCTGCATCATTATACATGGGAATTTATTACCTAAATAAGCTCCAGCACAAATACCCATACCTTCTTCCTCTCTTGGTACAGCCGAATAATAAACATCTTTATCATTTTCAAGAATATCAATCATGTTGGCTAATAACTTACAAGGAACACTTAAGTAAAAATCTACTCCACCTTTTTTTAAATTATCTATGATTTTTTTACTGATTTTCATTTATGCGGATGTCTATAGATATAAAATTATAAAACAATAAATTAATTTATTTAAAATCATTTCTTAATTTTATTTTTGTATTTGAATTATATGTTTCGCCTACTTTTAATATAATTGATGGAAAATTTGGTTGATTAATAGCATCTGGAAAAATTTGCGTCTCTAGACACATACCATATTGTAATCCATAATTTCGATTATGTTTGCCATGATATGAATCTTTCATCATATTACCAGTATAAAATTGTATTCCAGGTTGATCAGTCGAGTATTCAACTCCCATACCAGTAATATTACTGTAGATGGAAGCTATAGATTGATCAATAGTATGATCTTTGAGAACATAATTGTGATCAATACCACCGCCATCTAAAAAAGATTTATTTATTTCAAATGAATTATTAAGATCATATTTTGTATTAACTACATCGAATAATTTACCAGTAGGAATTGATCCCTCATCAGTTTCGCAAATTTGATTAGATGATATTCTTACAACATGGTCAGTAATATTTTTATAATTATCTTTATGGCCATGGAAATTCCAATAGTTATGATTAGTCATATTAACAATAGTATCTTGATCTGTAGTAGCATTAAAGGAAATTAGAATTTCGTTATTATTATTAAGTTCGTAAATAGTTTTACAATTTAGGTTGCCTGGATAATTTTCTTCTAAATGTTTAGACTGGTAAGTGAGCTCTACTTTTATACTTTGGCTTGTTTTTTCAATATCGGCTATTTTCCAAATCTTTTTATTGAAACCTACCTCTCCACCATGAAGATGATCAGGTTTAGTATTTGAATATAAATTATATTCTTTCCCATTAAGAGTAAATTTACTTTGCCCTATTCTATTACAAACTCTTCCAATAATTGAATTGAAATATCCATGAGCTTCCAGGCAATCATCTAAATTACCATAACCTAATAAAACATCCTCTGTTTCAGAAACATTCGAAGAAATTGGAATACAAACTTCACTCATATAACCACCATAAGTATAAAAACTAAAACTATAATTGTTTGAGTTAATAATATTAACTATGTCAATATCTAAACCTTTATCATTTTGAAGTTTGGTAATTTTATATTCCATTATGTTTTCCTTAATCTTTGAAAATTATTTTTTCTTTGTTGAAGATAAATGATTAATCCACCTAAAACTATGAAAAAAGCACCTGGGAAAAGTTGATCAACTGGCCATTCTGCAAAAAATATCCAACCTAAAATAAGTGCAAAAAATATCTCGATATAATCAAATGGCATAATTTTACTAAGTTCTGCTTTTCTAGCACCATATATTAAAAGTAAAGTTCCAGATCCTCCTGCAATCCCCATTACACAAACTACTAAGAAATCATTTATACTTTTGAAATTTTCCCACATACCAAAAAACACCACTAACATACATGCAACTATGATTGTCCCTGTTTGACCATACAAGTTGATAAGTGGTGAAGGAACATGATCCTCAAAACTTAAGGATGTTACCCTTGCTAATGAATATCCAAAAGCAGCAAGTATAGGAAGTAATAACATATAATTAAAGTCTGATGACCAAGGTTGCATAATTAAAACGATACCTACAAAACCAGAAATTACTGCACTCATTTTGTACCAACCAAATTTTTCACCTAATAAAGGAATAGCAAGAAGGGTGACCATCATGGGCCCAGTGTATTCCATGGTAGCGACTAAAGCAAAAGGTAAGTAAGCATAGGAAGTATAGAGACATAATTGAGCCAATGCTACAAATACTCCGCGGAATAATCCTAACTTCCATTTCGTTATTTTTATTTGTCTACCGTTTTGATGCCAATCATGTGAAAAATATAAAGCAATAACACATGGGATCATTCCAAATAAATTTCTAAAAACAGAAAGTTGAGCTGCTGGATATTCGTTTCGTAAAAACTTTATCGCAATCCCCATACAATCCAATAAAAACAAACCTGAAAGTGATAATATAACAGCTAAAAATAAATTACTTTTCATTAATCATAATCTATTATTCTAAAATAATTTCTTTTCCTACTTCTTGACTTTTATAAATTCCATCTAAAATTTTCATTACTTGTAGAGAGTGTTCAGCCGGAATAGCAACTGGTTGATCGTTTGCAACAAACTCTGCAAACTCGATACATTCTTTAGCATGAGGTTCAATAGTGTCTTGTAAATTTCCTTCAATTTTTTTAGTTATATGAGTTTGAGAATTGATATCATTTTTTATAATCTCACAATTAGGCCAATGCAAACCAGCTTCTCTTCCATATAACCATACCTGCATATCTTCTATTTTATCTTCTGGCAGTTTATGATGAAGCATCCATGATACTTCAAGCATTAAGGTTGCACCATTTTTAAACCTAACAAATGCAGCTGCAAAATCTTCAACGTTCATTGCTTCCTTGTCATACTCTCCATTATAACTAAAAGAATTTGGCTGCTTTGCTAATTCAGTTTTTGAGACACCCGTCACAGAAAGTGGTTCTGGATTGTTCATAAACCAAAGAGTTAAATCTAATACGTGCACCCCTATGTCAATACAAGGCCCTCCTCCTGAATTTTCTTTTTTTAAAAAACCAAGTGAGACTGGTAAAAAATTTCTTCTCAGCATCCAAGAGCGTGCATGATATATCGAACCAATTGATTTGGATTGATCTTTTATTAATTGAGAATCTTTTCTGAATCTAAAGTGTTGAGCACACATTAATTTTTTTTTCGTTTGATCTCTTACTTCAATCATTTTTTTTATTTGTGAGGCATTTGGAGCTAAGGGTTTTTCACATAAAACATCTTTGCCTGCTTGCATTGCTTTAATTGCTAAATCACAATGATAGTTATTAGGCGCACAAATATCTATTACATCTATATCTGGATCATTAATCATATCTAAGGGATCAAGATATAATTTTTTTATTTGATTTGTATTACCCCAATCTTCGAGAGTTGATTTGTTTATATCAGAGCCTGCTATTAATTCTGCATGTTCTGACATGCGCCAACCAGGTACATGTAACTTCGCAATGCCACCGACGCCAATAATGCCAACTTTTATTTTACTCATATTTATATTTTTAATTTAGATATTTATCCATTTTTTTTCTTTTTCTGATTGGTAAATTGATTCCATTATACTACTTCTCAATGCTGCTTCTAAAGGAGTAATTAAGTTTTTAGTATTGTTATCAATTAATGAATTGAGAAATAAATCAAATGCATGAGGTAATGCTTCTGGTAAATTTTCTTCTATTCTTTCTGTTTTTTTACCATCCTTATTTTCGTTTATAATTAGTTGCTCATTCGTTGTTCTTGCGTGAGCTTTTGTTCCACTTACAAAAATAGTATAAGGCTGTGCTATATCTATCCATCCCGCAGCAATACTAGCTATCAATCCACTTTTAAATTTTATTAATGCTTCTCCACTCTCTTCACAACCTGGATATTGATTATATACTTTTGTAAAGGTTGCACTTACTGACTCAACATCAGAAAAAAACCATAAAAGAAGATCTAAAACATGTGTTCCTAAATCGCCAAAAGCCCCAACGCCTGCAACTTTAGGATCTGTCATCCATTGATAGTCTTTGAAAATATCCCTCATAATACCATCGTGACAATTAATGAGTCGAATTCTTGAAATTTCGCCAAAATAATTATCAGTAATTAATTGTTTAAGCTTTATATAAACAGGATTGCTTCTCATGAAATATCCAGTTTGAAATATAATTTTTGAAGATTCAATAAGATTTGCCATTTCAAAAGAGTCTTTTTTTCCTATCCCCAAAGGTTTTTCTATAAAACAGTGTTTTTTATTCTCTGTAATTTTTTTAACTAATTCATAGTGCAAATTAGTTTCTGAACATACAATAACACCATCTAAATTAGGTTCTTTCAATAAATCAAGATAGTTATCATAATTCTTACATTGCAGTTTTTCAGAGTCACTTTTTGATCTGTTCTGATCTTTGTCCCAAACACCAATACAATTAATTTGATTGTTTGAAATTACCTTAGAAATAAAATTTGGTGTATGAATATGAGAGGTTCCAATAAATGCTATATTTTTCATTACAGTTGTAAAAACTACTTATAGAGCACAACACTGATCGACCCAGTGACCTGGTTCAACTTCAATAAGACCCATTTTTATTTCTCCACCTTTGCAATCTACTCCAGGATTAGGACATCTGGTTCTAAACACACAACCTGGAGGGGGATTTAATGCGCTAGGTATTTCTCCCTTTAGTTCTATAGCTTCAGATCTTTTCTCTGGATCAATTGATGGAATAGAAGATAATAGTGCCTTTGTGTAAGAATGTTTTGGGTTCTTAAATAATTCTCTTGAGGGTCCCATTTCAACTATGTGCCCCAAATACATAACTGCAACAACATCACATACATGAGCTACTACACTTAAATCATGACTTATGAATAAATAAGTTAGGTTAAGCTCGGTTTGAAGTTGTTTTAAAAGATTTAATATATCTGCTTGTATTGATACATCTAAAGCAGCAACACTTTCGTCTGCTACTATAAATTTTGGATTACTTACTAAGGCTCTTGCAATTGATATTCTTTGTCTTTGTCCTCCAGAAAATGCATGAGGAAATCTTCGTAAATGCTCAATATTTAATCTACATTTTGAAGCAATGTCTCTTACTCTTTCATCAGTTTCTTGTCTTGAGTTTGTTATTCTCATCACTTCTAAAGGCTCTGCAATAATATCCCTCACTGTCATTCTTGGACTTAAAGCAGCATAAGGATCTTGAAAAATTAATTGAGCTTTTTTTCTATATTCCTTTAAATCTTGTTTGTTCATATCTGTTAAATCATAATCTCTTTCATCGTCATGAAAAATAACATTTCCAGAACTAATTTTATTAGCTCCAAGTATTGCTCTACCAAGAGTAGTTTTTCCTGAACCAGATTCACCGACTAAGCCAAAAAAAGATCCTTTTTTAATTTTGATATTGATATTGTTTACAGCATGTATTTTTTGTTTTTTTGAAATAAAATTTTCTTGATAATCAAAATTTACTGAAACATTATTTACTGAAATTAAATTATCACCCATTTTGACCACACTTAATTCCACATTGATCAACCCAGTGACCTGGTTCAACTTCAATTAATTTCATTTCTATTTTACCATCTTTTCCCTCCGGATTATGATGGGGGCATCTAGTTCTAAATACACACCCTGTTGGTCTATCTAATGGACTTGGAATATTTCCAGGTATTGGAGATAACGGTGCGTCTAAGTTATTTATATCAGGTAAAGCTTGTAATAGCCCTTTTGTATAAGGATGTTTTGGATTTTTAAGGATCTCATTTACTGGACCTTTCTCCACTACACTTCCCAAATACATAACCGCTACATGATCAGCTACCTGAGCAATAACACCTAGATCGTGAGTAATAAATATTACTCCCATTTGATATTCTTTAATAATATCTTTAATTAGATTAATTACTTGTGCTTGAATTGTTACGTCTAAAGCAGTTGTTGGCTCATCTGCTAATAAAAGTTTAGGCATAGTGGATAGTGCCATAGCTATCATTGCTCTTTGACGCATTCCCCCAGATAATTCAAATGCATATTGATTAAACCGTTTTTCTGCATCTGCTATGCCTACTCTTTTTAGCATGTTTATGGATATTGATTTTGCTTCCTCTTTATTAATATTTTTATGAATTAGTAATTGCTCAACCATTTGTGCGCCAATTTTTATTGCTGGAGCAAAACTTGCCATAGGCTCTTGAAAAATCATTGATACTTTACCACCTCTTATTTTTTTTAAGTCTTGCTTAGAGGTAAATTGAAGAACATTTTCGTTGTCTAAAATTATTTCTGCATCTTCATTATAAGAAGTATTACCTGGATTTAATTTCATAATCGATTTAGCAGTAACAGATTTACCTGATCCGGATTCACCAACTATACCAAGTACTTCACCTTGATCTACAGAAAGAGAAATATTTTCAACTGCTGTAATTCTACCTTCATCAGTATCAAATTTTACATCTAAATTTTTTACTTCTAATAAATGACTCATATTACTTTACCTTATGAGGATCTGCTGCATCACGTAATCCATCCCCTACATAGACAAATGTTAAAATTAATACGACTAAGAAAAATACAGGGATAAAATACCATTGATAGTTTAAAAGTACGTCGGCCTTTGTTGCATTTTGCAAAAGTACACCTAGAGAGTTTACTGGTTCTCTCAAACCAAGTCCTATAAAACTTAAAGCTGTTTCAGATAATAACATGTATGGGAAACTAATGACTAAATCGACAATAATATAACTCGTGAAACTTGGTAATAAGTGTCTTACAATAATGTGAGTAGATGATGCTCCACAAAGTTTTGCAGCAAGAATATATTCTTGGCTTCTTTCACTAAGTAGATGTGTTCTTACTCTTCTAGCAAGTGTTGGCCATGAAATTAATCCAAGTAAACAAGAAATAAAAAAGAACCGTAATTCAGAACTCCATTCTAATGGCGCAAAGGCAGCAAGACACATAAACAGAGGTATGGGTGGAACCGTTCGAATTGCATCAGTAAACATTTGTAATACGCTATCAATCCATCCACCATAGTAACCTGAGATCCCGCCTATTATTAGGGATAGTACAAATGATATAAAAACACCAAGTGTCCCTACAGCTAGTGAAATATAAATTGCACTCAAGGTTCTACTGAATAAATCTTTTCCTGCTTTATCTGTTCCAAATATATGAATACCACCTTCTTCAACTCCAAATAAATGAGTATTGAATGTAAAACCTGGAATTTTAAAATCTAAAATTTTTCCTGGAAGATTTATATTAAAATCAAAAACTTTATACTCCCAACCTTCAACAAAAAAATAAACATATCTTCTTTTTTCTGTATCAGTTTTATAGACCCATCTAAAATTAGTGTCAGCTCCTCTATATTTTGTTAAAGTGTGTAAAAACGGCCTTGGTGAAAAACCATTTTCATCCCAAAACATCGGAACCTGAGGAGCTCCATTTTCATAATCTTTGTCGCGACCATTAATAGTAGGATCATATGGAGATAAAAAATCTGAGAATAGACTACAAACAATCATGAAAAGTAATATTGAACCTGCAATCATTGCCGATCTATTTCCAAAAAAGCGTGTTCTTACTAATTGCATCTGTGTAGCTGTATAATAAGCTTCTTTTTTTTGATTACTAACCTCCACCCATAACTCCTTTTCTTATTCTTGGATCCATTATTGCTAAAATTATATCTGTGACAAAATTAACAAAAACGATTGTTGCTGTAAGTAAAAATATTATTGCTCCAGCTAGTTGCTGATCATTTGATCTAGCCAAAGCTTCTATTAATAAAGCTCCTGCCTCAGTCAAAATTAAAATCAGAGCAACTATTGGAAGTGCACTAAAAATTCTATTTAAATCAAATCCTATTGAATTTATTACAGGTCCTAAAGAATGCTTTGCTGGATATCGCCAAAGCAAACTCATCCCTGATACACCTCTTGCTCTTGCCGCCATTACATATAACTTGTCATTTTCATCTAACATTAAAGCTCTGACAGTTTGCAATGCAAAGGCAGTTGCATTCCACCCTAAAACAAAAATAGGCAGCCATGCTCTACCTAAAAAATCCATTAACTTTGCTGATGACCATGGTTCATTTTCATATTCCTGAGAAAATAATCCTGTCATCGTATCTCCATAATAGATTGTCATAAAAAGCATTATACAAAGTGCTACTAAAAAATTTGGCAATGCTATGCCAAGGTAACTAACAAACTTTAGAGTGTTATCTAATGATGCATATTTTGTCGTGGCTGAAATAATTCCTACGGGTATAGCAATTAAATATGAAAATATTAATGCTACTAAACATATGGTTAGAGATAAAGTAAATCTTCCACTTAATAATTCATTAATATTCATTCTTAGAATACAACTATCACCAAAATCTTGATTGATAACAATGTCAGAAATCCACTTTCCATATCTATAAAGGAATGGTTTATCTAAGCCTAAGCGAATTTTTTCTGCTTCAATATCTTCATAAGTAATTTGAGATCCCTGAGTATTTTTAAAAGCTAAATATCTTTCAGCACACGTTCCAGGTACTAATTCCATTAAAGAAAAAACTATGAAACAAACAATTAATAAAGTTACAATAGCTAAAAATGCTCTTGTAAATGTAAACTGAACAAAATTAATCATAGCATGATTTCCCTTAATTGATTTTTAAGAATAGTAGAAAAAAGAAAAGCGGCAATAAAAAATTGCCGCTTTTAAGTATATTTATAGTTGACTTATTCGTCCAACCACCACTGAGTAGCTAAATATGGATAAGTTCTATAATATTCATAAGAAGTTGTTTTGAATTGTGTAAAGTTTTTCAAAGCATTTCTATGATATGTTGGGAAAGGTGCTTTTACAGTTCCAATTAACAAAGTTTGCTCTGTTAACATTGTTGTAATTTTTTCACCCCACTCATTTGATTCAGGTGTACCTAAAGCGTATGATTGAAATTTATCAATACCATCACTTAAATCGTAAACCCATTGAGGAGGTTCTACACCTTCATCACCGTTACTATCAATGTAAGCTGCCCACAACATTCCTTGCGTATGGTTAAAGTAGTTTCCAAAAGGCGCTTTGAATGTTTCAGGATCACCTGCAATAATTGCTAATGGTTGACCTTTATCCCATGCATGGACATCTAATGCATTTGAAGATTGTGAACCACGATATTCATCAGGAGTTACCTCTTTAAAAGAAGTTTTAACTCCTACATCGTTCCACATACGAGCAACTAACTCAACTTCTACACCACCTATACCTTGAGTAGCATAGTCAATGTTCATAGCAAAAGGCTCTCCATTAGGGAGTTCTCTAAAGCCATCACCGTCAACGTCCTTAAGACCAACTTCATCTAGAAGTGCTTTAGCACCATCTGGATCATATTGAGTCATATACATTTTCATATCTTCACGTACGAAATCAGGAGCTGGTGACATACCTGTGAACTGCTCTACAACACCCATACCATAGTAAGCAACATCGTTAATTTCATTTCTATCTAGAGCAATTGACATTGCTTGACGGAAACGAATATCACCATAAACTTTACGTTTTTCTAAGTCTGGGTGAGTGACGTTGAAGCTAAATAGTGCTGCTCCACAACCTGGGTTAATTTGAATATTATAGCCTCCAGACTCTGCTCCATCTAATAATTGAGGCGCAGACTCAAGTTGTACAGATTGAGATTTGTAATCAACTTCACCATTAACAAGTTTCAATAATCTTATTTCATTTTCATTGATATATCTCTCATTTTGATAATCAATGTATGGTAATTGATTCCCAGCTGTATCAACTTGGAAAAAGTATGGGTTTGCAGCATATACTCTACCTTCAGTAGTATCTTCAATAGTCATGTAAGCTTCTAAAGAAGGATAAGCAGCATATGGTAAACCATCTACTAACTCTGGATTTCTTAATAATGGAGTTGGAGTATCAGTCCAACCTGAGTTACCATAATAAGCCGCTAAAGCATCCCAGCCATCTGCGAAACCTAAAGCTTGTGCATTCGCATCAGCATTTGAATCAATTTCCGGATGGAATTGTTCTAGGAAATGTGAAGGCATAAAAGCTTGGTTATAAGATGTAGCTAAAGTAGCAAGTAAACCAGGGAACGGAGATGGTAAGTTAAATCTTACTGTTTGATCATCAATTACATCAACAGTCATTGGCTCACCACCAACTAATAGATATGGATATGGTTTTTCACGAATCTTTGGATTCATCATCAAGTCTTCGTACCAAAACTCTACATCTCTAGCTACAAAAGGTTCACCATTTGACCACTTGTGACCTTTACGTAACATGAATGTTAAAGTAGTAAAATCATCATTCCATTCATAATCTTTTGCAACATTTGGAACTACAGTTGACAAGTCATCAGCAAAACGAACTAAGTTAACATGTCGAGTAGAAAGCATATCTGAAGTACCAGCTTCAGTTGCATTAGATAAGAAGTTAATAGTGTTTCCATATTTACCAATTGATTCATATGGCACTACAACAAGAGGTTCATCAGGTAATCTATCCTCAACCGGAGGTAGGCTTCCTGGGTTCCCTTGAATTGTTGCATTAATACTAGCAATACTTGGGTTCTCTGAAAACTTCATCGTACAACTAGCTGCACTTTCGTATTCTGATAACTCATATTGCTGTGGATATTTTCCGCCAGTATATGCATCGCTCATGGTTGAGCCTACGCAATGACCGCCTGCAAAAGAGCTTCCACTCCATACAAACATTGCGGAAGAAAATACCAATGCTACGAGTATTTTTTTTAACATATATTTTCTCCTATAAGATAAATTTATCGTATGTATTTTTTTTATACAAATTTGAGCTTTTAGCAAAAATAATTGACAAATTTATTACGTTTTTTTTTAAAAAATTGTGTATTTCTTTTTAATTACTTTAGTATTTAGTAAAATATGAAGAGAATCAAAAAATCTGTGCTTTTTATTTGTGCTGATCAGTGGCGCTTCGATTGCTTTAGTTTTTTAAATCATGAATATGCTCTCACTCCTAATTTGGATAAATTAGCAAAAAAAAGTGTTATTTTTAAATCACACTTTGCAGGTATTGTTCCATGTGGTCCATCTAGAACTACTATGCTTACAGGTTTATATCCATTTATACATCGTTCAGTATATAATGGTGCTCCTCTTGATAAAAGATTTACAAATATAGCTAAAGAAGTTCGTAAACTAAATTATAATCCAAGACTTTACGGATACACTGATACCTCTTGGGATCCAAGATACTTGGATCCAAAAGATAAAAAAAATTTTACCTATGAATCACCAATGGAAGGGTTTGATGATGGTTGTGTTTTACCAGGAGGAAAACCAGAGCCTTGGGCTAACCATCTTAATCAAAATGGTTTTGAAATTAATAAAGCAGAAGATTTGTACAAAGGAAGAAAGCCTAAAGATGATCAAGCGTATATTTATGAACCATATTATATTCCAACTGAATTTTCAGACACCGCATTTTTAGCAGACAAAGTTGTTAACGACTTAAAAAAGGTTAAAGATCCATTTTTTATGCATGTATCTTTTTTAAAACCACATCCACCCTTTCATGTAGCTGATCCATGGTTTAGTAAATTTAATCCAGATAATATTAAATTACCTCAAAATGATATTTCACTGAAAGAATTATCAAAAAAACATCCACTACTTGAAGAGTTATGTAAAAAATTTTTACTAAAAGAAAATTATTCTGAAATTAATTATGATCTTTTAAAAGATCAAGATATCAAAAATATTATGAGTGTTTATTTTGCTATGTGCGCTGAAGTTGATTTTAATATTGGTAAAATTTTTAACGCTCTTAAAGAATCAGGGCAAGAAGAGAATACAATGATAATATTTACTAGTGATCATGGAGAGATGTTAAATGAAAATAATTTATGGGGGAAATTAGGTTGGTGGGACTCTTCTTATAGAATTCCATTATTTATTTATGTGCCTCAAAACAATCCAAAAGAAATTAACCATTTAACAGAATCTGTAGATGTTGCTCCTACAATTTTAGAATGGCTTGGTGGTGACATCCCCATTGATTGGAATGGTCAATCACTTATGCACAATATCAAACATAAATACGAAAAATCACCTAATAAAGAATATGTTGTTTTTGATTATGATTTTAGAGAAAGTACTTCATTTGTTAAAGATAAAAAATTAGCGCCCGAACAATGTAATCTATCGGTCATTAGAAATAATAAATGGAAATATGTTCATTTTCCTTCATTGCCATGTTTATTATTTGATTTAGAAAACGATCCTGAGGAAATAAATGATCTATCAGACTTAAGAGAATTTCATGATATAAAACATGAACTAGTATCAAAATTGTTAAGTCACCGCATGATTCATCAGGAGCGACAATTATCAAACACTAAACTTTCCAGTTCAGGTGTTAATACAAATTCTGGACCATTTAGCAGAAAAATGGAATAATAAAGATATGCTAACGACTGTTATAGGCGCCTATCCAAAACCAAGCTACTTAAAAATAACTGATTGGTTTAATGCTTCTGGTGGTACAGATACAGAATATCCAACTAAATTTTACGAGGATGAAATAAAAAAAATGGGCGATAATGTTGCAGAGTTATTTAATAAAGCTACCAAAGAAATAATTAGTGATCAGGAAGAATGCGGTATTGATATCCTAACCGATGGTGAAGTTAGAAGAGAAAATTATATTCACTATCATTGTAGATATTTAGAAGGAATTGATTTTGCAAATCTCACAGAAAAAGTCGCTAGGACAGGTAATTATAGATGCTGGTTACCAACAATAACTTCAAAAGTTAAAGCAAAAGAATCTTTTTTAGTTGAAGAGTGGGAAAAAAATCAGAGTTTAACCAATAAAGATTTAAAAATTACTATACCTGGACCAATGACTATAACAGACACCATAGCAAATACATTCTATGATTCAGATGAACATATGGGTGAAGACTTAGCTGATGCTATTAATGTAGAAATTAAAAGATTGGTTGATGTAGGATGTAAATATATTCAAGTCGATGAACCGTTGTTTGCTAGAAAACCAGAAAATGCTCTTAATTTTGGAATTAAAAACCTAGAAAGATGTTTTAAGGATATTAATAATCAAAGTATTGAAAAAATTACTCATATTTGTTGCGGCTATCCTGATAAATTAGATGCAGTAGATTATCCAAAAGCGCCTTTAGATTCTTACAGTAAAATTAGTAAAGCTTTAGATGAGTCAATTATAGATACAGTTTCTATAGAAGATGCTCATCGATATAATGATTTAAATTTTTTAAAAGATTTTAAACAAACAAAAGTTATTTTTGGTTTAGTAAAAATAGCAAGTTCACAAGTTGAGACTAAAGAAGAAATTGTCTCAAGAATAAATGATGCATTAAAGTTTATTGATAAGGAACAATTAATTGTTGCTCCTGATTGTGGCCTTGGTCACTTACCTCGAGATTTGGCAAAAGTAAAATTAAAGATAATGGTAGAAGCTTCTAATAGTTTTTAGTGTACTAAAGTTTCTGGATTAGCATAATCATAATTTAAATCATCAGCAATAGCTTTATATGTAACGGCACCTTTAAAAATATTTAAACCATTCATAAAATTTTTATCATTTTTCAACGCATCTTTAAAACCATTAGAAGCTAAGTTTTGAATAAATGGTAAAGTGACTGCATTTAAAGCAAGTGTGGAAGTTCTAGGAACTCCCCCTGGCATATTTGCAACACAATAATGAACTACATCATCAACAACATATGTAGGGTTTGCATGAGTTGTTGGTTTACTAGTTTCAACACAACCACCTTGATCAATTGCAACATCAACAATTACAGATCCACTTTTCATCTCTTTTATCATGTCCTTAGTTATAATCTTTGGAGCATTAGAGCCTGGAACAAGCACACCACCAATTAGTAAATCACATTCAGAAATATAATCTTTAAGATTTATTTTATCACTGTGTAGTGGTTCTATTTTATCACCAAATTTTTCTTGTAATTCTTCTAATCTTTTTTCTGATTTATCAACGATGAAAACTTTTGCTTGCATTCCGGTAGCAATTATTGCTGCATTTTCACCTACAACACCCCCGCCTAAAATTAAGACATTTCCAGGTTGAACCCCAGGCGCACCCCCTAAGAGTAAACCACTTCCCCCCTTATGTTTTTCAAGTGAATACGCACCAGCTTGAATCGACATTCTGCCGGCTACAGCACTCATAGGTGCAAGAAGTGGTAATTTATTATTATGATCACTTACTGTTTCATAAGCTATACAAATCGAATTTGAATCAATTAAACCCTTTGTCAATTCTGGAGCTGCTGAAAGATGTAAATATGTAAACAAAATTTGGTTTTCTCTTATCATTGCTACTTCATTCATTAGAGGTTCTTTAACTTTTACAATCATTTCAGAATCATTGAAAATATCCTCTGCTGAATTTACAATTTTTGCACCTGATAATTCATAATCACTATTGGAAAATCCAGCACCAATACCGGCATCTTTTTGAATTAATACTTTATGTTTATTATTTACTAATTCTTTAACACTTTGCGGAGTAAGCCCAACCCTAGACTCCTGAGCTTTAATCTCAGAGGGAACACCTATTTTCATTATCTGTCATGCATATAGTTTGAGATACCTGTTCTTAATTTTTCAATTATCTCATCAATATGTTTTTTTTCACAAGTAAATGGAGGTGCAACAATTAAACAATCACCCGTTGCTTTCAAGCTTAAACCTGCTTCAAATAATTTTTTAAAACAAGCATATCCAGCTTTGCCTAAACGCTCATCCATTTTAATATCAATTCCTCCCATCATTCCATATCCTCTTATATCAGTAATGATATCTAAGTCTTTCAAAGTAAATAAACCATCTAAGAAATATGGAGACATATCTTTTGCTCTATTAAATAAATCTTCTTTCTCGATTATATCTTGCATTGCTAAACCTGCTGCCATTGAAACAGGTATAGCAGAATAAGTATAACCATGAAAAAATTCTATAGCTCCTGTAGGTGAAGCATCAACAATAGTGTCATAGATATGATCACGTGAAGCTACTGCTCCTAAAGGCACAACACCATTAGTAATTGCTTTAGCCATTGTCATAATATCAGGACAAACATCAAAAGCTTGGGCTGCAAATGGAGCGCCCATTCTTCCCCAGCCAGTAATAACTTCATCAAAAATTAAAAGAATTCCGTGTTTGTTACAAATTTCTCTTAGCCTTTTTAAATATCCTTTTGGCGGAACTAAAGTTCCTGTTGATCCTGCTACTGGCTCAACAATACATGCTGCAATATTTTCAGCACCTATGTTACCAGCAATTCTTTCAAGATCATCTGCTAGATCAGCACCTGTTTCAGGTTCGCCTTTTACAAATAGATTTTCTGGTAAATGAGTATGTCTTAGATGATGTACATTTGGCATGAGAATATTTGAGAAAGTTTTTCTATTAGCAATCATTCCGCCAACAGAAATTCCTCCAATATTCATTCCATGATAACCTCTTTCTCTTCCTACTATGTGAGATCTATGACCTTCTCCTTTTGCTTTAAAATATGCTATGGCTGTTTTTATTGCTGTTTCAACAGCTGAAGAACCACAAATAGTAAAAAATATTTTATTTAAATCTTCGGGCGTATGTTTTGAAACTTTTCTAGCTAAATCAAATGAACCACCAAAACCTTGTTGAAATGGTTGAACATAATCTAATTGTTCTAATTGTTTAGATACTGCTTCTCTTATTTCTGGTCTTGAATGACCCGCTGGACTACAAAATAATCCTGAGCTAGCATCAATTAATTTATTTCCATAATGATCAGTATAATAAACACCTTCTGCCTTAACCATTAATCTTGGACTATTTTTATAGTCTCTATTGGATGTAAATGGCATCCAATGTTCTTCTAATGAATTAGGTATTTCAGTTCTTTTTTCTAAATCCATTTTTTTCCTTAATAATGATTGAGTATATGAAATTATTGATAAATCAAAGAATAATTCTTTCACAATAAAGAAATATCATAGGAAAAATTGTAGCAGTGGTATAGAGAGAATACCAAATATGAGCACATTACCAGAAGATCTTAAAAGTAAAGCTTTAGAGACTCCTAACATACCCGCTGCTGTCGTATGCCCCAATCAAGAAAGCATCTTATCAGCTATAATTGAAGGTAAAAATATGGACCTCATCGATCCAACATTGATTGGAAATAAAAGTTTAATTATCGAAACGGCAAAAAATTTCAGTTTGGATATTTCAAATTTTAATATTGTAGAGGCTAAAGATGAAGAGGAAAGTGCTTCAGTTGCGTGTCAAATGTCTAATGAAAATAAAAGTAAAATCATAATTAAAGGGAATCTCCATACTGATATTTTAATGCGCTCTTATTTAAAAAAAGAATTTAATTTACTTGATGGTAGACGATTAAGTCATATTTGGCATATGACTACACCACAACTTAAAAAACCTCTTTTTATCACTGATGGTGCCCTAAATGTTTTACCAAGAGTTGATATAAAATTACAAATTCTTAAAAATGCTGTTCAGTTTTATAACAAACTAAACAGTAATAAACCAAAAGTTGCAATTTTATCAGGTACAGAAGATCCAATTGAAAGTATGCCAAGTTCAGTCGATGCAAAAAAAGTTATGGAACTTGCGTCTGAAGAAAAAATTAATGCATTTATTCATGGTCCGCTTGCTTTTGATAATGCGGTTTCTGAAGAAGCGGCTACAATAAAAGGTATCAAAAATGATGTTGCTGGTAATGCTGATATATTATTAGTACCTAATTTAGAAACTGGAAATTCTTTATCTAAAATAATGGTTTATTTTATGAAGGCATGTGCTGCAGGAATAGTAATTGGTGGTAAAGTTCCAGTTGTTGTTCCTAGTAGAGCTGATACTAAACATTCTAAACTTGCATCAATTATGGCAGCTGTTGTTGCTGCAAATAATTAATTAATAAATAAATTTTAAGTCGAATGCTTTTAAGACATTACTTTTTAATTTTAATAATCACTTTTTTATTTGGAAGTGCCTATCCAATTCAGAAAGTTATTTTTAATGAAAATGTACCCCCATTATTAATGGGAAGTTTAAGAATGTTAGTGGTTTTTATATGCCTTTCACCTTTTTGGAGATTTAGAATTCCTGAAAAAAAATATTGGCTACCACTTCTCTTTTTTTCAATCTCTATGGGTTTTTTAGCAAATGTCTTTATGACATTATCATTAAATGAAGCAAACATAGTTTCTCCAATAATAATTGGTTCTCAACTGGCTGTACCATTTGCAATATTATTAAGCTCATTTTTTTTAAAAGAGAAAGTGAGTATTAAAAAATGGGTACTAATATTTATTTCTTTTTTTGGCATCATTTTATTGGGCTTTGATCCATTAATAAGAAATGAAATTTTTGCATTATTCTTAATTACGTTAATGGCATTCTTCTATGCTAGTGCACAAGTATTTTCCAGGTACCTAAAAGATTTAGAAGTTACTCTCACAAATGCGGTAATGGGACTAGTTGGATTTGTATTACTAATTATTTCATCATCAATTTTTGAAGGACAAACAATAAACGAAATAAAAAATATTAGTTTTCAGTCATGGTTATTAATATTGCATTCAGGTATATTTGTTTCAATTGCTGCACACATGTCGATGTTTTATTTGTATAGGATGTACCCTGTTAATAGAGTATTTCCATTTTACGCTTTATTTCCTGTATTTGGTGTGTTGTTAACATTTATGATTTTTTATGAAATACCAACTTTAATTACTTTTATTGGTGGTGTAATCGTAATCGTAGCAACTTATTTTATAAATAAAGAAAATTAAATTTTGATTATTTAGCTGTCCATCCTCCATCAATTACTAGTGATGAACCAGTCATCATTGATGCAGCATCTGAAGCAAGATACACTACAGCACTAGCAATATCACTTTCTGTTGCTACTTTTCCTAAAGGTATGTTTTCAATTACAGATTTTTTGAAACTTTTATCTTTAAAAAATTTTTTGACCATTGGGGTTTCCACAAATGTAGGACAAACGGAATTAACCCTAATGTTGTGCTTAGCCAAATCAATAGCCATCCCTTTGGTGAGACCTTCAACACCAAACTTAGTCATATTATAAACACTTCTAAGAGGAGCTCCTACTTTACCTAACTGAGAAGAGATATTTATTATTGATCCACCAATTTTTTTTCTATTTTTTGTTTTAAGCATAACTTTTGTAGCTAATTGAGCAATATCGAATGATGCTTTAATATTAAGATCAACCACTTCACTCATGTCTTTTCTTTTAATTTTGGTGAAATATTCAGGTCTATTTGTGCCAGCATTATTTACTAATATGTCTAATTTATTGATTTTAGAAAATATTTTTTTTATTTCTTTTAAATTAGTTACATCACACACATAATAACTACATTTCTTTTTGAGTTTTTTAATTTTGTTTTGAACAATTAAAAGATCTTTTTCTGTACGACTAAGAATAATTACATTTGCACCTGCTTCTGCTAACGCTATAGCACATGCTTTACCTATGCCTTTGCCTGACCCTGTCACAAGAGCAGTCTTATTTTTTACATTAAAATTTTTTAGATACATTTGATCTGATTATTTACAATGAAAAAATAGATTGATCTAATAAATTCATTTTTTTAATACACATTTGAAAACTATCTTCCAAATGGTAATCACCTGGAAACCCAATGCATTTAATTCCAGCACTTACGGCAGAATTACTACTTTCTTCAGTATCCTCTATTGCAAGACAATCTTCTGGCTGTAAATTTAATTTATCCAATGTAACTTTATAAATTTCTGGATGTGGTTTTTCATTTTGTACAAATGATTTATTACCAATGAACTCAAATTCTTCTTTTGAAATTTGACCGGAAAGACTTTCAAATACTGCATCGACATTATTTAAAGTTGTAGAAGTTGAGAAAGCAAGTTTAATATTATTATCTTTTGTATACTTAATTATTTCATCAACACTCTTTCTTAATTTTTGTTTATTCTGAATAATGTACGAGCTAAAGATTTCTGTTTTTCTGTTTCTAATTTGTGAAGCATTTACATTAACATTATTTTTTTCAGCAAAATCTTCTACTCTTTTTGTCCCACCAGATTTTTTTAACAAAATCTTATAATCTTGCTCATCCCAATACCAATCAAGTCCAGTTTCTTTAAAAGCTTCATTAAATGAGTTACGTTGAATGTTAGAAGATTCAATTAGTGTCCCGATAGATCCAAATAAAATTGCTTTGTATTTCATAAGATTAGAAATTTATTATCAGCCTTTTACTGCTCCAGCAGTTAAACCACTTATTAATTGTCTCTGGAAAAACATGATTATCATAAAAAGTGGTGCAGTTGCTGAAACAACGCTTGAGACTGCCCACATATAATTTCCACTATGTTCAATTGTGCCCAAATAAGCATTAATTTTAGGAACCATAGTATAATTCTGCTGATTTAAAAGAAGTGAAGTAACTGTAAAATCATTATAGGCTAACATCATACTGAATAAACCTGCTGTAACAACTCCAGGCCACATAACAGGCATTATAACAAAGCGAAACGCTTGAAAATATGAACAACCATCAATTAGTGCACTTTCATCTAACTCTTTAGGAACTGTTTTAAAGAAGGAATAAAGCAACCATAATGTAAAGGGTTGATTGATTGCAACTAAAACAATTATGGTAGTTGGAAGTATGCCCCAAACGTTCAATTGGAAGAAAGGAAACAGATAACCAGAAACTAATGTAATGTGTGGCATCGCTCTAAAAATCAAGGCAGCTATTAAAATCCAAAAAGTATATTTATATGTCGATCTAGACAAGGCATAAGCACCTAATGTTCCTAAAAATAAAGAGATCGTAACAACTGAAACAGTAATAATAATTGTATTCATTGTTGCTTTCCAAAATTCACCTTCAGTCCAAGATTCTACATAAGCCTTGACTGTAGAAGTATCTCCTGTTTCAATTAAAGTATTAACTCCTGTGACTGCAAACATCCAATCAGCTCTTGAGAAAAAGTCAGCTTTTACTTTAAATGATCCCCAGAAGGTCCATATAAAAGGAAACACGGAAACAATTAACCAAGCAAGAATAAAAAAACTATTTATTAAAATTAGTTGTTTTGAGTATCTATTAATTTTTGATTCCATATTATCTTTCTGTCCTAAATTCTCTCCATGTTCTTATAAGTACTGGTGTTAGTAGAATTGCTACACCAATAATAGTTAACATAGATGTTGCTCCGGCAGACCCAAATAACATTTTGTTTTCACTTCTTAAGTCGTTATAAATCATCCAAGAAAGTGATTGAGCAACTCCTTCAGCAGCGAAACCAATTATTGGCTCAAGAACCCTAAAATTATCCATTAGACAAATTAATATAATAAATGTTGCTACCGGATAAAGATGTGGAATAACAATGTGTCTGACTCGTTCATATCTTGAGGCGCCATCTATGATCGCTGCTTCAATTGGATCTTGAGGAACAGTTTGTAAGGCAGCATAAAAGACAACAAAAGCAAATGGTGTATTATGCCAGATCCCATAAATAATCAGAGTAATCCAAGTCAATTGACTTGAAGACTTTAGTGATAGATTTGGATCATCAAATAAGAATTGAATGAATGAACCTAATATACCTTTAGCATCTATCATCCAAAATAAAACGAGAGACCCAATCAATGGTGTTACTATCATGGGCAGTATAACACCAAAAATGGTTGGGCCTTTTAAGCTTTTTGTAATTGTATTTACACTTAAAGCAACAATGAAACCTAAAACTACAACTGGTGGTGTAACTGCAAAACAAAATGTCAGTGTAAATAAAAGTGCTTTGTAAAAAGGTAAATTTAGTAAGATATCTGTAAACTCAGCTATCGATGAGGAATTAGTCCAAGCCTCTTTAATTTCATCAAAAGCCAAATGGTTTCTATCTCCGTATGTTCCTAAACCATTAAATCTTCCAAGAGGTTGTTCTTCTTGTAATTTTGTAGTGGCCTCAATATCTACTTTAGTTTCAGTTTTACATCCAAATGGATCGCATTTTTCTACTTCCATTAAAATTTGTTCGGGTTCAATATGAAGAGATTGAAAAAAACTAGAAATAATTGGAAGGCCAATAAATAATAGCATTGCCAATCCACTTGGAAAGAAGAACCAAAAAAATGTTCTGTGGGGCATCTATTTCTTGCTAAAAAAAAAGTGGAACATAATAATGTTCCACTTTATCATAAATAATTATACGGTTTATAGAAAACCTTGCTCAGTAGCTTTTGCTACATAAGCAGCTTCTACATCCGCTAATGCTTTTTCAGCAGACTCATTTCCTTGAAGGAATTCAACAAGTTCTGTACTCAAAGCACCATGTAATAGACTCATGTATGGTAAGCTTGGATAAGGTGTTGCACCTCTGTTAGCAGCATCAACAACTGGTCCTGCTGTATCTCCAGGCGAATAACCATCAATCAACCAAATTGTTGCATTTGGATTAGCATTTGCCATTTCTGTTGAAGTTGCTGCACCTAAAAGAGCTCTAAAAGATGCTTCTGCATTTTCATCAGAAGTATTTGTTGCAATTCCAAATCCATCCCACCATAGAGTTGTTGCTGGTTTACTTCCACCACCTACAGATGGAGAAGGAGCTAATCTAGTATCAGCTTTAATTGCTTGATCACCTTCATCATCTAACAATGAAGCTGCACCTGAATTCCAGATATGCATTAATGCAACATTACCAGACTCCCATTCTTCTTTAACTGCATTTGTATCTTGAGTTAAGAAATCAGGGTTACTTACTTCTGTTAATCTTTTAAGCATGTTAAGAGCAGCTACACCTTTAGCGTTATTTACACTAACTTCAGCTGTTCCAGCTTTAAAGAAATCACCTCCATGACCAAGGTACATGTTTACGAACTCTTGACCTAGGTTCCATCCAGATTTAAAAGCACCAGCATATGGGTTAGCCATTTTACCAGAAGCTTTAATTTTTTCTGCAGCTGCAATTACTTCTTCATATGTTGAAGGAACTGCGATACCTAAATCATTAAGAATACTTTCTCTGTACCAAAGATGCTGAGCATTAGCCATGAAAGCTATTGCATAGATCTTTCCATCAATCACGATTTTTTGATTGTCTTGTAATGCACTTCCGTATTTAGCAACTAAATCATCAAGTGGACGAATTAAGTTATCATTCATTAAAGTTGTAATTGAACCATTAGTTACAAGTTTAGCAGAGAATTCAGCTGGGTTAGCTGATAGGGCCGCAACTTGTAATTTATTATGATCAACGGAATGAGTTACAGAAAAATCTGCACTAGGTCCTGCACAACTTTTTACTTCATCCATGAAAATTCTGTATGTTGTAAATTCGTTTGCTAGAATCTTTATTGATCCATCTGTTACTCCACAAGGTGAATGCCCGCCGGCGTATGCACTTGTGCTAACAAATGTGAACAATAGAGCTATTAATAGTTTTTTCATATATTTCCCCTTATTAATAAAGTGTGAAATTCACATTTAAGTATAAATCCTTTATATTGGTATTAGAAAATAATGCAATAATATGAATTGATATTCAAGATTTTGAATATTGAAATGGGGGGATAATTCATGAGTTTTAAAAAGACTGCGACATCACAGGACGTAGCAAAATTAGCAGGAGTATCCCAATCAGCAGTTTCCAGATGTTTTACTAAAGGTGCAAGCATTTCTAGCAGGACAAAGTTGAGAGTCTTGGAAGCAGCTAGAAAATTAAAATATAAAGCACCTAATATATCTTCTAATTCAGTATCTAGTGATGATAGTGGATTAGTGGCTGTCATTTTACCTTACGTTACAAGCAGATATTATCCAGAAGTTTTAATTGAGTTACATGAAGCACTTAGGAATGGCGGCTTTAGAATTTTATTAATTACGACTGATGATGGTGAAGAATTAGATGAAAAATTAATACAGCCATACTTAAAAGAAAAACTTATTGCTATAATATCAGCCACAAAACCTACTGAAAAATTTGTTGAAGATTGCAATCAAAAAAGAATACAGTTTATTGCCTATAATAGAAGTTGGAATATACCAACAATAAGTTCCGTTGCGTGTGATCATCGTAATGGAGGAGAAATAGTTGCAGAATATTTTATAAAGAAAAACCATAAAAATATTGGCCTCATTGAAGGGCCAAAAGGATCTTTTGTTAGCGATGAGCGATGCAAAGGTTTTAAAAATTATCTTAAAAATAATAAAAAAATTAAATTAAATATTGAAAAAGGTTTTTTTACTTATGAAGGTGGATATCAAGCAACTGAAAAAATTTTTAATAAAAACATAAGTGCAATATTTTGCGCTGATGACACAATGGCATTTGGGTGTTTAGATTATATTAAAAAAAATACTTCATTAAAAACACCTTCTCAATTAGAAATTATTGGTTATGACGATATATCTATGTCATCTTGGGAGTCATATAACCTGACAACTGTCAGACAGCCTATTAGACAAATGTCAAAACTAGCAACTCAATTAGTAAATGAATTTATTAAGGATCCAGATTTTGAACCTATAAATCATATTGTACAGGGAAGACTTATAAAAAGAAAAACTACAAAATAATTTATTTAAATTTTAATCCCATCTGTTCGAAAACACCATGATTATCTACCATAACGTAATTATCTAAAAACTTTCCATCTTTAATGGTCCAAAAATCTGAAAATTGCATTTTGATAGATTTGCCTGTTGGCTCTACTCCAAGATATGTTCCACTATGTGTGCCTGTTAGAAATCCCGTTGCACTAATCCACTCACCTTCAGCAACCACAATATCATTTTTTACATGATAATCTGGAAATGCTTCATAAAAAGGTTTTAGAACTTTATATTTAAAATTTTCTATACCATGGATATCACCAAAACCTGGAGGACCGTGCCAGACCATATTATCATGCCAGTACTTGTGTTGTGCTTCTAGATCTTGAGCATTAAGTGCATCATACATATCAGCTAATAATTTTTTACTTTCATCTAAAGTCATTTTTTATCTCCTAAAATTTGCATTAGAATTGCAAGCTCATTAAAACCAGTCCACTCTTTAATAATTTTATTATTTTTAATTTCCCATTGAGTGATTCCCCACAAATACACTTCTCTATTAGATGGTTGACCATATGAACCATTCCCTTTATGCGTTCCTACTGCTCCCCAACGAACCGATACTAAATAGCCGTCTTTTGTATTTCCCATCCAGTATAAATCTTCAATACTAAGTGCAAGATCAGGAAACGAAGCTAAAAGTGAAATTATAAATTTTCTTAATTGCAAAACTCCTTTAAATTTACGACCAGTTGAACCTTCAAATTCTACCTTACTCGAGTATGCTTTATTTATTGCAGAAAAGTTTCGTCTATTCCAAATTGTATCATAAACTGCATGAACAAACTCTCTTACATTTGTAATTTTATCTGGAATATCAAAACTAATTGGTTTTAATTTAGTAATATTTCTTGTTGGTTTAGAGTTTTTAAAATGAGGGGCATAGGGTCCTGCAATTCCCTCATCAACAAGTTGCTTGGCAACCTGATTTAAATCTAATCCGAGTTGTTTAATTAAACCTGCTGTATCGTAGACAACATTTTCGTAATAAATTTCATTATTTTTGGCTACACAATTAGCAATACAAAATAATCTTACTTTTTTACCAGTTGGTTTGGAAAATTTGCTAAATCCCATATTTGTTCCAGTAATAATTGTTCTATGCGAAGTATGAAAACTTGCATTTTCATCTCCTGCCCAAATAACTTCATCTGCATATAATCGAATATCTGGAAATGCGTTGTTTGTGTGTACAGTATCAGCAACTATTTTTTCAGATCCGGATTGTAAACCAAATTCATCCCAAACTCTGCAATCTTTACTGTAGGTGTCATAGATGTAGCCAATATTTTTTTCTTCCCAGATTTGATATGTAATCCTTACAATATAATCGATTATATTTTTATACTGATCCTCAAACCCCTTCATTGATTGATGTTTAAGTTTTTTTGGTTTTGGATTTAATGACTTAGCTGTTCCTCCACCACCGTATGCTTTTAATGAAATATCATAACTCTTAGGCATATGATTATCTTGAAGGGCTTCTGGTCTCTTATCTGTAATTTTATTAAATTTCATAATTTGTATTTGTAATGAGATACATTTAAAAATATTTCAAAGCAATGAAATTTTATTCAAAAAAATGAATATTGTCTTTTTTAGTTTATTAATATAATCAAAATGGAATGACTGATCTCCAAGCAGAAAAAAAATTAGTATTAGATTATTTCAATGA
>CACMEY010000010.1 GCA_902612805.1 uncultured Alphaproteobacteria bacterium | reverse complement strand
GTTGCTCAAAAGTTTTTTTTAATCTTATAGTTAATCTTGGATCATCTTTTAATACTGTTTTTGAAGTAGTTAAAATAGCTTGACTCATTGATCTTAACTTATGAGCATATTCTCTACTTGATTTATTTGATATCCATTTACTTTTATAATCATGCCATGCAATTTTTTCATCTATAGAAGTTGCAATTTTGACTTTTGTAAATGGTTTTTTCTTTAAAACACTTTTAAAAAAAAATTTATTTAAATTATATGTTCTATTCTTTTCTAAACCTACATTTACAATTACATTATTTTTTTTTAACTTTTTAATACTTTTATAATTAGTTCTAACATCTGGATCAGCCGCAGATATAAATATTTCCTTAATTCCTGATCTTAATATTTGATCTGTGCATGATCCATCTTTTGAACTATGAAAACATGGTTCTAAAGTAACATACATTGAAGCTCCTTTAGCCTTATGACCAGCTTTAGCTAGAGCTATTTCTTCGGCATGAGGCCTTCCAGATTTATTCGTTACAGCTTTAGAAATTATTTTTGAATTTTTTGCAATCACACAGCCCACTGTGGGATTAGGGAAAGTTTTTCCAAATTTTTTTTTAGCAATATCATGCGCTAAATTAATCATCTTTACATTTTGTTGAGACACTAAAAATTATTTATCTTCTAAATTACCTAAGAAATCTTCAAAATCTTTTGCTTCTCTAAAATTTTTGTAAACAGATGCAAATCTGACGTATGCCACCTGATCTAAATGCATTAAAGCTTCCATAATGTACTGACCAATAATATTAGATTTTATATCAGTTTCACCTGAGTTTTCTAATTTTCTTACAATAGCATTTACAATTTTTTCAATTTTTTCATTATCAACATTTCTTTTTCTTAAAGCCAAAGAAAGAGATCTATACATTTTATCTCTATCAAAATTTTCTTTTTGACCGTTACTTTTCATTACGACCAAATCTCTTAGCTGAATTCTTTCAAAAGTTGTAAATCTAGAGCCGCAAGCATCACAAACTCTTCTTCTTCTTATTGCTGTGTTATCTTCTGTGGGTCTTGAATCTTTTACTTGTGTATCTTCATTACTACAGAAGGGGCATCTCATTTAAAATGCCTCACTATAAATTGGATATTTTTTGCAAAGCTCAATTACATCTTTTCTTGTTTTATTAAAAACTACATTTCTCTCATTTTCTTCAAGTAAAAGACTATCCAAAATATCAGCAATCATATTTCCGACTTGTTCAAAATCTTTCTGATTAAAACCTCTGGTCGTAGCAGCTGCTGTACCAAATCTAAGTCCACTAGTTATTTTTGGTGGATTAGGATCATATGGAATTGCATTTTTGTTACATGCCAATCCAACTTCTTCTAAAATTTTTTCAGCTTTATCACCAGTTAAACCTTTTGGTGTCAAGTCTAACCAAACTATATGTGAATCTGTGCCTCCTGTAACAATTCTAAATCCTCTATCAACTAAAGTTTTTGCCATAACTTTAGCACTAGCAATTACATTTTTAATATATTCTTCGAACTCAGGTTTGAGTGCTTCACCAAAGCAAACAGCTCTAGCTGCAATTACATGCATTAGTGGACCACCTTGTAATCCTGGGAAAACAGCAGAATTAATTTTTTTATATAAATCTTCATGATTAGTTAAAATCATTGCACTCCTTGCACCTCTTAAAGTTTTGTGAGTTGTTGAAGTTACTACATGGGCATGCTCAATCGGATTTGGATATTGTTTACCAGCAACCAAACCAGAATAGTGAGCCATATCAACTAAAAAATATGCTCCTACTTTATCAGTTATTTCTCTAAATTTTTTCCAATCTATTGTTCTAGGATAAGCGGATGCTCCCGCAATTATCATTTTTGGTTTGTGCTCTAAAGCTAAAGCTTCAACTTCATCATAATCGATTAAATCTTTATCATTGCCATCTTTTTTGACACCGTATTGAACAGCATTAAACCATTTACCAGATAGATTAGGTTTTGCTCCATGAGTTAAGTGACCGCCTGATGCAAGAGACATACCTAAAATAGTATCATGTGGTTGAAGTAACGCTAGAAAGACCGCTTGGTTTGCCTGAGCTCCACTATGCGGTTGTAGATTTGCAAATTTACAATTAAAAAGTTTTTTAACTCTTTCTAAAGCAATCTCTTCAGCTTGATCAACAAATTCACACCCACCATAATATCGTTTACCAGGATAACCCTCTGCATATTTATTTGTCATGACAGAGCCTTGAGCATTTAAAATTGATCTTGAAGCAATATTTTCAGATGCTATCAACTCTATTTGGTTTTGCTGTCTTTCTAGTTCACGGCTTAAAGTTCCATAAACCTCTGGGTCTGCTTCTTTAATTCCTTTAGTAAACAAATCTGAAATCATAGTTTTTTAATCCTTCTTTTATGTCGTCCTGACTCAAACTTTGTAGAAAGAAAAGCCTGAACACTTTTTTTTGCCTCGCTAGTATTTATAAATCTACCTGGTAAAACTAGTACATTAGCATCATTGTGCTTTCTTATCAATCTTGCTATTTTTGAATTATTAGCAAGACCAGCCCTTATTCCTTTTTTTCTATTAGCTGCAATACTCATACCAATACCAGTTCCACAGATTAGAATACCAACGTTTTTCTTATTCTTAAGAACCTCTTTAGTTAATTTGTGTGCAAAATCAGGATAGTCAACACTCTCATCTGTCTTTGTCCCTAAATCATTAATTTTTGGAAAATTCTTTAACAATTTGGTTTTGAGATCAAATCCAGCATGGTCTGAGGCAATGTATATATTCTTATTTTGCATAATAATTTTTGTGGTTATTTACATTAAAATGATGATATTGGCTAATATTGTATGAAAGAAAATAATTGGTTTGATCCATTTTATATTCAAAGTCATTTAAGTGAAGAAGAAAGTAATATTCAGAAAAATGTTAGGGATTTTTGTAATAATGAACTCAAACCTAGAGTAGTTGAAAGCAATAGAAAAAATGAATTTGATCAAGACCTCTATCCAAAATTTGGATCACTTGGAGTTTTAGGGCAAACAGTTAAAACACACGGTGGTTCTGGTACATCAAATTTAGCATATGGACTTGTAGCATATGAATTTGAAAAAATAGATAGCAGCTACAGATCTTCAATTTCTGTTCAATCTTCACTGGTGATACATCCAATTAATGAATTTGGATCTCAGGAACAAAAAGATAAATACCTTCCACAATTAATTAAAGGAGAAAAAATTGGTTGCTTTGGTTTAACAGAAAGCGAAGCTGGTTCTGATCCTGCTTCAATGAAAACTTCATTTAAAAAAACTAAAGATGGATATATTTTAAATGGATCTAAAAACTGGATTACGAATGCACCAATTGCTGACATATTTATTATTTGGGCTGTAGAAGAAAACAAAGATCATAAAAGTATTAAAGGTTTTATAATTGAAAAAAATACTGCAGGATTAAATACTTCAAAAATAGAAAATAAAACAAGCTTAAAAATCAGTCCAACTGGGCAAATCATTTTAAATAATGTTTATGTTCCAAATAATTTGTGTTTAGAAAATACCGAAGGATGGAAATCAGTTTTTAGTTGTCTCAATAAAGCAAGATTTGGAATTAGCTGGGGTGTTTTAGGTTCTGCATCTGAATGTTGGTTAATTGCAAAAGACTATGTAGAAAATAGAATTATGTTCAAAAAATCCTTAGCATCAAATCAATTAATTCAAAAAAAATTATCAGAGATGCAAATTGAGATAAATCTAGGATTGGCATCATGTCTTTTAAGCTCTAAAGCTTTAGATGAAGGAAAAAATATCATTAATGCAATTAGTATTTTAAAAAAAAATAATTGTAAAAAATCTTTAGACATAATTAGAAATGCACGTGATATGCTTGGGGCAAATGGCTTATTAGAAGAATATCATATTATGAGGCATTTAGTTAATTTAGAAACTGTTAAAACTTATGAAGGTGCAGAAGATATACATTCATTAATTTTAGGAAAAAATCAGACTGGAATATCTAGTTTTTAGAATAATTACGAATTTAAATGGTTTGAATTACTGGATTTTGTTAATATTTAATATTATTAGAAATTGATACAAATGAGATTTTTGTATAAATCTCAGACATAAATTCATATTATCTCGGGAGGACATATGAAAAAAAATTTAAAAAGACGTGAGTTTCTAAAGAAAGCAGGTGTAGCAGGTGCTGCTGCAGTTGGTGCTTCTACTTTAGCAGCTCCTGCAATAGCTGGCGGTCATCAAGAGTGGATCATTTGTAGTGCTTTTGGTAAAGCTGGTCCATTAGGACAAGCTATTCAGGGTTTTGGAGATAACATAAATAGGTATTCTGAAAAGCTTAAAGTTAAAGTTTATCATGCTGGCGAACTTGTTCCAGGACTTGAAGCATTAGATGCAGTAAGATCTGGTGCAGCTCAAGCAGCTTATGGAGCGCCTTACTATTGGCCAAACCTATCTGATGCAATTGAGTTCGTAGCAACTTGCCCATTTGGAATGAATGCAATGGAGCAAAATGCATGGTGTTATTATGGAGGTGGTATTGAAGCTGCTGACAAAATTTATAATGCACTTGGTGTTAAATTTTTACCTATGGGCAACACAGGAAACCAAATGGGTGGTTGGTTTAATAAAGAAATCAATACTCCTGATGACTATAAAGGTCTAAAAATGAGAATGCCTGGCTTAGGTGGTAGAACTATAGAAAAACTTGGAGCTACACCTGTATTGCTAGCAGGACCTGATGTTTTACCAGCTTTAACTTCTGGTGCTGTTGACGCAGCAGAATGGATATGTCCAGCTGCAGATTTAGGTGCTGGATTATATCAAGCTGCAAAGTATTATTATGGACCAGGATGGCATGAACCATCTACTCTTCTAGATTTATCTATGGATCTTAAAGCGTGGGAAGCACTTGATAGTGATACTCAAGGTTTAATTGATGATTTAGCTAAATCTTTTAACATGACTGTATTTAGTCGTTTCCAAGCTATCAATGGACCGGCATTACAAAAACTTGTTAATGAACATAATGTTGAAATTAAAACTTTCCCAGATGAGGTTTTGATAGCTCTTGGTAATGCAGCAGGTGAAGTTGTTTTTGAGAGAGGTTCTATTAACTCTGAAACAAAAGCTATAACAAATCATTTATTATCTTTCAGAAAAGTTATTAAAGAATGGTTTACCAAAGGTGAGCAAAACTTCTCACGTATAAGAGATTTACCATTTAAATTTCCTGATTCAGTATAATATCTTAAGTTTTTAATTTTGAAGAGGTCTCTTTCGAGACCTCTTTTTTTTTAGTTTATTAATCTTGGAAGCCATGTTGCTATTTGTGGGAATACGAATACTAAGATTATTGCAAGTATTTGTATAAAAATAAAAGGAATAACACCAGCATATATATTAGATGTTTTTACATTCTCTGGAGCAACACCTCTTAAAAAAAATAATGAAAATCCAAATGGAGGCGTTAGAAAACTTGTTTGCAAATTAAGAGAAATTAAAATTCCCAACCATAAAGGATCAGCACCGTTAGCAATTAATCCTGGCCCAACCAATGGGATAATAACAAATATAATTTCAATATAGTCCAGGAAAAAACCCAATATAAAAATAGTTAACATTACTATAATTAAAGCACCATATTCTCCACCAGGTATATTAGTTAAAAAATTACTAATCATTTCGTCTCCTTGAAATCCTCTGAATACTAGAGAAAACATAGATGCTCCAATTAAAATAATAAAAACAAATGAACTCATTTTTACCGTCGTAATTGCAGCTTCCGAAATATTTTTAAAATTTAGATCCCTTCTTAATAAAGCTAAAATAGCAGCACCTGCAGCACCTACAGAAGCAGATTCAGTTGGAGTTGCTATACCAAGAAAAATTGATCCAAGAACAGCTAAAATTAAAAATATAGGTGGAATTACCTCAAACAAAGCATTTTTCCATATTTCAGCTTTAGGTTTATTAATAATTTTAAGAGGTAATTTATCTGGATGTAATCTGGCAGTAAAAAGAATATAGATGATAAAAAATCCAACCAACATTAAACCAGGTAAAAGAGCTCCAGCAAATAAATCTATTGCAGTAACTGGCAATGGTGCTAAGTCTCCTGTTAAAAGACCAGCTTCTTCGTTTGCACCTTGCAACATTTCGGCTAGCAGTATTAAAACAATTGAAGGAGGTATTATTTGTCCTAAGGTTCCTGACGCACAAATTGTTCCCGTAGCAATTTTTTCGTCATAACCTGCTTTGAGCATACTTGGCAATGCAAGCATACCCATAGTTACAACTGTTGCTCCAACGATTCCTGTAGAGGCAGCCAGCAACATCCCAACTAAGATAACACCAATACCTAATCCACCTCTTACTGAACCAAACAAATCTCCTATAGAGTCTAAAAGCTTAGCTGCAATTTTTGTTTTTTCTAGCATTACTCCCATAAAAATAAATAGGGGTACAGCAACTAAAGCTTCATTGATCATCACACCATAAATTCTTTGAGGGAAGAAAAGAAGCATTTTAAAGTTAAAAACTCCTAATAGATCACCTACAAAAGCAAAAATTAAAGATGATCCTGCTAAAGTAAAGGCAACAGGAAAACCAAATAACAAAAACAACAAAGTTGTTAAAAACATTATTACTGCTAATACTTCAGGAGTCATTCGAATTTAAATTGATAAAATTATTAATAATTTTTGAAATCACTTGTATGAAAAGAAGAAAGGCAAAAATTAGAATTGCTAGTTTTAATAAATATATCATTGTTAAACCGCCAGCTTCTCTAGAAACTTCATTCATTTGCCAAGATTTGTAAACAAAAGGAAAACTATAAGACCAAATTATATACAAAAAGGGTACTAGCAAAACTATGTTACCTACTAAATCAACTATTGCACGATACAATTTTGATGAATTTCTATAAATTATATCAATCCTTACATGATCGTCATTTAAATATGTGAAACCAGCTCCAACCATAAAGATATATGCATGCATCCATACATATGTTTCTTGCATCCATATAAAACTGATTCCAAATAAATACCTTAATACTACTACTAAAAAAACGTTGATAGTCATGAGAACTACTAGAAATGCACAGAAGTACCCGGCATATTTATTAATTGCACTTAAAATAAGAGATATATTTTTCATATTTAATATTGGAATGTATCAGTAAACTTAAATATATTTATATAAATATAATTAACCATCAAATTTCTGATTTTTATTGAAAAACTTAGGAACTTTTTTACCAGCCTGAGCTCTTTTACCAATCCAAAACTCGACATCTTCTAACTTTCTATTTTTAGAACCAGTACTCCATTCTAAACCATCTTCAATGGTTAATTGAGTGACATCCGATAAAAAATCATCTTTCTTGATTTTAATTAATTGAACTCCCCCACCCTTTTGTAATGTTGGCAAAGCATCTAATTCAAAAATTAGCATTTTTTGCAACTTTGTTACACAAGCTATATGTTTTTTTGTAAGACTTAATACTTTAATTACTACATCATTATTTTTTAAATTAAATAATTGCTTACCTTTCTTTTGGTTAGTTACAAGAGATTCTGTATTACTAATAAATCCTTTACCATTTTTAGATACAATTAAGAGTTCTTCATCAATTGATGAAAGTAATCCAGTAACCTTATCATTTGGCATGCTATCGACAAAATAAATAAATGATTTAGGATTACTATTTCCTCCTGGTAAATTATTTGGATCTATCGTGTAAACTTTACCAGAAGAAACAAACAAAAGTATTTTTTGATTTGAATTTATATTAACTGAAAATAGATTTTCTTTTTTTGTTTTTTCAATTTCCTTTTCATCGGTTATCTCTTTAATTCTCTTGAGCTGAAAATCTTTATTAATGATAATGGTAAATTTTTCAATTTCTTTAAATTCATCAATACTAATATCAATATCATTATTTTGTTCTGATGAAATTAAAGATTTTCTATCCTTGATATCACTATCTAAATCATTTTTTATAAGATCTAATTCACTTACTATAAATTTATCTAAGGTTTTTTTATCTTTTATTAATTTATTAAGGTATTTTAATTCTTCATTTAATTTTTGGATTTCATCTTTTATATTTTTTTCATCAATCTTTCTAAGAGATCCTAATCGCATACTTAAAATTGAATCACATTGTAAATCAGACAATTTATATTTTTTTATTAATTCTTTTTTTGGATTATCCTTTGTTCTTATTATTTTTATTATAGAATTTAAATTTTTAAAAACAATTTGATAACCCTGTAGAATTTCTAATCTTTTTTTTATTTTTTCAATATTAAATTTAGATTTTCTTTTAATTGTAATTTTTCTATGTTCTAAAAAATTAGAGAGTATTTCAATAATGCCAATTTGTTTGGGTTCAATACCATCAATTAATACGTTAAAATTACAAGAGTACTTTATTGATAGGTCAGTTAATTTAAAACATAAGCTTATTAATTTTTCTGCATCAATATTTCTAGTTTTGGGTTTTAAGACTATTCTTATATTTTCATCTGACTCATCTACAACATCATCCAAAGGTAATTTTTTATTATTTATATTATTAGCAAGTTGTTCGATTATTTTAACTTTATTAACTTGATATGGAATTTCAGTAATAATGATTTGATACAGACCATTTTTTAATTCTTCTATTTGGTATTTGGCATTAATATTAAATGATCCCTTGCCGTTCTTATAAATTTGTTTTTTTTCATTACTATCTAAAATTATTTCACCACCTGTAGGAAGATCTGGTCCATTAATAATTTTTAAAATTTCAGTTAGTGAAGCTTTATCTTTTTTTATTATTAATTTTAATGCATCAATTAATTCAACAATATTATGAGGAGGAATATTTGTGGCCATGCCGACAGCTATTCCCATTGCTCCATTAATTAAAATATTAGGAAGTTGAGATGGTAGAACCACTGGTTCTAAATTTTGACCATCATAATTATCTTTAAAATCTACAGAGTTTTCCTCGATACCATCAAAAAAAAAATTTGTATAATCTTGTAATCTTGCTTCTGTGTATCGCATTGCTGCAGGATTATCACCATCAATATTTCCAAAATTACCCTGGCCATCTACTAATGTAATTCTTGTAGAAAAATCCTGAGCCATCCTTACTAAACTATCATATATAGCTTGATCGCCATGAGGATGAAATTTACCCATTACGTCACCGACAATTCTAGCGCATTTTTTATAACTTGAACTTTTAAAAAGTTTTAGTTGATACATTGAATAAATTATTCTGCGGTGAACAGGTTTTAATCCATCCCTTACATCAGGTAACGACCTTGAAACGATAGTTGATATTGCATAAGAGAGATATTTTTCACTAAGAATAGTATCTAAATTGGATTCAATAATTTTGTTCATTTTTTTCTAAAAAACTTATTATGTTTTTCTTAAATAAAATATACTGATTTGGCAATTTATGATTTAAATTTGATAAATGATTTTTAATAAAAATAATTTCAAAAATTTTAAAAAAATTATTCAATGAGTTATAATCAAATGTAACATCTGAATTATTTACAAAAAGGTGATGAGGAAAATCAATAGTATAGTTTGAGTATTTTTCTTTAAATTCTAAAGTATCTGTATCAAAATATTTGAATCTATTATTGTTAACATAATCTAATTCGTATCCAATATATTTAAGTAAATCAAATAAGTAGATACAAAAGAAATTTAGCCATTTTTTTTTATTAATCATAATTTCTAAAAACTCTTTAGAAATTTTATATATTTGGTTTATTTTCTGTCCTTCAATTATTGAGGCATTAATTAAAGATACAACTGAAAGTAGGCAGCTTAGTTTATATTTGTCATTAATAACATTTGATAAATAAGGTTTTGATAATTCAGCTTTTATTGATGGTGGACGATTCCCAATGTATGTCACATCAAAATTTAAAAAAAAACCAAGTTGCATTATATTTTTCTTACTCTTAGAAAGCCCTCCGTATACAATACCTGAGAATACCTCATCCGTATCTGATAAAAACTTAATTAATAAATCGTTATCTTTGAAAACTTTTGAATGTATAAGTATACCGTTAAATTTTTTTTGCATCTGATGAAATAACATTAATATAAAGATGAGTTTTTACATCTAAAATATTCGAAATTTCTTTTTGACTTTTTATTCTAATATCTTTTATTTTAGATCCTTTTCTACCCAATAATATTTTTTTGTATCTGTCATTTTTAATAATAATATCTTGCTTTATTTTTAGCTGGCCATTTTTCAAATATTTAAAAGTTTTATTAGTAACTTCTATATTATATGGGATTTCTTTATGAATTAATGATAGTATTTCATTTCTTGTGCATTCATTGGTGATAAAAATATCATCTTTGTCTGTTATTTCATCATCCTTATATAGCCACTTTCCATCTTTTGATTTTTGTAAAAGATAATCAATTAAATTTTCGAAACCTAATTTTTTTTTAGCTGATATATTAAAAACTTTTTCAATTTTGTATTTTTCTATAATAAATTTTAAATGCTTAAGTAGATTTTCTACTTTTATCAAATCGGTTTTATTAAAAATAATTGAAATATTCTTTTTTAATTCATAAAGTTTATGAAAGTCATTTTTTAAATCATTTAATTCAATTCTTTTTGAATCAATTAAATACAAAATAATATCTGACTGATTTAAACCTTCCCATAAATTTTTCTTTAATTTAGTTTTTTGAGATTTATTATCTCGAATAAAGCTAATACCAGGTGTGTCATATAGAACTAGTTGAGTATTTTTGATATTAACAATACCAATTACAAAGTCTTCAGTGGTATTAATTTTTTTGTTTGTGATTGAAATTTTTTCACCAACCAGGTTATTTAATAGTGTTGATTTTCCAGCATTAGTCTTACCGACAAGGCTAATTTTTAATATTTTTCTTTTCATTAATTTTTTTTAATGCAATTTCTGCTGCATTTCTCTCTGCCTCTCTTATTGAATAACCTTTTGAATTGATCTTGTTTAAATTCACCACTTTAACTGAAACAGTAAATGTAGGTGAATGAGGTGGTCCTTCTTTTTTAATTAATTTATATTCAGGAAGTTTCTTATAAAGCTGTTGTGATATTTCTTGTAATAATGTTTTTGGGTCTAAAGTTTTAGAAACTTCAATATCTAGATATTTTGACCAAAATTTACTTATAAAATTAAATGAAGGATTATATCCGCCATCTATAAATATCGCCCCAATTAATGATTCAACTGAATCTGAGAAAATTGAATTTAACATTTTATTATTTTTTTTCTTAAAATTGTATTTAAGAACATCATCTATTTGCAATTCTTGTGAAATTTTGAACAAAAATTTTTTTTGCACTAAATAAGAATATTTTTTAGATAGATCACCCTCATTAAATTTTTTATATTTTGAAAATAACAAATTTGCTATTATTAAACCCAATACTCGATCACCTAAAAACTCAAATCTCTCAAATTCATTTATTTTTATTTTTTTTTCATTTTCTAAATAAAAACTTGGGTGAGTTAGGGATTGAATTAATAATTCTCTATTTTTAAACTTATAATTTATTTTTTTTTCGAATAGTTTGAGTTTTTTGCTTTCTATCATTGAATTTTTTGAAAAATTCTTTCATATCTAATTGAGTTCGGCCATTTCCATATCTGTAAAAATCTTGCATTTTCTAAAGAAAAGAAAATAAACTGCGCTTTACCAATTAAATTTTCATAAGGAATGAAACCAACAGTACTTATAAATCTACTATCTTGTGAATTATCTCTATTATCAC
This sequence comes from uncultured Alphaproteobacteria bacterium, assembly GCA_902612805.1. GTDB lineage: Bacteria > Pseudomonadota > Alphaproteobacteria > HIMB59 > CACPNW01. Next base: position 25,583 of record CACMEY010000010.1, on the reverse strand, counting down.
CCATTACAAAGAAATGATTTTTTGGGACATTAAATAACTGAGTATTATCCGCCATACCATTATCTGTTATATCAAGAATATTGATCTCTTTTTTAAAAAAATATTCATTATACATTCTAACTCTTTTATTAATTGTTTTGTTATCAGTATCTATAAAATCATTTAATTTTTTTCTTAAGATTTCTGATCCATTAATAAAAATAATACCATTTTTAATTTCTATTTTATCACCAGGCAGACCAATTACTCTTTTAATATAATCAGTTCTATTATTTTCAGGAGTTTTAAAAACTACCACATCTCCTCTTTCAGGTATATTTGAAAAAATTTTTCCAGGTATCAAAGGTATTGAAAAAGGAAGAGAATGTTTCGAAAAACCATATGAATATTTTGAAACAAAAATGAAATCACCAACAAGGAGATTTGGTTTCATTGATCCTGAAGGTATATTGAATGGCTCAAATATAAATGATCTAATTAGTAAAGCTATAAAGATTGCTATGAGTATTGATTTCAAATTACCAAAAAAACTATTTTTTTTTGATTTAGTCATAAATTGTTACATTTGCTATTGCGTATTTTTTTTCATCAGAAAGTGATACTTCAATTTGTTTATTAGAATTTTTATTCATGTTTTTAAAAATTGTCTTTGCTTTACCATGAAGTTTTATTAATGGTTTACCATATTGATTATTTGCAACTTCAATATCTTTCCAAAATACACCTCTAGCCAGTCCTGTGCCTAAAGCTTTAGCGCATGCTTCTTTAGCAGCATATCTTTTTGCATAAGATTCTACCGAATTTAATCTTTTTTCTGATCTTTCTATCTCAGAAATACTAAAACATCTTTTTTTAAATTTATTACCATATATATTTATCACTCTTCTTATTCTTTTAATATCAATAATATCAATTCCATTACCATAAATCATATTTAACCTTTTAATCTCTCTAAAGAAGATACTTCTTTTTCCATTCTTAATGCTGCAATTATATTTTGTAAATGATTAGTGTCTCTAACCTCAATGTCTATTATAATTTCAAAAAAATCAGGCTTCCTAACTGAAAAAAGAATATTTGAAATATTACCATTATTTTTTGCAATAACTGTTGTTACTTTTCCAAGGCTTCCCGGTTTATTAAATAATACTACAACAATTCTTGCATTTGATACCGTCTCTAAATTACTTTGATTATCCCAAGATATATTTAGCCATCTATCTGGGGCATCTTGATATGATGCAAGTGTGTCACAATCAAGTGTATGAACTGCAACACCAATTCCCGCAGTTACTATACCAACAATACTATCTCCTTTTAAAGGAGAACAACAACCAGCCAAATGATAGGACATTCCAGCAGTTAATCCTTTTAATTTTATAGGATTATGAGTATTTTCATTAAATTTTGAAACTGGGATATAATTATACTCAGGATAAATTTTTTTAATTACAGAAAGTGCTGTAATTTCGCCTGAGCCAATTAAGGCATATAAATCGTTTATTGATTTATATTTATAATCATCCAATATTTTTTTCTCAGTATTTTTATTAAATTCATAATTTTCTTTTTGAAAATAATTTATTAATATTTCTCTACCAAATATTATATGCTCTTCTTTCTTCTTAAATTTAAAAAATCTTCTTAGTTGTGATTTTACCTTTGTTGTTACTGCAAATCTCTGCCATAAAGGGGAAGGTTGTGATGACTCTGAAGTAATAATTTCTATTTGATCGCCATTTTTTAAAATCGTTTTTAAGGGCTGTAACTTATCATTAATTTTAGCAGCTACACATTTGTCTCCTATTTGACTATGTATAGCATAAGCAAAATCTACCGGAGTTGCATTTTTAGGCAATTCTATAAGATCTCCTTTTGGTGTAAAAACAAAAATATCATTTTGAAAAACTTTCAATTTTGAGTTTTGAATTAATTCATCTTGAGTAACTGATGAATTCATTGAATCTACTAAATCATATACCCACTTATATTCTCTTGCGTCTTTTTCTTTTATTTTTTTTGGATCTTTATATTTCCAATGAGAAGCAATACCAAAATCTGCAATTTGATCCATAATGTTAGAACGAAATTGAATTTCAATTTTTTTATTTTTTGGCCCCATAACAGATGTATGTAAAGCCCTATATCCATTTGATTTTGGGGCTGAAATAAAATCTTTAAACCTTCCTTGAATATAAGGATATCGTCTATGGATTATGCCTAAACATCTATAACACTCTCTAGTTGAATTAGTAATAACTCTAAAAGCCATGATATCTGAAAGTTGTTCGAAAGAAATATTTTTATTTTTAATCTTATTCCATATTGAATAGGGAGATTTAATCCTACCCTCTACTTTACAAAACAAATCCTCTTGAAAAAAAATATTTTTTAGCTCATATCTAATTTCATCAACAATATTATCATCCTTTGATTTTAAATATTCCAATCTTTCTATAATTGTTTTTTTTGCATCCGGGTTTATTATTTCAAATGAAATATCTTCTAATTCGTCTTGCCATTCTTTCATACCTAGTCTTTGAGCTAAGGGCGCAAATACTTCGAGTGTTTCTAAAGCTATTTTAGTTTTTTTATTTTCTTCTTTAATAAATTGTATAGTTCTCATATTGTGTAATCTATCAGCTAACTTTACTAATATTACTCTCAAATCTTTCGAAGTTGCTAAAATTAATTTTTTATAATTCTCACCAAATTTTTGATTGTTTACTTTTAATGAATATTTATTTATTTTTGTAAGCCCATCTACAAGTTCTACGATTTGATTTCCGAAATTTTTGTGAATTTCTTCAATATTTAAATTTGTATCTTCCAAAGTATCATGAAGTAGGCCAGCTACTATAGAGTCAGCATCTAATTTTATTGAGGTCAAAATTTTTGCAACTTCTAATGGGTGAGTTATAAAAGGATCTCCTGATTTTCTTAACTGATTACTATGAGCTTGCTCACTTAACCTAAGAGCATGTCTTACTTTATCTCTTTCAGCACTAGTAAGATAAGAAGTTATTAATTCTATTTCTTTGTGAATTTCTTTAGTCATAAATAATATTTAAATTATTTATTTTATTAATTATTTAGTATTATAATATATCCAAATCTTTTTCATCATCTGATGAATTTTCTGAATCATTTTGTGCGGTTTCAATAGGTGTATCCTCTAAAGAATTATCAGTATTTTCAATATTTTGTTTGTTTTCATCACCTTCTAATTCATTAGTTTCTATTTCATTTTCATCACTATTATTTTCAATTTCATTTATTTCTTCATCCTCACTAAATGTGTTAGTTTGATATTCTTGAATTAAATCATTTTTAAATTGTTCAGTTGTAATTGTTTCCTCAGCTATCTCCCTAAGTGCAATGACAGTATTTTTATCATTATCAATTTCAACGGTAGGGTTTTCTCCAGAATGTAATTTTCTAGCTCTGTTTGAAGCAACTAGAACTAATTCGAATCTACTAGGAAATTTATCTATACAATCTTCTACAGTAATTCTTGCCATAGAAAGCTTATAGTGATCAATTTTTAAAAGTAAATAGTTAATTATTTTTAAGCAATCTCTGCTTTTTGATATTCCAATATCTTTGTTTTATTGACTCTCTTTTATCAATTTTTTTCTTACCTTTAGCAATACCGCAGGATAATTTAGCTAAACCTTTATCTGAGAAGTATAATGATAGTGGTATTATTGTAAAACCACCTTGTTTTATAGATCCTGATATTTTATTATATTCCTTCTTTGTAATTAATAATTTTCTTTTTCGTGTTGGGTCATATTTATAATCTGTGGAGTTTTGATATTTTTTTATAAATGAGTTAGAAAGCCAAAGTTCACCATTTTTTTCAATAATATATGAACCTCTAATTGATCCTGTATTTATACGTAAAGATTTAACTTCAGATCCCGTTAATACAATACCAGCTTCAATTTTATTTGATATTGTAAAATTATAATTAGCCCTATTGTTATCAGCAATAATTTTCATTCACAAAAGTTTTAATTCTTGTAAACAGTTTTTTACTACTTTTTTTGTATCATCTTTGATTTCAGACAAAGGTAGTCTTGTATTTGCATTACATAAACCTAATAATGATGCAGCATACTTAACCGGACCAGGGCTCGATTCAATAAACAAAGCACTATGTAAAGATGATAATTTTAAATTAATTTCTTGAGCTTTGGAAATATTGGATTCCTGCCATGCAGAATGCATTTCAGAACATAATTTTGGAGCTACATTAGCTGTAACTGAAATACATCCTTGTCCACCTTGTGCTAAAAATGCTAAAGCCGTCCCATCTTCCCCAGATAGAAAACAAAATTCATTTTGCATGTTTTTTCTAGTAATTAATGGTCTAAATAAATCATTGGTTGCATCTTTTACGCCAACTATATTTTTAATTTTTGATAACTCTATCATAGTTTCAATACTCATATCTACAATTGATCTGCCCGGTATATTATAAATAATTATTGGAATATTTGTTTTCTCAGCTATTGTTTTAAAATGCTCATATAATCCTGATTGTGTTGGCTTATTATAATATGGTGTTACAATAAGTGCAGCATCTGCACCTGAATTTTCAGCATGATTTGTATATTCAAGAGCTTCTAATGTATTATTTGAACCAGTACCAGCTATAACAGGAATTCTCTTGTCAGCAATTCTGATTGTTTCTTCAATTATTTTTTTATGCTCATCATGGGATAAAGTTGGTGACTCACCGGTTGTACCACATGGCACAAGTCCATGGGAGCCATTATCAATTAAATGATCTAAAACTCTAGTTAATGAATCATAATCGACTTTGTCCTCAACAAATGGTGTAATAACAGCAGGTATACTTCCTTTAAACATTTTTATATGGCGGAGAGAGAGGGATTCGAACCCTCGGAAGGAATTACTTCCTTCGCAGGTTTAGCAAACCTGTGGTTTAAGCCACTCACCCATCTCTCCTGTAATTGTTTCATATTGCTTATATTGATGTAATAACGAAAATAGACGGGAATCTCAACATCATTTAATTAATATTTAAAATATTGTTAACAATGAAGAAATTATCAAAAAAGCATTTCTTAGCTAAAATTATAAATTCATTGTACCTATAGCGTGCCTAAAAATTTATTAAATAAAATTAATTCTTTCAAAAAACCAATATAACCCAATACTAGAAATTAATATTGAAGATGGAATTTGAAAAAAAATTCTATAATTTTTATTTTTTGCAAAATTTAAAGCAATTAATAGATATAAAGCCAATACTATAGATATTTGAGCAACTTCAATACCGAGATTAAACGAGATGAGATTTACAAATAAATCACTGCTCTTATAACCTATATCACTCAAAACTAATGCAAATCCTAAACCATGAAGTAATCCAAAAAATAAGATTACAACATATCTTAAATATTCTTTTATATATTTTTTAAAAATATTTTCTAATCCAATATAAACTATAGAAAGTGCAATTATAGGTTCAACAATTTGAGGATTAATTCTCATTAAAGATAAAGAAACAAATATAAGGGTAATTGAATGAGCAATAGTAAAGATAGTTATTTGAGAAATTAATGTTTTTAAAGATGATGAAAATAAAAAAAGTCCAAATATGAACAAAATATGATCTAATCCTTTTGGAATAATATGTTGAATTCCTAATACAAAAAATTTTGCGAAGCTATTAAATGTTTTACTAAAATTATTTTCCTTGAATGAAAATTGACTTGATTCAATTCCTGATTGCAAATATTCTGTAACTAATTCATCTTCTAATTTGTTATTATTATTCTCTCTTAAAATAATTGGTCCGTAGTTTTTAACCCACCTAAATGTAAATTGTTCAGAATTTTCATCCAATATAACTCTAAAATAAACATGTGTATCTCTACTTATTTCAAAATTTTTTATATCTTCAATTTCAGTTTTAATTAAATTTATTTTTTTTGTTTCATTATTAATTTTAATATCAATATTAGAACTTATTTCACTCCAAGAATTTTTAAACATTTCTTCAAGGTCTTTCATGCTTAAAATTCTAAATTTATCATAAATTTCACTTAGTGATGAAGAGTCTGTATTAGAAACAGTAGATGCATCAATATTAGATAATATCAATTCAGCGTTTAATCTTATTTTAAAATTCAAATAATTTTCATCATAAGTAAAATCTGCAATAGATGGCTTGATTTCATGACTGATAGAAGATGATGAAAATAAATTTAGAAAAACAATAAGAATTAAAAATAGATATAATTTTATAATTTTAATATAAGAGAACATAATGAAATTTTATATAAAAAGATTAATATTTATAATTATCATTTCTTCAATATCTAAGAACTCTTTGAGTCATGAATTTTGGATTGATCCAGAAAATTATCACTTATCAAATGATGAAAAGGTTATAGCTAATATATTCATAGGAGAAAACTTTGAAGGATCACCAATACCATTTACTAAAGAATATTTTAAAATTTCCTTCCTACATTCTAAAGACGGCAAATCTAAGATTAAAGGTAGATTAGGCGATATTCCTGCTCTTAATATTAAAAAAATGTCTAAAGGGTTAAATGTTATACAGATTGAGTCAGTAACTAAGTATGTTGAATATCAAAAATTAGTTAAATTTGAAATATTTGCAAGGGAAAAAGGATATTCAAATTTAGCTCAAAAACATAAAGAAAATAACTATCCAGAAAATTTTTTTGAAAGTTATAAAAGATATGCAAAATCATTAATTAGCTTAGAAAATTTTGACGGTAAAGATATCGACACAAATATGGACTTTGAATTAATTTTTTTAGACAATCCTCTTAAAAATTTAAATGAAAGTAAAAGAATTTTATTAGAATACAAAAATAAAATTCTAACTGATCATAAAGTATCTATTATGAGTTTAAATAATGGTTATTTTAGAAAAGAATATCTTAGAACAAATGAGGTTGGATATTTTGATTACTTATTTAAAGAAAATACAAAATATCTAATTGAAAGTGTTGTTATAATTGAAGGAAGTAATAAGAAAAAAGATAATTATGCAAAATGGCATTCTTTGTGGACTTCTTATACATTAAAAACTCCAAATAAATGATTTAATTATGCTGAATTACTATTAAAATTTTATGAACAATTATAATATTAAAGATAAATAAAAATGACTAATACAAATATAATTAAAGATTTTTTTGAAGGAAAAATAAAACTTTGGAAATCCTATTGGTTAGTTGGTGAATTATTAAATGGTATTGTTTTGCTTATTATATTTAATCTTGAAATTTATTTTTTTAATACAAATAGCTCTGTTTCACAAATACCATTTTTAGATTTTACTAATCTTGCTTTAATATCAAAAGTTTTTATTTTTATTTGGACAATATTTATTTCTATTGGAATTTGGAGAGCCGCAGAAAATTACAAGGGAAATATTATTTGGATAATTTTAACTTTTATAATTGTTGCTTATAGATGTTATTCTTTACGTTTAATTTTTTTTATTTAATTTTTGCTTTAAAATATCATTTAACATTTTTGGATTAGCTTTTCCTTTAGTTAATTTCATAGCTTGACCAACAAAGAAACCTAATAGCTTAGCTTTACCAGCCAGATACTGCTCAACCATTTTTGGGTTATCTGCAATGACCTCATCAATAACTTTTGCTATTTCACCCTGATCTGTAACTTGTTGCAAACCCTTTTCATCTACGATTTGTCTAGCTGTTTTTCCTGAAGAAAACATATCTTCCAATACATCTTTTGCAATTTTGCCAGAAATTTCATTTGTAGAAATTAACTTTATAAGTTGTCCTAAGTTTTCAGGTGATACTGGAGAGTTATTTAAATCTTGATTATTTTTGTTTAGTAATGAAAACAATTCAGAAGTAATCCAATTTACAACTATTTTTGCATGATTTTTTAATTCTGAATCTGAATTAATTGTTTCATTAAAATAATCAGATGTTTGTTTCTCTGCAGTTAATACTGAGGCATCATAATTAGACAATTTATAAGTCTCAATAAATTTATTCTTAAGCTCATCTGGAAGCTCTGGTATTGATGATTTAATTTTTCCTATTTCTTCTTTAGAAATTTCTAGTGGTAATAAATCTGGATCAGGAAAGTATCTATAATCATGAGCTTCTTCTTTATTTCTCATGGGTCTAGTTTTACCAGTAGATGTATTAAAGAGCATTGTGTTTTGTTCAATAGAACCGCCAGACTCCAATATTTCTATTTGTCTTTTTGCTTCATAATTAATAGCCTGCTTAATAAACTTTATAGAGTTTAAGTTTTTAATTTCACATCGAGTTCCATATTCATCTCCAGGTTTTCTTACTGAAATATTTACATCTGCTCTTAAAGAACCCTCTTGCATATTTCCATCACATGTATCTAAATACATTAAAATTGATCTGATTTTGGATATATACATTCCAGCTTCATCAGGGGTTCTAATGTCAGGCTCACTAACAATTTCCATTAAAGCAACACCAGATCTATTAAGATCTACATATGTTTTTGAAGGATTTTGATCGTGTAAACTTTTACCAGCATCTTGTTCTAAATGTAATCTTACAATTCTGATATCTTTCGATGTTCCATCTTTAAAATCAATTGTAACTTTTCCTTCTCCAACAATTGGATATTTGTACTGACTAATTTGATATCCTTGTGGAAGATCAGCATAAAAGTAATTTTTTCTATCAAAGACAGAATAATTATTAATTTTAGCATTTAAACCGACTCCAGTTTTTACTGCCTGTTCCACGCAATACTTATTAATAACAGGCAACATTCCTGGCATAGCAGCATCGACTAAAGACACTTGACTATTTGGTGATGAGCCAAATTTTGTTGACGAAGAAGAAAATAGTTTAGAGTTTGATTTTACTTGTGCATGTATTTCAAGACCGATTACCATCTCCCAATCATGCTTTTCACCTTTTATTAAATTATTCATATGATCTTTCTAGAGATAAAGCGGCATTAAAAACTTGTTGTTCATCAAAGTGTTTTCCTAATATTTGGATACCTAGTGGTAAATTATTTTTATCTTTCCCGAAGGGAATGGAAATACCTGGTAAGCCAGCTAAAGAAGCAGGAACCGTAAACACATCATTTAAATACATTTTGATAGGATCATTTTGTTTTTCATTCAAGGGAAATGCAGCACTTGGTGCAGTAGGAGTAACTATAAAATCACATTCTTTTAAAGCTTTATTAAAATCATCAGCAATTAATTTTCTTACTTTTTGTGCCTTAAGATAATATGCATCATAATAGCCTGCAGATAATACGTATGTTCCAATTAAAATTCTTCTTTTTACTTCTCTTCCAAAACCTTGAGCTCTTGTATTTTCATACATTTCATCAAGTGAATTAATTTCATCAGATCTAAAACCATATTTCACTCCATCATAACGAGCTAAATTTGAGGAAGCTTCAGCAGGAGCGATTATATAATAAGTAGGAAGTGCATATTTAGTATGAGGAAGTGAAATATTTTTAATTTTAACACCTTTTTTTTCTAAAACTTTGATAGCATCTTCCCATATCTGACTTATTTCCATTGGCGTACCATCAACAGAATACTCTTTCGGTATACCAACAGTTTTCCCATTTAGATCATCATCTAAATTTTCAAAATAATTTGGAATATCTACTTTAGCACTTGTACTATCTCTTTGATCAAACCCAGCGATTGATTGTAATAATATTGATGCATCTTCAACATTATGAGAAAAAATTCCTGCTTGATCCAAACTAGATGCAAATGCAGCTATACCCCATCGTGAACATAAACCATATGTTGGTTTGATACCAACAACACCACAAAAGCTGGCTGGCTGTCTTATTGAACCACCTGTATCTGTTCCAGTTGCCCCTAAACATAAATCTGCAGCAACTGCGGCTGCAGAACCACCAGAAGATCCACCAGGAGCTAAAGGCTCATTCTCTTTTGATAGGGGATTAATTGTATTTCCAAAAAAACTTGTATTAGTAGCTGAGCCCATGGCAAACTCGTCAAGATTTGTTTTACCAACAAAAATAGATCCTTCATCTAATAATTTTTGAGTAACAAATGATTCATAAGTTGGATTAAAATTTTCTAAAATCTTTGAAGCTGCGGTTGTTGGCATACTTTTAGTACAAAATAGATCCTTGATTGCAATCGGAATGCCTTTTAATTTTTTTGCTGAATTATCTTTCTCTATGTTATCTATCTGCTTTAAAACATTCTCTTCACTAAAATGAATAAAAACATTTAAGTTTTCTTTTTCTTTAATTTTTTTTAAATAATCCTGATTTAATTCTCTTATTGATATTTTTTTTGTATCGAGATCTTTTAACGTTTGCTTCAAAGATGATTTAGGCATTATTCTACCACCTTTGGTACAGCAAAAAATCCTTCAAGTTTATCAGGGGCATTTTCAAGAATTTCATCACTTGAATTAGTATCTTTAGATACGTCTTCTCTTTTAGGTAAAATTGATGATGATATGTTACTTAATGGTTCTATATTTTCAGTATTTACTTCATTTAGTTGCTCAACCCAGTCTAAAATGGAATTAAGATCATTAATATAATCTTCAGATTCTTTATCATCTAACTTTATTCTAGATAGACGGGCAATTTTATTTATTGTATTTTTATCAATCTTCAATTTATGAGCTCCATTATATGAATGATCAAAATAATTTAATCGATGGCCTTAATACATCACAAATACTTGCAGGTCTAGACCTAGGAACTAAAACGATTGGCGTTGCTGTAAGCGATAGATCGAAAATAATCGCTACACCGCTTTCAATTATTCAAAGAAAAGGAACCAATAAAGATTTGATCATCTTGAAAGATATTTTGAAAGAGTATGAAATTGGTGGATTTATTCTTGGTCTGCCAATTAGCCTGGATAATAGCGAAAACAAACTAAGTCAACTAGTGCGAGATTTTAATATTAATCTTCAAACCTTTTTTAAAAAACCTACGGCTCTTTGGGATGAAAGGTTTTCATCTGATGTGATTTTTAAAGAAATGAGAAAAGCTGATCTAAGTAAAACGAAGATAAAAAGCAAACTTGATCAGCAGTCAGCTGCATATATCTTACAAGGATATTTAGATAGATATAGAAATAATTAATAAATTAGTTTACACATACTGACACATTATTAACACATATGAAATCAAAATTTCTTAAATCAGGACACATTAAATTATATAAAAGAGAAAATTCCAAATATTGGCAAATGAAAATAAAAATGCCAAAAATAAAAGCAATCAGATCATCTACAGGTTCAAAAATTCTAAAAGATGCAGAAAATATAGCCTTAAAATATTATTCATCAATTTCTTCAAAAACAAATATAAAATTAAAACGAACAAAAAATATTTTTAAAAAAATTCATTTAGTAGAAACAGCAGATTTGACAAAAAAAGAAATTGAGCACATCTTAGATGAATCCAAAAAATATATATCTTTCAATAAAAAGAAAATTAAAAAAATTAATGTTTTAGAAGGAAGAACAATATTTAATCTTTTTTTTGAAGACTCAACAAGAACAAGAACAAGTTTTGAAGTTGCTGCTAAAAGGCTAGGAGCAGATCTCATTAATGTAGTGGTAAAAGATAGTTCTATTAACAAAGGAGAGACTTTACTCGATACTATGACTACTATTAATTCAATGAATCCTGATGTTTTAATTGTAAGACATCCAGAGGAAGGAATTAGTAAAAAAATTTCAGAAACAGTGGATGCGTCTGTAATCAATGCTGGTGATGGAAGTCATGAGCACCCCACACAAGCATTATTAGATGCACTTACTATAAAAAATAAATTTGAAAATTTTGCAAAATTAAAAATTGCTATATGCGGGGATATTTTGCATAGTCGTGTTGCGCGATCAAACATAATAATACTCTCAAAGCTAGGTGCAAAAATTAATGTTATTGGTCCTAAGCAATGGTTACCAAAAAGTTTAAAAAAACTACCTGTGAATGTTTATACAGAAATGAAAAAGGGATTACAAAATTGTGATATTGTTATGATGCTACGTATTCAAAAAGAAAGAATAGTTGGAAAAATTATGCCAAATCAAAAGACTTATTTTAAAAAGTATGGATTAGATTACAATAAACTTAAATATGCTAAAAAAAATGCTTTCGTTATGCATCCAGGTCCAATGAATCGTGGTGTAGAAATAGACTCCAAACTTGCCGATGACGTCACGAGGAGCTTAATACAAGAACAGGTCGCTATGGGTGTTGCAGTACGAATGGCATGCTTAGACTTAATTATTAAAAACAGAGATGACTTTAGTAAGTAGTTTATCATTAATCATATTGTTTTATTTAATTGGATCATTACCCTTTGCATTGATTTTTACAAAATTATTTGGCTTGGGAGATATTAGAAAGATTGGTTCTGGAAATGTAGGTGCAACAAATGTTTTAAGAACAGGAAATAAATTTGTAGCATTCATTGTTCTTTGTTTTGATATTTTTAAAGGCCTTCTTCCATTCCTCATTTTACAAATGTATTTTCAAGATATTTCTTTATTGAATAAAATACTTATCTGTCACTTTGCCATATTAGGTCATATCTATCCTGTTTGGTTAAAATTTAAAGGTGGAAAAGGAGTGGCAACATATATTGGCTTTTTATTTGGCTTTAATCCTTACATAGCAATTTTATTTTTATTAGTATGGCTTGTTGCTGCTTTTGTAAGTAAATACTCTTCTCTTGGATCTTTAATTGGAATTTTAGTAGCTCCATCTTATTATATTTTTGTTAATTTTAATTTTTATATTCTAATTTTCTTTATTTATTTAACTTTAATTATTTATCTTAAACACACAGAAAACATTAAAAGACTCATAAACAAAACTGAAAGTAAAATTAAATTATCCAAGTAAAAATATACTTTTTTTTAAAATTTCTTGACGAATTATCTTTAAACTGAAATTTGGGGCCCAAATTTATGAATGTATTAATTGTTGAATCACCATCGAAGGCAAAGTCTATTAATAAATATTTAGGCTCTGACTTCAAAGTTCTAGCAAGTGTAGGACATGTGAGAGATTTATCAGCAAAAAATGATGCAATAGATACCGAAAATGATTTCCAAATGAAATGGGAAACAAGTGATCGCGGGAAAAAAGTAATAAAAGAAATAACAGATGCTGCAAAAAAATCTGAAAATTTATATCTAGCAACTGACCCCGACCGTGAAGGTGAAGCCATAGCTTGGCATGTTGAAAAATTACTTAGAGATAATTCATCACTTTCAAAATTAAATATTCACCGTGTTACATTTAATGAAATTACAAAAAATGCAGTTCTTGATAGTCTTAAAGAGCCAAGAGAAATAGATGAAAATTTAGTTAATGCATATCTTGCAAGAAGAGCGTTAGATTTTCTTGTTGGTTTTACACTTTCTCCAGTGCTATGGAGAAAGTTACCAGGTTCAAAATCAGCGGGTAGAGTTCAATCTGTTGCCTTAAGAATAATTAGTGAGAGAGAACTTGAAATAGAAAAATTTATTCCACAGGAATATTGGTCTTTACAAGGCGAGTTTAGAAATAAAGAAGATAAAATCATTAATTCCAGACTTACAGTTTATGATGGGAATAAAGTAGATAAACTTGATATTAAAAATGAAAGTGAGGCGACAAAAATTTTTAATGATATTAAAAATTCTACTTTCACTGTTGGAAATATTACGAAAAAAGAAGCTAGAAGAAATCCCTATCCTGCTTTTACTACATCTACAATGCAAATTGAGTCTAGTCGTAAACTTGGTTTTAGTGCTAGTCAAACAATGCGCACAGCCCAACGCCTTTATGAAGGAACAGATATTAAAGGAGAAACAACTGGCTTAATAACTTATATGCGAACAGACAGTGTCGTCATGTCAAAAGAAGCTATTAACCAAGTTCGAGGTTTTGTTACTGATAATTATGGTGCAAACTATTTGCCAGAAGCACCAAGAGTTTATAAATCGAAGGCTAAAAATGCTCAGGAAGCACATGAATGTATTAGACCGACAAATATTTACCTAACACCAAAAGATATTAAGCAATACATTACTTTAGAAGAATACAAGTTATATGAAATTATTTGGCAAAGAGCTGTAAGTTCACAAATGGCGAGTGCCATATTAGATCAAGTAGCTGTTGATATTACAAACGAAGATAAAAAAATTGTTTTACGAGCAAATGGATCAACAATTAAGTTTCCTGGGATGTATAAAGTTTATCAAGAAGCTAAAGATGATGATAAAGATGAAGAAAAAGAAACAATTCTTCCTGCCATGAGTGAAGGAGAGAGTTTAAATCTCAAAGAAGTTGAAAAGACACAACATTTCACCTCCCCTCCTCCTCGTTACACAGAAGCAAGCTTAGTTAAAAAACTTGAAGAACTTGGTATTGGTAGACCATCTACTTATGCTTCTATTATTAAAGTTCTACAAGATAGAGATTATGTAATTTTAGATAAAAAACGTTTTAATCCTCATGATAGAGGAAGAATAGTATCGATATTTTTAGAGAAATATTTCAATCAATATGTTGAATATGATTTTACCGCTGATCTTGAAAATCAACTTGATGAAATTTCTGATGGTAAGCTTGATTGGAAAGAAGTTCTAAGAAAATTTTGGGAAACATTCAAACAACTTTGCGATGAAACTGTAGGCAAATCAAATAGAGAGGTCATAGATGTGTTAGATGAAGCACTAGGTCCGCATTTCTTTCCACCAAATGGAGCAGATGAAAAAAGGAAATGTCCAACCTGTGATAATGGAAGACTAGGAATTAAAGTTGGAAAATTTGGAGGATTTATTGGCTGCTCTAATTATCCTGATTGCAAATATACAGTTCAGTTTAATCAATTAAATGATAAAGATGGTGCTGCTCTTAGCGGACCAAAAGAAATTGGTATTTATCCAGAAACAGGTGAAATGATTACTCTTCGAAAAGGTCCTTATGGATTTTATATGCAAGTTGGTGAAGGTACAAAAGAAAAAAAACCAAAAAGAGTTTCTATTCCTAAGAATTTTGAGCCAGATGAAATAGGATTAAATACAGCTATTCAATTACTTGGTTTGCCGCGTAAATTAGGATTTCATCCTGAAACAAATAAAACAGTTAGTGCTGGTATAGGAATGTACGGTCCATATATTCTTCATGATAAAAAATATAAAGCTCTAGAAAAAACAGATAATATTCTTGATATTGAACTTGAAAGAGCCATTGAATTAATTGCTAAGCCTACACAGAGAGGTAATGCGACCTTAAAAACATTTGGAGAGCATCCAACAGAAAAGAAAAATATTACTGCTCATGAGGGTAAATTTGGACCGTATGTAAAATGTGGAAAAATAAATGCATCAATTCTTGGTGATCAAACAATTGATAGCTTAAAACTAGAAGATGCCATTAGGTTAATTGATGAAAGAAAAGCTAAAATGGGTCTCAAAAAAAAGAAAAAAACAGTTAAGAATTGAATTAAGCTGAAATAGTTTTAAATAGAGAATATGGCAAAAAATATATCTCTATCAACAATCAAAACTTTCAAAAATAAATTTTTAAGAAATAATAAAAATACAGCATCAAGAAATGCATTAATTAAAAATGATTTAGCTAATGTTGCACTCAATTGGGAAAACTTTAGTCAAATCAATCATAATTTTTCTAATCTAATAAAAAAAGAACTACCTGCAACAAACCAGATGGCATCAGGTAGATGTTGGGGATTTGCAGGATTAAATCTCATGCGTTTACAAGTTGTTGATAGCCTTGAACTAAATACATTTGAGTTCTCACAAAATTATTTCATGTTTTGGGATAAGCTAGAAAAAGCAAATTATTTTTTAGAGAATATTATCAAATCAAGAGATGAAACATATGAGAGCAGATTAATTACTCATCTTTTAAAAGCACCTGTGCAAGATGGTGGACAGTGGGATATGTTTGTAAACTTAATTAACAAGTACGGTGCAGTTCCAAAAGATGTAATGCCTGAAACAAATCATAGTAGTAAATCTGGAGCCATGAATTATATTTTGACTCACAAATTAAGAGAGTTTGCTTCTATACTAAGAAAGAAACCAGCTAAAAATTCTGCAGCCCTAAAAAAAGACATGATGGAAACAATTTATAATTTACTAGCAATGTTTCTTGGTCAACCACCAGATGTTATCAATTGGTCTACTAGAAATAAAGATAATAGACATATTGTCATTTCAGACATGACACCAATTGATTTCTGCAAAAAATATGCTGATATCAATATTAAAGATAAAGTTTGCTTAATTCATGCTCCAATGAGCAATAAAAAATTTAATACAATGTACACAGTTGAATATCTTGGTAACGTTGTTGAAGGACAAATTATTAAATATTTAAATGTAGATATTAAAGAATTAAAAAAATCTGCAATGGACTCAATAAAAAACAACGAAGCTGTATGGTTTGGTTGTGATGTTGGAAAACGTTTTAGTCGTGATATGGGTGTACTTGATATGGGCATTTACGATTATGAAAATGTCTTCCAAACTTCATTTAAGATGAATAAACAAACTCGTTTAGAGTATGGTGATAGTGAAATGACTCATGCTATGCTTTTAACGGGAGTCGATATTAAGAAAAGAAATTCAACTAAATGGAAAATTGAAAATAGCTGGGGAACAAAAAGTGGTAACCAAGGATATATGATGATGACAGATGAATGGTTTGATGAATATACCTATGAAGTTGTCATTGATAAAAAATATCTAAACAAAAGACTTTTAAAATACTTAGATATCGAACCAGTAGCGCTAGCACCTTGGGATCCAATGGGTGCTCTAGCTAGATAAGTTGAATAAAGAAAACGCATCTAAAATTTGGAAATTAATTCAAGAAACTGGTAATTTTTTAAAAGGAAAATTACCTGATCACCCTAATCATCCAAAGGGTAGAAATCCTTATGCTCATGTTGCATTAGAGGTAAAAAATCATTTTAGTATGACCTATAAAGATATACCTGATGAAAAATTTAATGAAGTTATTAATTACCTTGAAGAAATAAAATCTAATCCTGAATAACTGTTCTTTGATTACCTTGGATTGGTAAGAAAATAATAAAAATTGAAACTATAGCCATCATTATTGCATTAATTAAAAACAAATAAGTAAACTCTAAAGTTATGGAATATATTTCTGAAATTAAGAATACTGAAATTGGTCCTGATCCAAATGCAAGAATAAACTTAATTCCGTATACAACACCATGATACTTTTGGGGTGTAAATTTCCCAAGTAGGAGATTTTCTGTAGGCAGAATACTTGCATTAAATACGGCAGCTAGAACACATAACACTACTAAAGAGTAACCAGATATGTAAGCTATTCCTAGGTAGCAAGGAAACTGAAGAAATATACCAATTAAGTAAATAGTTTTTAAATTAAATCGATCAGCGAGTAAGCCTCCAACAAATGTTGTAGCGCCAGAAATAAAATAGATAATTGCTATCATAAATCCAATTTGAATTGAGCTTGTGTTACCAATTCGTATTTCAAATACTTTTGGTAATGCTGTTTGTGTATTGTGAAAAGATAATCCAAGGGCAAACATTGATAAAAGCATTATTAATGCAATTAAAATCATCTCATTACGGGAATGATCTTGATCATCATTTTTAATAAAATAATTTTTGTAAGATATTTTATCAATTAAGATTAAGTAAATAAGAATAAACCCAATAATAATTGATATTAAACCAGGTAATATAAAAGCTAGTTGCCAATTTAGTAATTCTGTTAGAGTACCAGCTACAAATGCTCCAGAGCCTATCCCTACCCCACCAAAAATACCATTTACACCAAGCGCTCTTCCCTGTTTGTTAGCTGCATGAATCACCCAAGGAATGCCTACAGGATGATAAATTGAACAGAAAAGTCCAAGAAGTGATAAAGAAAAAAATAAAAAAGAAACTGATGTGCTTAAACCACATAAAATGGAGGCTAATCCCATTCCAATAAACATAATTGTCATTGTTCCTGAACGGGACCATTTATCACTTAACCACCCAAAAGGAATTGCCCCTAAACCAATTAGTAGAGCTCCAAGAGACCATAATCTAATTAATTGATCGTAAGAAATATTCCATTCTTTTTCTATTGTCAGAACGATTACAAAATAAAATGCTGCAAACATATGCATGAGAGCATGACCTATTGAGGAAAATAGGAGTGTATAAAAAGTATTATTCAAACTCTTCGTAATTAATAGAAAGAGAATTTACACAGTATCTTTTTCCGGTAGGCTCAGGTCCATCATCAAAGACATGACCTAAATGGGCATCACATTTGGCACACATAATTTCAATACGCACCATTCCATGAGATCTATCAGTCTCTGTTTTAATTGCTTCAGGTGATATTTGTTCAAAAAAACTTGGCCACCCACAATAAGAATCATATTTTGTTGAACTATTAAATAATTCATTACCACAGCATTTACATTTAAAAATACCACCATTAATAATTTCAAAATTTTTACCAGAAAAAGGAGGTTCTGTTCCCTTTTGTCTTGTTACATAATATTCATCTTCTGTGAGAAGAGATTTCCATTCCTGATCAGTTTTGACTATTTTGTTCATTTTTAAATCTTATATTAGATAATATAATTCCTGTAATTATAAAAAAAACACCTACAATATGAAATATTGCAAAACTCTCATTTAAAAAAATTATTGCCCAAATTGCAGCAAAGACAGGTATAAAGTGTAAAAATAAACCAGCTCTATTTGGTCCAATTAAATAGACACCCTTGTTCCAAGCAAAATAAGCAGCAATACTTGCAAAGATAGCAACATAAATAATAATGAAAAAGTCATAAGAAGATGAAAGTAAAAAGGTACCATTGAAAGATTCAAAAAGATAAAATGGAATGATAAAAAATAAGCCAATAATAATCATTACTTCTAAGCTTGCTAGTTGAGGGATTGATGTATCCATCTTTTTTAACAGCACAGAATATAAGCACCAAGATATTACAGCGGCAAACATCCATATATCGCCAATAGTAAAATTTAAAGTATATAAATTGTTTAAATTTCCTTTTAAAATTATTGCAAGAGCACCTAATAAAGATAAAATTATACCAATTAATTGTAGTTTTGAGATTTTAGTTCGAAACATTAGCCAAGAAAAACCAATCATAATTACTGGTGCAGTAGATGCCATTATAGTAGAATTTAAAACTAAAGTAGTCTGTAATGAGATATATGTAAATGAGTTAAATATTGTAACACTTAAAATACTTAATGTAGTCATTAGTAAAAAGTTTTCTTTGTAATAATTTAAATTTTCCAAAATACTTTTAAGAGTGAAAGGTAGTAGCAAAAGCAAAGCTAAAGACCATCTAAAAAAACTTAATTTAAATGGTGAAAGATCAGTTATGTGAGCAACTTTTCCAAAAAAAAAATTTCCTGACCAAAATAAAGAAGAGGCTGTTAACAATATGATTGCTAACATTAAGTTTTTTGACATTTATTTGTCTAAAAGTGTCATGAGGGATGATGTATCAAACCTATTGCCGCCATTTTTTTGAACTTCTTCATAATATTTATCAACAATTTTTGTAACAGGAAGCATTGCTCCATTTTTGCTGGCTTCATTAAAACAAATTGATAAATCCTTACGCATCCAATCAACTGCAAAACCGTAATCAAATTTGCCATCGAGCATAGTTCTATATCTATTTTCCATTTGCCATGATTGAGCTGCACCCTTTGATATAACGCTAAGAACCTTTTCCATATCCACATTAGATTTTTTTCCAAAAGCCATTGCTTCAGATAAACCTTGCACTAATCCCGCAATACAAATTTGATTTATCATTTTAGCTATTTGACCTGATCCAGATGGACCTATAAGTTCAATGGCTTTGCCATAAGATGTGAGAACTGTCTTAACTGTATTATAATCTTTTTCATCACCGCCAATCATAATAGAAAGAACACCATTTTCTGCTCCAGCCTGGCCGCCAGATACAGGAGCATCAAGAAAACTCAATTTTTTATCTTTAAGTTTTTGATAATAGTTTCTTGCTATCTCTGCAGAAGCTGTTGTGTGATCAACAATAATTGATCCCTCAGCTGCATTTGAAAGAATTCCACTATCACCTTCCATTACTTCAATAATATCTTCATCACGTCCGACACACATAAAAATAATTTCAGAATTTTGAGAAGCTTCACCAGGAGTGTTAGCCATGTTTCCTTTGTACTTTTCTACCCATTTTTCTGCTTTAACTGTTGTTCTATTATAAACAGTTACATTATACCCATTGTTTTGAAGATGACCTGCCATTGGGTAACCCATTACTCCTAAGCCAATAAAAGAAACATTTTTAATACTCATGAATATTCTCCTAATTTTTCTAAAATTTTTAAATTCAAATCTTCTGAATTACTTACAATTAAATTCTTATTCTTTTTTGTAAAGTCATATTTATTTTTATCAAAATCTATATCAGCACCACCTGCTTCTCTGATAAATAGAATACCTGGAATATGATCCCAGGGAGATAGTTTTGATAAAATAGCAAAATTTCTTATCCCAATGCCTATATCTACATATTCAAAACCAATGCATCTATAAGAGTTAACTTCTTTAAATATGTTTTTAAATATCTTTAACTTATCTTTAAATCCTGGTTCCCAATACTTTGTGCTTATTGATCCTATAGTTTTTTCAATTAGATTTTCACCTTTTGTAACAATTTTATTATTATTGATATAAGCACCTTCATTTACAATAGCTGAACACATAATTTTATCTAATGGTTTATATATCCAAGAACGTAAAATTTTTTCTTTAAATGTTAAGGCTATCATAATAGCAAATTTATTTCTACCATTAGCAAAGTTTGTTGTTCCATCTATTGGATCAACAGTCCAACAATATGCTTCTTCATTATAAAAATTTAATATATTTTCATTTTTAGAATATTCCTCTTCACCTATAAAATTTGAAGTAGGTAAAATTTTTAACAAATTTTTTTTTAATTCTTTTTCTGCTTCTATATCAGCTGCAGTTACTAAATCAGAGCCATTTTTATAATTAATGTCGTCGTCTGATAAATTTTTAAATTTTGGCAAGATAATATTTTGACTTACGTTAAAACAAATGTCCTCTATGTCCTCTTGCTTTATATTATCCATTTATACATGCCTCAGTGTACATTTCTGCAAGTTTCAGTGTGATATTACCAATTTTACCATTATTGATTTTCTTATTATCAATTTTTAAAATAGGAGTAATAAAACTTCCAGAGCTTGTTAAAAATACTTCATCAGCATTAAATAATTGCTTATGAGTAAATTGTTTTTCTACTAATTTAAGTTTAGTTTTTTTTATGATTTTTAAAAGAGATGTTCTAGTTACTCCTTTTAAAATATCTGAGTTAGCTGGATGAGTTATTAAATTATTTCTTTTTATAATCCAAATATTAGAAGATGTTCCCTCAGTTACTTTTCCATTTTGCATTAAAATTGCCTCATAAGCATTTTTCTTTTTGGCCATGTTTGCTGCTATAATATTTGGAAGTAAATTTACTGTTTTAATATCTCGTCTTTTCCATCTAAGATCTTGAAATGTAATTGTATTTACTCCTACAAATTTTTTTCCAGGTAAATTAAAGCTTTTATTTCTTGTGTATACAATCAAAGTTGGGATTAAATTTTTTTGATATTTATGTTCTCTAAACTGAATACCTCTTGTAATTTGTAAATATATTATTCCATTTCTCGTTTTATTTTTCTTTATTAGATTTAGAAAAATATTATTTAGGTTTTTTTTATTGATTATAAATTTAATTTCTAATTCACGAAGAGAATATTTTAATCTCTTAAGATGAAAATCTAAATCAATTAAATTATTTTCCAAAACTGCGATAACTTCATAAACACTATCTGCAAATTGCAATCCTCTATCTTCTATGTGAATTTTTGCAGATTTAAAATTTATGAATTTGTTATTTATAAAAGCAAAATTTGGCATTAGATTAAACTTTTGATAAAAGTTTCTCTAGTTTTTTTATGCAGTTTGTTTCAGCAAAAAAAACAACATCATCATTCTCTTTAAAAACAGTCTGGCTATTAGGGATTATAATTTTTTTATCTCTTACAATTGACCCAATACGTATACCTTTTGGTAATTCTAACTCTTTAAGATTTTTATTACAAAGAAATGATTCTGACTGAATATCTGCCTCTATTACTTCTCCAAAACCTTCACCTATAGAATAATCATTTCTTATTTTTACACCTCTAACCTTTTCTAAAATTTTAGAAATTGTTATTATTTTTGGATCTATGGTCATATCAACACCTATATTTGATAGCAAAGATGAATAATTACTATTATTAATTAAAGTTATTGATGTTTTGGCTCCTGCTCTTTTAGCTAGCAAAGATGATAGGATATTAACTTCATCATCTTCCGTAATAGTTATACAGTAACCTGAATCTGATATGTTTACCTCTTCAAGTATCTGATTGTCCAAGCCATCACCGCATGTGACTGTTATATTTTCTAAATTTGAAGCAAGAAATTCTGCTCGTTCTTTATTAGCTTCAATAAGTTCAGTTTTTATATATGTGTCAGAATTTTCAATTAGCTGAGCGAGTGAAAATCCTATATTTCCACCACCTATAATTACAGCTTTTTTTGCCTGCAATTCTTGATGGCCAAATTCAGATAACACATCTGTCAAATTATCAGTTTCCACAACTAGAAAGATGGTGTCTTTTTTTTCAATTTTAGTTGAAGAATTTACAGTAAATTTTTGATCACCTCTAAATATAAACATTATGTTAGCTAAATAATCAGGAAATTTTTCTGATAATTCTCTTACAGATAGACCTGAATGTAAAAAATTATCCTCACATTTTAATCCAATTAATTTTAATTTTTTATCTGATAATTCAACCATATCTATTGTACCAGGAGAAATTAATCTTCTAAATATACCCTTAGCAACTTCTTGTTCGGGAGAAATGATTGCATCTATTGGGAAATTTTCATCATTATATAAATTTTTCCAATCAGTTTTTAAATAATCTTGCTGTCTTATTCTTGCAATTTTCTTTTTTATTTTGAATAAAGAATGGCCAATTTGACAAGTAACCATATTAGTTTCATCACTCTTAGTAACTGCAATTAGTATTTCGCAATCATTTGCACCAGCGCTCTCCAAAACTGATGGCATACTAGGAATACCATTTATAGTTTTCACATCCAATGTTTCAGATACTTTATTTAATCTATTTCCATCTTCATCAATAACTGTAACTTCAAAGTTTTCGCGAGATAGTTTATCAGCTATGCTATATCCGACATCGCCAGCACCACAAATTATTGTTTTCATTGATTAGTTATTCTACTTTTATATCTAGTGATTTAAATTTTCTATAAAGAGCAGTTCTTTCCATTCCTGTAAATTCAGAAACCTTAGTTATATTACCATTAAATCTCTTAATTTGCGATATTAAATAATTTTTTTCAAACTCGGATCTTGCTTCTTTTAAAGACAAATCCAGTGAATTATTGGAAGAATTTGACGCAGTTTCATCTCCCATTTGTAAAGCTAAATCATCAACTTCTAACTCTTTTATATTTTGATCTTGGTTAAGTATCAAACTTTTCTCTACGTAGTTAATCAGTTGAGATATATTTCCTGGCCAATCATACATTTGTAACTTAGTTAATGCTTTAGAAGAAAATTTAAAATTTAAATTTCCTCCACTTTTTTCATTTAAATAAAAATCAAGTATAGGAAGAACATCATCCCTCCTATCAGAGAGAGATTTAAATTTTATAAAATCAGTTGAAATTCTATCATATAATCTTTTAATAAAATTACCTTTTTCAATTTCTATTTCTAAATTTTTCTCAGTAATTGTTATAATTTTATGATTTAATTCAATATCAAGATCTTGAAAAAATTTTTTGTTTTCTAGAAAATTTAAAAATTTTTTTTGATAAATATTTGGTAGAGTTTCAATATTGAGCAGTATTAATGAATTATTGTTTGATCGATAAAAAATATTTTCATTAATTGCGTTTTTATTTTCCACAAACATTTTATCTAATGCTTCATTTGTAAGTTTTTTAAAATCAATAGATATAGGAAGTTTATCTTTATATTGTGAATTTTGATGTATTAAATTTGTAAAATGTTTTTTTCCTGTTCCAAATGGCCCTTCAATTAATAATCTTGAATTACTTGAACTCTGCTCATTTAAATTTTTGTTAATTTTTTTAATGAATTCTGAATTCCCTATTAGTGGTATAGTTTTGATTAACGTATCTTTTAAATTTTTATTTTCACTCAATAATGATGAACTTTCTATCGCTCTCTTAGTAAGAATAATTAATTTATCACTGTTGAATGGCTTTTCTAAAAAGTCGTATGCTCCATTTTTTATAGATTTCACTGCAAGATCCACTGTTCCATGACCACTTATAATTATAATTGGAATATTACTATCAATTGATTTAAATTCTTTTAAAATCTCAATCCCGTCTAATTTACTGTTAGATAGCCATACATCCAATATAACTAAATCAGGTTTAATTTCATTAAATTTACTAATTGCTTCATCTGAATTGAGCGCAATAGATGTATTATAATTTTCATCTTTTAAAATTTCTGAAATAAGAAAACAAATATCCTTTTCATCATCTATAATTAAAACTTTATGCATTGTATTCAAAATTAATAAGTGATGTTGTACCTGCCATATTTTTATTTTTCTCAATTTTTATTTTACCACCGTGATCTTCAATAATTCTTTTTACTATAGATAGTCCAAGACCAGTTCCTTTTGTTTTAGTTGTAAAATAAGGCTCAAAAATTTTACTCATCATTTTTTCATCAATTCCCACACCGTTATCTTTTATTTCAATTTTTATATTTTGAGTATCAGTAGCCAATAATACTTCAACTACAGGGTTTGGTATTTTCTCAACAGCTTCAATGGCATTTTTAATTAAGTTATTGAAACATCTTGAGATTTGAAGAGTGTCAAAGTGAAAATAGATATCATCTTGAGGTTTAATTAAATTTAGTTTTATATCCTTTCTTGTATTGTAATATAAAAGGTATGCCTCTTCTAAGCATTTCGATAGATTATCAAGCTTGATTTCTGCCTCAGGCATTCTCGCAAAAGATGAAAATTCGTCAACTAACTTTCCAATATCATCTACTTGTCTTGATATTGTTTTAGTTAAAAGTGAAATATCCTCCTTATCTGTTTTTGCATCTAAAAATTTCTTTTCTATTCTTTCAGCAGAAAGTTTAATGGGAGTAAGAGGATTTTTAACTTCATGTGCTATCTTTCTTGCTATATCAGACCAAGCAGCATGTTTTTCTGCTAAAATTAGAGATGTAGCATCATCTAGGGCAACAACATATCCCTCAATTTTATTATCATTAATTTCTTTAATAATTCTAATATTAAAATTTCTTTGATCGTCATATGATGAATCTCGATTATATATAAAATTTGTAA
>CACMEY010000009.1 GCA_902612805.1 uncultured Alphaproteobacteria bacterium | reverse complement strand
AAACTGGAAAAATTAAGCTATTTGATATTCAAAATAATAAGATTACTGCAATAGATCACAACTTAAAATTTATTAGAGATAAAAATTCACAAGGAGGCCTTTTAGATGTTTACTTTTATAATGATCAGATTTTTATATCCTACTCTGAAAAGATTGGTAATAAATTTTTTAGTCCTTCAACCACATCTATTGCAAAAGCAGATTTAGATTTAAATTTCTTAGATTTTGAAAACATTTTTAGAGCTAATCCACCTATTAGATCACCTTATCACTTTGGTTCGAGAATAGTTATTCATGATAATTATTTATACGCATCTGTGGGTGAAAGAGGAAAAGGAATGATAGCTCAAGATGCTAATCAACATCCTGGAAGTATCATCCGAATTAAATTAGATGGAACTACTCCTAAAGATAATCCTCATTACATCTCACAAGAAACATGGTTACCCGAAATATATCAAATCGGTGTGAGAAATCCTCAAGGAATGTCTATTTCTCCTTTTGATAATAAAATTTATATTAGTAATCACGGAGCAAAAGGTGGCGATTGGTTTGGTGAAGTTAAAAAGGGTGAAAATTATGGTTGGAAAATTTTAGGTTGGGGTGGAACTAATTATGATAATTCCAAAATTGGTCCTAAATGGTTACCTGGTTTTACAAAAGCAATTCATTACTGGGTGCCATCAATTGCTGTTAGCGCAATCACAATATATGATGGAAATGAATTTCCAGAATTTAAGGGATTAGCACTTATAACATCTTTAAAAGACCAATCTCTACGCTCATTAGATTTTTCAAATTTAGATAATGTGAAAGAACATATTGTTTTTAAAAAAGAAATTGGAAGAATAAGAGATATTAAAATTCATCCAGTGAGTGGTAAAATATTTTTGTTAGCACAAGATAAATTATGGTTATTTGAAAAAAAATAATTTTAATGAGTGTTGAGAAATATTCTTTTTAATTTATACATACACTATGTTTGAATTTTTAGCGTTTTTAGTTGGTGTTATGATTATGGGACCAATAGTCTATATTTATTTTTTAGTTCAAGATTTAAAAAAAAGGATTGATAAGCTTGAAAATAAAAATTAATTTTTAATGCATAAAAATATTTTTTTGGCTTCTTATCCTAAATCTGGAAATACTTGGCTGAGGTCTATTATTGGAAATTTTTATAATTTTGATAAAGATTTTAACCTGAATGATTTAAAATTAATACCCTTACTATCAATTAAAAAGCATTTTAGTGAATTTGAAAATAAAGTTTATACAAATAATAATGAGTTACATTTTGATTGGATATCAAAAAATATTATTGAATGTCAAAAAATATTAAATAATAATGTAAATCATTTGAATATATTTAAAACTCATAGTGCAAGACATAAAAATTTTACAAATGAAACGGTAAATGCAGGTTTTATTTATATTGTTAGAGATCCTAGAGATATAATAGTTTCTCTTAAAAATTTTTCAGGTAAAGCAATTGATAAAACTATTGATGAATTTCTTTTTTCAAAAAGTTTAATGATTACAACTAATGGAGCGCAAGAATTACTTTCAACTTGGGAACTTAATGTTCAATCCTGGTTAAATTATAATAGTGTTCCTAGATTGATTATAAAGTATGAAGATTTAAAATTAAATCCAAAAGAAATTATATTAAATATTACGAAATTTCTTAATAAAATACACAGATTAAATATAAACTTAAGTGAACAAGACATTGACAAAATAATAGAAAATACAAATTTTACTAATTTAAGAAATTTAGAAGATAAAAATGGTTTTGATGAAGCTACAAAACATTCAAAATTTTTCAGATCAGGCACATCTAATCAATGGAAAGATATATTATCTAATTCACAGGCTAAGCTTATTGAAAAAAATCTAAAGTCATTAATGAAGTATTTTAATTATATTTAGATGATAATGGCGGAGAGAGTGAGATTCGAACTCACGAACGAGTTGCCCCGTTGCCGGTTTTCAAGACCGGTGCTTTCAACCGCTCAGCCATCTCTCCGTTTTAAAGACTACTATAGTTTCATCTTAAAAAAGTCAAAATATTAAGTATAATCATTTCCTAATTGACGATACTTTTGGTAATTTTAGTTCATGATTATTAGGCTCGTAATATTCTTTATTTTTATTTCTTTCAAATCTTATGCGGCTGATTGTGAAAAACCAAAAATGCCAACTGATGAAGAATGGAACAGTTGGTTGACAAATATAAAACAAGAAGCACTCGAAAGAGGTATAAGTCAAAAAACTATTTCAAATAATTTAAATGATGTTAAGCCACAAAGTAAAATTATTATGCGTGATAGATGCCAGCCAGCATCAACAATGACCCTTGATGAATACTTATTTTATACAATTACTAAAGATAAAGTATTTGCCGGTAAAAATTTTGTAAAAAAACATAAAGATTTATTAAAAGAAATTGGTGATTATTTTAAAATACAACCAAGATTTATAGTAGCTGTCTTAGGTATGGAAAGTTATTATGGAAGAAATCAAGGAAAAATAAATTCAATAATTGCGATAACAACTCTAGCATTTGATAGAAGAAGAAGTGATTTTTATAAAAAACAATTATTTGCAGCTCTTGAAATATTAGATAAAAATCTTGTTCCTAGTGGAGAATTAAAAGGTAGTTGGGGCGGGGCAGTTGGTATGACTCAAATGATTCCTACAACTTTTTTAGAAACTGCATACGATTGGGATGGCAATGGTATTGATATATGGAATAGTTATGCCGATGCTTTTGCTAGTACTGCAAACTATTTAACTTCATTAGATAAAAATCCATGGTCGCATGATAGTACTTGGGGAAGAGAGGTACTTCCGCCAAAAAATATTTCTTCACTTTTTTTTGATTCTATAAAGCAAGTTAATCCAAAAGGTTGTGGCGCAGTTAAACGTAGATCAATTCCAAAAACTCTATCCGAATGGTCAAAATTAGGATTTACAAAAATAAATGGAGATCCTTTACCCATAAGGGATGATTTAGAGGCTAGATTAATAATGCCAGATGGGATAGATGGAAGGATGTTCATAGTATATCCTAATTATAAAAATATTCTTTATTATAATTGTTCATCATATTATGCTGTATCAGTAGGTCTATTAAGTGATAAAATATCTAATTAGTTTTATAATTATTTTATTTATATTTTCTTGCAATGAATTAAATCTTAATAATGTTTCTGATGTTGTAGAAAATAGCACAAATAAAATAGAAGAAATAATTGATAATAAAATAGAAAATAAAAAAGAAAAAAAAGTATCAAACAATAAACAAACAAAAGATAATATTTTTTATTATGTTGGTGAACCTTATTTTATAGAAGGTGTTAATTATACTCCAGAGGAAAATTATAATTATTCGGAAATTGGACTTTCCTCTTTTTACGGTAAGGAGTTACACAACATTAAAACTGTAAATAATGATACAAATAAAGTTACTGAATTACTTGGTAGACATAAAACTCTACCTATCCCAAGTATGGTCAAGGTCACTAACTTGGATAATGGACTTTCTATAAATGTGAAAATAATAGATAGACATGATGATAATGCAGTTATTATTCAGGTTTCAAGAAAAGTTGCACAACTTCTTGGATTTTATAAATCCAAAATAGCTACTGTTAAAGTGGAAATACTTTCTGATGCTAGTAAACAATGGAAGAGTGTTGCAAATTCATTAAATGAAGAAAATTTTGATGAAACTATTTCTTCTGCACCAACAGATATTGTATCAATTGAAGAAATTGATGAAATTATAGATACTAATGATAAGTCCACGAAAATTACAGAGGAACCAATTGAGCTTAAATCAGAAAAAATCACTGATTTTAAATTATATTTAAGAGTAATTGGGTTTGAAAACTATGAGAGTATTCGATCAGTATTAGATAATTATGATAATAATCTAAAATATACTTCTGAAAAAAATAATTCCAAATATGACGTAATTATTGGTCCCTTAGAAAATAAAGAAGCAAATAATTTGGTTTCATACTTTATCTCAAAAGGTTATAAGGAGACTGAAATTCTTATTGAATAACAAATAAAGGTCATAATTAAGAATTATTAATATTTATGGTAAAATTTTTTAGCTTTTTTTTATTTTTTATTATTTCTCTGAAACTTTACGCTATTGATACAAAGGCAGAGCAAGCGATTGTTATTGATTTTGATACAAATGAAGTTCTTTTTGAAAAAAATTCTAATTCAAAAGTTATACCTGCTTCAATGACTAAAATTATGACTGTTTACGTTGCATTTGATAGGATAAAGAATACAAATTTTGCAATTTCTAATGAATGTAGAGTTTCTCCTAAGGCTTATAAAAAGGGAGGTTCCAGAACATTTTTAGAAATAGATGATAATGTAACAGTTGATGATTTATTGAAGGGTATAATTGTTCAATCTGGTAATGATGCTTCTATAGCTTTAGCGGAATGCTTAGGAGGCACCGAAAATGACTTTGCTAAACTCATGAATGTTTATGCAGAGCGTTTAGGAATGACAAATACAAATTTTGTTAATTCATCTGGATGGCCTGATGATAATCACTATTCCACTGTCAGTGATCTTGCAATTCTTTCAAATGCAATAATAAGAGATTTTCCAAATCTTTATACATATTTCAAAATGGAAGAATTTACTTATAATGATATTACTCAACCAAATAGAAATAAACTTTTATATCAAGTTCAAGGAGCTGATGGTTTAAAAACAGGTTTTACAAAAGAATCTGGATGGGGAATAGCTGCTACAGCGTTGAGGGATAATAGAAGGATTACAGTTGTTATAAATGGCACAAATAGCTCAAGATCAAGGTTAAATGAGTCATCTAATTTAATAAATTGGGCATTTAATCAAACTTCTCAACAAACTTTAGTTGAAAAAGATCAATTTATTAAAAAAGTAGATGTATGGTTGGGTAGTGATAACAGTATTAATTTAATTAGTGCACAAAAATTAGTATCAACATTATCATTTGATCAAATTCAATTAATGAATTCTTCTATTACATATACAAAACCAATATCTGCCCCAATTAAAAAAGGTGATGAATTAGGAAAATTAATTATAAATATAGATGGAAAGCCAAAAATAGAAGTACCTCTTATTGCTGAAAAAGATGTGACTGAAGTTAATCCTTTGTTTAAAATTTTTGCTGCAGCAAAATACTTAATTTTTGGAAGAAGTTTAGATGAAATTAAATAAAGGTTTGTTTATTAGTTTTGAAGGACCTGAGGCAAGTGGAAAATCATCTCAAATATTACTTTTATCCAAATATTTAAAAAAAAATAAAATTTCTTTTATTATATCTAGAGAACCTGGGGGAACTAATTTTGCAGAAAAATTAAGAAAATTAATTTTAGATAATAAATCTACAATTAATAATTTAGAAGAATTGCTTCTTCTTATGGCAGCTAGATCCAATCATATCAATGAAGTAATTATTCCTAGTCTTAAAAAAGGTAAGATTGTTATTTCAGATCGATATGCAGATTCTTCATTTGTTTATCAAGGATATGTAAATAAATTTGGAATTAAAAGAGCTCAAAAACTTCACAAAGAACTTCTAAACAATTTTTTTCCTGACTATACTTTTATTTTTAAAATTAGTCCAAATGAAATAATTAAAAGATTAAAACAGAGAAAGATTAAAAACAAATATGATAAGTCTAACTTATTATTTCATCAAAAAGTAATTCAAGGATATAAAAAAATAGCAAATCCAAAAAGATATATAACGGTAGATGCTTCTTTATCTAAAGATATAATTCACAAAAATATAATTAATAAATTAAAGTTATAATTAATGATTGAATTAATAGGTTTTGAAAAAGAATATAACGATCTTCTTAAAAGATACAAATCAAATAATCTTCCAAATTCAATTTTAATTCATGGATTGAGCGGTATAGGTAAAAGAACTTTTCTCAACAAACTAGTTAAAAATATTTTAAATATAGAATTTAAAGATAATAATTTGGATCATCATTTAAATTTATTTAAAAATAATACACATCCAAATATAAAAATAATTGAAAAAGAGATTGATAGCAAAACTGGAAAAATAAAATCTAATATAACAATTGATCAAATTAGAAGATTAAAAACATTTTTAAATTCAACATCAATAATGCAAAATTCTTCTAAAATAGTTATTGTTGATTCTGCTGATTATTTAAACATCAGTTCAGCAAATAGTATGCT
Source organism: uncultured Alphaproteobacteria bacterium (assembly GCA_902612805.1). GTDB lineage: Bacteria > Pseudomonadota > Alphaproteobacteria > HIMB59 > CACPNW01. The sequence goes on along the minus strand of CACMEY010000009.1, from coordinate 33,215 downwards.
CAAGATTTTAGAAGAATCAAATGATAGTACCTATATCTTTTTAATATCAAGTCAAATTTCATTACTTTTGCCAACAATCAGATCGAGATGTTTAAAAATTAAATTTAATACTCATAATTTAAATAATTTTACTAATATCATTAAAAATAATATCGATGAAATATCTAATGAAGAGATAAATTTTTACTTTGAATTAACATATGGATCACCAGGAACTGCTATTCTTTATTACAATAATGATTTCTTGGATATTTTCCAATTATCAATAAAATGTCTTTTATCAAATGATCTAGATGATGATAAAATAAATTTATCAAATATATTATCAAAACTTAATAATGATGAGTTTAATAATTATTTATCAATGCTTAAATTTATTCTAATTGTCGCTAATAAGCTAAAAGTAAGTAGAGATGATAAAAGCTTGTTTAATATACCAAATTATCTAGAGTTAGAGTCTTTATCTGCAAATCTTACCCAAAAAAATCTTATTGATAGATTTGATTATTTAACTAATAACCAAAAAGAATTATTTAGTTTAAATCTTGATAAGAAAATATTTATATTAAATTTTTTAACTCAATAAAATGAATTTTTATATAACTACACCAATTTATTACACTAATGATATTCCTCATATAGGTCATGCTTATACAAGTATAGCTTGCGATATTATTGCGCGATATAATAAATTATTAGGAAACAATGTATTCTTTTTAACAGGTACAGATGAGCATGGGCAAAAAGTAGAAAAAGCTGCTATTAATTCAAACTTAAAACCTAAAGAATTTGTCGATAAACTTTCAGTTAATTTTATTAATTTGATACCTTTTTTAGGATGCGAAATAGATGATTTCATAAGAACTACTGAAGAAAGGCATATTAAAGCGTCGCAAGAACTTTGGAAGCAATTAGAAAAAAATAATCAAATATATCTTTCAAATTATGAGGGTTGGTACTCAGTTAGAGATGAAGCTTTTTATTTAGAAAATGAATTAAAAAAGATTGATGGTAAATACGTTACCGATAATGGATCACCTGTAGAGTGGGTAAAGGAGGAGAGTTATTTTTTTAAGCTTTCAGAATGGCAAGATAAGTTGATCAATTATTATGAAAAAAATCCAGAATCAATTTTACCAAAAACGCGATATAATGAAGTATTAAGTTTTATTAAAGGTGGATTAAAAGATCTGTCTATTTCAAGAACAACTTTTAATTGGGGAGTGCCAGTTCCAAATAATTCTAAGCATGTGATGTATGTTTGGATTGATGCATTATGTAACTACCTAACTGCAATTGGTTATCCAGATACAAATAATAATAATTATAATAAATTTTGGCCCGCAACACATATTGTGGGTAAAGATATATTAAGATTTCATGCAGTTTATTGGCCAGCTTTTTTAATGGCCGCAGGTATCGAGCCACCTAAAAGAATATTTGCACACGGGTGGTGGACAAATGAAGGACAAAAAATTTCTAAATCACTTGGTAATGTCATTGATCCTTATGAAATAATTGATGAATATGGTTTGGATCAAATAAGATTTTTTTTATTTAGAGAAGTACCTTTTGGGAATGATGGAGATTTTTCAAAAAAAGCAATCGCAAATAGAATTAACGCAGATTTATCTAATAATTTTGGTAATTTAGTACAAAGGATTTCATCATTTGCTGTAAAAAATAATGATTCTTTACTAAAACCAGCAGAAAATTTAACTAATGAAGATCAGGATTTAATTAATATTCTTCAAAATAAATTTGATGAATATTGTAAATTTATGAACAATCAACAAATTGATAGAGCAATCAAATCTGTCTTAGAATTAATATCTGCTGGTAACGCATATGTTGACACTCAAGCACCATGGACATTGAAAAAAACAAATAAAATTAGAATGGAAGAAGTTTTATATATTATTACAAATATAATTATTAAATCAGCTATAATGCTCTATCCAATAATACCAACTAGTTCAAAAAAAATTCTTAATATTTTTAATTATAATATGGACAATAATAAATTTGAGAATTTAACTCAACTAATCAATCAAAATATAAAAATAAATAATCCAGAACCAATATTTCCAAGAATATTGAATGATTGACTCACATTGTCACCTCAATTTTAATGAATTAGCAGAAAATTTTCATAATATTATTAATAATTCAAAACTAAATAATATAACTTCAATATTATCAATAAATACTGATCCTGAAGACTTTGAAGACCATCTTAATTTAATAAAAAACTATAACTCTGTTTATCTTTCATATGGTCTTCATCCTGATAAGGTTGATACATTTAATCAAATTCAATTACAAAATTTTGATATTGCTTGTAAAAATGAAAAAGTTATAGGAATAGGAGAGACAGGTATTGATTTATATCATAGCCAAAACCACCTCAAAGAACAAACACAAGTATTTGAAACCCATATTGAAGCTTCAATAAAACATTCATTACCATTAATCATACATCAGAGAAATTCTGAAAAAGAAATTGTAGATATTTTAAAAAATTATAAATCAAATAATTTAAAACTAATTTTTCACTGTTTCACTGGTTCAAATAAATTATTAAATTTTTGTTTAGAAAATAACTACTACATTTCTATTTCTGGAATAATAACATTTAAAAATGCATCAAATTTAAGAGATATAATTAAGGACGCTCCTTTAGATTCTATACTTATAGAAACTGATAGTCCTTTTTTAGCGCCCGAACCAATGAGAGGTAAAGTTAATGAGCCATCTTTTGTAAAATACACAGCTGAATATTTGGCAAATTTTTTTAAATTATCCTTAGAAGAATTCGAAAAAATCACTGATAATAATTTTTTTAATTTGTTTACGAAAGCTAAAAGAGATAATTATCTGTAATGAAAATAACAATTTTAGGCTGTGGAGGATCTTTTGGATCACCTTTAGCATGGAATAGACATGGTAATATTGATCTTAATAATAAAAGAAATTTTAGGACTAGATCATCAGTCCTTATAGAAGATAATAATAACAATATATTAATTGATACTAGTCCAGATTTACGACAACAACTCTATAATATTCAATGCACAAATATAGATGCAGTTTTGTACACACACGAACACTCAGATCATACATCTGGTTTACCTGATATGCGTGCAATGTCTCTAATAAATCAAAAAATTATACCTGCCTTCATGCCAAAAGAAATGAAATCTAAAATGGAAATTTTTTATAAATATATATTTAAAGGCGAAAAAGATTACTTACCATTTATGAAAATTGAAAACTTAGAAAACAATTTTTCCATTAATGGAACTAACATAGAAACGTTTAAACATAATCATGGATCTATAGATGTTCAAACTTACAAATTTGGAAAATTTGCTTATTCTACTGATTTAAAAAAATTTTATAATGAGGATATTGATAAATTAAAAAATTTAGACTTATGGATTGTGGGCTTATTAAGAGAAGATCCTCATCCAGCACATGCAGGATTTGAACAAGTTATGGAATTTATAAATTATATTAAACCAAAAAAAACAGTGTTTACTCATATGACAGCGCTTCTTGATGAAAAAAAGCTCAAAGATAAATGTCCGACAAACGTTGTACCTGGATATGATGGCATGACTATTAATATATGAGATTGGAAAGTATTGGTTTCATAGGGATTGGAAATGTTGGCTCAAACCTTGCAAATAATTTATTAAAATCAAATAATAATGTATTTGTTTTTGATAAAAATAATCAATCTTATTCAAGATTAAAATATCTAAAAAACAAGCCTTGTAAAACCTTAAAAGAATTAACTGAAAAGAGTGATATTATAATAACCTGTTTACCTTCACCAAAAGCGGTAAGCAAAGTTTTAAAAACCATATTAAAATATTTAACTAAAAAACATATCTGGATTGAGATGAGTACTACAGATAAAAACGATATGATAAGTTTATCCAAAAAAGTAACTACTAAAGGTGGGAAAGTATTAGAATGTCCAATTACTGGAGGAGAACATAGAGCTAAATCAGGGAATATATCTATTTTAGCTGCAGGCAAAAAATCAACTTTCAAAAAATGTTTCCCAATTTTATCATTGCTTGGTCATGAAATTTTATATTGTGGAAAAATTGGAAATGCCTCAATATTAAAAGTTATTACAAATTATTTAGCATCATTACATTTAGTAGGTATAGGTGAGGCTTTGAGTGTTGCAAAAAAAAATAAAATTGACTTAGGTTTAACGTATAAAGCGATAAAAATAAGCTCTGGGAATAGTTTTGTAAATGAAACTGAAACAAAGGTCATACTTGGAGGCAGTTATGATGTTGGATTTACAATGGATCTAGTCAATAAAGATATAAATCTTTTTAATAAACTTGGAAAAAACATAAAATTAGATCTGGGAAATTATCTAAGTAAAAAATTTAAACTTGGTATGAAAATTTTAGGTGAAAGATCATTTAGTACTAGTATTATTAAATTAATTGAAAAAGATGCAAAAATTAAATTAAGGGCAAAAAATTTCCCAAAACAATTAATTGATAAACAAAAAAAACAAAAAGGTGTAGAAGTATAATATGTCAGATAAAAAGTTGTTACCTGCCGATTTAGATCCAAGAAATCCAAGTTATGCTTACAAAAATAAATATAATGAACATGTAGAAAATACTGATCAATTCAATAACTATGTAAAGTCTGCTGAAGTTAAAAAAGTTTTTTCTGGAATGTTATGGGGAGAAGGTCCAGCTTATATTCCTCATTTAGATACATTAGTCTGGAGCGATATACCAAATAACAGGATGCTAAAGTTAACAAATGATATAGTATCTGAATATAAAAATCCCTCTAACTATTGCAATGGAAATACTATTGATAAAGAAGAGAATGTAATTTCTTGTTCTCATGGAGGAAGATGTATCTATAAAACTAATGATAATTTAGAAGTAGAAGTCTTAGTTGATAGTTATAATGGTAAGAAACTTAACTCTCCAAATGACCTATTTGTTAAATCGGATGATACAATTTGGTTTACAGATCCACCTTATGGTATTCTATCAGATTATGAGGGATATCCTGGTGAGCAAGAATATGGTGGCTGTAATGTGTTTTCTTTTGATCCTAAACTAAATACTTTAAAAGTTATGATTGACGACCTTGATAGACCAAATGGAATTGCCATTTCTCCAGACGAAAAAAAACTATATGTTGCAGATACTGGAGAAAATATCAAACATTTGTATGTTTATGATATGGTAGACGGATTACCCATTAACAGAAAATTAATTTATGATTTTAAACCCTTTTTCTCCGATGGTTTTAGATGTGATAAAGATGGTAATGTTTGGACAAGTGCAGGAAAAGCAATTAAATGTTTTAATCCTCAAAACGAATTAATTGGGCAACTTATAATCCCTGAATTAGTATCAAATTTAGAATTTGGAGGAGTGGAAGGAAATATCTTGTTCATAACAGCTACAACTAGTTTATATTCAATTGAATTAAATCAACAAGGTGCCAGATTTTATGAATAAACCTTTATCTTCAGGAAAGTGTGAACCATGCAATGGAAACACTCCTAAATTAGATTATCAAGAAATTAGTAAATTTTTATCTGAACTTAACGAATGGTCAGTGAATGACAATCAAGAAATGATTTTCAAAAAATTTAAATTTAGCAATTTTAAAAAAGCTATATCATTTGCAAATGAAGTAGGAGAAGTAGCAGAAAAAGAAGGTCATCATCCCGATATATCAATAGGATGGGGTTATTGTTTAGTTATGGTCCACACTCACGCAATAGAGGGATTATCAGTTAATGATTTTATATTAGCTTCCAAAATTGATTTAATTAAAAGTTAATTTAATGAAAAAAAAAATTTTTATTTGCGGTATTAGTACTGAATGCTGCTCTTATTCAACATTAATACAAAATAAAAAAGATTTTGAAGTTTTAAGTGGAAAAAAACTTTTAAAATATATAAATTTTCCATATTCAAAACATAATAATATAACATTTGTACCAAATAAATTTTATAGAAGTTTACCTGGCGGGCCTGTAGATAAAAAATTTTTTATAAAAACAATTAACAATATCACAAATGATTTAATAAAATCAAAATCTGTTGATGGTATTTTGCTAATCATGCATGGTGCTATGTATGTCAAAGGTATTAGTGATCCCGAAGGTTTTTTTATTAAAAAAATTCGCTCTAAAGTATCTAAAAACTGTAAAATATCATTATCTTATGATCTTCACGGGCAGATGACTGATTCAATTATAAAAAATATCGATTATTTTGCAGCATATAAAACAGCTCCACATATCGACGTTAAGCAAACTTATTCAAGGGCATTGAAAATGTTAATTGATGGAATATTAAAAAATAAAAAAAATCATATTATTTGGGAAAAAATACCAGTTTTAGTTTCTGGCGAAATGTCATCTACAATAGTTGAGCCATGTAAAAAAATTTATAAAAATCTTAATATTTTTAATAAATTGAATGGGATTAATGATTGTAATTTACTTATAGGATATGTTTGGGCTGATACTAAGAGGGCAACAGCTTCTGCAATTGTAAATTGTACAGATGTTAATATCGGTAAAAGAATTTGTAAGAAAATAGCACTAAGTTATTGGAATAATAGGTTTAATTTAGTTTATGATATGAAATCTTATAAGTTAAATAAGATTTTTAATGTAGTTAATAAAAAAAGATTTACAATTTTAGCCGATAGCGGAGACAATCCAACAGCTGGAGGAGTAGGTAGTAGAATAGATGTATTAGAGCACGTATTTAAAAACAAGATAGAGAACACACTATTTGCAGGAATTTATAATGAAGAAATTTTTAGAGAGTTAAAAAATAAAAAAAACAAAATTGTCATAAAAGATCGTATCTCAAAAAAGAAAATTTCTATTTCAATTGATAAATTTTATCTAAAAAATGATAATGCGATTGTAATCTCAAATAATAATACAGTAATTTTTACTAAATACAGAAAACCTTTTCATTATCTAAGTGATTTTAGAGAATTAAATATATATTTAAAAAAATATAAAATATTGATTGTAAAATCAGGATATCTTTCACCAGAACTTAAAAAACTTAAAGCAGATAATTTTATGATTTTAACAGATGGATTTGTTACCCAAGATTTTAAAAGAATTAAAAATTTATTTAGGGAAAAACCAATTTATCCTTTTCAAAAAAATTTTAGATACAATATAGCTATTTAATTAAGTACCACAAAAAGTTTCAAATACTTTTTCACTTTCAAGAGGTGGGGCAATATATTTTTTATTATCTATTTTCTCATAAGGATTTTTTAGTAATTTTTCAAATTCATATAATTGACTGTAATTATTACTGTACACTTCATTAATTATTTCTTCAATAATATGATTTCTAGGTATAATTTGAGGATTAATATTTTTAAATTTTCTTACTTTATTATTTTTATATTTTTCTTCCCAATTTTTAAAAATTTTTTTATCAAGAGTATTATTTTCTAAATCTAAAAATGTATTTGTATAATCAAGTTTATAAATATGCATCAAATCTAAAAATTCTTTAACAATTTCATCGTTATTATTATTCGTATCTAAATTTAATTTCATAGACATCATTGTTAACCAAGATTTATCAAACAATTTTTTATATTTATTTAATATATCTTCGATTTTTTTAATTGCTGTTTTTTCATTTGAATCAATTAAATGAAGAAAAGTTTCAGCAAATCTTGCTAAATTCCACAACGTTATTTTTGATTGATTTTCAAAAGAATATCTTCCCATTTTATCAATTGAGCTAAAAACTTTTTTTGGATTATATTCATCCAAATATGCTGCTGGACCATAATCTATAGTTTCACCAGATAAAGACATATTATCGGTATTCATAACGCCATGAATAAAACCAACTCTCATCCAATCTACGACTAACTTAATTTGTAAATCACAGATTGTCTCATAAAATTTTAAATATTTATCATTATTATTATTTATATCAGGATACAGCCTTGAAATTGTATAAGATATAAAGTTTTGAAATTCCTCTGTATTTTTTAAAAGGCTTCCAAATTGAAAAGTTCCCACTCTAATATGCGATTTTGCAACTCTAATTAAAATTGCACCAGGCTCTAATCTATCACGCAATACATTTTCACCTGTAGTAATAACAGCTAGTGCTCTGGTTGATGATATGCCAAGATTATGCATAGCTTCACTCAATATGTATTCCCTTATCATTGGACCTAATGCAGCCTTTCCGTCTCCATTTCTAGAGTAGGGTGTCTGTCCCGATCCTTTTAACTGTATATCTACCCTTTGTTTATTATTAGTAATGTGTTCACCAATAATTACTGCTCTACCATCGCCTAAAATTGTAAAATTTCCAAATTGATGTCCAGCATAAGCTTGAGAAAAGAAATTTTTATTTAATTTATTTTTTCCCAAAAGAATATTACACTTTTCATCATCATCATATTTACTAAAATCTAAATCTAAGTCCCTTGCAAGATCACTATTAAACAAAACTAATTTTTTATTACTAAAATTTTCAGGATTAACTTTACTATAAAAAATACTAGGTAGTTTCGTATAACTATCTTGAAAATTCCAAACCATATTGAATAAATATATATAAATTTTTTAAATTTAACATCTACAACTTTAGTATATAAGTATTAAGTCTGTAATGAATACCATAATTGATATAGTTAATCAGTCAAAACATCCAATAGATAGCGATGAATATATACAATATTGCAATGATGAAATTAAAAAAAATTCTATACTAATATTAAATGATTTTTTAACAAATGACTGCTTAAGTGAATTAATTACTGAAGCACATGGATTACAAAATCAAGCTTTCTATTGTTCTCAAAATCATACTATCTTACTTAATAAACAAGATAAATTAAGTGACTTGAATGATCCTTTAAATAGAGAAGTCGTTAGTGATAAAGGTTGTGTCCCTCATGATCTGTTAAATCAGCAATCAAAATTAAATATTTTATATCAATCAAATATTTTTAAAAATTTTTTAAAAGGTGTCTTAAATTTAAAAGATATTTATCCATACAGTGATACCTTATCTTCCATAAATTATAATTATTATCAAAAATCACAACAGCTAGGATGGCATTTTGATAATGCATCATTTGCTATCACTTTAATGATACAATCATCAGATAAAGGTGGTGAATTTGAATATGTTAGTAAAGGTAGAAATTTTTCTGAAAACTATATCGATAAATCATATATTAAAGATATTTTAGATAGAAAAATTTTACCACAAAAAGCAGATGTTGATGCCGGTACTCTTATATTATTTTATGGTAGAAATTATTTGCATCGTGTAACACCAGTAGAGTCTAAAAAACCAAGAATATTAGTAACACTTAATTATAATGAAGAAGAAGGCACAATGCTTTCAGAAAATGCAAGATTAACATTTTTTGGTAGAATTAACTAATTATGATTAAAGAAAAATAATTGTTTTCCATTTACTCGATAATTATTAATCAATTTTTTTACTTCTTCTGATGTAATCCAATCAATATATTTTTTAGCCTCTTCAATATTTAAATTATTATTTATCTTATTACTTACTAAAATTATCCCATATTGATTAAATAATGGTGGTAAATTTTCACAGACAATTTGTAGATTTTCTTTTTTATTAAAAGCAATCCAAGTACTACGATCACTAAGAGTGTACGCATTCTTTTGATTAGCTATTAATAATGTTGAGCCCATTCCCTGACCAACACTTAGATACCAATTTTCTTTAAATGGTATATTTATATTTGATAATTCCCAAAGCTCTTTCTCCTTTTTGTGTGTTCCACTTTCATCACCTCTTGATACAAATAATAATTTTGATTTTTTTATTTCAATCATTTTATTTTCAATTGAAGAGCATGTTTTGTTATCTTTTTTTGGTCCTATCAAGACAAAATCATTATACATCAAATCATATCTTAGGGTGCCATATCCCTTATTCATAAATTCTAGCTCTGATTTTTTATGATGAACTAATAAAATTTCAACATTTCCATCCATTGCAACTTTAATTGCCTGACCTGTTCCAAGAGATAATGATCTGACTTTTATTTTATATTCTTTTTCAAATTCTTTGTTAATATATTCTAATAAACCCGTATCGTGTGTAGAAGTTGTGCTTGCTATAGTTATATGTTTATCATTAGCTAGAGCATTCTTAATCAAGAATATTAAAATAAATATAAGTAAAACTCTAATCATAAAACTTGATACATCTTATAGTAATTACTAAATATATTTATATATTTTGAAAGGATAGTTATGAAAATTATTAAAGTTTTAGAAAAAACTGAACTAGTAATAGTAGATTTAGAGGTAAATTTAGGTAAAGAAAAAAGAAATGGTTTAACATTATGTGTTAAATATAATGGTGATTATTATCCATTAAATACTGCACATGATGGAAGGCCAATTTTAATGAATAAAGATAATATAATTAAAAATTAAAATTCAATTTTTTAATTATAAACATAAAAATAGCATAAGCTATTGCAGTGCTAATTATTGAAACTATCAGAGAGAAAACAAAGTTTTGTTTAAATTTTAAAAGTATTGGTAAAACAATAAAAAATACTATTGAAGGTACAGTCATAACAATTGTGCTATAAGAGAGATCTATAACTTTTTGATAGTCTTTTGTATCCCAATACAACCAAACAAATGCCAATAGTGAAGTCAATGGTAAAGAAACAATAATTGCGGCAGTCCAAGTATATTTTTTAGCTATTTCTGAAACAGCAACAATTATAATTGCACTGATTAGTGTTTTAAGAATTATATACATTTTTACTCACATTGGTTCGAGTTGCTATATAAACACCAAAAGTACAAATTAACAACCCTATAATATCTATTAATAATAATTTTTCACCTAATACAAACCAAGCCATTACAGCTGTAGTTGGAGGTACTAGAAAGAAGAGACTTGATGTTTTAGAAGCTGTTCCATTTTTTATCAAGTACATTAGAATTGCGTAAGCTCCAAAGGATACCATAATGATTTGCCAAGAAATTGATAAAATAAAACGTGTATCAAAATTAATAAATGATATTTCAAAAAAAAGTGAAATTATAAATAAAAATATTCCAGCACTTAATGCTTGATAAAAATTGTTAACTGAAAGACTGATTTCATGAGTAAATTTTTTTTGCCAAATTGTAGCTGAAGTTGCTCCTAAAAGTGCAACAATAGAAGCAATAACACCTATTGTTGGGATTTCTGTTCCAATATCATAACCTATAACTAATATAGTGCCTAAAAAACCAAAAAATATTCCTATCCATTGTGTAACAGTAACTTTTTCTTTTAAAATAGGTCCACTTAGAATATTTGTTAAAATCGGTTGAAGGCATACGATTAACGCAGATAATGTTGCAGTAAGTCCCATAGAATAAGAAAAAAATACTCCACCTAAATAAAATCCATGAAAAAGAATTCCAGTAATCATAGCTTGAAAGATTAAATTTCGATTTATTCTTATTCTTTCTCTAAAAATAATAGAAAAAATTAAAAAAAAAGCACTTACAATACAAAACCTAAAACATAATGCTGCAAAAGGGCTTGCTGATTGCACAATAAATTGACCACTTATAAAAGCACTACTCCAAAAAAAGATAAATAGATATGAAAGATATAGGTTCATTATAAATAATAATTCTATTCTTTATTTATAAATGTTATGAAAATTTATTCATAGAATAAAATGCTTAGCAATAAAATCAATTTTTTTTGTCCAAATTGTAGTTCAGATAAATATATTGGTAAAACTACTATAGGAAAAAACTATAAAGACGAACCATATAAAAATGTAACATCTGAAATACAATGCGCTAAGTGTTTTATGGATATTCCATCAATTATTTCAGAAAATATTTCTCCTGATAAGCAAAATGAAATGTCCAAAATTTGGAATGAAAAATATAAACCATCACATAAAGAAAATGCTGCACAATGTTCAAAATGTTTTAGGTATTATTGGGAAATAGAAAAAAATTTATCTGAAAATAATATTTCTGCAAAAGATATTTTCTATCAAACTTATAATCCTAAAAAATCAATTGGAGATTTAATTTGTAAGATTTGTGATCCATCATCTTTTAAATAAAATTAATGTTAGCATATATTCTTAATATATCAGGTTGGCTGTTATTACCTTTCATGGATGGTATTGCAAAATTTCTATCTTCAGAAATACATTTCATACAAGTTGTTTGGGGTAGATATTTTTTTATGCTTTTAGTCAGTTTTCCACTAGCATTTATATTTTTTAAAAAAGAAATTAGTTTTCCTAAAACAATTTCAGTACAGCTATTAAGAAGTTTTTTTTTATTTTTATCTACCGTTTTTTTCTTTTATGCAATTTCAGTTATAACTTTAGCAGAAGCTTTAACGCTTGCATTTATCTCTCCAATAATAGTGACAATATTATCAATTTTTTATTTAAAAGAAAAAGTTGGAATTCATCGATGGGCTGCAGTTTTGATTGGTTTTTTTGGTGTTATGATCATTATAAGACCAGGTTTTATAGAAATTAATTTCGCATCTTTCTCAGCTATTGCAGCAGGAATTTCATACGCTTTTTACATAATTTATACTCGAAAATTATCTTTTACAGATAGTGCTGTTGTTACTTTGCTTTTTACAGGTATCGTAGGTTGTATTTTTATATCTCTTATTGTTCCTTTTTACTGGATAAATTTAGATTTAAGACAATTATTATTACTTACCTCATTAGCTTCAATTGGAACTTTAGGACATTTTTTAATAATTCTTTCTTTAAGACTTGGAGAAGCTTCTAAACTAGCTCCTTTGGGTTATTTTGAGATCTCCACAAATATACTTGTTGGATATGCCTTCTTCGGTGATTTGCCTGATATTTGGATTTATTTAGGATTATCTTTAATTGTTTTTAGCGGTATTTATATTTTTATTAGAGAAAGAAGAGAGATTAAAAAAACTAATTAGTTTTTCTAGTTGTTTGATATATAAATATTGTAACAGATCCAAGCAGTAGGGCTCCTCCTATAATTGTATTTAGAGGAGGTATTTCATTTATAACAAACCAAACCCAAGCAGTACCTAAAACACTTTCTAATAAAAATATTAGAGCTACTTCGTGTGCTGGAGCAAATTTAGGAGAAATTGTTAAAATCATAAATGGAATAGGAAGTATTAATAAGCACATTATGAAAAGAAATAAAATTTGATCATTATTTAAATCAAAGTTAATTCCAAATGGTAGAGCGTAAAGAGCTGATATTAAACATCCTAATAAACATGCAGGTACCAAATCTTTATTTTTAAATAATCTAACAAGAACCATACTAAAACCCATTCCTATTGCTACAATTAGAGCCATAATATCTCCATATAATCCTGTAGTTGTAAAGCTTCCTATTCCAATTATTATCATTGCAAGCATAGCAATTAAAATAACTATCCATGTAAAAAGACTAGGTATTTCTTTAAGTATAAAAACTGAAAATAATGCAGCAAAAATAGGAGCTGATGCAATTAGAACTAATGTATTAGCTACAGCAGTATTTTGAATTGAATATACAAAACAAATATGAGTTATAGCATAGAGAATAGCGTAGATTATCCCTGGCACACCAATTAGATAAAATGATTTAAGAAAAGATCTTTTGTAAGTATAAATGAGAAAAATTAATATCGTAATAATTGGTAGAGCGCTTCTATAAAATATTAAACTAAAATCATCTAAATTTACTAATCTAATAAATAAACTATCAGGGCTAAGTATTAAAACCCCTACAAATGATAGTATAAGCCCCTTATTTCTTGTTTTCATAAATATTTGAAAATAAATAGATTATTAATATATTTATCAGTATCGTTCTTTAATTCACACTTGTTTTTATGAAAAAATTACTTTTTTTATGTTTTATTTTTTTATCACTAAATACTCACGCCTTAGATTCAAATAAATTAATAAACCTCGATGATTTAAAAATACTTTTTGATCTTCAAAAGAATGATTGGAACGAAAATGTTCTTTTTCTCATAAAAAAGAATTCATTTTCTAAAGTAGATAATGACTCAGATGTATTTTATTTAAAATCAATATTTAATGATGGCGAAATAATTACAATACCAATTTTTACTAAGGATATTGTTGAAAAAATTATATTTGAATATATTTTTTTAGATCACAATAAAAAAAATTTAAAAATTATCAATAATCATTTTAATTCGTTTAAAAATTTCTGTTTTGAATATCTCTATAATGACAAGTTTATACAAGTAGATATTACTAAATGTAATTAATTAAAAACCATTGATGTAGCTTTAAAAATTAAACTATGTCTCTTAGCTAATTCTAATTTATCATTTGAATATCCACCACCTATTACTGTCGCAATAGGTATTGATTTATTTTTAAAAAATTCTAACACTGTAATATCTCTTTTTAATAATCCTTCAGTTGTTATTTTTAGATTTCCTAATTTATCATTCTCATGAATATCAACTCCAGTATCAAAAATTACTAAATCAGGATTAAAATTTTTTATACAACTATTAAGAGTTTGATATAATATTTCTAAATATTCATTATCTTCTAAATTATCATCTAATTCAACATCCATGTCACTTATTGATTTTCTAAATGGAAAATTATTTTTACAATGAATAGAACATGTAAAAATTTTATCATTATCTTTAAGGATTGAGGCTGTACCATCTCCTTGATGCACATCGGTGTCAAAAATTAATATTTTTTTTAGTTGATGGGTTCTTATTAAATGTAATGAAGCATAAGCCAAATCGTTAAAAACACAGTATCCTGAACCAAAATCTCTATGACTATGGTGTGTGCCACCTGCTAAATGATTTGCTATACCATTCTTAATTGCTTCTTTGCATGTTAATAGAGTGCCATTAACTGCTAAAAAGGAACGATTAGAAAGTGTTTCTGACCATTTAAAACCCAATCTTCTTATTTCTTTATCGGATAAAGTACCATTTTTAATTTTTAATACGTAATCTAAATCATGACATATAGAAACCTCATCAACACTTGCTTTTTGAGGACTTAGAATTTTTGCACGATGATAAAAATCTGAAGTTTTTAATTCATTATATAAATCTGAAAACTTACTGGCAGTAAATTTATGATTTTCAGGCAGAGGAATGTCATAATCTTCGTGTGTTACCCAACTGATTTTTTTCATAAATTTGCCTCTTTTTAACTCAATTTATGCCTAAATTAATTTGTACATAGATTATGTGGCACTAATCTACCAATATATATTTAGTGAGTAAATGTATTCTATCCATAAAGAATTAGTGTCACAACCAATATGGAATTTGTTTTAATATTTGATTTATTAATTATTTGTTTAATTGGTTTTTTTATTGTCAATTTTTATTGAATTAATAATCAAATTAAATAATATTTTAAGAATGAAAGATTTTTATGATCTAAATGGCTATTTTTCACCATTAAAAATTTATAATGCAAAAGAAGCAAATTTTTTTAGAAATAAATTAGAAGACTCAGAAAAAAAATTAGGTAAACTTCATTATATTGTGAAAACTTATACAATAATGAAATGGGTGTATGAAATAGCAACTAATAAAACATTGCTTGATTTTGTCGAAGAAATAATTGGTAAAAATATATTATTATATAATGCAACTTTTATAATAAAAGAACCAAACACTAAAACACACGTAAGTTGGCATCAAGATCTTACCTATTGGGGTTTTGATAATAATGAAAAACAAGTAAGTGCATGGTTAGCTTTATCTAAAGCTAATGATCAAAGTGGTTGTATGCAAATGGTTCCAGGTTCCCATAAAAATGGATTTTTTGAACATCATTCAACTGAAGATAAAAATAATGTTTTATCTAGAGGTCAAACTGTAAAAGATATTGATATAAATAAAGCAGTATCATGTCCGTTAGAACCCGGTGAAGTTTCTTTTCATCATGGTCTAACATTACACGCATCTCAACCTAATTCTAGTAATGACAGAAGAATAGGATTAAATTTTCAATTTATTTCTACTGATATGAAACAACTAAAAAGCAAAAATGATAGTGCTATTTGTGTAAGAGGAGAAGATAAGTATAAAAATTTTAAGACAGATCAAGTAGCTAAAGATGACTTTGATCATGAGGCCTATCAACATCTTTTAGTTTTAAATAATCATTATAATGAAACAATAAGAAAAAATTAATATTTATTTATTAGAATCTGCAATAAGAGATCTAAAAATTAACTTCTATTTAATTAAATCATATGAATGTTTTATCTGGAATTAGTATCGGATTTATTGGTTACACGATATTTGTCATATTAGATACAATAATTAAAAAATACCTAGTTAATGAATATTCTGTTTTTCAAGTAAATTTTTATATTTGTCTTTTTAGTTTTATACCAACATTATTAACTCTTTATTTTTTAAACAAATGGAGCTCACTAAAAAATGATATTATTCATATACAACTTCTTAGAGGATTATTTGGATTAATTTCAGGGGCTTTAGTAGTTTATTCATTTAGAGAACATGCATTTAGTGAAATTTATCCAATATTATTTAGTGCTCCATTAATGATAACAATGTTATCCCATTTTTTTTTAGATGAAAAAGTTGGTATTAGAAGATGGTCAGCGGTAACAGTTGGATTTATTGGTGTATTAATAGTTAGTAGACCTGGCACTATTCATTTTTCATTAAGTCTATTTGGTTTATTTTTTTCCGCATTACTAATGGCGATAAATATTACTTTAGTAAGAAAGTATTCAAATAATCAATCATCAATAGCGTTCACTTTTTATGCTTTTTTATCTGCAACTATTTTAAATGGATTACTTAGTTTTAATAACCACATCGCATTATCTTTTAATGATCTAATGATACTTGTTTTTTGCGGTATTATTTGTGGAATAGGCGGTAATTGTTTAACAATCGCCTCAAAATTTTTAGAGTCTAGTGTTTTTGCTCCTATTCAATATACTCAACTAATTTCTGGAGCAATTTTAGGTTATTTATTTTTTGCTGATATTCCAGATATTTATGAAATTATAGGATCATTAATTATTGTTGGAAGTGGAATTTATATAATAATTAGAGAAACAAAAATAGGGGTTAGACCATATATTAAAGAAGATTCAAGATTTCGTGACCAATTTAATAGAGGTCACTAAATTAATAATTATAAATCAAAACTTTGTGATAATATTTTAATAGCATAAAATTATTATGAAAAATTTATTAAATAATAAAAATCCAATAACCTTACTAATTTTATCATCAATAGCCATGCCTATCGCTTTTAGTACTTGGATGGTTTTATTAAATAATTTCTCAGTTGAAAGAGCAAGTTTTACTGGAGTTGAAATTGGAATACTTCAAAGTATCAGAGAGATACCTGGCTTCCTAGCATTTACTATTATTTTTTTATTGTTCTATTTTAAAGAACAATATTTTGCTATTTTTTCTTTAGCCTTAACTGGTTTTGGTGTTGCAATTACAGGTTTCTTACCAACTGTTTATGGTTTATATTTTACAACAATTATTATGAGTACTGGCTTTCATTATTGTGAAACGGCCAAAAATTCTTTGAGTTTACAATGGCTTTCAAAAGAAGAAGCTCCACCAGTTCTAGGAAAATTAATAGCTGTTAGCTCAATTACGTCTTTATTTTTGTATTGTATAATTTGGAGTTTATTAGAAATCTTTAATTTAGATTATAAGTATATATTTTTAATTGCAGGATTAATTTGTATTCTTATTTCCATACACCTTTTTATATCCTTTCCTTTTTTTGAAATCAAAAATAAACAACATAAAAAAATAATTCTAAAAAAAGAATATTCTCTTTACTATATCTTAATTTTTTTATCAGGTGCTAGAAGACAAATTTTTGTAGTTTTTGCAGCTTTTTTAATGGTAGAAAAATTTGGATATTCAGCATCGCAAGTTACTTTACTATTTTTAGTTAATTATATTTTTAATTGGTTTTTTGCAGAACGTATTGGAAAGTTAATAAATATATTTGGTGAGAAAAAATGTCTTATATTTGAATATATTGGACTCGTTATAGTTTTTACATCTTATGCATTCGTGACTAATGCTTATGTTGCAGCAGGTTTATATATTATTGATCATATGTTTTTTGCATTAGCTATTGCAATTAATACATATTTTCAAAAAATTGCTGATCCAAAAGATATTGCAAGCACTGCAGGTGTTTCATTTACTATCAATCATATAGCTGCAGTATTTATCCCAGTACTTTTAGGATTTGTTTGGATTAATTCTCATTCAATAGTTTTTTTAATTGGATCTTTGTTTGCTCTACTATCTTTAATCGCTTCATTTTTTTTACCTAATAATTTATCAAAGATTATTTTAGATGAAAGTAATTTAAAAAAAGTAAGAGTATAATTTACTCACCTATATAACTAAGAATTATTTTTCTTTTGTATTTACTGTACCTGTGTTCAATTAGATATATTCCCTGCCACATCCCTAATTTCATTTCTTTATTGTTTATAGGAATTGTTAATGAGGTTTGAGTAAGCATAGATTTTATGTGAGCAGGCATATCATCATCTCCTTCATAACCGTGTTTATATAATGAAGAATCTTCAGGAACAATTCTTTGAAAAAAAGAATTAATATCATCTAATACATCAGGGCTAGCATTTTCCATTATTGTTAATGAAGCAGAAGTGTGTTCTATAAATAAATTTAGCTGACCTTTAATTATATTATTTTTTAGAATCCAATCATGAACATTATTTGTAATTTCATACATTCCCTGTCCATTATTAGAAATTATCAATTCATCTTGTAGATTTAACATTTTCTAATCTTAAAATGAAGTCGTGGCACCTACAAGGAGAATTATAATGAAAATTAATGTTATGAAAAAAAGAACTATTCTTTTGATAAGTGCCACATTTTATAAAATATAATCAAATTTTGTTTTAATAGAGATATAAATAAGGAAAAATTGTGTTATGATTACCCTAATTCTTTTTAGCTAGGAATATTATTTGTTAAACAATAATCAATTTGCAATTTTTTTAATTATTATATCAATTATTTTTGGTACTCTTATGGGTACATTTATAAAATTAGCTCAAGAAGAATTAAATGTATTTACAACTGGTTTTTTACGTTTTTTCTTTGGATTTTTAATCATCACCCCTTACATTCTAAAAACAAAATTTGAAGTATTTAGTACAAAAAATTTAAAAATTCATATTTTACGGTCAGCACTAAACTTACCTGCAATGCTACTTGGTTTTGCAGCTTTAGCTATGCTTCCATTAGAGAAAATGACAGCCATTCATTTTATAGTTCCTATCATTGTTACAATCTTAGCTGTGATATTTTTAAAAGAAAAAATCTATTTGTATAGGTCAATTGCATTAGTGATGGGTTTTCTAGGAATGTTAATAATATTGCGACCCGGTATTATAGATATTTCTATTGGAATATATATGGCGCTTATTTCATCGCTAATTTGGTCAGTAGTTATAATTTTAACTAAAAAAGTATCTAAGGATGATAGTGCTATAACAATATTATCACACCAGTATGTTTATATGAGTCTTTTTTCATTTCCATTAGTTATATATTTTTGGGATCAGCCAAGCTTAAAAACAATTATTTTTATATTATGTGCTGCAATGTCAGGAACTATATTGCACATTGCATTAAATCATGCATATAAATTAGTTGATGTAACTATGACTCAACCTTATTCATTTTTAGGATTAGTAGTTTCATCAATAATTGGATATTTTGTCTTTAGTGATAAACCTGATTTTTATACCTGGTTAGGTGCTTCTGTAATTTTTTGTGGTGTGCTTCTAATTTCTTACAGAGAACTTCAATTAAATAAAGAAATTACAAGAAAGAGATTAAATATTAATTCATAATATTAATATTTAACATAGTTAGATTATGTGTATTATTAATAAATGCAAAATAATTATTTTTATAAATGGATAGATAGTAATAAAGATGATGAAATAAATAGTTTCAAAGAATGTATCGATTCATATATTTATTTTAAGAAAGATGCTTTTTATAAAACTAACAAATTAATTAAAAAAAAACCAGAATTTAATGCTCCAAAATTATTAAAAATAGTTTTATTGCTTTTTTCTAGAGATGTACAAAAAATTTCATTAGCTAGAGAAACATTCAAATTAATTTCCACTGATGAAGTAAATGATTATTTTCATCAATATTTAGAGATAGTAAATCTCTGGATTAAAAATGATTTAAAAAATTTATTAAATAAATTGGAATTAATTATAAAAGATAATCCCAAAGATATTTTTGCAATCAGATTATTTCATTTTAATAATATTTTCTTGGGTATTGATAGTAAATTTTTAAATAAACATGAGGAAATACTAAGTAAGTGGTCTGAAAATGATCAGCATTACAATTTACTATTAGGGATGACTAGCTATGCTTTTGAAGAAAATAATATAATTGATAAAGCTAAGCTTTTAGCTTTAAATTCACTAAAACAATCATCAAATGATTTATGGAGTTGGCATGCCCTTTTGCATGTACACGATAATGAGAATAACAACTCAATTAACAACAATGATAATTTTAATAAAATTAATTGGTCAATTTACGGTCCAATTAAAAGACATATATGGTGGCACCAATCATTAATATTATTCTACAATCAAGAATATGAGAAAAGTTTAAAACTATTTGATAATTATTTCTCTTCTTCAGAAATTTTTTATTTAGATTTTTGTAATGCTTGTTCTTTTTTATTAAGACTTCATTACAAAGGAGTGGATGTTAAAGAAAGAATGGATAAATTAAAAGATTATGCTGAATATTTTAAAAATCAACACATACTTCCATTCATTGATTATCATCTTATTTTTTATTACTTATACTATAATGACCAAGATTATTTTCAGCAACTTGAAGAGAAAATGGAAGAAAATTATTTAGAAAATTCTTTTAAAGAAAATTATATTAATTACTTAAAGCCAATCATTCACAGTATGAAAACAAATGAATTATTAAACGAAAATATAATTAAATCACAATTTAAATACCTTGGAGGTAGTTTTGCTCAACGAGAACTTATTTTTTTAAGTTTAATCCAAAATACAAAATATGAAAAAAATAAATCAGATTTAATATCAGAATATAATGATTATAAATCAGTATCAAAATTATATGTATAACTCTAAATTATTAGAAGAAAAATTTATAAAAAATTCAAATAATAATTTTTCTTTATTAAAAGATAATCTTTTTTTTCGAAATATAACTTTTCAAAATTTTCAAATTTTAAAGATGATATCATTTTTGGTAAGAGACAAAAATTGGAATAACTATGATCCTAAAATTTTAAATTATGAAGAGAACTTTGATACATCCTTAGAATATATATTCGATTTAGCATATGGTATAGATGAAATTCTTAAAACAAGAAATGTTATATTATTTTCTGATAATTCTATCACTCTATCCTCTGAAGGAGAATTTTTAACTGATTTTTGGACTAATAGAATAGGTTTTAATTTATTAATTCCATTACAAAATCATGTTGGTTCAAACATTATTGTAACAAAAGGGAACGATTTAAAAGAGGAAAAAAAATTTCCAGAAAATATAAAACCTGACCAACCATTTTTTAAATTTAAAAACCTTGCGTATACTTTAGACGATAGTTTGTTGGTTAATATTAATTTTGAGGGTATTTTATTTGAAATGGAGGATCAAAGAAACTGGGGTGATGCTTCTTACAAAATATATAGTGGTTCTTTATTAAATCCTTTTCCATATCTAGAAAAAGGGGGGTCTAATTTCTCTCAAACTGTTAAAATAGATGTAGTAAATAAAAAACAAATATCTTTCCCGTCTAAGAATATTGTAAAAATTGATCATACGACTCCTTATAAATTTCCTAAAATTGGTATAAAAATTGATTCTTTAATTATTCCTGATGATAATTTAATAAATAACTTTGATTATTATTACTATCTTATTGATTTTACTGAAGATTTTACAAATGTAACTTCAAGAACTCAGAACAAAGTATTCCTTGTAGCTTTGGTTGATCATACTAATGATCCTGATGATGAGTTAAAAAAAATTTACAATTTTGTAACTGAAAATACTATTAATTTAGATAAAATTTTAATTTGTCCAAAAATATATTTGAATAGTTTTCAACCAGCTGGTGAATGGCCTAAAGCTCCGGAATTAAATGAATACTATAAAATTGCGAAAAAGATATTTTCTAATAGTGAAATTGTTTCTGGAATGGTCACTAATTTTACAGAATTAAATAGAAAAAGACCAAAAATGTTTTATGATTTGGTTAGTTTTTCCTTCACTCCAATTGTTCATGATTCTAGTGATTTTGGTGTATTAAATACACCTGAAACTATACCTTATATCCTTAAAACTCTGAAAAATTTTTCTAATAGTACTAATGTTCATATTGGCCCAATTTCTATTGGTATGCATTTCAATCCGTATGGTGAAAGTCTTGTAAGTAATAAAAACAAAATAAGATTAGAAATGGCTGATAGCGATCCAAGGCATGATCAATTATTTTCACTAACTTGGACACTGGCAATTTTTATTCAATCAATAAATAAAGAATCAAAATTTTTTACTTTTAATTCTATTTATGGGCATCATGGAATATTAAATAAAGATAATACCAAAAGACCATTGTATCATTTAAATAATTTTCTTATTTCACTAACAAATTCAGAAATTTTTAAATTTAATCCAGTTAACGAAGTGTATGGATTAAAAATCGTACTAAATGATAAAAAGTATTATTTATTTGTTAATTCCTCAAAACAAAAAAAGGAAATTATTATTCCTGAAATAAATTTTAGTAATCAATATAAGCTTAATTTAAACAATTATACTGATATTTTTAATAATGATTTTTCTTTTTTTAACTTTAAAAATGATACAAGTCCATATACGTTTGAGCCCTTAGAAATTAAATTTATAGAAGATAAATGAAAAAATTAAAAGGAGCATTAATTGGTTGTGGTTTCTTTGCTGAAAATCATATTTTAGCTTGGAAAGAATTAAAAAATATTGAAATAATATGTGTTTGTGATTTAGATATTAAAAAAGCTAATAAATTTAAATCTAAATTTAACATTTTACATTCTTATTCATCGATAGAGTTAATGTTAAAAAAACATAAAATAGATTTTGTTGATGTTGTAACAACAATGGAGACACATTTAAATATTGGTAAAATTTTATCTAATTATAAAATTCCAACTTCTATACAAAAACCATTTGCTGAAAATTTATCAAATGCAAAAAAAATTGTTTCTTTATATAAAAAAAACAAAACACCACTTATGGTGCATGAGAATTTTAGATGGCAAAGCCCTTTATTAAAATTAAAAGAAATTATAAATAAGGAGAAGTTAACTAAACCTCATTATGCCAAAATATCTTTTAGACATGCCAATCCTGTTGGATATACCAATCAAACATATTTATATGATTTAAAAGAGTATTTAACCTTAGACGTGGGAATCCATTTGTTTGATTTAAGCAGATTTTTTATGGGAGAAGCAAAAAGTATTTATACAGTAAATCAAAATACAAATAATAAATTTAAAGGTGAAACAGATTTTATATCCTTAATAAGAAATAAAAATAAAAGTATTACCATTGTTGATGCATCTATTTCTTCAATAAAAAAACCAGATAGATTTGCTCAAACACTAGTTAATTTAGAATTCTCTAACGGCTCAATTGATTTGGATTACAATTACAAAATTACTCTTCACAAAAATAATAAGAAGAAGATTTATGATGGAAAACCAAAGAAATATAAATGGATTTCAAAGCCTTGGGATCAAATTCAGGAAAGTGTAATTAATACGCACAAACATTTCATTTATTCATTAATAAATAATATTGAACACGACACCAGCGGTGAAGATAACATAAAGAGTTTATCATTAGTCTTCAATTCATATAAATCTGATAAGCTAAGGAAAGAAGTTAAAATTTAATTATTTATTTAAGTTTAAATTGTAAATTTTGAGATTTCATCTCTAATTAATTTACTTAACAGACTGTAACCAAGTACATTCATGTGTAATGGATCTTCTGAATAAAATTTTTCAAATCCAGCATCAAGCATAGGAGAGCAAAGATCAATATAGCGCCATTGACTAAAATTCTCAATTTTATTTTTGATCCGTTCATTTGCTTCTAAAATTGTATTTAAATAATTATTCCTGAATATACTTGGTTTTATGGATACAAAAAAACATAACGTATGAGGTAATCTTTCATTAACTTCTGAAGCAAATAATAAAAATTCATTTTCTAAATCTTCTGCACTCATTCCGCTACCTATATCATTGTCACCAGCATAAAAAATCATCTTATCTGGATTATTTGGAACTACTATTCTATTAAAATAGGTTCTGCATGATACTAATGTGGAACCACCAAATCCTAAATTTAATAAACTATCAAATGACAAATCAGTTTTTGCATTTTCCCAATCTCTAAATGTTGAACTTCCAAATAAGACTATTTTGTTATTTTTATATTGATCTGAATGTAATTTAATTTCTAATTCTCTCACATCTGCTTCAAATTCTTCTTCAATAGGGCTAACTAAATTTAAGTTACTAACTACATCTTCATTAATTTTATTTTTTGAAGCAGATTTTGCTAATTCAATTGCTTCTTCAACATAGGTTCTAAAAGTTTTTCTATATTTAGATAAAAAATTTTCTAACTCTTTTTTATTTTTCATATCATTTACAAAATCTTTTATTTTAATTGGTTCTTTAATAACTGCTGAATAAACTGTATCAGAAATTGAATAATCAAAATTGGCTAATGCAATTGGAACAAGAAGAGGCTCTGGTTTTAATTGGTCTGCTAATAAAAATGCACCTGGTTTTAATGGACCTGGGGAATTTGGAGTTAAATTATCTTCAGTTTCAGATGTACCTTCTGGAGCTATAACTAAAGGTCTATTTTGATCAAAAATATTTTGAGTTTCGATAAATAGTTTACTTTTTCTTCTCTTTTTTTGCTCTTGAGTTTCATTTATATAATCTGACTCTGGTGTATGAACAAAAATATAATCTAAATTCTCGTAATAATTATATCTCCAAAATTCTGTATTTCTAGAATATCGAGCAATTCTTTGGCCGCCATCACCATATTTTGGAAATAAAATTTTTGCACTTATAAAATGACTATCTATACTAAATTGATGCCCATTAGCTAAACCATTTTCTTCAATGCTTGCCAAATGATTATAAAAAAATATGTTTGTGGGTTCATCAGGTAAATTTTCCATACCTTTAATAACATATGGTACTTGATCAAAAGCTTTTATAAAATCTGAATTTGTTAATTTTTGTAATGCTTGTTTGTTTATTGAATCATATGAAGTTGCTACTCTGTTATATATTTTATTTAATTGTTTGAAAAATCTATTTTTTCTTTCTATGCCACTCAATGCATCAATCATTAAACTAGCTATAGATTTTTCATCGTCGTTACCTGTGATAACTAAATCATAAATTGTATCGAAGGCCAAAGAATGAGTTAAATGATTTTCTAATAAATGAGGTATTGTATAAAGTTTTGAATTACTTGGTATTGTTGCAGAATTATCATCTAATAAATATTGAAAAAACTCTTTTTCATTTTTAGCTGGATAAGTTGTTAAGCCTGTTGAACTTTGAATATAGCGACCTAACTGCCATAGTTGTCTTTTAAAAAATTTGATTGCCAATTCTGGATTAGTTTTAATTAAATTGTCAATAAACTCATTTGAAAATTTTAATATCGTTGTATCTCTTGTTGCTTTCAATGAGTAGGGTGATTCAATTTCATGCAATCCTGAAGATAAGGATAATGCTACTCCAGGTCTAGCTATTGATCTTGAATTATTTTCTAATTGGTCATCTTTCAGATTTGTAAATGTGGCTTCAACCTTACCTTTTAACAAAATATTTATTCCATCAGATTTTCTTCCTTCTAATGTTATAAATTCACCAACAGAAAATAATCTAACATTTGCATAATGTATTAATTCATCTAAATCGTTATCATCGAGAAAAGCTAAAAATGCAGAATTTTTAATTCTTTTTGTATTTACAATATCTCCACCAGTTTTAACACCATCTGCTAAATTAATATTTTTTTGTTCAATGGGTTTTTCTAAATTGCGAGATGACCATATTAAGTTAACTGATTCAAATAATAAAAAAGAATAAAAAAAACTTGCATAGTCCGGATCTACCTCTTCCAATTCTTTTAATTTTTCTATTTTGATAGAAATATATTCTGAATTACCTTTAATAAATATATCTGACATATACCTACCTGGCGCATTTAAGCCTGAAATACCAAGAGGTGACCCTGCATTCTTTAATGTTGCTAACTTATAAAAAACATTATTATGATATTTTACATATTCAGCTTCACCTTTTAAAAGAATAAAAATTTGATCTGCAATACCATGTTGTTCTGCAATTTTGATATCTTCATTATTTTTGTGAAATTTTGTGCCAGAATTGATTAAATCTTCAGTATTTTTTTTTGGAGACAAAGAAAAACCTTTATCTACTAGTATTAAAGATATTTTTTCACTTAAATTCATTAATTATCTAACTTAATAAATTTCTATTTAATTTAAAGAGAAAAATATTATCTTCTTATAATTGACTTAAAAATATTGATAAAAGATAACAGTATTATTTTTAATCTAAATATACTTACAATGGATTGAGCTAAATATGTCAATGCAGCAGCTCTTAAAACGGATTTGCATTGGTACATATTCTCTCTAGGAACAAATCTTTTGAGTATTGGTAAGGCTCTCTTAAAACTTGCATCAAATTCTACAGGAAGAGTAATCAAATGGATTAGTACATTTGTAGATAAACATCCCATTATTATTATCGCAGCAATAAGGGTGATAAATGGACTTTTAGTGAAGGCAAATATGGATGGTAGTCCTATAATTAATAAAAACGAGCCAATTCTTTGAAAGATCATTGTTTTTTCAACTAATGATTGTCTAAGAATTAGTGGTTTGTATTTTTCTTTATCTTGAATTGCATGACCAATTTCGTGTGCAACAACCGCAATGCTTGTAATACTTTTTTTATCAAGTTTATCTGTAGCGATATGTATTTTTTTTTCTTTAGGATTGTAATGATCTAATTGCTGAATAGGATTAATTGATACATTGGTAATTTTTTCTTCTTCAAGGATTTTTTTTCCAAGTTCTCTACCAGTGAAAGGCATATCAGGTAAAATTTTATTATATTTTTTTAAAATATAATTTACCCATAAACTTGGTAGAAACATTACAATAAATGGTAAAAAATAGTAAAATAATTTAATCACAATATAAAAATAGGAATAATATTATTAAAAATCAATTTTATTTAAACTAGTATTATTATCAATAATTAATTATTGATTAAAAAGTGAAATCTAAATTTGAAAGAATTAATAGACTTCCCCCATATATATTTGGGGAGATAAATTCATTAAAAATGAAACTGAGATCAGAAGGTAGGGATATTATTGATTTTGGCATGGGCAATCCTGATATGCCAACACCTCTTCACATAAGACAGAAATTAAAAGAAGTTGTAGATAAACCAGGTGTTGGACGTTATTCAGTTTCAAAAGGCATTAATGGATTAAGAAAAGCTCAAGCTAAATATTATAAAAAACGATTTAATGTTGATTTAAATCCATTAAGTGAAATTATAGTAACTATTGGTTCAAAGGAAGGTTTAGCAAATTTAGCACAAGCTATAACTTCAAGAGGAGACAGGATATTATGCCCTGATCCATCATACCCTGTTCATCCATATGGTTTTATGATTGCTGGAGCAAAATTAACACCTTTAAGAACATTTTATAATGGACAGTTCGATAGAAACAAATTTTTATCAAATATTGTTAATAATTTAAAAAAATACTCTTCAATAAAAGTTATTATTGTTTCTTTTCCTTCTAATCCAACAGCTCAGATAGTTGATTTAGATTTTTATAAAGAATTAGTAAAAATTGCAAAAAAATATCAAGTTTATATATTATCTGATTTAGCTTATTCTGAAATTTATTTTGGTAAATATCCACCTCCATCAATATTAGAAGTTAATGGAGCTAAGAACATAGCTGTTGAATTTACGACTTTATCTAAAACTTATGCAATGGCAGGATGGAGAATAGGTTTTGCTGTTGGAAACAAAACATTAATTGAAGCATTAACAAAAATTAAATCATATGTAGACTATGGTGCTTTTACTCCTGTACAAGTAGCAGCCACTGCTGCTTTAAATGGATCTCAAAGATGTGTAGAAGAAATAAGAGAGACTTATAAAAAAAGAAGAGATGTTTTAATAGAGTCTTTTGAAAGAGCTGGTTGGGATAAAATTCCAACTCCTGAGGCATCAATGTTTGTATGGGCTCCTCTACCAAAAAATTTTAAAAAGATGGGTTCAATGAAATTTGCGAAAAATTTAATGATAAATGCCGATGTTGCAGTAGCACCTGGTTTAGCTTTTGGAAAAGGAGGGGAGGGATTTGTTCGTATTGGTTTAGTGGAAAACACTCAAAGAATAAGACAGGCAGCTAAAAATATAAAAAAATATTTCAATTCTTAATATTAAACTGATAAGATCTTTACATAATGTGATAATTTTTCACCTGCATCCCAGGCATCACTTAGACTTTTTCCTAGTATCCAATCTCCACTTAAAAATATTTTATCATCCTTAGAACTAATCCAATTTTTTTTTGATATACTATTATAACTTACTTTGGTTTGCGCATATAACCACCTGTGTGATTTAATAAAACTTATCTCATTTTTTATATCAAATGTTTTTTCAAATATTGATTGAGCATATTTTTCTAGTGCAGCCTTATCTACATCAATATTATTATTCGTATATTCAGAACTCATATTTAATACCCAACAATCATCAGATAATTCATTAAATTTGATATTTTGATTCATAAAGAAGCTAATATCTTTGTGAAGATTTAATCCTGCTTTAATATTTATATTGTTAATATTTTTATAACTTAACATTACAGTATGTATTGGTTCATAAGATGGATCGTTAACCATCTTAGTAAAATTAATAAATTCTTTTGATAGTTCTTTGGATTGTGGGTAGGGTATACATATTAAAACGTAATCAAAATTTTTAAATTCTTCTTTTTCAGAAAAAAGTGAAAAGATCCCATTATTATTTTTTGAAATTTTAATTATTTTTGAATTAAAATAACTTTTTACTTTAATATTATCAAAAATAGACTTTGGAATAGAATTCATTCCATTTTTACCAATAATAATTTTTTTTCTAGTCTTTTTATTTTTTAAATAATCTATTGCAAAATCTATTTCTATTACTTGTCCTAAGTTATATCTACTTATTATTTCATTTAATTGATTTACAGAATGATTTGTCGATAGATAATGTGCACCATGATCAAAAAGGTAATTATCATGCTTTCTAGTAGATACCCTTCCTCCTGGTCTCCATGATTTATCAAAAATTGTAATATTATGTTCTTGAAGATTATAAGCAAGAGACAAACCAGCCATCCCAGCTCCAATTATTGCGATATTTTTCACTTAATTAATGTTAATTATTTGAAAATTTTTTTTGCCTGAAGATTTAATTTTTTTTAAACCAAATTTACTGCATAGATTTTTGTATCTCTGTTTTGATGGTAAGTTAATTGTTTTAAAATGTATATTATCGTGACCGAACATCATTTTCTGACCATTAATTTCATATAATTTTTTATAAATACTAGATTTTCTTCTGATAACCATGATTTAATAGAAAAAATATATAGTTAAATTTAAAGCAGCAAAGATAAACACTATCGCAATAGCTGCGTATAAATTTCTTTTATTCATATCTAATTATATTTAAAACTATTCTTCATAAGGCATAACTCTTATTACATCTCCGTAAATAATTACAACTCTTTGACCATTTGGAAGTGCAATATCATCTCCTTGTACAAAAGCCTTTTCTTGATCATTTTGGCAATTAGAAATCTTATTACCACATTCATCAATATTCACTATATATTGGAAACCATCATGATTGCCAATTTTAGCTTGAATTACTGAGCCCATAGCGGCTCCTCCAATAGTTCCATATACTATAGCAATATCTTGACACTTAGTTCCTAATATTTCTTCTTCTCCACATATTTGAGAAGCTAAAAGACCTCCTATCATTGCTCCAGCAGTTGCTCCAATCCAATCACTTTCACCTTCAATTTTTACTGGAAGAGAGGTTTTAATTGTTCCATATTCAATATTAATTACTTTTTGTGCATCAGATTTTTTTACCTTATTTGGAGATGTTGTATTACAAGAGATTAGTGCAAAACTAATTATAAGGGGAATTACCAATAATTTTACTAATTTGGTCATTAATTTAAAAATCATTATAGTTAAAAATTGTCTAAAATAAGCAATAAATTTTAATAAATCATATAAATTTTCTAATAACTTACTATTTAAATATTGATGAAAAGTGTATTTTTAATTCTTGGAAACCAATTATTCCCACATAAACACCTAAGAAAATATAAAGACTCAACAATTTTTATGTGTGAAAGTTTTGATCTTTGTACTTTTCAAAAACATCATAAATTAAAACTCATTCTTTTTTTGTCCTCAATGAGGTCTTATGCTGATGAACTAAAAAAAAATAAATTTAAAGTTAATTATATTGATTTAAAAAAGGATTTTAAAATCTCCTACGAAAAAAAATTAGAAAATTTTATAAAAAAAAATAAATTCGAAGAATTAATTTCTTTTGAAATTGAAGATAAATTCTTTGAAAAAAAAATAAGCACCTTATGTAAAAAAAATAAGATTAAATTAACTTTTATACAATCACCCATGTTTTTAAATACAAGAGATGAATTTAAGAATTATTTAAGTAAAACAAAAAAACCTTTTATGGCAAATTTTTATAAAATTGCCCGTGCAAAAATAGATATTTTGATGGAAAATAATAAACCTAAAGGTGGAAAATGGAGCTTTGATGAAGATAATAGGAAAAAACTCCCTAAAGATATTAAAATACCAGAAATGATTACTGCAAAAGAAACAAAGCATACAAAAGTTTTAAAACAACAAATAAACACAATTTTTAAAAATCATCCAGGTGAAGTTGATAATTTTTGGCTACCTACAACTTATGATGATGCTGTTAAATGGTTAGATTATTTTATTATTAAAAAATTTAATTTATTTGGTGATTACGAAGATTCAGTTGATACTAATAATAACTTTTTATTTCATAGCGTTCTAAGCCCCATGATTAATTTAGGTTTATTAACACCAGAACTAATAATTGAGAGAGTAAGAAAAGTTGAAAATAAAATTAAAATTAATTCTTATGAGGGTTATATTAGGCAAATTATTGGATGGAGAGAATTCATTAGGGGAATTTATCAAAATTATGATCAACAATTAGAAGAAAGTAATTTTTTTCAACATAAAAATTCTCTTACTAAAAAATGGTATGACGGTACTACTGGATTAGATCCTTTAGATCACTCAATTAAAAATGCTCATAAATATGGATACACCCATCATATTGAGAGACTAATGGTTTTATGTAACATTATGAACCTATGTGAAATTAATCCTATTGAAGTTTATAATTGGTTTATGGAAATGTTTGTAGATAGCTCTGATTGGGTAATGTCGCCTAATGTTTATGGTATGGGATTGTTTAGTGATGGAGGTATATTTAGCACCAAACCTTATATTTGTGGTTCAAGTTATTTTATGAAAATGATGAATTTTAAAAGAGGTAATTGGAATGATATTATGGATGGATTGTATTGGCGTTTTATTAATAAAAATAGAAAATTTTTTCAATCTAATCCGCGTTTAAATATGATGGTTAATATCTTTGATAAAATGAATACAGAGAGAAAAAATCATATAATAAAGAAAGCAAACCAGTTTATTCGTGATAATACCAATTAATGGATAAATTCGATGTTGTTGCAGCAATTATAATAAAAAATGATAAATATTTTATTGCGCAAAGAAATAGAAATAAACATATGGGATTAAGCTGGGAATTTCCAGGTGGAAAAGTTGAAAAAGGAGAAACTCTTGAAATAGCATTAAAAAGAGAAATAAAAGAAGAACTTAATATAGAAATAAATATTAAAGATAAATTAGGTGAAGAAAATTATCAAGATGACAAAATAAATGTCAAACTACACTATTTTATATGTTCTCTTGCTAATGGTGTAATAACTTTAAGTGAACACGAGAATTTGGCTTGGGTTACCAAAAATGAATTTAAAAATTATAATTTTGCTGAAGGTGACAGTGACATAATAAATTTATTGTAAATATCAATTTAAAATCCATTAAAACCTTAATTTTATACTCTTTTTTTCAAAAATTTTATTTTCTTTTATTTTAATGATAAAGACCTAGATCATTTATGAAAGTTGATAAAGATCAAATATCCGCATGGGGTGTTCATGCTCTCACTGGTTCTGGCGCTATACTTGGCTTTCTTGCATTAATATCAATATTAAATAATGATCAAACTGGAGCTTTTTTATGGTTAGGATTAGCATTACTTGTTGATGGAATCGATGGTACGTTAGCAAGAAGAGTAGGTGTTGAAGAAAAAGCACCAAACTTAGATGGGATAATTTTAGATAGTATTGTCGATTATCTTAACTATGTAATTAATCCTGCATTAATGATTTATTGGTTTCAATTAGTGCCAAATGGTTTTGAAATTATCATGCCTGCTATAATATTTGGTGTTTCTTTATATACATTTATTAATGTTAATATGAAAACTGATGATTATTATTTTAGAGGCTTTCCTGCAATTTGGAATATTGTAGTTTTATATTTTTTCATATTAAATTCAAATACTTGGATAAACCTTAGTGTCATAATTATTTTATCAGTATTGACTTTTATTCCTTTTAAGTTCGTTCATCCATTAAGAGTAAAATCTTATCGAAATCTAACTATTTTTTTTACAGTAATATGGTCTGCAACAACTTTAAGACTTGTTACAAAATCTGAAATAAATT
>CACMEY010000008.1 GCA_902612805.1 uncultured Alphaproteobacteria bacterium | reverse complement strand
TAATTAATTTTTCTAATTGTGAATTTTTTAAAGATTTAATTGCTAATTTTAATCTCCCCTCAAAATCATATTTATTTTTCATGTATTTTGGTATTTTAGATACCTGTGAGCTAATAATTTTTAATCTTTTAGAATGAAAATACCCACCTAAGGCAACCACTCCTTTATTTTTACCATACCAACTAGCTTCTACTATTTTTCCTTCGATAGATAATTTTTCCATTAAAGAATTTAAAACTTTATAATTAGCTGTAGTGTTTATTGCTACATCTATTTT
Organism: uncultured Alphaproteobacteria bacterium; assembly: GCA_902612805.1. Taxonomy (GTDB): domain Bacteria; phylum Pseudomonadota; class Alphaproteobacteria; order HIMB59; genus CACPNW01. The sequence continues at coordinate 45,200 of CACMEY010000008.1, read as the reverse complement.
CTCAATCTTTCTTATATCAATAAAATTTAATCCTAAATAGTTGGCAATTTTTCTTTTATTTTTATTATTATCAAAAACATAAACATTTTTATATCCATTAATTTTAAAAAAAAATGCAGTTAATAATCCTACAGAGCCAAGTCCTACAATTAGAATTTTGTTATTACTTTTAGATTGAGCGTCCCAAAAGATATTAATTGCTGTTTCCATATTTGCAGTTAGAACATATTTTCTCAAATTACCTTTTGGTAAAAAAATTAAATTTTGAATAGAAATTTCATATAAATCTTGATGAGGATAAAAACTAAATATTTTTTTATTTATATATTTCCTTGGACCATCGATAATATTCCCAACATTTATATAACCGTATTTTATAGGTAAATTAAAAGAACCATCTTGAAAAGGGGCTTTCATTAATTCAAATTGATCCTTACTTACGCTTTTAGATGAAACTAATTTTTCAGTTCCCTTGCTAATACCTGAGTAAATAGTTTTAACTAAAACTGTTTTGTTATTTTTATTGTAAACAAGTTTTTTTTGATAAATTTTAGCTTGTTTTTTTTTATCAATCCATAAAGAATAAGATTTCATAATTTACTTATAAATGTATAATAAAAAAATGCTAACAAACTTTTGGGAAGAATTAACAACAAATGAAATTAAAAAAATAAATAGAAAAACAGTTTTAATTTTCCCATTTTCATCTATAGAACAACATGGTCCGCACCTCCCATTAAATACTGATAAAAAAATTCTTGAAGGAATATTATTAGAATTCAATAAAAAATATAATTCAAATAAATATTTAATTATGCCTGAAATATATTTTGGTTCAGCTGCTGAACATACAGATTTTGATGGAACTATAAGTATTGATTCATTGGAATTTATATCGCACTCTTTATCAATTTTAGAAAATGTATGTAAATTGAAATTTAAAAATATATTACTTTTAAATAGTCATGGTGGACAAATTAGTCATATAGATATTATTGCTAAAGAATTGAAATCAGAATTTAAGATAAACATAGTTAAAGGCACATATTTTTTATTTGATCAATTTAAAGGAATTATATCAAGTAAAGAAAAAGACTTTGGTTATCACGGTGGAGAATTTGAAACATCTATTATGTTATATTTATTTCCAAACCTAGTTAGGCAATCTAAAATTTCTAAACATAGATTATCTCCCGATTATTTATCATCTAAAACCATTTCTTATGAGAAAAATATTAAGAAAGCTTGGTCAACTAAAGAATTAAGTAAAAGTGGAATTATTGGAGATCCTAGAAAATCCAATGCACAGATAGGAAAAAAAATAATTGATAGAGTAACACAAAAATTAAATAAAATAATAAATGAGATGTTTTAGATTTTTATTTATTAAGAATTAAATTAAAAAAATTTTTCGTATACCTCTTTGTACTCACAATCATATACCTCACAGTTATCCAGCATATATTCAGTTATTTGACTTAAGAATGTACCATGACTGACTAATACAATTTGTTGTAAATTAAGTTTTTTGATAGATAGTAGAAAAGACCTTAATCTCATTTTAATATCATTGTGAGACTCTTGTATAATTTTTTTTTCATTAATAGGTTTGTTATTATTCCACCAAAAATCATTTAAATTATTAAAATCAAAATCATTAAATTCTTTTTTTAATTTTTTTGGTTGTCTTCCTACATCACATGAGTGGTACAAATGTTCTCTTATTAATGGTTCAATTACAGGTTTATTAGATGGAAAAACAATAGAGAATGTTTCCAAAGTTCTTGTTAAGGGGGAACAAAAATAATTATCAAATTTGAGATTTTTAATTCTATTATTTAATTTTTTTGCTTGCTCAACTCCTCTTTGAGTAATTCTTGCATCATAATAATAAGTTGGATTATCTAAATCTGATGCTGCATTAGCTTCTGACTCTGCATGTCTAATAAGATATAATTTCATTTTTTAACTATAAATACGATAAACGATCATGCATTAGTGAGTATAAAACTTAGCTTTATTTACGGGAAGAAACGGCCAATAGCAATGGCACAATCATAACTAAAGTTGTTAAGACTGATGGATTAAATAACCAATAAAGAACACCTAGAGAAAATATTAACATCCAGAATTCATTTTTATATAAAAATTTCATTATTTTTTAATTATATTAATTCAAATTATTTTCTACTAATACTTTTTTAACAGTTTCACCCATTACAGAAGGGTTTTTTGAAATTGTAACTCCACACTCTTTAAGAAGTTCTACTTTTTCTATTGCGCTTTCACCATAAGCAGAAACAATTGCACCAGCATGGCCCATAACACGACCTTTAGGTGCAGTTAGTCCTGCTATATACGCAATGACCGGTTTACTCATATTTTCTTTAGCAAATTGTCCAGCTTCAACTTCTTGTGGACCACCTATTTCACCTATCATTAAAACTGCAATAGTTTCATCATCATTTTCAAACTTTTCAATTATATCTCTAAAAGAACTTCCATTTATTGGATCGCCTCCTATACCTACACTTGTTGAAACACCAATTTCCAAATCTTTAAGTTGTTGTGCAGCTTCATATCCCAAAGTGCCAGATCTACTAACTATTCCTATTTTACCTTCTTTGTAAATGTGGCCAGGCATAATACCTAACATAGATTTACCAGGGCTAATTATTCCTGCACAATTCGGACCTACTAATCCCATTTTTTTATCTTTTGGATATCTTCTCATGTATCTTTTTATTTTAACCATATCATGAGAAGGAATACCGTCAGTAATAGCCACACACGTTTTAATACCTGCATCAGCAGCTTCCATTGCTGAGTCTGCTGCAAAGGTTGGTGGGACAAATAAAATTGATGTTGATGCTCCAGTTTGATCTACAGCTTCTTTAACAGTATTAAAAACAGGAAGATTTAAATGAGTCATACCACCCTTACCAGGTGTTACCCCGCCAACAACGTTAGAGCCATACTTAATCATTTCTTCAGCATGAAAACTTCCAATTTTTCCTGTGAAGCCTTGGACTAAAATCTTTGTATTTTTGTGAATGATTATAGACATGATTATCAAAGAGCCTTCACTGCTTTATTTGCTGCATCTTCTAAAGTTGATGCTTCAATGTAATTTATATTACTTTTTTTAAGTATTTCATTTCCCTTTTCGACGTTAGTTCCAGCTAAACGTATAACTAAAGGATGTTTAATTTCAATTTTTGATAAAGCTTGAACAATTCCTTCTGCAACCCAATCACATCTGTTAATCCCTGCAAATATATTAACTAATATAACCTTAACTTTTGTGTCCATAGAGATTAATTTAAAAGCTTTAACTATTTTTTCAGGTGTTGCACCTCCGCCAACATCTAAAAAATTTGCAGGTTGACCACCAGCAAGTTTGATCATATCCATTGAAGCCATTGCTAAGCCTGCACCATTAATAATATTACCAATATTGCCATCTAAGCTTACATAATTCATTCCTCTGTCAGAAGCATAAACTTCATTTGAATTTTCTTGTGTTTTATCTCTAAGTTCTGCAATTTCATCTCTTCTAAACATTGCATTATTATCAAAACTCATTTTACAATCTAATGCTAGTATTTCATCTTGGTGTGATACAACTAATGGGTTAACTTCAACCATTGTTGCATCAAGCTCACTAAAAGCTTTATAACAACCAATAATTGTATTTGCTGCTCTTGAGATCAATTTGGATTCAATACCTAAACCAAAAGCTATTTCTCTTGCTTGAAATTGTTGAATACCAACTGCTACTTCTATTTTAGATCGTATAATTGTTTCAGGTTTTTCTTTTGAAATTTCTTCGACACTCATTCCACCTTCTGTTGAGGCTACAACCATTATACTTTCTGAAGATCTATCAAACACTAAACCTAAATATAATTCGTGTTTGATATCAGTTGCTTCTTCAATATAAATTCTATTTATTATCTTACCCTCTGGACCAGTTTGGTTTGTAATTAATTTTTTACCTAACAATTTATCAGTTGCATCAGCAACTTCTAACGGAGAATTACATATTATAATTCCTCCCGCTTTACCTCTAGCACCTGAGTGAACTTGCGCTTTTACAACCCATTTTGAACCACCAATTTCTCTTGCTTTGTTTTCTGCATTTTCTGGACTATAAACAATACCACCAGTCGGAATTTTAACACCAAAATCAGACAATATTTTTTTTGCTTGATATTCGTGTATATCCATTACTTGCTCTCAATTAATTTATTTATATTTACAATATTTTCAGCCATTCTTGCAGATGCAGCATCGATCATTCTTCCATCAAGCTGAGCAGCACCCTTTCCTTCAGCAGCTGCTTTTTCTAATTCTAATAATATTTTTTTTGCTTTATCTATTTCTTCTTTAGGTGGAGAAAAAACTTCATTAGCAAGATCTATTTGTGATGGATGTATTGCCCATTTACCCTCAAAACCAATTGCTGCAGCTCTTTTTGCTGCATCAAGATATCCGTCTTTGTCATTAAAATCACCAAAAGGTCCGTCTATTGCTCTTAAGCCATATGATCTACAAGTCATTACTAATGTTGATAAGCCATGATGCCATTGATCTCCAGGGTAATCAGGATTTAACCCCCCTATAACAACGGTTCTTGCGCGCATACTTGCTGCATAATCTGCAACTCCAAAATGTAATGCTTCAAGTCTTGAACTTGATGTTGCAATTGATTGAATATTGGACATTCCTAGTGCTGTTTCAATTAAACATTCTAAACCTATTCTATTTTCAAATTTTTTATTTTGCTCAATTTGATTAAGCAAACAATCGACCATATATACATCAGATGATGAGCCTACTTTTGGAATTAATAATGTATCAACCCTATCACCTACCTCTTCTATAATTTCAATCACATCACGATACATATAGTGTGTATCCAAACCGTTAATTCTTATAGAGATTGTTTTACCTTCTTCTTTCCAATTATATTCTTTTATTGCATTAATAATATTTCTTCTTGCATCAATTTTATCATTTGGAGATACTGCATCTTCTAGGTCTAAGAAAATATAATCGGCATTTGATTTTAATGCTTTTTCAAACATATTTGGATTAGAGCCAGGAACTGCCAATTCACTTCTGTGTAATCTAGATTTAGCAGGTTTATAAAATAAATGGCTCATTTAAAAAAAAATTATATATTTGATTAATATTATAAAAGCGATAAAAAAATTTAAATATTATAAAGATATTTCCTTAATACAATTTTCATCATTATTTTTTGGATTATTTACAATTTTTGATACTGGATAAAAGTCTAAATCATCCTCGATAATGCTTTTGTTTTTATGTAGGAATTCATTTTCATTATCATTAAGAAAATCAAGACCCTCATTATGAGACATAATAAGAGGCATTCTATTATGTATATGGGAAAGGTTTTCATTTGCTTCCTTAGTAATGATACAGACAACATTCATTTTTTTATTATCTCTTATTTCTTCCCTCCAAATTCCACCAAAAAACAATAATTCATTTCTAGGAATTGATATTAAATATGGTTGTTTCTGATTATTTATATTTTTCCATTCATAGTATCCATTTGCAATAATAAGACATTTTCTTTTAGTAAATGATTCTTTGAATAAATATTTATCATTAATCGTTTCAATTCTTGCATTAATAACGAATTGAGTAACATTATTTTGTTTACTAAAAAAACTATAACTCCAAATAAAAGTATCTATTAAAAGTTTATGATTGTTTTCATAAATAATATTAACAATATTAGATGGTGATATATTGTAAGACTTATGTGCGTAATTTAAAACTTCAGAGTTAGGAAAAAGTTTTATAATTTTTTCTTTATCTTCAGTACTTGTAAATCTTCCGCACACTATGATGCTTGCGATAAAGGCATTGGTCTAGAAACACCTACGGTCATCCAACAATCTTTAAACTCACCGTTTTGCTCTACTTTTTCTACTGTCCATTCGAAACCAAATTTTTTTCCATTAATATCTGTAAGCTCTACAAAGTAATATGAACTTTTTTCTTGTTCCTGAACTGGAATTATATTGTGTTCTAAGTGATCAATCATCATTGAGTAGGATGGATTTTTAATCATCCTAATAAAATTGTCTAGAGGACCTGTATACATTCTATTATTTGGATGTGCAAATTCCCAAGTTTGTTCAATACCGGCATCGTCAAAAGGTGAATTATTTTTTTGTAGTGCTTTTAATTGAATTAAAATAACTTCTTTGGGACCAATTGAAGGGTCTGGTTTAATCATTTCTCCATAAACACTTTTTGATAATAAAATAAACAAACTAAACAATATAATTTTATGCATAATTTTTAAAATAGTGTAATTATAATTTAAGGCAATATGTATATTTATGATTTTATCCAAGGATTAATAATTGGAGGAACATTAATTATAGCCATAGGACCGCAAAATTTATTTGTAATTCAGCAAGGGCTTAAAAAATCTTATGTTTTTACAGTTACTTTATTTTGCAGTCTATCTGACAGTTTGCTAATTGTAATTGGAATATATTTATCTAATTATATTGTTCAAATTAATCCAAGTATCTTAGGAATAATAAAAGTATTAGGTGGAATTTGGCTTATATTTTATGGATTAAATAAAGTTATAAAATTAAATCAAATTAAAGATATAAATAAAAAATTAAATATAATTAACGAATACGGTAAAGTATTAATTACCTTATTCCTTATTACATACGCAAATCCTCATGTTTATCTAGATACAATTATTTTGCTGGGATCATTATCAACAAATTTTAATGATCAATTTTCATTTGGCGTTGGAGCAATTTCAGCTAGTTTTTTGTTTTTCTTTTCTTTGGGATATATGTCAAAGTTTTTGTCAAAATATATTTATTCAAATAAAACTTGGTTTTGGATTGATCTAACCATTGGTCTGCTAATGATTAGTTATGGAATATATTTTATAATTTTTTAAAGAAAGTTTCTAAGTTTTTACATACCTGATCAACATTTAATTTTGTAAATACAAGAGGTGGTTTTATTTTAATAACATTGTCATAAGGTCCATCAGTGCTCAATAAAATACCTTGATTTCTCATATAATTAATAAGCAGTTTAGCTAATTTTTTATTTGGTTTAGAAACATTACTATTCTGAATAATATCTATTCCTAAAAAAAGCCCCCTACCTCTAACTTCACTAATATATTTTTTATATTTAAGTTGGATTTTTTTTAATTCTTTTAAAAAATAATTACCAACTAACAAAGCATTTTTTTGTAATTTATCATTATCAATAGTCTCTAATACTGCTTTACCGATAGCACAGGAAACAGGATTACCACCGAATGAGTTAAAATATTCCATCCCGTTATTAAAAGTTGAAGCAATTTTTTCTGTAGTTATAACAGCAGCTATAGGGTGACCATTGCCCATAGGTTTGCCCAAGGTTACTATATCAGGAAGGACATCATGCTCTTCAAATGACCAAAAATGTCTTCCAACGCGTCCAAAACCAGTTTGTACCTCGTCAACAATACATAATGCATTATTTCTTCTAATTTCTGAAAATATTTCTTTTAAATAATTTTTTGGAAGAATTACTTGACCGCCGCAACCAAGTATACTTTCAGTAAAAAAACATGCAATATTGGTTTCTTTAATTTTATTTCTAATTACCGTTTTAGCTTCATCTATATATTTTTGAATCCAATTTGAATTTTGATATCTCCACTTACCTCTTAGGGGATCAGGCATGTCTAATACATGAACATAATCTTTTTTACCCAAACCACCCTTACTTTTAAATTTATATGGACTTATATCAATTAAAGCATTGGTATGCCCATGATAAGCATTGTCCATCACAAAGACATCTTTTGCACTAGTATAAGTTTGGGCTATTCTATAAGCTAAATCATTAGCTTCAGATCCTGTACATACAAAAAATATCTTATTTAATTTCTTTGGAAACTTACTTAAAAGTAATTCACTATAATCGTTAATTGTATCGTATAGATATCTCGTATTAGTATTAAGTTTTAAATTTTGCTGAGTCATAGCTTCATGGACATAGGAATTTGAATGTCCAACATGGGAAATATTATTTACACAATCTAAGTATCTCCTGCCATATCTATCAAAAAAATACTGATCTTTAGCTTCAAGCATATGAAGAGGTTTCTTGTAAGAAATTGATAAATTATCAGAAATATTTTTTCTTCTTTTCTTTAAAGTATCTTTAAAATTATTATTATTATTAAAATAAAAAGATTTTGGAATTCGTAGAATTAAATTTGGATCAGGTGAAATTTTATTCCAAATATTGAATAAAAATTCTTCACCCACTCCTGGAAAATTCTTATCATGTCCTAATAAATCTAAAATAATTTGAAAATGTAAATGTGGTAACCATTTTCCATTTTCATTAGAATTACCAATTTTACCAATCCATTCACCTTTCTTAATTTTTTTTCCAATTTTTAGTTTTTGAAAAATTATTTTAGATAAATGACCGTATAGAGTATAAAATTTATATTTTTTAAAACTATGCTCTAAAACTAGAGTGGGGCCATAGTCATATTTAAAATTATTATTTTTTAAAATTATAATTTTACCATCTATTGGAGCAAATAAATCTGTTCCCTGATCAATAAAAATATCAATTCCTAAGTGAATATTACGTCTTTCATTCGTATTTAATTCAGAAATAAAGTTAGGTCCCTTATAAACTTTTCTTTTTTCATTGTATAAACCTATACCTATACGAGAATTATCTTCTTTAAATATTTTATTAACTCTTTTTTTAAGCGAAATATTATCTGGGTTACCTTTCAATAAAGGTGAATCAGAACTTAATTTTAAGATAGATTTATTTTTATCAAGTAAATTAAAATTAAAAATATTACCAAAGTTGAATTTATTTATATAATTTATAATTTCATTATGATGGTGAATAATATCAAAACCGCATATATCGCGAACAATATATATTAAAAAATTGATAGGAATTTTGTCTAATTTTTCTAATAAAGACCATGCATCTTTCTCACTAATGCTTAAATATTGATTTGATGGATATTTAATTCTTTGTTTTTTTGCCATCACAACAGTAATCATAAGTCTTGACTTACATAATGATATTAATGAATTAATTTCATCCTCATTAATAGAAAACTGTTTATTGTACTCTGTTATTATATTTTTAAGTGTAAGATAAATATTATCATTGTTCATTAATGCATATGAAAGGCATATAGCTAAATCATTTATTGTTGGAGAATAAATAGAATCTCCATAATCTAGTAAACCACAAACATTGTTTTCTTTAATAACAATATTATAATTATTTGGATCTGAATGAGTTATTGAATATCTTAATTTATTTAAATTATTTTTTACAAATTTTTCATATTCTGAAAAACATTTTAATAAAATTAATTTTTTTGAACCAGTAAAAATATTAATGTCTTTTTTAATCCATTTTATATTTGATGGATCCCAAATAAAATTTCTGTGGGCATCTATATCGTTAAATGCTTTCAATTTAGTTGATACTTTTCCAAGTAACTTACCTAAAGAATTTTCAATTTTATCATTACTTTTTGTATCTCCATACATTCGCCCTTCAATATAAGATAAGATCCTAACAAAGCATTCTCTATTTTTTTTATCTAAATATTTTAAAATCTTTGTATGGTGTATTTTTGGTATAAAAGATTTAAGACTAAGATCACTTCGTAAATAATTAATTAATCTATCTTGGTAATTTAATATATTTATATTTTCTGATGGGTTTGAAATTTTTAATACATATTTTTTTTTATTATTTATGAATATAATAAAATTTATATCCCTTTCACTATCAAGTTGTTTAATTTTGAGTAATTTATTTCTTAAGAAAGAAAAATTAATCTTTAACCATTTAATTAATTGTTTATTATCAATAATAGGTGGATCAACATCAAAAACTGACATAAAAGGTGTATAATTCATAATGCTGAAATCTAAAAACATTTTTGTTTGTATTGGGGCAATTCATCACGATTATTTATTAAATCTTAAAAAAAATATTATTAATTTTAGATCTAATCAAATTACACAAAAAAGCAGAATTGGTGGAGTGGCGTACAATATTGCAGAATTGCTTTCGAATTTTGTTGATGTAAAATTTTATAGTTTAGCTATCAATGAAGAGATTAGAAAAAAAATCTCAAAAAAAATCTATGTTCATCAAGTGAATAAAGATTATGCAGATAGATACTATTTAGCTTTATCAGATAAAAATAATAAATTTTTATTAGGATTAGCTAACACAGATCAATATGAAAATAATAAATCTTTAAAAATACCAAACATCAAGAATAAAAATATAATATTTGATCTAAATTTTTCTAAAACGTATTTGGAAAAATCAATAAATAAACTATCAAAAAAAAATAAAATTATAGTGTGCGCAACATCAGTGCATAAAGTTATTAAAATTAAAAGGATTATAAATAAAGTTGATTTTATATTCTTAAATAAAGCAGAGTTACTTAAACTTACAAATTCTTCAAATATTATATTAGGTGTAAAAAAAATATTAAAACAAAATAAAAAAATAAAAATAATTACTACTAATTCAAAAAATAATGTAATCTTTGGAAGTAATGAATTTATAAAAAAAATAAAACCCCCATCAATCAAAGTAGTAAACGAAAATGGAGCTGGAGATGCACTAGCAGCTATGATGCTGTATTTGTTCAGTATAAATGAAAAAATGAATTATATTTTGAAAACTTCTGTAGCATGTGGGTCTTATTATGCTAGTGGTAAAAGTCTAAAAACTAAGAGTGATTTTTTAAAAATTAAAAATCTTTCTAAGAGAGTGATTATACAATAGTATGCATGAAATATTTGATATAAGTAAAAAAGTTCAAGAAGCAATAAATAGAAAAAAACCAATAGTAGCTTTAGAAAGTACATTGATTAGTCATGGATTGCCCTATCCAGAAAATATTAAAGTCGCAAATGAGTCTATAAAAGCTGTTGAAGATAACGGTGCAATTGCTGCAACAATAGGAATAATTAAAGGTAAGGTTAAAATAGGATTATCGGAAGAAGATATTCAAATATTAGCAAAAGAGAAAAATGTACAAAAAGTTTCAAACCACAATATAAATTTATCAATATTTAATAAAGAAAATGCTGCTACAACAGTAGCAAGTACAATTTCTATAGCTTCTAAATTGCAAATAAGATTTTTTGCAACAGGAGGAATTGGTGGTGTGCATCTAAATGCTGAAAATACCAATGATGTATCTGCAGATCTATATGCACTTTCTGAGATTTCAAATTATGTAATCTGTAGTGGTGCTAAATCTATATTAGATTTAAGTAAAACAAATGAACTTCTTGAAACTTTAGGAATTACAAGAATTGGTTATCAAACAAATTATATGCCTGGTTTTTGGTATGAAGAAACAGAAAATAAAGTCGATAATAAATTTGATGAAATTCATGAAATTTCTTCTTTTTTAAAACTCAATGAAAATATGGGAAATAAAAAATCAATTCTTATATTTAATAAAGTTCCATTAGAAAAAGCACTTAATAAAAATGACGTAGAAAAATGGATAAATAAAGCAACAATAAAAGCTGATAGAAATAATATTAGTGGAAAAGAGTTAACCCCGTTTCTCATAAAAGAAATTAACGAACAATCAAAAAATAAAACTCTAAATGCTAATGTATCTTTAATAATTAATAATGCGAATTTAGCTGGAAAGATTGCAAAGAGTTTTTATAGTTAAGGTAATAAAGATAATTTAGCTTTAAGTAATTGAAAAAATTTTTCATCATTAGCTTCATTCATCACAAAACAATTTACAGGTCTTTTAGTAACACCTAGCCAATCAACAACAGTCTCCCCTCTTGTTAATTCAGAATTTTCTTCAACTGTGACATTAACTTCTTTTCCACTAAAAATAGAGGGATCTAATAAATATGCAATAACACATGGGTCATGCAAAGGAGTTTCCTCAGTTTCGTATAATTCTTTATGAAATATTGTATAAAATTCCATTAGTTCTCCAAAAAACTTAGAACTTTTATTTTTATTTTCATTCATTGATTTGATAATTTTTGAATTTACATTTACCTGATGAGTAACATCTAAACCCATCATTGTTAAAGGAATGCCTGACTCTAAAACAATATTAGCCGCATGTGGATCCACATAAATATTAAATTCAGCTGATGGTGTAGTATTTCCTAAGCACATAGCAGCTCCACCCATAAAAACTATTTCTTTAATATTTTCTTTAATAGATGGATCTTTTTTTAAACTTAAGGCAATATTTGTAAGAGGTCCTGTTGGACATAAATAAATTTGCTCTGTTGAAGATTTACAAGTTTCTACTATGTAATCAACTGCATGTTTTTCTTGAGGTTTATGATTTATATCTATTATTATAGGATCACCTTTTTTATCTAATCCGGTTTTTCCGTGAACATATTCAGCTGTAAATAATTCATAATGAATAGGTTTATTTGCACCAGAGTAAACTTTAATGTCCGTTCTTTCAATTAGGGTACAAACTTTAAGAGCGTTATTTACTGTATTATTTAAACCACTATTTCCACCGACACAGGTGATACCCAGTATGTCAATCTCTTTAGAGGAAGCAGCTAACATTATTGCTACAGCATCATCATGACCTGGATCACAATCTAAAATTATTTTTTTAGTCATTAATAAAACTTTTAAGAGGTATTGAAGATCTTTGTAACCAATTCCATTCAGGATATTCGTTGTTATTATCAATTACATGAATTGTGTAAGCATGTCTTGATTTTAAACTTGTGTTCTCACATGAATAATGAGGAAGTCTACCATGTAATAAAACAAGTGATCCTTTTTTTACTTCTACAAAAGTATCAGTTTCAGGAAATGGCTCATTATTTAGATCTATCATTTGCATTTTACCGTCTACTTTTTTAAAAAGTTTTCTTAATGGGCCTTTATGACCTCCGCTTGCAACTTGTAAACATCCGTTTGTTTTATTTGCATCTTCTAATGCAAACCAGAAACCGATAGTACTTTCTGGCTCAGTATATAAAAAAGTAGAATCTTGATGGCAAACTACTTCACCACCTATTTTAGGTTGTTTAAAAATATACATAGACTGAAGTAATTTTGGTTTTGAGAAACCAAGTGATAAAGCAATATCTTGAAGTTTTTGTTTATGAGAAAATTTATAAAAAACTTTATCTAAGTCGTGCAACGCATGACCAATTTTATTTACAATAAAATGTTTATTTTCTTCTATGTTATCATCATTTAAGTTAGCTTTTTCTTCAAAGAAGAAACGAATTTTATCTCCTGATTCTAAAAAATAATTATCATCATTATGAGCTTGATTGACTGTATCAAAAATAGATTTTTGATTATTAAATTTATTATGTTCGATAAGATATGATGACCGTTCCATTAATTCGTCACATTCTTTATCTGTGTTGAAATTTTCTATAACCAAATATCCATTATCATTCCAAAATTTAATCATTTCATCGTTTAAGGGTAGATCGTTTGTTGAAAAATATTTCATTATATTCCTATTAATTTTGTCAAGAATGGTAAACCAACTTTAATAAGATTTAATAACTGTGGTATCAAGAATTTTCCAGTTGTTGCAAGGAAGAAGATTATACCTCCAATTATGACTATCAGAATTAAATTTCTATAAAAGTTACCATAATTATTATATTGTGATTTGGCTCTTGATCTCAAAATAAATAGTATAATTACTATAACAATTAAAACTATTAACAATCGGATCATATATTTTCTATATTTAGTAAAAATTAATTTGCAATACTAATTATATCTTAATAAATAGTTTTTAGTAGATGATCAGATTAAGCATATTATTTTTATCAATTTTTTCTTTAATTTATGGAATTTATTTTTTAATTTTTCCATATAGTTTTGTGAATTTAACTGTTGCTGAAAATACCAATATAGCATGGCTAAGAAATCTTGGTGGAGCTATAACAGGTCTTTTATTTATTGGTCTTTTAATGATCTACTTAAATACAAAGGGCTCAATCAGATTACTTAATGTTATTATTATTACATCCATAATACAGACCTCAGCTTTGATATATTCAAGAATATCAAATGAATTTTCCGCAAATAATTTAATAATTATTGATATAACTATTTATGCCGCAATAATTGTTACTATTTATTTATTATTCATTTCAATTAGATTTAAAAAACTATTTATTTAAATTTAAAAAAAATTCTAATTAATAAAGGAATAATTAATATTAAAAAAATTAAAATTAATTCAAATGATAAAATATTGCTAAGTTGAAATTCCTTAACTTCAATAAGATTAGAAAATTGATTACCAATAAAAGAAAAAAGAAGAAAATAAGGAGTAAAACCAATAAAAGATGAAATTATAAATTTAGTTTTAGAAATATTTAATGTTGATAAAAATAAATTTTGAACAAATAATGGTACTCCAAAAATAAGTCGTAATAAAACTAAGTATTCAAAAGATGATTTTTTAATAATTGTATTTAGTTTATCATTAAATTTTTCAGTTTGTTTATTAAAATATTTTTTAAATATATTTTTAAAAAAAAGAAAAAAACATAAACTACCTAAAACAATTGTTGTTATATTAATTATAAAACCTGTAATAAATCCAAAAAAGAAACTTGATGCAAGTATAATTATTAAACTACCAGGTAGAGAGAATGTAAAAAACAAAAATGAAAATAAAAAATATAAAATTAAAGACAATTCTAAATTATTTTTGATTAATAAATCAAATTGAATTAAAAAATTAAAAATAACATCAATCATTTAATAATTTTAAAACCTTTGAAAAAAATAAATGATGTAATAATCAAAGTTAATAAAATAAAAAAAATTATAAAGATATTTTCAACTAAATTAAATGAAAATTCATCATTAAATGAATTCCTAAAAAAGCTTACAACATAATAGTAAGGATTATATAAAAGTATAGCCTTCAAATTATCAGGAAGATAATTTATTGAAAAAAAGGTTCCTGATAAAAAATTAATAGGGGCAACAAAAAAGCTCGAGAATGTACTTTGTGAATCCCAAGAATTAAAAATTATTCCTACGAAACATCCTAAACATGAGAAAAAAATTATAACTAAAAATAGGTAGTAAAAAAAATAAAAAAAATTATAAATTTCAATATCTATTAAAAAAGTAAATATAAAAAAATTAAACAGTGCTAAAATAATTCCAATAATAAGAGATGTGAATATTAAAGATATTAATATTTCAATCCTATAGATAGGTGCCATTAACCAATCATCTAAAGAACCAATTTGTTTCATATGAATTAAAGTAGCAGACGAATTATCGTAACTTTCCTGAGCTACGATCATAATAATTAATCCAGGAGCAATAAATTCAACGAAAGAACCTGAATCCATAGAAAGTGAGTAATAATTTTCTACTGTTATAAAAACTAATATAAATAAAAGATTTGTAGTTAAAGGGGCTAATAAAGAATAATGATACTCTTGTAGAAATTCTTTTATTCTAAATGCGATTATTGAATAAATCGCACTAAAATTTAACATCAATTTAGATTACTTAGAAAAGTATTTTTGAACAAGGTCCACCCAAAAATTTACACCAATAGGTAATAAATTATCATTAAAATCATACTTTGTTGTATGTAGATGAGCACTATGTTCTGCATCTCCTTGACCAAGATAAAGATAGGAACCAGGTTTTTTTTCTAACAAATATGAAAAATCTTCTCCTCCCATTGACGGGTCAATATCAATAATAACTTTATCATCACCGACTAAATCTTTAGCTACATTTGCAGCAAATTTAGTTTCTTCTTTAGAATTTATAGTAGGTGGATATTTATTTACTAAATCAAACTCAATTTTTATCTCTGCACCATGTGCATCGGCTATACCTTTACATAATTCATTTAATCTTTTTTCTATGTATGCTCGTGTTTCTCTTCTAAAAGTTCTAATAGTCCCACCCATTTTAACTTGATCATCAATTACATTATACGCTGTACCAGCATTAATTTTTGTAATACTTATAAGAGCTTTATCAACAGGATCTGTGGATCTACTTATAATTGTTTGAACAGCAGAAATAAATTGTGCAGAAATTACAACAGGATCAATTGCTAGATGAGGTGATGCAGCATGACCGCCCTTTCCTTTTACAGTAATATCAAATTCATCAACTGCTGCCATCATCGGTCCACTATTTACACCAAAGGTACCTAAAGGTAACTCAGGCCAATTATGAAGTGCATATACTTCATCAATTTTAAAATCATCAAACATACCATCTTGAATCATTTTTTCTCCTCCAGCAAAACCTTCTTCTCCTGGTTGAAAAATGAAATATACTCTTCCATTAAAATTATTATTTTCACTTAGATATTTCGCTGCTCCAAGAAGCATTGTGGTATGACCATCGTGACCACAACCATGCATCATACCTTTATTTTGTGATTTATGATTAAATTCGTTTTGTTCTGGCATAGGAAGAGCGTCAAAATCTGCTCTTAAACCAATTGTCTTATCATTAGTAACTTCATTACCATCTACCCAAGCAACAACACCTGTATTAGCGTAACCATCTTTAAATTTAATATTAAATTCACTTAACTTATTTTTGATATATTTTGATGTTTCAAATTCTTGAAGGCCTATCTCAGGAATTTTATGTAAATCCTGACGCCATTCTGTCATCTGATCTTGCATTTGATTTATACTATTTAAAATTGGCATTATAGTATTCCGAAGAAATCTTTTTTATTTAGTTTTTCTTCACATTGTTTTAGTTGTTTATTAAACATCTTAGTATTTCTTTCTACATTTTTAGCAACATCAATCAACCAATCTTTACTTTTAAATGTCTCTTTCGACCATCCATTTTGACCTTCATGGTATGCTAAATATTGATTATAGTAATCATTTTTTGAAATTCCAATCATATTTTCGGACTGAGTTGTGTACCAGCCAATAAAATCGGTTACATCTTTAAAGTTCGCCCTTGATGCATTTTGATTTCCAGTTTTATTCTTATACCAATCCCAAGTGGGATTTGTTATTTGTGCATAACCAAAAGCAGTTGATGGTCTAGAGGTTGGTATTAAACCTAAAAATTTTTTTCTTTTCGGTTTTGCAAATTGAGTAAAAGATGATTCTTGTTTTATAACTGCTAATTGGAATGCAATTGGGGTATTCCATTTATCATAAGAATTTTTAGTTGCTTTATACCAGCTTTTCTTTTCATCAAAAATTATGCAACTATCAGCGGTATTTGTTAACTGATTTGAGGTGCATGCATATAAAAATAACAATGTAATGCACAATAATTTAAAAAAATTATCAAATTTCATTATGAAGCTAAATACCATAACTTTTACTTATATAGTCTTAAATGTGGCAAAAAATTATTGCTTACTATTGAATTATAGATATGAATGCTTAAATTTCAAAAATGGCAGAAAAAACTAAAGAAAATTTAACATTTCAAGCTGAAGTAAGTAAACTTTTAGATCTTGTTGCTAATTCTCTTTATAGTGAAAGGGAAATATTTCTAAGAGAACTAATATCTAATTCAGCTGATGCCTGCGAAAAATTAAGATATCAATCACTTTCCAAAAAAAATCTTTTGAAAGATGAAAAGGATTTAAAAATTAATATCAGAGTTTCAAAAAAGAAAAAAATTATTGAAATTGAAGATAATGGAATTGGAATGTCAAAAAATGAACTTATTGATAATTTAGGAACTATAGCGAGATCAGGAACTAGTAAATTTATTGAAGCAATGAAAAATAAAAAAAGCAACGATATTTCTGCAATTGGACAGTTTGGTGTTGGTTTTTATTCCTCATATATGGTTGCAGATAATGTTGAAGTGCTTTCTAAAGATGCTGAAAATGAAGAAACAAATCTTTGGTCATCTAATGGAAAAGAAAATTATACCATAGAAGAAGCTAAAAAAGATAAAAGAGGCACTTGTATAACTCTAAATATCAAGAAAGATGCTGATGAATTTTTGGATTCATTTCGTTTAAGATCAATTATAACAAAATACTCAAATTATATTCCTTTTCCAATTTATCTTAAGGACCTGGATGATAAAGAAAAAGAAGAAAAAATAAATGAAGGTAGCCCACTATGGCTAAAAGATAAAAAAGATATCAAAGAGGAAGACTATAAGCAATTTTATAATAATATTTCATTTAACTTTGATGATCCCTTAAAAACTATTCATTATAACGCTGAGGGTGTTATTAGTTATAAGGCTTTACTTTATTTTCCTACAAATCAACCTATGGATTTATTCAATGCTGATAGGAAAAATAAAATAAAATTATATGTTCAAAAAGTTTTTATCACTGATGATTGTGAAGACATAATTCCTAATTGGTTACGTTTTATTCCAGGAGTAGTCGACTCACAAGATATTTCTCTCAATATAAGTAGAGAAATGCTTCAAAATAATCCTATTATTACAAAAATAAAAAAAGGTATTACAAATAAAATTTTAAGTGAAATTGATAGCTTAGCTAAGAAAGAAAAGGATAAATTTGAGACATTTTGGAATAATTTTGGTCCAGTACTAAAAGAAGGGTTATATGAACATAATGATCATCATGAAAAAATCCTACCACTATTAAGGTTTGAAAATTCTTTAAATGATAAAAAAATATCTCTCGAAGAGTACACTAAATTAATGGCTAAAGATCAAAAAGAAATTTATTATTTTGCTAATACTGATAAGGATCATATTAAAAACTCCCCTCAATTAGAAGTTTTCACTGATAAAAAGATACCAGTTTTGTTTATGGTTGATGCAGTAGATGAGTTTTGGATACAAAATGTAAATAAATTTAAAGATTTAGAATTTAAATCAATAACCAAAGGCAAGGTTGATGTTTCAGAAGTTGGTGAAAAATCAAGTAAGAAAGACGAAGACAAAAAAGAAGTAGATAGTAAAATCAATGATTTAATCAACATACTTAAAACAGAGCTTAAAGAGACAATATCTGATGTTATTGTATCTAAGAGATTAACCAAAAGCCCAATTCTGCTTGTTGCTGAAGAAGCTGGGATGGATATAAATATGGAAAAACTGATGAAAATGCATAATCAAAAAACTCCTGTTTCGAAAAAGATACTTGAAATTAATCCTAACCATCCGATGATTGTAAATTTATCTCAAAATTTAACAAAAATTGACCATAAAAAAGCTTCAAATTTAATTTTAGATCAAGCTAATATATTAGATGGTAATATCCTCTCAAATCCATCTGCTTACTTAGAAAATTTAACAGAAATTTTTATTAAGTAACTGAATTTATTATTTTTTTATTATTAAAAAATTCAACAAATTGATTAGCGACCATTTCTGCTACAACTGTTTGTGCTTCATCAGTAGAAGCAGCAATATGTGGAGTTAAAATTATATTATCTAAATTATAAAACCCACTTTCTTCCAAAGGCTCATTTTTAAAAACATCTAATGCAGCGCCTTTAATTTCTTTTTTTTCAAGAGCGTTTTTAAGATCATCTTCATCAACTAAGTTACCTCTAGCGGTGTTGATAATAATGCAATTTTTTTTCATTAGCGATAAATGATTTTTATTCATAATCGGATTACCATCTTTATTGGGTTTACAGTGAAAAGAAATTATATCTGAATCTTTAATAATCTCATCGATAGAACAAGAATTATATTCAGGATAGCTATCCTTAATTGTTTTAAAGTATGAAGAAAATATTGAAACTTGCATTCCCAATACATTAGATATTTCTGCAACTCTTTTACCTACATTACCAAAACCAACGATACCAATTTTCTTGCCTTTAATTTCATTTCCTTTTAATTTCTTTTTTTCCCAAAGACCCTTATGAGTTGTCTCATTGGCAACAGTAATTTTTCTTTGCAATGCAAAAATTAAACCAATTGTGTGTTCTGCTGTAGCATTTGTATTGCCTCCTGGAGTATTCATTACGATAATGTTTTTATTTTTAGCAGCTTCCAAATCAACATTATCTACTCCTGCTCCTGCTCTACCTATAATTTTTAAATTAGAAACAGAATCAATTGTGTCTTTTCGCACTTTAGTTGCTGAACGAATGATTAAACCATCATAATTATCAATTATTTTTTTTAATTCTTCGGGAGATAAGTTTGTTTTTGTATCAACTGAAATATTATTCTTTGTTAAAATTTCAGATGCAATAATATCTAGTGGATCTGATATTAGTACTCTAGGCATGTTTTGATTTAATTTCTGAATAAGCCCAATCAATCCAAGGTAAAACTAATTCTACATCTGAAGTTTGAACAGTTCCTCCAGCCCATATTCTAAAAGAGGGTGGTGCTTTGGGATATCCATTACAATCAAATCCAACATTATTTTCAGAAAGTAACTTGCAAATATCGGCCATTACAGCTCTTTGACTACTTTCATCTTTATTAGTAAACCAATCTTCAATAATTTTAAAAGTTATTCCAGTATTTGAAATATAATTCTCATCTTCAATTTCAGATAAAAAAGTAACCCAATCTCTCTCATTAATCCATTCTCGAATTTTTTGTAAAGAATTCTGAGATTTGGAGATTAACGAATTTAGACCTCCTTGAGAAGAAACCCAGTTTAAAGAATCAATAATATCCTCAACACATATCATGGAAGGTGTATTAATTGTATTCCCTTCAAAGATACCTTTTATTAATTTTTGTTTTTCAGCTAATCTAAATAATTTTGGAACTGGCCAACTAGGTGTAAAACTTTCTAATCTTTCAACAACGCGTGGAGAAATTGCTATCATTCCATGCGCAGCTTCTCCGCCAAGTATTTTTTGCCAAGACCAGGTTATAACATCACATTTATTATAATCTATAGGCATACCAAAGATTGCTGAAGTAGCATCACAAATAGTTAGGCCTTTTCTGTCATCAGGTATCCAGTCTCCATTAGGAACTTTGACACCAGAAGTTGTCCCATTCCATGTAAAAATTACATCATTATCAAAATTGACTTTGCTAAGGTCAGGTAGTTTACCATAATCTTCTTCATGAATATTTAAATTATCTAATTTTAATTCACTAATTGCATCTATTACCCAATCTTTACCAAAATTTTCCCACGCAAGAATATCAACTCCCGTTTTACCTAATAAGCACCACATAGCTGCCTCTAAAGCACCAGTATTTGATCCAGGCATTATACCCAATAAATAATCATCTGGTAATTTTAGAATATCTTTTGATTTATCAATTGCTTCTTTTAGTCTTGCTTTACATTCAACAGATCTATGAGATCTGCCAGTTAAAGCATTACTCAAAACAGATATATCCCAGCCTGGTCTTTTTGAGGTTGGGCCACTTGAAAAGTTTGGATTGTTAGGTTTTGTATTAGGTTTATTCATATGCTTTTTCAAACTCATAAACTACTAAGCCATCTAAGGGTTTTGGATCAAACCATGTTGATTTAGGAGGCATAGTCAAATTTTTATTCGCGACCGTAATAACATCACTTATTGAAGATGGGAAGATAGAAAATGCCACACTATCAGTATTTTCATCAACTTTTTTTTCTAAAGCTGCCAAACCATGACATCCAGCAATAAATCTTATTCTTTCATCATTGTTAACATCAGAAATATTTAAATATTTTTTGAAAACGAAATTGTTTAAAATATTAATATCTAGTGTATCAATAAAATTATCAGTTTTTAATTCGGTTTTAAAATACAATGAATACCATTTTTTTTCATGATACATTCCAAATTGTTTATTTGATTGAGGTTTGAAAGGGTTTTTTTCATTTTTTATTTCGAAGTTTTCAGAAAGAATTTCTAAAAACTTTTCTTCACTCAAGCCATTTAAATCTTTAACAACTCTATTATAGTCAAATATTTTAGCTTCATCACTTGGAAACGCAGCTATCATAAAATCTTCCTGTAAAATATTTTTATTATAATTTAATTCTCCAATAATTTTCATTGCTCCCATTCTATGATGTCCATCAGCAATGTAAAAATTATCTACCTCATTGATAAAAACAGAAGATAGCTTTTCGATAAAAGATTTATCAGAAACACACCAAAGTTTATGAATAGATTTATCGAAGCTTTCAAAATCATAATCTGGAGTATTTGATATTATAGAGGATAACAAATCTTTTATCTTACTATTTTTTTTATATACTACATAAATAGGACCAATTTGTGTTTTGATATTCAACATTTGCTCTGCTCTTTCTCTCATCCTTGTCTCGTATATTTTTTCATGTGCTTTAATTTTTTCATTTACAAAATCTGAGATTTTAGAAAGAGATAAAAAACCTAGTTGAGTATGGCCTTTAAATTCAATTTGATAAATGTAATAAAATAATTCTTTATCTTTTTTAATTACGTCATTTTCTTTCATTTCATTAAAATGCGATTTAGCTTCTAAGAGAGTATCTGCTTCTTTTAATTGTCCAACTGGATTTAGAATTTTTAAATAATTCCAATAATTATTTTTTTTAAATATTTCTATATTTTCAATACTTAAATGATCAGTAGAAGGAGCAATTAAATTTTTTGCATCTTCGTTGTAAGGACGTGTTCCTTTAAAAGGTTTAATTTCAACCATAATAAAGAAACACCTTTAATTAAATAAAAAAAAATTTAAACTTAAATTACGCTACTTCTGGTATTTGAGAAATAGATTTACCTATTCCATCATCATCAATAACATCATCTGCCATTGATCCATTTAGATAATCATCATAAGCTGACATATCAAAATATCCATGGCCACATAAATTAAAGAGAATAGTTTTTGACTCACCTTTTTCTTTACATTCTAAAGCTGCATCAATAGCACCTTTGATTGCATGATTTCCTTCTGGAGCAGGAATAATTCCTTCTTGTTTTGCAAAGGTTAAACCAGCTTCAAAACAATCTTTTTGACCGTAAGCCTTTGCTCTAATCAGACCTAACTCATATAAGTGGCTTAAATGATAAGACATGCCATGGTATCTTAATCCACCAGAGTGATTAGCCGGTGGTAAGAAATCAGATCCAAGAGTATGCATTTTAATTAATGGAGTCATTTTTGCCATATCACCATGATCATAAGCATACTTACCCTTAGTAAATGAAGGACATGATGCAGGCTCGCAACCAATTATATCAATTTTTTGACCACCTCTTAACTGTTGTCCTAAAAATGGAAACATTAATCCAGAAAGATTACTACCGCCACCTGTACAACCAACAATAATATCAGGATAATCTCCAGCCATCTCCATTTGCATAATAGCTTCATTACCATTTATAGTTTGATGCATTAGAACGTGGCCTAAAACACTTCCAAGTGAGTATTTTGCTTTACCTCCACTTTTAACAGTTGCTTCTATTGCTTCTGATATAGCTATTCCCAAACTACCAGGGTTATCAGGATTTTCTGATAATAACTTGTTACCGAAGTCAGTTAAATCAGATGGACTAGCATGACAGTTAGCGCCAAACGATTGCATCATTAATTTTCTGTAAGGTTTATGATCAAAACTAACCTTAACCATGAAAACTTCTATATCTATACCAAATATCTGACCTGCAAAAGCTAATGAACTTCCCCATTGACCTGCACCCGTTTCAGTAAAAATTTTACTAATTCCTTCTTCTTTATTAAAAAATGCTTGTGGGACTGCAGTATTTGGTTTGTGACTTCCTGTAGGGCTAACACCTTCATATTTGTAATAAATTTTAGCTGGTGTATCTAAAAACTTTTCTAATCTTCTTGCTCTAAATAAAGGAGAAGGTCTCCATTGTTTGTATACTTCTCTTACTGGTTCAGGAATTTCTATTTCTCTTTCAGTAGAAACTTCTTGCATAATTAAACTCATTGGAAATAAAGGAGCAAAGTCATCAGGACCAGCTGGTTGTTTAGTTCCAGGGTGCAATGGTGGTGGTGGCGGACTTGGCAAATCTGCATTAATATTATACCAAAACTTTGGTGCTTTATTTTCTTCTAGTAAGTATTTAATTGAGTCGCTCATAATAAAAGTATATTGGACTATAAAAAATTAAATTTCAACCATAAATGAAATACTTTAACTTCAAAAATGTGTCTATTTTTATCGCTGCTTTATTGGTATTATATGTTTTTTACGGATATATTACTCATTGATTTTTTTTGACCCACAAACAGACCAATAAAAACTAAAATAATTCCAACTACAGAACTAAATACTATTTGCTCAGAAAGAAATATGAATCCCCATATTAAAGCAAAAACAGGTATTAAATACGCAACATAAGATAAGAAAACCGGACCAGATTGTTTAACAATATGATAGCGCATATGAAAGGCAATAGCTGTTGGAAATACACCTAAATAAATAATTGAAATTACAGAAATTTTATTAATATTATTCTCATAATTAATAAAATCATAGAATAAAAATGGTAATGATATTATCGCTCCAAACAATGTAGCAAAAGTAGTAATTGAAATAGGACTTAATTTCTTTAATTTATTATAAGCAGCAATATTTGAAATCATGTAGCCAAATGCTGCTATAATAACAAATATTTTTGCTAAAGTACTAATGTAGTTTTTATCTTGAAAATTAAATTTACTTATATCTAAAATAAAAATTATACCAACAAAACCTATAATAATTGATAAAAATTTAATCCACGTAAACTTATCATCTGAAGTTAATACATGAGACATTAATAATGTTATTAGGGGGCCAACTGACATTAATAAACCTGCAGTAGAAGAGGGAATATATTGTTCAGCCCAACTAATCAGATAGAAGGGTAAAAAATTTCCAGTAATGCCTATAAAAGAAAGAATTAAAACTAAATCGAGATTTAATTTGGGATGATTGTTATATGAATAATATAAAATAATTAAGAATATTGATGCTATAATTAATCTTAAGGAAGCAATACTTGTAGGTGTAAAACTAGAAAGACAAATTTTAATAACAAAAAAAGAAGATCCCCAAATAGCAGCTAAAATTACAAGAAGTATTAAATTATTTGATACTAATTTATTTAACAAAAATTAGATTTTGTTTTTTGGTTGTGGAATTTCGATATTTTCAGAAGGTTTCATAAATTCATCTCTTCTTCCATCCCAAAGATAATCTGCATAATCAAATTCTGTAATCATTCTATCAGATCGTTCAAATGTTAATCCATATTTTCTACAGTAACTAGCAAATTCTTCAGCATTATCTATTGGTAAATTTTCTACGGTCCATTTTCTGGAACTTCTATCAAATTTAAAACCATTTTTTTTGAACCAATCTCTATGATAGTATGAGTCTCTACCGAAAGCTGAAAAAGTTATTTTTTTTGACATAATGATATGCGCTCATACATGAAAAACTAAGAAATAACAAATTTAATTTTTAAAATTAATTTTATTTAAAATAGTAGAAATTTAGTAGTATTTATAATAAGATAATTTTATGGATCTTTACAGTAGTAGTGAAATAACAGTTCATCAGTTAAATGAACTTAAGCAAGATGACAAAAAAATTCAAATTATAGATGTAAGAGAGGATACTGAAAGAGATCATGCTCACATTAAAGGTACAATACATATGAAACTTTCAGAAATTGCAAAAAGATATACTGAATTAGATAAGAAAAAAAATATTTTTGTAATGTGTCATACCGGTACAAGAAGCCAAGCTGTATGTAAATGGCTTAAAGCGCAAGGTTATAATCATTGTGTTAATGTACTTGGTGGAATAGACGCATGGGCTGCTTTAATTGACAGAAATATAAGAAGATATTAAGAAATACTCTCTAAGTACAAACCTAGAAAAATAATAATTACACTAACTAAAAACATTATTATCCTGAACAGTATTTCAATAAAAAGATTAAATCTTAAACGTTTTTTTATAATTAGTTTGTATAGAGGATTACTAATTGATAGAGAAATTAATAATATCCCAATAATAATAACAAACCAATGCATAAAGTTAAAAAATACATAGCTGAAGATTTAAAATTTTCAAATCAAACTATAAAAGAAATGAAGATTAATTCAAAAAAATTTTATAATAAAATTAAAGAAAGAAGAAGCATACGTGAATTTTCAAAAGATAAAATCGATATAAATATTATAAAAAATGCGATCTTATCTGCAGGATCAGCTCCAAGTGGAGCAAATCTTCAACCTTGGCATTTTGTAGTAATAAAAAATAAAAATGTAAAAAAGAATATTAGAATAGAAGCAGAAAAAGAAGAAGAAAATTTTTATAAGTACAAAGCTCCTAAAGAGTGGTTAGATGCGTTAACTCCTTTAGGAACTGATGAAAATAAAAAATTTATTGAAAATGCACCTTATTTAATAGCTATATTTGAGAAAAAATTTTCAGTTTCAAAAAATAAGAAAATAAAAAATTATTACGTAAAAGAGTCTGTTGGTATAGCTACTGGTATATTAATTACTTGTTTACATTTTTCTGGCTTAGCAATGTTGACACACACGCCAAGCCCAATGACATTTCTTAATAAAATCTTGAAAAGACCTAGTAATGAAAAACCATTTGTTTTACTTATTGTTGGACGACCAGATAAAGATGTAAAAGTTCCAAAGTTTGCAAGACAAAAGAAAAAGTTTGAGGAAATTACTTCAATATTTTAACCAAGTTCTTCTGGTTTCATAGTTTCATAAATCTCATAAGGCATGTGTATCCAAGGAGAATCTTCTAAATAATCAACATAATAATTTGGTTTAAAAGAAGATACTGACTTATAAAACAAAACTCCAGTTCTTATTGGTTCATCTATATAAAAACCATAAGTATGATTTAACCAATCAATACTTTTTTTAAGAGTAATTCCTGAGTCTGCCAAATCATCAACTATTAAAACTTTTGATCCAATGTTAGGACTTGTTTTTGCTAAATCTCTTGAAAATGTGATTGCACCTCTTTTATTTTTTACTCCCTCACCTTTATATGATTCAACAGAAAGAATAGCTAAAGGAACATCGAATATTCTTGCCATTACATCCCCTACTCTCATACCTCCTTTTGCAATGCATACAACCTGATTAAATTGCCATCCATCCTTATGAATTTGTTTTGCTAAATCTTCTGTTTTACTTCTGTATTCGTCCCAACTAATGTGTAAATCAGACATAAATCTTCCTTTGAAATTAAGAATTAAACCTCTCCCTTTAAAAGAGAGAGGGTTATAAGAATTTTAATTATTGTGGTACTTCGCCGTCAATACCCTGAACATAAAAGTTCATTCCAAGTAACATTCCATCAGGCGCTACTTCACCTTCAGGAACCACAAGCTCACCAGCTTGATTGTAAATTGGACCCGTGAAAGGATGAATAGTTCCATCTTTAATTCCAACTTCCATATTTACTGCTTCTTGAATTAAACTTGATGGCATAAGTTTAGTATTATATGGTGACATTACAACCATACCTTTATCCATACCATCCCAAGTATCACCAGAAGACCAAGTGCCGTCCACAACAGCTTTTGCTCTTTCAGCATAGTAAGGGCCCCAAATATCTTCAATTGAAGTTAAATGTGCATCAGGACAAAATTCTTCTTGGTTTGAAGCTTGACCAAATGCATAAACACCAGCTTTTTGAGCAGCTTGGCAAGGAGCATATGTATCAGTATGCTGAACAATTATGTCAGCTCCTTGATTAATTAATGTATTAGCTGCATCAGCTTCTTTACCTGGGTCGTACCAAGTAAATACCCAAATAATTTTCATTTTGATATCTGGATTTACTTTTGAAGCCGCTAAATAAAATGCATTAATTCCTCTTACAACTTCAGGAATAGGGAATGAAGCTATATAACCAATAGTATTAGTTTCAGTCATATGGCCAGCAATATGCCCTTCAATCATTCTACCTTCGTAAAATCTAGCTGAATACGTAGCAACGTTATCTGCTTGGATATACCCAGTAGCATGTTCAAATTTTATATCAGGAAAATCCTTAGCTACTTCATGTGTCTGATCCATATAGTTGAAAGACGTTGTAAATATTAAATCATGGCCTGAGTCTGCTAGTTTTCGGATTGCTCTCACTGCATCTGCGTTTTCAGGAATATTTTCAAGATAAGTAGTAGTAATAGAGTCACCAAGTTGGCTCTCCATATATTTTCTACCTACATCATGCATATATGTCCAACCATGATCACCTGGGGGACCTATGTATATAAATCCAACTTTTTTAGGCTCTGCATATGCTGAACCAAATGCAATTACCAAAAAAGTAGATAAAAAAGTTATTATTCTAATCATTTTAACCTCACCTGCTAATATAACGATTACTCAACTATATACTTAATATATACAAATAGGTTTGATCAATAAATCTATATGATTATAGAAAAAAAGAAGTGGATATTTATCTGCCTTTATAAAAAGGAATAGTTAATGAAGCTGGTGCACTAAGTTTTATTCTTAATTTATTACTAGAAATTAACACTAAAACTATAATAGTTGCAACATATGGCGCCATACTGAAAAATTGACCAGGAAATCTTAAACCTAAAGCCTGAAGATTCATTTGAAGAATAGTAACACCTCCAAATATATAAGCTCCAATAAGCACTCTTTCTGGTTTCCAAGTTGCAAATACAACTAAAGCTAACGCTATCCATCCACGTCCAGCTGTCATGCCTTCTTGCCACATAGGGGCATAACAAATGGAAATATATGATCCTGCAAGAGCACACATAGAACCTCCAAATAAAATTGATAAAAATCTAATTTTAATAACGCTATATCCTAAAGCATGTGCAGAATTATGAGATTCCCCTACTGCTCTTAAAATCAAACCAGCTTTAGTTTTATAAAAAAAATAACTAACCAAAAAAACAATTAAGAAAGAAAATATAACAAAAAACCATGGTGACAGACCATCAATTGGTGTTCCAATATATTGTTTGCCAAGCATCGAACTGAGGCCTATTCCAAAAATAGTTAATGCTAATCCCGTAGCAATTTGATTTGACATTAAAAATAGAACTAGAAAAGCAAATAAACCAGACATGATAATTCCAGATAATATAGATACAAAAAATGCTAAAAAATAACTTCCAGTAATTACTAAAATAATAAAAGCGGATACTGCTCCTACCAACATCATTCCTTCTACACCTAAATTTAATACTCCAGATTTTTCTGTAACTAACTCACCTATCCCAGCAAAAACAAGAGGTGTTGTTGCAATTAAAACAATTTGTAATATTCCAAGTATTAAATCTAAATTCATAATAATTTTTTATAACTTAATTTATAGTTAATTAATAATTCTGCACCTAATAAATAAAATAAAACCAAACCCTGAAATATAAAACCTACTGCTGAAGGTATTTGTAAAAACAATTGTGCGTCTTCAGCTCCAAGATATGTAAGAGCGATAACTAAAGAAGCAAAAATAATACCAATTGGGTGAAGTCTACCTAAGAAAGCAACAATAATTGCAGTAAATCCATAATTTGGAGAAATATCTCTATATAATAATCCAATTGGACCAGAAACTTCGGCTAAACCTGCAATACCTGCAAAAGCACCACAAATTGCAAAAGCAAAAAAAACTAAAGTTGTTTGATTAAAACCAGCATATCTTGCAGCTTTCGGGCTATAACCAGATACTTTTAATTGAAAGCCAAAAATAGTTTTTGCAAATACAAACCAAGATACAAAAATTAAAAATAGCGCTATAATTAATCCAAAGTGCACCCTTAAACCATCAAATAATAGTGGCATTCTTCCAGATTCACTAAATGGTCTTGATTTAGGAAAACTATAACCAAATGGATCTTTCCAAGGTCCCACTACTAAATAATCTAAAATAAATAAAGCAACATAAACTAACATTAAACTTGTTAAAATTTCATTTGTATTAAATTTTGTTTTTAAAATAGCTGGTATTAAACCCCAAAATGCTCCTCCAATTGCTCCAGCAAAAATCATTAATGGCAACAACCAGAAAGCATTTGTATCATGAAATAATATTCCAATACCTCCTCCAAAAATTGCACCCATGGTAAGTTGTCCTTCAGCTCCAATATTATAAATATTATTCTTAAAACAATATGAGAGACCAATTGCAATTAAGGCTAATGGCGTTGCTTTTACAAACAATTCAGAAATACCGTAGGTTGAAGAAATAGGTGAAATAAAAAACGTATACAATGCATAAACTGGATCAAAACCAAGAAGAACAAAAATAATTGAACCTGTAATTAAGGTTAAAACAATAGATATTATAGGAACAAAAAAATTCATTAGACCCGAACTCTGTGAGCGAGAAACTATAGATGGAAATAAACTATTCATTTTTTCCACCCATCAATAATCCTAATTTTTCTATTTCTACTTCACTAGTTTTAAAAGGTTTGGATAAATTACCATCATAAATAACAGATATTTTATGAGTAATTTCAATCAATTCATCTAGATCTTGAGAAATAACAATTATAGATGTTCCATTTTGAGATAATTCTATCAAAGACTCTCTTATAGAATGCTCAGCACCAGCATCTATCCCCCAAGTTGGATGTGAAATAATTAATATTTTTGGCTTAGATGATATTTCTCTACCAATGACATATTTTTGTAAATTTCCTCCAGACAAACTTGATGCTTTAGCATCATTCCCAGGAGTAATAACCTTAAATTCATTAATTACATTATTAGCAAAATCATCAACGTTATTTTTCAATATTATACCATTGTTAATAAAATTATTTTTTGGAAATTGACTCAAAAGAATATTTTCAGACAAACTTAACTCAGGTACTGCACTATGACCCAATCTATTTTCTGGAACAAACGAGATAGATAAATCTCTTCTTTTTTGTGGTCCATACTTTTCAATTTTTTTATTATCAAAAGTAATTGAACCAGATTTAATATTTATATTTTCTCCTGTTAAAATGTCCATTAATTCTGATTGTCCATTACCAGCAACACCAGCAATGCCATAAATTTCACCAACTCTAACTTGAAAAGAAATATTTTTAAGGTCTGTTAAAAATGGGTCATTAAAATCACATGAAATATTTTTTACATCAAAATTAACTTCATCTTTTATATGCCCATAATTAGTTTTTAAATCATCTAATTTTTGTCCTAGCATTTTTGTTGCAAGTGTTTTTGCTGTTTGATTGGAAGTGCTCGAAGTGTCTATAATTTCACCACTTCTCATTATTGTAACTGTATCACATATTGATATTACTTCTTCAAGTTTATGAGTGATATATAATATGGTACGACCTTCTTTGACGAGTGCATTTAATGTTACAAACAAACTTTCAACTTCCTGTGGTGTTAAGACTGAAGTTGGCTCATCCATAATAAGTATCTGAGGGTCTTGTAATAAAATTCTTACTATTTCTACACGCTGCTTTTCTCCAGCTGACAATGCAGTAATTGGAGCATCTAAATCTAAGGGAAGATTATATCTTGAGCTTATATTTTCTAGCTTATTTTCTAAATCTGAATAGGACATTTTTTCATCAATTCCTAAAATTAAATTTTCTTTTACTGATAAAGAATCAAATAAAGAAAAATGCTGGAATACCATCCCTATTCCTTGCTTTCTTGCTTCTGCTGGTGAATTAACTTTAAAATTCTTATTATTTAATTTAATATTTCCTTCATCAGGCTCTAAGAGACCATATAGAATTTTTACTAAAGTAGATTTTCCTGCTCCATTTTCTCCTAAAATTGCATGAACTGCATTTTTTTTAATATCAAAAGTAACGTTTTTATTAGCTATTACTCTTGGAAAAGATTTTGTAATATTTTGTATATTTAATATTGTATTACTCATATATTAATTCAAATATTTCCGATTGTTCAAAATTATAAATCTGAATATTATTATCTGCATCTTTTTTATCAATGGTAATATATTTTTCATTCTCAAGAGATATTAGAGGAAAATGCCATACTTTGGGATTAAAATTTATACCATCGCCACCACTTACTTTGAATATTTCAATTAAATCAATTCTAGGTTTGTCACCTATTGGTGCAACTAAAACTAAAAACCCCGTGGCATTAAATGGAAGGAATACTTGAGAGCTGTAGGGGTGATTTTCCAACATGTTAATTTTTAATGGAAAGTTTCTTTTCTTTGCATGAAAAATATTTAATCTAGATCTTTTGTCATCACCAATTATTTGAATATTTGCTAAATCAAAAAAACTATCGGTAGTATTTTTATTAATACTTTCATAATTTTTATTAGATGTTGTAATTAAATCGCCATAATTTTTGAAATTCTCTTTGCTAATATTCTTTATTTTATAGTTCACAAAAACTTTCCAATCGCCCTGATCCTTGAAATGCCCCCATCAGGATAAATATTTAACTTCAAGTAATTTATTTTATTAATATTTTTAGTTGAATTAATTTTTAATGATGAATTAGGTTTAAGACTTTTATTTTTTATTAAATATTCCCAATTTTTACTCCCATTTATTAATTTGCTTACATTAATATTTTTTATTGAATAATGACCTTGTACTGAGCAATGGGATGGATAATTACCTTTAAAAAAATGAGTTTCAATATTAAACTTTTCAATTAAGCCAGGTTTACCAAGTTTTATTACAACCCAGTCATATCCTGATCCTCTTCTTCTTTTAGTTTCCCAACCATTACCCATATTTTTTGATTTAAATGGAAGTAACAAATTTTCTGCCCTACCAAAATGTTCATCGCTACATGCAACAATTTTTGATCCATTAAGGACACTTAATAAGTCAAATTTTTTATTTGGAAATTTTAATTTTGATATATCTAGATTTCCTAGTAATTTTAATCTTGCAACACCACCATCTGGATAAATATTTAATCTTATAAAATTAAAAACTTTATTATTCTGTTTAGTTTTAAAACCATGAAGATAATTTGGTTTAAGTTTTTTTTTTGATAAAATGTTTACCCAATTAAATTTATTTTTTTCAAAATAACAAGCATCAATGCTGGCGTATTCAGGTTGATTACCATTAAAATAGCTTGTGTCTATTTCAGCAAAATTAATTTTACCAGGTAGGCCTAATTTAATAGTAACATAATCATTTCCTTTAATTCTTTTCCTTCTTGTTTCCCATCCATCCATCCACTTTCCATTTTTATCATATACTCCTTCTTTAAAAATTGGCTGTTCCTCTTTAAGCAATCTGGATGCTGATCCAAAAAATTGATCAGAAAATCTATGAATTTTTGTACCTAAAAC
Organism: uncultured Alphaproteobacteria bacterium; assembly: GCA_902612805.1. Lineage (GTDB taxonomy): Bacteria > Pseudomonadota > Alphaproteobacteria > HIMB59 > CACPNW01. Next base: position 11,899 of record CACMEY010000008.1, on the reverse strand, counting down.
CTTACTACATAAATTTATATAATTTTTTTGAATGTATTTCTTATTCATTAATTAATTCTGTTAATCTTAATTTAGCAATTTCTTTTACTTGCGATATTGAAGTTTTTATTTCTAAGCTTAAATCATTATTGTCTAATCTACTTTTAAACTCTGTTATAATTTCATTCTTATTTTTATTTCTAACTGCAAAAATAAATGGAATATTAAATTTGTTTTTAAATCTTGAATTTAAGTCATTAAATAAGTTAAATTCTTCTTCTGAACAATCTTTTAAACCAGATCTAGTTTGTTCTTCATCAGATAATTCAGACAAACCTTTATTGATTTTTATTTTATCAGCTAGATCAGGATGTTTTTTAATTATGTTTATTTTAGTTTCTTCATCTAAGTTATCAAATAATTCTAAAAACACTAAAATCATTTCTTTTTTATTTTTAAATGGTCTCTTTTTATCAGCATGTTCTGTTATAAATTTAGATTCTTCATAAATATTTTTAAAAGAATCAATAAACTTTTCAGAATTATAATTATTTATATCTTTAATTTTCATCACTAAAATTTTCATACCAATGATTGGCAATTTCCTCTCTTTTACAAATCCAAATGTCATTATAACCTGCAATATAATTCAAAAATTTTACCAAAGACATAAATCTTCCTGGCCTTGCTATTAATCGACAATGTAAACCCACACTCATCATTTTAGGTTTATTGAACTCATTTGCTTCTCTGTATAATGTATCAAATGAGTTTTTTAAGTAATTATAAAAATCTTCACCTGTGTTAAAACCTTGTAAGGTAGAGAATCTCATATCATTATTATCAAGAGTGTATGGAATAATAAGATGTTTTTTATTTTTTACTTTTATCCAGTAGGGTAAATCATCAGCATATGAGTCACTATCGTAAATAATATTTGTATTATCTAAAATTATATTTCTTGTATTTGGACTTGTTCTACCAGTATACCAACCAAAAGGAAAATATCCAAAAATATCTTTAATAATGTTGTTACATTTTATAGTATGTTCTTTTTCAACATCCTCAGTTATATTTTGATAGTCTATCCATCTATAACCATGGCTAGCTACTTCATACTTTGATTTAATTATTTGTTCACAAATATCAGGATTTTTTTCTAAAGCCATAGCAACACCAAATATTGTTAAAGGTAATTTTCTTTTTTCAAACTCATTATGTATTCTCCAAAAACCTCTTCTTGAGCCATATTCATAAATTGATTCCATATTCATATTTCTGGCACCTATTATTTGCTTTGCATTAATTATTTCTGATAAAAAAGTTTCTGATCCTTCATCGCCATTCATTATTGAATTCTCAGCACCTTCCTCATAATTTAGAACAAATTGAAGAGCGAGTTTTGATTTATTAGGCCAATAAAAGTTAGAGTCATTATTTCCGTAACCTATATAATTTCTGTCGTCTTTCATAAAAAAGCTTGATTTAATATTTAGTTAAATACTGTATAAACGAATAAGTATTATGTCTAAAGGATATTTAACTACTCATGTTTTGGATACCTATAATGGTAAGCCTGGTTCTGGTATAAAAGGGTCTCTTTTCAAAATTGATGGTGAAAATAAAGTTAAAATTTCAAGTTTCACTCTTAATGAAGATGGCAGGTGTGATGAACCTATATTAGGTAAAGAGAATTTTATTCTTGGAAAATATGAGTTATTATTTCTTTGCGGGAGTTATTTTAAGGAATTTACAAATCTTCATGAACCATTCTTTCTTGATGACGTAATAATTAGATTTGGAATTAACAAAGAAGAGCACTACCATGTTCCTCTTCTTATTACCCCGTGGAGTTATTCAACATATAGAGGAAGCTAGTGTCTAGAGCGCATATCGATTTTCTTCTTAATGAAGAAAAAATATCTATCAAAGATTTAGACACAAATACAACAGTACTAAATTATCTTCGTCATAATCATGAGCTAACTGGAACAAAAGAAGGTTGTGCATCTGGTGATTGTGGGGCATGTACTGCAGTTGTAGGAGAATTAAAAGAAAATAAAATTTCTTACAGAAGTATAAACACTTGTATTACTTTTTTGTATTCTCTGCATGGTAAGCAATTAATAACAGTTGAGCATATACAAAAAAATAAACTTCATCCTGTTCAACAATCAATGATTGATAGTGACGGTTCTCAATGTGGTTTTTGTACACCAGGTATTATCATGTCAATGTACAATATGTATGAAAATAAAATAAAACCAACAGAAGAAAATATTGATAAATTTCTTTCTGGAAATTTATGTAGATGTACAGGTTATCTTCCAATTAAAAATGCAATTAAGAATATGTATAGTTATAAAAGTGATAAGTTTTCAAAGAGTAAAGTTATTAGATTATTAAAATCAATTAAGAGAACTGATACTGTTATTAAGAAAAATGGTTCTAAATTTTTCATCCATTATAATTTAAATTCTCTAATAAAAGACTATCAAAAGATTAGTAATGGACATTTACTAGTTGGGGGTACAGATCTAGCTCTTGAAGTAACAAAAAAAAGAAAAGATTTAAAAAATATTTTTTATTTAGGCTCAAATAAAGATTTAAATTATATTAAAAATAAAAACAACAATTTACACATTGGATCTGCTACTCCCATAAATGATATTTTACCAATTTTAGAAAATATTTATCCAACATTTGCTAAAATGTTTGCAAGATACGGATCTGAGCAAATAAGAAATACTGCATCTCTTGGAGGTAACATTGGAAGCGCATCTCCAATAGGTGATAGTTTACCTGTATTAATTGCACTCAATAGTAAAATTATAATTCAAGGAAAAGTTAAAAAAACTTTATTATTGGATAATTATTTTCTAAGTTATCGAAAAACAAAATTGAAGCCTAATGAAATAATTAAAGAAATTATAATACCCATCTATAAAAAAAATATTCTTAAATGTTATAAAATTTCAAAAAGAATTGATGATGATATAAGCTCTGTTTTCATGGCTATAAATGCTAGAATTGAAAAAAATATTATTAAAGAAATAAAAATTGTTTGTGGAGGTTTGGCAGAAACTCCAAAAATAGCTGAAAAAGCTCAAAAATATTTATTAAATAAAATATTTAATGAAGAAAATATTAATGAAGCAAAGAAAATTATAAAAAAAGAATTTGATCCAATAGATGATATGAGAGCATCAAAAAATTATAGAACTAAAATTAGTCAAAACCTTTTAGAGAGGTTTTTAAATGAAAATAATAAAATTAAATCAACGTTATATTAATGGATAAAATATTTACAAAAAATATTGAACATGAAAGTGCAGTAAAACATGTTACTGGAAAAGCAATTTATACTGATGATATATCAGAACCTAAAAATTTACTTCACGCAGTAATTGGATACAGTAATTGTAGTAAAGGAGTGATAAAAAAAATTGATTATAAAGATGTTTTATCTTCAGAAGGTGTAGTAGACATTATAACTGAAAAAGATATTGAAGGGATAAATGATGTTGGGCCAATATTTAAAGGTGATAAAATATTTACTTCAAAAAATATAGAATACTATGGGCAACCAATTTTTGCAGTTATAGCAAAAACTAATAATTTAGCAAAAAAAGCTGCATTAAAAGTAAAAATAGACTTAAAAATATCTAAACCAATCGTTTCAATTGAAGAAGCATTAAAGAAAAAATCATTTGTTTTAAAACCGAAGTATCTAACTAGAGGAAATATAAAAGATGGATTTAAAAGATCTGACAACTTTTTAAAAGGTAAATTGTATTCAGGGGGGCAAGACCATTTCTATTTAGAAGGTCAAATTGCAATGACTATTCCTCAAGAAGATAATAATTTTTTGGTATATTCTTCAACACAACATCCTTCAGAAACGCAACAAATTATTGGTAAGGTACTAAAACAAAATTACAATAGTATCCATGTGATAGTAAGAAGAATTGGTGGTGGTTTTGGTGGAAAAGAAACACAATCTTTTTTATTTGCAGCCATTACAAGCATTGCAGCAAAAAAGTTATCTAAACCTGTAAAACTAAGAGTCGATAGAGATGATGATATGATCATGACTGGAAAGAGGCATGATTTTTTATTTGATTATGAAGTAGGTTTTAATAATAATGGGGAAATACTTGCTCTAAAATTAATGATGGCTTCGAGATGTGGTATCTCTCCAGATTTATCAGGAGCTATAAATGATAGAGCCATTTATCATATCGATAATGCATACTACATACCAAATATAGAAATTAATTCGTATAGATGTAAAACAAATACTGTTTCTAATACTGCTTTTCGCGGATTTGGTGGGCCTCAAGGAATGTTTTGTATTGAAAATATAATTGAAAATATTTCTCAAAAATTAAAACTAGAAGCAAGTGAAATAAGAAAAATTAATTTTTATAAAGATAAAATTAAAAATACTACTCATTATGGGATGAGAATTACTGATAATGTGATTGAAGATATTTTTAATAAACTAATTAAGAAATCTAATTACAAAAAAAGAAAAGCAGAAATTAATAATTTTAATAAAAAAAATAAAGTTCTAAAAAAAGGAATAGCAATAACACCTGTAAAATTTGGAATATCATTTACAACTACTCATTTAAATCAAGGCGGTGCCTTAGTTCATATCTACACTGATGGATCCATTCATTTAAATCATGGAGGAATTGAAATGGGTCAAGGATTAATGACGAAACTTGCTTTAGTGGCCTCAAATGAATTTGGCCTTAATTACGAAAATATAAAAATCTCTTCAACGGATACAGAAAAAGTGCCTAACACATCAGCAAGTGCAGCATCAGCTACAACTGATATAAATGGAGCAGCAATTGTTAATGCTATAAATAATATCAAATCAGGTCTAAATGAATTTATATATGATTATTTTAAAACAAATAGCAAAATAAAATATGAAAATAATTATGTTTATTTTGATAAAAGAAAAATATCTTTTAAAGAATTGATAAGTACCGCTTACTTAAATAGAATTCCATTGTCATCTTCAGGTTTCTATAAAACTGACAAAATTAATGTGAATACAAAAACACTTCAAGGAAGGCCATTCTTGTATTTTACTTATGGCGCAGCGGTAACAGAAGTAATCATTGATAAATTAACTGGTGAAAATAAAATACTTCAAGTAGATATAATTCATGATGTTGGTAATTCTATAAATAAGAGAATTGATAAAGGACAAATTGAGGGTGGCTATATTCAAGGATTAGGTTGGCTCACAACTGAAGAAGTATCTTGGAAATCAAATGGAGTTCTAACAACTCATAGTCCTTCTACTTACAAAATACCTACTGCTGGTGAAACACCATTTAAATTTAATGTTGAAATATATGATCGTGGTTTTAATAAAGAAAAGGTTATTAATCGCTCTAAAGCTGTTGGAGAGCCACCATTTATGCTGGCAATTTCAAGTTTTATCGCACTAAAGGACGCAGTATGTAATGCTAATAAAGGAAAAAATTCTAAAAATTTAATTGCACCTGCTACTGCTGAAAATATATTAAAAAGTTTGCACTAATATGTATCTTAAAAAGTTAAGTAAAAATATAAGTTTTAACAGTAAAATAGTTAAAGCTAAAATTATTGAAGTTAAAGGATCATCGCCTAACAGTTTAGATGACATTATATTAATCTCAACTGATACTATCTTTGGAACTATAGGTGGAGGAAACTTAGAATATTTAGTTATAGATGAAGCGAAAAGATTAATAGATAAAAATATATCTAATAAAGTAATGAATATTCCGCTTGGACCAGGAATTGGACAATGTTGTGGTGGATACGTACAAGTTAAATTAAGTTTACATAGTAATTCCAAAGATGCGCTAAAAGATGAATATATTGTTAATAATGTTAAACCTAACTTATATATCTTTGGATCAGGACATATTGGTCAAGCATTAATTTCTAAATTAGAAAATATTAATTTTAATACTTTTATAATTGATTCAAGAGAAGATTATTTAAAAATGACAAATATCAAAGATATAAATTATTTACTTTCAAAAAAACCTTGGGAGATTGTATCAAAACTAGAAGATAATTCTTATTTTATAGTCTTAACTCACAGTCATGATTATGACTTAAAATTATTAAATGAAATTTTGAAAAAAAATAATACTTTTGTTGGTTTAATTGGATCTCTTACAAAGAAAAAAAGGTTTTATAAAAGATTGATTGATAATGGTCACAATAAATCAATAGTTGAGAAAATTGAGTGTCCGATTGGAATTGATATTGGCAACTCAAAAGAACCGAATGAAATAGCTTTCTCAATAATTACAAGAATAATTTCAATAAAAAATAACTTAAAACATTTATCAAATAATAAAATTAAAGAAGTTATATGACAAAGATAGATTTTATGAAAAGAGCTATTTTACTTTCAATTGATAATATCAAAAATAGTGGAGGTCCTTTTGGATGTGTTATTGTAAAAGAAGATGAAATTATTGCAGAGGGAGTAAATAGAGTAACATTTAACAATGATCCTACTGCTCATGCTGAAATTGTTGCTATTAGAAATGCATGTCAAAAATTAAATACTTTTAACTTAGAAGGTTGTGAATTGTATTCCAGTTGCGAACCATGCCCTATGTGCTTGAGTGCGATATATTGGTCACATATAGAAAGAGTATATTATGGTAATTCTAGAGAAGATGCTGCAAAAATTAAATTTGATGACAAGTTTATTTATGATGAACTATCACTAGAAATAAAAGAGAGAAAAATCCCTATCAGTCAATTATCACGTGACGAGGCAATAAAAGCATTTAATATTTGGGAAAAAGAAGAAAATAAAATAAGATATTAATATGGAATTGTTTCTTAAAATTGTTGCACCAGTTCAATCTTATGACTTCCAAACTTTTTTTCATAATTTACTTTTGTCACTACCAGCATCAGCATTATTAGGATTATTATTTTTTTTTATACTTGGGGCATTTTCAGGTTTAAAATCTAAAGAACAAAGGATCTATATTGTAATTGCAACTACAATAGTTATAGCTTTTACTGCAGCTTTTTATAATTTAGGAGTCCCAACAGAAACTTTATTTGCGGTATATTCTGAGTGGTTACATTTAATTGTTAGATGGGTTCATATAATTGTTGGTGTAGCATGGATTGGAACATCATTTTATTTTAATTGGCTAGATAGTAGACTGGAAAGAGATGATCCGGATTTTAAACACCTAGATGGCTATTTATGGTCTGTTCATTCAGGTGGGTTTTATAGAATTGAAAAATTAAAAGGACCTCCTAAAAAACTTCCAAAAGTTCTTCATTGGTTTAAATGGGAGGCGTATGCAACTTGGATAAGTGGTTTTGTACTACTTATTTTAGTTTATTACTTAAATGCAAGCTCTATGATGTTAGGAGCAAACGGTATTATATTAACACCCTTTCAAGCAATTTTAATATCTATATTCTTACTTATAGGATCTTGGCTTCTATATGATTATCTTTGTAAAAATGTTTTAAAAGATAATGAACAAACTTTGATTGCAACTGGTGTTCTATTATTTGTATTATTAAGTTATTTTTTAACCCAAATTTATGGATCAAGAGCTGCATACATACATGTTGGAGCAATTATTGGCACCATTATGGCGGCTAATGTTTTTAGAGTAATTATTCCTGCACAAAGAAATCTTGTTTTATCAGCTGAAAACAAACAAAAGCCAAATTTAAATCTTTCACTAGAAGCAAAAAACAGATCAATACATAATAATTATTTTACACTACCTGTTTTATTTATCATGATTAGCTCACATTTTTCTTTTACGTATGGAGCAGTAAATAATTGGTTAATTTTAGCTGTTATATCGATAGCTGGTATTTTAACTCGACATTACTTTAATTTAAGAAATAAAAAACAATATAAATTTTGGATTTTACCATCAGCTGGTTTAATCATGTTTTTTTTAATGACTTTAAGTAGTCTTTCAATATTTGAAAAAAAAGATGCAAATGCATCTCTTTCTTTAGAATTAGTCAGTTTCAATGAAGTACAAAATATAATTAAATACAGATGTGGAACATGTCATGCCAAATACCCAACTTTTGAAGGTATTGAAGCGGCACCAAAAGGAGTTGTATATGACACAGCTCAAGATATTGTAAATAATATTAAATTAATCAAAGCTCAGGCTATTGATGCTGATATTATGCCTCCGAATAATCTTACTGGTATTACAAAAAATGAAAGAGAAATATTAAAAGTTTGGATTGAGCAGGGAGCAAATATTAATAATTAACTGGAATGGGGTCTAATGATCTCCATAAATACCATGTGGCTTGTGAACTATATGGACTCCATTTTTTATAAAGAAACTTAAGTTTTCTTTCACTTATAGGAAGTTGAACCTTATAAAGTTTTGAAATAGCTTTTAAAAACCCTAAATCACCTGTTGGAAAAATATTTGAACTTCCATAACTAAACATTAAGAACATATGAATAGTCCAATTCCCTACACCTTTTATTTCAATTAAATTATTATAAATTTCTTTTTCAGAAGATTTATTTATATTTTTTATGAATTTTTTGTTTTGTAAAAAAAATTTTGAAATATTTCTAATATACAAAATTTTTTGTCTTGATAAGCCGCATTTTCGCAAATCTGTAGTACTTAATTTTGATACAGTTTGAGGTGTTATATTTCTTTTAAGTTTAAAAAATTTAGTTTTCATCGAATCAGCTGCAGATACTGATATTTGTTGACCAATTATTGAATTAATTAATGAATGAAAATAATTAGAATTTAGATTTAAATATTCATTCCTATAAGTTTGAATTAATTTCTTCAAAACTTTATCTTTATTTGATAGATAAAGTTTACCTTTATTCCAATATTTAGGTTTCATATGAATTATTATAACAAATTTAAAAAAATAATATCATACATAAATTTTATTTTTGGAATTTATTTATGGGCTTTAGTAATATATGCAATATTAAGAGCTACAGGATTAATTAAAAGATTTGTATTACAAGAACATCTATTAGGTGAGTATTTATCTATACCTATTAAATTTATTTTAAGTTTATTTTAATAAACAATATGATCTATTATTACTTTATTGCGATGGCTGCTGCACTTTGTTGGGCAGTAGCATCTTTAGTATCAGCAGATGTTACAAGAACTATTGGAGGTTTAGCCTTTAATCGTCTTAGATTATTTTTTGTATCAATAATGTTAATTACTTACACATTTTATATAAATACTTGGAATACAATTAGTATTGATTACTTAACTATTATTATTGTTTCAGGAATTGTAGGTATATTTTTAGGTGATACTTTATTGTTTATTGCTTTGCAAAAAATTGGACCAAGAAGAAATAATATTTTATTTTCATTAGCTGCTCCTTTTACTGTAGTAATTAATATTTTTTTTCTAAATGAACTTGCTTCAACTATAAGTATTATTGGATGTTTTGTTGTTTTTTTTGGTGTTGTTTTTGCAATTTCCTATGGTGATAAAAAAGTATCTGAGCATAGATGGGAAAAAGTAGAAGGTTCACTTTATATAGGAATTATTTTATCCATTGGAGCCGCTTTATGCCAAGCAATTGGATTGGTTATGATGAAACCTATTTTATCATATGGAGCAGATCCAATAGCTTCAGCAGCAGTTAGAACTACTATTTCATGTATTTTTTTATCATTTACATTTTTTTTAAATTATGAAGTTTTTAATACAAAAGTTAATCTTACAGCAAAAATTATTTACCAATCAATTCTTAGTGGCTTTCTAGGAATGGCCTTAGGTATGAGTTTACTTTTAATCGCTTTACAAAAAGCTGATGCAGGTATTGTTGCAACATTATCTTCAACTAGTCCAATAATGATATTATTTCTTTTGTGGATATTAACAAAAAAAATCCCTCCTTTTGGTGCATGGGTGGGAACAATTATTGCGATTTTTGGAACGGGATTAATTTTTATCTATTAATTTAATACCTAATTCTTCTAATCGTTCTTTATCGATACTTGAAGGGGCGTCCATCATTAAATCCATAGCTTGTTGATTCATTGGAAATGCTATTACTTCTCTAATGTTTGGCTCATCAGCAAGTAACATAACAATTCTATCAATACCTGGTGCACTACCACCGTGAGGAGGTGCTCCAAATTTTAAAGCATTAAGCATTCCTGAAAATTTTTCTTCTAAATCTTCTTTAGAATATCCAGCTATATCAAAGGCTTTATACATAATTTCTGGTTTATGATTTCTAATTGCTCCAGAAGATAACTCTACACCATTACATACAATATCGTATTGAAACGCTTTTATATCAAGAGGATCTTTTTTTTCTAAAGCTTCCATCTCGCCTTGAGGCATTGAAAAAGGATTATGACTAAATTGTATTTTATTAGTTTTTTCATCAATTTCATACATTGGAAAATCAACTATCCAACAAAATTCAAAGGAATTTTTATTTAGTAAATTTAAATCATTACAAATTTTTTCTCTTACTTTACCAGAAAATAATTGGGCATCTTTTAATTTATCACATATGAAAAATATTGAGTCATTTTCTTCAAGTTTTAATAATAATAATTGATCTTCATTTAAATTCTTTGCAATAGGACCTTTAAAACTATTTTCAGTAAATGAAATATAGCCTAATCCAGCTGCACCCTCTTCTCTTGCCCAATTGTTTAATTTATCAAAGAAACTTCTAGGTTGATCACCAGTATTTTTAACAATTATTCCCTTAACAACTGATCCTTTTTCTATTTGATTACTAAATATTTTAAAATTTGAACCCTTAAACACATTTGTATAATCATCTATCAAAAGTGGATTTCGTAAATCAGGCTTATCAGAACCGTAAACTTCCATCGACTCATTGTAAGGTATTCTCCTAAATGGAAACGGACTTACCTTAATTTCATTATTTTTCTTATTTTCATCAAATATTTCAAATAAAACCGGTTCAATAGCCTCAAATACATCTTCCTGAGTCACAAAACTCATTTCAAAATCTAATTGATAAAATTCACCTGGAGATCGATCTGCCCTACTATCTTCATCTCTAAAGCATGGTGCAATTTGAAAATATTTATCAAAACCGGCAATCATTAATAATTGTTTAAATTGCTGAGGTGCTTGAGGGAGAGCATAAAATTTACCCTGATGTATTCTAGATGGGACTAAATAATCTCTTGCTCCTTCTGGAGATGATGAAGTGAGAATGGGAGTTTGAAATTCAATAAAATTTCTATCTATCATTTTCTTTCTTATGTCAGATATTATTTTACTTCTTAATAAAACATTTTTGTGTAATTTATTTCTTCTTAAATCTAAAAATCTATATTTTAATCTTATTTCTTCTCCATATTCGATATCAGAATTTACAGGTAAGGGAAGAATTTCAGATTTAGATAAAATTTTACAATCTTGAATCTTTATTTCAATTTCACCTGTTTGAAGATTTTTGTTTATTGTTTCATCAGATCTTTTAACTACTTCTCCGCTAATTGTTAGAACGCTTTCATTACTTAATTTACTTATTTCTTCAAATAAAGAGTGAGTTCCGTCAATAACACACTGTGTAACTCCATTATTATCTCTCAAATCAATAAATAATAAATTACCATGATCTCTAATTGTATCTGCCCATCCAGATAAAGTGACTTTTTCTCCTAAATTATTTATAGATAATTCTGAACATAAATGTGAGCGATATTTATTCATCATGATGCCATCTATAGTATTTCTTTTATTAATGGTATTGTTAATTGTCTTTTTTTTTCAAGAGATAAAACATCTAATTTATCTACAATATCATAGATACCTTTGTAAGATCTATCAACTCTTCTTAAAATATATTCAAAGATATCATTACTGTTAACTATAAATTG
>CACMEY010000007.1 GCA_902612805.1 uncultured Alphaproteobacteria bacterium | reverse complement strand
TTTAATTATAAAAATATGAATTTTGATTCAATTCTATTAGAAAACTATTACTTTAATGAAGAAGATATCGAACAAGAAGGTAAATTAGTTGAGATCAAAGATTTAGAATTCAATAGACCTCAAAATATTTCATATTTTGATATTAATAACCCTGATTTATTTTTTTCAATTTTCAAATCTTTAGATAATTTTGTTGCAAAAGATATCTGGTATAAAGATAAGTTTGATAATGTTACATTGAAAGTAGATTTATATGAAATATCAAATTTAAATACTATAGAAATAGATAATTTATTTTTCCCAGTCACTTTAGATTTTAATTTAAAGAATGTATTATTTTCTGATTTAGATCCTGAGATAAAAATGTATTTAAGCATGTTAGGCTATGATGATTTAGCTTTTGATTTAAACTTTCAGTCATCTATAGATTATCAAAAAGAAGAATTTACTATTTCTCTAGATACCTCACTTTATGATGCTTTTGGTTTGAAAACAAAATTACTATTTTCAAATTTAGATATAAATTCTTTAAATTTATCAAATGATATAGAATTAATGGAATATTTTTCTAACGAATTTAAATTTAATTTATTTGAAATCGAATTTATCGATAAAGGAATGACAGATAAATTTTTCTTATTTATTGAAGAGTTTTATGGTTTTAAAAAAAATGATATAAAACAATTATTTTTACAAGAAATTAATAATGATGCAGATTTACAAAGCTCGATAGATGTTAAATATCTAAAAAAAATGTTAAATTTTATTGATAATCCAGATAGTATTAAAATTATTATTCAACCCCAAACTCCAATGTCTTTTAATGATATTTTAATTTATTCCATAAACCCAGCTTTACTCATTGGAGAGCTTAATGTTAGTATTGAATAATATTATCCAAATTAATCAACTATTCCATTGTTTTTTTTAATATGCATAATTTGCATATTAGATAATGATCTTAATCATTTTATAATATCAATAAGTTTTATTATTTATTTTTCATCGTTCATTTTGAATAATTCAAAACGGAAGTAAACGAAAGTTGAAGGAACGCATGCAAGTTATTAAATCGTTCAATCTGTATTTACAGATCGGAAGTAAGCTAAAGCTGAAGGAACGCGGATCTTATTTTTAATTTCCATAGCTAAGCATGAATTATAACGGATAAGAAAGGTTTGTTATAACTATGGTTAAAAAGTTTTGGTGTAGAATAATATACATTTTAGAGTTTATTAGGTTTGCTAACTGATGTTTAATGAAATGTATCAATCTGAGTCAGTTATAAGAAATCATTATAATAATATTAATGATTGGTTAGATCAGATGACTTCAAAAGTTATTCTTGAAAAGAATGCTGAAGCTGAAACTCATTTTAGAAATATTGGAATTACTTTTTCTACAAATAACGAAACTGCAAGAGAAAGAATTATTCCGTTTGATTTAATTCCAAGGATATTTACCTATACTGAATGGTTAAGATTAGAAAGAGGGGTAATTCAAAGAGCTAAAGCACTTAATGCGTTTCTTGCTGATATTTATAATCAAGGTGAAATAATAAAAGCTAATATAATTCCTAAAGAAATTATTTACAAAAAAAAATCTTTTGAACCTTCAATGTTTGGTTTTTCTCCTCCTAGAGATATCTATAGTCCTATAATTGGTATTGATTTAGTAAGAACAGGTCCCAATGATTATTTTGTTTTAGAAGATAATTGTCGAACACCAAGTGGTGTTTCTTACATGCTGGAAAATAGAGAAATAATGATGCGAATGTTTCCTGATTTATTTCATAACAACAGAGTTACACCAATAGATGACTACCCAACAAGACTTTTGCAAACTTTGATGAGTTTAGCTCCTATTAAATGTGAAAATCCAGAACCAGTATGTGTGTTACTTACACCTGGTCCTTTAAATAGTGCTTATTACGAACATAGTTTTTTATCTGATCAAATGGGTATTGAAATGGTTGAATCTACTGATTTATTTGTTGAAGGAAAATATCTTTATATGAAAACAGTTGATGGTCCAAAAAGAGTAGATGTTGTTTACAGAAGAATAGATGACGATTTTTTAGATCCTCTATGTTTTAATCCTCAATCTGTAATTGGTATTCCAGGAATTATGGATGTTTATAGAACAGGTGGTGTCAATATCTGTTCAGCTCCTGGAGCAGGTATAGCTGATGACAAAGCAATTTATATTTATGTACCTGAGATGATCAAATTTTATTTAGGCGAACAACCAATTTTAGATAACGTTGAAACATGGAATTGTGAAAAAGAACATGAATTAAAATATGTTTTAGATAATATAAATGAACTTGTAGTAAAAGAGGTTGATGGATCTGGAGGTTATGGGATGTTAATAGGTCCAAAATCCTCTAAATCTTCTATAGATGAATTTAAAACGAAACTCTCAACAAATCCAAAGGGATATATAGCTCAACCTTTACTCGATCTTTCATTTTCACCAACACTAATAAAAAATCAAGTTGAGGGAAGAAGGGTGGATTTACGTCCATTTTGTTTAATTGGAGAGCAAGCTCAATTAAGTTCTGGCGGTTTAACAAGAGTTGCAATGAATGAAGGTTCATTTGTTGTCAATTCTAGCCAAGGAGGTGGTGTGAAAGACACATGGGTTTTAGCTGAATGAGGAATAGATGTTAAGTAGAACCGCTGAATATCTATATTGGATAAGTCGTTATATGGAAAGAGCTGAAACTACAGCCAGGCTTTTAAATGTTGGTTATAGAATGTCTCTTTTTCCAAATCCAAGTGGTTATAATAATGAATGGGAATCAGTTTTATCTGCTGCTGGTGCAATTGAGAGCTATAAAAATAAATATAATACAATTGAACAAAGAAATGTTGAAGATTATCTATTTTTTGATGAAAGTAATCCTTCATCAGTTTACAATTGCATTCTTAATGCACGAAATAACGCATTAGTAGTTAGAACTTCCTTTACCCCTGAGTCTTGGTTAGCAATTAATAAAACTTATCAAGAGATATTAAACTTAAAAGATAAAAAATTTACTAAATCTGATTTACCTGATCTTACAGAGTGGACGGTAGAACAAGTAAACTTATTTAGAGGATCGTTAAGTTCTTTATTAAGAAATGATGGTTATAATTTCCTTTTTCTTGGTTTATTTATTGAGAGAGCAGATAATTCTGCAAGATTACTAGATGTAAAGTATTTTGTTTTATTACCTAAACCTCAATATGTAGGGGGTAATATCGATAATATGCAATGGAGTATATTGCTTCGTTCCTTATCTTCTTTTAGAGCTTTCAGATGGGCATACGATGGGAATATTACCGCAACTAAAATTGCTGATTTTTTAGTTTTAAATAATAATTGTCCAAGATCTTTAAGTTTTTGTATCCAAAATATTGTCAAACATTTAACTAACCTAACATGTAGTCCAGAAAAAGTTGGAAGAATTTATAATAATTTAAAAGATCTAAATACTAAAATTCAAGAAGAAAAAATAGAAGCTATTGTTGAATACGGTCTTCATCAATTTGTAACACAATTTATTAGAAAAATATCTAGTGTTGATCACGAAATACATAAGGAGTTTTTCAATTAATATGGAGCTAATAATTGAACACACAACTAAGTATGAATATAAAAATCCAGTTTCAGGATTAATTCAAACTACTAAACTTCATCCTTCAGAATATAATGGTCTTAAAATTTTAGAGTGGAATGTCCATAACGACTCAGCCAAAAAATCTAAAATTTATCAAGATGGGGAAGCTAACAATATTCAAAGTTTTACAAATACAAATAAGGTAAAAAAAATACAATTTACAGTTCTTGGAAAAGTTGAAACATTTGATACAAAAGGAATTTACCAGAGTGCTTCTGATAAAATAGATCCTTTAGTTTACTTAAGAGAATCAAATTTAACAAAAGCAAATGCGGATATAAAAAATTTAGCCATTGAAGCTAAAAATGGTTTTAATGAAAATGAAAATCTAGAAACATCTCATAATCTGATGAATCTAGTAGCTGAAAAAATTGAATACAAACCTTTAACGACAAATAATCAAACAACAGCCATTGAAGCATTTAATCAGAAAAAGGGAGTCTGTCAGGATCAAGCACATATTATGATTGCCGCAGCAAAAACTTTAGGAATACCTGCTAGATACGTAAATGGTTATATGCATAATAATTCCCATTCTTCAGAATTTCAATCTACACATGCGTGGGCAGAATTTTATATAAATGACTTAGGTTGGGTAGGATTTGACCCAACAAACAAGTGCAGTCCAGATGAAAGATACGTACGTGTTTCTTGTGGGCTTGATGCAAGTTACGCATCACCTATTAAGGGTGTTTTTTATGGGAATATTAATAATGATGCTGTGATAGAAAACTTAGATATTCATGTACAAACATTGGAAAATAATTCTCAACAATAATTTGTTTGAAATATTTTCTTAACTTACTAGTATTATTATGAAAAAGGAGGAAATATGTTTCAAAATAAAAAACAACTTCAGTATTTATGGATTTTTAAACCTGAACTTAATGATATTGCAAAAAGAATTGCAGAAGATCATACAAAATGGATGAAGGAAACACATACAAAGGAAGGTGAAAAAGCACTTCTAATGTTAAATTGGTCTATAGGCCCTGAATTCAAAGATGGAAATAAAACAGGAAATATGTCTCTAATCTTAACAGAGCTTTATGAAAGTCAAACAGGTATAGATAATCATTTTGAGCAAGCACAAAACAATGGTGCATCTTTTAGAGATGATTTTAGTGATTTTGAAAGTAAATGTGAGAATATAGTAAAAATTAATAGTTCAGATATTATCCATTCAATGTGGTAAGTTTAATTTTTAAACTCTAATTGATTTTTAAATAGATTTAAAAAATCTTATTGTAATGTTCAAACTACATATCTAAGTTAAATACCATATTTATTTGAATATATAACTATTATGGAAATTGAAAAAATTTTTAAAAATTTAATTCTAGCAGATTTTATTGTTATAATTTTAATGGTTATATCATCTATGTATCAACCATCGGAAATTTCTAATCTTTATGAAAATTTAAATGATGGATTATTATCTAATTTTGAAAATTTTTCTCGAATAGTATCTATTAGTTTATTTTTTTTGTATCTATTTACTTTAAATTTACTTTATAGATTTATCTCTTACGGCAAACCATTGTATTTATTTTTAGTAGTAGCCGGCATAGTTCTTAATTATTTTAGTGGTTCTGTTATCTATACTGCTTTTAGTGGTATGCTTGATCAAATTGGTGGATTAATAAGTGGCGCAATTTTGATTCTTTTATATTTTTCTCCAATTAAAGATAATTTTAGATAAGAAAAAACTTAGTTTTCCTCAGTCAAATCAAAATTTATGTATTTTTTATTAAAATTTAGTTAAGATATTTAAATAGGTTGGTCAAAACCCTAGTAAAAAAAAGACCATAAATTTGATTATGGTAAAAATATTAGCTAAAATTATAATATGTTTATTAAGTTTATGGGCATTAGCATTTATAATTGCAGAGATTATGGGTGTAACTATCTATTTTCCATACACTATTGTTGAAAAACAAGAAATACCATATCATAGAATTACTTCAGTCAGATTAGCTGTTTTTCTAACTTTTGCTTACTTTGGTTTTAGATATTTTTTTTTTCAAACAGAAAAACTTTATCCCATTCAGTTTTTAGAAATTTATATTAAATCATTTACAGTTTGTTGTTTATTTGTTTTTTACAACAGTCAAGTTGAATTTAGGGAATACTATTTTGTTTTATTTTTATTTATAGTTTCAATAATCTTGCATTTTGCATCAAGAAATAGGATGAGAAGTTATTTTAATTAAAACAAGCGGCTATTACACCGCTTGCAAATTAATATTAATAAGCCTCAAACATCGTTCTAAGGATAATTAAAATCAAACCAATTAATGGAAACATAACTCCTCTAATATTAGGGGTAATGCCGTAGTTATTTACAAGATTAAAATACCTAACTACTGAACTAATTAAAGCTATTGCCATAAGCATAAATAAAAATGAATACCAAAATTTATATTGCACTACATTTTCTTCATAAGTATTTCCAGTAACATCAAAAGTTAGCAATACAGACATTAATAACATTGTTAAAAAAACAGCACCTAAAGGACCTCTAAATACTAATTTAGGTTCCTCATTGGAAAAACCTAATTCATTAAAAAATTTGTCATTAAAATAAAACTGATAAATAATAAATAAATTAAAAAGCATAAATAAAACATGGAATGTAAATGCCATTGTTCCTCCAGCTTCTAGAATATATTCAGCCATAAAATCTCCTTTTTTAAATATTTATCAAATTTATTAATGATTCTTTATAAAAAATTATTAAAGTAACCTAAAATGAAAAATATTTTAGTTACAGGTGGCTCGGGTAAAGCGGGAAGGGCAACAATAAATTTACTATTAAAAAAAAACTATAATGTCTTGAATGTAGATTTAGTTAATCATTCAGAATTAAAAGTACCTTTTTCTAAAGTTAATTTAGAAAATTTTGGTGATGCAATTGAGTCTGTATCTGAAATAGATGACCGTATTAATGGAATTGATGCAATTATTCATCAAGCAGCTATTCCTGCCCCAGGCTTAGAAACCAATCATAAAACTTTTAGAATCAATACTCTAAGTACTTACAACATATTTCAAGCAGCTAAAGTTTTAAAAATTAATAATGTTGTATGGGCATCAAGTGAAACTGTTCTTGGCTTACCTTTTGACACATACCCGCCATATGTCCCAGTTGATGAAGAATATTATCCTCGTCCTGAATCAAGTTATTCCTTATCTAAGGTCATGGGTGAAGAAATGGCTAGACAATATTGCAGAATAAATCCTGAAATGAAAATATTTGGACTTCGCTACTCAAATATAATGGAAGAACATGATTACAAACAATTTCAATCATTTCAAAAAGATCCGTTTTTAAGAAAATGGAATTTTTGGGGATATATTGATGCAAGAGATGTAGCTCAAGCTTGTCTATTAGCAATGGAAAGTAAATTAAAAGGCGCTGAGAATTTTATTATAGCTGCAGATGATACTGTTATGGAAGAAGATAATCAATCTCTTCTTGATAAAGTATTTCCAAATATTCAAATTAAAGGTGAGATTGGAAAAAATAAAACATTGCTAAGTAATGAGAAAGCTAAAAAAATTTTAGGATTTAAACCACAATATTCTTGGAAAAATATTAATTAAATTTCCAAACTCATTAAACCATTTTTATCAAAACTAATTGGAATTGGATTTGATATTTCTCCAATAAAATTGCCATTTTGATCATCATGTAAAAAAGCCATAAAGAAAAATTTTTTATCTTTTTCTATGACTCTTCCCGCATACAGTTCTATTTCATAGTTTGTTGTTAAATAGGGACCTGGTGCTAAAATCCATGGACCCTCAAATTTATCTGCAATTAAATAATGTGTTCCTCTCTTTTTTGGACCATTGTAGTTTTCTCTAAATTTATTGGACCAATCTTCAGGATGGTTACAAAATAAACAATACCATTTATTTTTAACTTTAAATATTTGAGGAACTTCTAACTGACTAAATAATCCTCCAAATAAAGGTTGAAT
This sequence comes from uncultured Alphaproteobacteria bacterium, assembly GCA_902612805.1. Classification (GTDB taxonomy): domain Bacteria; phylum Pseudomonadota; class Alphaproteobacteria; order HIMB59; genus CACPNW01. Next base: position 43,674 of record CACMEY010000007.1, on the reverse strand, counting down.
ACATTTCCATTCATAAAGGTCATGTGATTCAGCCATTCCAATTACCCCACACTGATAAGGATCATTGTGGATTGATGCTCTAGCTGTGTAAGCCATTATAAATTTATTTTCATGAGGATGCTTCATTACCCATGGATCACGCATAGCACGATCTTGCCAATAATTATCACTCTCTAACTCTTGGTAAATATTTTTATCTAAATCGAGAGCTAATCCATTGCCATATCTATTAAAAGAATAGGGTGTGTCACCTAGTGCATGACCAATTCTTTGTTTACTGCCATTTTCCTTTTTATTTCTACCTGTATAAAAGTAGTGCCATTTATTTTTATTTTTAATTATTGATCCTGTCCAAGTTGTATAATCATCAAAATTTTCATTTTTAGAAGGAGTAAAAACTGTACCATGATATTCCCAATTAATTAAATCTTTTGAGGTAGCTAATCCATGAGTAACATTATTATGCCTTAGACCAGGATCTTTTAGAGATTTATCAGCTTGAAGAAAATAACAATACCAAATCTCATTATCATTAATTATCCAAAAATCCCAAAGCCATTTTTCTTTAAGTTTTATCAATTTAATTAAAAGAGATTTCTGCTAAAGAAGCAGTATCTTCCAAGTATAAATATAATTTATTATTGTAATAAATCATATCTCTTATTCTTTCACCAATATGAACTCTTTCAATTTTTATATTATCACTATTACCGTTGTTAACTTTATTTGGAGTTGTGATTTTTTCATCATTGTAGTCATATTCAAAAAAATAGAGGGATTCATCCTTCATTGATGCTACTACGTAGCTATTATTTTTATCTAAACCAACTATTTGAGAAATCCCAATGGATGGATTAAAGTAAATGAGAGGTTCAATAAATTTATATTCAGAGTGAGATTTATGAAGTGGATATTTTAAATACTTTTTTTTGTTATAGGCAGCATTTTTTCCTCCATAATGCTCTCCATATGAAGATATAGCCCATCCATAATTAGGTATTTTATTATTATTATTTAATTCAATTAAATTAATTTCATCACCACCTTCTGGACCATGTTCTGCCTCTAATAAGAAATTATTTTTTTTATTATAATATAAACCTTGAGGGTTTCTATGGCCCATACTTACAACTTTGTAATCTTTTGTGTTTTTATTAATTTCAATTATTTTACTAAATATACTATCTTTTTTTTGCGCTCTGAATCTACTTCTAAAATCACCAGTAGAAAAAAATAGATTTTGATCATCTACATTGATTATTCGCCCTCCAGATTGATGTGCATTAAACTCACCATCAATATTATCATAAAAATGCACGCATTCATCTGATGTAAAAAGATTTTCAAATATAATGAGTTTTAAATTCATTTTTCCATGTAATAAGCTTGTATTCCAACAATTGTCTTCAACTTCTCTTGTATAAGATACATAAATTTGATCTTTGTAAATATTGATATCTTTTATTGAGAACCAACCACCTTCTAACCAATCAAAATCATGTATTCTTGATTTTCTAAATTGTTCTTCACCTATGAATTTATTAATATTTGTTTTAATTTGTTTAAAATATAAGTCGTTTGTATTATTTTTAATTTCTTTAGAATACGCTAATACACCACTTGCTGAAATTAAAATTAAATTATTATTATATGTTTCTAAATATCCACTTGCTGGGAATTGGTTAGCTATACCATATAATAATATGTTTTTTTGAGGACTATAAACTTTTGTCTTGATTTTATTATTTGAAAAACTGTGTTCAGAGTTAATTGAATATTCTAAATTCTTATTATGTTTTTTGATTTCTAAATCAAATTCATAAGGATCAAATTGTTCAAGTATTTTTGTTAATATTTGAGAATTATATTCAGTTTCAAAACTATCATCATATAAATCTTTGTATGCCTCTTCAAATAATTCTTTTTGTTTTCTAAATTGATTTCGTTCTTTTTTGAGATCTTTTATTTGAGTTTTTAAGTTTGACGTATTTTTATGAAATAAAATATACTTATGTACAAATTCATTTAAATTATTGTTAATTTGCTTATTTATATATGTGAAATCAAATAAAAAATTGAATGAAAGAAAAGCAAATATCAAAACTACAATAAAATTTCTAAAAATTTTCATTAAAAAAAAATTATCAAAAAAGAAAACTAATTACAATATGTTTTAGTATTTAACTTTGTTTTTTAATTTTTTTGAATAAAGATAATTTGATATATTTTGTGAACTAATCTTAGCCATTCTCAATCTTGTTTCAAAAGTAGCACTGCCATTATGAGGGGATAACAAAACATTATTTAACTTTAAAAATTTACTATTAATTTTTGGCTCCATTTCAAACACATCCAATGCAGCACCACTTATTAAATTTTTATTCAAAGTATCTAATAAATCAACTTCATTAATTACAGATCCTCTTGAAACATTTACTATTATGGAGGAGGGTTTCATTAGTTTTAATATACTATTGTTTATTAAGTGTCTTGTCTCACTTCCACCAATACAAGTAATAACCATTACATCAATTAAACTAGCCATATCTTTTAAATTTTTAAAATATTTAAAATTCAAATTTTTATTATTTGGACCATAATAAACAATTTTCATAGAAAGTGATTTTACTCGTTTAGAAAATGCTTTACCTATTTCACCCATACCTACTATTCCTACTGTTTTGTTAGTAAGGCTAGTTGTCAAATCAAAAGGTTTGTTATTCCATTTTTTTTTCAAAATAAAATCATGAGCTTCATTTATTTTTCTTGATAAAGCTATCATGAGGCCAAGTGCTAAATCAGCAACATCATTAGTAAGAACTTTAGGTGTATTTGTTATAACTATTTTATTATTTTTACAATAATTCAGATCTACACCATCATACCCAACACCAAATACTGAAACTATTTTGAGATTTTTAAATTTTTTAAGAAATTTTTTATCAGTTTTAAAGCCACCAGTGACAACAATTCCTTGATATTTGCTAAAATCAATTTTGCTTTTTAATTGCCATAAGCAATCAACAATAAAATTTTTTTTATAAACAGGTATAAAATCTTTGATGAGAATATCAGTAATTAAAATATTTAATTTCATATAAGAAATAAATTAATCTTTACTTGAAGTAGCCCAAAGATTAATTTTTTCTTCTCTTGCATATTTATCTATCTCTTTTAATTCCGATTTACTAAAATATAAATTATTTTGACTATCCAGACATTCATCTAATTGCTTCACAGTTCTTGCTCCAATTAAAGCAGATGTCATAGTTTCGTGACGTAAGACCCATGATAAAGCCATTTGTGGTAAAGATTGACCTCTTTTTTTTGCTATTTTTGTCAATTCTTTAATTTTTACTAAGTAGCTTTTAGTAATCATTTTTTTATCAAGAGATGAATTATCTGAAATTCTAGATACTTTAGGAATAGTTTTCAAATATTTTCCAGATAGCATACCCTGTGCTAATGGAGAAAAAGCAATACAACCAATACCTAACTTTTTGAGTGTATCTAAAAGATCTTTTTCAATCCATCTATTCAGCATTGAGTAAGATGGCTGATGTATTAAACAATTAATTCCTCTTCGTTTTAAAAGTTTATTAATTATTATTGTTTGTTTAGAACTATATGAAGAAATTCCCACGTACAGTGCTTTTCCTTGATTAACAGCTTGTGCCAATGCATCGGCAGTTTCTTCTAATGGAGTTAAGGGATCAAAGCGATGAGAATAGAAAATGTCAACATATTCAATCTTCATTCTTTTTAAGCTTTGATCAAGACTTGATGTCAAATATTTTTTTGAACCCCATTCGCCATAAGGTCCATCCCACATATGATAACCAGCTTTACTTGATATGATCATTTCATCTCTATATTTTTTAAAATCAGAATTCATAACTTTACCAAAATTTTCTTCTGCAGATCCAGCAGGTGGGCCGTAATTATTTGCGAGATCAAAATGTGTTATACCTCTATCAAAAGCTCTAAAGAGCATCTTCTTTGCTTCTTTTGTCATAGATTTTTTTCCGCCAAAATTATGCCAAAGACCTAAGGTAATAGGGGGTAGCAAAAGACCGCTTTTGCCAGATCTTCTGTATTCTAATTTTTTATATCTTTTATTATTTGCTTTATAGGCCATTAATACTTCTTAAGTATATTTAGCTTTTACATCAAGTAATTATTTAAACTTAAATAATATAAAAACTATTAATTAATTTTGATGTTTTTGTTTATTCCACATTAATGCGTATAATCCATCTTTATTTAGTAGGCTTGAATGATCTCCTTCTTCAACGATATTTCCTTTATCTATAACAATTATTTTATCTGCATTTGACACAGTTGAAAGTCTATGAGCTATAATTAATGTGGTTTTACCCTGAGATATTTTGTTTAAATTTTTATTTATTTCTTTTTCTGTATTAGTGTCTAATGCTGATGTTGCTTCATCAAAAAAGAGGATTGATGGATTTTTTAAAACAGCTCTTGCTATAGCAACTCTTTGTTTTTCTCCTCCAGATAATTTAAGACCTCTCTCACCCACAATAGTATTGTATTTATTAGGAATACTTTCAATAAAATCATGGATACCAGCAATTTTTGCTGCATTTATTACTTCTTCTTCACTTGAGTTTATTAAACCATAAGAAATATTATAAAAAATTGTGTCATTGAATAAAACTGTATCCTGGGGGACGACACCTATCATTTGTCTTAATGAGTTTTGTTTGTATTTTTTTATATTTTTCTTATTAATTAATATTTCTCCACTATCTGGATCATAAAAACGAAACAATAATTTACTTATTGTTGATTTCCCTGCACCAGTTGGTCCAACTATCGCTAAAGATTTACCTTCTGGTATACTAAAGGATATATTTTTGATAATTGTTCTTTTATTTTCATATCCAAAAAAAATATTTTTAAAAATTATTTCTGCATTATTGTTATTTAAATGTTCACTTCCACTATCATCAATTTTATTTTTTTCTTTTAAAAGATTAAACATATTTTCCATATCAACTAACGATTGTCTTATTTCGCGATAAATAGTTCCTAGAAAATTTAATGGCTGATAGAGTTGAAGCATATAAGCATTGATAACTACAAAACCGCCAACAGTTATAGTTTTATTCTGAATTCCAAATACTGTTAAAACAAGCATAAGAGTTATTCCACTCATTATTACAAATGTTTGGCTAATATTTAAAAGAGATAAGGATGTTCTGTTCTTGTTTGCTGCATTTTCATATTTTTCTAGTGACTCATCTAATCTTTTAAACTCATGATTTTCGTTATTAAAATATTTAACAGTTTCAAAATTAAGAAGGCTATCAATCATTTTAGTACTTGCAGCATTATCTGCTAAATTCATATCTTTTCTAAATTGCAATCTCCATTGAGTAATTGTAAATGTTAAAATAACATAGATAGAAATAGTAATAAAAGTTATGATTGCGTATTCAAATCCGTATAAGGTAAGTAAAATAAATATAACAAGAACTAGCTCAATAAATGTTGGAACTACATTAAATAGAACATAGCGTAATAAAAAATCTATTCCTTTTGTCCCCCTATCAATAAATCTATTAAGACCTCCAGTCTGTCTTGAAAGATGAAAATCTAAAGACAAAAAATGTAAATGTTTGAAAACTTTTAGACTTACTCTTCTAATTGCATTTTGAGATACTTTAGAAAAAAGAGCATCTCTTATTTCATTAAAAGCAAATGAAGCTATTCTTACAATTCCATAAGAAATAATAATAGCAATTGGAACATATAATAATAAATTTATACCACTACTTAAATCATTAAGTGAATCAACGGCATTTCCAAGGATTAAAGGTGTATAAACGCTAGCTACTTTTGCTAATATCATACTCAACCCAGCTAAAACGACTCTTATTCTAAGATCTTTTCTGCTGTTAGGCCATAAATAAGGGAGCAATAATTTTGATGTACTAAAGAAAGTAGAATCTTTTTTCATATCATATTTTTAAAATTAAAAAATTATCCTTATAAAAATTGATTAAATAAGTCTTGTAAAATTTATAAATAGTTCACATTAATCAATAATTAGCAATGTTTGTAATATTTTAAAGTAAATGTTGCTTTCTGTATTTGAGATTATTTCTACTTTATATCAAAAAAAGACGAGTTGAATAATGAGGAATCTATATTTACAAAATATTATTAATATTTTGTATAAATCAATATAAAATGAGTAAAATTAAAAATTTAAACAATATTAATTTATCATTTCATTTACAGCATCCTGGTAAAGGTAATGAGCCAGGTGATCCTAACGCAATTTTTTACTTAAATGGAGTTTATCATCTTCATTATATTTTAAGACATAAATGGAATGGTATAAGGAAAAATTTACCAAGAAATAGTTTTCCTTTTAATCACTCTCATTCATTTATTCATTGTACTAGTAAAGACATGTTAAATTGGGAATGGCAAACAACAAAATTACAACCTAGTTTTACAAAACATGGCATGTTTAGTGGAACTGGATTTATTACTTTAGATAAAAAACCAGCAATAATTTATCATGGAGAAAACACAAAAAATAATTTTGTCATAATTGCTAAAAACAATCAATTGTCAAAATGGAATAAACCATTACCAATAAATAAAAATAAATTTAAGATTAATTTTTGGGATCCAGATTGTTTCATAATTAATAACACTTACTATTCTATTTCTGGTGGTATTAACCCAGATTTATTTAAATCAAAAAACTTAATTGAATGGAAATATGTGGGAAAATTTATGTCAAAAGACTTAGATGATGTAGTTAAAGGAGAGGATATTTCTTGTCCAAATTTTTTTAAATTAAAAAATAAATGGGTACTTTTATGTATTAGTCATTCTCATGGTTGTCGTTACTATATTGGAGATTGGGATAAAAAAAATGAAAGGTTTATTCCTGAAGTACATGAAAGAATGAACTGGCCTGATGTAACAGATCCAATATATGCACTTGAATCAAGAGATTTTTTTGCACCAGAAACAGTTATTTCTAAGGATGGTAGAAGAATAATGTGGGCATGGTTAAGAATTAAACAAATCAAAAATTCTAATATTTTATCAATACCAAGAGAGTTAAAGTCTCATAATAATAATAAAAAATTATCAATTACTCCATTAAAAGAGCTAGAAAAATTAAGATACGATAAAAAAATTTTAACTAAAATACAAATTAAAAACAAATCAAAAAACGCTAATGATACTATTACTAAAAATATCACTTCAATTAATTTTAATGCAATTGAGATTAAATTATTTATCAAATCATCCGAGATAAAAAATAAAAGATTCGGATTTCAATTATTTTCAAAAAATAAAGATATAAACTTTCCTATAATTTTTGAACCTGATTCAAAATCAATTTTAGTAGGATCTACGAAAGCATCACTTGATTTTCAAAATTTATATAAAACAAAAAATATAGAAATAACTATTTTCATTGATCATTTTTTGATTGAAGTATTTATTAATAATATACAATCAGTTGTAGGAATATATGAAAAATTTGAAAACCAATATCAAATTAATGCTTACTCTTTTAATGGTTCATTCATTATTGAAAAATTACTAATATGGAAATTAAAGAAAATTAATTCTGGATATAAAAAAGCTAAGAAAAATAAAATTTGGCGAGTAAAAGAAAAAATTTAAGGATCAATCAGATCCAAATTATTTTTAGTAATTTCATTAATTTCATTTAGTATTGTTCCATTGATTGGATTTTCTAAAATATTAATTGGCTTTATAATATGTGATATATCTCTAACTCCTATGAGTATACTTGATAAAAAATTACGACTTAAAACCCATGATAAAGCTAAATCTATTAATGATAAGTTTGTTTCATTAGAAAGTTTTTCTAATTTATTCATAGTCTCAAAGAAAACATCATTAAAGTAAATGTCTTTATGGGAGGGCTTTATATCAAATCTTGTTTTTTTAGGTGAAACTCGACCATTTTTATACTTACCAGTTATAAAGCCTGCGCCTAAGGGACTATAAGATATAATATCTATATTTTCTAAATCACAGTAATTTATTAAATCTTTCTCAGCGCCTCTATAAAGCACATTATATACTGTTTCCAATAAACCAAATTTTAAAAAGTTATTTTTTTTTTGAATTTTTTTAGAGGATTTTAACATTGATATATCATAATTATTACAAGCAACTCTTAAAATTTTTCCTTCTTTTTGAAAACGATCCATAATTTCTAAAATTTCATCTAAATTTGTATTTGGGTCATGAGTGACCCCGTAATAGTCGATATGATCAGTGTTCATTCTTATTAAGCTTTCATGAACACACTTCTCTATTGTTTTTTTTGAAAGATCTCCGTGTATTTTTGAAACTATTGTTATGTCATTTCTATTCTTCTTAATTTTAAAAAATTTCCCAATTATTTTTTCAGATATTCCATCACTATAATAATAGGACGTATTAAAAAGATTTATTCCATTCTCAACTGCAACATCAAGAAGCCTAATTGATTCATTTTCTGTTATTTCTCTGCCAAATGTAACACATCCAAGACCAACTTTACTTATTTTTTTATTTAATGATTTAAAATTAGAATATAACAAATTATTTTTCTAACCAATGTTCAAAAAGAGGTTTAACTTCATCATTAATTTTAGAAAATGCATCTTTTTTCACTGATGGATAAAGACTTCCAAACTTATTTTTTTCTTCTATAATTTTTTTTCGATCAAATGAGTTTGGTCTAAAAACTTCTAAATTTAACCACCAAGGCGCATAACGAACAACAAGACTTGTTCTTCTTTTATTAGATTTATTCACATCACTTGCATGCCATAATCTACTATCCATTACAAAAACACTACCTGCTTTTCCTTTAATATTTATTTGATCTTCATAATCACCATAATAAGGATCACCCTCAAATGTAGGGTTGGTTTCTAGTAGATGACTTTTTGGTTTGACTAATGTACTTCCAATTTCTTTATCAAAATCTACAAACATAAATATACAGGTAATATGAAGTACTTTTTTAGGAAATGGTTTATTAATATTACCACCATTAAAAACACAAAAAGGCCAATCAGCATGCCAATCTCCTTTTTTATTATTCTGTTCATTAATTTGTGTTGAAGTAGATGAAATTCTATAATCTTCACCAAGATAATGTAGCATCAAATGCTTTATATCTGGATGTATTAAATACTTATCAAAACTTTGGCAAAAATTAATTGTTGTTGCAAGATAAGTTACTCCATTATTATTTTTTCCAAACTTATCTGCAGACTCCTGAAGTTCTAAATTAAGTAATTGAACTTCATTTTGAGGAATAACATCTTCCAGAATTGTATATCCATTTTCTTCGAATTCTTCGATTTTTTTAATAATCATATTTGCTAATATTTTATATAATAATATATAATATTAATAAATGACTGACTTACAATGGTATGCCTATCTTGGAGGATTTGTAGCATTCGCAATTGGATGTTATGTATATTATCTCTCTAGAAATGAAAATTTAAATGATCATCAAGTTAAAAATAGAAAAAGAATTATGAATTTTTTTTTAATTATTGCATTAGCATGTGTTGGTTATTCATGGTTATAAAAATTTAAATAAAAAGGAGTAAAAATGTCAGTTGCAAGAATAACAACTATTAATTTTAAATCTAAAGAAGATGCTGAAGAATCTATTAAAGATTATTCAGCAAAAGCACCAAGTGAATTTCCTGAGGCACAACAATTATTACAAATACGGGCAAGTGATACAACTGTAATGGCCATATCTCTATATGCCGATAATGATGCAATGGAACGAGCTTCAGCAGCTAGAGCTAAAAGAATGAGTAATAATGAAAAAACTTTTGATGTTGTTGATACAAAGACTGGTGAAGTAACATTAAATCATAAAAATTAAATAAGGAGTGCCCGTAGCTCAGTAGGATAGAGCACCAGATTCCTAATCTGGGGGCCGCATGTTCGAATCATGCCGGGCACGCCAAATATTCATTTTCATATATTTTGTTTCGATTATACTTAATTGATTATTATGGACAAATTACTTCAAAGATCAAACGGTGAAATTAGTATTGAATTATTTGATAATAATTTTAAAAAATTTTTTCAAAGTGGTTGTTGTAAAATTTTAAATCCAAATAATTATAATGATAATAATGAATTAGTTTTAATTAATACTGCAGGAGGAATTACTTGTAATGATAATATTGAAATTAATGCTACAATTCATAATTCTGAATTAAGTATTTGTACGCAAGCTGCTGAAAAGATTTATTCAGGAATAGGTGATCCTGCTAAAGTAGATATAAATATCAATTTAAATAATTCAACTTTGTATTGGTTACCCAAAGAGTTAATTTTATTTGATAATTCAAAATTAAGAAGAAGAATAAATATTAATCTATCAAATAATTCTAATTTGATTTTTTGTGAAACTACGATTTTTGGAAGAAAGGCAATGTCTGAAAAAATTAAAAATATTTCTTTTTCTGATCAATGGAAAATTTTTAAAAATTCTACAATAAAGCATTTTGAAGCAATTAATATAAAAGGATCAACGATTAATAATTTTAAAAACAATTATACATTTGATAATCAATCATCTTTATCAACAATTTTAATTTTTGGTGATATTATTCATCAACTTGAATCTGAATTAAGTAAAGTTACAAAAAACTTAGAAAATCATTATTGTGAAATGACAAAATTTGATGATAAGATTGTAATAAGGTGCTTAGCCGAAGATAATTATGATTTAAAAAAAACACTGAATTTTATTATGAAAAATGTAATAAATGATAAACTACCAAAAAGTTGGGATCTATAAATGAAATTAACACCAAGAGAAAAAGATAAGTTGATGGTGAGTATGGCAGCTAATGTTGCCAGAAAACGTTTAGAAAGAGGTGTTAAACTTAATTATCCAGAAGCTATAGCGTTGATAACAGATTTTGTCATAGAAGGTGCAAGAGATGGAAAAATGGTATCAGAATTAATGGAAACAGGTGCACACGTAGTAAAAAAAGAAGATTGCATGGATGGTATTCCAGATATGATTTCTGAAGTGCAGGTAGAAGCAACATTTCCAGATGGAACAAAATTAGTAACAGTACATAAACCAATAAGATAATGAAACCTGGTGAAATAATAACAAAACAAAATAGTGACATTAATTTGAATAATGAAAGAGTATCAATAACTTTAAAAGTTTCAAATAGTGGAGATCGGCCAATTCAAGTTGGTAGTCATTATCATTTTGCTGAAACAAATGAATATTTAAAATTTGATAGAGAAAAATCAAATGGTATGCGTCTAGACATACCCTCTGGTACTGCTGTTCGTTTTGAACCCGGTCAATCAAAAGATGTAGAATTAATTCCAATAACGGGAAATAGAAAGATATTTGGTTTTAATAAGAAAGTGATGGGTCAATTGTAATGAAAAAAATAAAAAGAGATGCTTATGCTTATATGTATGGTCCAACAACTGGAGATAAAATTAGACTTGCTGACACTGAACTTTTTATTGAAGTAGAAAAAGATCTAACAACATACGGTGAAGAAGTAAAATTTGGTGGAGGTAAAGTTATCCGAGACGGAATGGGTCAGTCTCAAGTATCTCGACAAGACGGTTCTGTCGATACAGTTATAACAAACGCTTTAATTGTTGATGTAAATGGAATTTATAAAGCTGATATTGGTCTTAAAGATGGCTTAATTAATGAGATTGGAAAGGCTGGTAATCCAGACACACAACCAAATGTAAATATTATTATAGGACCTGGAACAGAAATAATTGCGGGTGAGGGAAAAATTATAACAGCTGGAGGTTTTGATAGTCATATTCATTTTATTTGCCCTCAACAAATTGATGATGCACTTCACTCAGGCATAACAACGATGCTCGGAGGCGGAACTGGTCCTGCTCATGGGACTTTAGCAACGACTGTTACACCAGGACCATGGCACATAGAGAGAATGATACAATCTGCTGATGCTTTTTCTATGAACTTAACTTTTGCAGGAAAAGGAAATAGTTCATTACCCAAAGCGCTGGAAGAACAAGTAATTGCTGGAGCAAGTTCATTAAAACTTCATGAAGATTGGGGTACAACTCCAGCAGCTATCGATAATTGTTTAAATGTAGCTGATGAACATGACATTCAAGTTATGATTCACACTGATACATTGAATGAAAGTGGATTTGTAGAGAGTACGATAAAAGCAATTAATGGAAGAACTATTCATGCATTTCATACAGAGGGAGCAGGAGGAGGTCATGCACCAGATATTATAAAAGTTTGTGGTGAAGAATATGTTATTCCATCTTCAACAAACCCAACAAGACCTTATACAGTTAACACAGTTGAGGAACACTTAGACATGTTAATGGTTTGTCATCACCTTGATAAATCAATACCTGAAGATGTTGCATTTGCTGAAAGTCGTATTCGAAAAGAAACCATTGCTGCTGAAGATATACTGCATGATATGGGTGCATTTTCAATTATTGCATCTGATAGTCAAGCAATGGGTCGTGTTGGTGAAGTTATTATTAGAACATGGCAAACCGCACATAAAATGAAAGTTCAAAGGGGACAATTAAAGGAAGAGAAAGGTAATAATGATAATTTACGTGTTAAACGTTATATAGCTAAATATACAATTAACCCTGCAATTGCTCATGGTATTTCAGATCATATTGGAAGTATCGAAAAGAACAAGCGTGCAGATATTGTCATTTGGGACACAGCTTTTTTTGGTGTTAAGCCTGAAATGGTTTTGCAAGGTGGAAGTATTGCTTGCGCGCAAATGGGTGATCCGAATGCTTCTATTCCAACACCTCAACCAGTGTATTCTAGACCAATGTTTTCTTCTTTTGGAAAAGCATTAGAAAAATCTACCACAACATTTGTAAGTAAAGCATCTCTTGATAAAAATTCATTCAAAAATTCTGGAATTAGTAAATCTTTATTGCCAGTTAAAAATATTAGAAAAATTTCTAAAAAAGATATGATTTTAAATGATTATTGTCCAAAAATCGAAGTGAATCCAGAAACTTATGAAGTTTTAGCAGATGGTGAATTAATTACTTGTGAGCCAGCTGAAACACTACCTTTAGCTCAACGTTATTTTATGTACTAAAATGGATACTTCATTCAAAATTATTCATCACAATAATGATAAAGAAGCATTTGATGAAATTTCACTATCTTATGAAGAAAGATTTATTCGTAGAAAAAAACTTATAGCAAATAATGGTACTGAATTTTTAGTTAATCTTGAAGAAACCGTCAGTGTTGATGAAAATCATTATTTTGAATTAGACAATGGAAAATTAATTAAAGTTATATCTAAAGAAGAAAATCTAATTGAAATAACGGGTGATAATTTAAAGCAAATCATATGGCACATAGGAAATAGACATCTGCCATGTCAAATTGAAGAAAACAGAATTCTTATTCAAGATGATGCTGTAATTCTTGATATGGTTCTAAAATTACACGGAAATGTAAAAAAAGTTTTTGAAAAATTTAAACCTGAAGGTGGTGCTTATGGTATGGGTAGAGCACATAGCCACAAACATTAATATGAAAAAATTTAAAGATCCTCATCAAATATTGCAAGTATGGTTTTCGTCTTCTTTTCCTATTGGCTCTTATGCATACTCTCATGGTTTAGAAGCTTTGATAGATGATAAAAAAATTAAAAATAAAGATGATGTTAAAGAATTTTTAGATGCTCTTTTATTTTATGGCACATTAAGAAATGATTATATTTTTATGAAGTCTATTTACAAAGGTGACGAAATTAATCAATTAATCTTAGCAAGTGCTTCTTCTAAAGAAAGGCAAATAGAAATGATGGATATGGGAAATTCTTTTCGTAAAATCATGAAAGATAGTTGGGAATTATCTTTACCTGAAAATACATCATTTATTTATTGTTTAGCAAAAGCTGGATTACATTTTAATATTAAGTTTGATGATTTAATTAAGTTTTATCTACAATCATTCATTGCTAATTTAATAAATGTATGTGTAAAACATATCCCAATGTCTCAGAAAGATGGACAGAGTCTTAATGTTATTTTTATTAATCAAATTCAAGAATTTTTAAGTCATTCAGATAAGCTGACTCTTAAAGATATAGGTACAACTTTTTTTATTGGTGATATTTTTGCTATTAAGCATGAATATTTAGACTCAAGGATTTATTTGACGTGAATAATATAAATGGACCTTTAAAAGTTGGTATTGGAGGCGGAATAGGGACTGGCAAAACAAGTTTGACTGAAGCGTTATGTCGTTATTTATCTAAAAAAGTCTCTATGGCAGTTATTTCAAATGATATTTATACAACTGAAGATGCCGAATATCTAATGAAAGCACAAGTTCTGCCAATAGAGAGAATTAAAGGTGTTGAAACTGGTGGATGTCCACATACTGCTATAAGAGAAGATTGTTCCATTAATTTACTTGCAGTTGATGAAATGAAAAAGAAATTTCCAGACCTAGAATTAATACTCATTGAGTCAGGTGGCGATAATTTAGCTGCAACTTTCAGTCCAGAGTTAGTTGATTTAACAATTTATATGATTGATGTGGCTCAAGGTGCTGATATACCAAGAAAAAAAGCACCAGCTATTAAAAAGTCTGATTTACTTGTAATTAACAAAGTTGACCTTGCTCCATATGTTAATGTTGATTTAGAGCAAATGAAACAAGATGTGAATGAAGCCAGAAATGGTTTACCTTATATTTTTGGTGAAATGAAAAATAATAACGGAATTGAAAAAATTTCTGACTTCTTAACCTCTCAAGGTGGATTATAACTATTCTACCTTTTGCAAAGAATACACTGTATCTGTACTATTAAATTTTGAATCAAATTCTTTTGATTTTGGGTCATCAAATAAAGCGTAAAATTTTTCTTCATCAGTAACATTACACATGATCATCACGTGGCCATCTTTAACAAAAGCCATATCAAACGCATCTGTATACTTGGCAATATCATCTTTAAAAAAATCATATAATTCCATGTAATCTTCTTTAGTAAAAGATCCTTTGGAAACAACACATAAATTCATATTTATCTCCTAAAAAAAAATATCCTCACCATTTTTCTTAATGGGAGGATAAATTTATACGTATCTCATTTTAGCTGCTTTTGAACCGCAATAGAGTCAAATCGTTCTAATAATTAGATAATATTTATTTATTACAATTCAATGAATTTAAAGGCAGGTAATTTGAAATAATTTACTTCAATTATTCATATTTATCAGAATACAAGTAAGGTATCCCAATAACCAAAATAATATAGAAAACCATAAAACCTGCAATTAGAGGTATAACTTCTCCAGCTGGTACTGTACTAAAAGGACCTAAAACAAATCCATAAATAACAAAAAGAATATTTAAACCTACGAAATAATAACCACCACTTTTTTTCATGCTGTACAACATGTAAATTGTGTAAGCGATTGCTAACTGAAATACGATACTTACAATAAAATCTAAAGTGGAAAGTTGAACATTAAAATCTCCTACAGGTGGCTGCACACCTTGACCAGAAAAATACCCATATGTAATTCGATATGACGTATCAATAAAATCAAGAGAGATAAGGACAAGCATTATCCAATGTAATGGTTTAAATAATCTCTCTTTCATAATAATTATATCAAATTACTAATCTTTTTTAACTGATTCTTGTAAGGAAATATTATTCTCTTCTGATGGTTTAGTATCTTTTTTAATTGATTGAATTTTATCAGAAAGTTTAATATCGCCGCTTATTTGACCGCCTAGTTTAATTTGTAAATTTTGATATTCAATTTTGCCTGATACTTTACCTTGTTCTTGAATAGTAAGAGTACCAGATGCTTTAATATCTCCATCAAATGCACCCCAAATATCAGCGTTATGAGTTTCAATAGTGCCTTTACAGTCACCAGTAGCACCTACTAACAGATTATCTGTTTTCATTGTAACATCGGCTTCACCGTCAATTTGTACCTCATCTGCTTTTTTTATTTCACCATTAATAACTACACCGTGACCAATGACAACTTTTGCAGATCCCTTTGCAGGTCTAAACACATCAGTTGTTGAACTTGTATTATCTTCTTTTTTATCAAACATTATACCTCCCATAGTTTTGGTAATGCAGGTGTATTATCACTACTGCAGGAGTTTTGATTGAGCAGGTTGCTTCAACTGCTTTAATTTTTCATAAATAACATAAAAACTCTGATATTTGAATATTTATGTAATTTTTACAGGTTATTTTTGATGATTTACAACATCAACAAGGATAGCAATCACCAAATTCAATATTGTGATTGAACAAATTGAAATATAACTAAAGAAATAAATCCAAGCCCACCAATAAATTGCTTGCATAGGCAGCATAACATTCTCCCAACTAGATAAGGTTAAAACTTGAAATAATGTTATTAGGGATATACCTAAATCAGCCCATCTTTCTGGATCATCTTCACCAAATAAAATTGAGCCCATAGTTGCATAAATATAGAGAATAATAAAAAGTAGCAGACTGACAAAAAATACCCTTTTTATAGAAGCAAGAATAGCTTCTATAATTTTTTTTAATTCTGGAATCACAGATATTAAACGTAAGACTCTAAAAATACGAAGGAGACGTAAAACTAAGAAGCTAGAATTATTTGGAATAGGAATAAGTGATATTGCTACAATTATTGTATCAAATACATTCCAGCCATCTTTTAGAAAATTTTTCTTTTCTTTTTCACCAATAAAACGAATTAAAATTTCAATAACAAAAAAAACAGTGATCGCATAATCAAGTAAATGAATAGTATTTAAAAATATAGGATCTAATTGATATGTTGTGGCACCAATAAGAATGGCATTTAAAATAATTATAACAACAACAGAAAATTGAAAAATACGATTATCTTTCAACTTAGAAAAAAAATCTATCATATTAATTTAAATAGTTTTTAAGTTATCTATTTTCCTATCCATCACAAAAAACCACAAAGGAGGGATTAAAGCCATAATTAACATGATTGAGTAATTAGCAGGCATCTCAATTGCTTTTTCTTCTTGAGATAAAAGAGGATACGGCTTTGATGCACTCTGGTGATGCTCTGCATGAAGACCTAAATTAAATGTCGACCAATTAGCAGAAATATGACGACTGTTCCAAGAATGTAAATCTGTAAATCTTTCGTATCTTCCATTTTCTTTTTTTCTCTCTAAACCATAATGTTGAATATAATTTACTAACTCTAATAAGATTATGGAGATAAAAGAATGAAAGATAACAAAAACTAAACCATTCATACCAGCAATTAAATATGCAATTACTAAAAATAAAAATTCTAATACAAAATAATGAATCATTCTATTTTGAATACTAAAAGTATTTAAATTTTTTCTCCCAAGAATATTTTTTTCAATATTCCATGATGAAATTACACTATTGATTACACAGCGAATAAAATAAAAATAAAAATTTTCACCTCTTCTTGCTGTGGCAGGATCTTCTTTAGTAGCTACATTTAAATGATGACCATAAATATGCTCTATACGAAAATGGCCATAACAACATACAACTAGTAAAAGTACTCCAATACCACGCATAAATTTATTTTTTCGATGAATAAGTTCATGTGCCGTTGTAATTCCAATAGAACCACCAGACATGCCTACAGCTGCGCCTAAAGCAGCAGCAGTTACTAAAGTGATACTAGTATCAGCAACAACAATTAAACCAAATATAATTAAAAATAAAATACAGGGAAGCACGATTAAAATAGAAAAATTATGAAACATACTTTCATTTAGCTCAACATCATCTTTATTTAAGTAAGGTAATAGAAGATCAATAATTGGCACTAATACAAAAACCCAAATAAAAGGGGAAATTGACCAAGAGGGATTTATGATTAATCCTAAAGAACTAGCAAAAATCAATATTAGTGGTGTTACAAGATAAAAAATCATCAAAATAATTATATATTATTTTTTTTTCTAAACTAATACCTAAATTGATCTAAAAAAATTTATATGAATAATAACATAAAAGGTCTTATTTTAATTATTGTGGGGATGTTATTCATCATTACCCAGGACGTTTTAATAAAATACACCATCCATGATGCTTCTTTAATGCAAATACTCGTATTTAGAGGAGGGGTAGGATTTTCTTTGTTATATCTATATTTAATTTACACAAAACAACCAATTTTCTTTGGGACTGCACATCCTTATATAGCTATTTTTAGGGGCTCGACATTCTTCTTCGGCTTTACCTTATTTTTTATTTCATTGAGTCAAATCACTTTAGCAGAAGCAACAAGTTTATTTTTTGTGAGTCCATTTTTTATTACTATTTATTCTTACTTTATTCTGAATATAAAAATTGGCTTGAATAGAATATTTTCAATTTTTGTTGGTTTTAGCGGAACACTTTTAATCATCAAGCCAGAATTTAATGACATAAATATTTATATGTTATTTCCAATAATTGCTGCAGCCACCTATGCATTATCAATGACATTGGCAAAAAAAACTGCAAAAAATGATAATTTATTTCAACAAACTTTTCATATTTATATAGGTGCATTTGTTGGAGGAAGCGCAATTAGTATTTTATTACATAATTCAAACTTTAATTTATCGATTTTTTCTATTCTTAGTAATCCCTGGATACTTAATGATCTTCAATTTATTGGATTAATACTTTTTATCTCTACAACTGGAAGTCTTGGAATATTTTGTTTGATTGCAGCGTACAGAGTAGGGTCACCTTTAGTTAACAGTATAACTGAGTATGTCCATTTAATTTTTGCTATAATAATAGGAATTATTATTTTTTCTGAAGTACCAGATACAAACTCATTTATTGGAATTTTTCTTATTATGGTAAGTGGTATCTTTGTTGTATTTAGAGAAAATAAACGTGAAGAATTAGTTGTATCCAAAACTACTCTTAGAACTTAATAGTTTAATAATATTGTAACAATTACAAAATAATATTAAGAAAAATATATGAAAAAATTTTTAATTAAAAGAGAAATACCTGGAGTTTCCAAAACTCCTTCTAATGATCTTGATAAAGGGGCTAAAGAGTCTGAAAAGGCACTTATTGAAATGAGAGAGGAAGGAAAAGAAATACAACAAGAACAAAGTTATGTTCTAAATGATGCAATTTATTGTATATATAATGCTGCTTCTGAAGATCTCATTAAAGAACATGCTGAAAGATCTGGTGGAGTTGCTTCTGAAATAATTGAAATATCAGGTATTATTAAACACAATACTTCAACTATTTCTTAAATTTAATAAATTGTATTAGGTAAGAATGTATAGAAAAGCATTTTTTGCAATATGCTTGAATGGGTTTGCTTTGGCTTTTACCTGGGGAATTACTGTTACAAATATTCCATGGTTATTTGACAGAGTTGGGATAAAAGAAACTGATTTAGGAATTTGGTTTACAATTTTTGCAGTTCTTCAACTTATTTTTAGTCAATTATCAGGAAGAGTAATTGTTCCACTTATTGGTACCACTAAAACTTTAATGTTGGGTCAATTAAGTTTTGCTATTTTTCCGTACATTTTCATTACGGCAAATAATATACAAATTTTTTTTCTTTCAAGTATTCCATTATCAATAGCTGCAGGTTTAATTTTCCCTACTATCGCTAGTAGTACTAACTTTATTGAAAATAAAACCAAAAGAATTTATCAAACATACCAGCAAGCTTCATTTAGTTTTGGTTTTATTATTAGTGGTATTTTTGCAAGTTTATTTTTTTATTTAAATTTATATCCACCTCATATTTTTATAGGTTTAATATTCTTTTTAACTTTAATTATCATTCTTACATTCATATTTGGTTTATCTTCTGAAAATGATTACTATGAAAAATTAGCTAAATTTAAAATACCTGAAAGAAAAGTTTTATTCTTTGGATTAAATTTAGCAATATTTATGGGTACAGTTGGTATTATGCTAGAATGGACACCATTATGGTTAAAAAGAGATCTTAATGCATCCTTGTATGTTGCATCATTATCAATTCTTTGTTGGGGAGGTGGAGAATTTATAGGCAGAATATATGGTGAAAAAATTGTTAATGCTTACGGTGTAAAATTTGCAGCAGGTTATTTTGGTTTAGTTGGTTGTTTGATTTTCTTTATTTCTATTTTAACAGCGAATATTTATATTATTATTTTTGCAGTATTTTTATTTGCTCTCTCCACTTCAAATTTTTATCCAGTCGTTTTAATGCAAGGTTTAAAATATACTAATGAAAGTATATCAATCACTGCTGCAAATATCACAACAATTGCATTCTCTGGCTTTCTAATAGGACCAGCTATAATTGGATTTTCAGCGGAAACATTCGGTTTAACTTTTAATGTTATCGCTCTTTGTTTTATTTGGGCATTTAATGGATTATTGTTTATTTACTTTATTAATCAATTAAATAAATAATTTTATTTTATTGTAAGAATTTACTATTTCTATAGAAATTATTAATGACAAAAATATATGATTTCATAATAGCTGGTGGTGGAACGTCAGGAATTATTACAGCAACAAAATTAATTGATCACGGTGCTTCTGTTTTAATTTTAGAAGAAGGAATTAAATCAAATAATTTACTTTTATCGATGCCAGCTGGTTGGATTAAAGGTTTAGAAAATAGTCCATTCTTAAAATTTTATGAGTCTATTCCGCAAAAACAATTAAATAACCGTCAGCATTTTATAGCACAAGCCAAAACACTTGGAGGAGGCTCAAAAGTAAATGGAATGGTATATATGCGAGGCAAACCATCAGATTATGATAAATGGGAAGAGGAGAGTGAAGATAGTAATTGGAATTGGAACTCTTTACTTAAACATTTTGTTAAACTTGAAGATAATCAACGTATTCAAAATGAATATCATGGAAACAAAGGTAACTTAAAAGTTTCTGATCCTGGTTATATTGTAGAAGGTACAAACTTATATATCAAAACAATGCAAACCATGGGTTTGCCTTATAATGATGATTTCAATGATGGTGATCAATATGGAGTAGGAACTATGCAATACACCATTGGTAATGGCAAAAGGTGTGATGTGTATAGTGCCTTTTTAAAATCAAAAACTAATAATAAAAATTTAGAAATTAAGACTAGTTCTATTGTAACAAAAGTTATTCTTGATCAAAAAAAAGCAATTGGTGTTGAATGTATATCAAATGGTAAACCAACTAAATATTTTGCAAATGATATTATTTTAACATCAGGAGCATACATAACACCTAAAATTTTAATGCATTCTGGAATAGGGGAAGAAGAGCAATTACAACAATTTAATATTCCAGTAATTGAAAATTTAAAAGGTGTAGGTAAAAATTTGCAAGATCATCATGAAGTTCCTGTTATCTCTAGAGTAAAAGCTGGTTATAGTTATTATAAACAAGATGAAGGGTGGCGAATGATAAAAAATGGAATTCAGTATTTATTATTTAATTCAGGGCCTGTTCGATCTCAAGGTGTTGATAGTTGCTCTTTTTTTAATCCAGAAAATTTAGAAGATAAAAAAGATCCTAAAATTAAACTGTATTGCGTGCCCATAATGTATACCGATAGAGATACAAAAGGCATAAAACCTGATCACGGTTTAACTCTTACATCTTGTCTAATGAATCCAAAATCACGAGGTGAGGTTAGAATTCAATCTTCCAACCCATTAGATTTACCTCTTATTGATCCAAATTTCTTAAGTCATGAAGATGATATGAATGTTATGTTAAATGCGGTAAAGCTTGCAAGAAAGGTTATTCAAACAAAACCTTTATCTGATATTGTTCTGGAAGAAACAGTGCCTGGTCGATCTATTAATTCAGATGAAGATCTCATTAATTATTCAAAAAAGATGATTAAAACGAATTGGCACCCCGTAGGAACGTGTAAAATGGGTAAAGATAATGATGATATGGCAGTTTTAAATACAAAACTTGAAGTGAAGGGAATAAAAAATTTAAGAGTTTTTGATGTGTCAATGATGCCAACAATTGTCGGTGCTAATACTAATGCCCCAGCTATGGCAATAGCAGATAAAGCTACAGACTTATTATTGAGGTCAAATCACTAATTTATTCAAGAAAATACTAATCAATTGATCTTAATGGGGCAAAACTCCCTCAGTGGAGAGGGCTTTATACCCCATGAATATATAGTGTTTTATTTTTTATTTATCTACTCGACCAAGAAAACTAATTCTTGGCTATCTAAATCAACACCAGCATCAGTTCTAAGTTTTGCTAATTCTGGATCTTGCATTGCTTCTTGCATTTTTTCCATCGATTCAATCTCTAATACTTGATAAATTTTAGTTTCATCATCTTTAGGGTGGCCATATGCTAAAACTTTTATTCCATATTTTTCTCTATGAGTATCAACACTGAGAAAAAGATTTTTCCATTTTTCATAACCTTCTTTTAATCTAACATTCATAATAATTTTCATAATACTTCCTTTTTTTCTATTTATTTAATTTGCTTCTATAATTACCAAATTTCTCACAACAACATCCTCTTTATTTTCGCCTAAATGTGCCAAAGCTTCTTGATAACGAGGATCATTGTACCCATCTATTGCATCTTGTACGCTATTAAATTCAACAACTGCTGAATATAATAAATCAAAATTCTTTTGAATATAGAACTTTGGTTCACTGCTAGCAGTAGGAACAAAATTTCCTGATTTCTTTTCTGCCTCCTCAGCAACAATATTCATAAATTTTTCTAAATATTGACCCCATTTTTCTTCATTTTTAATTTCTTTTACTTGTCCTACCCAATATCCTTTTTTCATAAATCCTCCTTAAAAATAAGTTTATTTACATTTCTGTAGCGCCAGTCTCTGTTCTCCAAATTAATCCATCTTTTTTTAATGCAACCATCATTAAAGCTTCTTTATCGCCAGATGCATAAGTATTAAAGCGATGTGTAACTAAAATTTCATCATTTTCATAAATACAACGAACTTTATCTTGGGTAATATTATTAAACATTTCTAATGTTTGTTCTTCACTTCCTTCACTTTTTTTAAAAACTTTATTTTGCTTGTGACTAATAAATTCATGATCTTCATGGAAAAGAGCTCTATGAGCTTTTGCATCTTTTTCTTCAAATGCTTTTTGTAATTTTTTAAATAACATAAATCTCCTTTTGTTTTTTTAAAATTTAAAATTTAAATTTTACAATTTTATGAATATTCTATTATTGAATAATAATTAAGTTAAGCAAAAAATATTATTAATAAAAAATAATAAATATTGACGAATAGTTATTCAAACCTTTTAGTTTAATTAATAAAAAGATTGTTGATCTTGATAAATTTTTAATAAAAAATTCTATATTAATTTATAATTAAATTGAAAGGAGGATATTAAATGTCAATTTTTGTATCACTTGGTATTTATTCCCAAAAAGGTGCAGATGGTATAATTAATGGAGACTCAGACAGAAAAGCAGCTATGGAAAAAATGGTTAGCAGTGTTGGAGGTAAATTAATTGATTATCATATAACAAGAGGTCAGTATGATTTTGTCATGATTGCAGAGGCAGAGTCATTTGAAAGTATGGCTGCATGTGCTTTAAAAGCAAAAGCAGCAGGAACTCTTACAGAAGCAGTAACTTTAGAGTCAGTTGATTTAAACAAAGTAAGAGAAATGGGAAATAAAGTAGATTTTTCTCCTCCTACTTCTTAATTTAAGAAGCACTCAAACTAGAGTGCTTTTTTTCATTAAATTGAATAAATTTTTCTTTTCTTATGTAACCAACTTCTGTTGTTTTAAAGTGTTTGAAGGGTACATTGAGAGCCTCAATTGCTTTAATAGTCTCATCGGTAATATTTCCGTAAACTTCTATTTCAAATTTATCGGCTATTTCTTGATGTTTTTCTACATAAGCTACAACAGGAGGGTTATTAATGTGATGAACCATTGCTTCACTTGTTCGGTAGACTTCACTCCAAGTAAATTCTAATGGATCTGTTGGATCTTGATCAAAGGTATGAATGAGCATATCTGGTTCTGATGCATTAACGGCGTTATCAGCTTCTTTTGCTATCTTGAGATACTCTTCAATCTTACCTTCTTTTACACGTATTCTAGCTATTAAAATAAAAGGATTAGACATATTATATTAATTTCCACCTTTTAACATAATTAATGTTTGAGTTTCAAGATCTACTCCTGCTTCTGTTCTTAATTTTACCATTGAAGGTAAATTGAGCATTTCTTGCATTCGCTCCATAGATTCAACCTTAAGAACTGTATAAATTTAATCTTTATTATCTTTGGGATGTCCATAAGCTAATACAGTAACCCCATATTCTTGTCTTAAACTATCGTTTTCATCAAACGCTTGTTTCCAATGCTCATAACCTTTAGTAATTTTTGCGTGTGATATGATTTTCATAATTAAACTCCTTTCTTAAAATTAAAATTTGTATTCTTTTAAAAACATTTGAGGGGAGTTAATCCCCTCTAATGAAATTTTTATAAAATCTATTTTTTCATTGCATTAAACATACTTAAAGTATCATCATAAGCGATAAACTTTGACAACTTATCATCTTTTACTTCCATATAGTGTCCAAAAATTGTATTCATGCCTTCAGCAGTTGCTTTTGCATTTACAAAAACTTTATCACCTTCGCTGATCATTGATTCTATCGTAACTTTAAAATTGGTCCAGAGCTCAGGAGTTTTCATTAATTGTTTTTGAAAACCCTCTTTATTATGAGTTCCAGAAAATGGATGCTTATCACCTGGATATACCCAAATAAAATCATCGTGTACTATATTCATAAAACCTTCCATGTCACCTTTTCCAAAGAGATCGTAACATTGTTCTACTAATGCTTTTGAGTCCATAATTTTTCCTTTCTTTTGCAATAACTTAATCACCTTTTGTTACATATTTTTTAATCTTAGATAAATGCTTTGGAAGCAATATAGACATGATATATTTATATAGCATAGTCCATTAACAATCTTCTTAGTTGGTGTTAAATTAATTTTTGATAATTAAATTGAAAGGATAAAAAATGTTATATCACTTAAAGTATGTTGTATATGAAGATAAGAAATTAGCTGCACAAGAGTTATTTAAAAATATGACTCAAGAAGAAAGAGATGCTGAATTTCCTGAAGGAGTAACTAAAATAGCTAGAGTTCATAATTCAGCAAGTGGCTATGGTTATGTAATTGTAGATGCAGAAAGTCATGAAAAACTTCACGGCTTTATGATGAGTTGGGCACCAATGTGTACTTTTCCTCAAGTTGAAGCAATGATTGATGATGAGGATTTATTAAAAGTTCTGTAATGAAATTATTATTGAACTGTGAAATTTTAATACCTAAATAAAAATATATCAAAATATATAAACAAAAGAGGAATAATATGAAAAATAAATTTTTACTAATCTTGATGTCTTCCATTTTTTTAATGTTTGGCTCTGCATTTGCTGGTGAAAAATATGAATTTACTGGAACCGCATATAATACAAGTGGCTTTGAAGCACCGATAGTAACAGCTAGTGAAGCTCAAATTTGGAACTGGAGCAATGATTCTTTTTGGATTTATGATGATGCTCCTGAAGGGTGGCCTAAAGAAGTTATGGCAGACTGTAAGGGTAAAGGTATTGCAAATAAAGATGGCATTCCTCTAGCAGGATTTTTTATGTGTACAGTTCATGATACTGATGGTGATCTTTTTCTGACAAGTGGAAATTGGGAACCCGCTAAAGGTGGAGGAGATTGGACATTTATTTCGGGAACAGGTAAGTTTGAAGGTGTGACTGGTGGAGGTAGCTATTTAAATGGTGTTCAATTTATGGGTGGTGATACCTTAAACTTTGTTACGTCAATAGAAATGCCAAACTAAATTATTTAGAAAGGAGAAATATGGTTAGAATACAATGGATTATGAAACCTTTCCCTGGTCAAAACGATCAGGCAATGGAAAATGTTAAAAAATTTGCAAAGTTATGGAAAGATCAAGGTGCTAACAAATGCACAATAGCAATTATGTCTGGAAATATGTGGGGTCATATTTCTTTTAATTGTAATTTTGATAATTTTGAATATTTAGGTAAAACCAGAGACTTAGTTAGAAGTCATTCAGATTTAAAACTTATGATTAATGATGGAAGTAAGCTAGGAGAAATAGTTCAAGAAAACACGTATAGTATAGTTGAAAATTACTAATATTTAACAAGGTATTTATTATTTAAAATAGAGACCTATTTATATGATATGCGACAATTTATAGTTGAATGTTGGGATAGTGTTATGAGTCATGATTTTAACCCATTAAAGCACATTCCCGACCTGCAAGTAAGACACATGGTATTGCAAATATTAGCATGGATGTGGTGCATAGCATTCAGTCTTTATGTAGGATCATGGTATGTGATGGGAGTAACTTTTGCTGCACATTTTCTTCTAATCGCAGCCATTGCTATCACTATTGCTACTTTTAAAATATCTGAGAATGTTTATAAATTTAGAGAAGGTTACCATTCAGTGAATAGAGCACGTGGTAGCGTTATTTATAGAGATAAATATGGTAATCCCTATAAAGTTGAACTGCCAAAAAATGATCCGGGTGGAGAACACGACTAATTCTTTGAAATAACTACCAAACTTATTGTGAAGAAAATTAATGAATATTAGATTTTATATAAAGATTATAGTTGGTTTATTGATTGTTAAATTTGCATTTGCAGAAGTTATAGATGTCAATGATGAAGAAATGATAAAATTATCAAATACTAATATTCCAATTGTAGATGTAAGAAGAAGTTCAGAGTGGGTTCAAACCGGCGTTATTGCAAATAGTATTTTACTAACTTTTTTCGATGAAGAGGGGAATTATAATTTTGATGAATGGTTAGAAAAATTACAACTAGAAATAAGTGTAACTGATCCAATAATCTTAATTTGTAGATCAGGAAAAAGATCTAAGGTAGTTGCTAATATGATAGATGAAAAATTTAATACTATTATTTACAATGCACAAAGTGGAATCAACTCTTGGATTAATAAAAAATTCATAACAGTTGAGCCTAAAACAAATTAGAAAAAGGGTAAGCGATAGGCCTTACCACTCACCCAGTTGATCTATACGCTAATTATATAGCAGAGTCCTTAACAATCTACTTAGTTGGTACGGATATTATTAAGACGATTATGATTATTATATTTGATTTCTCTACTGGAGAATGACAGTAAATATAAAAAATACGTTAATATAATCCTAAAACATGAATAATCCAAATAGCTATTAATATTTAATATTTAATTCATGATAAATTAGTAATTACTTACATTGATGTTAATAATCCATACTAATTAAATGGTTCAAGAAATAAATTATAACAAATTTTTCCTCGCCGCTTATTCTCAGGGTGCAATAGTGATGTTTTTAATAAGTACCTATTTTGTTTATACGCCAATAGTTTTAGAAAGTTTAAAAATTACCGAAACTGAATTTGCTTTAGGTATAACAGTATTTGGAATCACAAATATTATTATCAATCAAATAGCAACAAGATTTTTACTTCCTAAGATTGGAACAACCAATTGTTTGATAATTGCAAGATTATCGTATTCATTTATTCCATTTCTAATTTTTTATATACCTAAGTACGAGGTGTATATTCTATTAAGTATTTTTTGGGGAGCAGTGGTGGGCATCCAGGCTCCAAGTCTTTTTACACAAATTGCTATATTAGAATCAAAAACTAAAAAAATATTAAATCCAATTTTTAAATCTTGTTTTTCAGTAGGATCTATATTTGGAGCATTACTAGCAAGCTTTTGTTTTGGGCTTAAAGTTGATCCAAAATTATTATTTGCTCTTATTGGAGTTTTTATTTTTCTATCTTCTATTTCTATGTTTTTTTTTGGTTTACCAAAAAAACTTGATTATGTAGACAAAGCACCAAGTTTCTCTTTACCATCTAAAACCATTTTTTTGTACGCTTTAGTTAACATGATGATTTTTGCATCGATCGGTATAATTCTCAATTGGTCTTCTCTATGGTTTATTAATGATTTATTGGGACCAGTTTATTTAGCTGGTTTTGTTTTGCTATTTTTTAATATTGGTGAAATATCTGCAAACATAATGGCTTCAAGGCTTATTAAAATTTTTAATGAAAAATTTGTAGGTCCATATTTTACCATAATTGGATCAGTAGTATTAATTTTTACAATAGTTTCTCAAAATATTTACATCATTTTGATCGGCATGATAATATTTGGTTTTTCGTGCTCTAATATGCAGCCAATTATTTTTAGGCAAGCAATCAAATATTCCAAAGATTCAATCCCTAAAACTATATCTCATATATCTAGTATTGGTTTTTCTGGTTTAGTTTTTGGACCCGCAATAGTAGGTTTTTCTGCAGAAAAACTTGGATTAACATTTAACATGTATGCTTTGTGTTTCGTTTTTATTTCAATATCAATTTTAACTGTATCTCTAATGAGAACAGAAGTAACTTAATAATAATAATTATATGTCAGAAAATGAACAATTATTAAAATCATTTTATGCAACCTACTCAGTAGGATTCTTCACTTTTTTTTTAATAAGTTCTTTTATGATTTATACTCCAATTGTACTTGATCTCTTAAAAATATCTAAAGAAGAATTTGGATTTGCTGTTACTTTTTTTGGGGTATTTGTAATCTTGTCTAATTTACTCTCTTCGAGATTTTTAATACCAAAAATTGGAACCACTAATTGTTTAAAAATTTCTAGAATAATTATTTCCTTTGTTCCATTATCAGTTTTTTATTTTGAAACTTATTATTTTTTAATATTAAGTTATGCTATATTTGGAATTGGTATGGGAATTCAGGCTCCCTGTGCATTAACTCAGGTAACAATAATTGAAAATAAAACCAAAAAGATATTAACACCAATATTTAAAACTTCTTGGGCTTTTGGATCAATAAGTGCAGCTGCCTTGTCTACTATTTCCCTGGGATATAATTTTGACCCTTTTAATTACTTTTCATTTTTAGGTATTATAGCATTATCCGCTTTAGTATTTTTACAATTTTACGGTCTTAATAGAAAATATGACATTCCTAATAACACACCTAATTTTTCCTTACCATCACCTAAAACTTTTTTATTTGGAATAATAAATATGTTTCAGACTGCTTCAATGGGCATAATTATGGTGTGGTCTTCTGCCTGGATGTTAGAAGATTTAAATTCAAGTTTATTTCTTGCTGGTTCTATTGTATTCTTTTTCAACTTTGGAGCAATAATCAGTAACATAATTGCACCTTCTCTTATAAAAGTTTTAAATGAAATATTTGTTGGCCCACTTTTTTCCGTCTTAGGTTCTGTGATCTTATTTTTATCAACTTTAACGATGAATGTTTATATAATATTTTTTGGTGTTGCTCTTTTTGGTTTTCTTAGCTCAAATTTTATGCCAATTATAATTAGAGAGTCAGTGAGGACATCACATAAACCAATTCCAATAACAATATCACATGTTACTAGCTTAGGACAATCAGGATTTGTTTTTGGACCAGCTATAATTGGATACTCTGCCTCAGTAAATGGGCTTACATTTAATGTTTATGCATTTTGTATTTTATTTTTTATAATTTCAATTCTAATGACATTTCTTATGAACCAAAATAAAGTAGCAGGAGTTGTAGAAAAAAGTCAATAATCTAGACAAATACAAAAATAATTTTTAAGTTTTTACAAATGCATTAAAAGAAAAACATCTTCGCTCGCCGTCTTTACGAAATGGATGAACATCATGCATTAAAAAAGCAGGAAATATATAAATATCGCCGACTCGTGGCTTAAAAGTAATTCTATGTTTTACTAAAGGAGGGCTATTACGAGGCATGGAGACACGACCATCAAAAAAAGAAAGTCTTCCAGCAAAATCAATCTCTTTGTTATATTTAATAGAATTTGGAACTTCAAGATAACAAACTCCACTAACATTCCCTCTATGAATATGTGGTGGGTTAAAATCACCAGCAAATTGTCTAACAATCCACGCGCGATCAATTTTAATGGAGGAGGGCTTAACTTGAATGACGTTTTTGTAATAAGATACAATAATGCGGTTAAGTTGTTTTTCTAAACCGCTAGTAAAAAGAAAATCTTTTGTTAAGCGAAATTGTTGTTGAACATTTCCCACTAATCTATGTGAGTGATCCAATACTTTACTTTTGTGTTTATTTTCAATTATTTTATTTGCAAATGAATTAACTTTACCAATCATTGTATGTGATAAATTATATTTACCTATTGTTGGCCCAAAAGGCTTATAATATGTTTCTTTCATAATTCTTATTTAATTACAGGTGTATTAAAATCAATTAGTTTTAACTTTTTTTAAAATCTAGCTTTTTTAATCTCAAGTTAGGGTACTTTATAAAATGCTTCTTTTAAAAATTTTTCATCAGGTATCTTTGTTTTTCTTTCATTCTTTTTCAGCTCAATAAGACAGTGATCAATGAGATCAATTTTAGCATTTAAAAATTTAATATTTTGTGGAATAGGGATGTGAATAGGGTATCCTTTGATAAACTCTACATGCAAGTCATATCCACCCATATAAAATTCTTTTAAGATTTTACCATTATTTAAGAGATAATTATTCGATGATTCATGAATAATAGCACTTGCTTTAGAATTATTTCTTTCAAGAGACTCAAATAAAGTATTATTTTTTATAATTTCCATTGTGTAGGGATAGAGTTCTAATTTTTTCATATCACTAAAGTATAATTCTTTATCAAAAGGCGTTAATTGTAATGTTTCTAACCGTACATAATTTATAATTTCTGGTGCATCGTCAAAAAGGGCTGCGTAAAGGCTTACAACGATCCTCGTTCCTGTAAAATCAACTGTAGTAAGCTCATACCCACATAAACTTACTTCATCTTCTTCATCAAAAACAACTAAAGGATCAAAATAAAATGTTCTTTTTGGATATTCTTGTGCTTCAGTAATAATGAGTTTGTCATTACCCTGATCAAGGGGGAGTTCTTTTTTAATAAATTCTTTTGAACTTAATAATTGCTCACTTTTAGCAACACCAGCTAGAAGGAGAACAATAATAAGGAGTGAGAATAGAAAAATTATAATTCTTTTGATAACTGGTGCCACTAAAACTTCTATAAAAATAAAATTTGATAAAAATGAGAAATGATTAAGGTAATATTAAGATCAAATTAAAATATTCTAAAATTTAAAAAGTATGATAAAATAGAATCTTCCTGATTTAGATACTCTAATTGCTGGGACACAAAACAAAACGCTAAAGGAGATTTTATGTTCAACCTTAAATTATATTTTGCAAAATCTATTAGAGATTTTATTAATCAACGAGAAAAAAAAGAATGTATTAAAAATATTTTTTTTAAGAAAATTGATAATAATTATTTTGACCTGCCAAGAGAACAACAGCTGAAAAGATTAGTTAAAATTTTGGAAGAACAAGGTTTTAAAATTAAAAAATAATTTAAATGTGAGAGTTCTTCAACAGTTATGATTGATTCACAAAATATTGTTTAAATTCTTTTTTTGTAATTACAGTATCCATTAAACCATAACGCTCAAATTTATGAGTGGTTATACCTAAATATTGTAAGCTTGAGTCCTCATAAGTTTTGAAATCTTTAATAGCTAGATTCATTAATGGTTTATTAAAGACTCCCTTATTTACTAATAGCTCAAAATCTTTTATTTCTAAACCTGTGACTTTTCTAAACAATGTGGTGTCCAATTTTCTAATGACATCTTCTAAATGATTTTCTCTATAATCCGTTAGATACATAAAAATTGGTATTCTAGATGAAAATTGTTTTAATTTCTTTTTAATCATTTCTTTTTTACTTTTGTATTCTTTTTCAGCGTCAGAAAGTTGTTTTTTATTTTTATTATCTGATGATTTATTTAATTTTCTTTTTAAACTTTTAATTTCCGAAGACTTATTAATAATGGTTTCAATATCTTCTTTGATATTTCTAAAACCTTCAATTTTCATTAAAACTTCGATAGCTTTATCATCAGACAATATTCTTTGAAGAGTAACATTATCTACATAAATCAATGAATCATGCATCCATTTTTTAGCTAATAGTGTTGATGATGTTCCAGCTGATGAAACTTCAAGAACTTCATTTGCATCTACACTATGCATATCAAAACCATCATAACTTAAGATCGGTAAAAATTTTAAGAATTCATCAATTTTTTTTTCTTCTGATGTATTTATATCTGTATTTAATTTACAATAATCTGAGACTAATTTTAATGTTCTATTAGGAGCAAAATCGAATACATAACATTCTTCTTTAAGGACAATATCTTTTACTTTTATCTCTTTTTTATTTTTAATAGTTTGTTTAGCAGTCCATGGTGATTGAACTCTAAAAGCTGATTGAAAATATGTTTGAGCCGAAGATGTATTTCTTAACATAAATATACCTGTCCAAGGTCTTACAGTTACTCCAGTTAAAAGTTTTTTACATGTTAGAGTTATTGTTTTGGTGTTTATTGGTGAAGGTTCCATTTCTTTCAAAACTGGTGGCAATGCTTTTTTTCCTATACCCGCTTTATTTCCAGCTGCTATAATTATAGAGTAATCATGATAAGATATATTCTGTCTTTCTTTAAGTAGATTTGCCATTGCAAAACATGATTTAACATCAGGCAAATACCAGACTGTATGATTTAAATTTTTTTTAATTCTATAATCAGAAAAAGGCATAGCTGGTTTAGAACCGCCTTGTCTTAAATTTTCGTATATTGTTTTACTAAAACTACCCCTAATAAGATCTAACCATTTTTGTACTTCGGTTATATGTTTAAATTTTGGATTTTCATTTGTTCCTTCGGCTCTAAAAAATTCATTTAGATCAAATTCATCGTATTCACCTCTCTTTGCGATTTCTTCAATATTTGATGGAAGCTTGTATGTTAGCATTACCATTCTAGGCATCGCAAAATATGGATTTTTATCTTTTTTCCATGTTAATTTTGCTTTTTGTTCATCAGGATAAGTCCAGTTATATATTTGTTCCTCAATAAATTCACCTGATTCTAAAGCTCTAAAAGGTGTTCCTGATAAATATAGATAATGATCAGTAGTTATTGGAATTATACTTTGATCAAAGTTATCACTCATTCCAACTTTTATAAATTCATTGTATTCATCCTTTTCACCCGTATCATAAATTTCTTTAGCTCTTTCAGTCCAAGACCCAAAATGATATTCATCTAAAATTATACAATCCCAATTAATTTCATGTGCCCATTCATTTTTATTTTTTATTTTTCCAGATTTATTTTTTCCTAAAAAATCCTGAAAAGAACCAAAGCATACAAATGGATTTTTTTTATTGATATCTTTATATTGTTTTCCATCCTTTGAAATAAACTGCCAATCCTTAAAATCTATGTGTAATTTTAAGTCTTCTTCCCATGCATTTTGGACAGCTGGTAAAAAAGTTAAAACTAAAACTCTTTTCCAATTCATTCTTTTTGCTAATTGGTAGGAAGCAAAAGTTTTTCCAAATCTCATTTTAGCATTCCATAAAAATTTTAATGAATCATCTCTTTT
Organism: uncultured Alphaproteobacteria bacterium; assembly: GCA_902612805.1. Classification (GTDB taxonomy): domain Bacteria; phylum Pseudomonadota; class Alphaproteobacteria; order HIMB59; genus CACPNW01. The sequence goes on along the minus strand of CACMEY010000007.1, from coordinate 9,948 downwards.
TGATTTTTTTTTGCTCTTAAAGTAATTGAAAGTTTTATTAACTGCAGCTTGTTGCTCGGGACGCATATTGAAATCAAAAACTCTACTATCTTCAACTTCTAATCTATTTCTTAAAGCTACTATTGCTGATTTAATAGTTTTTACATCACATTTAAACCAATCACCTCCTGGTCTTTCTACCCCTTTATTTTTTAAATATTTAAAAAGATCTGGATCATCATGAAAAGCTGTACCATCTGATCGCATAGCCGATTCATTTAAAACTATTTCATAAGGTGGTTTACCAGGTCTAGATGATGGATATTGTTCTTTTACTCTAGTTTCAACCGATCTAGTAGTTTCACCAATTCTTAAAAGACCTTTGTACTGGGGGTTTGAATCTCGATAAGCATAAATTCTTGGATTATATTCTGGTCTAGTCGGAAAAAATTCTTTACTCATCTAACTTGCTGTAATTCTAGAGTCTATATATTTCCAATCTTTTTCTGAAATATTCCATTTTTTTACTAAAAACTTATCATCATAATTTCTATCGTAATTTATTAAATCTGGTACAAACATAAAATTTCTTCTTGTTACGTCTTGAGATATAACTGCTTGTAGTAATAAAAATCTTACTGTTTTAGTAAAAAGATAACTTTTGTAGTTAAGTGCTTCTTTCTCAGTGGAAAAGGCACCGGCAACTATCCATGATTCTGTGCAACATTCACCTGGTTTAGCAATCTGAACATTTCCATCATAATAAAAACGTACTGGTTTAGAAAAATCAGTTTGTCCAGCAATAGGTGCTCTTGGAAGGAGTAATTTCCATTTTTTAATTAAATTTTGTGTATCTGAAACATCAGATAACTTAGCAAATTTTTTTCCAATTTTTTGAATAAACCAACAAGGTATTCCACTATTTTTAGGTAAGTAATTTGTACGTAATCCAAATGGTTTACTTGGAGAAATGCTAAGAGATAATGTTTTGCCATTATTAATATTTAATTTTTTTATATTCTTGATAATTTGAAGTGCCCTTGAGTCTCTAATTAAAATATCATATTCATTTAAACTTCTTAGAGTTGTTATTTCTTGGTCCTTCCTCATATTTACTATTTCACATTTTCCACTATGGTCTCTGTCCCATAAAAAATAATTAACTCCACCTGCAATATCGGCGCCTGGAAAAACATCTGAACTAGATTCAAAATCAACTATTTTTTTAATTCTTGTATCGGAAAGCATATCTTTTCTAAAACCATCTAAACCCTTTCCACCAACAAACCATCGAGATGGAGTTACCATCGTTATGTATTTAGGGTTTAACTTTTTAGCATTCTCTATAAACAAATGGTAAATAGTTGTTGCACTTCTTGAATGACCACCATCAGATAATTGATAAGGCGGATTTCCGATAATTACATCAAACTTCATATTATCAAATAATTCATGAGGATTATTAGTGTGTATAAATTCATAAGCATACTTTTCTAAATCTTCATCTCTTGAGTATTGGGTTTTAGTGGCACCACAATATTCGCATCTATTTTTAATATTCCAAACATGCTGAATATCATTATATATGATATTTCCATTTCCGTTATTAAATTTTTTAACTACAGAAAATTTACTATTAGTATCACGGCTATAATAAACAGATCTTCTGCTAATTAATGAAGTAAGTTCAGTTACTGCAATTCCAAATATTTGATTTTTAAGAATGTGGTTTATTCTTTTTTTATCATCTTTAATTTTACTTTTGAGACCCCTGTTCAATCTTGAGGCAGCTTCTCTTAAAAATATTCCTGTTTTGCATGATGGATCTAAAATTTTAATATCTGGATTTGACCAAATATGACTTGGTAATTGATCAAGAATGTTTATTGCAAACTTTGAAGGTGTGAAAACTTCATCGTTACTTAAGTTGGCAAGAAAATTTACTATATCAGGATTTTCATTTTTTAAATTCATAAATCTTATAATACTTTGTTAATGGCCATTCTTTAACTGATTTAGGCACAAAAGCTTTTTCATCCAAATTTGAAAACAAATTTGGTTCAACTGTAGGTGCATACGCTATGAAGTCTTTGTATGTAAAATCTCTTCTTTTTATTAGATTATCAATAAAAGACCATTCAGGAAAAATAATAAATTTTTCCAATCTTTTACCTGACTTAAAACTTAATGCATCACCTTGAACAATATTTAACTCTAAAATTTTTCTAATAGATTTTATTATCTCTTGATTTAATTTTTTGAATAATTTTGAGTAGTGCCTATTAAATATTTCAAATAATCTATTTCTAGCCAATACAATATTATCCTCTAACAATTCTATTCCATAAATAGAGGTACACACCTGTATGGCATACTTTTCATAATCAATTTGTTGTTTAGAGTGTAATTTCTTTATTAAATTTAATTTTCTTTCTAATACTTCACATAAAAAATTACCATCACCACAAGCTGGTTCTAAAAATTTTGAGTCTAACTTTTCAAATTCAACATTGACCAAATCAACCATTTTTTTTACTATTTCAGAATTTGTGTTTACTTCACCAAAATCTACAGATCTTTGTTTAGATTTAATAATATTCTCAGAGTCAAATTTATTTCTCATTTTCAATCATTCTCAAATCTCAAATCAACGAGACTTTTTATTGTAACACCAATTTTTAAATATAACCAATATCTTTAATAGGGGGCATATAGCCATTTTCTATATCATCTAGTGTATCTTGACTTAATTTGCTTAATCTTACGGCTTGATTTAGTGCCCATATTTGTTTTGTTACAATATGAATATCATATGGTTTAATTCCTTAAAACATTAATGCGAATGATTCTTTATAAAAAAAGTTTTAGAAAAAATTTTTTGTTTAAAAAAATTAATAACGTGAATAAATTAATTTTTTAAATTGTTTAAAAGTAAATTTTTAAATTCTTCAACAGCAACTGTAGCAGGTTTATGAATGGCAAAATCAAATTGATCTTGATTACTTGATGGTTCCAGATTTAATTCAATTGTTGGTTTGCACATATCTTTAAACATCGATACAAAACCAGCAGCAGGGTAGACTTGTCCTGAAGTGCCTATAGAAACAAATAAACTAGATTGTTCAGCTAAATCGTGAATTTCATCCATTTGCATGGGCATCTCACCAAACCATACAATGTGAGGTCTCATTTGAGAGCCGCATTTAGGGCATTTATGGCTCTCATTTAGGTCCTCTGTCCACTCAAACACATGATTATCATTCATTATACATCTTGCCTTATTTAGCTCACCGTGCATATGAATTATTGATGATGATCCTCCAATTTCATGCAAATTATCGATATTCTGTGTAACTATATGAATTTTATATGTTTTTTCTAATTCATGAAGTAAAATATGAGCCCTATTTGGCTTAATTCCTGAATTTAGTTCTTTTCGACGTTTATTATAAAAATCATAGACAAGAGTAGGGTTTCTAAAGAATCCTTCAGGACTGGCAACATCTTCAATCCTATGATTATTCCAAAGTCCATCAGAGTCTCTAAATGTTTCAATCCCAGACTCTTTACTTATACCAGCACCCGTTAACACAAAGATATGGGAATCAGCTGAAATCTGCGGTAATTGTTCCATTTGATACACTATATACAGTATTTTATTACACGTGAAAATCTATATCTAGTTTGTAATATTAGAAATAGATTTAGATAATATATATAAATAACTGAATTATAATTAAAATATTTATCACTTGACTATTATTTACGATAACTGTAATTATCGTAATATATAATATGGTTAAAATATCACTAAATGAAAACGTAAGTAAGCTAAAGGAAAAATCAAAAGCTAAAAACACTCAGGATAAATATCAGGGAGATTGGTTAAAGTTTATAGATTATTGCAAAAATAAGTACAATTGCAGTCCTTTAGATGTTGATGATCTAGATAGTGCTTACGCATTAACAGCTAATTATATGGATTGGCTTCATGAAGATCCAGAAGCAAAAATACTCAAAGGATCGAGCAACATACCGGGTAGAGAAAATGTAAATAACAACCCCTACTCCTCTACTGCATATAAAGCTTCCACTATACAAAGAATCTTAGCATCTATTACATATAAATATAGAGTTAATGGCTTTCAATTTGATAGAAAAAATCCAAATATTTCTGAAACAATTAGTGCAATTGTAAGAGATGAAAAAAATAATAAATCTGGTCAAGCAAGAGAGTTACTAAAAGCTGATATTGAAAAAATTATTGATAAAATTCCAAATGATAACGAAGATTTTAGAAACATAAGAGATAGAGCTCTTATTTTAATAGGTTTTTACAGTTTTTGTAGAAGATCTGAGCTTTTAGGCATGAAATATGAACATTTAAATTTTGAAGAGGATGGTGTTCAAGTATTAATACCTTTTTCTAAGACTGATCAAAAAGGTGAAGGAAGAATGATATACCTTCCAAAAACTAATAATAATTATTGCCCAGTAAAAGCACTGAAAGATTGGCTAGAAGTAGCTTTAATTGATCAAGGTCCTCTGTTCTATAAAATAAATAAAGCTAATAATATTGAGAAATATATTCTAAATAATAAAAATCAAAAAATAAGTCTTACAGATACAAGCTTTGTCTTAATACTTAAAAAAAGAGCAAGAGATGCTGACTTAGATAATTGTGATAAAATTTCAGGCCACAGTTTAAGAATTGGATCTATTACACAGGCTAGAATGAATGGAGTTCCAACTCATGAAATAATGGCTCAAAGTGGACATAAAACTACGCAAATGATTGATAGGTACACTAAGCTTAGTAATATTAAAGAGACATCTGCTGCTAAAAAAATATAATAATTTTAATTTTTATTTATCATGAAAAAAATACCTAAGGTTTATTGTGCTTCTATAGCAACAGAAACAAATACATTCTCACCTTTAAAAACTAATATGAAAAACTTTAAGGAAACATTCTTTGCAAAACCAAATCATCATCCCAAAACACCAACTTTATGTTCTGCCCTCTTCCCACTATTACGAAAAAGAAAATCTAATGGTGAAATTAAATTAGTTGAAGGTACTGCTACTTGGGCTGAGCCGGGTGGATTGATTGACTCCAAAACATGGAATGATTTAAAAAAATTAATTCTCAAAGAAATAAAAAATGCAGGTAAATTAGATATAGTTCTATTAGGATTACATGGAGCAATGATAGCTAAAAACTGCGTAGACTGTGAGGGGGATTTAGTAAAAAATATTAGAAAAATAGTTGGTCCAAATGTTGTTATAGGAGCAACTTTTGATCCTCATAGTCATTTAAGTAAAAAATTTATTACGAATACTAACATTTTAACAGTGTTTAAAGAATTTCCTCATACAGATTTTGTAGAGACAGCTAAAAATTGTATAAATTTATCTATCAAAACGTTTAATAAAAATATCAAACCTAGAATTTCTTTATTTGATGTTAAGATGATGACTATTCTGCCTACAAGTAAAGAGCCAATGAGATCTTTTATAGATAAAATTAAATTATTAGAGAATAAAAATCCTCTATTAGCGATTTCAGTTATTCATGGTTTTATGGCTGGAGACTCTCCTGATCTAGGTGCTAAAATAGTAGTCATAACAGATAATAATAAAAAATATGGTGACAAAATATCTTATGAATTAGGGATGGAACTTTTTAGTAAAAGAAAAAATTTAGCTCCAAAATCTTTCTCAGCAATGAATTCTTTGAAAGAAGCTAAAAAATTATCAAAAAAAAATAATAAACCTATTTTAATAGCTGATATTTGGGATAACCCAGGTGGAGGCGTTCCTGGAGATTCAACTACCTTAATTAAAAAAGCAATATCAATGAAGTTAAAAAATATCGCCCTAGGTTCTATTTGGGATCCTTTAGCTGTTAAATTGTGTCACAAAGCAGGAGAAAATAAAGAGATAAATTTAAATTTTGGATCAAAAATTATGAAACAATCTGGAGGACCAATACATAAAAAAGTATTTGTTAAAAAAATAAAAAAAAATGTTTATCAAAAATTTGGTAGTTCTCTTGTACCGATGGGAGATAGCGCTTGTATTACCTTTGATGGAATTGAAGTTGTATTAAATTCAAATAGATGCCAAACATTTTCAACAGATCTATTTAGTAAGTTAGGTATAAATATATCAAAAAAAAATATTATCATTGTTAAATCCACAAATCATTTTTATAAATCTTTTAAGCCACATGTATCTGAAATAATTTATGCTTCAATAGATGGTATTTATCCAAATAATCCAAAAAAAAATAAGTATATTAAATTAAAAAGAAAAATTTGGCCTATTTGCACCAGCCCTCATTTATAATTTATTAATAAATTTTAATATTTATTTAAATATATCTTAATATAATAAGTTATCTAATAACAGGTATATAATGAAAATAAAAAAAGGCGATAAAATTGATGAAATTACCCTTCCAAAACATGATGGTTCAGAGTTTAATTTTTCTGACACAAAGGGTAAAAAAGTTTTGCTAACTTTTTATAGAGTTGCTGGATGCACTTTTTGTAATTTAAGATTATTAGAATTCAATAGACGATATAATGAATTTGGACCAAACTTTACTCATGTAGGAATTTTTCATTCTAATGTAAATTTATTAAAATCGAATATGAAAAAGCATGGCCCTACTCCATTCACTGTATTAGCTGATGAAAATTTTAAATATTTTGAAAAATATGAAATTGAAAGATCTTGGAGTAAATTATTTTTAGCGGGTTTATATAAGACATTTGTAATTTTTCCTGCATTAATAAGAGGCTTTATGCCTATTCCTCTTGGAGGTTATTTTAATACAGCAGTTACAGATATAATGATTAATGAAGACGGCATTGTTGAAGAGGTTTTATATGCTAAAAAACATGCAGCTGATCATTTTGAATTCAATAAAGTAAAAGAATTTTCTTTGAGATAAAATTTGCTGGAATTTAAAATCCCAGCAAAATTATTTAAGCATAAATTATATCTGAAAGTCTATAGATTAGCACAATTGCAATTATGACAAATACATGCCCTACTACCTCATCACCAACATCTTGCTTTGAATCAGGGTCAATAATTTTAAACCTAGTTGCCCACCCTAAAATTACCTGATGTGTTGAAACAAGAAAATTTAATACAAGAAAAATCCAAGCACCTTCAGGTCCTCGAAAAAGTAAATAAATTCCCAAAATTAAAATTGGCAAAACAAAAGTTCCAACAATTCTTATAATAGGAACTGACTTTTCTCCCAAATCATAACGAGTAACTAATGTATTAGGACTTAGAACAGTAAGAAACGCATAATAGCCTAAACCTAACATGCTAATAATATATAAGACTAAATTTAAAGTACCTCCCCAAGCCATTATCATGATTATTTTCTCCTTTAAAAATTATTAATAATTAAATAAATACTAATCATGCTTGAACTTTGTCAATATTTACATTTTAAATATAATAATATTAAAATTTAATTATTAATTTTTGATGATTATATTATAGATTTTTGATAAGAAAAATTATGAATACAGAAAGAAAACTCGCAACTATCTTAGCTACTGATTGTGTAAATTTCAGCAAACATATGGAAGAAAATGAAGAGTTAACTTTATCTAATCTTAATGAATGCAGAAAAATTATTGATGAAATTATTGCTAAATTTGATGGTAAAATTTTTTCAACTGCTGGTGACTCTGTAGTCGCCGAATTTGCTAGTCCTGTACAGTGCGTGAAAGCTGCTATCGAATTTCAGGATAAATTATATGAAAGAAATGAACATTCTTTAACTAAGTTACAATTAAGCTGGAGAGTAGGTATTCACGTAGATGATGTAATTGTAGAAAATAATAACATTATGGGCTCAGGTGTAAATATTGCTGCAAGATTAGAAAGTCAAAGTGAACCAGGTAAAATTCTTGTTTCAAAAATTGTCAAAGATCAAGTTGATAAAAGAATTGATTATTCAATAGAAGCTGATGGTACAAGAAAACTAAAAAATATAAGCGATGAGTTCGAAGTTTTCAAAGTAAAAGGTTTAAAAATTGATGAAGATGATTTTTTCTCTGAAGAAGTAAATGAGGAAAAGAATGAAGATGAAAATAATAAAAAAGATGATAATGTAACTATTTCACGAAATTCTTCACAACCAAAAATAGCAATACTTACATTTAAGAATGTGAGTAAAAATGATGATAGTGAATTTTTGGTAGAGGCTATTACAGGTGATTTAATTATAGAGTTTTCCAGAATGAAAGAATTTGATGTAGTATCAAAAAAAACATGTGACGATCATGATAAAAGTAATGAAGACGCGCTTACATTTGCAAAAAAACATAAAATAGACTTTTTAGTTGGTGGAAATATTAGATCAGCTGGTAATAGATTAAGAGTAGCGGTAGATTTAACTAATGCAAAAGATGGTTCTATTATATGGGGAGATCGATATGATAGAGTTCTTGAGGACATTTTTGATATTCAAGATGAAATTGTACAAAAGATATCAAAAGAATTATTAGGTAATATAGAAATTACAAATTTACAAAATATCAAAAGAAAACCCACTGAAAATTTAAATTCTTATGAAAATTTAGTTATTGGAAGATATCATTGGCTTAGACAATCATCAGCAAAAGAACATAATGATAAGGCTTTATTTCACTTTGATAAAGCTATCGAACAAGATGAAACAAATGCAAGAGCACACTCCCTTAAAGCTTGTACAATTGGTGGTGGCCTAGGTAAACAATATTATGAAGATAATGATAAAATGATGAAAATGATTTTTCACCATATTGAAAAAAGTTTAGAGCACGATGAGAACGATTATGAAGTAAGAAGAATTAGCTCAGCTATTTCCTTAATGCAAAAAAAATATGAAGAATCAGAAGAACATGGAAAGATTGCGTACTCTATGAATCCAAATGATCCAAGAGTCCTAGCAGTTTATGGAGAAATATTAGTAAGAAATAAAAAAATTGATCAAGGTTTAGAATTACTTCATAAAGCACTTGAATTAGACCCTATTCCTGCCGGCCAAAAAACATCAGATAACAGATATAGAGATCTTGTATTAGGATATTTTTGTAAAAAAGATTATGATGTTTGCATAACTCAAGCTCAAAAAATTAAAGAGTTGGAGCCACGATCTTGGGTATTTCTCTTATTTTCATTAAAAGAAAAAAATAATGAGATTAATTTAAAAGAAAATGAATATTTTGTTAACAAATATGATGATTATTCAAAACTAGATTGGAAAGAGACAATTAAAAGTTTTCATCTACCAGATGAAGAAATGAATAAAAGTTTAGAAAATTTTACAACTCAAGTTATTAATTAATCTCTATTTTTTCTGTCTGTAAAAGCACTTGCTAATATACCGGCTGGTAAAGCAACTGCTCCTATTCCAAACAATGCAGTGCATACTGCTGCAAATCTACCTAAAAATGTAATAGGAGTATAATCACCATAACCCGTTGATAGTAAAGCTGCAGAACTTACCCATAAAGCTCTTGGGATTGATCCAAAAGCTTCAGGTTGCAAATCTCCCTCTACAACATAAAGTAAAGTAGCAGACAATAACATCAAACTTAGAGTAAGTAGTAATGAAAAAATTAATTCGTGTCTCCTGTCATATATGGCATGAAGAATAAAATCTACTGACTCACTAAAACGTCCAAAACGAAGAATGCTAAATATTCTTATAGCTCTTAACAAACGTACTAAAAAACCTTCGTTTATACCAATTAAGAATAATGGAATAAGTGCAATTGCATCAATTAGAGCAGGTACTGTAAAAATATACTTTATCTTCCCGTAAAATCCTTTAAATTTATTAATTTGATCCACGGCAATTAACCTGCAAATATATTCAATTAGAAATACAATACCAAAAAAAATTTTTGCTGAGTCAAAGAGTCGATAATATTGCTCATAAATCAATTT
>CACMEY010000006.1 GCA_902612805.1 uncultured Alphaproteobacteria bacterium | reverse complement strand
GATACCTGTAGATTGTCTGCCATTTAAATTCTATCCATTTTTAAAAAATTATTGTCGAAAAACACAATATGTAGTGCCGCCGAAAAGGGACAATACAACATTTGCTCAATATCGCAATAAGAACAAAATAAGAACATAAATATTTTTTTTATCATGTCAATCTCTTACTTAATTCATATTTTTATGAGGCAAACAAGTTATTGAAATATTTACATTTACTTATCAACTTAAGTCACATTTTGTTAACTGAGTCATTTTTTCTTTGAACTTAAATCTGCCATAAATTATTAATAAAATGCAGTATGCCGAAGATAGCATTAGTTGACGACGAGCAGTCGATTCTCACATCAGTATCTCTTTCTCTGCAAAGTGAAGGATTTACAGTAGATACATTTCTCAATGGAGTTGAAGCCTTAGAGGCTCTTGAAAGCAAATCTTATGATTTAGGACTATTTGATATTAAGATGCCAAAAATGGATGGAAATGAACTTCTTTCAAAAGTACGTTCGAGCAAGATTGAAAATCTAAAAGATCTTCCGATTATCTTTTTAACGTCAAAAGACCATGAACAAGATGAGATAATTGGATTAAGAATGGGAGCTTCAGATTATATAAAAAAACCTTTTTCACAAAAATTATTAAATGAGCGCATAAGAACAGTGCTAAGAATTCATAACAATAGAAATGAAGAACAAAAAGATAATAATATTAAAAAACAAAATTTTATAAAAGGTGATTTGATACTAGATGAAGATAAACAATTATGTTTTTGGAAAGGTATAGAAATTGAACTTACGGTTGCAGAGTTTAATTTAATTAAATCTCTTGCTCAGTATCCTGGGGTAGTAAAAGATAGAAATCAATTAATGGACGCAATGTATGGTGATTCAATATATGTTGATGACAGGACTATTGATAGCCATATAAAGAGATTAAGAAAAAAATTCAGATCTTATGATAATTCTTTTGATCAAATAAGAACAAGATATGGTTCTGGATATTCTTGGCGTGATTAAGAGATTATTTACTTTATCAAGTTATAATCTAACATTTCAACTCATTATAATTAACTTAATTATTGTATTTTTAGGTTTAGTATTTTTAACTTATTTCAATTTCAATTTAATTCAAAATAATAAATTCATAGATAATAGAGATCAATCAATAAGATTAAATTTATCAAATATAACAAAATATTTAGAAAACACTTCAATATTAAGAGTACCAATTTTTCAATATGATTATCGTTGCAGATATCTTCAAGATATTGAAGCATACAAGGAGAGTTGTGACTTGGCAGATAATATTAATCCTATCGAATTGTCAGAACCTGAGTTAGAAAAGTTTACAACTGAACAATTTATATTTCAAAACTTTGGTGATAAAGATTTTAACACTATTATTTATAATGAAAATTGGATTAAAATTGCAGATTCATCAAATTTATTTCTGAGCACAGATGTTGAGGAAATAGATCTATCTGAAACGCTTGAAAATATAGCTGATTTCTCAAATTTATTTGAAAAAATTTATATTAAAAATTTTAATTATATTAATAATTACGTTCTTAAAAATAAATTTACTAAAAATTTAGACAAAAATGTACATGAAATTATTTTGATTATTGACACTATTAAAGAAAAGCAAAAACTCGTTAAAACTTTCGAAGATGAAAATAATGATATAACTAGAATTTTAACATCACCTATAATCCAAGATAATAACGTCTATGGAGTTGTTCTAATAAAGTATAAATTATTATTAAATAATAATGAACTAGCTAGACAATCTTTGAATTTCTTTAATTTTTTTCTATTATTTATTTTAGTTACAATTTTATTATCATTTATTTTTTTGAGAGGTTTGATAACACCATTAAGGCAAATAACTAAAATCACTGTCCTTGAGAGAGATAAAACAAATAAGAAAAAATTAATATACCCTCTAAGATCTGATGAAATTGGTATTTTATCAAACCAAATACAACTTATGTCAAACGAATTGAAATCACAAATCAATCAATTAGAAAAATTTAGCTCTGATGTTGCACATGAACTAAAAAATCCACTTACTGCAATAAAATCTTCGATTGAATTATTAACCAGCAAAAATATAACTAATGAAAATAGAACCAAAGTAATGAATAATTTTAATAAAGATATCGACAGAATGAATAGATTGATCTCTGACATTTCTCATTTTTCAAAAACTATTGCAGAAATTGAAATAGAAAATTTTGAACTAACTAATGTAAACAAATTTCTAAAAGAAAATTTTAGTGAACAATCAACTAATAAGAAAAATATTAAAATTTTACTTCAAACAGATAAAAATAAAAATTTAGTACTTCTTAACAAAGATAAATTTTTGCAGGTAATACTAAATTTAATAGATAATAGTATTTCAATTGCCAAAAATAATTCAAATATTTTAATTACATCAAACAAAAGAAATAAAAATTGTGTTGAAATCAAAATTTATGATCAAGGAAAAGGCATAGATTTCAAAGAAAAAAATAAAATTTTTGATAGATTTTACACTGATAGAATGGATGATCGGGACAAGCACTCAGGTCTTGGGCTATCTATATCCTATGAGATAATCAATTCATTCAATGGTTCGATTGAATTAACAGAAAGTGACAAATTAGACTTTAGAGGTGCTTGTTTTCTGATTAAATTACCATTAAAAAGTTAAAATAATCATAGAAGGATACAATCATGAGTGAAGATTTTAAGGTTAAAGACATAAGTTTAGCTGATTTTGGTGATAAAGAAATTGCAATAGCTGAAACGGAAATGCCTGGTTTAATGGCATTAAGAGAAGAGTATGGTGACTCTAAACCCCTAGATGGGGCAAGAATTGTAGGTTGTTTACATATGACAATACAAACTGCTGTTTTGATTGAGACTCTGGTATTCTTAGGTGCTACTGTTAGATGGAGCTCATGTAATATTTTTTCTACTCAAGATCACGCTGCTGCAGCAATAGCTGCCAAAGGCATTCCAGTATTTGCTTGGAAAGGAATGACAGAGGAAGAATTTTGGTGGTGTATTGAGAAAACATTAGAAGGCCCAGATGGTTGGAAGCCAAATATGATTTTAGATGATGGTGGAGATGCTACAAAAATAATTCATGAAAAGTATCCAAAAATGTTAGAAGAAATCTTAGGTTTATCAGAAGAAACAACTACAGGTGTCCACCGTTTAAAAGAAATGGAAAAAAATGGAACATTAAAGGTTCCAGCAATAAATGTTAATGACTCAGTTACTAAGTCTAAATTTGACAACTTATATGGTTGTAAGGAAAGTTTAGTAGATGGAATAAGAAGAGGTACTGATGTAATGATGGCTGGTAAAATAGCTGTTGTAGCTGGGTATGGAGATGTTGGTAAAGGTTCAGCAGCTAGTTTAAGAGGTGCAGGCGCACGTGTTTGTGTGACTGAAATAGATCCAATAAATGCACTTCAAGCGGCAATGGAAGGTTACGAAGTTGTTACAATGGATGATGCTTGTAAATATGGCGATATATTTGTTACCGCCACTGGTAATCTTGATGTTATTACGCAAGATCATATGAGGCAAATGAGAGATCGTGCTATCGTTTGTAATATTGGACATTTTGATAATGAAATACAAACAGAAGCTCTTCAAAATTACAAGTCTGATGAGATTAAACCACAAGTAAGAGAAGTAGAATTTCCAGATGGGAAGAAAATATTATTACTATCAGAGGGAAGACTTGTTAACCTAGGAAATGCTACTGGTCATCCAAGTTTTGTTATGAGCGCATCATTTACTAATCAGGTCTTAGCGCAACTTGAACTTTGGAAAAATTCTAAAAATTATGAAAATAAAGTTTATGTTTTACCAAAACATTTAGATGAAAAAGTTGCATCATTACACTTAAAGAAGGTTGGAGCAAAACTTACAGTATTAAGTGATAAACAAGCAGAATATATTGGTGTTAGTAAGCATGGTCCATTTAAAGATAATACATACAGATATTAGGAGTTAATATGAAAAGATCTTATTTATTTACTAGTGAATCAGTTTCTGAAGGCCATCCAGATAAAGTTTGCGATAGAATTTCAGATATGGTTGTTGATACCTATCTATCATCTGGTGACCCACAAACACGTGTAGCTTGTGAGACTTTGACCACTACTAATAAAGTAGTTCTAGCAGGAGAAGTAAGGGGGCCATCAGTTTCTAAAGATCAGATCATATCTCAAGTTAGAGATTGTATTAAAGATATTGGTTACGAACAAGATGGGTTTCATTGGCAGAATTGTGATGTTGAAAGTTTTCTTCATGAGCAATCAGCTGATATTGCTATGGGTGTTGATTCTGGTAGCAATAAAGATGAGGGCGCAGGTGATCAAGGAATCATGTTTGGTTTTGCTTGTAAAGATACTAAATCATTAATGCCAGCACCGATACATTATTCTCATCAAATTTTATATAAAATGGCACAAGCCCGTAAAGATGGATCTGCATCTGGTCTAGAACCTGATTCTAAAAGCCAAGTTACAATGCTTTATGAAAATGGAAAACCGACTAAAGTTACATCTTTAGTAATTTCTTCACAACATAAGCAAGGTCTGTCTCCTGCAGAGGTAAAAGAAATTGTTAAACCTTATGTATATGAGTGTATTCCTAATGACTTATTAGAGGGTCTTAAAGATGAAGAGTTCTATGTTAATCCTACAGGAAACTTTGTTATTGGAGGTCCTGATGGCGACTCTGGTCTGACAGGTAGAAAAATAATTGTCGATACATATGGTGGCGCCGCACCCCATGGTGGAGGAGCGTTCTCTGGTAAGGATCCATCGAAAGTTGATAGATCTGCAGCATATGCAGCTAGGTATTTAGCAAAAAATGTTGTTGCAGCTGATCTTGCAGATGAATGTACTATTCAGTTATCTTATGCAATAGGAGTCTCAAAACCTTTATCAGTATATATAAATACTAATGGAACAAATAAAGTCGATGAACAAAAGATTGAAAAATCTGTACAAGATTTATTTGATCTAAGTCCAAGAGGAATAAGAGAACATTTAAAACTAACAAATGCAATTTATGTTCCAACCTCTGCTTATGGTCATTTTGGTAGAGAACCAAGTGATAAGGGCCATTTTACTTGGGAAAAAACTGATTTAGTAGAAGCTTTAAAAGGTATTGCATAACAAAATTTGCACAAATTAAGTAATCAAATTTTAGATCTTCGTGAAATCGAAAAATTAGCAACAAATTTATGTAAAGATATATCTGTTGGAGATATTTACCTATTTCAAGGTGAACTAGGTGCTGGTAAAACAACACTTGTAAGATTATTAATTAATAATCTTTATTTACTAAATAATTTACACAAACCATCTTCAATTGCTAGCCCAACATTTCCTATTTTAATTACGTATGATTTAAATTCATCACAAATATATCATTATGACCTTTACAGAGTTAAAAATTTAAAAGAATTAGAGGAATTAGATTTTTTTGAAAATCTAAATAATAACATTACATTTATTGAATGGCCTGAAATGTTAATTAGTTTACCACTAAATAAAAAATATTATTTAATAAATTTAGATATTATTTCTGAAACAAAAAGAAAAATAAATATTAGTTTTAATCAATAGTATTATGAATTCTGATCATAAAGATTTAGAAAAAATTGAGGATGGATTATCTAAAAAACTAATTTATAGAAAAACAGAAAAAGAGAATACCAAAATAATTATTGATTTTTCTAAAGATAAACAAGAGTTTACAAATTTTCTTGATGTTTATAAAATATTATTAAAAGTTAATATATCGATTCCTAAGATATATGAAGTTAATCAACAAAAATGTAAAATATATATGCAAGATTTTGGAAATGATAGATTTAACAAAATATATAATAAAAACAATCTTTATAAACTTTTAAAACTAGCTGTAGATAATATAATTGTTATTCAAAATGAAACAAATTTAAAAAATATAAAAATTTTAAAAGAATACACCTTTGATGATTTAAAAATTGAACTTAAAGAGTTTGTTAAATATTATATTCCTACCAGCAAAATTTCAAATTTTCCAACTTCAAAATTTTATGAATTATGGGAAAGTATATTTTATTCTGAAAATTATAATATGAAAAATTTTGTTCACAAAGATTTTGAATTTGTTAATTTATTTTTTTTAGAAAGTTATGAATCACATTTACAATGTGGAATCATTGATTTTCAAAGTGCTTTTATGGGATTTATAGGATGGGATCTATTATCATTATTAGAAAATCCAAGAATTAATTTTACAAGAGATTACAATGATAAATTAATTAAATATTTCTATGATAACACGTCAACTATTGAAAATCTCAATACTTTTCGGGAACAATATTATGTTTTAAGTTTAGCTCGACAGACTCGATTACTTGGTAGATGGAGAAAATTACTTAATATAAATAATGATAATAAATACTTAGACTATTTAAAAATAACTAAATCCAGAACAATAGAAACATTGAATAAAATTAAAAATCATGAACTAAGATCAATTTATGAAAAGTATTTATAATTTATGAAGAATTTTACATTAATGATTTTATGTGCAGGTTTTGGATCAAGAATGTTGAATTTGACACGAAGTACCCCAAAACCTCTATTAAAATATAAAAATAAAATATTATTAAAGAACACAATTGATTTCTTCACTAATATTGGATGTGATGAAATCTTAATAAATACGCACTATTTACATAATAAAATTAAAAAGTATTTGGACAAAAATTTCAAAAAATATCCCATTCAGATTATCTATGAAAAAAAAATACTTGGTACAGGTGGAGGAGTAAAAAATATTTTCAATTATACAAATAGAAAGAAGATATGTGTTGTTAATTCTGATATTTTTTGGACTAAAAAAAATAAAGCACATATCAAATATTTTCTCAGTAATTTTCAAGATGTTTCTCACTGTAAAATGTTGTTATCTAAAGATATTAATTTTCTAGGTTTAAAAAAAGAAAATGGAGACTTTAATTTAAAAAGAAATGTAGTCACAAATTGGAAAAATAAAAATGAGAAATTGTATTATTCTGGTCTTCAAATTGTATCTAAAAATATCTTCAATAAAAGAAAAAAAATATTTCCAATGAATGAAATTTGGACGAAATTAATTAAAAAAAATCAAATCAAAGGTTATGAAATTACATCTAAAATTAGACATATTGGGGATAAAAAATCAATTTTAGAAAATTAGATTTAATTTAGCTTGATAATAGATAAATATTTCTTACATACTAAGTATGACAACCTTTTTAACAAACGATCAAACCTTCGATAATGACATCTCTACTAATGATGTACCTGTAGTAGTTGATTTTGGTGCAGAATGGTGTGGTCCATGTAAAGTACTTGACCCAATTTTAGAAGAAATTGCCGTTGAGAATAAAGATAAAGTTAAAATATATAAAATGAATATTGATGAGAACCCTATGACGCCACAAAAATACGGTATTAGAGGAATTCCTACAATAATGATTTTTAAAAATGGTGAGTTAATCGATACTAAGGTTGGAAGTCTTCCGAAAACAGCATTAGAAACCTGGATACAATCCAATTTATAATAGCTTATTTCTAATTTTTCCTATCAAATACAAAGAACCCGTAATTAAATATATTTTTTGTTGATTAGATCTAAAATATTTTAAAGCATCATTTATATCTTTTATTTGCTCACATTTAATAGAATGAAAATTACAAATAAAATTTATTTCTTTAGTTTTAAATGAATTTTTTTCATCTGGAATTTTAATAGCTAAAACTTTAGATACGTTTTTTTTTATTTTTTTTAAAAATAAACTTGCTTTCTTATTATTTAACATTCCAAACAAGACTATAGGTTTTATTTTTTTAGTTTTTAAAAATTCGTTTAGTTTATCTGCTCCATCAATATTATGCGATCCATCAAGAATTATTTTATTATTTTTATAATTAATAATTTCCAATCTTCCTGGCCATAGAGTTTTTTTTATCGCTAAATTAATTTCTTTTTTATTTAATTTATAACCCATATTTTTCATAATTTTTGCAAAATAAATAGATATTGATGCATTTTCTTCCTGATGTTTTCCATTCAACGAAGGTTGAGTATAGAGATATTTTTTTCCATCTATTTTCATTTCAAACTTATTTTTTAATGATTTTGTGACTAGAAATTCTTTTCCATAAAAATATTTCTTTTCAAATTTAATTAATTTTTTTTGAATGTAATTATTTAATTCCCTTTTTTGTTTACCAACTAACACAAACTCACAATTCTGCACTATGCCCAATTTTTCATTAGCAATTTTCTTAAGTGTTTTTCCTAAAAATTCCTCATGATCAAAACTAATTGGTGTTAAAATACTACAAATTTTTTTTGGTATTATATTAGTTGCATCTAATCTACCCCCTAATCCTGTCTCCAAAATAAGAAAGTCAGATTTTGATTTTTTAAACAACACAAATGCTGCGGCTGTTGTTATTTCAAAGAAAGTTATTGGTTTATTATTATTTATTTGTTTTACAAATTTTAAAGTTTCGTAAAGCTTCTTTGTACTTACTTCTTTATTATTTAGAATTATTCTTTCATTAAATCTAGATAAATGTGGCGATATATATGCATCACATTTATACCCATTCTTCAATAAAATATTTCTTATGAAACTTTGAACAGACCCTTTTCCATTTGTTCCTGCAACATGAATTGTTTTTGGCAGATGATCTTGAGGATTACCTAATTTTTTTAATAATAATTTTAATCTGTCTAATGAAAGATCAATATATTTGGGATGAAGTTTGACCAGTTCATCTAACAACTTTTCTGTTTTAGATTTCACTTATTAAATTATATGATCTAATACTTTGTACAAAGTTTCTTTGAGGTCTTTCCTATGAGAAACAATATCTACCATGCCATGATCTTTTAGATATTCAGCTTTTTGAAAATCTACAGGTAATTCTTCTCTAATGGTGTCTTGTATAACTCTTTTACCTGCAAAACCTATCGTAGCACCTTGTTCTGCTATTGTTATATCACCTAGCATTGCAAAAGAAGCTGTCACTCCACCAGTAGTAGGTTCAGTAAGTACAACTATGTAGGGTATATTATTTTCATTTAACAAATCAACAGCAGCAATTGTTCTGGGCATTTGCATTAAGCTAACAATTCCTTCTTGCATTCTTGCACCACCAGACGAAGTAACAATTACATAAGGTAATTTGTTTTCTATAGCAATTTTAGCTCCTTTAACTATTGCTCCACCAACTGCTCTACCCATAGAACCGCCCATGAATTCAAAATTCATTATTCCTGAGATAATTTCTTTGTCTTTAATTTTTCCTTTTATTAGAATAAAAGCATCATCTCTGTTTGTTTTTTTTCTGTATTCTTTTAATCTATCCTTATATTTTTTTTTATCTGTAAATTTCAGTGGATCATCTGATATTTTGTCTGGGATAATTTCACTATAATCACCATCTTTGAAAAACAATTTTATCCTATCTTCTGCAGACATTCTAAAATGATAATTGCAATTTACACAAACATACAAATTTTCTTTTAAATCTTTGTGATGAATCATATTTCCACATGCCACACAATTATTCCATAATTTCTCTGGGACACTTCTTCTTTTTACAAGAGACGATAGTTTAGGTTTTACAAAATTTGTTAACCAATTCATACTTTAGTTCCATCTTTCAAATCTATTGAAAATTTATTAATTTCTGACAACATCTTATCTTTGTTATTTAAATTCTCTTCAATAATTTTAATTATACTTGAACCAACAACTGCACCATCAGCTATTTTGCATATATTGTTTACATCAGTTGAGTTTTTAATACCAAATCCTGGCACAACTGGTAAGTTCGTGTGTTTTTTGATAAAAGCAACTGATTTTTTAAGTTCATTAAGATCAGCAGATTTTTGTCCAGTAATTCCCATAACACTCACATAATATAAAAAACCACTAGCATTTTTTAATATTAACTTAAGCCTTTCTTCGTCAGTTGTAGGAGTAATTAATCTAATTAAATCAATCTCATTTTTTTTAAGCTCATTGATCAAATCTTCATCTTCTTCTGGTTGTAGATCTACAATAATTAAACCATCAACTCCATTTTCTTTGCATTTTTTTACAAATTTCTCAATTCCAAAATATAGAATTAAATTATAGTAACCCATTAAAATGATAGGTAGATCACTTTTTGTTTTCTTTGCCTCAGAGGCTAAAGAGAAAATATTATCTAAATCAATTCCTTTACTTATCGCTCTATTACTTGATAACTGAATTGTTGGACCATCGGCCATTGGATCAGAAAAGGGCATTCCAATTTCCATAATATCAGCTCCATTATTAATTATTGTCTTAATAATCTGTAGACTTGTTTCGAAATCAGGATCACCTCCAGTAACAAATGTTACTAGTTTTTTTTCATCATCTTTAAATGCCTGACTAATTAAATTAGTCATTTAAATCTTTATATTTAATTCATCAGCTATAGTAAAAATATCTTTATCTCCTCGGCCACACATGTTCATAACAATAATTTTATCTTTACTATAGTTTTTTGCTATTTTTTTTAATGCAGCTAATGCATGTGCTGGTTCTAAAGCTGGAATTATTCCTTCTAATTTACAACAATACTGAAAAGCCTCCAGTGCTTCTTTGTCTGTTGCTGACATATATGTAACTCTTTTTTCTTCAAATAAAAATGAATGTTCCGGTCCAATTCCTGGATAATCTAAGCCCGCTGAAATGGAATGTGCTTCCTGAATTTGTCCAGATTTTGATTGTAATAAATATGTTTTATTTCCATGCAATACACCTGGCTTACCACCTGTTAAACTTGCTGCATGCTTATTAGTTTTTATCCCATGCCCTGCTGCTTCAACAGCAATCATTTCAACATTTGAATCATCTAAAAATTCATGAAACAACCCTAAAGCATTTGAACCACCACCAATACATGCCATTAGTAAATCTGGCGCCTTTCCTTCCAGTTCTTCAAGTTGTTTACGAACTTCCTTGCCAATTACAGATTGAAAATCTCTAACCATAGCGGGGTATGGATGTGGTCCTGCAGCGGTTCCAATTATATAAAATGTATCTTTAACATTTGTTACCCAATCTCTTAATGCTTCATTCATTGCATCTTTAAGTGACTTTGATCCAGTTGAAACTGACCGTATTTCTGCACCAAGTAATTTCATTCTGAAAACATTTGGAGATTGTCTTTCGATATCTTTTTCTCCCATATAAACTATGCATGGTAAACCAAATAAAGCACATACAGTTGCCGTTGCTACGCCGTGCTGCCCCGCTCCTGTTTCAGCTATTATTCTAGACTTACCCATTTTTTTTGCCAATAAAATTTGTCCCATACAATTATTGATTTTATGAGCACCTGTATGATTTAATTCATCTCTTTTAAAATAAATTTTTGGTCCACCAAGATCATTACTAATTCTTTCAGCAAAGAAAAGAGGGCTTGGTCTACCAACATATGTTTTTAAAAAATAATTAAACTCATCAATAAAATTCTTATCATTTTTTATTTTCTCATATTCTTTTTCTACCTCAAGGATTAAGGGCATTAAGGTTTCTGAAACGTATCTTCCACCAAACTGACCAAAATAACCTTTTTCATTTGGATAATTTTTATATGTATTTTTAAGCATTTTTTAATTTATCGATAAAATTATTTATAATGTGATTATCTTTAATGCCAAGCCCTTTTTCTACTCCTGAGGATAAATCTATTCCAAATGGATTTATATCATTAAGAATTCCCTGAATATTATTTATATTAATTCCTCCGGATAAAAACCATGGTTTGTTAGTTTTAAAATTTTTTATTATATCCCAATCAAAACTTTTTGCATTTCCCCCAGGTAATTCTCCCTTCATGGGTTTATAATCAAACAAGTAATAATCTGCACTTTTGTAGTTATTTATACTTCTTAAATCATTTTTATTACTAATTGATATTGATTTAATTACTTTTACTCCAATGTTTTTAATAGTCTTGATATATTCTTCATTTTCTGATCCATGTAATTGTATATATTGTAATTTTAATTTTTTAATTATCTCTTCTAATTCATAAATATTTTTATTTACAAAAACACCTACACCATTTATTTTTAATTTTTCAGAAATATTTTGAAGAATAATTGCATTTTCTAATGATATATTTCTTGGACTCTTTTTAAAAAAAATCATTCCGAAAAAATTTATATTATTTTTTTCACAACATAAAAGTGTCTCCTCATTTTGAATCCCACAAATTTTAATAATCATATTTTAAAATAATGTTTTATTAATTTTTTTTAAAGCTTTTAATGGGTCTTTTGACTCTGTTATAGGTCTTCCAATAACTAAATAATTTGCACCTAATTCTATGGCTCTTTTAGGTGTCTCAATTCTTTTTTGATCATCACTTTTTATTTTATTGTTAAATCTAATTCCAGGTGTAACAATTATAAAATCATTACCAACTTCTTTTCTAATATATTTTATTTCCTGTGGACTACACACCACTCCATCTAATTTATTATTTTTAGCAGCTTTTGCAAATTTTTTTACTATTTTTGATACTAAACTTTCATTATAATATTTTTTTGTTTGTTTACTATCCATACTTGTTAAAATTGATACTCCTAAAATTTTTGTATTTTTTTTGATTGATTTTGACGCCTGCATCATTTCATCACCACCTGATATATGAATTGTAGTGAAAAGAGGTTTCATTTTTAACAAGGCCTCTAATCCCTTTCCAACTGTATTAGGTATGTCATGTAATTTCAAATCAAGAAATATTTTTGGACAAATTGAATATATATTTTTATATCCTTCCAATCCAAAATTAAAAAAAAATTGATATCCTATTTTAAAAGCGTAAACATCCTGTTTTAAGATTTTAACTAGTGCCAAAGTTTTATTTAAATTTTTACTATCTAATGCTACAATTACTTTGTTAGGATTCATCTTCTTTAATAGAATGAGAAAATTCGTTTATTTTTTTGTGTAATATTTTTCCTGTTTTAAAATGTAATTTATAGCTCTGACTTTTAAATAGTTTTTCATTTGTCTTTGGATTTCTTACAAACTTTTCTTTATTAATTTTTCTACTTAAAGTTCCAAAACCCCTCAATTCAATATTCTGACCCCTTTTGAGAGAATCTGACATTTTTTTTATAAAAATATTGAAAAGAAGTTCGATATCTTCGGTGCCTAAGTTAGAATGTTTTTTTTGTAATATTTCTAAAATTTGAGATTTTAACATTAACCCTATTTTTTGAGCACAGATCCTAAAATATCACCTAAAGATGCTCCTGAAGCACTAGAACCATATTTATTTAAAGCGTCTTTTTCATCTTGGATTTCCAATTCCTTTATTGAAAGATTTAGAGATCTATTTTTAGGATCCATTGATATTATCATAGAGTCAACTTTTTCATCTAGTGCAAAACGATCAGTTTTATTTTCATTTTTATCATTTGATAAATTAATTTTTTTTATAAAACCAAATATTTGATTTTCCTTATCAAGTTCAATTTTTAAGCCCTTTTCGTCAATATTAATTATTTTCCCTGTTACTTTAGATTTTATAGGGTGATTATCGATAAAGTCTTGAACAGGATCATTTTTAAGATGTTTTACACCCAAACTAATTCTTTCTTTATCAGCATTAATATCAAGTATTTTAACTTTAATTTTTTCACCTTTTTTTAAGTTAGCTATTATGTTCTGACATTCTTTTTCATCCCAACTTAGATCTGAAATATGCACCATACCATCTATTTCATCAATAACTTTAACAAAAATCCCAAAATCAACAATGTTTACTATTTCAGCATCAAATGTATCATTAATATTAAATGTATCCCTTAACTTGATCCATGGATTCTCTTTAGTTTGCTTTAAGCTGCAATTTATTCTTTTCTTTTCTTCATCTATATCTAAAACCAAAACCTCTATTTGATCGTTTAGATTTACCATTTTAGATGGATGTGGGGGTTTTTTTAACCAACTAATTTCTGTTAAAGGCACTACACCATCGTATTCATTATTTATAACTAGATATACGTTGTTATCGTTCATACTTACAATTTTACCCATAACTTTGTCATTTGGTTTTATGTAATCTTTAATTTTATCCCAAGGATTTTCAGTTAATTGTTTAATACCAAGACTTAATCTTGATAGTTCTTCATCAAATTTTAAAACTTTTATTTTTATTGTTGAATTGAGCTCAAGTACTTCTGCAGGATTATTAATTTTAGTCCAAGAAATATCAGTAACATGTACAAGTCCATCAATACCACCCAAATCAATAAAAGCTCCATAGTCTGTAATATTTTTTACTTTACCCTCTATAATTGATCCTTCTTTAATATTTTTTAAAAGCTCAGTTCTTTGTTCTTTAAGCTCATTTTCTGTTATAGCTTTTCTAGAAACTACTATATTACCTCTATATTTATCCATTTTTAAGATCATTAATTCTAGAGGTTTATTTAATAATTCTTTTGTGTCTTTGATTATTTGTCTAGTTTCAATTTGACTTCCTGGAAGAAACGCAACAACACCATCGAGATCAACACTCATGCCACCTTTAACTCTATTAAATGGAGTTCCAGTTACAACTTTGTTCTCATTAAAACTGTTTTGTAAATTATGCCATGCTTTTTGTTTTACGGCTTTCTCTCTGGACAGAAGTGTTTCACCATTTGCATTGTCTACATTTTCAATAAAAACCTCTGTTTCATCACCAACTTCGATTTCAGATTTTTGACCAGGCCTAGAGAACTCACTTAAAGGTATACGGCCTTCACTTTTTAAACCTACGTCTATGGTAACTATTTCATTTTCTATTGATATAACTTTTCCTGTAGTAATACTTTTCTCTTTAGCAGAGGAATTTTTTAAAGAATTTGCAATTAGGTTATCGTATTCGGAATTTGTTATCTTACTTGATGGTTGTTGTTTCATATTAGAGATTTTTAAACAAATTATTTATTTGTTTTACTGTATCATTGAAGGTTGCGTTGTTATCAATAATGTATGCGCCTTTTGGTATAACTAAAGGTGAATTTTTTCTAAGTTTGTCTTGTTTATCTCTCAATTTAATTTCCTTCAAAATTTTTGGGTATATAGACTTTTCGCCACTATCAATCAACTGTTTATATCTTCTTTTTGCTCTAATTTCTGGATTTACGTCTATATATAGTTTTAAATCGGCCTTTTTAAAAACAACTGATCCTATATCTCTTCCATCAATAACAAATCCATGTTTATTTTTGTTTTTATTTACAAAGTCATATTGTAGCTTGTTTACAAAGTCTCTTACACAATTATGAATAGCAATTCTTGATGCTAATTTACTTATTTGTTGGTTTCTGATTCTTTTACTTTTTCTGAATGATATTTTAGTTATTTCTTTAATTTTTTTTTTAATTTGATCCAATTTGCTGATATCAACCTTATCCAACAAAAAAATAAGTGCTATTCTCCTATAAATTATACCTGAGTCTAAATGTTTAAGTCTCCACTTTTTGCTCAAATATTTTGATATTTTTTCTTTTCCTGAAGCTGCAGGACCATCAATAGTTACAATTATATTTTTCAAAAAATACTACCACCCAGTTTATTAAATTCATTTTTAAAAGTAGGAAAACTAGTATTAATAGATTCAGAGTCCTCAATATTTAAAGGCCCTATTTTTGTGCCCATTACACAAAACGACATAGCTATACGATGATCAAAATCAGTTTGTATATAGTTATTTTTAATTTCATAGTTTTTTGAAGGATAAATAAATAAATCATCATTTTCAGATTTACAATCAATGCCACAATTTTTTAAGTTTAATAAAATTAATTTTAATCTATCACTTTCTTTAACTCTTAATTCCTTTAGACCACGAAATAAGCTAGGTGAATTTGCAAATGAGGCAGCCACTGCAAGAATTGGATATTCATCAATCATTAAATCCGCAAATTCTGGGCCTAATTCACAACCATGTAAATCAGAACTTACAACTTCAATATCACAAATAATTTCATTATTATTTTTTCTTTGATTAGCTAATTTTATCTTTGCACCCATTTTTTGTAATGCTAAAATTATCCCATTTCTTGTTGGGTTATTATTAATGTTTTTGAGAATTATTTTTGAGTTTTTATTAATTAGTGCAGATACCATGAAAAAAGCACTACTAGAAAGATCATTTGGCACATCAATGTTATTTGGTAATAATTCTTTTTGTCCAACAATTTTTATTATTTTTTTATTATCTACTTTTTGGGTCTCTATATTTGCTCCAAATGAATCCAGCATTATTTCTGTATGATCTCTTGTTATTTTACTTTCGGTAATCTTAGTCTCACCTTTTGTATTTAGGGCAGCTAGTAATAAACCTGATTTAATTTGTGCAGATGGAATTTTTAAATCAAAATTTATAGGTTTTAAATCACTACTTTCAATTGTAAGTGGCAAAGATCCATCAGTTGTATTAATTTTTGCATTCATTTCTCCCAAAGGATCTGTAATCCTTTTCATAGGTCTGCTAGATAATGATTCGTCACCAGTTAAAACAGATTTAAATTTTTGAGAAGATAAAAGCCCTGTTAACAGCCTAGCACTTGTGCCTGAGTTTCCAAGATAAATTTTTTTCTTAGCCTCTTTTAATGAGTTTAATCCTTTACCTTGAATTATTAATTTTTTTCCACTCTCTTCAATATTTACGTTCATAGCTTTAAGAGCGTTAAGTGTGTGTAAAACATCCTCAGATTTTAAGATGTTATTTATTTCACAAATTCCTTTTGAAATGGAGGGTATTATTATAGATCTGTGTGAGATAGATTTATCTCCAGGTATTTTTGGAACACCATTGATACCTTTTGTAATAACATCACTTATCATTTTAGAGTTGAAAATTTGAACCTAAATAAAATTTTTTAATTCTTTCATCTTTTACAGCTGATATTGGATCACCTTCATAAAATATTGCACCTTCGTTAACAATATAAACTTTATCTACAATTTTAAGTGTTTCCCTTACATTATGATCAGTAATCAATATTCCAATATTCCTTTGTTTTAATTTTTTAATAATTATTTTAATTTCTTCAATTGATACAGGATCAATTCCAGTTAGAGGTTCATCAAGAAGTAAATACTTTGGATTTGTTGCAAGTGTTCTTGCAATTTCAAGTCTGCGCCTCTCCCCTCCAGATAACACAATTGATTTTGACTTTCTTACATGATTTATATCAAATTCATTTAAAAGATTTTGTAATAATATGTTTTGTTTGTTTTTATCTTTTTCTTTAATTTCAATAATTGATAAAAGGTTGTCTTCCACATTCATACCTCTAAATATTGATGCTTCTTGAGGTAAATAACTAATACCCAATTTTCCTCTTAAGTAGATTGGCAAGTTCGAAACATCTAATTTATCTAATACTATGCTTCCACTGTCTGGCTTAACTAATCCAACTATAATGTAAAATGTTGTAGTTTTCCCAGCACCGTTTGGACCTAATAATCCCACTATTTCGTTTCTATTAATTGAAATACTAATATCCCTTACGACTTGCTTGTTACCATAAGTTTTTGAAATTTTTTTAATTGTTAAACCATTATCTAAAATATTGAATTTACTCATTATTTTGAATTATTACTTTCACTTTATTTTGATTAATTGATTTAATTTTATATGAATTATTTCTGGTATCAAGAGTGCCATAGTCGCCAGTTATTTTTTCTTCATTACGTATTATTGTAACATCATCTATTAATTCAATAATTGAGGTATCATAGTCAAAATTAATTTTTTTAGCATACATTTCAGTATCATTATTTTTAATATAAGAAATATTTTTATCAATTACTTCTAAATAGGTTATTTCCTTTTCCTTAGCTTTTTCTGAGAAGTTTCCATTAATTGTTTCTGCTTTAATGATTATATTTTCATTAACTAATTTAGAGTTTGTACCTTTTAACAAGAAATCACCATTAAGATTACTAACTTCTATAAAACCATCTGAGAACATTTTAACATCACTAGTTACTAATTCTGACCCCTCTCCCTCAACTTTTATTTTTTCAACTTTTACTTTAAAGTTTAAATAATTACCGCTTCCACTTGTTTCAAATTCATTAGACTTAAAATCCACATTACCATTTGCATCAAGTTCTGTAATATCATACAAACTTTTATCAAAATTAATTTTTACTTCATCAGCACTCAATATAAAATTATCTGAAACAATTTTTACGTTTTGTTTTAATAAATAAAATTTTTCATTTTGAAAGACTTCAATACCATCTTCTGTGGTAATTTCTGTTTCACCTATCTCTCTTGCATTTAAAGTTATTGAAATCAGAAATATTATTATAATATTTATAATTAATTTCATTTTAATATTATGTATGAATTACCATAAAAAATTATTCTATTACCATTATCATGAATATTGAATCCATCAGAAGTAATTGTAGCATCTTTTGATTTAAACATTGACTTTGTTTTACTTTTTGCGGTTTGTTTGTCTCTATTAAAAATTACTTTTTCAGTCTCAATACTGAAATCATTTGACTTAAATCTAACATTTTCATTTAATAATACTTCATCTTTATTTATAAAGTTGCCTTGAGAAGCAGTTATATAAATTTTTTTGGACTCATTATTTATAGAAAATTTTGGTTCAGAAATGTCCGCATTAGACAAACTGATTACTGTATCTTCTATAATATTATTTAGATTTATTTGTTTGTAAAAGATAATTATTAGAAATAAAAAAATTATGATTGCACCAAATAGAATTATGAATTTTCTATTTATGTGTAAAAAGGAGTTCAAACTAGCTCGTCAATCTCAATAAATCATGAATATGAACAATTCCCAAAGGAATTTTTTTATCACAAATAAATAAACTAGTTATTTTCTTTGTATTCATTAAATTTATTGCTTCACCTACCAACATGCTTTTATTTGCTAATGTTGGATTTTTCGTCATTATTTCAGAAGCACTTTTATTAAAAAATTTAGAATTTAAGTTTCTTCTTAAATCACCATCAGTAATTATACCAACTATCTGTTTTTTGTTATTAATAACGCCAATACATCCAAAACTTTTTCTTGTCATAGTAATTAATGATTTGGACATTTTTTCATCTAATTTTGCCAATGGCAATTTTTTTCCTAAATGCATAACATCATTTAAGTTTTTTAAATCTTTACCAAGATTACCTCCTGGATGCAGACTTTTAAATTGTGTGCTTTTAAAGCCTCTGAGCTCTAATAGAGAAATTGCTATGCAATCACCGATGATCATAGACATTGATGTCGAGCTAGTAGGCGCCAAATTTAAGGGACAGGCTTCAATTGGTTTTTTATATAAAATACCTACAGTGGCATTTTTATGCAATATACTTTTTGAATTACTTGTGATGCTTATAAGTTTAATATTAAATCTTTTAGTAAATTGAATAATATTATTAAGCTCGGATGTTTCTCCCGAATTAGAAATTGCGATCACACAATCATCTTTTTTAATACTTCCTAAATCTCCATGACTTGCTTCAGTTGCATGAACAAAATATGAAGGCGTTCCTGTTGATGTAAGAGTTGCAGATATCTTGTTACCTATGTGTGCACTTTTTCCAACACCAGTAATTATAACTTTTCCTTTTGTATTATAAATTAAACTAACTGCCTTACAAAAATTATTATTAAAAGTAGATTTTAAATACTTAATACTACTTAATTCTCTTGATAACGTTCTATTTGCACTATTAATTATTTTTTTATTATTTTTCATTAGTGTTTAAATATATCTTGCTCTGACCAACCATTAATATCTAAATCAGTTCTGTATGGAATAAAATCAAAACAGGCATTAGCTAGTTTATTTCTTTTTTCCCTTAATAGCATTTTATCAAGCTTATCTTTTAATTTATGTAAATATAATACATCAGTAGCTGCATACCTCTGTTGTTCTTTAGATAATTCTCCACCCCAGTCAGAAGATTGTTCAATTTTCGAAATTGATTTTCCTAATAATTCACTACAAAGATCTTTATATCCATGCTTGTCAGTATAAGTTCTAACTAGCTTCGATGCAATTTTGGTACAGTAAATGTTCTTAATATTAATTTTGAAGTTGTATTTGAATACTGCTACATCAAACCTAGCATAATGAAAGATTTTTTGAATTTTATTATTCTTAAGAATTTTAATTAAATTTAGAGGTTTTTCAGAAGATAAGTCAATTTTTACTAGATGACATACTTCATCCCCATTAGAAATTTGAACTAAACATAATTTATCTCTTTTAGGATTTAATCCCATTGTTTCGCTATCCAATGCAATAATGTTAGAGGCTTTAAAACTTGCTGGAAGATCTCCTGTATAGAAATTTATTTTCATTTTGATTTTATAGTCTGTATAATTTATATTTTTCCTCTATATCACTTATTTAATTAAAGGTCATGAAATCAATAGTAATTTTTGGGGGTGCAGGTTTTGTAGGTAAACATTTAATAAGACGTCTTAC
Organism: uncultured Alphaproteobacteria bacterium; assembly: GCA_902612805.1. Classification (GTDB taxonomy): domain Bacteria; phylum Pseudomonadota; class Alphaproteobacteria; order HIMB59; genus CACPNW01. The sequence continues at coordinate 79,438 of CACMEY010000006.1, read as the reverse complement.
TAAAAATGGCCATAAAATTATTGTTCCATATCAAAGATCTGTACAAGAAGCTAAAATCAGACTTTTAGGTGTAACAGGACAGGTAATTCCATTTCGATATTCTTCATTAGAAGACAAAAGGCTTAAATCTGTTTTAAATAATGCAGATGTGTGCATTAATTTGAAAACTACATATGATCAAAAGAAAGGTGATTTTAATAATACAATATATAAGTTTAATCAAAAACTTATTAGAATTTTAAAATCTTGTAAGGAATTAAAACAATTCATTCTTTTTTCTGGTCTTGGTGTGGATATTGATAAAAATTCAACAAGAAGCATTGTAGTGCATAAATCTGAAAAGGAAGCCTTTAAACAACTAGATAATGCAATTATTATTAGACCAGGAGTTATTATAGGTGGTGGTGATATTTTCTTGAAAAGACTTTTGCCAATATTTAAAGCTTCATTTTTTGTGCCACTTTTTGGAGATGGTTCTACAAAATTCCAACCAGTATTTATTGATGATGTATCTCTAGCTGTTGATGAAATAATTAATTCAAAGATTAAAGGGAAAAATATTTACGAACTTGCAGGTCCTAGGATTTATTCTTACAAAGAATTTTTTAATCATATTTCTAATTTTTTAAACAAAACTAGAGTTTTTGTTCCTGTTCCTATGACAGTAATGAAACCTATGATAAACATTGCTGAAAAAACACCATTTTCTCCTCTTACGTCAGAACAGCTAACATTATTTGAAAAAGACAATCTTATCGTAAACGTTGATAAATCATTCCAAAATCTTGATATTAATCCACAGGACACTCTACAAATACTTAAAAAAATTGTTGCAAATTAAGGGTTTCTTTATTTTTAGTACATAATTGGTACTATTATTACAAAATTTTTGTTTCCTTTCTTATCTTGAATGTGTATTTGGTTCGATCTAGATAAAATAGTAAACAAATGATAACTAAATGCTAAAATTTACAAAAATAAACAAAGAAAATCCTAGTAAAATATCTGCTAAAGAAAGAGTAAAATCATTTGATGAAATTTACGCTAAATATGCCTCACAAAAGGCAGAAGAACAAGCCTCCAGATGCTCTCAATGTGGTGTGCCTTTCTGCCAAGTTCATTGTCCTTTACACAATAATATTCCTGATTGGTTAAAACTAACTGCTGAGGATAGAATGCAGGAGGCATTTGAAATTTCCAACTCCACAAATAATATGCCTGAAATTTGTGGTCGTATATGTCCCCAAGATCGTTTGTGTGAAGGTAACTGTGTAATTGAACAATCTGGCCACGGTACTGTTACTATAGGATCAATAGAAAAATATATTACGGATAAAGCTTGGGAAGAAGGTTGGGTTAAAAATATAGAACCAGTTGAAGAAAGAAACCAAAGCGTGGGAATTATCGGCTCTGGCCCTGCTGGATTAGCTGCAGCAGAAGAACTTCGTAAAAAAGGATTTCAAGTTACAATCTATGATCGCTACGACAGACCAGGTGGTCTTTTAATTTATGGTATCCCAAATTTTAAACTAGAAAAAGATATTGTTATACGAAGAACAAATCGACTAAAAGAAAGTGGAATTAAGTTTGAATTAAACTGCGATATTGGCAAAGACATTACTTTTGAAGATATTAAAATTAAGCATGATGCAGTTCTTATAGCAACCGGTGTTTACAAATTTAGAGAAATCAATCTAAACACATCTAATTTCAATAATGTTGTACCAGCTTTAGATTTTCTAATAGCAAGTAACAAAACTGGTTTAAAAGATAAAGTTGAAGATTTTACAAATGGAAGGTTAAACGCAAATGGAAAAAATGTAGTTGTTATTGGCGGCGGTGATACCGCTATGGATTGCGTTAGAACAGCTGTAAGACAAGGAGCAAAATCTGTTAAGTGTCTTTACAGACGTGATAAGACAAACATGCCTGGTTCGCAAAGAGAAGTTCAAAATGCAATAGAAGAGGGTGTTGATTTTCAATGGTTGACTTTACCAACTGAATATTCGGGAAACGGATCTTTAAAAAATATCAGAACCGTTTTAATGCAACTTGGAGAACCAGATGAGTCAGGTAGAAGGAAGCCAGAGCCAAAAGAAGGTACGGAAAAGGACCTAGATGTTGATCTAGCTATAGAAGCTTTGGGTTTTGAGCCTGAAGATTTACCAAAGCTTTTTGATCATAATAACCTGACAGTTACAAGATGGGGTACATTAAAAATTAATTATAAAAATATGATGACATCAATTGATGGAGTATTTGCTGCTGGAGATATCGTTCGCGGTGCAAGTTTAGTTGTTTGGGGAATCAAAGATGGTCGTGATGCAGCAAAGAATATTAATGAATATTTAGAAAACAATTATGCCGATAAAAATAATATTAATAAGAAAGCAGTAAATGCCTAATCACTTTATAGAAAAGTATAAAAAGAATAAAAGATTTCTAGAAGAAAATCACGTTTATAATGAACAAGATGAACATTCATCATGTGGTGTTGGACTAATAGCATCTTTGGACGGCTCTGAGACAAGAGAAATAGTCGAGTTAGGAGTTCAAGCTTTAAGAGTTTTGTATCACCGAGGAGCAGTTGATGCTGATGGTAAAACAGGTGATGGTGCAGGAATACAGTTATCCATACCAAAGAATTTTTTTACTCAACAAATAGAAAGAACTGGTCACACCCCAAATGATTTCCCTTTCGGGGTTGGCATGATTTTTTTACCACGTACTGATTTTGCTGCTCAAGAAAACGCTCGTACAATTGTTGAATCTGAAATAATTAAAGAGGGTTTGAAAATATATGGTTGGAGACACGTTCCAATTAATTCATCGATTATTGGTGATAAAGCAAAAGCAACAAGGCCTGAAATAGAGCAAATACTAATTTGTAATGAAGAATTAGAAGATCAAAAGCAATTTGATAATAAACTTTATATAATTAGAAAAAGAATAGAAAAAGAAATTAGAAATCAAAATATTTCAGACTTTTATATTTGCTCACTATCCTGCCAGTCTATTGTATATAAAGGTATGTTTTTAGCAGAACAGCTTTCCAATTTTTATCCAGATATCCAAAATGAAAATTTTATTTCTAGATATGCAGTTTATCACCAGCGTTATTCAACTAATACATTTCCTACATGGTCTTTAGCACAGCCTTTTAGAGTGATTGCGCATAATGGTGAAATAAATACACTTAAAGGAAATAAAAATTGGATGGCTGCTCATGAGCCAAGAATGGAACATAAAAATTTTGGCAATAATGTTGATGATTTAAAACCCATAATTGATGCTAAAGCCTCTGACTCTGCTGCATTAGATTCAACAATAGAGTTATTAGTTAAAGCTAATCGTTCTTTACCTATGGCTAAAATAATAACAATTCCAGAAGCTTGGTCCCACAGAAGAGATTTTCCAAAAAAAATAAAAGATTTATACGCTTATGGTGGAGCAGTTATGGAGCCATGGGATGGTCCAGCAGCAATATGTGGTGCGTACGGTGATTGGGCAATTGCTGGAATGGATAGAAATGGCCTTAGACCTATAAGATATACACTGACAAAAAATCTTCTTATTGCGGGTTCTGAAACTGGAATGGTTGATATTAAAGAAAATGAAATAGTAGAAAGAGGTAGGGTAGGACCAGGTCAATTAATAGCAGTTAACTTTAAAGAAAAAAAATTCTTCAAAGATCATGAGATAAAAAAGTATTTGGCAGAAACTAAACCTTTTGGTGATTGGACTAAAAAAATTACGTATATTGATAAACTTGTTCAATCTGTTGATGAGGAATTTAGAGATTTAGACTCAGGAGATCTTCGAAAAAGAATGGCATGCTTTGCCTGGTCAGTAGAAGATATTGAATTAATACTTCATCCAATGATTGCGGAAAAAAAAGAAGCAACAGGATCGATGGGAGATGACACTCCATTAGCTGTGTTGTCAAATAAATATAGAGGACTCCATCACTTTTTTAGACAAAATTTTAGTCAAGTTACAAACCCACCTATTGATTCATTAAGAGAAAGAGTTGTTATGAGTCTCCGAACTAGAATTGGAAACTTAAGTAATATTCTTGATGAAGATGAAGACCAATGCGATCATTTACAATTGAACTCCCCCGTTCTTTCAATTGAACAATTCAAATCTATGCGTAGATATATGAAAGATACTGTTAGGATCATTGACACTACAATGGATAAAACAAACCTTGATAATAATTTTGAGACAGAAATTTCAAGAATAAACCAAGAAGCAGAACAGGCTGTTAGAGAAGGTTATGTTCATATAATTTTAAGCGACAAAGAAATGTCTAAAACAAGAATAGCCCTTCCCATGATTTTAGTTACAAGTTCTGTTCATCATCATTTAATTAAACAAAATCTTCGAACCTTTATTTCCTTAAATGTTCAATCTGCAGAATGTTTAGATGTACAATATTTTGCAGTGCTTATCGGAGTAGGAGCAACAAGTGTGAATGCGTATATGGCACAACAAGCCATAGCAGAGAGACATAAAAAAGGATTATTCAAAAATCTCTCATACGAAGAATGTGTAGAAAGATTCATTAATTCCATAAATAATGGTTTGCTTAAGACTATGAGTAAGATGGGAATATCAGTGATTAATTCATACCGAGGTGGTTGTAATTTTGAAGCGATTGGACTCAGTAGAAACTTAATGAGCAAATATTTCCCTTCTATGAGTTCTAAAATATCTGGTATCGGAATCAGTGGTATTGAAAGAAGATCAAGATTAGCTCATGATAACGCTTATGAAGATAGCGTTATTACACTACCGATTGGAGGAAACTATCGCTACAGATTTGGTGGTGAAAAACATGCTTTTGAAGCAAGATCAATTCACATGCTTCAAACTGCGGTAACTTCTAATAATTATTCTCTATTTAAAAAATATTCTTCAATGATTGACGAAATGGATCCTATAAATATTCGTGATCTTTTAGACTTCAAAAAGAATAACGATAACAATATCTCAAAAACAGTAGAACCTTCTCAAGAAATTAGAAAAAGACTAGTTGCACCAGGGATATCACTTGGAGCCTTAAGTCCAGAAGCGCACGAAACTCTTTCTGTAGCAATGAACAGGATAGGAGCTAAATCAGATTCAGGAGAAGGTGGAGAAGATCCAATTAGATTTAAGCCTAAGCTAAATGGAGATAATGCATCATCAAAAATTAAACAAATTGCAAGTGGACGATTTGGTGTAACAGCAGAGTATTTAAATAATTGTGAAGAAATTGAAATTAAAGTTGCACAAGGTGCAAAACCTGGTGAGGGTGGACAATTGCCAGGAGGAAAAGTTACAGAATTAATTGCTAAACTAAGACATTCAACTGAAGGTGTGACGCTTATTAGTCCTCCTCCTCATCATGATATTTATTCTATCGAAGATTTAGCTCAGCTGATTTACGATTTGAAACAAATAAATCCAAAAGCTAAAGTATGTGTTAAGTTAGTTGCTCAGTCAGGAATTGGAACAGTTGCAGCTGGTGTAGCAAAAGCAAAAGCTGATACGATACTCATCTCAGGTCACAATGGTGGAACTGGAGCAAGCCCACAAACAAGCATTAAGTATGCAGGACTTCCTTGGGAACTTGGATTAAGTGAAGTACATCAAGTTCTATCTTTAAATAACTTAAGAGATAAAGTTGTTCTTAGAACTGACGGAGGTTTGAAAACAGGAAAAGATATTGTCATTGCGGCTATGCTTGGGGCAGAAGAATATGGAATTGGGACAGCAAGTTTAGTCGCTATGGGCTGTATAATGGTTAGACAATGTCATTCAAATACTTGCCCCGTTGGAGTTTGCTCACAGGATGAAAAACTTAGAGAAAAATTTACCGGAACACCAGAAAAAGTAATTAATCTATTTAGTTTTATTGCCGATGAAGTAAGAGAAATTTTAGGATCACTTGGCTTTTCTTCTCTTGATGAAGTAGTTGGAAGATCTGATCTTTTATATCAAGTAAGTAGAGGAAGTTCTGATCTTGATGATTTAGATTTAAATCCAATTATTCAAACAATTGATTCATCAGTTGGAGATTTTGATATAAAGAAAAATACAATAAATAAAGTTAGCGACAGTCTTGATATTAAAATTATAGAGGATGCTAAGTCTTTTTTTGAAACAGATCAAAAAATTGAACTAAACTATAATATCAAAAATACGGATAGAGCTATTGGTACAAGACTTGCATCAGAAATTACTACTACAAAAGGTATGAGTTCTCTTCCAGAGGATTTCTTTACAGTTAATTTTCATGGTTCTGCTGGGCAATCTTTTGGAGCATGGAGCGTGCAAGGAACAACACTTAGGGTTTTTGGTGATGCTAACGATTATGTCGCAAAAGGATTATCGGGAGGTAAAATTGTTATTCAACCAAGCTCATCTTCACAACTAAAAACAAACAAAAATGTTATAATTGGGAATACTGTCCTATATGGAGCAACACGAGGTAAACTTTTTGCAGCTGGAACTGCAGGTGATAGGTTTGCTGTTAGAAACTCTGGCGCACATGCTGTTATTGAAGGATGTGGCGATAATGGATGTGAATACATGACTGGAGGAAGTGCAGTTATTCTTGGCGAAGTAGGAAATAATTTTGGAGCTGGAATGACAGGAGGTATGGCATTTGTTTATGATAAAGAAGGAACTCTACCACTTCGAATTAATCTTGAAGATATTTTCTATCAACAACAAATGACAAATTATTGGGAAAAAATTTTATATCAAAAAATTGAAGAACATATCAAGGAAACAAATTCAATTTACGCAAAAAATTTACTCGAAAATTGGGAAAATGAGAAGTTACTCTTCTGGCAGATTGTTCCAAAAGAAATGATCAATAAATTTGATCAACCTGTATTAATTCAAGAAGAAAAATCTGCTTAGCTTTTTATTATTGATTGAATAGAATCATTTATTATTTGTAAATCAAATGGATCGGATAATCGATGATCACTATTTTTTAATAATTTTATTTGGATTTGATTACCTTTAATTTTTTTTACTATTTTTTCTGGAACATCTGGAGTCACAACATTATCTTTTAGTCCTTGTATTAAAATTAAGGGCTTATTCCATTTGAATTCTTTATTTAAAATTTTATTTTTTCTACCGTCAACAATGTATTTCTTTTTTATAAGATAACTAAACCCGTAGGAGGCATACTTAATAATTCCTTTTTTATTCATTTCTTGTTTTTTCTTTAAAGGAAGTTTTTTATAGAACCCATCGATATAATCAGGTGCTGCCGCTAGGCCAATTAATCCAGCAATTCTTTTTGGTCTTGCTTTAGCAGCTAAAAACATTAACCATCCACCCATACTGCTACCAACCAGAATTTGCTGTCCTTTGGCAATATTATCAATGATATCAATTAAGTCTTTCTTCCAATCTGAAATTGTAAAATCTTCAAATTTTCCGTCAGATTTACCATGACCACGGCATTCAAAACGAATAAACCGCAATTTATTTTTTCGCGCAAATCTTTCTAAAGACAAAGCTTTTTGACCATACATATCTGAGTTAAGGCCATGGATAAAGATGATACCAGGCCCTTTACCCTTTATAGATTTATAGCGAATTCTTTCTTTTTTCTTATTAATAAAGTAAGGCATCTTTGATACAAATACTTATATTTTAATAAAATGTCATCATTTAATGTCGCTCAAATTCTTCCCTCTTTAGATTCTGGTGGTGTCGAAAGAGGCACTATTGAAGTTGCAAATTATTTATCTGAATTAAATTTAAAAAATAATATTATTTCAAATGGAGGGCGTTTAATTAAGGAAATTGATAAAAATTATACTGATCATTTTCAATTACCAGTTAACTCAAAAAATTTTTTTATTTATCCATTAATTGCTAATCAATTAAAAAAATTAATTTTTAATCAAAATATTAATGTTGTTCATGTACGATCAAGAGCACCAGCATGGATTTTAAGTTTTATAAAAAATAGAAACTTCAAAACAATATCTACATTTCATAATGTGTATAGTGGTAATTCTTATTTTAAAAAAATCTATAATAAGCAATTATCCAAAGTTGATCAGATTGTTGCTATTTCAAATTATGTAAAAAATGAAATTAGTAAAAAATACAATTTGGATTCAAATAAAATTAAAGTGATTAATAGAGGAGTTGATGTTAAATATTTTGAAAAATCAATTTTAGATTCTCAAATAGAAAATATAATAAATAAATATCAAATTGATACCTCAAAAAATATTATTCTATATCCTGCAAGGCTAACAAACTGGAAAGGTCAAATTGAGTTTTTAGATATATTTAATAAGATGCAAAATGATGATTTTATGCTTTATTTTACAGGTGATACAAAAAATCAATCTTATACAGAGAAACTACAAAATAAAATTCAAAGTTTTAACCTTAATCATAAATGTAAGATTATAGGCAATCTAATAAGAGATGATTTGAAAACTTTATATTACCTATCATCAATTATTGCCTCTTTTCCTTTACAAGCTGAAGGGTTTGGAAGAACTATAAGCGAAGCGTTAATAATGAAAAAAAAGATACTCGCCTTTAACTATGGTGGTGTCAAAGATCAGCTTGATAAATTAGATGATATTTATAAAGTAGATCCTCATAAATATAATGAAATAGATATAAAACTTCAAAATATTATAAAAATAGATAAAGAAAAATTTTCTAATATTTCTTTAAATAGTAAAGACTACATATCAAAAACATTTTCAAAAAACCAAATGGTACAAAGTTACGTAGATTTATATGAACAGCAGTCAATTTAACAAAATACTAGTTGTAAAGCATGGATCGCTTGGTGATATTGCATTTTCTATACTTGCTATGGCATCAATTAAGCAATTTTTTAATAATGCCACCATTGACTTGCTCACTGAAGAAAAATACGTAAATTTTTTAAGCAATTCAAATTATTTTAATTCGATTTTTAAAGATAATAGAAAAGGAATAATTGATTCACTTAAGGTTATATTAAAAATTAATCAAAATAAATATGATCTAATCATAGATTTACAGAATTCTAAAAGAACAAATAATTATTGGTCATTCTTAAAATTTATTTCAGAAGTAAAAGTTAACGGATCTCGTTCTAATTGTGATATTCAATATGTAATTCCTCCACAAGGAACTGAATCTCCACAACAAGGTTTATATAATCAACTAAAGTTACTTGGAGTAAATGAAATTAATCAAAATGTAGATTGGCTTTCCAGAGATATTACGGCAATTAATGAAGATAAAATAATCTTAATGATACCTGGTGTTTCTAAATCAGGTAAGGAAAAGCAATGGTCACCAGATAAATTTGCAACACTTGCAAGTACTCTAGAAAAAAAAGGATATAATATTTGTGTTATTGGGCAAAAATCAGATAAAAAAACAGTAGAAAAGATCAATAATGCATGTCAGAAAGTTATTGATTTAAGTGATAAATCACCTCCTGAAATCATCTATTCCATCGCTAAAAAAAGTGATTTTATAATTAGTAATGATACTGGCCCAGGTCATATAGCAGCTCTAAGTAATTCACCTATTCTTTTTTTAGCTAAAGATAATGTTATCTCAAAATCAAACTTATCTGAATATAAAAATGCTCATACAATTCTGACCGATACAATGGACTCAATTTCAGTAAATAAAGTTTTAGATTTTTTACAAGATAGTAAATTAATCAATAAATGAAATTAATTCTTTTTCTAAATTTTGGTTGCTAGAGAATAGTTTAGTATATTTTTTCTTCCAGGGCGCATATTCTTCTGCAATCATACTTGGAAGATTATCTGAATCATAAATAACACAAAGTTTCGTTTCAGAAAGTGATGCAATATGTGTGCATCCACATTCAGGTGTAATTACATATGTTGAAGAGTTTATTAATGATGTCCAATTATCAAAATTTAATTGATTTAGAATTAAAACATTATTTATACTTTTAAGATTTTCAAACTCTTCATTAGTAATAATTTCATATTTTTTAAATATTTTATAAAATACATTTTTTGATGTTCCATCAGTTGTCATTACAATATTGATTTTCAAATTTTTAAGATTCTCTAATAGATTAATAAAGTTTTCTTCTGAAAAATATTTATTTATCCATTTTGATGATAAATGAATTAAGCATAATTTTTTAGAACTTATTTCTATTTTATTAAATCCTAATTCATTTTTAATCTCTGCAGTATTATTATAATGTAATCCACTTTTAGTAACTAACTCCATCATAATCTCTGTTTGATGAATTGGGATTTTTTTGGAATATCTTAATTGGCGATCGATTATTAAGCAGTGAGTAAAAAAGATTTTACCCAAAATTCTATCAAAAAATTTACTCATATAATTATTTTTGTATCGAGATTTAAAAATTAATAATGACTTTATTTTGCTTTTAGAAAAAATTGATATTAATATACTGAATATACCAGGACTAAATGTGAAAATATAATCATAATCTTCATTTCTTAATTTTGAAATTATTTTTAAGACTTGATAAAATTTATTTTGAAGTAAAAAAATTTTGTTAATAGATTTATACTTTTTACATATCTTTTGATTTTTTTTAGAACATACAATATCAATTTTACAATCCTGATTAGTTTGTTTTAGTCCTTCAACAACTGGAAGAGTAAGGATCATATCTCCCATTTTATCACTTCTAACTAAACAAATTTTCATAAAGTGTATTTAATAACTTAAAAAACAGTTTATATTTTTTAAAATCAGCCCTTGAATTTAAATTCATTTGAGATTATATCCTAACAAAATATGACAAAAGACCTAATTTCCTAATATGCTATTAAATAATAGCTTTAACTCAATCTCTATATAATTTTGGCTGTAAATTTCAAAACAAAGAAAGATACTGGTCCAAGAATTAATGAGCAGATTACTGCAAGCGAAGTCAGGCTAATATCAAGTAGCGGTGAGCAAATGGGTATTTTAAGTATTCGTGAAGCTTTAATTCAAGCAGAAGATGAAGGATTTGATTTAGTTGAAGTCTCACCTGAAGCAAATCCACCAGTATGTAAAATCATAGATTATGGTAAATTAAAATACAGAGAGCAAAAAAGTAAGAAAGAAGCAAAAAAGAAACAAAAAACAATTGAAATTAAAGAAATTAAAATGAGACCTGGAATTGATACACACGATTATAATGTTAAAATTAAAGCACTCTCAAAGTTTATAGGCGGTGGTAATAAAGTTAAAGTCTCTATGCGTTTCAGAGGGCGTGAAATGGAGCATCAGAATTTAGGTTTTGATCTTCTAAAAAAACTAACTTCAGAAGTTGAAGAATATGCAAAAGTTGAAGTGGCTCCTAAGTTTGAGGGAAGGCAAATAATGATGATACTTGTACCTCAAGTTGCGAAATAATTCTACATATTGCAAAATACTCAATTATCAGTATAAGCCTTCAAAACTTGTTATGGCCTGCGGGGCAGCCTAACGGGTAAACTTATAATATAGGAGATAGTAATGCCCAAGCTTAAAACTAAGAGTAGTTTAAAAAAAAGATTTTCTAGAACAGGCACTGGTAAAATTAAATTTAAACCTGCTGGTAAGAGACATGGAATGAGTAAACGTTCCAATAAATTTATTCGTAACACTAAAAGATCTGCAATTATGTCACCAGGTGACTCTGCTTTGATTGATCATATGTTACCATACAACAAGTAAGGGGAAATCAATGGCAAGAGTATCACGAGGTGTTACAGCAAGAGCTAGACATAAAAAAGTAATTAAAAGAGCAAAAGGTTATTACGGTAGAAGAAAAAATGTTTTTCGAGTTGCTGTACAGGCTGTTGAAAGAGGCATGCAATATGCCTATAGAGATCGTAAAAAAAGAAAAAGTGATTTTAGGGGTTTATGGATTCAAAGAATCAATGCTGGTGTTCGAATTCATGGTTTAACATATTCACAATTTATATCTGGTCTTAAAAAATCATCTATTGAAATAGATAGAAAGATTTTAGCGGATCTTGCAGTTAACCAACCACAGGCTTTTAAAGCTTTAGTTGATAAAGCTCAATCTGCTAGATAATTTAAATTAATAAAATATAATAGATATTGATGGCATTTGCTGAAAATAAAATTGATGTTCTAAAAAAAATTAAAGCTTCAAAATCCTTTGAAGATTTAGAAAAACTTCGATTATATTATTTAGGTAAAAAAGGATTAATACCTGAAGCTTTAAAAGGATTAGGTTCTTTGCCAATTGAAGAAAAAAAATCGAAAGGACAGGAATTAAATATTATTAAAAAAGAAATTGAAGAAAGTATTAAAAATCAAAGAACAGAAATTGAAAATTTTGAAATTTCAAACAGGATCAATTTAGAATCAATTGATGTTACTCTACCACCTAATATTTCTGCAAAAGGAAAAATACACCCAATTAGTCAAACAATATTTAATATTATAGAAATTTTTGGAAATTTAAATTATGCGGTGGAAACAGGTCCAGATATAGAAACAGATTTTAATAATTTTACAGCTTTAAATATACCAGAACATCACCCCGCAAGAGAAATGCAGGATACTTTTTATATTCAGGATAACGGAGACAAAAATGTTCTTCGAACCCATACTAGCCCTGTTCAAGTGAGAACAATGCTCAACACAAAACCACCTATTAAAATTATTGTGCCTGGCAGAACTTATAGAAGTGACTCGGATGCTACACATGCTCCTATGTTTCATCAGGTAGAAGGTTTAGTAGTTGATACAAGTTCTACTATGGTTGATCTAAAATCAACACTCGTTTCCTTCTTAGAAGAATTTTTTGAAGTAAAAAACTTACAATACCGTTTTCGCCCTAGTTATTTTCCTTTTACCGAGCCTAGTGCAGAAATGGATGTCGCTTATACCAAAGTAAATAATAAAATAAAAATTGGCGAAGGAGAAAAATGGTTAGAAATATTGGGTTGTGGAATGGTCAATCCTGTAGTTTTAGATAATTGTAATATTGATTCAAAACATTATCAGGGTTTTGCTTTTGGTATGGGAATTGAGCGTTTGTCGATGCTTAAATATGGTATTTCAGATTTAAGAAGTTTTTTTGATCCAAATTATAGATGGTTGGACCATTATGGTTTTAGTATTTTAGATAATCAAACACGTTCAGGGCTATAAATGAAATTTACATTAGACTGGCTAAAAGATCATTTAGATACTTTTGAAAATTTAAATACTATAACAGATACTTTAACCAATATTGGTTTAGAGATTGAAAGTGTAGAAGATAAATCAGAAATATTTAAGAATTTTACTGTAGCTAAAGTTTTAAAAGCAGAAAAACATCCTGATGCAGATAAACTTAAAGTATGTCAGGTTGAAACAATAAATGGAAATTTTCAAGTTGTGTGTGGCGCTCCAAATGCAAGACAGGGGATGCTAGGGATTTTTGCACCAGAAAATAGTTATATTCCTGGTACAGACTTACATTTAAAAAAAACAAAAATAAGAGGAGTTGAGTCTTGTGGAATGCTTGTATCAGAAAGAGAGATGGGTATTTCTGACGAACACGATGGAATTATTGAAATAAAAGATAATTATAAAATTGGTGATTTGTTTAGTAAAATCTTTACAATAGAAGAACCTGTTATTGAAATTAATTTAACACCAAATAGATCTGACTGTTTATCAGTCAGAGGTATCGCGAGAGATTTAGCAGCAGCAGGAATTGGTAAATTAAAAGACATAAATTATAAAAAAGTTAAAGAATCATTTAAAAGCCCAATTACCTGGAAAAAAGAATTTCAAAATAATAATTTATGTCCTGGAGTAGCAGGTCGATATTTCAAAAATGTCAAAAATGTTGAAAGCCCTAAATGGCTTCAAGATAGATTAATTGCAATCGGATTAAGACCTATTTCAGCTCTTGTTGACATTACAAATTATATTACCTTTGACTTAGGAAGGCCACTTCATGTTTACGACGCTGATAAAGTGTCAGGCAATTTAACAATGCGATTATCCAACAAAAATGAGAAATGTTTAGCATTAAATGAAGTTAATTATCAATGTGACAGTGATATGATTGTAATTTCTGATGATGAAAATAAACTTCATGGAATTGGCGGGGTCATGGGCGGCCTTGATAGTGGTTGTAGTATGGAGACCAAAAATGTTTTTCTAGAAGTTGCATTATTTGATCCGGTTTCTGTTACTAAAACTGGAAGAAAACTAAATCTTCAAAGTGATGCACGTTATCGTTTTGAAAGAGGGATAGATACTGAATCCATCTATTGGGGTGTAGATGCCGCAACTCAATTAATTTTAGAATTATGTGGAGGTGAAGTAAGTGAGTTCGTTTCTTCAGAAATTAATATAGAAAAAAATAAACCATTTATGTTTGATACAAATAAAGTGAAGACATTTGGTGGAATAGAGATCAATAATGAGGAACAAGAAAAAATTTTAGTTTCACTTGGTTTTTCTATTAATAAAAAAGAATCAAAATTTGAAATTCAAAGCCCTACTTTTAGACCAGATATTGTTGGTGAGGCAGATATAGTAGAGGAAATAATTAGAATTTATGGTTATAATAAAATTTCTCTTAAAAAAGTAACTAATCAAGAAGAAAAAAAGCAGATTTTAAATACCAAAACAAAAACTTTTTATAAAAGTAAAAAAACTATGGCTCTTAATGGATATTCTGAAGTTGTAACTTGGTCGTTTATGGATGAAAATAATGCAAAAATTATATCAGATGAAATAATTAGTTTAAAAAATCCTATAAGTTCCGATTTAAATACGATGAGACCATCTACGCTTCCAAATTTATTAGAAGCAATCAATCAAAATAAATCTAGAATGTATCTAAGAGCAAAAATATTTGAAGTAGGTCCAAATTTTTCTAAATCACTACCTGACCAACAAGAAAATGTTGCCACTGCTATAGCTTATGGCTCATCTGATGAACAAAATTGGTTATCAAATAAAAAAAATATTGATGTCTTTAGTATAAAAGCTGATTTATTTTCTATTTTAGCTGATTTAAATGTACCTATAAATAATTTGCTATATGAAAAATTAGAAGGTAAAATTTATCATCCTGGAAAATCATCTTCTTTGAGGCTTGGTAAAAACAAAATAGCCAATTTTGGAGAATTACATCCAGTTCTATTAAAAACAATGGATGTTAATTTCAAGGTATATGGTTTTGAAATATATTTGGAGAATATTTCACAATTTCAAGAGAATAATTCTGCTTCAAAAGGAGGTTTTACTAATAATCCCTATCAAATGGTTGAAAGAGACTTTGCCTTTCTTTTCCCAAAAGAAGTAAAGGCTGGTGACATAATTAAAAAAGTAAAAAAAATAGATAAAAATATAATTCAAAACGTAATGATATTTGATGTTTATGATGGAGATAAACTTCCAGAAAATAAAAAAAGTATTGCTTTTAGGGTTTTACTTCAACCTCAAGATAAAACATTCAATGATCAAGAAATTGAGGAATTATCAAATAAAATAATAGACGAAATATCTAAATCGCTTGATGCATCTATAAGAAACTAATGGCAGAACTTAGTTCTATTCGTAACTTCTCAATTGTGGCTCACATAGATCATGGAAAATCAACGTTAGCTGATAGACTAATACAGTTTTGTGGTGGTTTAACTGATAGGGAGATGAAAGAGCAGGTTCTAGATTCAATGGAATTAGAAAGAGAAAGAGGTATTACAATAAAAGCTCAAACAGTTAGACTTTCTTACAAATCAAATGATGGTAAGACATACATACTTAATATTATGGATACCCCAGGACATGTTGATTTCTCATATGAGGTATCAAGATCTTTAGCAGCATGTGAGGGATCTTTACTGATAGTAGATTCTACGCAGGGTGTTGAGGCTCAAACCTTAGCCAATGCGTATCAGGCTATTAATAATGATCATGAAATTTTACCTGTTTTAAATAAAATTGATCTTTCTTCTTCTGAGCCAGATAAAATAAAATCACAAATTGAAGATGTGCTAGGTATTGAAACTGACAACGCTTCTCTTGTTTCAGCAAAGACAGGAGCCGGTATAGAAGATTTATTAAATAAAATAATAACTCTTCTTCCATCTCCATCAGGTGAAAAAAACAAAGAACTGAAATGCATGTTAGTTGATAGCTGGTATGACAGTTATCTTGGTGTCGTGGTACTTGTAAGAGTTATAAATGGAGAACTAAAAAAAGGTCAGAAAATAAGATTTATGGCAACAGGTGCCACTTATACAATTGATAGAGTAGGTATATTTTCCCCTAAGGTAACTGAAGTTGATACACTTGGACCTGGAGAAATTGGCTTCCTAAATTCTGGAATTAAAAGTGTTTCTGATTGTAAAGTTGGTGACACAATAACAGATGATAAACTTCCAACTGAAGAAGTTCTCCCAGGTTTCAAACCATCCCAACCGGTAGTTTTTTGTGGAATGTTTCCAGTTGACTCAGACGACTATGAACATATGCGTGATAGTATGTCTAAACTTGCTTTGAATGACTCAAGTTTTTCTTACGAACCTGAAGTAAGTCCTGCCTTAGGTTATGGTTTTCGCTGTGGATTTTTAGGTTTATTGCATTTAGAAATCATTAGAGATCGGTTTGAAAGGGAATTTAATTTAGAACTTGTAACTACTGCACCATCAGTCGTTTATAAAATTTTAATGAAAGATGGATCAACTGTAAATCTACACAATCCTACAGATATGCCAGATCCAGTGAAGGTAGAAAATATTTCAGAACCTTGGATAAAGGCTACAATCATTGTACCTGAAGAATTTTTAGGATCAGTACTAGAATTATGCACTTCTAAAAGAGGTATTCAACTAAATATGAGTTACGCTGGTAATAGACCTTTAGTAGAGTACAAACTTCCACTGAATGAAGTCGTATTTGATTTTTATGATCGATTAAAATCAATAACTAAAGGTTACGCAAGTTTTGATTATGAAATTACTGGTTACGAAGTTAATAATTTAGTAAAAGTAGGTATACTTATCAATGGTGATCCAGTTGATGCCCTGTCTCTAATTGTTCATAAAGATAGATCTGAACAAAGAGGTAGAGCGCTGTGTGAAAGATTGAAAGATTTAATACCAAGACAACAATTCAAAGTTGCAATTCAAGCAGCAATTGGTGGTAAAGTGATTGCTCGAGAAACTGTCGCTTCATTTAGAAAAGATGTAACTCAAAAGCTTTACGGTGGAGATGTAACAAGGAAAAATAAACTTTTAGATAAGCAAAAAAAGGGCAAAAAAAGAATGAGACAGTTTGGTAAAGTAGATATACCCCAGAATACTTTTCTTAATGCTCTAAAAATGAAAGATGGATAAATTTTAAAAAAACAAAAATAAATTAATTTATAATTCTATAAACTAAATTTTAATTTTACAATCTGCTCTAAAAATAAAATTTTAACTTTCAAATTTAACTTACTTTTTTCATAAACTCTTTTATTAAATTTAATTGGCAATTCTTTATATTCTAATTTATTTCTGAGCAAATAAAGAATTGTTAATAGTATTTTAAAACCACGAGTTTTAATTTTATTTTTTATTTTTTTTAAAAGATTTGTCTTTATTATAAAAAAACCACTTAATGGATCCATTACAGTACTAATCCCAATCAACCTACAAAGTAATATACCTAATTTTGATTCTAATACCCTTCTTTTATTCATTGAAATATTTTGACCATCTTTAATGAACCTTGAACCAATAACTAAGTCAAAGTTATTCTCAGTGATATTTTTAATCAATATTTCTATTTTCTCATAGTCATGCTGTAAATCGCAATCCATTATTAAAGTATATTTTTCTTTTAAATAATTTATTCCAAATACTAAAGATTGTGTTAAATCTCTTTTTTTCTCATTTCTTATTATATAATCAATATTATAAAATTCTTTTTTAGCCCTAATTAATTCTTCAATGGTACCATCATTAGAGTTATCATCAATAAATAAAATATTGTGATCTAATTTCAAATTGAGTCTATTAATTGTATTAATAAATATATATATATTTTTTCTTTCATTAAATGTCGGTACTAAAAAAGTAATCATTGATTTGTAAATATTTGATTTAGGTATATTCTAAATATTTTATTATGTATAATTTTTATTTTTCCAACAATATAAATACTAAATGGTTTATTTTTTTTGGATTAATACTTCATTTTATAGCTGCATATTTTACTGTAGGTTACTATAATTCTGATGAGCACTTTCAAGTAATTGGACCTTTAGAGAAGCTTCTAGGAATTGAAAATAAATTAGCATGGGAATTTAATTATAGGATTAGATCATGGGTTCATCCCTATTTTTATTTTGCAGTAACAAAAATTTTATACAATTTAAATATAGTTAATCCGTTCATAATTGTTTTTATACTGAAATTAGTTACTTCAATAGTAGGTTTTGTAAGTATTAATTACCTCTATAATCATGTAAAATTTAAATTCAATATTGATAACAATTTATCGAAAATAATTATTTTTACTTTTTGGTTTTATGCTTTTCTTCATGCAAGAACCTCATCAGAAAATTTATCTATATCTTTGTTGATTTTTGGAATGGTACTTTTTGATAAGTTTATTTCGAGTGATGAATATAAACAAAAATATCTTTTGTTAGCAATTTCAGGAATATGTTTAGGTTTATCTATAGTACTCAGATATCAAATTGTACTATCAGTATTTTTTATTTTTTTGTGGTTTTTTTTTACTAAATTCAATTATACAAATTTTAAATATGTAATATTGAATTCATTAATTATAATTCTCGTCCTTCTTTCTAGTCTAATAGTTGATTTTTTTGGATATGGTTTTTACAATAATACTTTTTATCAATTTTATCATGCCAACTTTGTATCAAAATGGTTTGCATCATTTGGAAGAGAGCCTTGGTGGTATCATCTTAAGCTTTATTTGGAAGGTTTTTTTCCACCTGTAAATATAATAATATTGATATCCATTATATTTTTTTGGTTAAAAGAATTTAAAAACATAATAACATTTATTACCTTACCTGTAATAATAATATTATCTTTATTAACACATAAAGAATTGCGATTTTTATTTCCAATTTTAATTTTTGCACCATTTTTTATCAGTTATTTTTTTAGTAATACTGACTTATTTTTTGCAAAAAAATTCTTAATAAATTTAACCTTATCTTTTAATATTTTATTTTATGTTATTTTATTTATACCTGCAACTGAACAAGTTAAAGTTTATGAATACTTATATTATAATGAGAAAGAAACTAGTAAAGTATTCTACTATGATGATAATCCATATATAACTGATCACTTAGAGCCAAAAATTTATACTAACGAAATTCCTAAAATTTCTAAATATAATAATGAAAAAAATCTTAATAAGTATGTTATTATTGCTCGTAATTATAATTCTTATATTAAAATCCAAAATATAGAAAAATGCAAACTTATGTATTCAGTATATCCTAAATTTTTAAACCAATTTAAAGTATGGAGAGAAAGAAACTTTAATTGGTATATCTTTCGGTGTAATTAATTTTAGATAAATGCAACATAGATTAGGAAGAGCACTTAAAAAAAATATTAATAGATTTCTAATAGTTATATTCTTATATTAATATAACTTTATGTTAAGAAAATATTTGAATACTATAATTATAAATTTAACTGTTTTACTTACTGGTCTTATTATTATTGAATTAGTATTTGGAACTTGGCTTTATAGATCTTCAAATTTTAATAATTTACTAATTCCTAAACAACAAACTAATATTATGGAAAGTCTTCCTTATGTATCAAATAACATAGCGATTTATACAAGAGACAAGAATGGATTTCGAGCTAATAATTATTCTCTGAATGAAATTGAAATTTTAATTCTGGGAGGTAGTACAACTGAAGAAAGAGAAATAGATGATAAATTAATTTGGACAAAAGTTTTTGAAAAAAAAATTAACAAAAATTATCAAGTTCTTAACGCAGGTATTGGAGGCCAGACTTCTTATGGGCATAAGAATTTGTATAGACTATGGTTTTCTAGATTTAAAGAGTTAAAACCAAAGTTTATGATTGTTTATCTTGGAATTAATGATGCATTGTTTTTGGTTGAAAATATGAAAAAGCAACACGACTTTTCTAAAGGCAGAATAATAAATGCTTCAAATAGAGATTTAATAAAAAATGAAAAATTTTTTAGTAATACAATTCAATATATAAAGAATAATAGTGCTATACATTCTTTATATTTAGTCATTAAGGGCAATATTCTTTCAAGAAAATATAGAATTAATTATAAAAATAAACCAAAATATTTTGATGCATATTTTACTAAATCACCATCTAAAGATATAGTTTTAGATTCTTATTATCTTAACAATTTTTACAACTATTATAAAAAAAATATTATAGACATAATTGAGATAAACAAAATTTATGATTCAACTTTAATATTATCTACACAAAAAATCTCAAATAACCATTGGTTAAATCCATATTTAGAAATTGTCAATTCGTTTACTTTAAAAATTTGCAAAGAAAAAAATTTAATTTGTTTTAATCTTCATGATAATATTAATTTTATAGATCAAATTGATTTTTATGATGGAATACATACTTCACCTTCTGGATCTTTAAAAATTGGTGAGTCCTTAGCATTTTTTTTTAATAAGGAATTATAATTTTTTTAAATTAGTCTTTAAACAAACCCTGTTAACAATTATTTAGTTGTGTTAAATTATAATTTTTAATTGGAGAGATGTGAGAGCGGTTTAATCAGCACGCTTGGAAAGCGTGTGTAGTAGCAATACTACCGAGGGTTCGAATCCCTCTCTCTCCGCCATAAATTTCTATATTAAAACAGAAAAGCTGTTTTATTAATGTTGTAACCAAAAACATGGGTTATATAAGCTTAATAATTTTATGTACAATTATATTTTAAAACAATTAATAAAAGAATTAGAATATAATAATTTACTAAATTCAAAATTTTGTAAATCAAGCTTTGCTCAATTTGGTGAGGATTTAATTATTAATAAATTACTATCTAAAATATCTTATGGTAATTTTTTAGATCTAGGATCTTTTCATCCAATTCATTTTTCAAACACCTTTCTTCTCTATTTAAGAGGATGGCGAGGAGTAAGTATTGATGGAAATAAAGAAATGATTGAAATTTCAGAAAAAATAAGACCATTAGATAAAAATATTTTTTCTTACCTTTCTAATGAAGAAAGTGAAAATTATTATATTTTTGATAGAGACAGACCTGCCACTAATAGAATTGTAAGCAGTTTAGAAAGTGTAGACAAAAAAAAGGAATCAATTAAAATCAGAACTTCTATTCTTAACAATGTAATCAAAAATTATGAGAAAGATTTAGAAAAATTATATTATTTAAATATAGATTTAGAGTTTCAAGATTTTAATATTATTAGAAACTTTGATTTCAAAAAATATCATCCTTTAGTAATTTCTATTGAAATACATAATTTTGAGTATAACAAAAAAAACGAAGTTAGTGAATTTTTAGAAAATCTAAATTATTTGCTCCATTCATATGTAAGGCCTACAGCAATTTATGTTGATAAATTTTTTAAAGAAAATAAATTTAATCTATATTAGAGATTTGTTTAAAACTAACTATTTTGAATTCTGGTCTGATATAGGATTTCCAGTAAATGCATCTCTAGTATAAATTGTAGCTGCTTTCATATCTCTACCAATTCCTTTTACAGATCCAACAACTGTATTACAGCCTATTAGGGCAAAGCAAATAAAAAAAACTAGTAATTTATTCATTAAACACCTGGTACTACACTTTTAATATCCTCAACAATACCCTTTGCTGTTCCAGCTATTGTATTGCAGCCATAATTCAAAAAAATAAATAAGCAAACAAAAATTGTAATAAATATTTTTTTCACAATATTTTTTTACAGTTTTATAATCGATTTTGTCTAATGATAAACATAATTAAAACTTAAAAAATATTATATTTTTTTACACCAGAATTGATACATTCCTGAAAATATCCTTGGATTTTTCTTTTCAAATTCTATCCATGTATCTAAATTGTAAAGATCTTCATTATTATCATAATTTTTTTTAAATCTTTCTAAAACATATGTATCTTCAAAACCCAAAAAAACTAAACCTAATTTTTTCATCTTTTTTCTTATTATATCAATTGTAAACCTATGCTCTTGAATATGAAATAATAAATCTCTTACTCCACTTGTTGAATAAAAATCTGGGCTATGCTTTATAGTTTCCCATTGTGGATTATTTTTTTCAAAAATATCTTTTCTAAAATTAATAATATTTTTTTTTGTAGTTTTGATTTTTAGATTATTTATTGTTTTTCTTACATTCGCAATATTACCCCTAGCTTTCTCACTATATAATCCAATTAACATTAAACCATCTTTTTTTAAACAATTAGTCAAGGTTGCCCATCCTATTAGTGGATCAGCCATATGATGCAGAACACCAACAGATTCTATTATATCAAATTTTTTGTTTACTTTTTTTAAACTTAACAAATCTCCTTGAAAAAAATTTATATTTTCACACTTTAGTTCTTTAGCTTTTCTTTTTGCATAGGCTAAACTATTAAAACTTAGATCTAATGCAAAAATTTCAGCATTTTTATATTTAGACGCTGTAGTTATTGCGTGTTGTCCAGTTCCACATCCAGCAATTAAAATTTCTACATTTTTAGAAAAATTTATTTTTTTTATATCTACGTTTAAATTTATGTCCTCAATTACTTCTTTTATATGTCTAGGCTCAATACTTAAACCAAGATTAGTCCATCTAGGATATGGATTTTCTTCATATTGATTTTTAACTTTTATTGAAATACTATCATTAATCTCTGAAATTGATTTTATTTTTTTAGTATATTCTTTTTCTTCATTATAATCTTCATATTGTAATATAAATGTTTCCTTTAATTCATTTGAAGGATCTATTTTACTAGACCAATCAAAGCTATGTAATGGAGAATAACAAGATAAAATAAGTATTTCTAATTCATTTATTTTTTTTGTATTGATATTATTTTTTATTCTTTCGTTAATTTTATTAACTTTAAAAATTTCTTCATTTGTTTCTGAATATACATATTCATTTAAAAAACATTGTGCTGATAATGCAACTAAGAAATTTAAATAAATTTTTTTAAAATTTAAATTATAGATTTGATTTAAAATTTCGTTTCTTATTTTTATAAAATTTTTTTCAAAATAATAATTAGGTATAGGACAAACTTTCATAAATTGTAACAAAAGTTTATTCTCATTTAAACCTTCTATAATTTTATTCAAATTTTTTGGAAAGTTTATATTTTCTATCAAAGAAAAATTATCTTTTAAATTTGTATTTAAAAATAAACCATTTATTACATTTGTAGCTATAGCATTTGGTCTAACAATTGTTCTATTTTCAAGAAGATATAAAAAAAATTTATTTATATATTTATTTTTCTCATCTAATATGAAATGTTGAAGAACACCTGCTAAATTATAAAACCCTCTGATATAATTAGGGTTTATGTTTAATGTTAATATATAATATTCAAGGGCTTTTTTATTTAAATTTCTTTTTCTAAATATATTTCCTAAGTTGTTGTAAGCCTTATAATAACCTTTATCTAATTCTATTACTCTTTCATAATTTTTGATTGCATTATCTTCTTCACCAATTTTGTTATAAATATTTGCTAGATTATAATATCCATCGTTATATTTTGGATTTAAATTTATAACTTTTATAAATAGATTTTTTGCAAAAGTGTAATTTTTTAACTCAGTATGAATTACTCCTAAAATATTATTTATTAATATTGAATTAGGGTATTTGTTAATAATTTTATCCGATAAATCGAGAGCTTCTAAATATTTTTTTTTATTAAATAAGAATATTATCTTTTCAATTACATCTTTATCAGGTTCGTGTTTAATCATTTATATTACTGAAGCTATTAATTTCTTTGTATATTCTGATTTAGGTGAAATAAAAATATCTTTACTATTATTTTCTTCTACAATTAAACCATCTTTTAATACAATTATTTTATTAGCAATAGCTCTTATAACCCGCATATCATGACTTATAAAAATATAACTTAAGTCTAATTCTTTTTGTAAATTATTTAACAAACTTAATATTTGATTCTGAATTGTTACATCCAAAGCAGAAGTCGGTTCATCTAAAATTAGAATTTTAGGTTCTAAAATTAAAGCTCTAGCGATTGCGATTCTTTGTCGTTGACCACCAGAAAATTCATGAGGATATTTTTCTATTGTATTTTCATATTCTAAACCAACTTTTTCTAGCATATTTTTTAATTTTTTTCTTTTTACTCTTAAACTTATTTTAGGATAATGAACCATTAAACCTTCTGATATAATATCTTCAATATTCATTCTAGGACTTAAGGATGAGAACGGGTCTTGAAATACAACTTGAATATCTTTTCTTAAATCTAAAACCTCGTTTTTATTTAAGTTATTTAAATTTTTTTTATTTATTATTATTTCTCCTCTAGATTGTATTAATTTTAGAATTGCCAAAATAAGTGAAGTTTTTCCTGAGCCAGATTCACCTACAATTCCAATAGTTTCTCCAATTTTTAAATTAAAGCTAACATTGTTAATTGCCTTTACATGATCAATTGTTCTTTTAAGCAATCCTTTTTTTATAGGATACCAAACGTTTAGGTCTTTAATATTTATTATCGATTCACTTTTTTGATTGTTATTTCCTTTAATGTTACTTTGATTGGACACTAATTCTTTAGTATATTCATGTTGAGGATTATTAAATATTTTTTCTTTTGTCCCAAATTCAATTACTTTACCATTTTTCATAACATATATGTAATCTGATAATTTTTTCACAACAGAGAGATCATGGCTTATAAAAACCATAGACATACCCATTTGTTTTTGAATATTCTGAAGTAACTCTAAGATTTGTAACTGGATCGTTACATCTAAAGCTGTAGTTGGTTCATCAGCTATTAACACATCTGGCTTATTCGCAATACTCATTGCAATCATAGCTCTTTGTCTCTGTCCTCCAGATAATTCATATGGATATATTTTTGGCCTTGATGATATATCACTAAGGCCAACTTCATTTAGTAATTTAATAGTTCGTTTTTTAGCTTCTTTTTTAGTTAATGTATTATGAGTTGTAATAATTTCTTCAATTTGCTTATTTATTGTATGCAGAGGGTTTAAACTTGTCATTGGTTCTTGAAATATTGTTGAAATTTTATTTCCTCTTATATTTTGAATTTCTTTTTGACTTAAATTTAATAAATTTTTATCATTATAGTTTATTTCTCCTTCCTTAATGCTGGCTCCATTAGGTAATAATTTCAATATGCTTAGAGCAGATAATGTTTTACCTGACCCAGATTCTCCAACTATTGCTGTAGTCTTACCTTTTAGTACATCAATATTTATATTTTTAACGACGTAGTTATGTTTATTAAAGGCTATACTTAAGTTTTTTATTGATAATATTTTTTCCATTTTAATTAAAAGTCTTTCTTGGATCTAATGAGTCTCTTATCGCTTCACCAACAAAAACTAAAAGGCCTAACATTAAACCTAAAGTTAAGAAACTTGTAATTCCAAGCCAAGGAGCTTGTAAATTATTTCTTCCTTGATTAACCATTTCACCTAAAGATGCAGATCCTGGAGGTAACCCAAAACCTAAAAAATCAAGACCTGATAATGCTGTGACTGATGCACTTAAACTAAATGGTAGAAAAGTAACAGTAGCTATAGTTGCATTAGGTAACATGTGTCTTACAATAATTTTTGTATTTGATACTCCTAATGCTCTTGCTGCTCTTATATAGTCAAAATTCCTTGCTCTTAAAAATTCTGCACGAACTACGCCAACATAGCCCATCCAACTAAAGAGTAATAAAATAATTAGTAACCACCAAAAATTTGGTTGAATTACACTAGCTAAAATTATTAACACATATAAGGTTGGTATTGCTGACCAAACTTCCATAAATCTTTGGAAGAATAAATCTGTCTTTCCGCCAAAATAACCTTGTATTGCGCCGGCAGACACTCCAATAATCATTGAAAAAAATGTTAAAGTAAATCCGAATAATATTGATATTCGAAAACCATAAATTAATCTTGATAGAACATCTCTTGCTTGATCATCAGTACCAAGCCAATTTTTATTCGACGGCGGTGAAGGAGCTGGAGCAGATAAATCTCTAATTATTGTATTATATGAATACGGAATTATAGGCATAATCATCCATCCATTTTCCTCAATCAAATTTTTAACAAATGGATCTTTATAATCTGCCTCTGTTTCAAAATCTCCTCCAAATGTTGTTTCTGAATAGAAAGAAAATATTGGGTAATAAAAGTTTGATTTATATTTAACTAATAAGGGTTTTTCATTAGCAATAAAATTAGCAAATAAAGAAATAATAAATAAAAAACTAAATATCCAAAAAGAATAATAACCTCTCTTGTTGTTCTTAAAATTATTCAGTCTTCTTTGATTTAATTTTGATAATTTCATCATTATCTTGATTCAAAATCTATACGTGGATCAATAACTGAGTACATAAAATCACCAATTATTCCCATAACCAAACCAAGTAGTGAGAAAAAATAAAGTGTTGCAAATATAATTGGATAATCTCTAGTCAGAGCTGCTTCGTATCCTAGTAGTCCCAGCCCATCTAAAGAAAAAATAACTTCAATGAACAGAGAACTTGAAAAAAGAATTCCAATAAACGCTGATGGGAAACCTGCAATTACTATTAACATTGCATTTCTAAATACATGACCATAAAGAACTTTTCTTTCAGCCAAGCCTTTAGAACGTGCAGTAATTACATATTGCTGATTTACTTGATCAAGAAATGAATTTTTTGTTAAAAAAGTTAATCCAGCAAACCCACTTACAAGCATCGCTGTTAAAGGTAGTGCTAAATGCCAGAAGTAATCAACTATTTTTTGAAATAATGTTAACTCATCAAAATTTTCAGAAAATAAACCTCGTAGAGGAAAAATATCATAAAACCTTCCTCCTGCAAAAAATACAATTAGTATTACAGCAAATAAAAAATTTGGTATTGCATAACCAATAGTTACAATTGAACTTGAAACTATATCAAACCTTGATCCATCCTTTATTGCTTTTCTTATACCAAGAGGTATAGATATTAAATATACTAATAAAGTTGTCCATAAACCAAGTGATATTGAAACTGGCATTTTGTCTAAAACAATGGAAGTAACTTTTTGATCTCTAAAAAAACTTTCTCCAAAATCAAAAGTTAGATAATCTTTTAACATTTTCAGGAAACGTTGGTGCGCTGGTTTATCCATTCCATACATTTTTTCTATTTCCTTTATAATTTCTGGATCAAGACCTTGTGCTCCTCTATATTTACTATCATTTACTGATGTAGAATTATCTTGACTAAACTCTAAAGTTTCACCCTCGCCACCGCCAGAAAATCGAGCTGTTGACTCAACAGCTGTGCCAGTCATTTGTGCAATCATTTGTTCTACTGGTCCCCCAGGAACAATTTGAATGATTGCAAAATTTATAATCATTATCCCAAAAAGAGTTGGGATAATTAAAAGAAGTCTTTTGATTAAGTAAGCACCCATATTGTGCTATTTTATATTATTTCTAATAAACTTTAATAATTAGTTTGATGTTCTATTTGATTGGATTGTTTCAAATTTATTCTGATTAATCCACCATGTATCGAAGCCTAAAGAATATTTTGGTTTGATTTTTGGTTGATCAAAAAAATCCCAATATAGAACTCTGTATGACGAGATATGCCATTGTGGAATAACATAGTAATTCCATAAAAGAACACGATCTAAAGCTTTGGTTATTGTGATTAATTCTTCTCTATCACTAGCATTAATTAGACTTTCAATTAACCCATCTACAGCATAATTTTTTATACCAACAACATTTCTAGAGCCATCAGTATCCGCTGCATCAGAACCCCAAAAATTTCTTTGCTCATTACCTGGAGATAAAGATTGACCAAAGGTTTGCACAACCATATCAAAATCAAATGTTTCCATTCTTTTTTGATATTGTGCACTATCGATGGTTCTTACCTCAGCAATTATTCCCAATTTTTCTAGATTATCTTTGAATGGAAAAACTATTCTCTCAAAAGCTGGCGATCGTAATAAGATTTCAAATTCAAAAGGTTCATTTGTACTAGATTGTAGAAGTTTACCATCAACTAATTCCCAGCCAGAGTCTTCTAGAAGTTTTGAAGCTTCTTGCAATTGCATCCTCATATAACCCGAACCATCAGTAACTGGATTTGTATATTCTTGTGTAAATATTTCTTTTGGAAGTACATCAAAATATGGATTCAAATAATTTAATTCTTCTTTTGAAGGAAGACCAGAGGAAGCAAGTTCTGAATTTTCGAAAAAGCTATCTGTTCTTTTATATGCATTAAAGAATAAATTTTTATTAGACCATTCAAAGTCAAAAGCATAAGAAAGAGCCTTTCTTACTCTTCTATCTTTAAATTTTTCTTTTCTTATATTGAATGCAAAACCTTGCATACCTTGTGGATTTTCATGACTTATTAATTCTTTTTTAATTAAGCCTTCATTCACAGCATTTATATCATACGCAGTTGCCCATTCTTTTGATGAATTTTCTGAGAAGAAATCAATCTCACCAGATTTAAAAGCTTCTCTTTCAATACCTCTGTCTTTGTAATAATCGTATCTAATTGTACCAAAGTTGTCTTTACCAATTTTAATTGGTATTGATGCACCAAAACCCCAATAATTTTGATCTAATTCGTAAGTAATTGATCTTCCACTATCAAATGATTTAATTTTATATGGACCACTCCCAATTGGTATTTCTAGAGATGTTTCTTCAAAGTTTTTATTTTCCCAATAATGTTTTGGTAGTACAGGTAATTGACCAACAATTAATACTAATTCTTTATTCGTGTTTGTTGTAAAATTAAATCTCACTTTATTTTCTTGCTCTTTAATTACTTCTTTTACATCTCCATAGTAGTATTTATAAAATGGGTGACCTTTCTCCATCAGGGTGTTAAATGTCCATACAACATCGTCAGCTGTAATTTTTTTTCCATCGTGCCAATATGCTTCGTTTCTCAATGTAAATGAAACCCAAGATCTGTCATCTGGCCATTCAATCGTTTCTGCTAATAATCCGTATTCCGTAAATGCTTCATCGCTAGATCCCGTTGTTAACGTTTCATACAATGCTCCAATTCCAGCTGCCGAGGTACCTTTTAAAATAAATGGATTGAAGCTGTCATAGGTTCCAATGGCACTTCTTACTATTGAACCACCTTTAATTGAATTTGGATTAATGTATTCAACATTTTCAAAATCGTTTGAATATTTTGGCTCACCATGCATTGCAATTGCATGAGATATATTAGTATTTGCTTGTGCTTTTAGTTGAAAAATTAGAGTAAACGTAAAGATCAAAGTGAGTATTTTCATACTTATAATATATGTCTAATTATTAAAAATTAAAATAAATTTTAGTTTATTAATTTAATTATTTCCTCGTGAAGAGAGCTTGAGCTGGAGGCAACTAAACTACCATCTGAGTCTAGCGATATATCTTGCCCAAACTTATCCGTAATTACTCCACCAGCTCCTTCAATTACATTTACAAGAGCCATATAATCATGCACTTTTAATGTATCTTCTAAAACAATATCAATTAAACCTGAGGCTAACATCCCATACATATAACAATCACCACCAAGTCTATAGCATCTTGATTTTTCTTTGAGTAATTCTAACCCTTTTCTAATCTGAGGCTCATCAAAATATAATCCAGATGTAAAAAGATAGGCATTTTTGATTTGTTTAATTGAGGATGTTTGAACATCTATTCCATTACATTTTGTGTGTTGATTTTTTATTCCCACCCATCGCTCATTGTGTGCTGGACAATTAATAATTCCTAAAACTGGTTTTTTATTGTGAAGTAATGCAATTAAATTTCCAAAATCTTTATGTCCGGCTATATAGCTTCTTGTTCCATCTATAGGATCTAATACCCATATAAATTCAGCATCTATTTTTTCATTTTCATACTCTTCACCTAAAATTCCATGATCAGGATATTCTCTTCTTATTCTCTCTCTTAATACCTGTTCTGTTTCTTTATCTGCTAGAGTTACAGGACTTTCATCATCTTTAATTTCTATTTCAATTTTGTTTCTAAAATAATGCATTGAAGTTTTAGATGCATCATCGGCTAAAGAGTTTGCAAATTTTGAAAACTCTTCTGTATCTAAGATCATTACTTTAGTTTATGGTAGTGGTGCTGGATTATCTGAGTGTTCTCTTAGGAAATAAACTAAGTCTGCTCTATCTTTTACTTTTTTCAAACCTGCAAAGTTCATTTTTGTACCTTTTATATATTTTTTTGGTTTATATAAAAATTCTGCTAATTCTTCATATCCCCATTCTCCACCGTATTCAGCTAAAGCTTTAGAGTATGCAAAACCTTCAACATTTGCTTTTGGTCTATTTATAATGTTCCATAAGTGTGGACCTACTTTATTTGCACTACCTTTTTCATAATTATGGCACGTAGCACATTTTTTGAATAATTTTTCTCCATTATCAAGAGAAGCACTTGCTAATAACATTGAAATTGGCTCTATTATTTCTTCTTGTTTTTCTACTACTCCAGTGCCAGTAGAATCCTCAGGAACGTCTATTTTATAAGCTGTTTCTTTTTTTTCATCATGATCAATATCAATGACTAAATCTCCAAAATGCCCGATAAGGGTAACAATTAAGACTGCTAATATAATAGATGCTAAAATTTTATTAACTTCAAGCCCAGACATGTATAAGTACATATACAGATTTTTTAGAAGAAAGAATATATTTGTCGTAAGTATGAAATTTAAATTCTCTTGCCTAATTGTCGCATAAATTATGAAAAATGTTGTAATTATACCCTCAAGAATGGCGTCTACTAGACTGCCAGGTAAACCATTAATGCTCATTGATGGTATTCCAATGATACAACGAGTTTGGCAACAGGCAATAGAGTCAAATGTAGGAGAAGTGTTTGTTGCTTGTTCTGAAATTGAAGTTCATGATTTAATTGTAAGTAATGGAGGCAAAGCTCTTATGACTGATCCAAATCTCCCTTCTGGAACTGACAGAGTTCACTCCGCTTTTTTAAAAATAAATAATAACAAAGACATTGATATAATAATCAATCTACAAGGAGATATGCCTCTTATAAATCCAGAACATATTTTTAAAGTCATTGACCCAATAAAAAGAAATTTTACTATTGGTACACTTGCAACAAACTTAAATGATAATGAATTAAATAATCCCAATGTAACAAAAGTTGAAGTTGATTTTAAAAAAAATGAAATAGCCCAGGCGTTAAGTTTTTATAGAGAAGTTACGACAGAAAAGAAAAACCTATACCATCATGTTGGTATCTATAGTTATACTCCAGATTCAATTAATACATTTATCAATCTACCTAAATCAAAAAATGAAATAGATCTAAGCTTAGAACAAATGAGAGCTATGGATTCTAACATTCCAATTGGAGTTACGTATGTTCCTGAAGTTCCAATGAGTGTAGATACAAAAGAGGATTTAATAAATATTGAAACTAATATAAGAGAGCACAATGATAAAAGTTGATAGTTTTTCATTTCAAGGAGTAAATGGTGCTTATAGTGAACAAGCTGGAAAAAATATTTTTCCAAACGCAACAAGTATATCTTGTGCAACTTTTGAAGATATGTTTGAACATGTTAGATCAGGAAAATCTGAAGCAGCAATGGTTCCAATAGAAAACTCTCTTGCAGGAAGAGTAGCTGATACTCAAAGATTGATACCTGACTCTGATTTGAAAATAACTTATGAATATTTTCATGAAGTAAATCATAATTTACTTGGAATTAGAGGTGCGAAAATCTCAGATATTAAAAGAATAAGAAGTCATGAACAGGGAATAGCACAATGTCGAAACAAAATTTTAAAATTAGATAAGCAAATGATTGTTGAAGCAGATACAGCTGGATCCGCTAAATTAATTTCAGAGTTAAATAGTATTGAAGATGGAGCTATCGCATCTGAACTTGCTGCTAATATATATAATCTTGATATATTGGAAAAAAATTTCCAAGATACTCAAAATAACGTAACTCGATTTCTTGTTATGCAAAAAAAGTTATTAGATATGAATCCAGAAACAAAGGACATTCTTACAACACTAGTATTTACAGTTAGAAGTATCCCAGCAGTTTTGTACAAATGTCTTGGTGGATTTGCTAGTAATGGAGTTAATATAACTAAGCTTGAGAGTTACATTCACCCACAGGGTTTTGATGTTGCACAATTTTATATAGATTTTGAGGGACATCCTGAAAATACATCTGTAAAATTAGCATTAGAAGAGATGAAATTTTTTTGTAAGAAGATAGAAATCCTTGGAGTATATGAGAAATCTTCATTCAGGAAAAAATAGAATTTTTTAAAAAGTCTATTTATATTTCATTTACATTAATGTTATATTGCTACAGGGAGGATTGAGGGCAAATAAATTGCTAATCCAGTCAGATCTGAAAAGAAGCAGCTGTAACAATCTTGTTTGGGTCTCAACTCCTCCCATTAATTATAATGACAGAAGAAAAAAAATATAAAGTTTTAGCTAGAAAATACAGACCTCAAAAATTTGAAGATTTAATTGGTCAAAAATTATTAGTAAAAATTCTATCAAACGCTATTAATAATGACCGGCTAGCTCACGCATATATTCTAACAGGTGTCAGAGGTGTTGGAAAAACCACCACTGCTAGACTTATAGCGATGAGTATTAATTGTAAGAATAGAGATAAAAAAAATTGTGAACCATGTGGAACTTGTGATTCATGTAAATCAACAACTTCAGACAGTAATCTTGATGTTATTGAGATTGATGCAGCATCAAATACTGGTGTTGATGACATTAGAGAGATAATTGATAATGTAAAATATAAACCTGTTATTTGTGATTATAAAATATTTATAATTGATGAAGTTCATATGCTTTCAAAAAGTGCATTCAATGCTCTTCTTAAAACTTTAGAAGAACCACCAGAACATGTTAAGTTTATTTTTGCCACAACAGAAATTAAAAAAGTACCAATAACTGTTTTATCTAGGTGTCAGAGATTTGATTTACATAGAATAGAGAATAAAATTTTATCAGATCATTTATTAAAAATTTCCAAACTAGAAAATATTGATATTGATTTAGACGCTATTTCGTTAATTGTTAGATCGGCAGATGGATCTGTAAGAGATGGCCTTAGTTTATTAGATCAAGCAATAACTAGCCCAAATGAAAAAGTTGACTCGCAAACTGTAATAAGCATGCTTGGACTAGCTGATAGAGAAAAAATATTTAACTTAGTTGAAATTATTTTAGAAGGAGATGCGCTTGGTGCAATTAACAAGTATAAAGAATTGTATGAATTAGGTGCAGATATACCAATGATATTTGATGAACTATTAAACGTAGTACATTTCCTTGTTCAAATGAAGATAGCACCAGATTTAAAAGATGATATTTATATTCCTGAATTTGAAAGAAATAAAGGATCTGAATTGTCATCAAAAATGACATTAAATAATCTTAATATTATATGGCAAATTTTATTTAAAGGTTATCAAGAATTACAAAATAGTTCTCATTTATACCAACATGGAGAAATGATTATTTTAAGAATTATTTATTTGCATGATGGACCTAGTCCAGAAGATCTAATTAAAAAAATGGATAAAGAAGTAGTAAAAAAAGAACCTTTAGAAAAAAATCTTGAACTACAAAATGAAGCTAGTGAAAGTAATAAAATTCTAAACTTTAATGAAAATAAAAAAGAAATTTCTCCAAAAGAAAATGTAAACATAAAATATGTTAAAGACTTTAGACATTTTGTCGATATGTTTTTTAAAAATAGAGAAGGATTACTTCACACTAAGTTATACAATGATGTGCAGTTAGTCTCTTTTAAAGAAGGAGAAGTTACCCTAAACACATCTCAAATTAATGACACTGGCTTCAATAGAAATGTTGCAAAATTAATCTCTAAATGGACTGGAAGAATATGGCAGATACATTCATCTACAAGCAATCTTGGAAAAAGTTTGCACGATGAAGATGTTATAAACCAACAAAAAGAAATTGAAATAATGAAAAATCATCCAGAAGTAAAAAAAATATTAAAAGAATTTCCTGAAAGTAAAATTCACGCTATTACAGAATTAGGTGAAATAAATGATGATGACACAGATATAAATCAACCAAAGATGAAAAAGGAGAAATAATGGTCAATTTAGGTAATATGATGAAGCAAGCTCAACAGTTGCAAAAGAAAATGGCTGAAGCACAGAATAAATTAAATGATATTGAAGTTGAAGGTAGTTCCGGAGGAGGTCTTATTAAAGTAACAGCTACAGCAAAAGGTATTTTCAAAAGAATTTCAATTGATGATAGCTTGATTAAACAAGATGAGAAAGAAATACTTGAAGATCTGATTGTAGCTGCAATAAATGATGCCAAAGAAAAAGGAGAAGCAGCAGCTCAAGAAGAAATGAAAAATCTCACAGGTGGCCTACCATTACCTCCTGGAATGAAACTTCCATTCTAAAAATGGAGCAATCCCCAATAGATAAATTAATAAACGATATTTCAAAACTTCCAGGATTAGGAAGAAGATCGGCTCAAAGAATTGCTCTTTTTTTATTAAAAAACAAAGATAAAAATTTATCTCCTTTAATTGAGAGTTTAAATTTATCTTACAATAAAATTATTGAGTGCTCAGAATGTGGAAATATAGACATGGTAAATCCATGCAATATTTGTGCAAATCCAAAAAGAGATAAAGCAACTATTTGTGTTGTTGAGGATGTGTCAGATTTGTGGACATTAGAAAAAGTAGGCTTTTATCGAGGTCTCTACAATGTTCTAGGTGGATCGTTATCAGCAATTCAAGGTATAGGAACTGATGAATTGAAAATAGAACATCTACTAAAGAGAATTGAAACAAACAACGTTAAAGAAATTATTCTTGCCTTAAGTACAACTATGGAAGGACAAACAACATCTTTTGTTATTGCAGATAAGCTGGAAAAATTTAAAGATTTAAATGTAACAAGACTTGCACAAGGAATCCCTATGGGTGGAGAAGTACACTACTTAGACGAAAACACATTAAATACAGCATTCCAATCTAGAAAAAAAATTACATAAATAAAAATGGATAAATTACTTTATGTACCAAATCCAATATTACGCCAAAAAGCAGATAAAATTCAGTCTGTTGGAATTAAGGAAAAAGAAATTGCCAAAAAAATGATGCAAATAATGATAAAAGCCCCAGGTGTAGGTTTAGCAGCAAATCAAATTGGAATTTTAAAACAAATTGTGACTATATTTTTTTTAGATCAAGAGACTAAAAAAGAAACACAATATACATTATTTAACCCAAATATTGTTTCATACTCTCAGGAAAAAATTGTTATGGAAGAGGGTTGTTTATCTCTTCCTGAACAATTTGCTGATATTGAGAGACCTCAAAATATAGTAGTTGAGTACTTAGATGAAAATAACAAACAAATAACAAAAGAAGTTAGTGGAGTGGAATCAAGAATTTTACAACATGAAATTGATCATCTTTCTGGAAAGTTATTTGTAGATTATCTTTCTTCATTAAAAAGGAATATAATGATTAAAAAAGTACAAAAATTTTTAAAAAACAAAAAATAATGAAAGATAAAAAAATAATTTTTATGGGTTCGCCTAAAATAGCATCTGACTATCTTGAGGCTTTAATTAAAAGTAATTTCATAATTTCCGCAGTATTTTCACAACCTCCAAAAAAAAAATCTAGAGGAATGAAAATAATTGAAACCGAAGTACATCAACTTGCAAGTAAGAACAAAATTGAGGTTTTTTGTCCAAATACGTTTGATAAAGATACTATTGAGACAGTGAAAAAATTAAATCCTGATTTAATTATTGTCATGGCATATGGTAAAATATTGCCAAAAGATATTTTAGATCTTCCCCCATTTGGTTGTATCAATATCCATGTCTCTTTGTTGCCTAGATGGAGGGGTGCAGCTCCAATAGAACATTCTCTAATGAGTGGTGATAAAGAGACGGGTATATCAATAATACAACTAATTGAAAAATTAGATGCTGGACCAATCATTAAGCAAAAAAAAGTAGATATAGAAGATGATTGTAATAAAAATGAATTAAGTCAAAAATTAACAGAGGCTGGAATCAAATTATTAGTGGAAACTATTCCTCTTATATTTGATAAAAAAATTTCTTATTATGATCAGGATGATAATGACGCAACATATGCAAATAAAATTTCTTCACTAAACAGAAAAATTAATTTTAATAAATCTGTAAATGAGGTTTTAAATCTTATAAGAGCACATTCACCTAAACCTGGTGCTTGGTTTACTATACAAAATGAAAGAATTAAGATCATTAAAGCAAGAAAATCAAATTCTATTGGTAATGCGTCGACAATTCTTAACGAGACCTTTGATATTGGGTGCAATGATGGAAGTATTGAACCACTAATTTTACAAAGAGAAGGCAAAAATGCTATTTCTAAAGATGATTTTCTTCGAGGTTATAGCCTTAAGATTAATGATATAATAAATGCCTAACTACAAGATAATATTAGAATATGATGGGACTAATTATGTTGGTTGGCAACGTCAAGAAAATGGCTCTTCTATTCAACAATTGGTTGAAGAGGCAATAGAAAAACTATCAAAACAAAAAATAACATTATCTGGAGCTGGTCGAACAGATGCAGGTGTTCATGCAAGGGGACAGGTAGCCAATTTTGAATTAGTGCAACATTTTGATACTGACACTATTAGAGATGGAATTAATCATTATCTAAGACCTCAACCCATATCCATTTTACATGCTGAAGAAGTAGATAAAGATTTTAATTCAAGATTTTCAGCAAAATTGAGATGGTATGAATACAAGATCTTGAATAGAAGAGCACCAATCACGTTAGAGCAAAACAAAGTTTGGTGTGTACATAAAAAAATAGATACTGAAAAAATAATAAAACAATCACAACAATTTATAGGAAAATTTGATTTGTCTGCTTTTAGGTCAATAAATTGCCAATCGAAATCACCAATTAAATCTATTAATTCACTGGATATAAATTTTAATCATGATGAAATAAATTTTTTAATATCAGCTAAATCCTTTTTACATTCTCAAGTTAGAATAATGGTCGGTACACTGGTTGATATAGGACTTAGTAAAATAGAAAAATCTATTTCAGAAATTATTCAATCCAAAAAAAGAGAATTTGCTGGGGTTACTGCGCCGCCCGAAGGATTGTATTTATTGAAAATAGATTATTAATAAAAGCCAATCTCTGATAAACAAATATCTGCTTGAAAATCTTTAAATCCAGCAACCAGACCTAATGTCTTGATATTCTGACCAACTAATTTTTTAGGTTGATATGCATTTGATTTTTTAAATTCACTAAAGGGTGCTTTTATTACTGTCCACTCAGAATTAGTTTTAAAACTATATTTATAATATTGCCATGGAGCCATCGTTAGAGCGGTTCTTACATGAATTGAATACTCTTCATTATTACCAAACACTTTAAAATAAACACCCTCAAACTCTTCTGTTGATATTGAAGGTTTTAATTGATTTCTTATTTGAATAAAGCCACCGTTATTTTCAGTCGTGACGTCTCCTGTCATATGATAGCAATTAACATTATTAACTTTTGATATGATTGCTTTACCCTGAGATAATCCACCCATTACTCCATCAGTAAAAAAAGCCCAATTTTGACCTTGAGAAGAAATTCCAGGTGTTTCTAAATTATCAAGTATCATTTTATTCTGAGATTGAAGATTGAATGAAAAAAATAAAATAAAAATAAAAATTATTAAACTTTTCAATTTTTACGATTTTCTGCTAATTTTTTCTTAATAAGAGATAAACCTGTTTCAACCTTAGATTTATAAGATTCTTCAAATGCTTCTAACTGCCAATCTGATAATCTAGATTTTAGTTCAGATAAATTATTTTGTTTCCATTCGTTTGATGTATTTTCATCTTTCCAAATATCTTTTTCTTCATTGGTTCTTCCACAACCATAGCAATAACCTGAGATTGGGTCAGTTTTACATACGCTAATGCAAGGAGAAGTTACTTTGTTCTGTTCCATGATAATATACATATATTTTTTTTTAGTTTATTCCATTAAAACGATGTAAAACTTTAAAATTATGACTGATTTTAGCTATTTAAATGTTGATAATGCTTATAAATTAATCAATCAAAAGGTAACAAAAACTCCTTTGGTAACTAATGCTTATATAAATAATCTTTTAGAAGCACAAATTTATTTTAAACTTGAAAACTTACAAAATACTGGATCATTTAAACTACGTGGAGCTACACATAAAATTACAAAATTAATAGAAAATGTAAAAGACTCAGGTGTAGTGGCATATTCATCAGGTAATCATGCACAAGCTGTTGCTTATGCATCTATGATTAATAGCATTAGTGCAAAGATAATAATGCCAAAAAGTGCACCTCAAATAAAAATTGAAAACACAAAAAATTATGGAGCAGAAGTTATATTATATGACACTTATTTTCAAAATAGAGAAGAGATAGGAATTGAAATTCAAAAGAAGGATAATAGAGCTCTTATTAAACCCTATGATGATGAAGATATAATTGCTGGACAAGGAACTGCAGCTATTGAAATTGTAAATGATTTGAAAGAGCAATCAATTGAACCTGATCTTTATTTATGTTGTTGCGGCGGCGGCGGTCTTATTGCAGGAACATCAACATACTTAAAACATATCTACCCAAATATAAGATCATATTCTGTAGAGCCTGATGAATTTGATGACACAAAAAGATCTTTAGAAGCTGGTAAACTTATAGAAAATAAAAAAAATGCTAAATCTTTTTGTGACGCACTATTGGCACCACAACCTGGTAATATAACATTTCAAATTAATTCAAATAATCTTGAAGGAGGACTAAGTGTTTCTGATGAAGAAGTAACAAAAACTATAATTTTGCTAGCTGAACAACTTAAAATAGTTGTGGAGCCAGGAGGAGCAGTTGCAGCTGCAGCAGTATTAAATAATAAAATTGATGTTAAAAATAAAAAAATTATAGTTATGATTTCTGGTGGTAATATCGATCTAAGTTTATTTAAGAAGTTATAATGAATCAATCAAATTTAAAAAAATTACAAAATCTATTAAAAGAGAAAGATATCGATATTTTTGTCATTAATAGAAGTGATGAATATTTAAATGAGTATATTTCTCCTAATGCAGAAAGATTAAATTTTATAACAAATTTCTCTGGTTCAGCAGGAAGAGCAATTATAATGCCAAAAGATGCCTTCTTGTATGTTGATGGACGATATACTTTTCAAGCAAATACTCAAATTAATGCCAAAGAGATTCAGGCAAAACATTTAAATAGCTTTTGGACAGATTTAGAAAAAATTTTATTAGAAGAAGAATATAAAATTGCATTAGATCCAACTCTTCATTCAATTATAGAAATTGCAAAAGTGGAAAAAATGTTAAAGAATTCAACATCTCAACTCCAGCTAATAGATAAAAATTTTGTTGATTTAATTTGGGAAAATCAACCAAAAACTAAGTATACAGATATATTTGATCACCCAACAAGTTTTGCTGGTCAGGGCAGAAGTGAAAAATTAGATATTTTAAAAAAATTTTTAGATCAAAATGAAATTGATCATTACTTTGTTTCCGGGCTTGATAATATTGCTTGGCTATTAAATTTAAGAGCAAATGATATTAAATATACACCACTGCTTTATTCTTATCTTGTAATTTCAAAAAATAATAAACACTCTTTGCATATTAAAGAGTCTGCAATGCCAGAAACACTAAAAAAGGAAATCCAAACACTAATTAATATTAATAATATTGAAAACATCGGATCAATTTTTAATAAAATTAAATCATCTGAATCAATTGGTTTAGATTTCAATTCCACAACATATTATTTTTTAGATCTTTTAAGAAAGCAAAAAATAAATACTAAAAATTTAGCAAATCCATGTATTTTGCTAAAAGCTATCAAAAATGAAACTGAAATAGATGGAGCCAAAAAAGCACATATAAGAGATGGTGTTAGTATTACTAAATTTATTTATTGGTTAAAAAATATCATGGATACTAAATCAAATGATGAAATAAGTGTTGCAAATCATTTAGAAAATCTTCGAAGAAAAAACGAATTATTTCATTCTCTATCTTTTGATACAATATCAGCAATTGATAAAAATGCAGCCCTTCCTCATTACCGTGTTACTGAAGAAGGAAAGTCATCTTTCTCAGATAATAATATTTATCTTGTTGACTCAGGAGGGCAATATTTTGATGGAACAACCGATATAACAAGAACTATAATTTTAGGCGAAGCAACAAAAGAACAAAAAGATAGATTTACGAGAGTTCTTAAAGGTCATATTGCCTTATCAAATCATGTTTTTGAAAAGGGAACAAAAGGAACTGATATTGACTATCTAGCAAGAAAAAGTCTGCAAGAAATTAATTTAGATTATGATCATGGGACAGGTCACGGTATAGGAAGTTTTTTGAGTGTCCATGAAGCCCCACAACGTATTGCAAAAAAATCAATGTTTGATAGCGTTGAGTTGCTTCCGGGAATGATTTTATCTAATGAACCTGGATACTATAAAGAAAATGAATATGGAATAAGAACAGAAAATTTAGTCGTGATAAAAGAGAATAACAATAAAAAATTATACTTTGAAAATATTTCTTGGTGCCCAATAGATCTGGATCTCATTGACAGTAGTATGCTCGATCAAATTGAAAAACAATGGTTAAATAAATATCATAAAAAGGTGTATGATATATTGGAGACATACCTTGAAAATAAAGAGAAAGATTGGCTTAAAGAGGTAACTTCTGAAGTTTAACTAAAGCCGCCGATTATGCGGCTTTCTTATTAATATCAAATTCAGTTCTTAGGAGATGCTTATCTAATTCAATTTTCCATTCTTTGCCATATTCAGATTTGAAATATTTAACTAAATCTTCATCATTATTATAGTTTTTATCACTTAAATCTTCGTAAACTTTATTAAAAAAGTTAAAAACATTAATCATTATTAATTCCTTTCAATTATAAAATAGTAATTATTCTATGCAATTAAAGTATAAATCTATCAATTTTATTATGCATTAAATGCATATATAGTTTTTAAAATTTTTTTTTATAAAATTAATAAAATTAGATATTTAAGCTAATTTTAATATTAAATTTAATTCATTAAGAATTGAGGAATTTAATTCGTTCTTCATTGACTTTATATTTTAAATACGTTTCAATCTTTTTATAATCATTTTAATGGAGGGTAGAATGAAAAAAAAGATCTCTAGGAGAAAGTTTATTAACCATACAGGTTCTGCTGCTCTTGCAGGTACTCTATTATCGCAAGTTGGTATGAAGTATGCATTTGCTGCTAATACTAAACCAGTTAGTCTTTTGCTCGGTTCACATATGGATTATTTGCAAGCTTTAGCTCCTGCTTATGCAGAAAAATATGGTGTTACACCAAGTATAGAAACAGTAACAACACCAGATCTATCTGTTAAATTAAATTCAGCATATATTGCTCGAAAAAGTGTAGGTGATGCAATATTTGTGACTGCTTCAGAAATTGCTGGTTTAGCTGATAAGGGTTGGTTGATGGATATGAGTGATTTTGTCAATGATACACTAAAACCAAATGGCGTTATGGAAAACAGTCTAACTGCTGCAACTTACAAAGGCAAAGTCTATGCTGCACCAATTACGATTGGTTGCCCAGTATTACACTGGAATAAAAATTTACTTAAAGATGCAGGATTGGATACAGAAGCGCCTAATAATTGGCATCGTACAAAGAATTCTTGGAACGAACTTATTCGTTTTGCTAAAGAAATTAACGATCCTGATAATGATATATATGGTATTGTTGATGCTTGGGCAGGTACTCATAGTTTTTGGACTTTTGGAGCTTTACTTCAAGCAAACGGAGGAAGTTTCTTAGACGGCAATCTTGATCCGATCATGAATAGTGATGCGGGTGTTGAAGCTTTAAATATGATGATTGATCTTTTACATAAAGATAAAATCATTGATCCAGCTACGCCTACTTACACTTGGGTATTTGATGCATCTCCAAGCTATATGGCAGGAAAAAGAGGATTTTTCTTAACGTGGCCATTTATCAGTGGAATTGCAAATTTCACAGAAGATTCTGCAGTGCAAGGGATGAGTGGTATAGCACCACTTCCTGCATTAGAAACTTCTGCATCTGTGGATGGATCAGAATTTTTAGCAATACCTAAATATTCAGATAATCCTGAGGCAGGAATGCAATTTATTGAAATGGCTTTAAGTCCTGACAATCAGATATTGCAAGGTTCAACTTCGCCTTGGGCGCCATCTTTAGAACCTGCTCTAGATCATCCAGATGTTCTGAAAAACATATCAATGGCAGGTGTTATTAAAGATTCATATTTATATCCTGTAGATGCAGGTTTTTCTGCAGATAGAAATCAATGGGTTGAATTATTATCAAATGAAGTTTCATTAGCATTGACTCAAAAGAAAAGTGCTAAAGATGC
Source organism: uncultured Alphaproteobacteria bacterium (assembly GCA_902612805.1). GTDB lineage: Bacteria > Pseudomonadota > Alphaproteobacteria > HIMB59 > CACPNW01. The sequence continues at coordinate 36,606 of CACMEY010000006.1, read as the reverse complement.
TTTAAATGATGCTGTTAAGCAAATTAATGCGAGCAGATCATAATTAATAAAATACGCAAATTATGAAAGTTAATTTGGGTAATTATACATGGGAGGAAGTTAAGGACCTATCAGATAAAGATCCGGTGGTTCTTCTTCCTCTTGGCGCATTTGAGCAACATGGAAAACATTTACCGCTCAAAGTAGATGAATTTATGGTTAATAATATTGCCAATGAGTCTGTAAAAAAATCTCACCAAAAGAATATTAATGCAGTTGTGGCTCCAGTTATCTGGTCAGGTTATTCACCACATCATATGGATTTTCCTGGCACGATTTCCATTAAAGATGAAACATTAACAAATCTTATATTGGATATAGTTGAGAGTTTAGTAAAAAATAAATTAGAAAGAATACTTATTTTGAATGGGCACGGAGGCAATATTGCTATTCTTAAAAATGTTGGACAAAAGTTAAAATACGATAAAAATATTTATATAGCTACAGCATCATATTGGGATTTTGCTCTAAAAGAAATTAATGAGTGGAGAGATTCTGATCTTGGTGGAATAAATCATGCATGTGAAATGGAAACAGCACTAATGTTACATATGCAAGATGAGATAGTAAAAAAAGATAAAATTGTCGACAACCCATTAAAAAGATCTTCATATACTGGAGTTGATCTTTTATCAGGTGGTTCAGTTGGAGTAAGTGCAAGCTTTAAAGAGCTTTCAGATCATGGAGTTATTGGTTCACCAAGTCTAGCTTCGAAAAAGAAAGGTACAGAACTTTATGAGATAATAACAGATAAAGTTTCAGATTTTATTGAAGATTTTTCAAAATGGACAAAACCTTTAAATGGTAAAAATGAATAAAAAAGATTTAGCCTTATTTTGTTATCCCTGGGACGTAATTGATGAAGGCTATGATGCAATTATTGATGCAGTGAAGAGAAGTGGACTTAATGCAATTTATATTACTGTAAATTATCACTCAGGAATGTTTTTTTTACCTCATAGTAAAAAAAGAAAAATATATTTTCCTGAACCTGGGGCTTTATATTTTAATCCAAGTAGTTGGCATAACAATCATAGTTTTCAATCACCTATAAGTAATCTTACTGAGAATTGGAGTCAGTTTTGGGAAGAATTATCAAATCAATGTAAAAAAAATAATATCAAATTATGTGCATGGATGCTTGGTACTCATAACTCTGGAATTGGAAACAATTATCCTGATACATCTGTGTATAATGCCTGGGGTGATCCAATCACACACTCTCTTTGTCCCTTTAATTCGGACGTAGTTGATCATTTTGTCAATTTATCAAGAGATATAGTAAATCTAGGTGTATTTGATAAAATTCTAATTGAATCTCTTGAATATCTTCCCTTAAGACACGGGCATCACCACGAAGTAATTGGAGTAGATTTTTCCGCTGATATTGATTTTATTATGTCACTTAACTTTAGTAATAAATGTTTAGAGGCTTTGAAGCAAAAAAATATTGATGGTGAAATGATTAGAAACTGGGTTAAAAAAACTACAGATGATTATTTTAATCAAAAAACAAATAAAGAAGTTATGAATTGGTCTGATTTTGAAAGTATTCTTGATGGTGAATTTTGGAATTATTATTTGGCAAGAGAAGAAAGTATAACAAACATCAATACTTTAGTAATCAATGAATTACGAAAAGATAAAAATTTAAAAATTGGTTTAGTTGACTTTGGCCCATTATATCCACTTGGTCCTAATAATCAGAGATGGCAAAATGGTGTAAATTTAAATTCTCTATTGCCGTTGATTGATGAAATTCATCCAACTTTTTATTTTGCAGATTTAGATCTTATAAAAGAAAAATATGATGTTTATAAAAAAATATTAAATAACAAAGTTGAAATGATACCTGCAATGAGAACAATCCTCCCACAAGTTTCTAATCAATTAGATCTTAACAACCAACTTCAAGTATTTAATAAAGATGCATCAGGATTTAGCTTCTATAACTACTCATTTATGAATTATGAAAACTTAGACTGGATTAATCAAAGTCTGTCTGAAAATGGAGATATTTGAGAATGAATACTACTGTTGATATTTTAATAAATCCCGTAACTTTAAGATTTAGTTATCACAATAGCGAATTAATTTATATGTTTGCTTCACATCCAGAACAACAACTTGATGAGATGGAAAAGCTTATGGGTGTAACTACTGATGATGGACCAATTTTTGATACAAATGTTGGTTTTTTACCAGTAGCTTCAACTACACTAATTAGAGGTGAGAAAAATATTTTAGTTGATCCTGGTAATTATCATATCGGTTTTTATTCTATATTAAAGAGAGCACTGGCTTTAAAAAATTTAACATATGAAGATATCGATATAGTAGCTACTACTCATACACATTCTGATCATGCAGCTTCTATTGTTCATTTTAGAAATAAACCTTGGATTATTGGAAGCAAAGAATTTGATGATATGGTGGCTATTGAGGGGAAAGAAATTGTAGATGCTAAAAAATCAATGATGGGAGAAATAATTGAAATCTCAGATGATAATGAGACAAAAATTATGGAAAATGTCTATGCAATAACGACTCCGGGACATACAAATGGCCATATATCTTTTATAGTTAAAAGTAATGATGAAACTATTTTAATTGCAGGTGATCAAACTATGACAAAGGAAGAGTATTGTGAAAGAAAATTTTCTAGATGGTATCCAGAAGCAAATTTAAAACAATTAAACGAATCACTAGATAAAGCACAAAGCTATAAACCAGATCTTGTAATTCCAGGACATGACAGATCTTTTAAACCAACCAAGTAATTCTCAATTCAAATTTTCAAGAGAAAAAATTCTTGCTTTCACACTAATACTTCCTTCTTTAATTCTAGTTTTTATAACTTATTTATATCCAGCTATATTTACTTTTGTAATAAGTTTTGCCGAATATGATATAATTCGCTTAAAAATAAAAAAATTTATTCAATTTAAAAACTTTGAATTTTTAATAAGTAATTATTTTTTTACAAGTTCTGTATTAAGAACCATTTATTTTGGTTTTTTAATCTGCGTGTGTACAACAATACTTTCTTTCTTGATCGCACTTCTTTTAAATGAAAAATTTATTGGAAAAGCATTTTTAAGAGTCATGATTGTATTACCTTGGGCAGTGCCATCTGTTGTTTCTGGTGTACTGTGGGGACAAATGTTTCATGCTGATACTGGGTTTTTAAATGCTTTATTATATCAATTAGGAGTCATATCAGGTTATAAAATTTGGCTAGCAGATCCACTAGTAGCCCTTCATGTAATAGCTATTGCTGAAATTTGGAAAGCAATTCCTTTCATGACATTATTTTTTTTATCAGGGCTTCAAAGTTTGCCCTCAGAAGTTTTTGAGGCTGCTTCAGTTGATGGAGCAAATGTATTCCAAAGGTTTTCGAACATTTTATTTCCTTTAATGTTACCAATTGCGATACCACTTTTCTTGATACAATTTGTTTTAGCTATGAAATCATTTGATACAATTTTTGTTCTTACAAGAGGAGGTCCTGGGGGTGGGACAACCACATTAAATTATTTCATTTATCAAGAAGCATTTGAAACTTTTAATCTAGGTCGAGCTTCAGCAGCAGCCTATGTTTTGCTAATAATTACTTTAGCTGTTGTATTAATTCCAACTATATCAAGATTTTTAATGAAATTTTTTTGGGGTAATAAATGAAAAAAAATTTAATTCTAAAAAATTTTTTTATTTATTTTTCTGCTCTCATAGTATTTTTAATAATGTTTTTTCCACTTTACGGTTTGATATTAACAAGCATACAACCTGAAAATATAATTAGATCTAGAAACTTGTCTTTTTTTCCAACAGAAATTATATTTACTCATTTTGCTGAGGTTTTGAAACCTAATCATATATCTAATATTTATGAAGGTATTAAAAATAGTCTTATTGTTTCGTTCCTCACATCTTTTTTATGCATAATTTTAGCTTTTCCAGCAGCCTACTCACTCGCAAGATTAAATTTACCAGCCAAAAATATTATTCTTGGAACTTTAATTTCTGTTTATTTTCTTCCAACAATACTTTTTGTAATTCCCTTATTTGTAATATTAGTTTCATATCAACTAGATGACACTATTTTAAGTCTAGTTGTTCCTTATACTGCCTTTACATTACCTTTTGTGATTTGGATTTTAAAATCATTTATTGATAAACTACCTGTTGAGGTGGAGGAAGCTGCAAAAATTGATGGTTGTTCTACTCTACAGCTTTTAATTCACATCATTTTCCCTTTATTGAGACCTGGTTTAATAGCAGCCTTCATATTTGCATTTATTTTATCTTGGGTTGAATTTTTAACACCTTTAATATTTACTAATAATTTGAAAATTTCTACTGTAGCTCTTGGATTATTTAGGAGCACTATAGACATTAAAATTGGTCAACAAGCTGCAGCAGCAATAATTACTTTAATTCCAGTCACAATACTAATGATTTTTTTCCAACAATATATTACAAAAGTAGTATTATCAGGAAGTGATAAATAATGAGTAAATTAAAAATTGCAGTTATTGGAACTGGTCTAGTTGGTACATTTCATGCAGAAGCTTTTTTTAGAAATCCTAATTCTGAGCTTGTTGCTGTTTGTGATGTTGATAAAGAAAAGGTTAATTCTGTTGCACAATCATTTAATTGTAAAGCTTATGAAGATTTTACAAAATTAATAAACACTGAAACATTAGATGCTATTAGTATTGCTACACCTGAACAAATCAGAATAGAGCCTGCTGTTATGTCAGTAAAAAAAGGTTTAAAAATTTTACTAGAAAAACCTCTCGGTAGAAATTTGGAAAAAATACATGAGTTAGTCGATAAAATAAAAGATCATAAAAAAATTATTTCTGTAAATTTTATTCTTCATGAAGATCCGCGATATAAATTAATGAAAGAAAAAGTTAAAAATGATGAAATTGGCAATATTGTATCTTGTTTTGCACGAAGAAGGGGTAACAGGTTTGGAATTGAAATTTATGCTCCATGGACTGACCTTTTATCCTCAACTTTGATTCATGATATTCAAATGACTATGTCAATTAATAAATCAAAGCCAGTAAGAGTTTTTGCAGAGGCAGTTATTAGAGAATGTAAGGAATATGACTCGCATGATGCTGTAATGGCAATCATGAAATTCGATGATGGAAGTTTAGCTTCCTTTGAAACATCTTGGGTTTTGCCTAAAAATCAACCTGAACCACTAGACCCAGCACTTCATGTTATAGGCGATAAAGGATCAATTATTATAGAAGGATCATCAATGGGTTTGCAGATGCAAACAGAAACAAATTATATGAAGCCAGATATAGCTAATTGGCCAACTATAGACTCAAAAGTTGATGGGTGCTTAAAGAGAGGCTTAGATAAATTTATTGAGGATTGCGTTTTTGATCAAAAACCAGCAGTAAATTTACAGGCTGCTTTAGAAGCAGAAAGAGTTGTATTTGCAATGAAGGAATCAATTGCTAAAGGTACTCCAATCGATATTAATATATCGTAAATTTTAAATTCTTTAAATTTTAATGATAATTATATTAACACAATGTTTTCCATCAAGAGTTGGAGGGATAGAAACCCTAATGTACAATTTAGCGTTGCATCTAAGTCGTTTCAAAGATGTAATTGTATTAGCAGATCAACAAAATTTTAAAGAAGATAATATTTTTGATCAAAATGAAATAAATTTTTCTACAAAAAGATTTCGAGGTATAAAGTTTTTAAGAAATAGAAAAAAATTTAATGAACTTAAAAAAATACATGTTTCATCAAAAATTGATGCAGTAATTAGTGATAGTTGGAAAAGCCTTGAAGTACCAATAGATTTTCTTAAGAAAAATAAAATACCAGTTATCAGCTTAGCTCATGGTAATGAAATAATAATTAAAAACGATAAACATCATAAACGTGTAAAAAAAATATTAGAATATGTAAATGCAATAGTAGTAAATTCAAGCTACACGAAAAATTTACTAAATAAATTAAGTAATAATTTTAAAAATGTTAAAATAATATACCCAGGTATTAATATTAAAAAAAATTATATTGAAGAAAATATAAATTTAAATCAAGGCTCGCCAACATTACTTACTCTTGCAAGACTTGAAAAGAGAAAAGGTCATGCTTTAATTTTAAAATCTATAATGAACTTAAAAAAATATTTTCCTGATATTCAATACATAATTGCAGGAGAAGGTGAGGAGCTAGATAGTATTAAAAATAAAATTAAAGAATACAATCTTCAAGATCATGTAAATTTAGTTGGCACCGTTAATGAAAACCAAAAAAATTATATATTTTCTAATACTGATTTAATGATAATGCCAACTCTAGATGAGAGTTCAGCGAAATCAATTGAAGGATTTGGTATAGCCTACATAGAAGCAGCAAATTTCAAAATACCATCAATAGCATCTAATATAGGTGGTACTCCTGAAGCAGTAATACACAATAAAACAGGCTTAATAATAAAAGATATTGATGAATTAGATGAAGCAATAAAAAGCTTAATAGATAATAAAGAAAACAGATTAAAACTTGGTCAAAATGCTAAAATTAGAGCAGAAAATGAACTTAACTGGGATATTCAAATCAAAAAATACAATGATTTAATTAAAGAAATTCAATGACAATATTATTTCATAATACAACATTTGATAAAATAGATGTTTGGAAAAAAACAATAAAAAAATATTTTAAAAACGAAAAAATAATTTCTATAAAAGATTATAAAAAATTTAATGATGTAAACTGTGCTATAATTTGGAATCTACCAGATGATATTCTTTCAAGACTAAAAAATCTTAAAGTTATTTTTTCTATGGGTGCTGGCGTAGATCACATTTTAAAACTAAAGAATTATAATAAGAAAATTCCTGTAATCAGAATAAAAGATGAAGAAATGGGGGAGAGAATAGCTAATTATTCTCTAGCTCAAATACTAAATTATCAATTAAATTTTAAAATTTTTCAAAATTCTCAAAGTAAACATTACTGGTCTGGCGAAAGGACGCCAATTGATAATAAAAATTTAACAGTAGGTATTTTAGGTCTAGGCTTTCTTGGTAATCATATTGCAAGATTACTAAATAAATTAAATTATAATGTTATTGCGTATAAAAAAAATCAAAAAAAAGTAAAAAATATAAAAATATATACCGGTAAAAATATTCTAAGTTTTATTAAAAGCTCTGATGTTATTGTGTCTATTTTACCATCAACACCTCAAACGAATAATATAATAGATAAAAAGTTTTTAAAGAATATGAAAAAAAATTCTTGCTTAATAAATATAGGTAGAGGTAATGCAATTGAAGAGAAAGACCTTTTAAATCATTTAAAGAAAAACAAAAATTTTTATGCTTATTTGGATGTCTTTAAAAATGAACCTTTAAAATCAAGTAGTCAATTTTGGAAATTACCAAATGTAACAATTACACCACATGTAGCAGGTGTAACCGCCATAGAGCCTTCTGTTAAATACATGCACTCCAAATATAAAAAACTAAGGAAAAATAAAAACGTAAAATCAGATGTTAATCCATCTAATGGATATTAATTGACATCAAAATAATTTTCTAAAATTCTAAAATAAATACTTTCTAGTTTAATAATATCTTCAACAAAAACAAATTCATCTACTTTATGAAGAGTTTGATTTCTTAGACCTAGCTCTACTACTTCACAATAGTTCTTTATATATCTTGCATCAGAAGTACCACCATCGGTTGCTTGTTCAGGCGGGCTATTTCTGCCTGTAACATCAGAAATTGATTTTGAAATAATATTATATAAATCACCGGCTTTATTCAAAAATGACTCAGCTGTTGCATCATATGTGTAAGTGCAACTGGCGTTTTCCAGTTTAGAGAAAATCTTTTCTATTTTATTATCAATCCATTTAATAAGTGAGTCAGATGAGTGCATATCATTAAATCTAATATTAACTGTTGCTTTAGCTAATTCTGGAATTACGTTTTGAACAGGATTGCCAATATCAATAGTGGCAATTTGAACTGATGTTGGTAAAAAATTTTCATTACCTTCATCCAGCGGCTCTTCTAATATACTATTTAATAAATTCACTAAGTGATGTGAAGAATTTTCAGCTAAATGAGAATTCGCCGTATGTCCTTGAATACCTTTTACCTGAAAAAAGAAACTAATTGATCCTCTTCTTCCAATTTTTACTTTATCGCCGACCTCATTTTTAGAAGTTGGTTCACCAACAAGACAATGATCAAATTTATAATTTTGTTTACTTGCCCATTCTAGAATTCTTGGTGTGCCATTTACGGAATCTCTTTCTTCATCACCTGTAATAATAAAGGAAATCTTTCCTGGAAAATTTTTATATTTATCTACAAATCTTTTAGCGGCACTAATGAAACAAGCAACACTGCTTTTCATATCTTCGCTACCTCTTCCATAAAGTTTGCCTCCATCTATTTGTGCAGAAAAAGGAGGGTATTTCCATGAACTTTCATTACCTACAGGAACTACATCTGTATGACCAGCATAAGCAAAATGTTTTCCTTCATTTCCTACTGTTGCAAATAAATTTTTTACTTCATAAGAATTGTTTCCAGAGAAAGTTAATGGATGACAGTCACATCCTATAGCACTTAGATGATTTTCAACGACTGTTAAAGCTCCCTCATCTTTTGGAGTTACACTTGCACATTTAACTAAAGATTGTGTAAGAGTAACTGGATCAAAATTAATTTCTGACATTAATCTCTTAAAAGATCATTGATTGATGTTTTGCTTCTAGTTTTTTCATCAACTCTTTTAACAATAACTGCACAGTATAAAGAAGGATTAATATCTCCTTCTTTTTTTCCTGGTAATGTACCTGGTACCACAACTGAATACGCTGGAACTTTTCCCATATAAATTTCCCCAGTTGATCGATCGACTATTTTTGTAGATGCTCCAATAAATACACCCATTGATAAAACCGCACCTTCACCAACAATAACACCTTCAGCCACTTCACTTCTAGCTCCAATAAAACAATTGTCTTCAATAATTACAGGATTTGCTTGAAGAGGCTCAAGTACACCGCCAATACCAGCGCCTCCAGAAATATGACAGTTTTTACCTATTTGCGCACATGAGCCAACTGTTGCCCAAGTATCAATCATTGTTCCTTCATCAACATATGCACCAAGATTTACAAAAGAAGGCATTAAAACAACACCTTTAGCAATAAATGCAGATTTTCTTACAACAGCGTCTGGTACATATCGAAATCCTGCTTTCAGATGATCATCTTTAGTCCAATTTGCAGTTTTACTTTCTACTTTGTCAAACCAAGTGGCATGCGATGCTTTAATGATTTCATTATCATTTAATCTGAAACTTAAAAGAATTGCCTTTTTAATCCATTGATTAACTTGCCATTCATTATTGATTTTTTCACAAACCCTTAAGCTTCCACTATCAAGTTTGTTTAAAGTTTCATCTACTGCATTTCTAATATCACCTGCAGTATTGACATTAATATTATCTCTATCCTCAAAGGCATCATTTATAATTTTTTCGAGATCACTCATATTTTACCCTCATTTACATCTTTTAAAAATAAACTCAAATCTCTTGTTTGAAAATCTAAATATTCTTTAGATGCTTCAATATCATCGGAAAAATTCTCATAACCAGCATCAACCCAGACAGGTGTAAAACCAACTTTTTTTGCTGGAACTAAATTTTTTGCGATATCATCAAACATTGCTGATTTATTTGGTTCGATATTAAATAAGTCGATAATTTTTTCATAGGGAGAAATTTCTGGCTTAGGAATATAATCAGCCATTTTAATATCATATATTTCATCAAAAAAATTTGTTAGATTTATTTTTTCTAATACATCTAAGACATGTTGCTTATTTGCATTTGTATAAATAATTTTCCTTCCCTCAAGTTTATATAATTCATCATTAAGATTTTGATTTGGACCAACAATTGAGTAATCTAACTTATGAACCTCTTCTAAAAAATAATCAGGATCTACGCCATGGTTATCCATCATACCTCTTAGAGTTGTGCCATGTTGCTTGTAATATTTTGCTTGTAGTTTTTTTGCTTCAGCTAACTCCATATTTAAATTTTTAGCTACAAATTCACCCATTAACTTATGTACTTGCTGAAAAATTCCACTGTCTGCAGAGTAAAGTGTGTTGTCTAGATCAAATATCCAGGTATTGATGTTATCTTTAAAGCTCATTTAATTACTTGTTATTTGTGTACCAATTCCATGTTCAGTGAATAACTCTAATATTACTGAATGAGGAATTCTTCCATCTAAAATAGTAGATTTTTTAACACCTTTTTTCATTGCATCAATACATGTATTAATTTTCGGCTTCATACCTCCAGAAATATATTCTTTATTAGAAATACTTTTAGCTTCTTCTAAAGTTATTGATGAGATTAATTTTTCATCTTTGTCTAAAATTCCAGGTACATCGGTTAGTAATAATAATTTACTTGCCTGTAACTCACCTGCTATAAAACCCGCAACAGTGTCAGCATTAATATTATATGTAAAATTATTTTCATCCTTACCTAAAGGAGATATGACAGGTATTTGACCATTTTTTATAAAGTTAGTTAGCATATTTTTGTTTAATTTTATTGGTTGTCCAACAAAACCAATATCAACTATCTTTTCAATATTTGAATCACTATCTTTAATTTCCACGTTCAATTTAGTTGCAGTGACTAAGTTATCATTACCAGATACTCCTATCGCTTTTCCTCCTGAGGCACTTATAGATTCTACTATTTCTGAATTGATATCCTTAGATAATACTTCTTCAACTACCTTAATTGTTTCTTTATCAGTAACTCGTAATCCTTCAACAAATTGTGTTGATATATTTTTTGATTTAAGTCTCTTGCCAATTTGAGGTCCTCCACCATGAATAATAATTGGTGACACACCTACTTCTTTTAATAATACAATATCCCTTGAAAAACTCTCAGACAGTTTTTTATCTCCCATTGCATGTCCACCGTATTTTATTACAATGGTATCACCACTATGCTCTCGAATGTATGGAAGAGCTTCAACTAAGGTTGAGGCTTTATGTATAAAATAAGCCTGATCACTCTCTGATAAAAAATCAAATTTCATATTTATTGTGATAACCCGTATATAGATCTTTGAATCTCTGTAATACCATTATTTTTTTTGGTCTCAGATTGATATATTTTCGTAAATGATTTTTTATAATTTTGCATTAAACTTAAAATTGATTTTTTTTGATATTCTAAATGGTTATTAGATATTTTATCTATTTTAGTTAAAATTATGGAAAATTTTCTTGAGCAATCGCTCAATAAATCCAACATATCAATATCAGAATTTTTGATACCAACTTTTGAGTCAATGAGTAAAAAAACATGATCAAGTGTATCTCTATTTTCTATATATTCTTCAATCAAGATCATTAAATTTTCTCGTGCAACTTTTGATACTTTGGCAAAACCATAACCGGGTAAATCAATCATATTTATTTTTTCACTAATTAAAAAAACATTTATAGCCTGTGTTCTTCCTGGAGTTTTACTAGTTTTCGCTAGTTTTTTTGTTTTAGTTAACGAATTTATTAAACTAGATTTTCCAACATTAGATCTACCTATAAAACAACATTCTTTTTTTATATCTGAATAAGGAATGTCTTTAAATGACTGAAAGGAACCTAAAAACTTATTATTATTAAAAAAGTTATTTAAATTTTTATTTAAGCTAGCCATTTTTGGCTAAAATTCTTCTTTGAATATACCATTGCTGCGCAATTGATAAAATATTGTTCACTGACCAATATAAAACTAAACCAGCTGCAAAACCAGCTAGTACAAAAGTAAATACAAATGGAAGTAATGCAAAAATTCTGGCCTGTGTTGGATCAGCGGGAGCAGGATTTAGTTTTTGTTGTAACCACATAGTGAAGCCCATAATGATAGGAAGAATACCAATATCAATTATTGAAAGTATAGGTGGCACATCCCAAGGAACTAATCCAAATATTGTCATTAAGCCTAATGGGTCTGGTGCAGATAGATCATGAATCCATCCATAAAAAGGAGCGTGATACATCTCTATCGTAACAAACAACACTTTATACAAAGAGAAGAAAATTGGTATTTGTACTAAAATTGGTAGACAACCCGCAACAGGATTAGCTCCCTCTCTTTTATACAAGGCCATTAGTTCTTGCTGCATTTTTTGTCTGTCATTTGGATATGTTTCTTTTAATCTTTGCATATCAGGCTGAAGTTTTTTCATCTTTGCCATAGATTTAAAAGATGCTTGTGCCAGTGGGAATAAAATTAAACGCATTAAAATGGTAAAGGCAATTATTGCTAGACCAAAATTACCTGCATAACCAAAAAACCAATTAATGGCATATGAAACAGGTTTAGTTAAAAAACTAAACCAGCCCCAGTCAATTGCATCAGTAAATCTTGGTATAGAGAGATTTTCATCATAAGCACTTAAGACATTTAATTTTTTTGCACCCACAAATAATTTTCCACCGTAAGATATATTTTCACCCGAGTTAATTTTATATATCTGACCAACATAACCTGCCCTATAGCTATCACGTCCATTATTACCATACCTATAATTGACGTTAATGGATTGGTCAGCATCAGGAATTAAAGCAGACATCCAATATTTATCTGTAAAACCTAACCAACCTCCTTGTGTTTTATTATCGCAAAACTCTTTTTTTGTTTGCATTGATGAATTACAATCATCGGCAATATCATCATAATTTTTTTCCAATAATTCGTCGTTTATTAGACTAATTAAACCCTCGTGAAGTATAAAAAAATTAATTGTATCTGGTGTGTTTATTCTTTTAATTAATCTGTATGGAAAAACTTCAATATCCTCACCACTGTTATTTTCTATTTCCTGTGTAATTGTAAACATATACTCATCATCAACTTGATAGTTGATTTTGAAAGTTATATTTTTATTATTCGTCCAACTAAGTGTAACAGGGCTTGAGGGGCTTAGAGTGGTAGAGTTAGTTTTCCAATTTGTTTCTAAGTTAGGTAATTCAATGTTAGAATTTTTTAGCTCTTTCCAACCTGTTTCAATATAATATGGATTAGCAGTCCCATCTGGTAACAAAAGCTGGATATTATTCGAATCAGGTTCTAAGCTAGTTTTATATTTTGATAATATGAGGTCATCTAAAATTGCTCCTTTTAGATTTATAGAACCTTTAATAGATGCATTTTCAAAAATAACTCTGTCGGTTTGAATTAAAGCTTCATCTCTACTTTGTATTTCTGAAACAGCTTGGCTGCTTTGTCCATCAATGGATGTTGCAGGCTCTAATACTTCATCTTCTTCAAAGGATGTTGTTTGAATTGGTTGAGTTGGAAATAATAATTGAAAAAAAATAATTATCGCAATTGAAATACCAATAGCCAAATATAAATTTCTTTGTTCGTTCATTTATTTAACTCAGATTTTTTTGGTACTGGATCAAATCCGTGTGAACCCCATGGATGACATTTTGAAATTCTTTTCACCGATAAAATTGATCCTTTAAATAACCCATGTTCCTTTAATGCTTTAATAGAATACTCAGAACAGGTTGGTAAATACCGACAATTCTGCCCTAGTATTGGGGAAATCAATAACTGGTATAATCTAATTATTATGATTAAAGGTAATGAAATATATTTACTAACCATTTATCTTTCCCTTAAGTTCTAATAAAAGTTTATCAAATTTCTCTTCGAGCAATGACGTTTTAGCTATTAACACATAATATGAATTAATTTTACCATTAATAATAATTTTTCTAGCTAATTCTCTCATTATTCTCTTTGCTCTATTTCTTTTTATTGCGTTGCCAATTTTTTTTGAAGCTGTGTATCCTACACCTATAGAATTTTCTAGATCTTGATTGTATAAAATTTGGATATTCATATTTTTACCTTTTATAAATTCTCCCTGGTTTCGTATCATAACGAAAGTCGATCTTTTCTTAATTGTAAATAATGTTTGGGCCATTTGGCCTTTTTAAGCGCTTAATTGAGCTCTTCCTTTTGCACGTCTTCTATTAATGATTTGACGACCTGCTTTAGTTGCCATTCTAGCCCTAAAACCGTGTCTTCTTTTTCTAATTACTCTACTAGGTTGGTATGTGCGTTTCATAATAAATCTCTGGGCCTAATACGAATTCATTATATATAAGTCAAATATTTACTTATGTAATCGATGAAAATTTTCAGAAAAGCTAGTGAATTAGAGCCAAATTTAGTTTCAATCAAAGACAAGGGTCAGTCTATTGGTTTAGTTTTAACAATGGGAAACTTACACGATGGACATTTATCTCTCATTAGAGAAGCACAATTACATAACGAATTTGTGATCTGTTCAATATTTATTAATCCTACTCAATTTAACAATGAAAATGATTTCAATTCTTATCCAAAGACAATTGATGAAGATATTTCTAAATTAGAAAATATTGGTTGTAATGCACTCTTCTTACCTGAAGTTCAAGAGATATACCCAAAAGGATTGGCAAAGAAAAAAATTGTAAACAATTTTAGAAATATTTTATGTGATAAATTTCGACCTGGCCATTTTGATGGAGTTACTACTGTTGTGGATCTTTTTTTTAATATGATTAAACCAACGAATAGTTATTTTGGTGAGAAGGATTTTCAGCAAGTAAAAATAATACAAGATTTAGTAAAAATTAATCATCACAATATTAAAATAATTCAATGCCCATCTGTACGAGATAAAATGGGTATGAGTTTATCTTCAAGGAACTCTAAATTTTCTAATGATCAATTAAAAATTTTCAATGTATTAGGAAATAAAATTAAAGAACATATTAATCGATTAACACAAAATGAAATTAATAATTTAGATCAATTAAAAATAGAGCTTCTCCAAAATAATATAAATAAAATTGACTATTTAGAGATAAGAAATGAAAATAATTTAGAAATAACAAAAAATTATTCTGAAGCTAGATTATTTATTGCTCTATATATTAGTGATATAAGAATTATTGACAATTTTAAATTATATTAAGGTATTAACCAATTATATTCTTGTTCACTATTTTTAAATGTTAATTTTAATCTACGATGACCTGAAATTTCTAAATAAAGCCAATCGATTTCATTAATTTTATTTTCAACTACTGCAAAATTTTTATATCCTTTTTCACTTTCTTCATGACTTGGCTCCTTGCCAGTTAAATGTTCAGGGATACCGTCTTCTGGAAACTCAGTGATTGAACTTGGATCTTTTAATGTTAAGTAACATTTTCTACTAAACAATCTTGTTTTGTCCCACA
The DNA here is from genome assembly GCA_902612805.1 of uncultured Alphaproteobacteria bacterium. Lineage (GTDB taxonomy): Bacteria > Pseudomonadota > Alphaproteobacteria > HIMB59 > CACPNW01. The sequence goes on along the minus strand of CACMEY010000006.1, from coordinate 21,199 downwards.
TTTCTTTAGCTTTATCATTTTGATTATTAACCAAAGACGTTGTTTTGATTCGCATTTGAATTTTTAATTTATAATCATAAAAAACAAATTGAGAACTACTATTTTTTTTTAAATTAGGCACTTTGGGAGATCTGAAGTCTGTGTGAAAATTTAGTGTCATGCTACTGGGATCAAATTTTCTTAAGACTACAACTCTAGAATCTATTCCACCTTCACTATCAATATTACTAAAGACTGGCGTATGAAATGCGTGTTTTCTATCTTTAACTCCTCTAGTTAAATTTTTCTTTATATCCTCAAATATTTCTGCAGCATTTTCTTTTGAAGAAATCGACATTGTTATTGTAATATAAATTGTTTTGAAGAAATAGCTAGATAATGGAAATAAATAAAATTACGAATTTATTGAATCTGGAGCATGTTAAGTTTTTAATATCTATCTTTAAAGAAAATAATATTGAAATTCGATTAGTAGGAGGATGTATACGAGATGCTCTTCTTGAAAGAGAAATCAAAGATATTGATACAGCAACAACTTTGGAGCCTCAAGATGTTTTGTCATTACTAAAAGAGAACAATATTGAATACGATGATTTTGCTATTCAATATGGATCTATAATTGCTTATCCTCATAATCGAAAAATACAAATTACAACTTTACGTGAAGATGTTAATCAAATGGGAAGACATACAAATGTAATTTACACCAATAGCTGGAAAAAAGACTCAGCCAGAAGAGATTTTACTTTCAATGCTTTATATGTTGGAAACAATAATAAACTACATGATTATTACAATGGCCAATCAGATTTAAATGAAAGTAAAATTTGTTTTATTGGTGAAATAGAGGATAGAATAAAAGAAGACTACTTAAGAATCTATCGATACTTTAGATTTAGAGGTTTATTTAATTTACCTAAAACATCTTTAAGTGATCAAAAAATTGTAGAAAAATACATTCACGAATCTTTGGCAGTGTTGACCAACGATGTAATAAGGCAAGAAATATTAAAAATGTTTAATATGTCTTTTCCTTTAAATTGTTTTTACATATCTCATCAAACGTTACAAAAATTTAAATGGGTTGAAATAGTACAAGAGCATTTCATTCGAACAAAATACGACCTTGGATTAAATAAATGTCTAAATAAGATTGATAATTTAATAAATTAGTTTTTTAGTTTACAATTTTCGCACAAACCAAATATTTCTAAATTATGTTTTTTATAATTGAAGTTATTCTTTTCTGCTTGTTTTGAAAAATAAGAAATCAAATTATTTCCAGTTAGCTCAGTAACACTATCACAGTTTTCACATATCAAAAAAGATGTTGATGTTTTTGCATTACAGCCTTCATGTTTACAAGCAACATATGAATTTCTACTTTCTATTTTATGTACTTTGCCAATTTCTATAAGCTTATCTAAAGCTCTATAAACTTGAAGAGGAGATTTAATTCCTTTTTTTTGAATATCAAAAAGGATTGTATATGCCTTAAGAGGTTCTGATGCGCTTTCTAAAATATCAAGAACTGTTTGTTGATTTTTAGTTAAGTTTAAAGTTTCTAAAGACATATTCTAGATTACCAAATTGCTATCGTTTTTGCAACTGACCCTTAATTTCAAGAGGAACCAATGAAATAATGAAAAGTAATAAAGCCACCACTATTATCGAAGGCCCTGAAGAAGTATTTATTTCTAAAGAAGCAAATAATCCAACTACTACTGATAAAATACCTGATAAGATTGCGATAACAATCATTTGTCTAGGACTGTTGCTAATGTTTCTGGCAATAGCTGCAGGAATTAAAAGTAAACCTGTAATTAATAGTGCCCCAATCATTTTAATAGACAAAGCAATTACTCCTGCCAATAAAAGGGTAAATATAAAATTAGAAACTTCCGGCCGCATACCTTCAGCAGCTGACAAATCATAATTTACAGTTGCTGAAAATAAAGATTTCCAAATAAAATATAAGATAATTAATATTATGCTTCCACCTATCCAAACTAAACCAATGTCTGCAGTTGTCACTGCAAGAATATCGCCAAATAATAATCCCATGAGATCAAATCGGATGTAAGATAAAAAACCAATCAATACTAAACCGATGGCAAGTGTTGAGTGAGCAAGAAGTCCAAGTAAAGAATCCCCAGCTAGTTTTGTTTTTTTTTGTAAGCTTACAAGAAGTAAAGCAACAACAGCTGATATTACAAACACAGAAAAAGCAATATTTAAACTAAATGAGTATGCTAATGTTACTCCTAAAAGGGCTGAGTGAGATAAGGTGTCACCAAAATATGATAACCTCCTCCAGATAACTAAGCATCCAAGTGGTCCAGCAACAATAGCTATACCAACCCCTGCAACAAGTGCACGAATAAAAAATTCATCAAACATTAATTTTTAACACTCCCATCTGTCTGATGTGAATGATCATGTTCATGTTGATAGAGCGATAGGGTAGCAGCATTATGTTCTCCAAATAATTCTATGTAGGAAGAATTTTTTACTATTGATTTAGGTGATCCAGAACAACAAATGTGACCATTTAAACAAATTACATGATCTGTTGCAGACATAACAAAATGGAGATCATGAGATATAAGAAGGATGCCACAATTTAATTTGGTACAAATTTCTTTTATAAGATTGTATAGAGCTATTTCTCCATTAAAATCTACTCCCTGCACAGGTTCATCTAAAACAAGTAGATCTGGTTTTTTAGCAATTGCTCTTGCGATTAAAACTCTCTGAAATTCTCCACCAGATAAATTATGAATCTCATTGTATATTAAATGCTGAACCCCTGTTAATTCTAAAGCTTCAATAATTTCATCTTTATTAATATGACTTGTTAGATTCATAAAATCTATAACTCGAAGTGGCATAGTCCAATCGATACTAATTTTTTGCGGAACATATGCCATTTTTGTTGAATAATTTTCAATTGAACCTTCATCTGATTTTAGAATATTAAGTGCCATTTTAGCGGTAGTTGTTTTTCCTGAGCCATTTGGGCCAATCAAGGTTACAATTTTGCCCTTATGAATTTCAAGAGAGATACCTTTTACAATCCATTTTGAGGATTTTTGGACACCGCAATCTTTTAATCTTACCAATAAATTATTATTTTCGTTCATTTTTATATTTACAATCTAAAATGTAATATTATAACATTACGTTCATTAACAGACTTAATTATTAATAGGAACATTTTTTATGAGACAAAACAACATTTTTTTGATGCTTTTGAAAGTATTTTTCTTTTCATCAATTTTAGTTACAACTTCAGCTGTAAGAGCAGAATTAAAAGTTGTAACTACAATTAAACCACTTCATTCACTAATTGCGAATGTAATGGATGGTGTAGGTGAGCCAGCACTTATAATTGAAGGAAGTACTTCCCCCCACAGCTTTACATTAAAACCTTCTCATGCCAAACTTTTAGAAGAAGCAGATATCATATTCTGGGTTGGTGAAAGTATAGAAACGTTCATGGAAAGACCTCTTGAGTCAATTGTCAAAAATGCAGAAGTTGTAGAATTCATGGAAGTTGAAAGTATTAATAAATTGAAGTTTAGAGAAGAATCGATTTTTGAAGATCACGATGATCACGATGATCATGATGACCACGATGACCACGATGACCATGACGACCATGATGACCACGATGACCATGACGACCATGATGACCATGATGATCAGAGTGGACACGACGATCACGGTCATGCCCATGGTGAATTTGATGCTCACATTTGGTTAGATCCAATGAATGCTAAAGAAATGGTTCATGAGATTGCTCATGAGTTAGGTGATTTAGATCCTGCCAATAAAGAGAAATATGAAGCAAATACTGATGCAACAATCAAAGCTTTAGACCAATTGATAAATGACGTTAGCAAGGATATTAATTCCGATGCAAAATTTGTCGTTTTCCATGACGCTTACCAATACTTTGAAGAAAGATTTGAAACTAGAGCTGCTGGAGCGCTTACTTTGAATACGGATGTTTTACCTGGTGCAAAGCAAATAGCTGATATTCAGGATGTTATTAAGGATAAGGGAATAAAATGTATTTTCTCTGAACCTCAATTTAATCCAAAGATTATTACAACAATAGCTGAGGATATGAATATCAAAACAGGAGTTTTTGATCCTTTAGGTGCTAACATCGATGCTGGTAAGTCACTTTACTTTACGTTGATTAGTAATCTCGGGGACGAGCTTAAAGGCTGTTAATTTTTAATATTTAAATAAATTCCACCTTTATTAAGGTGGAATTTATAGAACTAATTATAAGGAAATTGATATGGAAAATACTTCTCAGGTTCCAGTTACGGTTTTAACTGGGTTTCTTGGAGCTGGAAAAACAACACTTTTAAATCGAATTTTAACTGAACAGCATGGACGGAAATACGCTGTAATTGTTAATGAATTTGGTGAGCAAGGTATTGATAATGATCTTGTTGTTGATGCTGATGAAGAAGTATTTGAAATGAACAACGGGTGCATTTGTTGCACTGTTAGAGGTGATTTAATTAGAATTCTTAGTGGTTTAATGAAACGTGCTGATAAACTAGATGCAATTATAGTTGAAACAACTGGCTTAGCTGATCCAGCCCCAGTTGCGCAGACATTTTTTGTTGATCAAGATGTTGCTGATAGAACAAAACTAGATGCAATTGTTACAGTTGCTGATGCTGTTCATTTAAGTTCTCAATTAGTAGATCATCATGAAGCAGAAGAACAAATTGCTTTTGCCGATGTAATTTTGTTAAATAAAATTGAGCTTGTTGAAGATAATGACATTGTAAAAGTTAATGATCGTATTAGAAAAATTAATCCTTTTGCAAAGATTATTAAAACAACACGTTGTGATGCACCTCTTGATGAAATCGTAGGCTTAAATGCATTTAGTCTAGATAGAGTATTAGATATTGAACCTGACTTTCTTGAATCAGATCATGATCATGAACATGATGATGATGTTACTAGTCTATCCTTTGTATCTGATACACCATTAGATATGGATAAGTTTCAAGATTGGTTTGGAAATTTACTGAGGACTAAGGGGCAGGATATTCTTCGATCAAAAGGCATTTTGAATTTTAAAGGCGAAGATGAGAGATATGTATTTCAAGGAGTACACATGCTTATGGATGCTTCTCCAATGGGGCCTTGGCCAAAAGGAAAAGATAGAAGTTCTAGAGTAGTTTTTATTGGTCGTGACCTTGATAACATGAACCTTAAGGAAGGCTTTGAAAATTGTAAATCAGCATGAATGCTGATCTAGAAACACTTCAAAAATCATATAAAACTGAACTTGAAAGAAGAGGTTCAATTTTTAATATTGGAGCTCCAGCTATAGAAGCGGTTACAATTCGTAATCAAATAGCGGTTGGATTTGGAGACGGCACTGTAAGATTTTTTCAATCTGGATTTGAGCCTAAAACAGTCAAAGCACATGAAGGTGTAGTGTTGAGTATGGCTAATTATGCGGACGATGTACTAACGGGTGGAGACGATGGACGTTTTCTAAAAATATCATCTGATGGAAATATTGAAGAAATTTTTAATTTTGGTTCAAAGTGGGTTGACTGTGTAGCTTCCCACAAAGATACTAAAGTTTGTTCATCAGGAAAGACTGTTTATATTTGGACAAAAAACAAAGATAAACCACAAACTTTAGAGCATCAAAGTACTGTTGCTGGATTAGCATTTGATAATAAAGGTAAGCGTCTTGCGGTCTCAAGATACGGTGGAGTAACAGTGTGGAAACTTAATAATAATAAATGGACAGCATCAAATTTTACCTGGAAAGGATCGCATGGAACTGTAACGTTTAGCCCAGATACAAAATATATTGTAACTGCAATGCAAGAAAATCAAATTCATGGTTGGCGCATAAACGACAAAGCAGATTTAGCAATGAGAGGTTATCCATCAAAAATAAAAAGTTTTACTTGGGTTGGAGATACACCGTATTTAGTTACATCTGGATCCAGTGATGCAGTTTGCTGGCCATTCGATGGTAAAGAAGGACCAATGGGGAGAAAGCCAATTGTTGTTGCAAACGGTGGTAAAGAACTTGCAACATTTGTCAAAGCACTTAATGGAGAAAAAGCTGTTTTCACCGGTTACACAGATGGGTCAGTTTTATTAGCAGAAATTGATGAAAGTAAAAAACCAATTATGATTAGAAGTTCGACAGGTGCAGAAGTTTCAACAATAGCTATATCTAGTGATAACTCACAAATATTAATTGGCGATATGAAAGGTTCTATTCTTTTATCATCCTTATGGGCAGATAATTAAAGGAGAAAATATGTTTAATCGTAAAACTCAAAATGTTGAAAAAATAAGAAATCTCAAACAGTTAATTTCCAAGAAATATAAATTACCAGAAAATACTATAATAAGTATTGCTGAGCTCAGTTGTCACGAGCCTGATTGTCCACCTATTGAAACTGTAATTACTGCAAGAAATGAAGATGGAACAATGAATAATTGGCGTGTAGCGAAATCAATAGAAGAAATAGGGGAGTCAGATATTAATAATCTAACAAATCACACTCATTAAATTATTAAATTTAAAATAATTTATTAACAGCAATCTCCACCTTCACAAGTACAGCAACAGCTACAACTGCAACCACACTTTGGTGGGTTTGGATTTTGATTTTTCATAATTATACCTATATATTTTTTATAATAATTTAAAATACAAATGAGAAAAGCATTAGAAATTAAACAATGTATGAAGACTTTCGAGGGTGACGGGATACCTGTAACGAGAGCTTTCCCTGTCCCCGGAATGAGAGAAAATGATCCATTTCTTCTTTTTGATCATTTCGGCCCAATTAATTATGAACCGGGAGGTGCAACTGGTGTACCAGCGCATCCTCATTGCGGGTTTGAGGCAATTACTTACATGCTTGGTGGTGAAGTAGAGCATAGAGACTCATTTGGCGGACAAGCAGAAATTGAAACTGGTGATGTACAATGGATGACAACTGGGTCAGGTTTAATCCATTCTGAGTTAGTAACAGAAAAATTTAAGAAGAGTGGTGGTATCATGCAAGGTTTACAAATCTGGGTTAACCTTCCAAAAAAAAATAAAAAAGTTAAACCTTGGTACCAACATATTAAAAGAAACACTATTCCAACAGTATCTGAAAATGCAAATATAGAAATTAAAGTTCTTGTGGGTGAAATAAATGGAGCCAAATCCAAAGTTCAAACATATTCACCTGTATCAATATTTGATATTCAATTTTCAAAACCAGATATGACAAAGTTTAATGTTGATAAAGAACAAAATCTTATGATCTATATTATCGATGGTCAATTACAATTTAACGAGGAAGATAAAATCGCTAACAAAGGTGATATGATTTATTTTGATCAGTCAAGCGATGAGATTAAACTTACATCGATATCAGAAAAGGGATCTTATCTAGTTTTAGCTGGAAAGCCACTCAAAGAACCCGTAGCACGTTATGGTCCTTTCGTGGCGAATTCTGAAGGAGAAATCAAGCAAGCAATGATGGACTATCAAGAAGGAAAGATGGGAAGTTTAGCTTAAGTTAATTGACGTAACATTTCACCAGCTACAATAGCAACTGAACTACTAAGATTAATCGATCTAGGCCCCTTTATCATTGGTATTGTTAATCTCTCATCGACAGAGCTATGAACAAAATCAGGCGCTCCTGCACTTTCTCTGCCAAATAAAATAATATCATTTGATTGAAATTTATAATCGAAATAACTTTTTTTACTTTTTGTTGTTAGAAGAACGAGTCGATATGAATTATCTTTTGACCACTCATAAAATTTTTCCCAACTTAAATGTTTTTTTAATTCTAGATAATCATAGTAATCCATTGATGCTCTTTTTAGTCTCTTATCATCAATCACAAAGCCAGTTGGCTCTATTATATCTACTGGTATTCCAAGACAGGCACCTAGTCTAAATATGTTTCCTGCATTCTGTGGTATGTCGGGTTCAAATAGAGCAATTCTCATGTTTTTTTACTATATTATTTTCTTACTTGCGTCACGCTGGCACATATTTAAAAAGTATTTTTTTGAGTAATTAAGATATAAGAAATTCACAATAAATGGCTAAAAAACCCAAAAATAAGAGAAGAGATTTCCTACAACTTAGCACCGTAACGCTTGGTGCTGTTGGAACAGCTGCTTTTATATGGCCTTTTCTAAAAAGTATGAGTCCAGCAGAAGACACATTAGCTGCAGGATCAACCGAAGTAGATATTAGTGCTATTGAAGAAGGTCAAAGTATAACAATAAAGTGGCGTGGAAAACCTGTTTTCATTAAAAAAAGAACAAAAGATGAGATTGATGCAGCTCAAATGGTTCAAGCTTCCGACTTAAGAGATCCACAAGATGATGCAGATAGAGTACAAAAAGAAGAATGGTTAGTTTTAGTGGGAGTATGTACACACTTAGGTTGTGTTCCACTTGGTCAGAAGGTTTCTGATATGAAAGGTGAGTACGATGGTTGGTACTGCCCATGTCATGGTTCACATTACGATACATCAGGTAGGATAAGAAAGGGACCAGCACCAAAAAACTTGGACGTTCCGCCCTATACCTTTTTAAATGATAATACTATAAAGATTGGATAACATGGATAAGAATAGAAAAGTACATCAGTTTAAAAATCCTGTCCTCAATTGGATAGAGTTTCGTTTACCAATTATTTCTTACTTCAAAAAAGAATACGGTGATTATCCAATGCCTAAAAATTGTAATTATTTTTGGAGTTTTGGTGCATTGGCAACAATTACGCTTGTTACAATGATAGTAAGCGGAATTTTTCTTGCAATGAATTACACACCACATACTGATATGGCATTTGATAGTGTTGAAAGAATAATGCGAGATGTCAATTACGGTTGGTTAATGCGATACATCCATTCTAATGGTGCAGCCTTTTTCTTCATCATAGTTTACATTCATATAGTAAGAGCAATGTATTTTGGTTCTTACAAATATCCAAGAGAGCTTAATTGGATTTTAGGTGTATTCATATTTTTATTAATGATGGCAACTTCTTTTCTTGGTTACACATTACCGTGGGGACAAATGTCTTATTGGGGAGCTACAGTTATAACAAATTTATTTAGTGCAATTCCATTTATTGGTGAGGGATTAAAGACATGGCTTCTTGGTGATTACAATGTTGGAAATGCTACTTTAAACCGTTTCTTTGCTCTTCATTATGTTTTACCATTTGTTATTTTTGGTGTTGTAGGATTACATGTTGCTGCAGTTCATGTTCATGGTTCAAATAATCCTGATGGGATTGATATTAAAACTAACAATGACTCAGTAAACTTTTTTCCATATATGTTAATTAAAGATACAGTAGCTATGTGTGCTTTTGGTGTTGCTATTTCTGCAGTAATATTCTTTGGACCAAATCTTATGGCTGAAGTTGATAATTATATTCCAGCAGATCCACTTGTTACTCCAGCTCACATTGTTCCAAACTGGTATCTTGCACCTTTTTATGCAATTTTAAGAGCCGTACCTGATAAATTGGGAGGAGTTCTCCTAATGTTTGGTGCGATAGTAATTCTATTCGTTCTACCTTGGCTAGATAGATCAAAAGTAAGAAGTTGTAATTATAGACCAATATATAAATGGTTTATGATGGGCTTTTTTGTTAACTTCTTTGCATTAGGTTATGTTGGTATGCTTCCTGCTGAAGGTTTATATCTTTTAATTGCAAGAGTGGGTTTACTTTACTACTTTGGTTTTTTCTTTATCATTACACCTTTTGTTGGTTGGATAGAGAAGCCAAGTAAGTTGCCGCTCAGTATTAGTGATGTTTATGCTAAAAATATAGCTCCTAATATTGGTGGAGGAGAAAAAGGAATTCCTTCACCAGCAATGCAAAAAGATACAAATCTATAATGCGCCTATTACTTATTATTTTTTTATTATTCTCTTCAAATCTATTTGCTGCAGAAATGAGTACTGAAAAAATGCCAAAACATGATTGGTCTTTTAAAGGTGTAACAGGAACTTTTGATAGAGCTGCAATTCAAAGGGGTTATAAAGTTTATAGAGAAGTATGTGCAGGATGTCATTCAATGAAACTTCTGTATTACAGAGATCTAATCGATGTTGGTTTTTCCGAGGCTCAAGTAAAAGTAATTGCTTCTGAATATACTGTATTAGACGGTCCAAATGATGATGGTGAAATGTTTGAAAGGCCGGCTAGACCAGCAGACAGATTTGTCAATCCATATGCTAATGATAACGAGGCAAGAGCAAATAATAATGGAGCTTATCCTCCTGATTTGAGTGTAATTACAAAAGCTAGAAAATATGGGGTTGATTATATTTACAACCTTCTTCTAGGTTATGTTGAACCTCCAGAGGGAATGGAGGTCGGTAATGGAATGTGGTACAATAAATGGATGGCTGGAAATCAAATAGCTATGCCAGCACCTATAGCCGATGGAAGTGTAGATTATGATGATGGCACTGATAATAATGCAGAACAGTTATCGGCTGATGTAACACATTTTCTTCACTGGGCTGCTGAACCAGAAATGGAAGAAAGAAAAAATTTAGGAATCAAAGTAATATTATTCTTTATTATTCTAGGAACAATTGTGTACTTAGCAAAAAACAGACTTTGGCGAGACGTTACTTAGACATTAAATAAAAAGTTCATTACATCACCATCCTTCACAATATAATCTTTACCTTCTTGTCTTAGCTTTCCTGAATCTCTACTTCCAGCATCACCATTATTTTCTATATAGTCTTCATAAGAGACAGTCTCTGCTCTAATAAAACCTTTTTCAAAATCAGTGTGAATTTTTCCAGCAGCTTGAGGTGCAAGTGTTTCTCTTTTAATTGTCCATGATCTTGTTTCTTTTGGACCACATGTAAAATAGTTAATTAAACCTAAAAGTTCATATCCTGATTTTATTACCTTATTCAATGTTGTTTGATCTAAATTAAGTTCTTTAAGAAATTCAAGTTTTTCTTCTTCATTATCTAATTCTGCTATTTGTGCTTCTATTGATGCAGAGATTAATACTACAGAATGATTATTTTTTTTGGCAAACTCGATGACTTTTTTTGATAATTCGTTTCCAGTATGAATCGACTCTTCATCTACATTACATATGTACATAGTTGGTTTTAGACTAATTAAGTTTAGACTATTTACAAAGTCAATTTCATTACTAATAAATTCCTCAATTTTTAAGATACTGTTAGCATCTAGCATTTGTAATATTTTATTTATTATCTCAAATTGATGTTTAGCTTCTTTATCATTTGCTTTTAATTTTTTTTCTAAACTAGTTTTTTTATTATTTAAGCTTTCAAGATCAGCCAATTGTAATTCTAAATTTATTGTTTCAATATCATCTAGTGGATCAATTTTTGATGATACATGAGTAATGTTAGTATCTTCAAAACATCTAACAACATGTGCTATTGCATCAACTTCTCTTACATGTCCTAAAAATTTATTTCCTAAACCTTCTCCTTGTGAGGCTCCTTTAACTAATCCTGCAATATCAACAAAATCCATGAAAGAAGGAATTATTTTTTCACTTTTTCCAATGATTGCAAGTTTATCTAATCTATCATCAGGTACTGCAACTCTTCCTATATTTGGTTCTATAGTTGCAAATGGATAATTTGCAGCTTCCGCTTTATTTGATTGTGTAAGAGCATTGAATAAAGTGGATTTACCAACATTTGGTAATCCAACTATTCCACATTTAAATCCCATAATTAATTTTGCTCACTTATTTTTGTTAAAAATAGAGGAATATCTGAAAATATTAATTCTATATTTTTAACCATTTTATCAATTTTTTTATTTATTATTTCTTCTTCTGATTTTGAAAATTTATTTAAAACATAACTTGAAACTAAATCTTTATGCCCAGGATGATCAATTCCAATACGGATTCTAAAATAATTTTCCCCTATAAATTGGTCAATACTTTCCAATCCATTATGACCTCCGTTTCCACCACCTTGTTTTATTTTTACCTTCGATAATTCTAAATCAAGGTCATCATGTATAACAAATGTATGGTTTAATTTTATTTTATAAAAATTTACAATTTCTGAAACAGCTTTTCCAGATAAATTCATGAATGTAAGAGGTTTTAAAACAAAGATTTTTTGATTACTTATTAGACCTGAATATAATTCTTTTATTTTATCCTCTTTGATTTTATCAAAATTAAAATACGAGATTATATTATCCGCTAAATGGAAACCTACATTATGTCTCGTATTTTTATAATTTACGCCTGGGTTCCCAAGTCCACAAATTAAAAACATATAATGAAATATAAAGTAAAGTTACTTTGATTCTTTATTTTCTTCTTTGTTATCAGAAGATTCTTCTTTCTTTTCCTCTGATTTCTCTTCACCACCTTCTGCTGAACCTTCTTCAGTTGTTTCCTCAGTTTTAGTTTCAACTTCTACAGTTGGAGGAACTAAAGTAGCTATTACGAAATCTCTATCTGATATAGTTGGAGCAACTCCTTCAGGTAGTTGAATATTACTAATTTTTACTGCATCACCTATTTCACTTTCAATTAAATCAAATTCAAGTTTGCTAGGTATATTATTTGCATTACAAGTAAGTTCAACAAGTCTTCTAACAGTATTTAAAACTCCACCTTTTTTTAAACCAGGACATTTATCTTGATTTAAAAACTCAACAGGAATTTCAACGTTTACTTTAGTATTTTCTTGAACTCTTAGAAAATCAAAATGTATAAGTCGATCACTTACAGGGTGATATTGTAATTGTTTAGGAAGTATTTTTTCTTTCTTTCCATCAACATCAAGATCTATAATTGTTGAATAAAAAGAGCCAGTACCCATTAATTTTTTAAGTATTTTATCCTCTAGAGCAATTTTCTTTGGCTCAGTTCCCTTGCCATATATAATGCCAGGTACCAATCCTTTCATTAAAAGACTATTAACTGAACCAATATCTTTATTTCTTTCTATTGCTTTAAAATCACTCATAAAAAAAAAATTTAATCAAAAAGGGCGGACACTGAAGTATCAGTGTTAATCCTTTTAATCGCATCACCCATTAAAGGAGCAATACTAATATGTCTAATGTTTTTTGTGCTTTTTACCTCCTTAGAAGGCTCAATTGTATCTGTTAACACCAATTCTTTTATGCTTGAATTTTCAATCTTTTTTAGTGCATTCCCAGATAGTACACCGTGAACAATATAAGAATAAATTTCTTTAGCCCCATTTTTACTTAGAGCTTCAGCAGCATTACATAGTGTGCCAGCAGAGTCAGCTATATCATCTAACAAGATACAAGTTTTATCTTTTACATCTCCGATAATATTCATTACTTCAGACTCACCAGCTTTTTCTCTTCTTTTATCTGCAATTGCTAGTCCAGCCTCTAACCTCTTAGCAAAAGCTCTAGCCCTAACAACACCACCAACATCAGGTGAAGCGACAACTAAATCTTTATTGCCATTAAATTTGTCTTTTATATCATCTATTATCGGTCTCACTGAAAAAATATTATCTAAAGGAATATCAAAAAAACCTTGAATTTGACCAGCATGCAAATCCATTGTTAATACTCTGTCAGCGCCCGCGGATGTAATTAAATTTGCAACAAGTTTTGCAGTGATTGGTGTTCTAGGTCCAGTCTTTCTATCTTGTCTTGCATATCCATAATAAGGGATAACAGCTGTAATCCTTTTTGCTGAACCTCTTCTTGCAGCATCAATCGTAATTAAAAGTTCCATTAAATGGTCATTTGCTGGATGTGATGTAGATTGAATAATAAAAACATCTTCACCTCTTATGTTTTCATTTATTTCCACAAATATCTCTCTATCATTAAAAGTTCTAACAGACGCATCTGCTAATGGAACATCAATATGTTTAGAAATTTTCTCTGCTAGGGATTTGCTACTATTACAGGCGATTATTTTCATATAATCAAATTAACTACTATATTAGAATAATAATAGATCAACTAAAATTAATCATTAAATGCAATGATATTGAGCATTCTTCCAGTATCTCTAAATTTTTGTGTTTCCCTGCGATGGCTAAAAAAAATTCTCTTATTAGAGAAGGTGTCTTTGTTAATGTTATATATATTTTTAATACCCAATTCCTTAAATTGATAATTAATCAATCTTCTAAAATTAAATAAATCTTTGTCTTTATTTTTGTGTTTGAAGAAAATAGAGTATTTTTTATTTTTGCTTATAAACTTACTTTTAAAGTCTTTTGATACTTCAAAGTTTTTAAAGCTCAAACAAGGACCAATAAGAACCACAATATTTTTTTTAATTATTTTTTGTTTAACAAAATATCCTATACTTTTAGCAGCTATATTTTTTAATGCACCTTTCCAACCTGAATGAAGAGCGCAAATATATTTGCTATTTTTATCAAAAATAAAAATTGGACAGCAATCTGCAGTTAAAATTCCTAAAGCTATTTGCTTATTACTTGTGATTAATCCATCTCCAGAATATTTATTACCTATATTTTTTTTATTAATTTCTACAATCTTATTGGAGTGTATTTGATTAATAAATTTAATTTTTTTTTTGATCTTTAAATTTTTTAAACAAATATCAATATTTTTTTTTACATTTACCTTTGTATCTTTGCTGTTTAAACTACAGTTCAATGAATAGTTTTCTTTTTTTGATACTCCACCATTTCTAGTAAAAAAACCAGCTTTAACAAAAGACTTGATGTTTGCATGTGTAAAATAATTTTTAGTAATCATAGGCTAGAAACAACAAGACATTTAAATAAGTTTCCCATCCTATCAACATTAATTAATCTATCTACTTCTTCATCTAATAAATTTTTACTTAAATCTAAATTTTTAGTTAGCAATTTTTTCTTTCGTTCTAGTATTCCATATTTTATTAAAAAATCTCTTTGTGTAATAAATTCGTTGATTTGTAATTTATTTTGTTTTGCTATTTCAATTAATTCATTGAAATTTACATGACTTGAAATGTCTTGTTGACCTATATTTTCAAATATACTGGTTTTTTTATGATTGTATATTGCTTGTAACGTAAAGTTTTTTATTTTCTTATTATATCCATAATCTAATAAAATACACATACCTCTATTTTTTTTTATATATTTACAAATTTGCTCAAAATATTTATTTCTTGAATAAGAAACTTCATAAATTTTTTGTCTTTTGTGTTTACTTAAATAATCTAATATTTTTTTACTAACTACTCGTTTATTTATAGAATAATACTTATTTTCCTTTTCATTAAATTTTACATATCTTTCAAACCAATGATTATTAACATTTAAAAATTGCCTAACAGGAAAACAGTCAAAAAATTCATTTGAATATATTATTGAAGGTAGTTTAGATCTGAAATTTAAAACTTTAGACCATCTAATTTTTGATTGTTTAAAATAATTTAAATTTTTTTTTTGTATTTTTCTTAATTCTTTATTTATTTCTATAAAATTTACATCAGCATTTTCAAAAAAATTTGGAAGTATTTTTGCAGTTCTTTCAATATCTTTAAATAATGTGCCATTTCCTGGACCCAATTCAATTAAATTAAATTTCGAGTTAATTTTTTCTTTCCAATGATAAAGTATAAACACGCCAATAATTTCTCCAAATATTTGTGAAATTTCTGGAGATGTAACAAAGTCAAATTTTCTTCCTATGGGTTTTTTGTTTAAGTAATAACCATTTCTTTTATAAAGAGCTAAATCAATAAATTTATCCAAACGCAAATTTTTTTTATTGTTAAGTAGTTTTATTTTATTAATTTTTCTTTTGCTTAACATTTTGCATTATCAATATTCCAAAAATAAAAAAAGGTATACATAGTATTTGACCCATTGAAATAAAATTAAAGAATAATCCTAGGTGTAAATCTGGCTCTCTAACATATTCAATTAAAAATCTAAATATGGAATATAATATTAAAAATAGACCACTAATTACTCCGTAAATTTTCAATTTTTTTATCTTATAAAAATAGATTAACAATATGAGAAATAAAATAATTCCCTCAAGAAAAGCTTCATATATTTGAGAGGGATGTCTTGGTATATTATCTATTGATGGATAAATAACCGATATATAAAAATCGGTTGGTCTACCTATTAGTTCTGTATTAATAAAGTTTGCAATTCTACCAAAAAATAATCCAATAGGGGCAACGATTGAAACTAAATCAGATAGATAGAAAAAACTTTTTCCATTAATTTTTGCAAATATTAAAGTACTTATTATTATACCCGTCAACCCACCATGAAATGACATTCCTCCATTCCAAATTTCAAATAGATAAAAAGGATTAATTAAAAATTCATTAAGTTGATAAAAAATAACATAACCTGTTCGTCCTCCGATAATTACACCTAATACTGCCCAAATAAGAAAGTTATCTATATTTTTATTACTATATTGATTACCATAAATTGTGTTTAATCTTTTAATAATATAAATTCCTAATAGAAATCCCAAGATATATGCTAAACTGTACCATCTTATCTCAATGAAACCGATTGATAAGATGACAGGATCTATTGATGGTTGAATAAAATTCATTTATCTATATTTAATATTATAACATGGTTGATAGAAACAAAATACTTTCAGATTTATCAAAATTTGCAGTTGATGCTATGAGTACTTTTTCAGGTGTTAAAGAAGAGATTGAAACAATTGTATCTTTACGAGTTAATAAAATAATAAAAAAAATGAATCTTGTTAAAAAAGATGAATTTGACGTGCTGAAAAAAATGGTGCAAAAAGTAATGATAGAAAATGAAAAATTAAGAAAAACATCTTCAAAATCAGTAAAATCTAAGAAAAAAACCGTCAAAAAGAAAAAAACTATTAAAAAGAAATCAAAAAGGTAGGAATCCTCAACTAATTCACATCTTTTATAGATTTTACCTTGCAAAATACGAGTCTAATTTAGTAATCAAGATATAGTACTAATTATACGTGCCATGACTACATAGTGTATGGAAAATGAGAATATATTTTTAAATCCTATAGATATCATCGAAGATGTTATTCATCAAAAAAAATGGAATTTTAGTAGAGCTGCTGATCATGAATTAGTTGCTGAGATTGCATCACATTGGTGTGCCTACAGATTATATTTCACATGGTCTGAAAATATTAATGCTCTAAGTTTTTCAATAACTTTTGATATTAAATTTCCTGAAACTAAACTCAATAAGGCATATGAATTACTAGGACTTATAAATGAGAACTTATGGATAGGACATTTTGATATAACAAGTAAAAATGGCATCCCAGCTTTTAGACATACATTATTATCAAATAATTCAACAGAAACATTGCATAAAAAATTTGAAGATCTTGTCGACATTGGAATTTATGAATGTGAAAAATTTTATCCAAGTTTTCAACAAGTTCTCTTTGATGATATCTCTCCTAAAGAAGCTATAAAATTCTCAAATTTTGAAGTTATTGGTAGAGCTTAATTTTTATAATAAAACTGCTATATTATAAAGAGATGAAAAATATTTTATTGATTGGATGTGGTCACATGGGGGGATCTTTAATGTCTGGTTGGTCTAATTCTAAGAATTACACCATCAGTGTTATAGACCAAAAAAAATATTCAATTCTTAAAAAAAACAATAGAAGCAAGAAAATAAAATTTTTTAAATCAATTAATGATATAAACGATCAAAACAGTTTTGATTTTATAATATTTGCAACTCGACCTCTTGAATTAACAAATGTTTTTAAAGAATTAAAAAATGTAAATTTTAATAAAAAATCTATAGCAATAAGTGTAATAGCAGGGAAGAAAACTGAAATTTTTAAAAATAATCTATTAAATATTAGCAAAATTGTAAGAGTAATGCCTAACATGCCTGCATTAATAGGAGAAGGCGTTCATTGCATCTATATGAATAAATCTATTAATAAAAAAGAAATTAAAGAGATTGATAAATTATTCTCTTTGAGCGGCAAAACTCTTTTTTTTAGAAGTGAAACTTTTATAGATAAAGCAACAGCAGTATCAGGCAGTGGCCCGGGTTTCATATTTAAATTAATTGATATTATGGAAAAATCTGCAATTAATTTAGGTTTCTCCAAAAATACAGCTAAAATTTTAATTAATGAAACTTTCAGAGGTTCTTTAAATCTATTAAACTCTAATAATACTTCTGCTGAAAAAATGGTTCAAACTGTTGCAACTAGAGGAGGTACAACCGAAGCAGGAATCAAGAAAATGAAAATAAATAAAGTTGATAATATTTTTAATCAAGTTTTTAAGGCAGCATACAAAAGAGCAAAACAACAAGGTGAAGGTAAGTGAATCAAAATAAAATATCCCTAGCAAAAAAGACTTTACAATATTTAGAGAAAAAAAAATTGAGAGAAATTAATCTTAAAAATTTTTTATCTAATAGTAAAGTATCAAATATGAATAATAAAACTGATTTAATCTTAAATATTAATGACTTCTTTGATTTTCAATTAAAAAAAAATATTGCTAATATAGAAAAGTCATCACAGAGAGATATGTTATTTGAAATTATGATGGCACGTTATGATTTATTGAATAAATATAGAACTTCTGTAAAAAATATAATTAATCATTTTATGTCTAGACCACAAGGAGTATTAAAACTTATTCCTAAATTAATTGAGAGCAAAATTTTAATTGCTACTTTTGCAAATATTAATCCAAATGGTATTCAGGGTGTTATAAAAATAAAAATTATTTTTGGACTTTATTATATAACCTTATTTACTTGGTATAATGATGAAAATGAAAGTTTAGAAAAAACAATGAGTGTTTTAGATAAATATTTAAACAATATTGAAAAAGTTATAAAATTTTCATGACCTCTCACAAAATTATCAATTTCAAAGAATTTGAAAATGTAGATATAAGAATAGGAACAGTAATTGAAGCGTATGAATATAATGCACTTAAAAAACCATCCATAATTTTGAAAATAGATTTTGGTGAAAAAATTGGTGTAAAAAAAACTTCTGCACAATTACAAAAATATTATTCAAGTGATGAATTAATTAATAAGCAAGTTATTGCAGTAGTAAACTTTGAACCTAAACAAATTGGTAAAATTATTTCAGAAGTATTAGTTCTTGGTGTACCAGATTTTGAAAATGAGCCAGTTTTGTTGTCTCCAGATAAACTGGTAAATAATGGGGGTAAACTATTTTAAAATCAAAGAGGCAGTAAAACTTTAAGTTTAAGACCTCCTAGATTTGACTCAGATAATTTTACATCACCTCCATGTGATCTAATAATATCCCTAGTAATAGTTAATCCTAGACCGCTTTCTCCTTTTAATTTGTTCCTGGAGGGATCTAAGGTAAAAAATGGTTTAAATACATCTTCATATTTATCTCTTGGTATACCTTCACCATCATCATTAAATTCAATGACACAGTCTTTTTCATTTGTATAAAGAATTATTTCAATTTTTTTCGCATATCTTTGTGAATTATCAATTATGTTATTGAAAGCTCTTTTGAGTTGGATCTGTCTACCAGAAGTTTGAATAGTATTTTTCTCTCTAATAGTTAACTCAACACCATTTTTTTCAACAGTTTTTACAATATCACCAATTAATTCATTTATTATAATTGTTTCTATTGGTTCAGGTGATTCTGTTTTTACAAAACTAACATAACTATCCAACATTGAAGTCATTTCATTAACATCTACTTCTAGTTCAGATTTTGCTTTCTCATCTTTCATCAATGAGATTTGCAATTTCATTCTTGTTAAAGGAGTTCTAAGATCATGGCTAACACCAGCTAGCATTTCTGTTCTTTGCTTTAAAAATCTTTTAATTCTAGTTCTCATCTGATTGAAGGCATTGGCTGTTTGCCTTATTTCATATGCACCTGCAGTCTTGATATCTGGAGCATCTAAACCTCTTCCAAATGTCTCAGCAATTATTGCCAGTCTTTTTAAAGGCCTTAATTGTCTACTCATTAAAAAGTAAGACATAAAAAAAAGAATGATAGAAGCAAAAATCATCCAAAGTAGAAAGACAAAAGCAGATTCACTATATAGCCTATCTTTATCAACATTTATTTCTAAAATATCATTATCAATCTGAATATATATTAAAACACCTTCTTCCAGATTAGACAAATCATAATCAAACTTTTTTTTCAAATTACTTAAGGATTGATTTAACCTATTAGATAATATTCCTGAATTTAAACTAAATTTTGAAGCCAATAATTGTTTATCATTAATAATATTGATTTTCATTTTGAAATCCTGATTTGCTATATTAACTGCATTATCAGTAAGATCATTATTTATTAATTTTACTAGAACATTAATATCTGCAGCCACAGACTCCGTTAGTCTTTTAGAAATAATACTCCATGAGGTTTGATAGAAAACAAAAGAAGTAAGTAGGACTATTATAATTATAGGTACAAAGATGATAATTATTGATCTTCCAATTAGCGTAGAAGGTATTATTTTTTTAATCATTAAATTTCATTACAAATTAATTTATATCCTTTACCTCTAATAGTTTTAATAAATTGAGGTTGTTTTGCATTTGTTTCAATTTTTTGTCTTAAACGCGTAACTTGTACATCAACTTTTCTAAGTTCAGTTTCATCAAATTCCTGGTCTGCTAGTTCCTCTCTTAAAACAATATCATTTCTTTTATTTATTAATTTTATAAGTAAATTATTTTCTCCTTCTGTTAAATAAATTAATCTATCATTTTTTTGTAATTTATAACTAGATGTATCAAAGGTAAATTCACCAAACGAAATCTTAATTTTTTTGTTTTTAAGGTTTTCAAATAAACCTAATAAATTTTTAATTCTTAAAAATAATTCCTCTGGCTCAAATGGTTTAGATAAATAATCATCAGCACCAATTTTTAATCCATCAATTTTATCTTTGTCCTCTCCCATTGCTGTCAGCATAATTATTGGTGTATTAGAATATTGTTTTATATGCTCAATAAGCTCTATACCATCACCACTTGGCATCATTCTATCAAGAATGATTAAATCAAACAAAACAAGAGATAAAATTTCTTTTGCTTCGTTGTAATCCTCACTTAGAAAAACTTGCAAATTTTTTTCAGTTAAATAATCTTTTAGCAGTTC
>CACMEY010000005.1 GCA_902612805.1 uncultured Alphaproteobacteria bacterium | reverse complement strand
TTTTATATCGGTTTCTTTTGCTAAATATGTACCTAAATTTTTTCTATATTCATAGGCGGTTTTATTTTTTAAAATACTATCAGGCCGCGAAAAATAAATATATTCAAATACACATGGTTTGATTTGTTTTTTTGGAAAAGGTCTTCTACTTTCAACTTTATTATCTTTTATAACTACAACTTCTCCATTTTCAATTTCACGGATAAATTTTGCACCTATAATGTCTAACGCGCAAGTTTCAGAGGCAAGGATAAATGCATTTTTAAATTTACCTAAAACAAGTGGTCGAATACCTAATGGATCTCTTGCACCAATCAACGTACCATTAGCAATAATTGATAAAGCATAACCACCTTGAATTTGCATTAAAGCATCAATAATTTTATTTAAAATATCTTTCTTTTTTGAACGAGCTACAAGCTGAACAATTGTTTCGGTATCTGATGTTGTTTGAAATATTGCACCTTCACGTACCATTTGCTCTCTTAAAAGTAGTGCATTAGTTAAATTACCATTATGAGCAATACTAATAGCTCCACCATGAAGGTCAGCATAAAAAGGTTGTATATTCCTTATTGTTTCACCGCCCGTTGTTGAATAGCGATTGTGTCCTATCGCAATTTTTCCCTTTAACTTGTCTAATGAGTGTTTCTTCGTAAAATTATCGCCAACCAATCCAAATTTTCTTTCTGAGTGATAGGAGTTGCCATCATAACTGACAATTCCACAACCTTCTTGACCACGATGTTGCAACGCATGCAAACCAAGAGCTGTTAAGGCAGCAGCATCCTTGGTTCCACTTATTCCAAAAACTCCACACTCCTCATTAAATCTGGGAACATGAGATTGCCTTACCTCGAATTTTTTTAAGAAATTTTGCCGATTTTTCATCTTACTGTTGTCTTGTTAAAAGTGTTTTTGCAACCATCTGTAATGCTCTTGGATAAACCTTATGCTCTTCTATCAATATTTTCTTTGAGAGTGATTCGGTATTATCTTTCTTCAAAATCTTTACTTTTTTTTGCAATATAATCTGTCCAGAGTCAATTTTAGCGCTTACGTAATGAACACTACAACCAGAATAGCTCGCTTTAGCCTTTATAGCCTGATCCTGAGCATTTAAGCCTTTGAAGGCTGGAAGATAAGATGGATGAATATTGATTAATCGCGATCGCCACTGCCTGACAAATTTTGAGTCTAAAACTTGCATAAAACCAGCTAAACAAATGATATCTATATTTTTTAGATACTTCATGACTTTGCTTTCAAAATTTTTTCTTGAAATAAAATGTATGAATGGAATTTTATTTTTTTTGGCAATAATTAAACCTTTTGCTTTGGAATTATTAGAAACGACTAATTGAACCTCTACTAAACTTTGCTTTTTACTTGATGATTGTATTAGTGATTCTAAATTGGAACCTCTTCCTGATATGAAAATAGCAACTTGTAATTTTTTCAACTAATTGTGCACCTTGATGATATGTTAACTTCTATTTTCCCAATTTCAAAAATATCTAAATTTTCATCTTTTATTAATTGCTCAAATTCTTTGTAATTATTTTTTGAAATAGTCATTATCAAACCTAATCCACAATTAAAGGTCTTCAACATTTCTTCATCTGAAATGTTAGCTAAACTTTGAAACCATTGGAAAATTTCTTCATCACAAATAAATTTTTTATCAATCCTTGCTGATAAATTTTCAGATAGCATTCTTGGTGCATTACCAATAATACCTCCACCTGTTATATGAGAAATACCGTTGATAAGATTTGTTGTTAAAATTTTTTTTAAAAAAGGAAAATATAATTTTGTTGGAGCCATTAAGGCTGCTGCATTTGTATCATAAGATGATTTAAATTCTGTTTCTTTATGTAGATCTATATTTTTATCTTTTAAAACTTTTCGAATGAGTGAATATCCATTTGAATGAAAGCCCGAAGATCTAATCCCATATAGAAGATCATCTTCTTTCATGACATCTCTTTTAGGTAGAATTTTTTTTCTCTCTACTGCACCAACACAAAATCCAGCAAAATCAAAATCATCTTTTTTATAAAGCCCAGGCATCTCTGCTGTTTCACCACCAATAAGAGAGCAATTATTTATCTTGCAAGCTTCAGTGATGCTTTTCATAATTTTTAAAAAAGAATTTTTATCAATCTGGGAAGAAGCATAGTAATCTAAAAAAAATAATGGCTCTGCACCATGACAAAGAATATCATTAAGGCACATACCAACAAGATCATGACCCAAGCCATCTAAAATATCAGTTTCAATCCCTAGTAATATTTTTGTCCCTATGCCATCTGTTCCAGACACCAACAAAGGGTCTTCATATCCACAATTTTTAAGGTCAAAAATACCTCCAAATCCGCCAATTTTATCAAAATTTCCGTTTCTGTTTGTTGATTTGCTTAGCTCAGAAATATCCTCAACAAGGGCATCTGTATTTTCTATATCAACACCTGCTTCTTTATATGTTGTCATATTTAATTAGTTTTAAACGAATCGTTAACGAGTAAACTATTAATATAGTAAATTAAGTTGATTCGTACTCATAATGACTAATACAATTCAAATTCTCTCAATTGAGAAGACAGGGAAAGAAAGTTCACTACAAAAAGAACATAATAATAAATCTATTAAGATTATAGATGGATATTTCTTTTCGAGAAATCTTGATGATCAAAAGTTTACTAAAATAAGTAAACTAATTTCTAATGACGTTTCTCAAACAATATTAACTAAAAAAAATGTAAATAAGGTTTTATCTAGTTATAGTAATTTCAACTGGGTTGTAGAAATAAAATTTTTACCTGGTGTAACTGATAATACAGCTACAACTGTAAAAGAGATAATCAAAGATAATCTAAAAAGTAGTTTTAAAAGCTTTGAACTTGGTTCAACAAAAATTATTTTAATAAAAGGAAGAAAAGAAGATATTACTAAAATATCTAAAAATGAAGCAAATCCCTTAATCCAAACTATTAAGATTTATCCATTTAAAAAATATTTAAAAAATTTTAAAAAAAATCAGTTCAAAATAGAAAAGGTAAAATTACCGAAAAAAAAATATAGTAAAAAAGAAATTAATTTAGATATTTCTGATTATCATCTCAGCCTCATTGGTAAACTTGGTATTGAAGAAAATGATAAATCTAGAAGAGGAACACTTGGCTTAGATCTAGAATCTTTAAAAACCATAAGAAATTATTTTTCCACTATAAAACGCAAACCAACAGATGTAGAAATTGAAACATTAGCTCAGACATGGTCCGAGCACTGTAAACATAAAATATTTTCAGCTAAAATTGATGATATTCAAGAAGGTATATTTAAAAAATATATTAAAGGCGCTACTGAAAAAATTATTCAATTAAGAAAAGATAATTTTTGTGTTTCTCTTTTTACGGATAATGCTGGTGGAATAGAATTTAATAAAGATTGGATTATTTGTCATAAAGTTGAAACACATAATACACCTTCAGCCTTAGATCCATTTGGTGGTGCAATCACTGGAATTGTTGGTGTTAATAGGGATTGTCTTGGATTTGGGAAAGGAGCAAAACCTATAGCGAATACGTATGCATATTATTTAGCAGACCCGAATAAGAAATATCAATTGTATCGTCAAAAAAATAAGGATCCAATGCTTCCAGCAAATTTTATTGCGAAGGGTATTATAAGTGGTGTTAGAGTTGGGGGAAATTGTTCGGGTATTCCTACTCCTCAAGGTAATGTATATTTTGATGACCGGTTTGCAGGAAAGCCACTTGTATTTTGTGGAACAGTTGGGATTATTCCAAAAAAAATTAAAGGAAAATTATCACATAAGAAGAAAGCTAATCCAGGGGATATCATACTAATGGCTGGAGGCAGAGTAGGAAAAGATGGTATTCACGGTGCAACATTTTCATCAGAGGAATTAGATCCTAATAGTCCAGTTTCTGCAGTACAAATTGGTGATCCTATAACACAAAAGAAAATGTCTGATGTGATCATTAGAGAATTGCGTGATGAAAATCTTTACTCGAGCATAACAGATAATGGAGCTGGAGGATTATCATCATCAATTGGAGAAATGGCAAAAGAGAGTGGTGGTTTTATAGTTAATCTTGAAAAAGTTCCTCTCAAATATAATGGATTATATCCTTGGGAGATTTGGGTTTCTGAATCGCAAGAAAGAATGACACTAGCAGTACCTCCAGCGAATGTAAAAAAAGTTATAAATAGATTTAATGCAAGAGGTGTGGAAGCAACAATAATTGGTAAGTTTATTAAAAAAGAAAAAGCCATAGTAAAATACAATAAAACTGAAATTCTCAATTTAGATATGGAATTTCTTCATGAAGGTTATCCAAAATTAAATTTAAAAACATCTTTTCCAAAAATTAAAAAAGAAAAGAAAAAAATAATTAAGAAAAGTTCTTTGATAGATAAGCTACATAAACTTCTCTCTAGTCCAAATATTGTATCAAAAGAATTTATAGCCACGCAATATGATCACGAAGTACAAGCTACCTCTATTATAAAACCATTACAAGGCGAAGGCAGAGTTTTTGGAAATGCTACTGCTATTAAACCTCTATTTGATGATGAAAAATCAATAGCTCTTTCTCAAGCTGCATATCCTCAGTACGCCGAAACAAATCCTTATGATATGGCTGGGTGCTCTATTGATACAGCATATAAAAATTTAATTGTAAGTGGTGCCAACTCAAAAAAAATTGCAATTCTTGATAACTTTTGTTGGTGCAGCTCGGATGAACCTGATCGCTTATATCAATTGAAAGAAGCAGCAAAAGCTTGTTATGATTATGCAGTTGCTTACCAAACACCTTTTATTTCAGGAAAAGATAGTATGTTTAATGATTTTAAAGGTTTTGATAAAACTGGAAAATCAGTAAAAATTTCAATACCTCCAACATTGCTGATTTCTTCTATTGGAGTGGTAGATAAAATTTCACACTTAACAAAAATGACGCCCGATGAAGATGATATACTTTTAGTTTTAGGAAATACCCGTAATGAATTACAGGATAGTGTTTATTCCAAAATTATAGGTTATGAAAAAGCAAAAAATCCAGTTGTAAATAGCAAAGATGCACTTCGCACATATAGAAATTTTGAAAAAGCTAATAAACTAGGAATTATAAATTCTGCAATTGGAATAGATTTAGGTGGAATTGGAATTGCAGTTACCAAGATGGCAATTGCTTCAAAGAAAGGTTTAACCATTGATTTAAAACTAAAAAATAAAATCTCAGTTGACCAATTTTTATTTTCTGAAACACAAAGTAGAATTCTTGTTTCCCTGAAAAAAAATAAGTTAGCCAATTTTAAAAAAATATTTAAAGGTTCTGATTATACAATTATTGGCAAATGTACGGGCTCAGATGTAGTTGAGTTTAAAGATAACAAAAAAATTATTAAAGGTAAAATTTTAGATTTTGCTAAGTCATACAAACAAAATATTAAAGGGTTATGAACGTATTAGTCTTATCAGGTTATGGTATTAATTGTGAAAATGAAACACTACATGCATTTGAAGTAGTAGGCTTTAAAGGAAAAATTGTTCATATTAATGATCTAATACAAAATCCTAAACAACTTAATAACTATCAAGTATTCGCTATACCTGGTGGTTTTTCGTATGGCGATGATACAGGCTCAGGAAATGCAATGGCGAAAAAAATTCTGACCAATTTGTATGATCAGCTAATAGATTTTTCATTAAAAGATAAATTAATTATAGGCATTTGTAATGGATGCCAGATATTAATTAATCTTGGGTTAGTTCCAAGCCTAAATAAAAAAGATCCAGAAGTTGCAATGATTGAAAATAAATCTGGGAGCTATGAGTGTCGATGGGTTGATGTAAAAGTAAATAATAATAAATCACCATGGCTAAAAAATATTAGTATCTTGAACTTGCCTGTCGCCCATCAAGAAGGACAATTCATGATACCTATTAATCTACTTAAAAGTATCAAAGCTAATAACCTTATTGGCTTACAATACATTAATAACCATAAAAAATTAGCAAAAGGTCAGTTTCCCTTTAATCCTAATGGATCTAAAGATGATATAGCTGCGTTAACAAATCAAAATGGAAATATTCTTGCAATGATGCCTCACCCAGAAAGAGCATTTTATCATTATCATGTTCCTAATTGGCAAAACAGTACTTCTAAAAAATTTGGTGATGGGTATAAAATTTTTATGAACGCAAAAAAATTCTTTGCATAATTATACTGCTATATCTACTATTTTTTTCATAACAGTTGGCATTCTAGAACTAGAATAAGATGATTTCTTTATCCAATTACTTTTTGATAATTTTGCTTTTTTAACATTTCCATAAAAAATTTCTGTTTCTAAATCAAAATGACTAAATGAATATTCAAATGAACCTTTAGATTGTAATTTTGTTTTTATTTTTTGTATGTCTTGATCGGTAGTTAGCAATTTTTTATTTTTAACCCAGACATCATTTGGTACTTCAAGCATAGAGGCCAACATTCCCTTATTTGGTCTACTTCGTACTAGGATTTCATTCTTTTCATTCACAATTACGTAAGCTCTTGTGTACTTTATTGGCTTATTATTTTTCTTTTTTTGTTTAAAAGGAATTTTTTGCTGTAAATTCTTTTTATATGATTGGCAAAATTTATTAATTCCACAAATATTACATTTAGGGTTTCGTGGAAGGCAGATCTCTGATCCGTAATCCATAAAAGACTGAATTAAGTTTGAAGAATATTTATCTGAGATGAATTTATTTCCCAAATCTTTAAGTTTATTTTTTACTTTATTAATTGGTTTATCGATAGCATGTAACCTAACCAAAATTCTCTCAATATTAGCATCAAGTGGCATGACTGATTTATTATATCCTATTCCAAGAATTGCTTTTGCAGTGTAATCTCCAATACCAGGAAGTTGGATGAGTTCATCATAAGTTTGTGGTATGTTATTTTTAAAATTATTTTTAATTATTTTTGCAGACTTTAATAAATTTCTCGCTCTTGAATAATAACCAAGACCTGACCAGAATTTCAAGATATTTGGCTCTGAAGTTTGCGCTAATTTATTTAGTGAAGGCCATTTTAAAATAAATTCATTAAATTTATTTTTTACGGTATTTACTGTTGTTTGTTGAAGCATATACTCACTTACAAACACAAAGTATGGATGAGGTAAATTTAGATTATTTTTCTTCCGCCATGGTAGTTTTCTGGCATTCATAGAATACCATTGAAGTAAAAACTTTATTACTTGTGTTTCGTGTTTAAACATATTGCTTTCATATTTAGGTACTATAAATTATTTATGCATATGGACAAAAAAAATTTAAAACAAAAAAGAACATTTGTTCCACAATCTATTGGCGATACTCTGAGGAAGGTAAATAGAAAATTTTCCTCTAAATATAATCGTACAGAATTTGTAATTAACTCCAAATGGCCTGAAATTGCTGGTAGTTATTTTAAAGAATATTCAGAGCCGTTAAATGTTTCAAGGGTGCGTGATTTTGAAAATGATTTAGGTGAGACGGTATATAAAAATTATCTAAATGTGAGTGTTGCACCGGCCGCAGCCATTGAGTTTCAACACTTTAAGGACACTATAATTGAAAAAATTAATACTTATTTTGGCTATAAAGCTATAATGGACTTGAGAATTCATCAAAATTACATACCTAAACATACGTATATGAAACAAAGTAATAAAGAACAAATAAACAAAGATGACATAAGATTTGTTGAAGAAAACGTTAAAGAATTTCAAAATTCAGATTTGAAAAAATCGCTATTAAATTTAGGTAATAAAATTACAACTGAGGACAAATGATGAAAATTAGAATTTTATTAACTTCTATTATACTATCACTACTTTTTATTAGTGCCAAAGCAGCTGAAAATTCAATACTAGATGTTAAAGATAATGATTTTTATATTGGAGAAGAAAATGCTCCAATCACAATTATAGAATATGCTTCAATGTCTTGTAGTCACTGTGCAGATTTTCATAATGATACTCTAGCAGAATTAAAAAAAGAGTTTATTGATACTGGTAAAGTTAAGTTTATTTTTCGTGATTTTCCCTTTAATTATCCGGCTCTTGCTGGAAGTATGATTTTAAGATGTGTCCCCGAAGATGTAAGATACGATTATATGAATGGGCTTTATAAACTTCAAAATAGTTGGGTTAATAGAGATCATTCCAAAACAAGATCTGAGTTATATAAAATCATGCAAAGTGGCGGTATGCAACAAGAAGATTTTGATGCATGTTTAAGTAATGTGGATTTAGAGAATCAATTACTTGAAGGTGTAATGGAAGCGCAAAGAGAATATAAAATAGGCTCCACACCGTCATTCATAGTTAATGGAGTTTTATATTCCGGGAATAAAAACATAAAAGAGTTTAGACAAATCATCGATAAAATATTATCACAATAGTTGATGATTAATTTTAAGACCCTTAAGGTCAAAGGCTTTAAGTCTTTTGTTGAACCAACAGAAATTTTAATTGAAAATGGCTTAACAGGTATTGTTGGTCCAAACGGATGTGGTAAATCGAATCTTGTAGAGGCTTTTAGGTTTGTTATGGGTGAACTTTCTCCAAAACAAATGAGAGGAAGTGAATTAGACGATGTAATCTTTAATGGAACAGATGATAGACCAGCATGGGATATTGCCGAGGTTACTATAGATTTAGATAATAAAGCAAGAAAAGCACCAAGTATTTTCAATGAAAATGATACCATTGAAGTAACTAGAAGAATTTGGCGAGGTGAAGGTTCAGAATATAGAGTTAATGGCAAGGAGGTGCGATTAAAGGATGTACAATTGCTATTTGCTGATGCAGCAACAGGTGCTCGTTCAACATCGATGGTTAGTCAAGGTAGAGTTGGAGCTATTATAGCAGCTAAACCTGAACAAAGAAGGACATTACTGGAAGAAGCTGCAGGAATTACTGGTCTTCACTCAAGACGACACGAAGCTGAATTACGATTAAATGCTACTGAAAATAACTTAGAGCGTGTTAAGGACGTATTAAAAGCACAAGATGAACAACTTACAATATTAAAGAAACAATCTAAACAAGCTGAAAGATACAAATACATTCAAAAAGATATTACTAAAGCAAGGGCAAGATTATTTTATAAGAAATGGATTGATGAAAAAGATAAATTAAAAAATGCAAATGAAAAAATTCAATCTGAAACGAATGCTGTCAATGACCAAACACAAGTTGTAGCACAAATAAATGTTGAATTTGAAAAAGTTCAAGAAAGTCTTCCAAATCTTAGACTCCAAGAAAGTAAGATTGCAGCTGAGCTGCAGAAATATTCAATTAGTTTAGAAAATCAAGAAAAAGAAATTGAAAGAGCAAATATTGCAGTAGATGAAACGAAAGTCCGTATAGAGCAAATTAAAAATGATATTGATAGAGAGAAGTTTTTATTCGAAGATGCAAAACAGAATATTGAAAGAGTACAAGAAGAAAAATCAATTCTGTTAAAACAACAAGGTGATCTTTTTATTCAAACTGATGATGATTTAAATACTGAAAATGGTATAAATAAAAAAAATAATAATCCAATAATTGATTATCTAGACTTTGAAGATGGTCTTGAACAAGCAATTGCTGCAGTTTTTTCAGATGAGTTAATTGCATCTATCGATGAAGAACAAAGTATTTTTTGGAGAAAATTGGATGTGGAAGATTCTTCCTTTAATTCAGAAATTACAAAATTTTCCTCTCTAATCAAAGCTCCAGATAATTTGAAAAAGAAGTTAGAATTTGTTGGATTAATAGAAAATAAAGAAAATATTTTAGAAATTCAAAAAAACTTAAAACCAGGACAAATATTAGTTAGCAAACTAGGAGAAATTTGGAGATGGGATGGATATGTATCTAAAGGTAAACAAAATAATTCTACTAAAGCTATATTGGAGCAACTAAAAAATAGAAGAATAAAGCAATTGAGTGCAGAAGAAAAACAATGGAATGATATTTCTACAAAAGCAAATCAAAGAATAGAAGAGTTAAATTCAAGGCAAAGTTCATTAATTGGTGAATTATCAAATCTCCAATCCGTTCCTGAAGATGTATCAAGTGAAAAATTAAAAATACAAAAATTGATTGATGAAAATAAGAATTCTTACGATCAGATAGCTGAGCAACTTCGTCAAACTGAGCAAAATTCTAATGAAATCAATAAGAAATTAAAACTAGAGGAAATTAAATTAAATGAATTGAGAGAAGAGAGAATTAGAACTGAAGGTCAAATTAATACAATTAATGAAGCAATTAAATTATTATCTACTCAAGTAAAAGAAAGATTGAGTGTAGATCTAGAAGAACTTCACAATATTGGAGAAATCAATCCAAATAAAGTTTTGGGCGAGACTGATTATTTAGAAAAAAAGTTAGAGAGACTAATTGGAGAGCAAGAACGTTTAGGTGGTGTAAATCTTCTTGCAGAACAAGAGTCAAAAGATTTAGAAGAAAAAGTTAATACGATAAAGAAAGATCAAAGCGACCTTTTAAGTGCAATTGCAAAACTAAGAGAAGCAATTGACTCACTTAATACAGAAGGTAGACAACGCCTTCTTGCTGCATATGGAATTGTAAATGAAAATTTTCAAAAGTTATTTACTAGGTTGTTTGGTGGTGGAAAGGCTTATCTAAAGTTTACAGATGAGTCAGATCCTCTTCAAGCTGGTTTAGAAATATTTGCTAGTCCTCCTGGAAAAAAATTACAAAATCTAAATTTACTTTCTGGAGGTGAGCAAGCTCTTACAGCCTTATCATTATTATTTGCTGTATTTTTATCAAACCCAGCACCAATTTGTGTACTTGATGAGGTTGACGCTCCATTAGATGATACTAATGTTGATAGATTTTGTTCATTAGTGGAGGAAATAGCTAAAACTTCTTCAACAAAATTCTTAGTAATAACTCACCACAGAATGACAATGGCAAGAGTAAATAGATTATTTGGTGTTACTATGCCTGAGAAAGGAGTATCACAATTAGTTTCCGTTGATCTTGAAAAAGCAATTGAGATAAAAGAGCAAGACGCTACAAATGAATTATAAAAATAAAAATTTAGAAGAATTAGGTAAAAAAATTGATGATTTAGATAATCAAAATAAAGAACCTAATATAAAAAAAAAAGAAAGTGGTGCAGGATTTGGTTTTAAAATTAGTACAGAAATTATAGCTGCACTAGTTGTTGGAGTTGGAATTGGGCTTATTGTGGATAATTACTTTAATACTAAACCAATAGGCTTAATTATTTTCTTCATATTTGGCGCATTAGCTGGATTTTTGAACGTTTATCGTGTAATGCGTCGCATTGAAAAGCAAAGGTAATTTTAATATTCAATATCAATTATGGCCGCAAAAGATAGTCCTCTAAAACAGTTCGAAATAGATCCAATATCTAATATTGAACTTGGTGGTTATAACATTTCTTTCACAAACTCATCTTTTGCAATGCTAATTACTGTTTTAGTGATTACTCTATTTTTAACTTTAACAGTGAACACAAGATCAATTATCCCTTCTAGGATGCAGCTTATCTCAGAGCTTATGTATAATTTTATTGCTCAGTTACTCTCTGATACAGTTGGAGATAATGGAAAAAGATATTTCCCATTTGTTTTCTCTTTATTCATGTTTGTATTAATTGGAAATATGGTTGGAATGATACCATATCAATTTACTTTCACGAGTCACATCATTGTTACATTTGCATTAGCAGCAGTTGTATTTATTGGTGTAACTATTCTAGGATTTATTAACCATGGTATTAAATTTTTTACTTTCTTCTATATACCAGGTGTACCGTTTTACATGCATCCACTGCTTATTCCCATTGAGGTAATTTCTTATTTATCAAGACCTATAAGTTTATCAGTTAGATTATTTGCAAATATGCTGGCTGGTCACACACTACTCAAAGTATTTGCAGGCTTTGTTGTTTCCATGCCATTTTTTACAGGAGTTTTTCCTTTAGCTTTCATTGTAGCTTTAACAGGATTAGAAATTTTAATTGCTTTTTTGCAAGCATATGTGTTTGCAATACTGACGTGTTTATATATTAACGATGCTTATCATTTACATTAATTTAAAATAGGAGGACTTATGGAAATTGAAGCAGCAAAAGTAATCGGAGCGGGTTTAGCCGTTATCGGTGTTATTGGATCAGGGATTGGAATTGGGAATATTTTCTCATCTTTTATTCAAGCAGTTGGAAGAAATCCGGCAGCAAGAGGTGAAGTTTTTACAATGACAATGTTAGGCTTCGCATTAGTTGAAGCGATTGCACTTTTCGCGCTAGTTATTGCGTTAGTTATTTTGTTTGGATAGAACTTAATAATTAATTAATGCCTCAATTAAATCCAGAGTTTTTTGTTTCACAGCTCTTTTGGTTAGCTGTATTTTTTACTTTTCTATTTGTATTTTTATGGAGGGTATCACTTCCAAGAATAGCTACAGTTTTAGAGAAAAGACAAAATAAAATAGATGAAAATTTATCTTCAGCAAAAGAGCTTCAAGAACAGGCAATGGAAATTGAAAAAAAAATTAATGATCAGATCAATAAGGCTAAACTAGAAACAGATGAGAAAATTAAAAAAACAATCAATGCTTTACAAGAAAATGTTTCTTCTCAACTTTCTTCACTTGATAAAGATTTAGAAAAAAAAGTTTCTGATGCAGAAAAAGAAATTTTAAAAAGTAAAAATGATCAAATGAAAAATATTAACAATCAAATAGTTAATATTACAAAACTGACTGTTGGAAAAATTACAGATATAGAATTGTCAGACAATGAACTTAATAAAGTTATTGAAACACATAAAGGTAATTTTAACTAATGTTTTCTGATCCTCAATTTTGGGTAGCGGTATCTTTTATATTATTTATTGCAGCAATTTTTAATCCAGTACGAAAAATTCTGACATCCAGTTTAGATGCACAAATAAAAGATATAAAAAATAAAATAGATGAAGTTGAGAATTTAAAAAACGAGGCTCAAAAAGCTTTGGATGAACTTAGGGAGAGAGAATCTAAAGTAGAGAAAGAAATACAAAATCTAAAGTTAGAATCTGAGAAAAGAATTGCAGAATTGAAAGATATATCTGCCACTAAATTAACTGATCAAATTGAGAAAAGAAAAATATTGGCAGAAAATAAAATTGAACAATTAGTTCGAGATACTAATAATTCTATCAAAAGTTATATTTCAAGTGTTGCAATAGAGGCTACTAGAAATATTCTACTTCAAAATCTAAGTAAGAATAAAAAATCTGCTTTAATTGAAGAGTCAATTACCGAATTTAACTCTGTTCTAAAGAACTAGTAGTAGATTTAATTATACCAAAATCTACTTACAATATTAATAATTTAATATTAAAAGATTTTCAAAATCTATAGTATTATTAAGTAACCAAAATTAATGGTAATAAATTTGGATGACAAAAAAACTTAATATATTTCTTGCAGGACCTCGGGGATTTTGCGCAGGTGTAGATAGGGCTATAGAAATGGTAAAGGGTGCTCTAAAAAAATATGGAGCGCCCGTATATGTTCGTCATGAAATAGTGCATAATAAATTTGTTGTAGAAAATCTCAAATCACAGGGAGCTATTTTTGTAGAAGAATTGAATGAGATTGAAGATAGAAGTAGGCCAGTTATCTTTTCTGCACATGGTGTTCCAAAAACAGTCCCAGAGGAAGCATTAAGTTTAAATTTAGTATTTTATGATGCAACATGTCCGCTTGTTAGCAAAATCCATAAAGAAGTTGAAAATTTTGATAAAAAAAATCTTCCCGTCATTTTAATTGGTCATAGAAATCATCCTGAAGTTATTGGAACTATGGGTCAAACAGATAAAAAAATTCATTTAGTAGAAAAAGTTGAAGATGTAAAAAAATTGCCTTTAAACCAAAATGATGAGATTGCATATGTTACTCAGACAACGCTATCAGTAGATGATACAAAAGATATAATAAAAGAGATAAAATTACATTTTAGTAATGTCATAGAACCAAAAAAAAATGATATTTGTTATGCTACGACAAATAGACAAGAAGCGGTTAAAAAGATAGCGAATCAATGTGATTATTTTTTAGTAATTGGTGCAAGTAACTCATCAAATTCCCTAAGATTAGTTGAAGTAGCAAAAAATTATGGATCAAAAAAAGCTATTTTAGTAGAAGATGTAGATTCCTTAAATTTAAATATATTTCAAGAGTCTGAAAATATAGGAATAACAGCAAGTGCATCATCACCAGAAGTACTTGTTAAAAAACTTCTTGATAATTTGAAAAGAAATTTTGAAATACATATAAATGAAGGATCTTACCAAAAAGAAGATGTATTTTTTAAAGTGCCACAAAAACTAAACGTATAGAAGATGGCAGTTTTTACTAAATTGCTTAAAGAAGATATTGAAAACTTTATTTCTGAATACTCAATTGGAAATTTAGATAGCTTTGAAGAAATTATAGATGGGATAGAGAACTCAAATTTTAAAATTTTTTGTAATAATCAACCATATATATTAACAATTTTTGAAAAAAGAGTAGCTGAGCTAGAATTACCTTTTTTTATAAATTTAAAAAACTTTTTAAATAAAAATAATTTTAAATGTCCAAAAGCTATCTCAGATAAAAATGGAAAAATTTTAAAAAGAATAAAAAATAAAACAGCTGTAATAATATCTTTTCTAGAAGGTAAAAGTATTGAAGAACCTAACTCTGAAATGTGTAGAGAAGTTGGAAAAATGGTTGCTGATTTACACAATCTTACCATAAATTTTGATGAAAAAAGACCTAACAGTTTAGATCTACAGGATTGGAAAGAAATTTACAAAAAGTGCCTTAATAATAAATCCGAAAAGTTTAATGAAACAATGTATTTGTTAAAAAATGAATTAGACTATTTAGAAAATTATTGGCCAACAAATATTCCTTGTGGTGTCATACATGCTGATTTGTTTAGAGATAATATTTTTTTTAAAGATGAAAAAATTTCTGGAGTAATAGATTTCTATTTTGCATGTTATTATTTTTATATTTATGATTTAGCTATAGTTATTAATGATTGGTGTTTTAGTGAAAATGGACAATACTTTAACAAAGAGAACTGCTTAATAATTCTTGGGGAATATCAAAAGTTGAGAGAATTAAGTGATATTGAAAAGAAATCATTAAATATTTTATTAAGAGCTGCTGCTGTTAGAATATTATGTACGAGAGTGCACGATTATATTTTTCATCCGCCTGATGCAGTGGTTGTTAAAAAAGATCCATTTGAATATTTGAATATTTTAAGATGGCATCAACAAAATGATATTTTTAAATAATGATTAATATTTATACAGATGGCGCATGTTCTGGGAATCCTGGTATAGGTGGATGGGGTGTCGTAATATTAGATAATAATAAAGAAATTTTATTAAATGGTGGTGATCAACACACAACTAATAATAAAATGGAACTTACAGCAGCAATAAAAGCACTGGAATATTTTGAGATAAAAAAAGAATTAATTATTTATACCGATAGCAAATATGTAAAGGATGGTATTGAATCATGGATTACAAATTGGAAAAAAAATGGATGGAAAACTTCAACAAAAAAAATAGTGAAAAATAAAGAATTATGGGTGCAATTAGATAATCTAATTAATAAACATAATGTAACATGGAAATGGGTTAAAGGACACGCTGGTTTTGAATTTAATGAGAAAGCTGATGAACTAGCAAGGAAATATATTGAAAGTTATATTTAGTTTATTTTTTATATTTCTGTATTGTAAGCAGAGTGCAGCTAATGATTTATGGACTATTGATAAAAATATTTCTAGTATAGAATTTGAAGTTCCAGTTTTGTTAACGAAAAATGTTATCGGTAAATTTAATGAATTTGATGGTTTTGTTTCCTTAGATTTATCAAATCAAAATAATAATAAAGCTCTTATAAATGTTAGCATTGATAGTTTAGATATAAATTACAAACGATATAAAGATTTAGTTCTTAGTGAAGTTTTTTTTGATGTGAAAAAATATCCTTTAGGTCTTATTGATACAAATAATTTTAAATTTAATTATGAAGACAATAAAATTAATTTAACAGGTGAATTAACAATAAAAGGAAAAAGTCAAAATATTCCTATGAATATTGAAGTAATAAAATTAGCCAGTGAGTTGGTTCAGGTAAAAAGTGAAATATCTTTTTCTAGAAATGACTTTAAGATAGGCACTGGTAATTGGAAAAACACAACAATCCTCAAAGATAAAATAAAGATAAAGGCAAATATTTTTCTTTTTAAAGACTAATTTTTTTTAAGATATATTTACTAAAAATTAAAATTTTTAGCAATTTTATTATTACTGTTATATAAATCTTTCCAAATTGAATACCTTTGTAATAAAAGATCAATGTTATCTTCATTAGGTTCATAAGTTTTACTTATTTTTATCTCACTAATAATATTTTCTTTATTATCAATAGTAGCATCCTGATACATAGCTAATCTTGCAACACCAAGTGAGGCACCAAATTCGCTTTGATCACAAACACTTAACTTTCTATTTAAAAGTGCTGCAAGCAATTCAATCCAAAATGAACTTTTTGAACCCCCTCCAACCATAAATATTTTATCAAAGTTATTATTAACTTTCAAAATAGAATTTACTCCATCTAATATTCCAAAACTGACACCTTCAATTACTGCATACTGTAAATCTGTTGCATTTGTAGTTGTTTTTATAGAATGGAGTGAACCTCTAATATGCGGATCATTATGTGGAGTCCTTTCTCCAGACAAATAAGGTAAAAAATATGATGAATTTTTTATAGAATTTTTATCATTATAAAATTGCTCTACATTATTAAGTGTATCAGCAATTGAAGTATTGGTAATAGCGCAAATCCAATCTAAACAATTACTTGCACTTAACATAACAGACATAAGGTGCCATTTATTTGGTAAACAATGACAAAAAGAATGTACTGCATCACCAGTATTACTTAAAAAATTTTCAGTGGGGGTAAAAAAAACGCCTGAAGTACCAAGAGATATAAATGATTGATTTTTATTTGTTATACCCATACCAGTTGCTGCGGCAGCATTATCCCCTGCTCCACCCACAACTTTAACATTATTATTAAAATTAAATTTCTCTTTTAAATCTTTTTTTAAAAATCCTGTCTGCTCATTACCTTCCACTAGATCTGGCATGTGTTTTTCTTCTAGAAATGAGCAAGATAAAAGCTGATTGGACCATTTTCTTTTTTGGATATCTAGCCATAATGTTCCAGATGCATCTGACATTTCAGAAAAAAATTCACCAGTAAGAACAAATCGTAAATAATCTTTAGGGAGTAAAACTTTAAAAATTTTTTTGAAATTATCTATTTCATTATTTTTTATCCAATTTATTTTTGGTGCAGTAAAACCAGGCATAGTAATATTTCCTGAGATTGATCGTACATCAAAATTTTGTTTTTCAAATTCTTCACACTCTTGATATGATCTTGTATCGTTCCAAAGAATACATGGTCTAATAACATTTCCATCCTTATCTATTAACGTTGCTCCATGCATATGACCTGATATTCCTATTGAAATAGTTTGTGAAAATTCTTTTGGTTTTTTTGTTTTTAAAGCCTCCAAGCATTCCATTGTTGAGTCAATCCATTCTTGTGGATTTTGTTCACTAAAACCATCTTTAGGGGATTGTACAGTAAGACTTGAATTAGCAGATGCAAGGATGCTTTGATTTTGATCTATTAAAATCATTTTGATTGATGAAGTTCCAAGATCAATTCCAATAAACATAGAGTAAATTTATAACATTAATTTTTTAATTGATACAAAGAAATTAAAACTACTTGTAAGAATATCTAAATATAAATATTCCTGATGAAACAATAATGATTGCTCCTATTATTGTAAATATATCTGGGATTTCTCCATACACTAATAAGCCAAAAATTATTCCCCAAACAATTATAGTATAATTATAAGGCGCTAAAATACTTGCTGGTGTTATACTCAATGCTTTAATTTGTAAAAATAACCCAGTACAAAAAAAGATACCCAAAAAAATAAAAAATATAAAAGAAAATGAATGTAAGGGTTGCCAGAAAAAAAGTGATAGTACAAATGTAATGATGGCACCTATAAGACCATTGTAGAATAACATGGTTTCATTATCATCATACTTAGCATTTAATCTTGTTGCTATTTGAAATAGTGAATAGAAAAAAGCAGCACATAATGGAATAATTAAATACGGATTAAATATAGTTAATCCAGGTCGCATGATTAGAATAACTCCACAAAAACTTACAAAAATTGCTAACCAAGTGGCCACATTTATTTTTTCTTTTAAAATAAAATAAGAAAAAACTAAAACTAAAACAGGGGCTAAAGATCCTATTGTGTGAGCATCTGCCAGAGCTAAGTGCCTAAAGGACAATACAAAAAAACAAGATTCACATACAGATAAAATACATCTAGTTATTTGTATCTTGTAATTATTTGAAAGATAAAATTTTTTAACTTTATTTTTTTTTGCAATAAAAAAAGAAAAAATAAAACAGAAAGTAAATTTAACAAATAATAATACAAAAACAGAGTGGTATTGAACTGCTGTTTTTTGAATTGTATCTAAAATACCAAAAGATAAATAAGTTAAAAGAGTTAAAATTATTCCATAGGTATAGGGATTTGATTGCATGTTCATTAAAGATTTTTAAAGATATTATTGTAAAAATCTTTTTTAATATTCTTATCAGCATCTAAAATTTGCATCATTAAAACAGCCGACAAATTATTTTTTGGATCTGCCAAAAAATAAGTAGCGGCATAGCCTGACCATCCAAATTCTCCAACTGGACCAAACTTATTTTGAGAGGTATTATTCATTAACACTCTAAATCCTAAACCCCAACCATATCCATCTAGATCATTTTCATAATCTGCATCTTTATTTGTATTTATTGATGTGATTTCAATTGGAAATAACTCTTTATTTAAAGAATTATTTCGCATTAATTCTAAACTTTGAGAACTAATAAGCTCTTTTCCTTTTTTATTTTTACCATCGATAAGCATTGTAGCAAATTTTTCATAATCTTCAGCCGTAGAAAACAAACCATGGCCTCCTCTGGAATAATTTTTATTATTTGTTGGGTACCCGTATAATATTAACTTTCTTTTATCGTAATTTAAATTTGTTAGTTTTAATTTATCACTATTATATTCAAATGTTTCAACTAACTGACTATTACTATTTTCATCAATATAAAAATTTGTATTATTCATTTCTAAAGGTAAAAAAATATTTTCGTTTAAAACGTCAAAAATTTTATCTTTTGTTACAACTTCTATAATTCTTGCTAAAACATCTATA
Source organism: uncultured Alphaproteobacteria bacterium (assembly GCA_902612805.1). Lineage (GTDB taxonomy): Bacteria > Pseudomonadota > Alphaproteobacteria > HIMB59 > CACPNW01. The sequence goes on along the minus strand of CACMEY010000005.1, from coordinate 87,529 downwards.
GATATAGAATAATGCCACTTTGAACCAGGTTCATATAAAAGAGGTAATTCAGAAATTTTACTAATCTCTTCCTCCAAACTTGAAGATGCAGAATGAAATAAACTTCTATCCTCATATTCTTTAGCTAAAAAATTATCACAACTGTTATATGTAAAGCCTGCTGTATGTTGTAAAAGTTGTCTAACAGTAGGTTTGTTTTCTAGAAAAGTTGTATTTTTTAAGTTACTCTCAATACTGCTAAGTTTTTTTAAATTTTTAAAATCAGATAAATGTTTATCTATAGTATCATCAAGAGATAAGAAATTTTTATCAATTAATTGCATTGCTGCAAAACCAATAATTGGCTTTGTCATTGACCATATTCTATAATATGAATTTTTATTGAGCTTATTTTTTAATTCCAAATCTTTGTAACCAATTACTTCATGATAAATATTATTTTTATGATTTATTATCCATTCAGCTCCATTACATCTTCCTGCATCAATATGTTTTTGAAAATCTAATTTAATATTATCCATAAATGGATTAGATTAGACTCTTTATCTTTTCTATTAGCTCTGAATTAATTTGTCTTGGGCCTTTATCTTGCCTATTTGTATGTCTTCTTTGTCCAGGTAAACGCACACCATCTAAAGATGTCATTTGTTCAAAAAATTTCTCAGCATGTTCGTTCCAATTTTTTCCTGCTATAAGTTCAGGGGATAAAGCCATTATAAATTCACCTCCTCTTGCAGGGCCTCCATCATTATTATCTTCTTCTTTAGCTTCAAAACTAAATAAATCTCCAACTAAACCAGCAGCTAATAACTCAATCATCATTGCTATTGCAGAACCTTTGTAGTCGCCAAATGTTAGAAGGACTCCTCCATTTGAAATTTCAGATGGATTATCAGTTTTTTCTCCATCTTTATTTAAGCCTGTTCCAAATGGAACTTTGTGACCATCACGTGCTGCAACCTGAACTTCTCCCATCGCCATTGTTGAAGTTGCCATATCGTAAACTACAGGAGTTTTATTTTTTCTTGGCCAAGCAAATGATATTGGATTAGTTCCAAATAATGGTTTTTTTGCACCAGCTGGTGCTACACTTGGCTTATAAGCAGTACATGCAATTCCAATTAAATTATTTTCAGCTAATGCTTCGGTTTCATGCCATAATGCCGCAAAGTGATGAGTATTAGTTATAGTTAAAACTCCAACTCCATGTTTATTTGTCGTTTTTATCAATTCAGGCAAACCAACTTTTATTCCTACAGGAGCAAACCCATAATCACCTTCAACGCGAATTGCATTTTGTGTGAGATAAGTATTAGAAGGTCGCGAAACTCCATTTACTTTTTTACTTTTTAGAGAAGCTACATAACCAGGAATTCGAAATAATCCATGAGAAACACTTCCATCTCTTTCAGCATGTGAAACTGTAGTAGCTACAGAATCAGCATTGAAATGATCACACCCATGGGCTGAAAGTGCTTTATATGCTAAATCATATATATTTTCTAATTCTAATGGCGTGGTATTCATTTACTTTTATTGAATAATTAATATTATTAATTCATGGATAGAGGATTATTAGACAATTTAAAAGATATTTTACAAGAAAGAATATCATTTTCAGAAAGTGTAAGAAATAATCATGCAAAAGGTGAAGATGCCTATGATCCTGTTCTGCCTAGGGCAGTTTTGTTTCCAAAAAGCAACGAAGAACTCTCAAAAATTTTAAAAATTTGTAATGAATTTAAAGTACCAGTAACTGCCTATGGTACTGGAACATCTTTAGAAGGTCATGTTGTTGGAAATGATGAAGGTTTTACAATTTCAATGGAAAATTTCAACAAAGTTATTTCTATTAATGAGGCAGACTTTGATTGTCGTGTACAAGCAAATGTATCACGTGAACAACTAAATGAAACTTTAAAAGATAAAGGAGTTTTTTTCCCAATAGATCCAGGTGCAAATGCTTCTCTTGGAGGTATGGCGGCTTGTTCTGCTTCAGGAACAATGGCAGTAAGATATGGAACGATGCGAACTAGTGTGCTTGGTTTAACTGTCGTAATGGCAAATGGCGATATAATTAAAACAGGAAGTAGGGCAAAAAAAACTTCCGCAGGATACAATTTAACAAACCTTTTTGTTGGTTCAGAAGGAACACTTGGGATTATTACTGAAGTTCATCTAAGATTATCACCTATACCTGAAAGTATTATGAGTGCTGTTTGTCAATTCCCAGATCTAGACTCTGCAGTGTTAACAGCACAAGAAATAATTCAGTATGGTGTCCCAATTGCAAGAGTAGAGTTATTAAATAAAGATCAAATGGATATAAGTATTAAATATTCAAAGTTAGAAAATTTAGAGAGCTTGCCTACACTTTTCTATGAATTCCATGGGAGTGAAATTTCAAATAAAGAATCGATTGATGTAGTGGAAGAAATTTCAAAAAATAATAATGGCAGTGAATTTAAGTGGGCAGAAAATACAGAAGAAAGAAATAAAATCTGGAAAGCAAGGCATAATGTATATTATTCAGTAAAAGCAGAAGGAGATAACATTAGAGTATATGTCACTGATGTTTGTGTACCTATTTCAAACATTGTGGAATGTATTAAATTTGCAGAAACAGAACTTAGGGACACTGGATTAAGGGCACCAATGGTTGGTCATGTAGGGGATGGAAACTTTCATGTATCTGTTGTTTACGATCCGAGCAAAGAAAATGAATATAAATATATTAGAGCATTTAGTAATAAATTAATTGATAAAGCACTAGAAATGGATGGGACTATAACAGGTGAGCACGGTATAGGTCTTCAAAAGAAAGAGTATTTATTAAAACAACATCCAGATAATATTCCACTAATGAAATTGATAAAAAAAAGTTTTGATCCAAACAATATTTTAAATCCTGGTAAAGTTTTTGATGTATAAATTAAATAATGAGTTTGAAATAAATTATAACAAAGAAATTATCCCAAAAAAATTAAATCCAGATTTAGATAAAAAATTAGAAAAAGAGGTCAATTTTTTTCTTAAATGGGGCTATCTTATTATTGATAAAGCTCTAACAGATAATCAAATTGTACTGTTAAGAAAAACTTTTGATAAAACTTTTAAAAAACTTAAAGGAAAAGAACATATAGATTACAATTTATTTGAATATAATAAAAACTTCTTATTTTTGCTTGATAATAAACCTGTAATAAAAAGAATTTCTGCAATTCTAGGTAACTGTATTCAACTTCATAGCGCTTCAGCAAGACTATCAAGTCCTGGATCAAAAAATCAAAATTGGCATAGAGATGGGCATTGGCCCGTTGATCCAAATGGAACCCCAATTGGAAGTATTCCTGGTCAAATTAATTGTGGTTATTATCTAGATCCCCTAACTGAAAAAAATGGTCCGATAGCAATTGTTCCGGGAAGTCAAAAAGCTTTATTTAAACCGCCAAAAAAAGATTTTGAATTTCCAGATCAAAAAATAATATATGCAAAACCTGGGCAAGCCATAATATTTAATGGATGGATATATCATAGGGGTTTAGGTAATAAATCAAAGTCTAATAGAAGAGTGTGTTTAATATGCTATCAAAATTCATGGATGAAATCACGAGAAACATTTGATGGACCAATTATTTCAAAGATAAAAAAAAGTGGAAGTAATTTACAAAAATTACTTTTAGGATCAGTTAATAAATGGTGAAGTAAACTATATTCTTTCTAATTTTTTACTTTTCAGAGATTTATACATCGCTTCAAGTATTTTCACAGTTTTAAGAGCAAGTTCACCATTTGAATGATTGGTTACGTTTTTATGTAAACATATATCTACAAATGTATTCAATGCTTCTTTAGTGCCATAAGAGTACGCACCATCACCCTCTTTAATTTTATGTTCAATAATATTTCCATCATTTAATCTTACAAAAAGCCTTTCTCTTTTTATTTCCATATCTAAGTATAAAGTACCAATGGTTCCATGAATTGTAATATAAAAAGTTCCTCCAAAATTTTTAGGCACAAAAGCACTGCCAGAAAATGATCCAGTTGCCCCATTAGCAAATTTCATTGATATCGCATTGGTATAATCAACTTTTGTTGGCGATGGAACTGAAAGACAAAATATACATTCTGGGTCAAGATTAGTAATTTTTAATATACCTGCAAACATATGCGATAATTGTCCCCAACCATAACCACCAGCTTTTTCAGGATCTGACCAAGTTGATGCATGAGGTTGAAAAGTATGATTATTTGATTCACTTAAAGGTATGCCCTGAAATAAATCTGTTAAAGAAGAAGAAAAAGCTGCGTCTAAATGCTTAATTTCTCCAATTAAACCATTTGAAATTATTTCCTCTGCCTTTGACATAAAAGATTTAAAATTAAAACCATTTGGAATTAAAATTTCCTTATTATATTTTTTAGCAAGTTCAATTAATATTTCTGCATCTTTAACATTCGTCGTCATGGGTTTTTCAATCATTACATGACATTTTTTTTCAAGAGCAGCTTTGGCATTTTCAAAATGAGCGTGATGAGGAGAAGAAATAATTACCCCATCCAAATCAGATAATTGAAGCATCTCATTGTAATTTGTTGATGCAAATTTAAATCCAAACTTTTCCTTAACAAATTTTAATTGATCTTCTTCGAGTTTACATACACTTGTTAATTCTACTTCACTTCTTTCTAATAAATGTGGAATGTGGTTTTCAGTTGCCCACCATCCAGCTCCTATTACCCCAATTTTTAATTTATTCATTTTTAAAATTTAATCTAAATGCATTTGTAATGGTAATAAGTATGGAAAATTTGTTTTTGGATCAATATCTACTTTCATAATAGGTTCCATATATTCAGACCATTTTTTATTTATTTCGCTATTAGAGATAAAATTAATTGATTTATTAAGATCATCAGTTTCAAAATATCCAAAAAGTTTTATTCCATATCTAAAAATATTATAATTTCGTAATCCAGCTTCTTTAAGCATTTGAACCATTTCTGGCCAAATTTCATCATGTCTCTTTTTATATTCTTCCTCATATCCTGGTCGGATTTCAAGAATCCATGCGTAATTCATAAAACCTCTTTTCAAATAAAATATATGTATTAATTTTATAAACTTATAGGAAAAATTCAATTTTATAAAAAATATAAATGGAAAGAATAGCTATTATTGACTCGCATCATCATCTATGGGATCTTGATTCTAAAGAAACACATTATCCTTGGTTAAGCAGTAATGAAGAAGAAGCTTTCTATGGAAGTTTTAAAAGTATTAAAAAAAGTTATTTATTAGATGATTATTTAAATGACGCAAAAAATCAAAATCTTGTAAAATCAATACATGTTCAGGCTGAACATGATGCAATGAACCCGATAGAAGAAACAAAATGGTTACAAAATATTTCAGATAATAATAATTTAAAAATTCCAAATGGTATTGTTGCATTTGCAGATTTTTCTAAAGAAAGAGTCAGTGAAGATCTTGATCAACACCTTGTATATAAAAATGTAAGAGGAATTAGACAAATCTTGTCATTTGATAAAGATAAACCTCAATATTCTCATGCTAAAAAAGATTTTCTAAAAGACGAGGTATGGCTAAATAACTTTAGACATATAGCCGATAGAGATTTATCTTTTGATATCCAAATATATCCTCATCAGTTTGATGATGCTTGTAAATTAGCTAAACGATATCAAAATGTTCTGTTTATCTTAAATCATACTGGCGAGCCTTGTCTCCAAACAAAAGAATACAAAAATTATTGGATGAGAAAAATGCAATCTTTAGCCGAACATAAAAATTTTGTTTGTAAAATATCAGGATTAGGAATGTTTAATCCTAGTTGGACAATTATTTCAACTGAATATTTTATTCTTAAGACAATTGAGATTTTTGGTATTGATAGGTGTATGTTTGGATCAAATTTTCCAGTAGATAAAATTTTTAACACTTTTGATAACTATTGGAATTCATATTTTGAAATAGTAAAAAATTTTTCAAAAGATGAACATAATAAAATTTTTTTTAAAAATGCAGAGAAGTTTTATAAAATTTAATGAGAAATAAAAAAAGTATAGCTGTTCTTTTAGGTGATCCATCTGGAATAGGCCCAGAATTAATTTCAAAAATTCTATCTCATAATATTTTAAAAAAAATAAATATTATAATTATTGGAGAAAAATTTATATTTGATCAATATTTAATAAAACAAAAAAATAGAAAAAATATTAAATTTATTAATAATTTTGATCAGATAGAATTTAAAAATACTAATAAGATTTTCTTTGATATTTCTAAAAGAAAAGTAAGATATCCAATTGGAAAAGCAAATACAAAATCAGGAATTTCTGTTCTAAATTCTATCGATATAGCGGTTGATTTATATAATAAGAAAAAAATAGATGGAATTAATTTTGCTCCGTTTAATAAAACAAGTTTAGATCTTGCTGGTATGAAATTTAAGGATGAACTCCATTACTTTAAAAATAAATTTAAAATAAAAAGCTATGTTTGCGAACTTAACGTATTAGATAATTTTTGGACTGCACGAGTAACTTCACATATTCCCCTTAAAGATGTCGCAAAAAATATCACTATTAAAAATATTCTTGAACCAATTAAATTAGTTAACAAGTATTTAAAAAAAAATGGATTAAAAAATCCAAAAGTAGGTGTTCAAGCTTTAAATCCTCACGCTGAGTTTGGAAATGAAGAGAAAAAAATAATAATTCCTGCAATAAACAAAGCAAGAAAAATGAAAATCAAAGCTTTTGGCCCGTTACCATGTGATACTTCATTTATTAGAGCTTATAAAAATAAAGAGTATAATTGCCTTGTCGGTATGTATCATGACGCCATACAATCAGGTCTTAAATCGTTTGGATTTGAAAAAGGTGTTACTGTTCAAGGAGGTCTACCAATACCTATAACTACACCTGCTCATGGAACAGCTTTTGATATTGTGGGTAAAAATAAAGCTAATGTAAGTCCGATGCTAGAATCTTTAAAGTTATTACTTAAACTCTTATCTTAATATTAAAAAATTCTCTTAAATTGAATTAAATTAGTATAATAATTATTTTGTGAGTAAAATTGTAAGTGTTAAAGCAAAGGTCTATAAATGGACAGGGCCCGTTCAAAAAATTCACGAAAATTTTTGCACAAATGCTGCAGATATTGTGAATCAAGAAAATATTTCAAATGATAGATGGACAACATATAAATTTCATAGTTGGTTAGTTGTAGAAGTAGAAACAAGTGATGGTTTTATAGGTTTAGGTAATGCTGCATTATCCCCAGAACCATGTAAATCAGTTGTAGATACTTATTTAGCGCCAGCCATTATTGGTGAAAGTATATGGGATTATGAGCATATATGGCAAAAGATGTATCGACAAACACTAGCTTGGGGAAGAAAAGGCGTAGGTATGACAGCTATTAGTGCTGTTGATATTGCAATATGGGATGCACTTGGAAAATCTGCTAAACAACCTGTATTCAAATTATTAGGTGGAAAAACTAAATCAAAACTCCCTTGTTATGCAAGTAAGCTTTACAGTCAACCTCTTGATAGTCTTGCAAAAGAAGCTAAAGATTATGTAGATCAAGGTTTTAAAGCAATGAAATTAAGACTTGGTTGGGGTCCCACTGATGGTGCTGAAGGTATGCACAAGAATATTGAGTTAATCAAAACAGTACGATCAGTTGTTGGTGATAATGTTGATCTTATGGCTGATGTATATATGGGATGGACATTTGAATATGCAAAAAGAATGATGAGATTAATTGATAATGAAAATCTTCGTTGGTTAGAAGAACCAGTTATTGCTGATGATATTGATGGTTATGCAGATCTAAAAGCTTCATGTAGAACTCCTATATCTGGTGGTGAACATGAATATACACTTTTTGGTTTTAGACAATTACTAGAAAAAAAAGCAATTGATGTTGTGCAATTTGATACGAATAGAGTTGGTGGAATAACACAGGCGCATAAAATTTCTGCTTTAGCTGAGGCATTTCAAATACCCGTTATTCCTCATGCCGGACAAGTCCATAATTTTCATATTTCCATGAGTTCAGTCAACGCTCCTATTGTCGAATATTTTCCTTTCTGGCCAGTAGAAATTGGTAATGAATTATTTTGGTATATTTTTGATGGAGAGCCTCAAGCAAAAAATGGTTTTATTGAATTAGATGAAAATAAGCACGGATTAGGAATAGAGTTATCCGAAAAATATTTAGAAAACTTTGACATTCATCAATAAAATTTAGTGACTATGTCTTTTGACTTCAGCACCTCTTTTTCCGATTAGAAAATCTAAATCTGCTCCTTTGTCAGCTTGCATTACATGCTCTACATACATTTTTTGATAACCACCTGTTATTTCTGGAACAATGGGTGAATAATTTTCCAGACGATTTTTTATTGTTTCATCATCAACTTTTAAATTCATTGTACCTTGATCAACATCAACTTCTATTTCATCACCATTTTGAACGGCTGCTAAAGGACCTTTAACAGCTGCTTCTGGAGCTGTATGAAGTATTACTGTACCATATGCTGTTCCACTCATTCTAGCATCAGATATTCGAATCATATCTCTCACACCTTTCTTAAGTACTTTTTGTGGAAGTCTCATATTTCCAACTTCAGCCATACCAGGATAGCCTTTCGGCCCACAGTTTTTTAAAACTAATATTGAATTTTCATCAACCTCTAAATTAGGATCATCAATCTTTTCATGAAACTCTTCTACACTTTCAAAAACTACAGCTTTTCCCGTATGTTTCATTAATTCAGGCGATGCAGCTGATGGTTTAATAATTGCACCATTTGGAGCAATATTACCCCTAAGAATTTTAATTCCTCCATTTTTTGTTAATGGATTTTCAAATTCTTTGATAACATCATTGTTCCAACATTTAGCATTTATATTATTCTCAGATATAGTTTTTCCATTAACAGTCATTTCATTTTCTTCTAATAGATTTTTTTCCATTAATCTTTTTATAACTACAGGAACACCACCTGCATAATAAAAATCTTCCATTAAGTATTTTCCAGAAGGTTGTAGATTTACTAATGTTGGAATACCGTCTCCACATTTATTCCAATCTTCTAAATCTAAATCTATTTCCATTCGACCTGCGATTGCAGCTAGATGGATAACTGCATTTGTAGATCCTCCTATTGCTCCATTGATCTTGATTGCATTTTCAAATGATTTTTTTGTAACAATTTTTGACATGTTTATGTCTTCCTTAACCATTTCAACAATTCTTTTTCCAGACATATGAGCTAAAGCATATCTTCTTGAGTCAACTGCAGGTATCGCAGCATTTCCAGGTAGTGACATCCCTAATGCTTCCACCATTGATCCCATTGTTGATGCAGTACCCATTGTCATACAATTACCTTTTGATCTACTCATTGAAATTTCTGCATTAATAAAATCTTCTTCTGTAATTACACCAGCGTTTAAATCTGCATCAAGTTTCCAAACACCAGTGCCAGAACCTATTGTTTCACCTTGATGATGTCCATTAAGCATTGGCCCACCTGAAACACCTATTGTAGGAAGATCTACACTTGCAGCCCCCATCATTAATGAAGGTGTTGTTTTATCACACCCCATTAATAGTACGACTCCGTCTATAGGATTGCCCCTTATTGCCTCTTCAACATCCATACTTGCTAAATTTCTAAACAACATAGCTGTAGGTCTTAAATTGGATTCACTTGCTGAAAAAACAGGAAATTCAAGAGGAAAACCACCAGCTTCATAAACACCTTTTTTGACAGATTCTGCTATCTCTCTAAAATGACCATTACAAGGAGTTAATTCTGACCATGTATTACAAATACCAATTACAGGACGGCCATCAAATAAATGATTTGGATGACCTTGATTTCTCATCCAGCCTCTATGAATAAATGTATCTCTTCGATGTGATTTAGAATTATACCAGTTAGAAGATCTAAATTTATTTTTTTTATTCATGTGTGAAAGTTTTAGCTAATTAAAGTAAAAAATCAAATTTTAAATTTATTATCTTCAAGACCAGGAGTAGTAACATTTAATGCAAATAAACTACCATCATGTTGATTTTTACCCAAATTTGTAGCACTTGTGATAAATAAAGTTTTTAGATCACTTCCACCAAATACACAATTTGTTACATTTTCAACAGGTAACTCGTAAATTTTATCTATCCTTCCTCTAGGATCAATTCTCACTACACATGATCCACCCCAACGACAATTCCAAATAAAACCATCACTATCAATAGTTGATCCATCTGGAGCACCTCTATCAAAATCAAAGAAGTTTTTTTTGTCTGACAAACTACCTTCATCTAGGTTAAAATTGTATTCTAGTAATGATCCCTCAGTTGTATCGGCAAAATAAAATTTTGTGTTATCTGGACTCCAAACAAATGTATTAGGTATACCAAGATTTGTTTCAACAATATTTAACTTATTATCAGATAGACAATATAAACTACCAGATTTAGCATTTAAAGATTTTGCACTTCCATCTAGATTAAAATTATTTTGCATCGTCCCAAACCACAGCCTACCTTTAGCATCTGATGCACCATCATTAGACCTATTTGTTAGAATATCATCTTCAACATTAATTATTCTTTCATATTTTTTAGATTTAAAGTTAAATTTATTTACTCCATTATTTGAGACTAAAGCAATTTCATTCTTTGAGATTATTGACGTCGCTGTTACAAAATCAGGTAAATCAAAAGTTTCTAATTTTTCGTTATCTAAATTAATTCTGAATAAAACTGATTTTGGTTTAATATCTACCCAAATTAAACTTTGATCAATGGAAGACCAAGTGATGCCTTCTCCTAAACTATTTTTTACATCTTTATATAATTCGACCTTACTCATATTTTAGATCAATATAATAAAAATTAATATTTATGAAGATAAGTTTAGAGGTAATGGGCCTTATCTTTGATACGAGCCATTACTTCCTTAGTAGCTTCTTCAGATCCATCATGGAACGTGCCCATTAATTTATCTAAGAAACTAGTATTTCCACCTGAGTAATTGCATTCAAAATATTTATGATGAATATAATGCATATAATCACCTGTTGGAATTGATACACCATTTTTGAAAGTCATTTTTTCATATCCTGTATGTCCAGGTGTAGGTGCTAAACCAGCATGAAATACGTGATACATCGCAACAAGAGGATGTGAAGGGATTATCCAATGAACTAAGATACCTGAAAAATATAATATATGCTCTATTGGATGCATAGACATACCTGACCAAGCACCTGTATTAGTATTACGGTGGTGTACTTTATGTGCAATTTTATAAAGTGGTGCCCAGTGCAATAGTCTATGAGTTAAGTAAAAATGTGCGTCTCTTATAAATGGAACAAGAAAGAACATAAAACAACAATATATTGGATACGCCTCCCAGCTTACATATGGGATTATTTGATTTGCAAATGCCCAAAATGTAATTACTTCATAAGCTGTCCATAATGGAATAGCACTACAAAAAGTATAGAATAGGTTATCTTTAGTCTGATCATTAAATAAAAAAGTTGAGTTATTTTTTTCTAGAGGTCGTGGGTTATATTTAAATGAAGTTCCTTGTGTCTTCAGTCTTAAATGGAAGAAGCCTGTCCAAAGCAAAATAATAACTGCGTTTCTGAAAAATATGTAGGATATCCATCCTATTTCAAAAGTCTTCATTGTCTCTAAAGAAGGAGTCAAAAAAAGATATGTAGCAACTGTTATTGCTGCAAAGACAAAGGTCCATGGAAAAAAAATTCCAGGAAATTTAAAAAAATACTTTAAAAATTTTAACGGGTTAAAAAATATATCTTTAGGTGGGTTAATACTTATTGTGCCAAATGGTTTCCAATGACCTCTTTTATCTCTAGTACCAAAATCACTATCATTTAGTTGATTTCCCATGATGTGTTTATAGTATATTTTGAATAAAAAAAAAGAGACTAAATTGTCGTATCTGGAACCTTCACATCAATAAAATAATTTTTATCTTTAGATTGCTTAAATATTGCTGGAATTATTGATCTATAAGCAGAAATTATTCCTTTATGAGGTTCTGGCATTTGATTTTTAACTATTTTGTGAAATTTTTTTAAATTATGGCATGGGATTTTTGGGAAAATGTGGTGCTCAATATGATACTCCATATTTGAATATAAAAAACTAAAAAACGGATTCATGATTACTGTTCTTGTACTTTTTCTATGATCTTTAATATTATCAGCTAGTCCAGCATGTTGAGTCATGCCGCATATCATTAATATAGTATTACCGTAAAATGGAGGTAAAATTATCATTATTATTGGTAGCCATGATTGTAACAAAACTGAACATAAAATTACGAGCAACCAAAAACTTAAATATAATCTTGAACTATTAATAATTTTTTTTATCTCCTTTTCAGGTACTGTAACTTTTACAACAGGAGTAATTATTCCAAATGAATGCTTAATAATTTCAAAATGAGTAAAATGTCTTATTTTTTGTATGTTGATTATTGGACCAAGTGGCAAAAAGTTTAAAAGAAATCTAATAGGCTCTGTTGGTTTCGGACTATTGTTTTCATAATCGTAAACCTCCTCATGTGTAAAAATTGTGTAAGTATGGTGATGAAAATGACTCCATTTCCATCTAACTGCTTCAAAACCACCAAGTAAAGAAGTTATATGATAAAAAAATTTATTTAACGCTCTTGTTTTAAAATATGTTTCGTGATTAGTTTCATGTTGAATGCTAATGATTTTACAGTAGAAAATATTTCCATAAAGTAGAAGAGCAGGAATTGACCATAATGTGCCCCAACTTATAATACAAAGATATCCACTTAATAATAGAGCAACAATAAATATGGATACATCTATTAAACCTTTTATATCAGATCTCTTAGAAAGCTCCTTTAAAGTTTTCTTGTCTATATTTGGTTTATACCAAGTTTTTAAATCAACTTCACCCGCAAACATTAATCAAAACTTTTCTGAAAGCTTTAAAAATTTTTCAAATTCACCTTCATCAATTTTAACTGTGATTTTAGGATCATTAAATTTTTGGTTTACTGTATCATCGTGAAACTCTTTGAATGCACTAACTCTTTCAGCTTGTAACTTTGCAAATTCTTTTTTAAAATCTCTATAAATACGTGCATGTCTTGGAATTTTTCCTTGAGTATACCCGAGTACATCGTTAGCAAATAAATATTGCCCATCACATCCAGAGCCACTTCCCATTGAAAGAGTCATAATGTCAACTTTTTTTGTAATTACTTCGGCAACTTTTGGAGGAACTACTTCCAGTTCAACTCCGATAGCCCCCGCTTCTTGTAACTCAAGAGTATGTTCTAAAATTCTAACGGCTTTATCAGCAGTTTTGCCTTGTGCAACAAATCCACCAATCCAGGTAGCATTTCCTGGAACTAAACCAACATGACTATTAATTGGAACATATTCATCTCTTAATGCTCTAATCCATTTATAACTCCAATTGCCACCATAGATTACATCTGCACCAATATCTAAATACTTATGTGATAGTTTCATTGCTTCATACTCAGAAGCTACTCTTACAGCACCTCCAGATTGCATAAAGCAAGTTGGCGCAGCCTCTCGAATTCGCTTAAGTTCATCAAAAGAATTATAAATACCAAATTGTGGAGCATCATGAGAAGTACAAATCATGTCAATACCTGCCTCTTCAGCTGCTGCAGCTTCGTCAGCATTATGTACAAACATAACGCTTAGTTGTCTTTTACCTTTGCATTGCAAATAATCGTGAACTGTAAGTTTTTTTCTGCTCATAAAATCTCCAAAAAATATTTAATCTATCTTAATGAAAATTTTGTCATTATCAACTTTAACTGGGTATGTTTTTAAATCCTCACACGCTGGAGGGCTTAAAGCTTCTCCAGATTTAATGTTAAAAATTCCCTGGTGCATTGGACATTCAATTTCATCATCCATAACCAAACCATCTTCAAGATGTACAGCCTCGTGTGTACAAATTCCATCAGTAGCATAAAAACCATCTGTTAACCTATACACACAAAAGGTTTTATCTTGATGATCAAATCTAATCAGATCCTCTTCTTCAATACTATCAGTAGACCCTACTTCAATCCAATTTTCTTCAGACATAAGATGTATATAATATCTATTCTATTAAAATAAATATAAAATAATTAAATTATTGTTTTTGTATAAGTTTATTTAATTTTTGATTTTGGTCTGAGAGAATTTGTTTATCTACAATGGTATTTTTCTCAGTTAATTTAGAAGTGATTCGAATGTCACGGCCAACTTTTCCTGCAATTCCTAGACCACATGCACCCTTTATTATTTTATTTTTTAGAAAAAAATAAATTACACCATTATTAATATCATTACCTCTTGCAATAATTTCATCATAATCATCACAAATACCAGTCAGTTGAAGATTCAAATTAAATTGATCAGACCACATCCAAGGAATAGAAGTGTATTCTGTTTTTACTCCAGCAATATTTTTTCCAGCGCAAATTCCATGATTTTGTGCATGTTGATATGACTCAAGTCGCATATTTCTTTCATAAAATGGATGATAAAAATTACATACATCACCTGCTGCATAAACATCTTTAATAGAAGTTTCACAAAATTGATTTGTTAAGATACCATTATCAAGTTTTAAATTTGTATTTTCAAATAACTTTACTGACGGAGTTGAACCTATACCTGCAATTACAAAATCTGTTTCTATTATAGAATTATCGTTTAATAAAATTTCATAAATACCATTTTTTTTAATTATTTTATCTATCTGTTTATTTAATATTATTTCATTTCCTTGTTCTATATGCGTGTTTTGAACTAGATCAGCAATTTGTTTGGGTATAATTCTTCCCATAAGTTGATTACCGATTTCTATAACAGTTACTTTTTTTTGCAGCTGAGATAAAGATGAAGCAATTTCTAAGCCAATAAAACCGCCGCCAATAATAGTTATTTTATTTTTATCTGAAACTTTTTCCTTAATTATTTTGGCTTCTTCTAAATTTCTTAGATAATAAACATCATCACTTAAATTATTATCTAGGCTAAGTCTTTTATTATCAGACCCTGTTGAAATAAGCAAACTATCATAAGTATAAACATCTTCATTTTTTGAGAAAAGTTTTTTATGTTCAAAGTCAACTTTATTAATTAATACATTTTCAAAATCTATATTTTCATTTTTTATGACCTCGATAGAATGAAAATAAAGATCATCTTCATTTTTTTTATCTAGCAAAAAATCTTTAGATAAAGGAGGTCTTTCGTATGGTAGTAAATTTTCTTCACCTAAAATTTTAATATTTGATTCTGAATCATTTTGTCTAATCTCTCTAGCAGCATAGATTCCAGCTTGACCACCGCCTAAAATTATAATGTTTTTTTTCACTAAGTCTAAGCGTTGCTTGGAACAGATAATGGAATTTGATAGTCTGGATTTTTTGCTTGTTTTATAAGTGCTGGAACAATTTCTTTGTACGCCCCTAGAAGACCTTTTCTGGCAGGCGGTAATTGATCTTTAATCATAGCATGTAGTTTAGGTAAATTATGTGAGGGAACTTGAGGGAACATATGATGCTCAACATGATATTCCATATGCCAATATAAAAAACTTAAAACCGGATTTAAATATACTGTTCTGGTTGTATACCTGTGATCTCTTTTATCTTCTCTAAGTCCAGCGTGCTGAGTAAGACCCATTAGCATAACGAGTGTCTTTCCATAAAAATTAGGTAATAAAACATATAGAACTGGAAGCCAGCTTTGAAAGTATACTGAAGAAGCAATACTTATGATCCAAATAGATAGATGACTCCAAGCGGATAATCTACATTTCCATCTTTCGTTTTCAGGGATACAAACTTTCATTACATCTGTAGTCACACCAAATGCATGTTTTATAGTTTCCCATTGAAGAGAATTTTTAAAAAAAACAAAACCAGAGAATGGAATGTAGTGTGAGAAAAACACAATTAAATCAGTTGGTTTTTTTACATGTATTTCAAAATCTACAGGATCATTGAACTGGGTATAAGTATGATGATGATAATGAGAATATCTCCATCTTATAGGCTCGAAATTATCCATGAAACTAGCAATATAATAAAAGAAGTCATTCCAGAATTTTGATTTAAAAGCTGTTCTGTGACCAGTTTCATGCCAAATAGCATCACTACATCCCCAAATATTTCCGTATATTATAAAAAATAATAATGACCACCAAGTGCCCCAAGTGACATACGCAAGATATCCAAAGAGAAATAGAGATGAAAAATAAATAATCATATGCTTAAAACCCTGCCAATCAGATTTCTTGCACAACTGCTTGAATTCTTTTTTATCTATATTTGCTCGATACCATTTACCTAAATCAACATCCATAATGAAAAAATAGCACTTTTTGATAATCTTATAAATATAAAAATTGCTTTATATTGGTAAATAAGTGCGACTATTTTATCTATCAAAAGAAAGATGATTTTAATTTGTAATAAGATCTTTAATACTTTAATTTAATTGTATTATTGATTTATTTACTTATAAATTAATGCATAAATTATTTGGAGGAATTATGAAAAAAATCTTTGCTGTCATTGCTTTATTTTTTGCTTTTGCATCTACTTCAGCAGTAGCAAAAAATGATTACAGCTGTGATAAGAAATTTATATTTTTCCCAGGTGGTCCTGAAGGTGGCCCATTTGGAACTATCGTTTATAATGGTGCAGTAGCTGCTGCTGAACACACTGGTTGTGATGTAGATTACTACTGGTCACAGTGGAACTCAGAAATCATGATTAAACAATTTAAAGAAGCTGTTGCTTTACAGCCTGATGGAATTGCAATCTATGGTTTTCCAGGAGATGCTGCAATGAGACCTATCATTCAAGAAGCTAGAGAAATGGGAATAGTTATTACTACTATGAACACACCTCTTCCTGATCTTGAAGCAGAATATAAAACTGAAGGATTTGGTTATGCAGGTGCAGATTTATTTGATGCTGGATTTAATCTAGGTAAAAAAGCTGTTGAAGTTTGTGGTCTACAAGCTGGAGATAAAGCTTTTATCTGGGGTCTTGCAAGTATGCCAAATAGAGGAGAAAGAACTAAAGGTGCAATAGCTGGTGTTGAAGCAGCAGGTGTTGAAGTTGTTTATCAAGAAATTCCTGATAACGTAAACTCAGATGCATCACAGGGAACTCCTATGTACGTTGCTACTTACAGTGCAAATCCTGATATCAAATTAGCAATTACTGATCATGGAGGATTAACTGCAAGTTTACCAACATATATGAAAGCTGCAGGTCACGGTACTGAAGAAGTATGTGGTGCTGGATTTGATTTATCAGCTCCTATTGTTGATGGAATTAATTCTGGTTACATTGATGTTGTAATTGATCAACAACCATTTATCCAAGGATATATGCCAATCGTTCAATTATTCCTAAGTACAAAGTATGGAATGGCTGGATTAGCTATGGATACTGGTGCTGCATTTGTTACAGCTGATAACGTAGATGCTGTTGCTCCATTAGCAGCAGTACAAATCAGATAAATTAAATTTTATAACCTGCCTTACTTTAAGGCAGGTTAAATTTTTATGGCAGAAGAACTCTTAAAATTAGAAAATATTTATAAAAATTTTGGAAATGTCAAAGTTTTAAAAGATGTAAATATCAAAATAAATAAAGGCGAAGTAGTAGCTTTAATTGGTGATAATGGTGCTGGTAAATCAACACTTATAAAAGTTATAACTGGAGTTCATAGCCCAAACTCAGGAAAAGTTTTTTTTAAAAAAGAAGAAGTTCAAATTAAATCAGTTGCTCAATCAAGAAAAATGGGGATTGAAGCTGTATATCAAGAGAGAGCACTTTGTGATCAACAAGAATTGTTTAGAAATATTTTTGCAGGAAGAGAAATTACAAACTCATTTGGTTTTTTAGATATCAAAAAACAAAGAAAAGAAGCAGAAAAAATTTTACGAGATTATATAGGATTTACTTCTAAAGCTATAACTGTGGACTCACCAGTAATGGGTCTATCAGGTGGAGAAAAACAAGGCGTTGCTTTTGGTAGATCCTTGTATTTTAATTCTGATTTGATTGTATTAGACGAACCTACTATGGGTTTATCAATTCAAGAAACAGAAAAAGTACTTAACTTTGTAAAGGGTTTAAAAAATGAAAATAAATCAGCTATTTTTATCGATCACAATATAATACACGTTTACGGTGCTGCAGATAGGTTTATCATTTTAGATAGAGGAGAAGTTGTTGGAGAGTTTAACAAAGAAGATATTTCAAGAGAAGAGCTTGTTCAAAAAATGATCCAACTTCATGAATCAGGTAAAATTAAGGTTGAAGATTAAATGAGTAGTTTATTAAATAGTTATTTTGTAAAAACACACAAACTTGAAATTAGTATTACAATAATTGCCATAGTGCTTTTCTTAATTTACTTCTTGGGTGCACCACATGTATTTACAAGATTTCCAATTTACAGAGCTTTCATGCAATCGATGCCTTTTTTTGGGATAATTGCTATATCAGCAACATTTGTTGTTACACTTGGTGAAATTGATTTATCATTTCCATCTATAGTTGGAATTACATCTCTCATATTTGGAATTATAATGACATCAACCGATGGTAATTTTTTTATAGCATTTATTTTAGCAACTTCACTTGGAATGTTTGCTGGATTAGTAAATGGATTACTTGTTACTAAAATTGGTATACCTTCAATAGTTGCAACTATAGGTACTTTATTTTTTTGGCGTGGATTAGTTAATGTAATTTCCCAAGGTAGTGGTATTGCAATCGTCGATGTAGCAGATGGAACATGGCATCATATGATATTTGTTGAAAAATTATTTGGAAAAATTCCAATGCAATTTATTTGGTTCATTGTATTAACTGGATTGATGCAATGGGTTTATCGATACCATAAATTTGGAAATCACATTCACTTTGTAGGTGACAATAAGGCAAGTGCTCAAATGATGGGAATTAATGTTGATAATGTAAAAATTATTGCTTTTGTTCAACTGGGATTTTTCTCTGCTTTAGCAGGAATTTTTACAATGTATGAAATGTTGTATTTCTGGCCTACACAAGGTGAGGGCTTAATGTTAACAACACTAGCAGCTGTCTTTGTTGGTGGTACTTCAGTCTTTGGTGGTAAAGGTACTATTTTTGGAACTTTTATAGGAGTATTAATTATTGGATCATTAGAATCAGGAATAGTTGCTTTAGGCTTATCTGGCTTTTATGTAAAATTTATTAACGGACTCATGATAACAGTGGCCGTAACAGTCTACGCCCTGATACAAAGAAGAAAAAATTAATAAGTAGCTCGACCACCACTCAAATCAAAAGTTGATCCTGTGGTATAAGAATTTTCTTCAGAAGACATCCAAGCAACTAAAGAAGCTAATTCTTCTACTAACACAAATCTATTTCTTGGAATTTTTGATAACATATAATCAATGTGTTCTTCTGTAATTTGATCAAAAATACGCGTCTTAGCAGGTGCAGGTGTAACACAATTAACTGAAATGTTATTTTCAGCTAATTCTTTTCCTAAAGATTTAGTAAGTGCAATAACTCCTGCTTTTGCTGCACTATAAGGCATTGCATTAGGATTACCCTCCTTACCAGCTATCGAGGAAATATTAACAATACGT
Source organism: uncultured Alphaproteobacteria bacterium (assembly GCA_902612805.1). Classification (GTDB taxonomy): domain Bacteria; phylum Pseudomonadota; class Alphaproteobacteria; order HIMB59; genus CACPNW01. The sequence continues at coordinate 67,755 of CACMEY010000005.1, read as the reverse complement.
CCATAATTATTTTTGATAAAATGAGGAACTATAGTTTTACAGCAATAAAATACTCCAGTTAGATCTATGTCTATAACTTTTTGCCATTCCTCAAGTGGATAATCCCATGTCTTAAAATTTGGTCCAGCTATTCCTGCATTATTTATTAAAATATCAATTTTGTTTTCATGCGTAAGGCTTTCAGCAAATGCATTCTCTACACTTTTATAATTTGAAACATCAACTTCAATTTTTTGAATATTTTTTAGATCAACTTTATTTAAATATTCTGTATCTTTATCCCATATTAGTACTCTTGCACCTGACTCTATAAATCTTTTTGTAATTGCTAACCCAAAGCCTTGTGCTCCACCCGTTACAATTGCTACTCTATTTTCTAAATTAATTTTATTCATTGGATTTGTTCTAAAATATATTCAGCTGAACTAACACGGTATTCACCATCATTTTCAATAAACTTGTTTATAATCATATTATTCTCAATAATCATGGCAAACCTTCGACACCTAAAACCCATATAATTTTTTGTCTTATCAGATAGCAAGTCAAAATATTTTGTAATCTCAGCATTTCCATCTGCAATTCCATTGATTATTTCTCCATTTGTATAACTCAATAACCAAGATTTCATCACATGCTCATCATTTACAGATAGACAGTAAATGCCATCAATATTTTTTTTTATAAATGAATTATATAATTTTATATAACCTGGGAGATGTTTCTCAGAACAAGTTGGCGTAAATGCTCCTGGCACACCAAATAGGATAATTTTTTTATTTATAAATTCATTTTTTAATGAAGATACTGATGAAACACCTTTTTTAATAATAGGCACTTTAAAATCATCAATAATCATTTTTATCATTTAACTTTATTATATGTTTCAAATATTTGTTTCTCAGTCAATATTTCATTCATTACTATGCCTTCAGGAAACTTTGAAGAATAAAATGCATTAAAAGGTATGCCAAATTTATTGTATTTTTTTAAAAATTTATTTATTTTTTCATTTGGTTGTGTCCAATCAGCTTTTATCAATGTCACTTCTTGTGAATCAAAAAAATCTGAAACTGTTTTTGAATTTAAAACATTAATTTTATTAAACTTACAGGTAATGCACCAATCTGCCGTTATATCTAAAAAAACAATTTCATTGTTAGCTATTATTTCAGGAATACTTTTGGAATTAAAATCTAACCAATTATTACTTTTATAATTTTCTTCATTAATTTTTTGAAAAGAATTTAAATACGGAGTTAAAAAGAAAATAATTATTAAAGAAATAATTAAGGGAGTTTGATAAATTCTAAATTTTAAAATTGCTGATATTAAGATTAATAAAACAGTAAATGTAAGTATAAAAAAATAATTGAAATAATTATTTAATATACTTAAAAGCCAAACAATTGTTATGAATAATAAAATAGATAAAAAATATTTAAAATAAATCATCCATTTTCCAGATCGAGGTAAGAAGGAAATCAGGCCTGGAAAAAAAACTATAATCAAATAAGGTAAGCTCATTCCTATACCCATAAAAAAGAATATTAAAAATAGATACGTTGTTGATTGAGTAAAAGCAGCCGTTACAGCTGTTCCTAAATAAGGCGCAGAACATGGTGTAGCAAGAAGTGTAGCAAAAAAACCATTAAAAAAATTCTTTGTATAAAAATTATTTCCTGAATTTAACATTTTTGATGAAAATAAAAAACTTGGTAAATTTATTTGGAAAAACCCAAGAGTGTTCAAGAAGAACATTGATATAATAGTTAGAATAAACATTAAAAAGTAAGGTTCTTGAAATTGCATACCCCAAGATATTGAAATATTTATTTGTTTAAGAATAGCAAAAAATGAACCAAGTATAAGAAAAGAAGTAATAATACCTAATACAGTTATAAAAAAACTGCTTTTTATCTTTTTATCTTCAGTATTAATTACTGATAATAATTTTAAAGATAACACTGGAAATACACATGGCATAAGATTTAAAATAAACCCACCTAATAGTGAAATTATGAGTAAGTATAAAAGACTATTGTTTGTAGAAATATTTTTATCTACATTTTCAATTTCTACATTTTTTTCAACTTTAAAACTGTGGTTATTATCGTAAAAAAATATTTCAATTGGAAACTTTTTTTCATTAAATTGATCTAATCTAAAATTAAAAGAGGTTTTTAATTTTTGAAAATCAAGGGAATAATTATTTATTGGTTCTACAACTGGCAATCCAAATGGTGTGTGAATAAACATTTTTGGATCATCAAAAAAAGAACTAGTTGATATTTCTATATCAAAAATAACGTCATTATTATTTTGAATAGCATTAAATGAGAAATTAGAAATAGGTGTAAAATCAATATTATTATTTAATGTAGCAGATAAAACTTTTTCAATTTCAAAAAAATAATCTGTGTATTCACCATCTCCTGATGGTAAGTCTAAAAATATATCCGCATTACCTGGAATGCAAATATCTCTACAAACTAAATAATTAATATTTAAATTTAAATTTGTTTGTTTTTGATTATCTTTAATATCTACAATCAAAGGGAATATAACTTTATCTTTATATCCAATTGATTTTAAACCTAGTATTTCAAATTCTATTGGTTCTGGCCATAATATTTTAATATCTTTCACATTTGATGAATTGTTCCATATAATTTTTTGAGGGAAACCTCCGCCTCCAGGAGATTTCCAATATGTTTTCCATTCCTCTTCTAGTTCATATTCTAATGCTAAAATTAATTGGTTATTATTATTTGAAGCAGTCATTGGTGAAATTAATCTAACTTTTGATTTTTCACTAATTGCCCAATCTGAAGATAAAGAGTATCCAGCTGTGCTAAATAGTCCAAGAGCAAATATTATTGCAATTTTTAATAGATTTATTAGTTTTATTACCTTGTCCATATAAAATAAATCAATACAATATTGAAAAATATAAATTAACGCGAATATATATACTATATGAATTTAACTGGTCAGTTCTTAATTTCAATGCCTTCATTAGAAGATGATAGATTTGAAAAAACGGTAATTTATATGTGTGCTCACTCAAAAGATGGGGCTATGGGTATAATAATCAACAAAAAAATTGATTATGATCTTTACCCTGATTTGCTTGAACAACTAGGTATAGACAAACCTTTAGAAGATAAGAAACTTTACATTCGCTATGGTGGTCCTGTTGAAAGTGGCAGGGGGTTTGTTCTACATTCTGATGAAGTTATTCAAAAAGAAACCCTAACAATAGATAAAGGAGTGGCGTTAACTAGTACTTCAGAATTTTTTAACGATCTTTCTAAAGGTAATGGTCCAAAGAATAGTATTCTAGCTCTTGGATATGCAGGCTGGGGTCCAGGACAAATTGAAAAGGAATTAGCGTCAAATAGTTGGATGACGCTAAAAACAAATAGTGATTTTATTTTTGATGAAAAAGTTAACAATAAATGGAGTGATGCATTTAATTTGTTAGGAATAGATGCAAGTAAACTTTCAATATTTTCAGGTAATTGTTAATTATAGAATAATATCAAAAATCCTTTCCTTATCTTTTTCTAAAACTTTTTTTATTTTAAACTTTGTAGTTTTTGCAAGTTTAACACCTTTATTAGTAACAAATGATTTCATTTTTATTACCTCTTTTTCAGGCATTTTTCTTTCATATTTTAAAATATGCTTCTTTCCATTAATCATAAAAGCTGTCTTCATATTTTATCTCCTTTATTTTTAAGAGAGGTAAAATTACCTCTCTTATTTTTTTTTAAGTATTAGTCTCTAATTGAATAAGCTACTACTCCAACCTCGGCTTTATCAGTGCCAAGTTTTTCGGCTTCTTCACTAATTCTTAATCCCATAATATTTTTAATTAGATATATTACAATATATGAGAAAACAAAAACAAAGATACATACTGAAGCAACGCCCAGTAATTGAATTGAGTATGATGCATCAGGATTAGTTAGAGGAACAACTAATGTTCCCCAAATACCTGCAAACATATGTACGGGTATTGCGCCAACAACATCATCTAGCTTTAATGAGTTTAAGAAGTTAGTTCCATAATACATTATTACTCCACCAACTGCTCCAATTCCAATTGCAAGCAATGGACTAGGCATCAATGGCTCAGCTGTTATTGAAACTAAACCTGCAAGAGCTCCATTAAGCATCATAACAATATCAGTTTTGCCACCAATCAATCTTGTTATTGCGGCACCAGCCATACATCCACCACAAGCTGCAAGTTGAGTATTCATGAAAATTTTTGACATTGCTGTTGCATCTTCATAAGAACCTAATGCAAGTTGGGATCCACCATTAAAGCCATACCACCCCATCCATAAAATAAACGTTCCTAATGTAACTAAAGGAATTGATGATGGAGCAAATGGAGCCATATTAGCTGGTTCTCCACTTGCACTAAATCTTCCAAGTCTTGGACCTAAAAGAATTACTCCTGCTAAAGCTGCAGAACCACCACAAGCGTGAACTAATGTCGAGCCAGCGAAATCTGCAAATCCTAGGGCGTCTAGCCATCCTCCACCCCATTCCCAACCCATTTGAATTGGATAAATTACTCCTCCAAGTACCGCTGCAAAAGTAAAGAAAGGCCAAATTTTTATTCTCTCTGCTACAGCACCTGATACAATAGACACAGTAGCACAAACAAATAAAGCTTGAAAAAACCAGTCCGAAGCATCTGAGTAACCTGTTTCCATAGAAGTATTATCAGTCCATATGGATGGTGTACCAATATAGCCTCCTTCAGGCACAGAATATCCGAGATTGTATCCGATTAAATAGAAAACAATTGAAACTATTGCGAATTTTCCAATATTTTTAGCAGCAATAGTTGATACACTTCTGGTGGTAACAAGGCCTGATTCTAAAAATAGAAATCCTGCAGCCATCCACATGACTAAGAACCCACAAACTAAAAAAGAAAATGTATTAAATATGTATGCTACTTCTGCATCAACCTCTGCTCTTACAGAAGAACTTAGCAACAAAATAAAAGAGAGAATTGTAAAAAGACTAAAAAATTTTTTATACATTATTAACTCCACATAAAATTATAGACACATAACTAACCTTTAGTTATGCATTGCATCATGCTTAGCTATGGAAATTAATTACTAAGATCCGCGTTCCTTCGGGTATACCTACTTCCGATTTGCAAGCTGCAAATTGAACGATGTTATAACTTTGCATGCGTTCCTTCGACTTTCGTCTACTTCCGTCACTCTAAAAGAGTGATGAACGTGATTAGACTTATAGCTATAATTCGGAAAGTATCAATAAATAGTACTAAAATTAATTATTAAATCTAATTAATTTTCTAAGCTCATTTTATTAAAAAATGTGCCTTCTTTTTTTAACCAACCATTAATCATATCAAGAAAATTATTGCTTAAGTAGTAATTCTTAATTCGTTTATCAGATTTACTTTGTTCTTTTACGAAAATATTTTTTTCCAAGGCTTCGTTTAAAATTGATTGAATTGAAGATCTAGAACCAATAGACTTAGGTATATTTGCACAAATTGTTTCAAATGAAATTCCATTTAATCTATTATTTTCATAGATCTCTAGAGAAATAACGTGATGCAAAATTGATTTAAATAAAAATTTTGAAACGTAGTCTTCTGAAAAAAAGCTTGAATATATATTTCTTTTTTTTTCTTTAATAATTTCTGTTTCAGTCATTTGCCCCTCCCACAAATGTTTAATAGTTTTGGGAGAGCAAATGCTCTCCCATTTTTTAGTGACCAACTATAAGGAGTTGATGTGCTAATCACTAAATTCATTAGTCTCTGATGCTATAAGCCATTACGCCTACTTCAGATTTATCAGTACCAAGTTTTTCAGCTTCTTCACTTATTCTAATACCAAAGAGCATTTTCATGATGTACCAAATTATAAATGATACGACAAAAACGAAAACGTTAATTGCTATTATACCGTAAAGTTGAGCTCCAAAACTTGCTGCGCTGTTTGAAATTGGAACAACTAATGTTCCAAAAATTCCAGCAAAACCGTGTACAGGAATTGCTCCAACAACATCATCAATTTTAAGTGATATTAAAAGTCTTGTACCATAGAAGACAATTAATCCACCAATAGCACCAATGATCACTGCTAAGAATGGAGAAGGAGCTAATGGTTCTGCAGTAATTGCTACCAAACCACCTAATGCTCCGTTAAGCATCATAACAACATCTGTTTTACCAGTTACTAGTCTTGAAATTACTGCACAAGCCATTACACCTGCACCAGCTGCCAAGTTAGTATTAATATATATTGTTGCTACTGCTGTAACATCATCAAATGTACCCATTGCAAGTTGTGATCCACCATTAAATCCGAACCATCCAAGCCATAGGATAAATACACCAAGGGTTGCAAGAGGTATTGAGGAATTTGCAAAAGGCTCCATTGGAGCTGCTTCACCACTATCAGTGAATCTTCCTAATCTTGGGCCTAATAAAATTGCACCAGCAAGTGCTGCTGCTGCTCCTGCACTATGTACTAGAGTTGAACCAGCAAAATCTGAGAAACCAGCTTCAGCTAAGTATCCTCCGCCCCACTGCCAACCCATTTCGATTGGATAAATGAAACCAGTTAATAAAGCACAAAAAATAAAGAATGGCCAAATTTTGATTCTTTCAGCTAGTGTTCCAGATACAATTGAGCATGTTGTTGCACAAAATACCATCTGAAAGAACCAGTCAGAACCGTCTGAATAACCTGTATCAAGAGCGCTACCATCACTCCAAGGAAGTGGAGATCCGATAAAACCACCTGCAGGGATGCCATATGCCATATTGTATCCAACTAACCAAAACATTAAGCCAGCTATTGAATATAAGCCTATATTTTTTGCAGCAATTGTTGCTACACTTTTGGACGTAACAAGTCCTGATTCAAGCATTGCAAATCCTGCTGCCATCCACATGACTAAGAACCCAGATACAAGAAATAGGAATGTATTTAAAATGTATTGCACTTCTCCGTCGACTTCGGCTCTTGCATATGAACTAAAGAGCATAAAGACGGCTAGAATGCTAATGAAATATATAGATTTTTTTAACATTAATCCTCCATTATAAATTTCACGGTACATGGCTCACATTGAGTCATGCGTTACTTTTCATGCTTAGCTATGGAAATTAAATAATAAGATCCGCGTTCCTTCGGTTAAACCTACTTCCGATTTGCCTTAGGCAAATTGAACGATTTAATAACTTTGCATGCGTTCCTTCGACTTTCGTCTACTTCCGTCACCTTAAAAGGTGATGAACGTAAATACTGATTTAGTTTAATATTAATTTTTATTAAGATTATTATCGTTAACATTAATATGCAAAAAATGCATATAGTTATATTTCCCAGTTTTATTGGAAATATTAGTTATTTTATTGTTGATAAATCAGTCCAAGCAGAATTATTATTACTAGAGTTAACACTTGCATTTATGAATTTCATAATATGCAAACCATCATCAATGTTTGGAAGTATCTTTAATAATTCTTCCTTATTTTCCCTATTTTGTATAACATCGGCAGCATCTGAATAAATTTGTGCAAATGCTTCAAGATAACCTTCTGGATGACCAGCAGGGATTCGCACGTTAGCTTCAGTTCCCTCAACTTTGATAGAACCGCCTCTCGTTATTATCTGGCTTGCCTCTCCTTCTTGACTAAATGTTGCATAATTTGGATTTTCTTGACTCCATTTTAATGCACCTTTTTCACCATAGATAGCTACTGTAAAATTATTTTCTTCACCTGTCGCAACTTGAGAAATAGATAATGATCCCTTAGCTCCATTATTCAATCTTATCATTATCGATGCATCATCATCTAATTTTCTTCCCTCAACAAAAGTTGTTAGATCTGCACTAACTGATTGTAATTTTAATTGAGTTATAAATTCTAATAAATGCATAGTATGGCTCCCTATATCACCCACACCTCCTGCAGCTCCACTTCTTGAAGGATCAGTTCTCCATTCTGCTTGTTTATTTGAACCTGAATCTTCTTCTTTTGAGCCGAGCCAACCTTGAAGATAAGATCCTTTGACAATTCTTATTTTTCCAAGTGCTCCATTTTCAATGAGCGATCTCATACCTCTAACGACTGGATAGCCAGAATAATTATGAGTTAAGAAAAAATGAGCATCAGATTTAGAGACTGCTTCAACTAATTTATGAGCATCTTCCATGGTAGAAGTCATGGGTTTATCACAAATGACATGAATATTTTTATTTAGAAATTCTATTGCCGGTGCAGCATGCATATGATTTGGTGTAACAATGGATACTACATCAATGCCATCATCTCTTTTAGATTCTTGCTCGGCCATAATTTTAAAATCAGGGTAACTTCTTGAGGGATCAAGACCAATTGCTTCAGCAGACTTAGCTGCTTTTTCTGGAGTTGAAGATAAGCAACCAGCAACAAATTCATACTTATCATCCATTCTTGCACATAGACGATGCACAGCTCCTATAAATGCTCCTTGGCCACCGCCTATCATTCCTAATTTTAATCTTTTTGTCATTTAAATTTTCCCCTAAATACCTAAAAGTTTTTTATTAGTTTCTTCATCCATTCCTGAATCAGCAAAATCATCAAAAGCTTTTTCAGTTACATCAATAATATGCTCTTTTATAAATTTAGCACCTTCTTCTGCTCCTTGTTGAGGGCTTTTTATACAACATTCCCATTCTAGAACTGCCCATCCATCAAAATTATAACCAGATAGTTTTGAAAAAATAGATTTAAAGTCAACCTGACCATCTCCTAATGATCTGAATCTCCCAGCTCTATTAATCCATGATTGAAAACCTCCGTATACACCTTGTTTCCCACTTGGATTTAATTCAGCATCTTTTACATGAAACATTTTTAATTTGTCATGATAGATATCAATATGATCTAAATAATTTAAATGTTGAAGAATAAAATGACTTGGATCATAAAGCATATTACATCTTGGATGATTATCAACCTTTTCTAAAAACATTTCAAAAGTAATGCCATCATGTAGATCTTCACCAGGATGGATTTCATAACATAGATCTACCCCAGCTTCGTCGAATTTATTTAAAATTGGTTTCCATCTTTTTGCAAGTTCATTAAAAGCTTCATCTACTAAACCTTCTGGTCTTTGAGGCCATGGATATAAATATGGCCATGCTAGTGCACCAGAAAAAGTTGCGTGTGCATTTAGTCCAAAGTTCCTTGAAGCAACTGCTGCTTGCATTAATTGATCAATAGCCCATTCTTTTCTTTTACTTGGATTACCTCTTACTTTTTCATCTGCAAATCCATCAAAAGGAATATCGTATGCAGGATGAACAGCAACAAGCTGACCTTGAAGGTGAGTAGATAACTCTGTCAGTTGTAAATTATTATTTTCAAGAATTCCTTTTATATCATCACAATAATCTTTACTTTCGGAAGCTTTTTTTAAATCAATTAATCTTGAATCCCATGAAGGTATCTGTACGCCTTTATACCCTAAATTAGAAGCCCATTTTGATATTGACTCTAATGAGTTAAAAGGTTCATCATCACTTACAAACTGGGCAAGAAATATTGCAGGGCCTTTTATTTTTTTCATATTAAATCTCCATAATTATTTAAACACGAAACAGTTAGGTAGTCATTAAATTTTTAAAATTTTCGTATAATTTTTTAGTATTAAAGTTCATTTCTTGAATATTATTTCTAAGCAATTTATCCAGTTTATCAATGGAGTTTTTGCCTAAATATTTTTCTAAAGCATTTTTTAATTCAGGAACTTTAGACCATTTAATGATTGTGTTTTCATCTACTTCCATATGAAATTGGATGCCATAAGCATGGTTTTTATACTTAAAAATTTGAAATTTTGTAATATCTGATGAACCTAAAATTGTAACATTAGAATTATTTAGTTCACTTACCTCGTAACTATGCCATTGTAATGCTTTAATCTGATTATCAAAATTTTGAAAAAGTTGATCCTTTTTTTTATTATCTAAAATATTAATATTTAGAACCCCGATTTCTGGAGGATTAGATTTAATTACTTTACCGCCAAGAATTTCTCCTAAAAATTGACAACCTAAACAGATTCCGAGATATGGTTTTTGGTTGTTTAGAACAAATTCCTTTATCTTATTTTTTTCATCAATCATCCATGGATATTGTTCTTCCATCCAAGTATCCATTGGTCCACCTAAACAGATCATTCCATCATATATATCAAGATTAACAGGAATCTTTTCTCCTTTATCCAATCGAATAATAGTTGTTTTAACTAAGTCTTCATTCATTAACTTTGTAAAGTATCCAGGTGTTACTAAGGGCGTATGTTGAAGAATAATTATTTTATGAGACACTTTGTTCTATGTTGAGTAATCTTTTTTTTAACTTGATCCCCCCTCTTCCAGAAAATCCTCCAAGTTTACCATCGCTACGAATTATGCGGTGACAGGGAATAATAAGCAAAAGTTTATTTTGTCCACAAACATTACCTACATATCTTGGAGAAGTACCAACTTTTTTTGCTATTTCTCCATATGTTGAAACTTTACCATATTGAATTTTACATAATTCTTTCCAAATTTTTTTTTGCAAAGGGGAACCTTCAAAAGAATAGTTAATCTTAAAATTTTTAAGTTTTCCAGAAGCATATAAATTAATCTGATTCTTAATATTAATTAAATCAATTTTTTTATTTGTTTTTCCAAAACTCAGTGAAAAGACGCTGCCACTCTTTTTTTTTACCGTAATCCAACCGAGTTTAGTTTTAAAAGAAGCAGTTTCCATATAAAATTAATAACATTATTGAATGAATCTATCAAAATAATTTATAGTAAATCATGGATGAAGATAATTTAAATCTAGAAATTAGAAAATTTCTTAAACAGGTTGGTATTAGCTCTCAACGTGAAATAGAAAATTACATACGAAAAAAATTTTCCGAAGGAAGTATCAAAACAGGTGAATCCATAAAAGTGTCTATGAATTTATCATCTGAAGATGGAGAACTTAATCATTCAATTAAAGAAGATATAAAAATAAAATAATGTTTTAAAATTTTTGAAAAGTTTAGTTAATACGATTTTGTATTTTATCAATCTTTTCAAGTTTAGATAACGGTCCGATACTTGATATAGTTATTGGCCCTTTTACAATTTCATTAGCAATCTTTTGAACTGTCTCTTTAGAAACCTTATCTATATTTTTAATAGTTTCAGCAGGGTCAATTATTCTATTAAAGACAAGAAGTTGTCTAGCAGCACTCTCACATCTTCTAAATGCACTTTCTCTCCCCATCATTAAGCTTGCTTTCAATTGAGCTTTACCTCTATTTATTTCTTTTTCTGTAATTGAATTAGGACTTTCATTTAATTGATCACACAAAACAGGTATTAGCTCTTGGATTTGATTTTCACCTGTTCCACAATAAATACCAAAAACACCTGTGTCAGTATAAGATGAACTAAAAGAGGAAATTCCATATACAAGACCACGTTTCTCTCTTATCTCTTGAAACAATCTTGATGACATACCTCCACCTAATAAAGAAGAATAAACCAATAAAGAATAGTAATCATCATGGTGATAATCTATACCTTCAAAACCAAGTAGTAAGTGAATCTGTTCTAATTTTTTATCTTCTCTGTATTCTCCAGATTTGTAATCAGCTTTTTGTCTTTCAGTAGATAATCCAGTTGGTAGGTTAGTGCATGATTTTTTAATTGATTCTACAAATTGATCATGGTCAATTTTTCCAGCTGCACTTATAATCATTTTTTTTGGATTATAATGATTCATCATAAAGTCTTTAACTTCGTCTCTTGAAATATTTTTAATAATATCAGTTTTACCCAATATGGAACGTCCCATTGGCTGGTCCGGGTATGCTTTTTCTTGCCAATAATCAAAAATCATATCATCAGGTGTATCAAGGTACATGCCAATTTCTTGAATTATGACTCCTCTTTCTCTATTAAGTTCATCTTCAGCAAATGTAGAATTTTGCAAAATATCTGTCAGAATATCTATTCCATAATGTAGATCATCAGCTAAGAGTTTTACATAATAAGCTGTTATTTCCTTTGAAGTATAGGCATTTATATCTCCGCCAACATTTTCAATTGTTTCGGCAATTTGAAGAGCATTTTTAGTTGATGTGCCCTTAAAAGCCATATGCTCTAAAAGGTGAGCAACACCATTGATATCTTTTGTTTCATCTCTACCACCAACAAAATTCCATATACCCATTGATACTGTTTCCAACCCTGGCATATTTTGAGTTACTATTCTTAATCCGTTTTCTAGTGTTGTAATTTTATGCATTGCTTATTTTTTCCAAGATGAAGTTTTTTACATCCATAGTAGTATTTGGTAATATAGTCATCTTTTCCTCTTTATCAAAGAGATTGCTCAATTCTTTTGGTATATCAATTTCTTTATTGATTGCTTTATTCACAGCTTTGTCAAATTTTGCAGGATGTGCACAAACCAAAGATACCCATGCCTCATTATCTTTTTTATCTAATAATACTTTTAGTCCTGTTGCAGTATGTGGATCAGCAATATAATTATATTTTTCATATACAAATTTAATTGTTTCCAGAGTCTGGCTATCATCAATTGAGGAAGCCTTATATATTTGCTGAAACTTAGCTAAAACAGAGTCATCAAATTGATAAAAACCTTTTGATGAAAAGCTTTCAAATACTTCATTTACTCTTTTGCTATCTCTATTTAGGCTTTCAAAAATTTGTCTCTCAAAATTACTTGAAACTTGTATATCCATACTAGGGCTATAAGTTTGAGAAACAGATTTTTTTTTCATTTCTCCAGTGTCTACTATGGACTTCAATATATCATTAGAATTAGTTGCAATATGTAAATGACCAATAGGTAATCCCATTTGTTTAGCAACAAAGGCAGAAAAGATATTACCAAAATTTCCCGAAGGAACAATAAAATTTATTTGATGCTTATCAGTTTGTAAATAAGACCAAAAATAATAAACTACTTGGGCAATTAATCGTGCCCAGTTTATAGAGTTTACTGCAGTTAAAGAAGTAGACTCTTGTATTTCATCATCTACAAATAGTTCTTTGACAATTTTTTGACAATCATCAAAATTACCATCTACAGCAATATTAAAAATATTCTTATCAATTACTGTAGTCATTTGTTTTTGTTGAATAAGTGATACTTTATTATGAGGATGTAGAATAAATACATTTATATCTTTTTTTGATTTGAAAGAATGAATTGCAGCTGACCCAGTATCACCAGAAGTTGCGCCTAAAACAGTAATTTTTTTTGGAGACATCTTTAAACTTGTAGAAAATAGGTTACCAAGAAATTGTAAAGCATAATCTTTAAAAGCATAAGTAGGCCCATAAATTAATTCTAATAAAAATTTATTATTTTCTAATTCTACTAATGGAGCTATTTTTTCATGATTAAAATTTGAATAGGTTTCATTTAAAATTTTTTGTAAATCTAATTTTTCTATATTTTCATTTACATAAGGAAAAATAATTTCACATGCCACTTCTTCGTATGATTTATTTTTTAAACTTAGTAAGTCTATTTTGGGCCAGTTTTGAGGTAAATAGAGACCGCCATCTCTCGATAATCCTTGATAAAGAATATCGTTAAATGATCTGCTTAGAGAATCATCTCTTGTACTTAAATATTTCATTAAAGATAGCGATTAGTAATATATTCTTTGAAATATTTAGCATTTAAAGGCGACTTTGTAACCTGTTCTAAAACCTCATTAGTTGAAAAAAAACTAGCTTTTTCATGGATATTTTTTTTAAGCCAATTTACTAAATTTGAAAATTCACCATTTTCTATTTCATTATCTAATTCCTTTTGATCAGTTCTCAATTGAGACGCAAATTGAGCTGCAGTGAGTGCTCCTAATGAATATGTTGGAAAGTATCCAAATAATCCAGCAAACCAATGAATATCTTGTAAACATCCATCAGTATCTTTATTTATTGATAAATTAAATAATCTATTAAATTCATCATTCCAAGCATCTGGAATTTCTGCAATATTTATTTCATTGTTAAAAATTTTTCTTTCTAAATTAAATCTTAAGATAATATGCAAGGGATAGGTTACTTCATCCGACTCAACTCTTATAAAAGATTTATTTACTCGAGTACCTAATTTGTAAAGATTGTCTGGGTTTGTAGCTTTATCTTTAATATTAAATTTTTTATTTAAAGTATTAGATAAAAATTTTTTAAAAGCTAAAGATCTAGTGATTTGCATTTCAATTAATAGTGATTGACTTTCATGCATGGCCATCCCTCTAGATTTGCCTGCTGGCTGATGTATCCAATCTTTTGGTAGGTTTAGCTCATATAATGCATGTCCAGTTTCATGCATAACACCATCTAAAGATGAAAATGGATTTTCATTATTATATCTTGTTGTAATTCTAACATCATTTGTAGATCCTCCACAAAAAGGGTGAACGCTTTTATCAAGTCTTCCTCTTGTAAAATCAAAACCTATTTGTTTCATTATATATTCAGAAATATTTTTCTGCATTTCTTCATCAATACTTGTTTCAAATTGAAATGTTTCTTCTTTTTTTTGCTTATCAATAATTTTATCAATAAGTGGTGTGAGAAATTTTTGTAAATCATCAAATACTTCAGATATTTTATTTTCTTCTGAAGAAGGTTCAAATTTATTTATTAGTGCTTCATAAGGAGAAACTTTAAAAGTTTCCCCTAAAATATTTGCTTCTTCTTTTGTTAAATTTATAAGTTCTTCTAAATCTTTTTTTACTAAATTAAAATCTGACTTTTCCCTTGCATCTTGCCAAACACCTTCACATTTAGCTGAAGATTTTGAAATTTTTTCTACAAGCTCCGTTGGAATAGCAGAAGCTAATTTATATTCTCTATCCATTTCATTTAAGTTTTTCTGATCACTGTTATTTAGATTAAGATTCTTTGAGTCTTCAATTAAATCACCAACTTCAGAAGATGAAATTTTACTATGACTAAGTTTGGATAAATAGGCTAATTGATCTGATCTTTGATCTCTTGAACTGCTTGGCATCATTGTTGCCATATCCCAGTGTAAAATACCTGCAATATCTGATGTCAATGAAGCTTCATTAAAGATCTTTTTAAGTTTTAAATATGTTTTCATTTTTTCTTCCTAAATAAATAAATTATAAAAATAATCAAAAAAGAAAAACTCATTAAAAACCATGTAATTGCATACTGCAAATGATTATTTGAAAAATTATGTTTTTGAGATGATGGTATTAAGAAATTCTCTCCATAATTGCTCATATTTTTAATAAAAAATTTCTGATTGATCTTAACATTTAAGAAAGTTTGAATTTGCTCCAAATCATAATAATACCATTCATTTGAAGAGATAGAATTCTCGGGAGTAAAAATCTTTTTTTGAGTTGGATATCGGATGTATCCTAGAATTTCAGCATTTATTATTTCATTATTGTCTTTAAAATAATCATATCTACTTTGCTCAAACCAACCTTCATCAATTAAATAATTATTACCATGATTATCTGACAATAAACTGGCTATTCTAACACCAGAAATCCCATTCAATGTTTTAGCCGGGAAAAAAATTTTTTTACTTCTGTCAACAGTTCCTAAAGTGATAACTTTAGTAAACTCATCAATGTTTGGATACTTCATTTTTCCCATTGAAAGTGACAGTGGTTTTTGATCCTTTAGTTCATTAAATTCGGCTATAATTTTTTCTTTCCATTCCAGTCTTTGCAATTGCCAAATTCCCAAAAATATTGTCAGCGCAATACAAAATAAACTAAATAAAATAAATTTTATTGGAAAGCTTTTAATTTATGCACCCCAAACATAAACGCAGACAAACAAGAACAGCCAAACTACGTCAACAAAGTGCCAGTACCATGCTGCTGCTTCTAAACCAAAATGTCTATCTGGGGTAAAATGATTTTTGTAAACACGATACAAACAAACAGCTAAGAATGCTGTTCCAACCATTACATGAAATCCATGAAAACCAGTAGCCATATAAAATACTGATGGATATATTCCATCAGTAAAACTAAAATAATGATGAGCTGCCTCATAATATTCTACACCCTGCATAAATGAGAAGAAAATTCCAAGACCAACAGTGCACCATAATGCCTGAATGGCTTGATCTCTATGTCCTTCTCTAACAGCATGGTGAGCCCATGTACATGTAGTACCTGACATTAATAATATTAATGTATTTAAAAAAGGAACATCAAGTGGATCAAAGGTTTTAATACCTTCTGGTGGCCAAATTCCAACTGCACCATTACTATCAAAAGTTTCTGAAAATTCTTCTATAGGTAATTTAGGTGTTAAGCTTGCATCAAAAAAAGCCCAGAAAAAAGCAACAAAGAACATAACTTCTGAAGCAATAAAAAGCGCCATTCCATATCTTAATCCAAGTTCTACAACAGGTGTGTGAACCTTTTGAAAAGTTGACTCTTTGATTACGTCTCTCCACCATAGAAACATAATAGTTAGTAAACCAATAGTACCTAGAATGAGAAGCCAAGAAGTTCCATAATGCATATAAAATACAAGACCAGCAGCCATTGCAAGACCAGCGATTGATGATAAAAATGGAAGTGGGCTTGGATCAACTAAGTGATATGGATGTTTCTGCCCTGTTGTTGATTTATTAGCCATTGATTATTCTATATATTTAAAAAAGGTATATGACAACGTTATCTCTTCAACATCTTTCATTGTTGGATCTTCGTTAATTGACGGGTCTATATAAAACACAACAGGCATTTCAACTGTTTCTCCAGGTTTCAAAGCCTGCTTTTCGAAACAGAAGCACTGTGTTTTAATAAAATATGGACCAACCTTTTCTGGTAGAACATTAAATGTCGCAGTTCCGATTGTTTCTACGTCAGATTGATTAGTAGCTTTATAATTAACAAGTTTATTTTCACCAACTTTAAATTTAATATTTTCTGGAGCAGTAAAAGTCCAATTTATACTATCATTAACATCAGCATTAAATTTAAGATTAATATCTCTTTCTAAAATTGATGATGAAAGGAACTCTGATGTACTTGTCTTACCGCCATAACCAGTAACCCGACAAAATAAGTCATATAATGGTACCGAAAACGCAACTAAAGTAATCATTGTTAAAACAATTAATGATAGTCCTAAAGCTGTTCTAGTATTTGTCATTATACTCCAAAAATATTAGCCTTAAACAGAGTCCATAGATAAAAAAATGCAACTATACAAAGTAAAATAATTAGAGTTATAATATTTTTTCTTCTTCTATTTTTCATCTTAATACCACATGATCAATCAACAATGCTGAAAATAAACTGAATAGGTAAAGGATTGAAATGGCAAAAAATTTTAATCCTTCAGAATTTGGTATTGATTTTTTTTCTTTAGATTTTTTTAACTTTAGCGAACTATTAAATAATAATAGATTTAATATAGTAACAATAGTTAAGTATATTATTCCAACTTTACTATCTAAGTATGGAAGATAACTCGATAAAATTAATATTACAGCATAATAAACAATCTGTTTTTTTGTATCATCAATACTACTTACATTTGGTAACATAGGCACGTTCGCATTTTTATAATCATTATATCTATATACTGATAAGGCCCAAAAATGTGGTGGGGTCCAAAAAAATATAATTATAAATAAACTAATTGGTAAAAAACTTAATTCTGGAACAACCGCAGTCCATCCAATAATTGGAGGAATTGCTCCAGCTGCGCCTCCAATAACTATGTTTAGTGAAGTTGTTCGTTTAAGCCAAAATGTATAAATAAATACATAAAAAAGAATTGTAAAAAGAAGTAAACTTGTTGCCAATGAATTTGAGAACCATTGCATCAAAATTAAAGAAATAGTACCTGTTAATATTCCTACAACCAGTGCCTCATTTTTTGAAACTATTCCAAGTGGAATTGGTCTTAGTTTTGTTCTTTCCATAGTTTTATCAATGTCTTCGTCAAACCACATATTGATTGCTGCTGAAGAACCCGCTCCTAATGCAATAGCAACTATTACAAGAAAACTATTTAGAAATGTTATCTGTCCAGGTGCCAAAAACATTCCAACAAACGCTGTAAAGATAACCAAGGACATAACTCTTGGTTTCATTAGTTCGTAATAACCTTTAAATTTTCTTAAAAGAAAATTATTGCTATAACCAGCTTCTAAGGATTTAGCATCCACTAAAATTATCCTTTGAATTTAGGTAAAGTCTCGAACTGATGGAATGGTGGAGGTGAAGAAAGTGTCCATTCAAGGGTATCAGCTCCCTCTCCCCAAGGGTTAGCAACTTCTTTCTTTCCAAAAAATAAAGCATACACAATTGCAAAAAGAAATATCAAAGTAGCAGCAAAAGAGATGTAAGAACCATAAGTTGATACAAGATTCCATCCTGCATAAGCGTCTGGATAATCTGGAATTCTTCTAGGCATACCAGCAAGTCCTAAGAAATGTTGAGGAAAGAATGTTACATTTACCCCAATAAAAAATAACCAAAAATGTAGTTTGCCCAAGAATTCATTATATTTTCTTCCAGACATTTTTCCAAACCAATAGTAAATACCTGCGAAAATTCCAAACATAGCCCCCATACTCAGAACATAATGGAAGTGTGCAACAACATAATACGTATCATGCATTACTGTATCTATTCCAGCATTGGCCAAAATAACACCTGTTACACCACCGAGTGTAAATAAGAAAACAAAACCAATTGCAAACAACATTGGAGTTTCAAACGTAAGTGATCCACCCCACATAGTTGCAATCCAACTAAAGATTTTTATACCGGTTGGAACAGCAATAATAATTGTAGCTAGCATGAAATATGCTCTTAAATCTGCACTCATACCAACTGTGAACATATGGTGAGCCCAAACAATAAAGCCTATAAATCCTATAGATATCATAGCATATACCATTCCAAGGTATCCAAATACTGGCTTTCTTGAGAAAGTAGAAATGACCTGACTTACAATTCCAAAAGCTGGTAATATCATAATGTAAACTTCAGGATGACCAAAAAACCAAAATAAGTGTTGGAAAAGAACTGGATCTCCACCACCTGCAGGATTAAAGAATGTTGTACCAAAGTTTCTATCAGTTAGAAGCATTGTGATTGCTCCAGCTAAAACAGGAACAGCTAATAAAAGTAAGAATGCTGTAATTAACATAGCCCATACAAAAAGAGGCATCTTGTGAAGAGTCATTCCAGGTGTTCTCATATTGAGTATTGTTGTTATAAAATTAACTGCACCTAAGATTGAGGAAGCACCTGCTAAATGAAGAGCAAAAATTGCCATGTCAACAGAGGGTCCTGCGTGTCCGAGTTTATTTGAGAGTGGAGGATAAATTGTCCACCCCGTACCAGCACCAGTTCCTATTGTTGCTGAAACAACTAATAAAACTAGAGCAGGAACAAGTATCCAAAAACTAAAATTATTCATTCTTGGGAAAGCCATATCAGGCGCACCAATCATTAATGGGACAAACCAGTTTCCAAAGCCACCTATTAATGCTGGCATTACAACAAAAAATACCATTAACAAACCATGAGCGGTGATAATTACATTCCAAACTTGACCATCAGCAACAACATCTAATCCTGGGGCAGCTAATTCAGCTCTCATTAATAAAGAAAAGAAACCTCCAACTAAACCAGCTATTATGGCAAATATTATATAGAGAGTTCCAATATCTTTATGGTTTGTAGAAAAAAACCATCTTTTTATAAAACCTGGTTTATGATCATGATGGTCGTGGCTTGCTGAATCTGCGTAACTCATTTTTCTCCTATTCTATTGTGTTCTCTTTAGTGGTTATTTCGTTTGCTAATGCTAACTTACTTTTTTGTTCAATTATCCAATTATTAAAATCTTTTTCATTAAGTGCTTCTATTACAATGGGCATGTACCCATGACCTGTTCCACATAATTCGGAACATTGACCTCTATATATTCCTGGCTCATCTATATTGAACCATGTTTCATTAAGTCTTCCAGGAACCGCATCTTTTTTTACGCCTAATGAAGGCATAGCAAAACTATGAAGCACATCACCAGCAGTGACTAATACGTGAATATTTTTATTTGCTGGTAAAACTAGGTGGTTATCTACTGTTAATAATCTTATGTCGCCTGGTTCTAATTCTTCATCAGGTGTCATATAACTCTCAAAAGAAATGTCATCATGTTCTGGGTATTGGTACTCCCAATACCACTGATGGCCTATGACTTTAATTGTCATATCTGTTTCAGGTATTACATCTTGCTGATATACTAACTTAAAAGATGGGATAGCCATAAAAATTAATATTATTACTGGAATACCAGTCCAAAGTATTTCTATAAATGTGTTATGAGTAGTTTTAGAAGCAACTGGATTTACTTTTCTTCTAAATCTAAACACAACGTAAAAGATTAGAAACAGAACAAATATCGTGATTGCAGTCATCATAATTAATACAAAATTATGAAGATCATAAACATTTCTCATAACATCGCTTGCAGGTGTTTGAAAACCTAACTGCCAATCAGAAATACCATTTGCTGAAGAAGCAAAAGTCATAAATGTAGCAGTAATAAAGGATAAAATGCGCATCTTAATTTATTATTGTATACACTAATAAATAAATTATTCAGTAAATTAACCAGTGATTTAGAAGCAATATTCTAGGACAGGTTGTCGCTCATTATGATTTATTCAATAACCGATTGAATAGAGAAAATTGCAGCTGTAGTTGCAGTGTCTGATCGTAGAATTCTTTTTCCCAAAGAGACGGATATACATGAAGATAACGAAGAGATGTTTTTTCGTTCCTTTTCAGAAAAACCACCTTCAGGTCCAATAATGACAGCCCATTTTTTATATTTTTCTGTTTCATTGATTAATGCATTGTAAATAGTTGGTAAATTTTCATTTCCTTCATCGCAAAAAACTAACCCTCTATCGGATGGAAAATTATTAATTAAATCATCTAGTTTAATTGTTTTATCTAAAGTCGGAATAGACAATCTCTCAGATTGTTCTGACGCTTCAATCATATTCAATTCAAAATTTTTAAAATTTATTTTTGATTGGTTTGTATATTCAGTCAAAATCGGAATAAATCTTGAGGTGCCAAGCTCAGTAGCTTTTTGAATAGTAATATTCATTCTATAAGATTTAATTGGAGCAAAAATTAACCATAAATCAGTTTCTTGAGGAATATCTTTCAATTTGTTTTGTATTTGTAAAACAATGTTATCTCTGTTTATTGAAATTACTTTGGATAACCATTCACCTGTAGAACCATCAAACAAATTTATATTATCCTCTTTTTTGATTCTAAGAACATTTTTCAAAAAATGATGTTGTTTATTTTTTATATAAATTAAAATATTTGCTGATAATTTTTTTGAGACAAATAATCGTGTTTTAGACATTTTCATTTCAATAATTTAGAATTATAACATTATATTCATATATGTGGGATAACTTAGTTGTAAAAAAAATATTTGATTACTGCGAGTTAATCAGACTTAACAAACCTATTGGCTTCCTTCTATTAATGTGGCCTTGCTGGTTTGGTTTAGCGTTACTAAAAACAGAAACTTCTAAACTATTATTTTGGTATATACTTTTTTTAATTGGTTCTTTTTTAATGAGAAGTGCGGGTTGTATAATTAATGACATTATTGATATTGATTTTGATCAAAAAGTTACACGTACTAAATTTAGACCTTTAGCATCAAAAAAGATTTCTATTACTGAAGCGATATTATTATTAATAATATTATTGATAATTAGTTTTTTCATTCTTCTCGAGTTTAATTTTAAATCAATTGTATTAGGTTTGTTAAGTGTGCCATTTGTTATTTTATATCCTTTTATGAAAAGAATAACTTTCTTCCCACAATTATTACTTGGAATTATTTTTAGTTGGGGTGTGCTAATAGTTTCAATGCAATTTAATACACGAATTACATTTGATTTTATTTTATTGTATTTTGTATGTATTTTTTGGACGTTAGCATATGATACGATTTATGCCTACCAAGATAGGTCAGATGATGTTTTAAATAAAATCAAATCTACTGCAGTTTATTTTGATAAAAATGGTAAAAGATTTGTTCAAACATGCTATCTTATTATCTTAATTGTATTGTCTTATTTCGTATGGAATTCCTCAAATTTTTTACTTAGTTCAATTATTATAGCCACTATCGCAATTTGTACGTATATAGCAATTCAGAAATGGGATATAACGTCACCGTTAAGTTCAAATTATTATTTCAGACAAAATAATATTTTTGCAATTATGTTATTTTTACTCTTACATACTTTTTAATGTCTTCAGATAAAAAACAGTCAGTTACTTCAAGAATAGTTTTTCAATATTTAATGAGTCATAAACTCAAAATAATATTAGCTTTATTGATGATGGTTATCTCAGCCGCAGCAACAGGTTTACATGCTTGGTTAGTAAGACCTGCGCTTGATGAAGTCTTAATCAAAGGTAATAAAGAAATGTTATTTTTAATTCCAATTGCAATAATTATAGTGACCCTCTGTAAAGGATTGGCAACATATACTCACTCTTATCAAATGAGTAAAGTTGCACATTCTATTATTGCAAAACTTCAAACTCAGATGTTTGAAAAACTCATGTATTTGAATATGAAATTTTATAATGACTCTAAGTCAGGTAATTTAATTTCAAGACTCATCAATGATACTTACTACTTAAGACTTGCAATAGTTAAATCTGTAACAGGAATTATAAAAGATGTTTTAGTTATTATTTTTTTACTAGGTAATATGTTTTACCAAAGTTGGACCCTAACTCTTTTTGCTTTTTTTGCATTCCCTTTAGCGATCTGGCCCATA
The DNA here is from genome assembly GCA_902612805.1 of uncultured Alphaproteobacteria bacterium. GTDB lineage: Bacteria > Pseudomonadota > Alphaproteobacteria > HIMB59 > CACPNW01. The sequence goes on along the minus strand of CACMEY010000005.1, from coordinate 44,780 downwards.
AGAAAAATTGGGAAGAGTATAAGAAAAATTACTTACACTATCCAAAACGAAATTGCAGTTTTTTCCAATGTGTTAGCTGAGAGCATTAAAGGTATTAGGCAAGTAAAAGCATACTCAAGAGAAAACTATGAAAAACAAAGAGCTTTTGAAACAATTAGTTTCATTCAAAAATATTTTACAAAATCTGCTTTTATTAGCAATCGCTTAAGCCCTTTAATGGAATTTATTGGAAGTTTAGCTGTAGCACTCTCAATTTATGCTGGGGGTGTTTTTGTCTTAAACGAAAGTATGACAACAGGCCAATTTATGAGTTTTTTAGTAAGTCTTCTTCTAGCTTATCAACCAGTAAAGGCACTTGGCAATCTAAATATTAGTGTCCAGGAAGGCCTAGCTGGAGCTGAGAGAATATTTAAACTTTTAGATACAAGCGAAAAAAATATGGAAAATATTTCTCCAAAAAAAACTATAGATCTAGATGGAGACATTGTTTTTAAAGATGTTTCATTTGCATATAACGATAATACAGTACTTGATAAAATAAGTTTAAGAATACCAAAAGGAAAAAAAGTTGCGTTAGTTGGCTTATCTGGATCTGGTAAATCAACGATAGGAAATATAATTTTGCGATTATATGATAATTATTCAGGTTCTATATTAATTAATTCTAAAAATATAAAAGAATTAGATCTGACAGATGTAAGAAATAGTGTTTCAATAGTAACTCAAGAAACAATTTTATTTAATGAAAGTATTTTTAACAATATTAAATATGGAAACCTTCAAGCAACTGATGAAGAGATTAGTTTAGTCGCTAAAAATGCTGGGGTGAGTAGTTTTTCAGAGGGATTGGATCAAAAACTAGACACTGTTATTGGAGAAAACGGTGTAAAATTATCAGGTGGACAGCGACAAAGAATTGCTATTGCCCGAGCTCTAATAAAAGATGCGCCACTTTTAATTATGGATGAAGCTACATCTTCTTTAGATAACATAACTGAAAATAAAATTCATGAAACAATAAATAGTCTGATGAATAATAAAACCAAATTAATAATTGCACATAGATTAAGCACAATAGAAGACGCAGACATTATCTACGTTTTAGATAAAGGCAAAATTGAAAGTCAAGGAAAACATGAAGAGTTAATTTCTAAATCAACGATTTATAAAAAATTACAACTAAGAGAACAGTTGGAAAATGAGTTTTAAAAAAAAATTTTTTAAATTTTCTATATCTCAAAAAATTTTGGCATTTATAGGTTACCTATATATCTTATTCGTATGTTACACTTCTAAAATACAGATTATAAACTCTGAGTTACCTGAAAAATTGTGGAGAGAGAATAAACCTTTTATTTTAGCATTTTGGCATGGTCAATTGATGATGATAGGACATGTATGGAAAAGTAAAGCTGTGTTAAATATGTTAGCATCTAGTCATAGTGATGGTCGATTTGGTGCATATATTGCAGGTCATTTTAATTTAAAAAATGTTTCTATAATGTCAAAAAATAAATCACCTTCACTAAGGAAAGTATTTAAAATTTTAAAAGATAGAAATTATATTGGTATTACTCCTGATGGACCAAGAGGACCAAATAAGAAAGTCTCAGAAGGAATTATAAAAATTGCAATTCATTCTCAAGTCCCAATTATACCACTTGGTTTTGCCTCAAATAAAAATCTTAAACTTAAATCTTGGGACTCATTTTTAATAACATATCCATTTTCAAAATGTAGATTTGTCTGGGGTGAACCAATTACTATTCCTTCTTCTACTAAAGATGATGATTTAGACAAATATAAGAACTTCTTGGAAGAAAAAATTAATGATTGCATGGAATCAGCAGAAAAAAATCTAAATGCTTAGAATATATCAAATACTCAGTACTCTTCTCATACCAGTAATTATTTTTAATATATTTATTAGGATTTATAGAAAAAAAGAGGATAGACTAAGATTTATTGAAAGGTTTGGTAAACCAACGGTAAAAAAAAATAATGAGAAAAAAATTTTATGGATACATGCAGCAAGTATTGGCGAATTTAAATCTTCAGATTTAATTATAGAACGATATCATAAAGTATTTGATATTTTAGTTACTACAACAACAAAATCTTCATCAGAATATATTGAAGAGTTTTATAAAAATAAAATCATCCATCAATACATCCCATTTGATGTGTCTCTGTGGTGTTCAAGATTTTTAAACTTTTGGAAGCCAAATCTGATTCTATGGATAGAGTCGGATATTTGGCCAAATATGCTTAATAAAATTAGAGTTAAAAATATCAATTGTTTATATTTAAATGCAAGGATTTCTCCAGCTTCTTTTAAAAAATGGAAAGGTACAAAAAATTTCTACAGAAATTCATTAAAGAGTTTTAATAAAATTTTTGCACAAAGCAAAGATGACAAAAAAAGAATTCAAGAATTAACAAACTTACAAATTGATTATATTGGAAATTTAAAATTAGCTAAGAATAAAAATAATTCTTCAATAAATAAAGATCAATCAAATACAATTATGATTGCAAGTACTCATTCTAATGAAGAAAAAGAAATAATTAAATGTATTAAAAAAACAATACATGAATTTAATTTAAAAATTTATCTTGCACCGAGGCATCCAGAAAGAATTAGTACAATTAAGCAAGAATTAAATAAAGAGGGATTTAATATTTCTATAGAATCTAAAAAAGAAATTGAAGAAAATAATATCGTAGTAATTGATAGTTTTGGAAAATTAGATCAATATTTTAAAATTAGTGATTTAGTTATTTTAGGTGGTTCTTTTTTAAAAAATATTGGTGGACATAATCCTATAGAGCCTGCAAGTTATGGATGTGCTATTATTAGCGGTAATTATGTTGATAATTGGACTAATATTTATGAAGATATGGTAAAAGCAAATTCATGTATAATGGTAAACAAGTTTGAAGATATTGATGTAAAGATGAAAGAATTACTAAATAATAATTTTGAAGTAAAAAAAATTCAAGCAAATGCAATTGAGTTTTCTAATAGATCTTTCTTTGAAAAAGAAAAGCTTTTCAAAGACATCGAAAAGTACATTAATTAAAATGCTTAAAGCTCCTAAATTTTGGTATAAAAAAAATGACACATACTTATCAAATTCCTTATATCCACTGTCATTACTATTTAGATTTGGAACTAAAATAAGAAATTTTGTTAGTAGAAAAACATCTTCTGGAATTCCAGTAATTTGTATTGGGAATATAGTTGTGGGAGGTGCTGGTAAAACACCTGTTGCATTAAAAATTGGAAATTTATTAAAACTTAATGGATACAATCCTCACTTTGTTTCAAGGGGTTATGGTGGAATTGAAACATCTAATGTTCTCGTTAAAGAGTGGCATTCTGCAAAAAGTGTTGGAGATGAATCCTTGTTGCTAGCTGAAGTTGCTCCAACTTGGATTGGTCAGGATAGAAATAAATCATTTATTTTAGCTAAAGAAAAAGGTGCTGACTGTATAATTATGGATGATGGCTTTCAAAATCCAACTCTTCAGAAAGATTTTTCAATTGTAGTAATTAATGGTGAACAAGGATTTGGAAATAAACGAGTTATTCCTTCTGGACCTCTTAGGGAAAGCATATCAAGAGGTATTTCTAGAGCAAATTTAGTAATTGTAATTGGTGAAATTGCTCAAGATGTTAAAGATAAAATTCCTAGCACTGTTCCTATTATTCATGCAAAATTTCAAATTAGTACAGATAATAAAATTTATAAAAACCAAAAAGTAACAGCTTTTGCAGGCATTGCTTATCCTGAAAAATTTTATAATTCACTAAGTGAACAAGGCGCTATTTTAGAAAAAAAAATTAGCTATCCAGATCATCATATATTTGATGAAAATGATATGTTAAATCTTGCAGAAAATGCTAATATTACAAAATCTGTATTGGTTACTACAAAAAAAGATTTTGTAAGAATACCAAAATCATATCGTTCTTTAGTCAGCACACTTAATGGTGAAATCAGATTTGAAGATGAAAATTTGCTAAAAGAGATTTTAAGTAATGTACTAGAAAATAAAATTAATGATTTAGCAATATGAAACAGATAATTTACTTTTTACAGTATATTGGATTTATTTTGATTTATTTTTTATATAAGGTTTTACCACTCAATTTATCTTTGAAAATCTCATCATTTTTATTTAGAACTTTTGGCAAATTTTCACGAGCCAACAAAACAGCTATAAATAACTGTAAGTATGTTTTCCCAAATCTTAAAGATGAAGAAATACAGAATATTATTAAAAAAAGTTGGAACAATCTTGGAATTACAGTTTGTGAACTTCTAAGAATAAATGATATTTTTATTAAAAATAAAATAAAATATATCAATCTTGAAAATATAGGAGATTTTATTAAAAACAAAAAACAAGCAATTTTTATTAGTATTCATCAATCTAATTGGGAAGTATTAGTTCCAGGTTTAGATAGAATTGGAATTAATATTGGTGGCATTTATCGGCATATAAACAATAATTTTATTGATAAACTAATACTTAATATTAGACAAAATTCTCTTGTTTCTAAAAATAGCTTTTACACTCCCAAAGGTAAGAAAAGTGCTAAAGATGTTGTTGATGCAATAAACAATTCTTTATCAATTGTATTATTAATAGATCAAAAAGACTCCTCAGGGGAAGAAGTAATGTTTTTTAATAAAAAAGTTAAAACACAAACAGGTTTTTTGAAAATAGCTAGAAAATATAACTTACCAATAATCCCAATACAAAATAAAAGAATTGATAATGGGAATATTGAGCTAACATTTTTAGAGCCACTTTATCATAATAATTTAGAAATTAATGATACTCAGATGATGGAAGAAATTCATAATAAGATTGAACAGTGGATTAAAGCAGAACCTAGTCAATGGTTCTGGCAGCATAAAAGATTTAGTTAATTTTTGTTACTTTTATACCAATTGTACCATCAATAAGTTTTACTGATAATTGATCGTCAGTAGTAATTTTTTTACTTGTCTTAACAATTTTCTTTTTATCCATCAAAATTGAGTATCCTTTTTTAAGATTTGAAGAAATAGAATTGGAATTAAGCAATCTTATATTAGATTTATATTTTTCAAGCTTATCTTTGTAATTATTGGCTATATTCAAATTAAGATTTTTTGAAAGATTGTTAATCTTTGTTTGTTTTAAATTTATTGATGAATCTGGTGAAACAATAGATTTTCCCAGGTTAAGAAGATTCAATTTAGATATACTAAATTTATTTTGAATTGATAATGTTAAATTTTTGAAATCGTCAAAAAGCTTCTCTTTATAATTATTAACTATCAAGCTTGGAGATTTGAGAAATTTATTTAAATATTCATAATTTTCTTTTTTAGATTGAATTTGTGAATTTACTTTTGTGTTTAATCTAAGTTGTAAATTTTTAATTTTTTCTATCAATTCAAATCTAACTGGGGTAGCTTTTTCAGCTGCCGCAGTTGGTGTAGACGCTCTTAAATCTGATACTAAATCAATAATTGTTGTATCTGTTTCATGACCTATTGCTGAAATAATTGGTATTTTTGAATCAAAAACACTTGTTGCAAGATTTTCATCATTAAATGCCATTAAGTCTTCAGTGCTACCTCCACCTCTAGCAACAATAAGAATATCTGGTTTACTAGATTTAAGTTTATTGAAACCTTCGATAGCATTTATGATGCTATCTGCTGCATCAATACCCTGAACAGAAACAGGCCATATATCTAATGGCATTGGAAAACGATCATTAACCCTATTAATTATGTCATGTACTACAGAGCCAGTGGGAGAGGTAATTATACCTAATCTCTCAGGCAAAAAAGGTAATCGAATTTTTTTATCTTCATCAAAATAACCTTTTTTTTGAAGTCTTTTTTTTCTTTCTTCAATAAGTTTTAAAAGTGCCCCCTCTCCTGCAATTTCAATTTTATCAATATCTATCTGGTAGGTAGTTTTATAACGAGACCAAGTGGTGATTCTCCCAGTTGCAATTATTTCTAACCCTATTTCTGGATTTATATCTAAATATTTTTTTTTCTGATCCCAGATAACTCCACTTAAAATTGAGTCTTCGTCTTTAAGTGTTAGATAAATTTGCCCTCTTGTTGCAGTTTTTACCTCAGAAATTTCTCCTTTAATTCTTACATAATTAAAATTGGACTCAATTACTTCTTTAAATGCTTGATTAAATTCTGAAACTTCAAATTCTGGTATATTAATTTTATCTATCATGCATATTTTTAAAAAATTTTTTTAATAAATTACTACATTCTTTTTCCATAATGCCTCCATAAATAGTTGGCATAAATATATTTTCTCTTTGAAAAGCAACTCGGAGTTTTTCAATTCCTCCATTTTTTTCATCATACGCCCCAAAGTATAGATCTTTAATATGTACTTCACTTATTGCACTAGCACACATTGTGCATGGTTCCAAGGTAACAAATAATGTCATATTTTCTAAATATTTAAGTTTTAGTTTTTCGCAAGTTTCTTGAATAAGATTTAATTCACAATGTTTGATAGCATTTTTATTTTTATTTACTGTGTTGTAGCTTCTGGCTATAATCTTGTTCGTTGTATTATCAACAAGTATTCCTCCAACTGGAACCTCATTTAAATTATAAGCTTTGTCTGCTTCAATAATTGCTTCTTTCATAAAAAAATCAACGTTCATTCTGGAACACACTTATGTTGTACATTATAGTTGAATTATAATGAAAAAACCAATTATTGGAATAACTCTTGATAGTGAAAAAAAGAAAACATACTCAAAATTTCCATGGTATGCATTGAGAGAAAATTACTTAACTTCCTTAACAAAATTTAATGCTATTCCATTTCCTTTGTTACATGAAAAAAAATATATTGATGATTTTTGTCATTTAATTGATGGTTTAATTATTACTGGAGGAGACTTTGATATTCATCCTAAATTATATAAAACAAGTAATACTCAATCTAAAAATATTAAAAATAAGAGAACAAATTTTGAATTAAATATTTTCAATAAATTTTTTAAATACAACAAACCTATATTAGGAATTTGTGGTGGTGCACAACTTATCAATGTTGCATGTGGTGGAACATTAATACAAGATTTAAAAAAAGATCCGATAAACCATGAACAAGTGAATCCAAGAAATCAAACTAGTCATAGTGTTAATATTTCGAAAAATACTCAACTACATAAAATATGTGGGGCTCAAAAAATAAATGTTAATAGTGCACATCATCAGTCAATAAAAAAAGTAGGTAAGGACTTAAATGTTTCGTCTGCAGCAAATGATGGTGTTATTGAAGGAATAGAGCATAAAAAACATAAATGGTGTATTGGCTTACAATGGCATCCTGAATTTTTAATAACAAAATATGATATAAAAATAATTAAAAATTTTATTAGTGAAACAAAGTGAATATTAGAATTTCAAAATATCTATCAAGTGCTGGAATTTGTTCACGAAGAGATGCAGAAAAATTAATTGTAGAAAAAAAAATTAAAATTAATAATCAATTATGCGTTCATCCAAGTCATAAAGTAAGTAATTTAGATATAATTAAAGTTAATAATAAAATTGTTAAAAAAGCAAATAAAGTTGAATTATGGAAATTATACAAACCAATTAAATATATTTGTAGTACAAAAGATAATTTAGGTAGAAAAAAAATTTTTGATTTATTACCAAAAAATGTCGGTCAATTAATAAGTATTGGAAGATTAGATTATATGAGTGAAGGATTGATCTTACTAACTAATAATGGTGATTATTCAAGATATTTAGAACATCCATCTTCAAACATTGAGCGGATCTATAGAGTTTGTATAAATAGCAATGTAAAAAATACTGATTTACAAAAAATAAATAAAGGCATTACAATTAAAGAAATAAATTATAAAAAAATTAAAGTTGCCTTTGAAAAAAAATTAAAAAATCATAATTGGTTAATTTTTAAACTTAAAGAAGGAAAAAATAGAGAAATTAGAAATATTTGTAATTATTTTTCATGGAATATAGTTAAATTAATAAGAATTGGATATGGCCCTTATAAGCTTGGAAGACTTAAAGAAGGGCAATTTCAAAAATTAAATTCAATTAGCAAATGATACGGATTACTGGGGGAAGGTTAAAGCAAAAAAAATTAGCTAGTATTAATGATTTTGTAAGACCAACTTCTTCTGTAAAAAGAGAAGCTTTTTTTTCAATTATTGAAAGTTATGCAATTAAAAATTCTATCGAATTATATAAAAATAAAATTTTTTTAGATCTTTTCGCAGGTATTGGCACAATGGGTTTAGAAGCAATTTCTAGAGGCATGAGTGAAGTAATTTTTTTTGAGAATAATATTGAAGTTCTTAAAATTTTAAGAAAAAATTGTTTAAGTATTTGTAAAAATAATCAATTTAAAATTTATGAAGAAGACCTTATTCATTCTAAATTAGAAATAGAATTTAAGAATATTTCAGTTGTTTATATTGATCCACCATATGGAAAGTATAATTTAACAAAGCTTTTAGAAAATTTATCCAGTAACATTAAAAATATTACTGTAATTGGTTTAGAAACAAGTGTGAAAGATAATATTGTAATTCCAGAAAATTTAAATCTGCTTCAAAAAAAGACTTACGGTAAAACAATAATTTATTTTTTTAAATTATCTTAAATAAGTTTTAGTTAGTTTTTTACCTTGTTCAACCGCAGGTTGATCAAAAGGATCAACATCTAAATACATACAGCAAGCAATTGTTTCTATTATACTAAACGATAATAATTTACCTAAGTTTTTTTCATCTATTTTAGGAATATAGATTTCTCTAAAACTAAAATTATTTAATTTAAAAGTTTCAATGGTTGCACGCTGTTCAGCTTCCATTAGATCCCCCATTGTTTTATTTTTAAAATAGTCAATATTGGTACCTTCAAACATATTATTATTAATTTTTATACCCTTCTTTGAATGATCTGTAGTTATAAAGGTGAAATATTTGTCTTTAGGTCCATCTAAATACAATTGTAATTGACTATGCTGATCAGTGGTCCCTACTGAATGAATTGCTGTAATACCTTTATTGTTTTTTCCAATACTTTCTGCCCAAAGTTGTAGATACCACTTTCCAAAAAAATAAAGTGAATCTGAGTATGTCATTAAAACATTATTAGTAAATTTTGTATTTTCTTTTTGAGTTAAATATCTTCCGAGATCATAGGGTTTGTAATTATCAATATTATTAATTACTTCAGATGCTCCACCAAAAAGTGCATCTATATTTAATCCAGAAATGATTGCAGGAACTATACCAACATTGGTAAATATAGAATATCTGCCTCCAACATCTTTATGATGCTCTAATAGTAAACAATTATTATCTTTTGCAATTTTAAAAAGTGGTGATTCTTTAAATTCAGTTATGATTAGAGTATTTGAAAAGAAATCTTCAACTTTGTTAGCTTCTATTGCCTTTTGATAGAGACATGAAAATTGAGATAATGTCTCTGGTGTAGTGCCCGATTTTGAAATAACCAAGAAACCAGTTAGCTCAAAATTAATATTTTGAAAATTTTTTTCAAAATTAATAGGATCAACATTATCATAAAATTCTAAGATAATTTTATTATTGGAAATAATATTATTTAATGCTCTAGCTCCTAAATTTGAACCTCCTGTACCAAATACAATTATTTTTTCTTTTTTCTCTTTAAATTGATTTGTAATTTTTATAGTTTCTTCTAATAAATTTTTATCTGAAACAATATTCAGAGAAGGAAGTTTTTCTATTAAATTAGTTATACTTTGATCAGTATCTTTATTTTGAGTGATTTTGTCAAAATTTGAATTAAAGTATCTTATTTCCATTTATAAAATTAAAAGAAGAAAAATCTTTTTTTCTTTTTAGGTTCACCTTCTTCGTCAACTTCATTTTCTTCTTTACTTTTGAAAAAGAAAAATCTTTTCTTCTTTTTTGGCTCTTCTATATTTTCACTTTTAACATCTGTATTATCTTGGCTTATTTCATCTTCTAAGTTTCCATCAAGATCTTCCCTGATACTATTATCTACTTGATCTGCTTCAGTTTCTTTTAAAATATTGTCGATAACAGAATTTTCAGAAGATGTTTCATCACTTTCTTCATCCAGACCAAAAAGAATTTCCTTTGCAAGCTCACTATCGGTATCATCAATATCTTTTGATTCAATTTGATCAGGTGGTAGTAAATTAAAATTTGGTGGTATTACTAATGGAGGATTTTCAACTACATTGTATTCATCTATTACTTTTCTTTCTACACCCGCACTACTTCTTATAGTATTACAAGAGGATAGAAAAATTGAGGAAATGATTGTTACAAAAATAACGTTTTTCATTTTACTGTTTTTGATTTTATAAAAAAACTCATTATTAACATGATAATTCCAATTGTAATATAAATATCTGCTAGATTAAATGCGGGCCAATAAAAATTTTCATAATGTAGTAAGATAAAATCAACAACATAACTATTTATCAATCTATCAATAATATTTGACAAAGCCCCAATTATAACAAAGAAATAAGCCAGTTTTTCAAGTTGTTTATCTGATTTAATAAGTAAATAAAAAATTAATATAACAACTATTAAGGCTATAAGTATTAATATCCAATGAGAAACATAACCAGAAAATAAACCAAAAGAAACACCAAAGTTCTGAACATAAACTAAATCAAAATATTCATTGATTTGTATTGATTGATTTAAAAATAAATTATTCTGAATAAAAAATTTTGTTAATAAATCTAATAAAATCAAAAAAATAAATACTGCTGTTTTAATCACTTAAATATTACAGTATTACACCTGTTACAAACTTCATCATTTATTAACTTTGCCTCATATTTCCAACATCTTTGACACTTTTCTCCATTTACCTTTGAAGCTTTTACGATAACATCAGAAATATCTTCAATAGAAAAACCTTTGGATTTTTCGTCAATAACATACAAAGAAAATGATGAAGTAATTGTAATTTCATCAAACATTACTTTCTCTAGTTTTTTATAACTTTCTGCAGAAACAAAAATATCTATGTGTGCCTCAAGACTTGAGCGAATAATTTTTTCTTCTCTAATTTTTTCAATTGCTCCAGTAGTAACTTTTCTAATATTTTTAATTAAACTCCATTTTTCATTTAATTGATTATCCTCATATTCATTTTTACATTGTAAAAAATCTTGTAGGTGTATACTTTCTTTATTTCCCATAGCTTTCCAGGCTTCTTCAGAAGTAAAGGAAATAGATGGGGCAAACCATCTTACTAAATGATTAAAAATTATATTTAATAGAGTTCTAGTAGATCTTCTTTGAACGGACTCTTTGCTATCACAATATATTGTGTCTTTTCTAATATCAAAATAAAAAGCTGAAAGATCACTTGAACAAAAGTTCAGTAGTGTAGTAAACATCAAGTGAAAGTTAAATGTTGATACACATTTTTGAACAACTTTATCAACTTCCCACAAGCGATGTAGAAGATATCTTTCTAACTCTGGAAACTCACTCTCATCAATAGCTTCTTCTTCAGTAAAATCACTTAAATTGCCGATTAAAAAACGAAAGGTATTTCTTATTCTTCTATAAGACTCAGCTTGTGATTGTAGAATAGCATTATCAAGTTTAAGATCATCATAATAATCAGAAGCAACAACCCATAATCTTAAAATATCTACTCCATATTTTTTTAAAATATCATCAGGAGAAATGACATTACCTAAAGATTTAGACATTTTACGTCCTCTTCCATCAACAACAAATCCGTGTGTTAGAACACTTTCGTAAGGTGCTTTGCCTCTAGTACCCGAAGATTCTAAAAGAGATGAGTGAAACCATCCTCTATGTTGATCACTTCCTTCTAAATACATTGATGCAGGCCATTTCAAATCTTCTCTTTGTTCTAGACAAAAAGCATGCGTAGAACCACTATCGAACCAAACTTCAACAACGTCTTTAACCTGTTCATAATCATCAAGTGAATATTCATCCCCTAAAAATCTTTGTGGATCTTCAGTAAACCACGTATTACTACCTTCTTTTTCATAAATATCAGCTATTCTATTGATAATATTTTCATCTCTTAAAGGTTGACCTGTTTTTTTATTTACAAATAATGGCAAAGGTACCCCCCAAACTCTTTGTCTTGATACACACCAATCTGGTCTAGTTTCAATCATTGATCTAAGCCTTGTTTGGCCTTGAGGAGGATAGAAAATAGTTTCATCAATTGATTTAAGAGCAATGTCTCTTAAATTATTTTTTTCCATAGAAATGAACCATTGTGGAGTATTTCTATAAATAAGAGGGGCTTTAGACCTCCATGAATGTGGGTAGCTATGACGAAGCGTCCCTTTAAATAATAATTTTGAAAATTCTTCTAATTTATCTGCAATTTTGTGATCGACTTTATAAATATGCTCACCTTCAAAACCAACAGCATGTTGATTATATTTTCCATCATCTTGAACTGTCTGAATTATATCAACATTATTTTCTATACCTAAAACATAGTCGTCATCTCCGTGTCCAGGAGCTATGTGTACAACTCCTGTACCCTGTTCTAAGTTTACAAAATCCCCATGAAATGGTTTTACAATAAAATCATATCCCAATTCTTTAAATGGATGCTCACATTCACAAGAAGATAAATTATCTCCTTTAAATTTCTTTATTGTACTAAATTTTTTAATACCAATTTCTTTAGTTACACTTTCTAAAAGTTCTGAAGCAAATATTAATTTATCATTTTTTTTAACTAAACTATCCTCTTCTAATTCCTCAACAACAATAAGAGAATAATCTAACTCTTTACCATAAGCCAAAGCTCTATTTCCTGGAATAGTCCAAGGAGTTGTTGTCCAAATAACAATATTTGAATCAATTAAATCTTTATCAGTAGAATTTTTAATTAAAAATTTAACATATATAGTGTTAGACGTATGATCTTCATATTCAACCTCAGCATCAGCTAGAGCTGTCTTTTCTACTACTGACCAGAGAACTGGTTTTGCTCCTTTATACAAACTTTCATCAAGTAAAAATTTTCCAAGCTCTCGAACAATTTGTGCTTCTGCTTGATTTGACATTGTTAGATATGGATTTTCCCAATCCCCTTCAACGCCAAGTCGTCTAAATTCTTTTTTTTGTATCTCGATCCATTTTTCTGCAAACTCTCTACACTCATTTCTAAATTGAACGGTTGGAACATCATCCTTGTTCTTTCCTTTTTTTCTATATTCTTCTTCTATTTTCCATTCAATTGGTAAGCCGTGACAATCCCATCCAGGAACATAGATAGAGTCTTTACCAGCCATTTGTTGAGTTCGCACAATGACATCTTTTAAAATTTTATTAAGAGCTGTCCCCATATGAATATGTCCATTTGCATATGGTGGGCCATCATGAAGAACAAATTTTTCTCTACCTTTAGATTTATCTCTTAGCTTTTTAAAAATATTTTCTTTATCCCACTCCTCTATTATTGCAGGTTCTTTTGAGGGAAGGTTAGCTCTCATTTCAAAAGATGTTTTGGGAAGAAAAATTGTATCTTTATATTCCATTATAGTTGATGATATTCTTTAGCTGTATTTATATCTTTGTTGATTTGCTTGGTTAATTCTTCAAAATTATTAAATTTTTGTTCACACCTAATAAATGTAAGGAATTCAACAGTCAATTCTTTACCATATATTTCTTCACTAAAATTAAACATATGTGTCTCTAGAAGTAGTTTGCTTCCATCGACTGTTGGTCTTAAACCAAAATTTGAAACACCTTTGTATTTTTTGCCTTCTAATAGCACTTCAACACAGTAAACACCTCTTTTTGGTAATATGTGTTCATCTGGTATCATATTAGCAGTCGGAAAATTGATTTCTCTAGCTCTTTTATCACCTTTAATTATTGTTCCATGCATATGCCAGGGCCTACCTAAAGACTCTGTAACATCTTCCATATAACCTTCTTTTATTTGTGATCGAATTATTGAAGATGAATATTTATCAGATTTATCAGCAAGCATAATAGGTTCAATTAAATGAATATTAAAATTATTTTTTTCAGCGTACTTTTCTAATGTTTTAAAATTACCTTTTCTGTCTTTTCCAAACTTAAAGTCAGTACCTATAACTAAGTATTTAATGTTTAATTTATCAATTAGAATTTTAGTTACAAAATCATCAGCTGATAATATTGATAGATTGTTATCAAAAGAAAAATCTATAAATATATCTAAGCCCAATCTTTGAAGAAAATTTATTTTATCACTTTGAGTATAAATATTAAAAGGCTCATTAATTTGATTAAAATAAATACGAGGATGAGGGTTAAAACTCATTATAGAAGATAATAAATTATTGTTTGAAGCAATCTCCTTAATTTTATTTATTATTTCTTGGTGCCCTTTATGTATTCCATCAAAATTACCTATCGCGAGACAAAGGTCTAATTTTTCAAAATCTGATACTGTATCTAATTTATAAATTTTCATAATATTTATAAATCAATTAGTATAGAAACTTATGGCTAGTAACTACAAATATTTATTTAAGATATTTTCCAGATATTCTTGTCTTCCTGAACGAGGTTCTGGTTCAATATTATCATCGATTACTTTTTTATTTATATCATCTAATCCAGTGTCTTTATTATGAATAAGCTGACCCAATTCTTTATTCCAATCCGAATATCTATCTTCAATAAACTTAGGAATAACATTATCATTCATTAATTTTTCAACAGCAATCAGTGTTTTTGCACAAACATCCATGCCTCCAATATGAGCATGGAATAAATCTTCAGCGTCAATAGATTGCCTTCTTATTTTTGCATCAAAATTCATGCCTCCTTGGCCTAAGCCGCCATTCTTAAAAATAAAATAAAATGACATAATTAAGTCAGCAGGATTATTTGGGAATTGATCCGTATCCCAACCTATTAAAGTATCACCTCTATTAATATCGATACTTCCTAAAGCACTGTTTGAAGTTGCGTAAGCAATTTCATGCTCAAAATTATGACCAGATAAAGTTGCATGATTAACTTCAACATTTAGTTTAATCTCATTTTCTAAACCTGCTTTTCGTAAAAAAGCTAAACAAGTTGCAGAGTCAAAGTCATATTGATGTTTAGTTGGTTCATGAGGTTTTGGTTCCAATAGAATTTGTCCTTTAAATCCTATCTTGTGTTTATAATTAACGACTAATTCGAGAAATCTTTGAAGATTAGCTGTTTCCTTAGTCATGTCAGTATTAAGAATAGTTTCGTATCCTTCTCTTCCACCCCAAAGAACATAGTTTTGACCACCCAATCTCATCGTTGCATCCATACAATCTTTTACTTGTGCAGCTTTATATGCAAAAACTTCTGGGTCTGGATTGGTCGAAGCACCACTCATATATCTTTTATGAGAAAAAGCATTTGCTGTTCCCCACAGTAATTTCATTCCTGAGTCTTTAATTTTTTGTTCCATTAAGTCTATAATATGAAAGAAATTTTTTTGTGTCTCAGCATAATTTGAACCTTCAGGAGAAATATCTCTATCGTGAAAGCAGAAAAAAGGTGTTTTTATTTTAGTGAAAAAATCAAACGCAGCATCAAGTTTCATTTCAGCCATTTTCATTTCATCACCTGCTTGCATCCATGGTCTATCAAATGTTTGACCACCAAATGGATCAAGGCCAGGCCAAGTAAATGTATGCCAATAACAAGTAGCAAACCTTAAATGCTCTTT
This sequence comes from uncultured Alphaproteobacteria bacterium, assembly GCA_902612805.1. Classification (GTDB taxonomy): domain Bacteria; phylum Pseudomonadota; class Alphaproteobacteria; order HIMB59; genus CACPNW01. Next base: position 28,989 of record CACMEY010000005.1, on the reverse strand, counting down.
CATAGACTTGCCTAAAACTTTCTTGTTTTCATCATAAAACTTAAAAGCAAATGGATTTGTGCTTTCTTCGCCTTCAAATTTAATCTCTGGTATTTTGCTAAAATATTCTGTCATATGATTTCCTATATAATATTACTCTATCTTGATGCCCAAAGTAAACCACGTTTATAAATTTTATTCATTTGTGGATGGTTTAATTCATGTGCAAAATGACCAAGAGAAATATAAAAAATTTTACCTTTGCCAATTCTTCTTTTCCAAGCAACTGGCATTTCTACACCCTTTAACCATTCTGTTGTATATGCGTCGCCACTTGATGAACCAGGTTCTTGTTCAAGCTTCCAAACTTCGTTACCCTTAAAAGTTGTTGTTGCTAAAACCTCATTTAATGGATCCACATGCATATAATATTGCTCTGAATGATAATCAAAATCTTCGATGCCTTCCATGATTGGATCATCTTTTTTTGTTATATTTACTTTATAATCATGAATACCATTTGGGTGACTTACCCATTGACCTCCTGTTAAGAATTGCCAATCAATTGATTGTCTAAATGCATCGCACATTCCACCGTGGTGACCAGCAAGACCACATCCGTTGTGAACAGCTTTAATAACATTATTAACAGCAGTTTTTTTTATTTCTCCTCTTGGATCAAAATGAAAGGCCATCGTCACTATAGGAATGAGCAGATCCATTTCGTGAACATAGTCTTCTGCAAATGCAGAAGTTTGATATTCTGCTCTTACCTCATATCCTTCAGGCTCCAGCATTCCTTTAATTATTTCAGTACATTTTTCTGGCTCATGTCCAGGCCAACCTCCATAAACTATTAAAGCTTTTTTCATTTTATTCCTTTCACTTTAATAAATTACTAATCTCATCTTCAGAGAAGTAATTTAAATTTTTAATAGAACTTCTAAGTTCTATTTTTTTATTTTCTTTTGATGATTTAATAATACTATCTAGTATATCTAAAACGTGAAGACTTAATTCTCCACTACATCTATTTAAACGATTATTTTTTATTGAATCAACTGTTTCGCTCACACCAATACCTCTATAGTTAGCAATACCCGCTGACTCATTTGCTTTTTCAGATTTATTTTTAATATTTATTTTACCTAAATTGTTATTCTTGGTATCAAGATTTTCCCAAAGTCCATTTTTTGATTTACAAACTAGAATATCACCACCAAACATATTTGGATCAGGAATATTTATTGAACCTTTATCACCATATAACTCAATGTGATTTTTACTATGTTTCCAAATATCAAAAGAAAAAAATGAATCAATTAATGCACCATTCTGAAATTCTATTTGTGATACTAATGTTGTTGGGATTTCAACTTCTATTTCTTGACCTTGTCTATCACCACTACCAATAACTCTTTTTTGATAAACTGTTCTTGATTGCGTAAAAACATTTTTTGCAGGACCGAGTAAATTTACTAGTGCTGTAAAATAATATGGACCCATATCAAGAATTGGACCACCACCATATTTGTAATAAAAATCTGGATTTGGATGCCAAATTTCATGTCCAGCTACACCCATTGAAATACTACCAAGATTTATTTTACCTATTTCATTTTGATCAATAATTTTTTTTGCTTCCTGTATACCAGCACCAAGAAATGTATCTGGGGCACAGCCCACATGTAGACCTTTTGAATTACCTAAATTTACTAACTCTTCACCATGTTCAAATTTTATAGAAAGTGGTTTTTCTGAATAAGAATGTTTTCCAGCTTCAAGAATTGATTTTGATACTTCAAAATGAACATCTGGTATTGTTAAGTTTATAATTAACTCAATTTCTTTATTAGATAATATCTGATCTACTGTTAATTGTTCTACTCCATATTTTTCTGCATAGTTTTTTGCAGCTTCATTTTTAATATCAGCACATGCAACTATTTGAAAATTATTAAAGTACTTCAGGGAGTTACTGAAATAAATATCAGCAATATTTCCACAACCAATAATTCCTACTTTCATAAAACTATTCCTTAACTGCTCCACCTGTTAAACCTGCAACAATATATTTTTGTAAAGCAAAAAAGAAAACTACTGCTGGAACTAGGGTTAATGAAACATAAGCTAATATTTTACCCCAATCAGTAAAGTACTCACCTCTAAAAACCATTATACCCATCGGCCATGAATAAAGAGATTCATCATTAATCATTATAAGAGGCAAAAGGTAATTATTCCAGCTACCTGTAAGAGTAATAACGCTAACTGTTGCTAAGATTGGAGTTGATAAAGGAAGAGTAAACCTAAAATAAAATTGGGTATAACTACAGCCATCGCAAACAGCGGCTTCAAATATCTCTTTTGGCATTTGTCTAAAAAATCCTCGAAAAAGAATTATAGAAAAACCAAGTCCAAATGCAATTTGTGGAATTATAACAGCCCAACTTGTACCCAATAAACCAAAATCACGCACTCTTAAAAACAAAGGTAAAATAGCAGTTGCAAATGGAAACATCAGTCCTAGTAAAAAATAATTATAAAGAAATTTATTTGCTGCAAATTTTACATGAGCAAAAACAAAGGCTGTCATAGAGGCAAATAAGACTACAAAAAAAGTAGTTCCGACTGCGTATACTGTTGAGTTCCATAAAAAAAGCCAGAAATCAGAATTAATTAAAAGAGATGTATAATTTTCAACTTTCCAGTCTATTGGTAAGCCTAAAGAGTTTGTTCTGAGTTCACCAGTGTGTTTAAAGCCTCCCATTACTGAAACATATAATGGAATAATAATTACTCCTGCTAGAAAAAATAGAAGAAGATATAAATAATAAGTTCTAAAATTTGTTTTCATTATCATCTCTCATTAATGTTCTTTGATAACCAATTGCAATAAATAAACAAATTAAAAATATTACAACTCCAACTGCACTTCCAAATCCAACTTTCATTCGCATTACACCAAAGTAATATAAATAGGAAACCATCGAGTGTGTTACATTTGAAGGCCCTCCTCCTGTTAGTGGCATAATAATATCAAAAAGCTGTAAGCTACCTAATAGTGATAAAAAAACTGAAAGCTTAATTGTCGGAATAAGCATTGGTATTTTAATTCTAAAGGCAGTGGTTATTGGGCCTGCTCCATCTACTTTAGCAGCTTCTAAAACTTCTTTTGAAATAGCTTGCAATCCTGCAATATAAATCATCATGTGAATTCCAAAAAATTTCCAAAATATAACAATTAAAATTGCTACTAACGCCCAATCCTTATCACCAAGTACAAATGGTGCCTCTGCGCCAAAAAATCCCCATATTGCAGCAACTAAACCATAATTACCATCATAAATGTATGCCCAGATTAACGCTGTTACTATTTCTGCTAAAATAAATGGAAGAAAAAAAACTGTTCTAAAAAAAGCTGCTCCTCTGAGTTTATCTGAAATCATTAAAGCAATTAAAAGAGCAAATGGTAATTGAACAAATAATGATATAGCAATTATATAAAAATTATTTTTGAGTGACATAATAAACACTCTATTTTTGAATAAAAATTCATAATTTTTAAGTCCAACAAATTTCTCAGGTGCACCATAGCCATTCCATCTAAAAAAACTGTAATAGGCTGCTTCACCTATTGGAAGAACTACAAACAAAGTAAATATTGTTAAGGCAGGTATTAAAAAAATTATTATTGTATAATACCTACTAAGGAGTGCATCAAATTTTGCTGATCTCATAGCTATTAACAGGGCCCTTAATTAAAAAAGGGCCCTAATATTTATATTATTGATTAAATTCCCAAGCTTCTTGAACAGCTTGAGTAGCTTCTTCAGGAGTAATAATTCCTGCCGCTAAATCAGTAGATACGTCATTAACAACCCTACCAATATCTGCACCCAAGAACTGATCATAAAATATTTGATGATATTCTGAGTTAGAGATATTTTGTGCAACTTGTTGCAAGAAAGGATTTGTAAGAGATACATCAGCACCTTTCACGATAGGTATATAAGCACCTTTTCCTGCATCATCTTTTTGAATATCAAGAGATACATAATGCATAATAAATTCAACTGCTGAGTCAGGAGCACTACTTGAGAATAACCAGCCATTTATACCACCAAGTGTGTCCCCAGCATCACCGAGACCACCACTCGTCATTGGCATATTAAACATTCCCATATTATCATCTCCTAAACCTTCACCACTTGAACTGTTAGCTTTTTGAGAACCATACATCCAGTTACCCATAAGTGCCATTGCACATTTACCGTCTCCAAAAAAACCTGCTTGATCCGGCCAAGTGTGTGATAAAAATCCTTTTTGAAAAGGTTCTAAAGCAACTAGCTCGAGCATTTGCTCACCTGATTTTAAGTATTCTGGTCTATCCCAACCACCATTATTAAGTGATTCAAGGAATAATCCTTTTCCACCATTTCTTATGTGGAGGTGTGTCCAAAGAAAGTGAACAGGCCATTTATCTTTACCACCCATACAAATAGGAGTAATTCCTGCTGCTTTGATTTGTTTTACAGCACTAATTAAATCATCCCATTCTTTGATGGCTGAAACGTCAACTCCGGCTTGATTGATAAGATCTTTATTATACCACCAAGCAACTTGTGATACTTGTAAAGGTAAACCTACTCTTTGACCTTCAAATGTAAAAGCATCTGCTGCTGCTGCACTAACAGTATCCAAATAACTATCTGGTACAACATTGGAGATATCTCTTAAAAAACCAGCTCTGGCTTGATCATACATAACTCCGCCACTCCAGCTATAAAATATATCTGGTCTATCATTTGATTGAAGCATTGTAGGTAACTTTGCTTTGAATGATTCATTTTCTAAATACTGCATAACAACAGTGTGTCCTGTTTTAGCTTCAAATTCTTCAACAGCCCTAACCATGTTAGCATATGAACTTGAGTCTTCACCAAATAAGTGAAGCCACTTTATAGTATCTGCTTTAACAGAACTAAATGACATCAAAATAGTTAGTGAGAAAAATATTTTTAGTAATAATTTCATTTAATCCTCCCTAAGATTATCGTAGTAAGAAATTTATAACACTAAAGGGATTTTTTTAAACTAAAAAAGGCAATTTTTAGGCTTAAAACCATCTATTTATGCTGTAAGATTAAGCAAAAATTTTTAATGAAAAATAAACCAAACATCATTATATTTAATCCAGATCAATGGAGAGGAGATATGCTTGGATATCTTGGTTATCCAGGCGCACAAACCCCTAATTTAGATAATATAATTAAAGAAGACGCAGTTGCATTTAAGAATGCTTTTTGCCAAGCGACAGTTTGCACACCAAGTCGTTGCTCATTTATGACTGGCTGGTACCCACATGTACATGGTCATAGAACAATGCATTATATGCTACATACTGATCAAGGGGACTCTAGTATTTTATCCGAACTAAAAAATAAAGATTACTTTATATGGTGGGGTGGAAAAAATGATTTGATAGCAGGACAAGAGGGTTATCGTAATCATTGTGATATTTATTTTGAACCAACTGATAGAGATTTTCAAAAATGGGGCTATACTCAACAACCAGGCACACATGGGGGAGATTTATCATGGAGAGGACCTGAAAATGGAGATAATTATTATAGTTTCTTCAAAGGAAAATTAGATAAAAAAGATAAAGATATTTATTTCGATGACGATTGGTCCATGGTTTATGGAGCATTAGATTTTATAAAAGATTATAAAGAAGATAAACCATTCTGTTTATTTCTACCACTTGGTTATCCGCATCCTCCTTACTGTGTAGAGGATCCATGGTTCTCTTCAATTGATCGAAGCGTAATACCTAATAGATATCAATACAAAACTTGGGAAGACAAGCCAAGTCTTTTAAAAGGAATTATGGATGGACAAAGAATGCAAGATTGGACCGATGAACGTTGGAATGAATTACGAGCGGTATATCTTGGTATGTGTGCAAGAGTAGATTATCAATTTGGACTTTTGGTCAATCAACTAAAAGAAAAAAATTTGTATGATGATAGTTTAATAATTTTTTTATCTGATCATGGTGACTTTACAGGTGATTATAATTTAGTTGAAAAAACACAAAATACTTTTCAAGACTGTCTTACTAATGTTCCTCTTATTATTAAACCACCAAAAAGTGAAAATACATTAAGTGGTGTAAGCGATACAATGATTGAATTAATTGATATTGCGGGAACCATATATGATTACAGTAATATCGAACCCTCATATTGGCATTTTGGCAAAAGTATTAAAAATTTTATTGAACAGAAAACTGATAATCATAGAGAAGAAGTATTTACGGAGGGTGGTAGACTTAGATTAGAAAGACAAGCAAGTGAAAATCAAAGTCTTCAATTACCCCATGGTCTATATTATCCTAGAGTTAGTTTACAAGGTCAAGAGGATGAAATTTTAATGCATACTAAAGCAACAATGTGCAGAAATAAAAAATTTAAATATATTAAAAGAGCTTACGAAAAAGATGAGTTTTATAATTTAATCAAAGATCCTGGAGAAATTAATAATGTTATTGATGATCCTCAATATGGGTCAGAACTTAAAAAACTAAAAGATAAAATGCTTTCATGGTATCAAGAAACTTGTGATGTTGTTCCACTAAAAGGTGATGAAAGAGATTTCAATTAATATAATTCGTTTTCAATTCTTGTAAGCCAATAGTCGACATCCATTTTCTTGTGACCAGTTAATAACCTCCAAAACTTGACAACATTTATTTTATCAAGTCTATTAGTATCTGCTTCTTGCCAAGGATAGGACCTCATTAAAATATCATTGATAGTTTGATCCTTAGTTTCATCAGTCCAATACAAAGCTCGGTTTGGTAAAGGTTGATATTTTTTTTCAGGATCCCATAATAGTTCCTGTTTCTCAGTAGGCTGTAATCTTACTTTAAACATATATCTGATATCATCTGAAAAATTAACTCCAGCACCATGCCACAATCCATTATGGAAAATTCCTATTGTACCTGCTTTACATATGATATTTTTTTGTCCTTTTATATTTTGATATTTTGCGATTCCCATTTCATTTACTATTCTTAAATGTGTACCAGGAATATATCTTGTACCACCCATTTCTTTAGTAACAGCAGTTGGAAAGTAAAATAATTGGATATCGAAAGTAGTTCTTGGATCAATTGTGCTATCTTGATGATTAACTTGTGACATTTGTCTTTGATTTGCTTTTGCATAATATTTAGAAGGAAATGTTAAGTGAAGAAATTGATGGTCAACTACAGTTTTTGAACCAACTAAACTATTAATTGCTCCTGAGACAATTTCATTTTTAAATATTTTTTCCAAAGGAGAGTTTAAAGGATAGGCATCTTTCAATGCAGTCCCAGCAGGTATTCTAGGTATACTACTAGAGGATTTTATATTTTGAAAGTAGTGCTGAATATTATCAACATCATCAATATCAGTATGCCCAATATCATTTAAAAATTCTTTATTGATATCTTCATCAATTAAACCTTCAAAAAAAAGACAGCCACTATTTGCAAATTCTGCCATTTGCTCAGTTGACAATAATTTTGTCATTTTAAAAATCTCCTTCTTCTATTTTTTCAAAAAAAAACTCATGCTTTAAATATGAAGTTCTAAATTCTTGACCAGGATGCTCTGGAATAGATTGACTCGATTGAAATAATCTCCATCCATCCAATAAAGCGTCAAGACCAGTGGGATAAGGTGGTTCATCACTATCCCCTGTCATATGAAGTTTTTTTCCTGTCCCATCAAATGTTGCCCAAGAAATAACTTCTGCTTCTAGACTTGGAAACTTTAAATAAAGAACTAAAACTTTTTGTCTTTTAGTCATTTAGTTTTCTTTAAAATAATTTTTTAATAATTCCTTTGGAGGATCATATGTTTTAATTTCATTCAGCATAAGATTTTTATATTTGTTTATCAAATCTTCATCATTAATAGGGTTTAATTGGCCAGGATCTTCCTTCAAATTATAAAGAGCGCATTTAGTATCTTCTAATGATTTATGTGGATCCGATTTTCTAAGAATTCTATTAACTTTCATTACTGGAATATTTTTAGTAAAGTTAAATGGCTCATGCATTGTAGCAGTTTGCAACTCTTCGTGTGAGAAAAATTGCCTCATATTGGTTGGCATCAATGTATATTGAAATCTGCTTCTATCGTATTGATCAAAATTTTCTGGAAAATGAAAATATGTATAATTTCCATCGGATATATTTATTCCCCCGCCCCAATATCCATACAAAGCAAAATGCTCATTTTCACTGTCTTTATCTAGAAAGTTTAATATAGATTTACCTTTAACCTCTTTAGGAAGATTGTGACCATGCATTGTCATGAATGTTGGCATCAAATCAATATTTTGAGTTACAACATTTCTTTGCTCGCCCGAATATTGTTTGTATTCCGGGTGATAAAAATAAAAAGGTATATTTGCAATTTCATTATACAAAGGCATTCTATTTTTAGCCCACCAATCATGTTCTCCAAGCATGAAGCCATGATCAGTAGTTAAAACTAGTGCAGTGTCATCCCATAAATTATTCTCATCAAAATAATCTAAGACAGTACCTAACAAGTAATCACATAGACCAATTAAAGCAATGTAGTTAGCTTTTAATTCCGCGACTTCATCATCTGTTTCTTTAACTCTGTCATATTGAGGCCAATCTAATCTTGGGCCTTTATAATTAGTTTTTAATTTTTCTCTAAAGCGCTCAGGTGCAAAGAAAGGTTCGTGTGGATCAAAAGTTTCCAATTGAAGAAACCAGTTATCTGCATCTTTATTGATATTAATAAAATCTAATCCTGATTGAAAGCATTTGACAGAAGGAAAATCTTTTTCTTCTTTAATAAACTCACTATTGATTGCATAATGATAATAACCTGTTTCCCTATCAGTTAAATTTAATTGAGATTGATGATATTTTTCTCTCAATTTTTCAAGAGGCGGTTGAACCATAGCTTTCCATGGGTCACTCTCTTGTCCTCTAATAAAATCCCAAGAATTAAATCTATTATGATACGTTGCACCACCATCTTCGAAGTAATGATAATGATCAGTCACAAGATGAGTATATGTATTATTAAGTCTTAAGATTTCTGGAAATGAATTATCAAATGGTTCTAAAGGACCCCATGCACGATGCAAAAAGCTTAAGCGTCCCGAGTGCATATCACGTCTTGCGGGCATACATGGCATACTTCCAATATAATGATTATTAAATTGAACTGATTTTTCTGCTAATCGGTTAAAATTTGCTGTTTCAATATATTTACCACCATAAGAATTTAACATTCTTTTATTTAATGAATCAAATAAAAGGAAAACTGTTTTCATAAAAATTAGATTAATACGAAAAAAAAAATTATTAAAGTTTTTTCTTTAATCTGTGAAAAGAATCAGGATTTAATCCCATTTGACCAGGATTATTTACATTTTTAGCTTTTGTAATTTTAGTTGTTATATTTTCAACTTTTTTAATTTTCCTTTTAATCTTTTTTCTTAAGGAGGTTACTATTTCATCATAAGTACTAATACCAATTAAGTTATTTAATTCATACGGATCAGCATCAAGATCGTATAAATTTGTTTCTGTGTATTGATTAGATGAAGGTTTATCACTTCCATTAGAATCTTGATCAGCAATACAATATTTCCATTTTTCAGTTCTTAAACTTCTAGCTAATTGACTTTCACTAATTTGGATAAAAATTTCGTTATCCCATTTTTTGGAAGTTTTATTCACTAAAGGTAATACTGATCTACCATCACAATGAGAAGTGTTTTTAACTTTTGCTAAATCCAATATTGTTGCATGAATATCTAATATGTTGGTTAGTTCTTTTATACGTCCGCCTTGCTGAAAAACATTTCCAATCAAAGATGTAGGAACTCGTATTGAACTTTCATGACATGAACGTTTATATTCTCTATTTCGTGTTTTAAAATTATTTCCATGATCAGATGTAAAAATAATGGCACTATCATCAAATAATTTTAAACTTTTGATAACATCAATCATTCTGCCATAAGCTTCATCTATTCTTTTTACCATTCCATAATAACCTCCTAAATGTCGAGGAGAAGATCCAACCAGAGATGAAAGATCTGGAGGAGACCACTTACCTGTATATTTTTCTCTGTATCCAATAGGTGGTGGATAATCATCTGTATTGTTTTGATGATGTGGCTCAATAAGAGAAACGAAAAGAAAAAATGGTTTTTTTTGATTTAATTTTATAAAATTTATAGCTGCATCAGTTATTGCATCAACTCTATATCCTGGAAGAAATACTTTTTTATTTTGTCCATCATAAACATATGTTTCATAAGCATCGGAAGTAAATTCTAATAGATTTGATCCCAACCAATAATCATAACCACCTCTATCCTCTTTTTTAACCGGTTCAGATGAGCCGAGATGCCATTTTCCAATATATCCAGTAGCATAACCTTCTTTTGATAAATGTTTTGCTAGAGTTTTAATATTTTTTTTTAAAGGTATTCTATTTTTAAAACATCCAGTTTTTGTTGCATACATTCCTGATTGTAATGAAGCTCTTGCAGGTCCACAAACTGGTTGGCATGTAAATGAGTTATAAAGATGTGTACCTTCGACTGCATAATGATCGAAGTTCTCCATCAAGGATAATGGATTGCCATGTAAACCAGAAGTATCCCAGCGTTGTTGATCAGTAAAAAATACAATAATATTTGGTTTAGATTTAATATTCATTATGATTTAGATTTATTTACTAAAAGGTTTTCCTTTATATTTCCTAAGATTGTCAGCGTGTTTTTTTCTATCTGTTTTTTCAAGACGCTCAACATATGTATTCCAGACTTTTGAATAAATATTTGCATGATGAGGACCACCTTCTCTAATTACACCTTGAAGTGGATCTCCTCTATCAGCCTCATACATATTTTCTTCAATCCACTCATCGATTAAAAACATTCCATGCGCTACGAGATCTTTATGCTGATCTGCTAGGTTATTCAACTCATGCGGATCCTTTTCAATATCAAAAAGCATATATTTTGGAAAATCTTTTAAACCAGTATCGTACGTTCTTATCAGTAACCAATTATCCCATCTTACAGATCTTTGACAACTCCAAGCACCATGACTAATAACTAAATAATCTCTTCCATTTGATGATTTACTATTAGTTAAATTTTCAGTGAAATTAATACCATCCCATCTGTCAGGTTGAGAAGATGAAGTAATTTGAGAAATAGTTGAAGTTAAATCTAAATTATAAAATTTATTTTCTACAGTACTTCCTTTATTTGTATCTGTTATCCCTGGCCATCTAATTATTAATGGAACTCTATTAGTTATATGATCAGCTGTTTGGTGATCTCCCCAAACATTTAACTCACCTTGATTTTCTCCGTGGTCTGCTGAAATAATTATTGCTGTATCATCCCAAAGATTCATTTTTTTTAAATCTTCAAAAACTTCATTTAAATAAAAATCTGCGTATTTAATTCCAGTATCATATGCATCAATTTGTTCTTTAGCATCAGAAGTATTTTTAATTTCACCCACTCCCATTGTATACTTTCCTCCAAGATCTTCATCAAATCCTGGAACTTCTCTAGCGCTATGCGGTCCGAAACTATTCCTTTGTTTTTTAATTAATTCTTCTGTTACCCATTCTTCGATAGGATCATCTTTAAATGGATTTCCAAATTCTTCAGGAGTATCATATGGAGTATGAGGGTCCCACATATTTACATGTAAGAACCAATTTTCTTTTTCTCCATTATTTTCTAACCATTTTTTTATAACAGGGTAGACTTCATCAGCATTTTCTAATCCACCTTTTCCAGTGTCATATGTTTCGGTAAAACCAAACCAAACTTGATAGGCAGTATGTCTTTCAGGGAAAGGACTGATACTTGCTGTATAATATCCTGCATCTCGAAGAACTTTTCCAAGAGATGTAAAAGCGTATTCTCCTCTCAAACCGCCTTTAAATTCTCTATTCCAAATATTTTTTCTAGGAGCAATATCAGAGAATTCACCGCCATGATTAACAACTCCAGTTTTGAAACCAAAATTACCTCCAAACAAAGCAGTTCTGCTAGGTAGGCACGGTGTGTCAGTTGAATAAAAATTTGTAAACTTGACTCCTTCTTTTGCTATTGAGTCAATCGTAGGAGATGTGTTTCTATGATAACCATAACATCCTAAATGATCAGGTCTTAAAGAGTCTATGTCTACGTATAAAATTCTCATCTTTATCCTTTCTTAATTAAGCGCCTGAAACTCTTTTCATTTTTGATGTTTCATCTTTTAATGTGGCTTGCGCAAACTTAAATAATAAATCTTTTTTTAATGTTTGTGCGTTCGTATTATCCCACAAATTATTATATTCGTTTGGATCATTTTCTAAATCAAAAAGTTCACCGTAGTTAGCTTCTCGGTAAATAGAAATTTTATAATTATCATTAATGTAAGTTTTTAAATGTGGCATTCTTGGATTATGTCTATTTTCAACAAATATATGTGAACGGATACTTTCCTTGTTGCCATAAAATACATCCGTTTGATCCACTCCTTGCATTTGGGTTGGTATATCAATGCCCGCGACTTTTAAAAATGTTGGTGCAAGATCAACTAAACTTAATAAAGATGAAGATGATGAATTTTGAGGAACTTTATCTGGCCATCTAACAATAAATGGTAAACGGAGCATATCTTCATAGTGGAAAGGTCCTTTAGCAATTAAACCATGCTGTCCTATAAAGTGACCATGATCAGTAGTAAAAATAATTATAGTATTATCAAGTTCACCCATTTGATCTAACTTATTAATTATTTTTCCAATATTCTTATCCATAAAACTAACCATGCCATAATAAATTGCCATGTCTTTTTTTAATTCTTCCATAGGATACAGATGACTCATGCATCCATGAGCGTTAAATGGTGAATGCCAATTATCAAAATCAGGATTTGTCGTTTGTGTTTTTCCAAAATGTGGTGGATTTAATTCGTGTTCACCTTCTTTTAACGTTCCAGGTAACATGTCTTCTGGATTATACATTGATGCCCATGGTTCACTTAATACATATGGTGGATGTGGATCCTGAAAACTTGTCCAAAGAAAAAATGGCTTGTCATCTTTTTGTTGATCTAAAAATTCAATTGATCTTTCAGCTGTCCAATTTGTGTAGTGATGTTTTTCGTCTAACTTCCAAACCCTATCCGGTCTTGCCCAGTAGTCATATTCACGAGCAATTGGAGGAGCATATTTAGAAGTTTCACCAGGTACTGGTTGAAAATACTCTTTCCAATCACTAAGACCGTTTTGTTCCATCCAAATTGCATAATGTTGACCTACATGACTTTCGTCTGCATGATTACGTGCTAGCTCAATATGTTCAAATCCATACCAAGGTCCTTTAAAATTTTTCCAAAATTCTAAATCTCTTAAAGTTGGTTGTCCTTCTATAGATTCCTGACCTGGAACTGAAGTTAATGGCTGGAAATGTGCTTTACCAATTAAGCCAGTAGAGTAACCATTTTTGTATAAAAGTTCTCCAATAGTTTCTACTTCTTCATCTAATTTAACTCCAATTGTCCAAGCTCCATGAGAAGACGGATATTGTCCAGTAATAATACTTGCTCTTGATGGTGTGCAAACTGGTGATGGACAATAAGCTCTTGTAAAATTCATACCCTCGTCACAAAGCTTATCTAAATACGGTGTTTGTATTTTTGAATTAAATTTTCCAATGGTATCATGATGCTGTTGATCGGAAGTAATTAATAAAATATTTGGCCTTTTCATATTTACCCTTTTACAGCTCCTTGAACACCTTCAACAAAATATTTTTGCATAAACAAAAACAAAATAATTATAGGCAGAATAGTTATAACAGACGCAGCTGCCATACCAGACCAATCGACAAAGTATTCACCTTTGAAAGCGTACACACCTACGGATAGTGTTCGTATATCCGGATTACCTAATGTGATGACGACTGGTAATAAGAAGTCATTCCATGCATGCAAAACTTGTAGAATAGAAACTGTGGCTACTACTGGTTTGGTCAAAGGTAACATAATTGAAATAAATGTTCGAACAAAACCCGCTCCATCCATTTTAGCTGCTTCTTCAAGCTCTACAGGTACTCTCGAAAAATATCCTGCAAACAATAAAATATAAATTACAGGGGTGTGTCCTGCTGTTGCGAGTGTTAATCCGATTAAGTTTTTAGATATATTCAAATTATTTAATAAATCAAAAACAGGAATAATTGTGTAACCTTGAGGAATAAAAATTGTACCAATTAAAATTCCAATAAGTATTTTTTTTCCTGGAAAAGAATATCTTCCAATTACGTAACCAAACATACCAGTTGTTACGACAACTATAATTACGGAGACAACTGTAATAATAAGTGTATTAAAAAAATATCTACCCATATTAGCGCCAAACCATGCTCTTTCAAAATTTTCCCAAACAAGGCGATCAGGAATTAAGCCTAAGCCTCCCCAAATTTCAAAATCAGTTTTGAATGAGGCTGAAAGCACCCAAAGTAATGGATAGATCCAAAAGAAAGAGAAAATAATAAAAGCTATTGTTATAATTAAATATTTAACTTGATTTTTTTCAGCGATGAAATTTAGGTATTTACTCATATTCTTCGAGTTCTCCTCATCCATAATCCCTGAAGCACTGTAATAAATAAAACGGCAACACCCCAAAATACACCTGCAGCACAAGCGTATCCAAGCCTAGGCATTGTGCCAGAGTCAGTTACAAAAGCTGTTCTAAAAATATATATTTCCATAACTTCACTACTAAAGAATGGCCCTCCAGCAGTCATAGTTTCAATTAAAGGAAAAACATTTAGCGCTCCAACTGCCTCCACAAGAATAATGACAATAGCAAAAGGTAGTACAATTGGTAAAATAATATGGATCCATAATCTATATCCTTCAGCACCATCAATTTTTGCGGCATCGTAAACATCTTGCGGGACTGTTTGTAAAGCAGCAAGCCAATACATCATAGTTATCCCTAGCCATTTCCATACATACACTCCCATTACAGTTGGAAGCACCGTATCTGGGTTTCCAAGAAAATCAATTGGGGCAGAAGTTAAATTAGTAGACATTAAAAATTTATTAGCAGGTCCATTAAAAGGGCTAAATACAAAAGTCATTACAATACCAATGATAGCAATTGCAGTAACTACAGGCATAAAGATTACAGTACGAAAGAAAGGGGCAAGTTTTAAAACCTGATTATTTAAAAATACTGCAATAATGAAACCTAAAACTATTTTTACTGGAACTGTTCCAAACATAAAAATAAAAGAACGAATGAATGCATCCCAAAAGAATTCATCATTGACAGCTTCATAATAATTTTGAAGGCCAATAAATTTTGCTTCTTTTGTAAAACCGCTCCAATCTAATAAAGAAAAATACCAAGACATTCCAATAGGATAAATGACAAACATTCCTGTTAAAATTAAACATGGTAGAACAAATACATAACACCATCTCGCATCGTATATCTGTTTGGATAAAGATTTTTTATTCATGATAAAAAGGCGAGTATAAACTCGCCTTTAGTTAATTTGTATTAAAGTTCGCTATATTTTGACGCGCCATAATTGGAGTTGATATCCCAATTTGGGAACACCCAATCATCACGAGTAACGTTAGCACCATCTGCTCTTGCTTCTTCAACTGCTTGATCAAGCGCATCTTCATATCTCTGATTACAATCTTTAAGCTGTGCTTCGACACCTTTAAGTTGTCCAGTATATAGCCCTTGAATAACTAAAGCTAAAGATGGGTCTGGAACTCTAGACTTAGCAGCTACAACACCTACATCTTTATTTCTAACTATTGGATTTGGTCCAACAAGTAGATTTTCAGCAAACATTGCAAGTGCTTGAGCTGATGGTCCAGTCAAACCAGCTTTTGCAACTGCTTCTGGATTAACAGCAGGATCTGCTGCACCAACAGTTTGTGCCCAATAAATTTGACCTTGCTCAGTTCCCATGAATCTAATTAGGTCACCAGCAAATGGTCCCATTGTACTATTAGCACTTAACCAAAGCGTATTTGACCCACCCTCTGCAATATAAAGTGGTTGAGCTTTTTTTCCATCTGGAACAGGCTCACTAGCAATACCGTATTTCCACTCCGGAGCATCTCTACCCCAAACTCCAATACACCAAGGACCTTGGAATATCATTCCTGCTGCACCTTGAGGCATAAGAGCTCTAGCTTGAGGAGCGTTCATACTCATGACACCAGGGAAAGCACTTCCATCAGATTTTAATTGAAGAAGTAATTCAACTGCTTCCATATATTGATCAGAAGCAATTTGGAATTTACCATTTTGGAAATTAATGTGTCTATTTGTAAAGCCACCTCTTCCTCCATGTGCTCCAGCTACTTGACCAAAAGTGTGAACAACATCTTCCCATCGATTAACTTGGTTTCCACCAATAATCCAACCATAATACTGACCATTACCTCTTTTAGTAATTTTTTTTGCAGCATCTCTGATTTCAGAATATGTCATACGACCAGCTTGAGGATCATATCCAGCCTCACTCATATATTTTTCACTATAGAGAAGACAAGTTCCTGTTCTTTTGTTAGCTGTTAAGCATAAACCATATGTCTTTCCATTGAATTGGTTGACACCAGGTAAATAAACTCCAGCAGGGAAATTTGCTAACCATTCATCTAGGTTTTCAATATAATCATCCCAAGGTTGAACCCAACCTTCAGATACAGCAACACCTGGATCCATTCCTAAAGGTAATTGGAATACATCATGAACAGTTCCATTTCTTATAGCTATTGGAACAATTTTATTTATTTCTTTCCATGGCAAACCATCATATTCAATAGTGATACCTCTTGAAGCTGCATATTCTGGAAAAAGTTTTTTCCAAAAGACACCTTTCATGTCACCACTATCAATCCATCTCATATTACCACCTGTTGTTGGTAATGGTTTTAGTGGATCAGGAATATTAAATTCTCCAGCAAATAGTTTTGAAGGAATAGATCCTGCTGACATCATTGCACCAGCAGCAAGAGCACCCTTCATTACTGTACGTCTAGAGATTTTTAATTCTTTTTTCTTCTTCATTAATTCCTCCCTATTTGAATTTTATTTTACGTGAATTAAGCAAAATAACAATTGAAAATAAATTTAAAATTGTGTTAATATTTATTAGTTTTTATGAAATATTTACACACAATGGTGAGGGTTGAGAACATTGATACTTCTCTAGATTTTTACTGTAACAAACTTGGATTAAAAGAGGTGCGACGAGTTGACAATGAAAAAGGTCGTTTTACCCTAATATTTTTAGCTGCTGAAAATAGCGATGAAAGAACAGGTCTTCTTGAACTAACATATAATTGGGATCCGGAAAAATATACTGGAGGAAGAAACTTTGGTCATCTAGCTTACAGTGTTAACAATATTTATGAAGTGTGTGAAAAATTAATGAACAACGGCGTCACAATTAATAGACCACCTCGTGATGGACATATGGCTTTTGTTCGCTCTCCCGATGGAATTTCCATTGAGATCTTACAAGAAGGGGAATCTTTACCTGAACAAGAACCATGGAAGTCTATGGAAAATTCTGGTTCTTGGTAGTTTAATTATTTAATTTAACTTTATAATATTTATTTTGATCAGTAGCCAAAGATATAACAGCTGGCAAAACTTTTTTATAAAAATCAAAAAGACTCGTGAACGGTTGTGGTAATTCTTTATCAATTTCTTTTCGTAATTTTTTTAAATTGTATGAAGGCACCATAGGGAACATATGATGCTCTAAATGATATTCCATATGCCAATAAAGAAAACTTAATACTGGATTAATTCTAACAGAGTAAGTACTTAAGCGGTGATCTTTTGTGTCAACTTTTGCAGCTAGATGTTGAGTCACATTAACAGCAAACCAAATTGGCTTCCCAATATAAGTTGGTAAAATAATATAAATTATTGGTAAGAAAGAACCTAAGTAAAAAGAATATGCAATAACTGTTAACCAAATAAAAACATATAATCTTGAGTTCCAAAGAATTTTTTTCTTTTCTTCTTTAGGCGCTGTTATATCAATAACTGGAGTGAATTTTCCAAAAGCATGTTTTAGAACTTCAAACTTAATTAATTTATGTGGGTATAATAAATCTGTAAGAGGTATAAAATTCAAAAAGAATGCAAATAATTCTATCGGTCTTGATACTTGTATTTCGTGATCATAATCATCTTCTGTTTGTAATGTCTTTGAATGATGGAAAGTATGGCTCCAACGCCATCTAAAACCTTCAAAGTCACACATGAAAGAACTGATATGATAAAAAAATTCATTTATCCAACGAGTCTTGAATGCAGTTCGATGAACAGTTTCATGCCAGTTCGCTACACTGAACGCATAAATCGTACCATAAATAAAAAAGAATAGATATGTCCACCACGTACCTAAAGTAATGTATGCTAAATATCCTGAAATAAATAAAGATAAAAAATAAAAGAAGAAATGGATTAGTCCAGGTAGATCTCTTCTTTTACTTAAGGCTTTTAATTTTTTTCTGTCGACTTCTGGTCTGTACCAATCATCGAGATTAACTTCCATGCTTGATAATTAAATTAATTATCCCAACGATCTAACCATGACCCATCAACTGTGGAGTCAAATTGGTCTTTTTTTGAAGTCCCTCTAAATTTAGTGTGTTGTTCTTCATAACCTTTAAACCAAGAGTCCCAATCAGCTGTATAACTTGGGTCTTCTGATTTTCTCATTATGATTGGATCAACCAAACCAGTGTGAAAACCAGCTTCATCTTTTGGATTTTGAAATCTTAGGTCAACGCTCCACCTTACATCCTCAGATAAATTTTCAAGTGATCGATGAGGAACTAATTGATGTAAAAATAGAACTGAGCCAGCCTTCATTTCACAAGTAACGACTTTCTCCTCTGGAATATCTTTGTCTTCAATAAATAAATACCAAGAATCTTTTACTGAACCATCTTTCTTTTCTAATTTATGATTCAAAACTCTTTCAGGTCTATGTCCTCCAGGAACAACTTGCATGCATCCATTATTTTTATTTACATCTAGAAATGGAATCCACGCAGCAGGCTGAGTGGTTTTTTCTGCTCCATCTTTTAAATAAGCAGAGTCTTGGTGCCATGGAACTGTCATCCTAGCTGTCTGAGGTGTTTTAGATCTAATATTCCAAACTGGATGACCAGAAATATCTTTGCCAACCCAATTTTCAACCATATCTAAAAGTTTTTTTGATCCCCAAAGATTTGCAAGAGCTGGTTTTAATTCCCCTCTATGATGTATTAATACAGAAGAACCTTTAAAATCTCTTTCGAGAGCAGCTAGTCTTTTAAAGACATCTTTATCATCATGTTTGTTTGTAATTTTTCCAGCTTGAAAAGCTTTTTCTGCAAAATCATCAACAATTTCTTCAAATTCATTTAATATTGGATTTAAATCATCCATACTAAAAACATTTTCAACGATCGTATAACCTTCTTCGTTATATTGTTTTATTTGCGCATCACTAATCATAATTCCTCCCAAAATTATCCATTCACTAATAAATCAGTTAGATGATCTATTGTTGTGTCTTTTTTATCCAAATCAGCAATTTTTTCACCTCTTGCCATTACACATAAATGATCAGCAATTGGATATACATGACTCAAGTTGTGAGTAATAAATATTGATGTCACGCCTTGGCTTTTTAATCCTTCTACAAACCTTAGTACTTTATTTGTTTCTTTTACTGATAAGTGGTTTGTTGGTTCGTCTAATATTAAAACTTTTGATTTAAAATACATTGCTCTTGCAATCACAACACCTTGTCTTTCTCCTCCAGACAATTGGTTAACTGGTGTATCTGGAGATCGAAGATGCAGTTCAACATCTGTTAATGCTTTCATCGCATCGTCCTGCATGGTTTTAGTTTTCATTAAACCAAAATTGCCAACATTATATTGAGTTTGTTCACGTCCAATAAAAATATTTCTTGCAATAGACATTTCAGGGATCAAAGCCGAATACTGATAAATTGTTTCAATACCTAAATTCATTGCTTCTTTTGTAGATTTAAATTTAACCTTATTACCTTCAAAATATATATGACCTGAATCAGGTTGATGTGCGCCAGATAAGATTTTAATTAATGTTGATTTACCAGCACCATTGTCTCCAATAAGACCAACAACAGAGTCTTTTTTTATCTTTAAGCTTAAATCTTTTAAAGCATGAACTCCTGAATAGTATTTGTTTAGACCCTCACAAACTATTATATCTTCCATCTTTAATCCTTTGCCTTGTTTTGACCAATTCGTGTCGCTCTTCTACTTATATAAGTATTAAACACTACGGCTATGATAATTAAAGAACCTAAACCTGCTCTAAACCATTCCGCATCTATTCTAGCCATAATGATTCCACTTTCTAAAAACCTAATTAGTATTGCGCCAATAACGGCACCAAAAACTGTTCCGATACCTCCAAATAAACTGACACCGCCAATAACTGCTGCAGCAATTGACTCTAGTTCTAATAAGTATCCTTGAGATGGTAATGGTGCTTCCAATCTAAATGTTTGAATCATTCCAGCAAAGCCAGCTAAGAAACCGCATAAGATGAAACAAAACATTTTAACATTTCCAGTCTTTATTCCCATTGAAGATGCTGCGTTTTGATCTCCGCCAGTTGCATAGATCCAGTTACCAACATTACTTCTGTGAAGCATAACACCTAAAACCACGGCAACTAAAAGAGCCCAGTACAAGGACGCTCTAAATAACTCAAATTGATAAACGAATAACTCATTTGGTAAAATATGAGGAAATGGTGGTGGAAATCCTGCAGTAGCTACAGTTGTAAGACTTCTAGCAATATAGAGCATTCCAAGAGTTGCGATGAAAGAAGGGATTCCAAATCTTAAGGTAATAAATCCATTAACAAAACCAACAATAATACCAATCATTAATCCTAGAAAAATAGCGAACCAAGGTGGTATCCCTTGATGCACCATTTGTACAATAGTCATTGGGACTAATGCAAAAACAGAGCCTACAGATAAATCAAATTCACCTGAGATCATTAATATTGCGATGCCAATAGCAACAATAATATATTCGGGTGTAATACCCATAACTATTCTTATATTTCTTGCATCTAAAAATCTTTCATTAGCAATATAAAATCCAATCATTATTGCTAGGAACATTAAGAAGGTTGCTACTTCTGGTCTTACTAATAAACTTCTAAGACTAAAATTTTTACTCATATTTTTTTATTTAAAAAAAAACCAGGCTCTATTTAAAGAGCCTGGTTAAGATATTTATCTAACTGACATTCCTTTGAATGATCTGATTGTTTCAACATCATCAGGACCAATCATAGCTTTACCAGTATTGATATCTAGTGCACTTAAACCATACTTGTTCATTAAGTATAATTGGTGAACTGACATGTAACCTTGGTAGTATGGTTGTTGGTCAACTGTTAGTTGAACATAACCTTTGTCCATTTCTTCGAAAACTACGTCAACTAAGTCAAAACCAGCAAGAAGTATTTCACCAGGTCCGTAACCTAAGTTTCTTACTGCTGCAGCTGCACCAGCTTCCCAGAAACCTACATCAAGATATGCAGTTGTATTTGGGTTAGCTTGAACATAAGCTGCCACTCTGTTTCCAACAGTTGAAAGATCTAGACCTGACTCGATTTTCTCATAAGTTACTTTTCTATCAGGGTTAGCTGCTTTGTAATCTTCCATGAAACGTGCAATACCGTTTCCTCTAGTGTATGCCCATGATTGGTTCATATCTGCAACACCGATTAGAACGTGAATATCTCCATCAGGAAACATTTCAGAAAGATTAGCTGTTAATTCATAACCAGCTGCTTCTAAGTCTTGTCCAACATATGCTAGTCTGTTACTACCAGCAGCACCTTCTGGATCATCAGTATTAGCTGTAATTACTGGAATACCAGCAGCTAATGCTTCATCAACTGCAGCATCAAAGATAGTTGGGTTAGTAATTGTAGTTACGATACCATCAACACCTTGAGCTATTGAAGACTCTAAGTTTTGTAATTGCTCTTGTTGGTCTCCATCACCTGAAAGAGTTAACATTTGGCAATCAGCATTAATTTGTGCACAAGCATCTTTAAAACCTTTGTGAACAGCTGCCCAGAAAGCATTGTTCGTATCACTGTGCATTACGAAGTTAAATTTGTATTCTGCCTTCGCTGAAGTAGCAAAAAGCGCTACAGAGGCAAGAATAATTGAAGCAATTTTTTTCATGCATTCCTCCTATAAATAATATTTTCCTAGCAAGAATGGGTATGTAAAACAAGGAGAAATATCAGGAATTAGTCTGTAAAATTATCGCACTAATCAATAGCTAAGCAAATTTTATATTTTTTTTAGGATTTGCCTTATGAAATCGTCATGCATGGGTTCAGGCTTTACACACGAAGAACGGAGCTCTACTTCCACTTTATAAATTGAAGAAATCATAGCACACTCGATTACATCTAAAACGTGAAGAGCAAGTTCTCCATTACACCTATGCATTCTATTATTTTCGATAGCGTCAATCATTTCAGCTAACCCAATACCCCTGTAGTTTGCTTGTTCAGGCGCCTCATTACTTCTTCCACTATGGTTAACAATATTTGTTTTTCCAAGGGGTTTATCTTCGACGCTAATATCTCTCCATTCAGATCCA
Source organism: uncultured Alphaproteobacteria bacterium (assembly GCA_902612805.1). Classification (GTDB taxonomy): domain Bacteria; phylum Pseudomonadota; class Alphaproteobacteria; order HIMB59; genus CACPNW01. Next base: position 6,188 of record CACMEY010000005.1, on the reverse strand, counting down.
AACTCACCAGATATGGAAACTGGACCACCAAACATATTTGGATCAGGAACTACTATTGAACCTTTCGTTCCATAAAGCTCCATATGATTACGTTTATGATTTAAAACATCAAATGAAATAAAACCTTGAATGATAGCTTTATTTTGAAACTCAATATTAAACATATAAGAAGTTGGAATTTCAACATTAAAAGTTTCTCCTTTTTTTGGACCAGCTTTGTATTCTCTTTTATCAGAAAATTTAGCTCCTCTTCCTCGTATATTTTTTACGGGACCTAGAAGATTAACAAGTGTGGTGAAAAAATATGGACCCATATCTATTACAGGTCCTCCTCCTTCTTGAAACCAAGACTCAGGACTTGGATGAAAATCTTGAACACCTGGAAAAGCAAAAATAAAATTCCCGGTAAGAACTTGTCCAATATCATTATTATCAATTAAATTTCTAGTAAGCTGTCCTCCTCCTCCTAAAAAAGTATCGGGTGCATTCCCAATGTAGAGACTATTTTTTTTTGCTAAATTTAATAATTCTTTTGCTTCATCAAACTTAACACTCATTGGTTTTTCACAATAAACATGTTTATTAGACTCAAGGGCTCTTTTAGATATATCATAATGAGCTTGGGGAATTGTGAGATTAAGAATAATATCTACATTCTTATCATTAAGAATCTCATCAACTGATAAAGGAATAATATTATATTGATCAGCTGTTTTTTTTGCGGCATCTAAATTAATATCAGCACAAGCAACAAAATTTATATTATTAAAATATTCCTGAGCCCGGAAATAAGTCTCTGCAATATTACCACAACCAATTAGACCAATATTTTTCATAACTTGTTTCTATAAATCAATTGTAAAAAATGGAATAGTAAAAAAAAAGGCCGTAAAAAATTACGGCCCTTTAAAAATAATTTAGCTTTGACTTACATAAAGTCTGAAGCGTTTTCTTTAGTAACTAATACAGTTCCAGTATCAATGTTATCTGGAATGCTCTCACCATTAGCTAACTTAAGTGCATTTTCTACACCCATATATCCCATGTTGTATGAGAATTGAGCAATAGTTGCTGACATTTCACCAGCCATTACACTTGCAGCAGCATCAGGGTTAGCATCAAATCCAACAACGACAACATCATCTAGCATATCAGCATTTTTTAATGCTTGGATAGCACCTAGACCCATATTATCGTTAGAAGCAAAGATTGCTTTTAGATTTGGGTTACCAGTGATGATATCTTCCGTTACTGACATACCTTGTGCAGTATCCCAGTTAGCTGGAAGTTCAGCAACAACGTTCATACCACATGCTTTAAGACCTTTGCTAGATCCTTCAGCTCTGTGCTGACCTGTAGTTTGCGTGATCATTCCTTGAAGAATTGCAACATCAGAACCACTTGGAACATTATCACAAATGTATTGAGCAGCTAAAGCAGCACCATTGATATTGTTTGTACCAATGAAAGTTACACCTTCATTAATTCCGTTAGTATCAATGTATACAACTGGAACACCTGAAGCCATTGCATCATCAAGAATTGGTGCAACTGCGTTAGGGTCAGTTGGTGCAATCGCAATACCGTCTACACCTTTTGCAATTTGGTCTTCAATTTGTGCTACCTGAGCCATAACATCACTTTCTTGCGGTGGTGAAAGTATGATTAGGTTTACACCAAACTCTTCAGCAGCATCTTTAGCACCAGCTTCAACTGAAGCCCAAAATGGATTTCCAGCACCTGGTCCTTTAGTACTTAGCATTATTGTTTTTGCGTGTGAGCCTGCTAAAAGACTACCTGAAAAAAACAATACAGAAGTAGTAATTATAGAAATTAAAAATTTCATTTTTCCTCCTAAATTTTTTTTTAACCATTAATCAAAAATGAAAATCTAATCAAGTGACTGTTTGTCAGAAAGCGATTATTTTTTAATATTATGTTCTGGTCGCAAGTTGTCTTCTTAGAACATCAATATAAACGGCCAAAATAATAATTGAACCAATAAGAACCTGTTGCCAGAAAACACTAACATTCATTAGATTTAGACCATTTCGGAGTATACCCATAATCATGACTCCAGCAAACACACCTAAAACCGTTCCTCTGCCCCCGAAGAAGCTTGCTCCCCCTATAATGACTGCTGCAATCGCATCTAGCTCAGATTGTAAACCAGCATTTGGATAAGCAGAGTTTGTTCTTCCAGCTAAAATTAAACCTCCAATACCAGCCAAGAAACCACAAAGGGTGTAAACTACGATTAAAATACGATCTACATTTATACCTGCTGCTCTTGCTGCGCCAGGGTTACCACCAATCGCATAAATCCATTTACCTATTCGTGTATGATTTAAAAAAACCCAAAAGATAAAGAATATAACAATCATTAAAATTAAACTTGTAGGAATATACTCTCGCGCCCCTTCTCCAAAAAAAACATCCAGTTTAATTTTACCATTTCCGATAACTCTTATCTGTTCAGCAAAACCTGTTATTGGCACACCTCCGGATATAAGATTTCCAATACCTCTAAATATGTAAAGCGTTCCCAATGTCATGATGAATGGATGAGGCATTCGAAGTAAGGTAATGCCAATACCATTAAACATACCGCACAAAAATCCAATTGCTGGTGCAACTAACATGACAACGTACCAAGGCATTCCTGCCTTCGAAGCAATAGCGAGTCCCATTAATGATAACATAATAATTGAACCGACTGATAGATCTATACCTGCAGTTACAATGACCATAAAGACACCAAGCGCTAACATAGACTGCCAAGACACTTGTTTAAAAATATTTGTTACATTTCTCCATGATAAAAACACATCAGGTTGCAACAAATGTAGGACAGCAATCATTATTAGGATCAGTAATAAGATTCCATATCTCTCAAAAAAAGGAATAAGTCTGACAAATAAAGTTTCTTGATTCTTATCCATTAATCTTTTTTCCCCATGATCCATCCAATCACTTCGTCTCTTGAAGTGTTTTTTAATTCTGATTCAGCGAAGTTTGTTCCTTGAAAAAGTGCCATTACGCGATCACAAACAGTAAAAATATCATCCATTCGGTGACTAATTACTATTACACTAACACCTAATTTTTTTAGATTTAAAATTAAATCTAGAACCTTTCCAACTTCTTTAACAGCAAGTGCTGCTGTTGGTTCATCCATCAATACAATTTTTGCATTAAAAGCTGTAGCTCTAGCAATTGCAACTGCTTGTCTTTGTCCGCCTGATAATTCTTCAACCTTTTGATCAGCACTCTTTACGTTTATTTTAAGTTTTGCAAGATGCTCTTCCGTTAACTGTTTTCTTTTTTTATGATCTAAAAAATTGAAAGGACCAACCTTTCTTGTTGGCTCTCTTCCTAAAAAAATATTATCACCGATAGGGAGATTACCAGCTAGTGCTAAATCTTGATATACCATTTCTAAGCCCAAATTTTGAGAGTCTCTGGGACTATTTAAAGTTACTTTTTCTTTATCAAAAAAAAGAGATCCTTCACTTGGCTTATATAATCCAGATAAAACTTTCATTAATGTAGACTTTCCAGCACCGTTATCGCCGACGACACCAAGAACTTCGCCTTTATTTAAATGAAGATCTACATTTTGAAGAGCTGTAATAGTACCAAAAAATTTTGAAACTGATTTAGCTTCCAGTACTAAGTTATCTGACATAAGTGTGTTTTTAAATAAATTTTAATTAATATCAACTGGTTTTGAGCGTAAATATTTAACAGTTTCTCTTTCAGCTTTTTTGCATAATTTAGGAGGCAGGCCTTTTGAAATAAGTTTTAAATCTTGAATTACTAATTCACCCATCTCTTTAAATGCACTGTCTAATGCCCCAGCTCTATGCGGAGAAAAAATTACATTTTTGAGTTTTCTTAATTTATGATTTTTAGGAAATGGTTCTTGTGGAAAAACATCAATGGCAGCAAACACATTTCTATTTTTTAAAAAATTATAAAAATCATCAAAATTTATTATGGCTGCTCTACTCATTAAGACAAACACTGATCCATCTTTTATTAATTTAAGCTTAGATGAATTAATCATGGATTCATTAGAAGAAGTAATGGATGCAAGTACATAAATGATGTCAGCATTTTTGAGTAACGAATTTAAACTAGTAGGCTTAGCATCAAATTTTTCGATTTCTTTATTGGGAATCCAAGGATCATAGGCAATAATTTTATTAGAGAATGCTTTGAGTATGGGAGTAAGTGATTTAGCTAAATCACCAAATCCAATTAAACCAAATGTTTTATTTTTTATTAAAAAATTATTCTGACTAATTGCTCCTCCATATTTTTCTTTTTTTGAAATAAAGTCTGAGTGAGCAATATGGATACTTCTGGCTATAGATAAAGTAAGGCCAATTGCCATTTCAGCAACAGGTTGAGCAAACACAGGAGATGTTGCTAAAACGTGTATTCCATTTCTAAAACAATAATCATAATCCATATTGTCCATAAAATTGCTTTCTACATTAAATATGGCTTTAAGTTTTGTTGATTGAGAAATTAAGGATGAAGGTAAACTGGGTTGCCCAAAGATATAATCTGCCTTTGGCAAATTTTTTTCATAAAAATTATTTTTATTTTTATTTGGGGCAGTAATAAGTTTAAAATTATTTTTTAAGTATTTTAAATTTTCTTTAGAAAAAAGTAGGTCCATTTTTCTTGGATATGGATCTAATAAAATTACAGGCTTGTTTTGACTCATACAATTTTTAAATTTTAGAAAAAAAATTTATTATTATTATACGCCCTTACGTTGTTTATTTTTTCCTTCTAAAAATTCATTAAGAGCTGATTTCTTACCTTCAGTATTATCCACTTCAAGTGTTGGGCTTTCCCAAAAAGCTGTCCCCTCCAACCATTCATACCCATCTGTTTTCATAGAAATAACGTATGTTTTGTCAGATTCTTTTGCTCTTTTAAAAGCAGCCTCTAACTCTGAAATAGATTTAACAGTCTCGCCATTTGCCCCCATACTTTTTGCATGCGCTTCAAAATCTACAAACTGAACATTTGTCGCTCTTGCTGCATTGAGATTGCAAAGATACTCATTTCCACCTTTTGCTAGTTGCAATCTATTAATAACCATGTGACCACCATTATCACAAACAACTATAATTAATTTTTTATCATATAAAACTGAACTGTAGATGTCGCTATTTTGTAAGAGGTATGAACCATCACCTACAAATACAATTACATCTTGATCGGGTTTTGCCATTTTGATTCCAAGTGCGCCTGATATTTCATAACTCATGCAACTAAATCCCCATTCAGTTTCAAAAGTATTTAGTTCTTTAGGTTTCCATATTTGAACCACTTCGCCAACTAACCCTCCAGCTGCGGTTACAACAATATCTGATGAGTCTGAGTTTCTATAGACTGCACCTACAGCATGAGCATAGGATGGTAATTCTTTATTTGTTGGTCCACTTTCTTTGGCAACATATTCATCCCATTTATTTCTTTCCTCAATTGAACGCTGGTACCAGTTATCTGGCGCTTTCCAATCCCCTAATACCTTTGATAATTCTTGAAGTCCAATTTTTGCATCGCTGACAACAGGAGTAGCGCGATGTTTTGTAGTATCAAATCGCGAAGTATTTATTGATACAAGTTGAAAATTTTCGTTTTCAAAATTAGTCCAAGAGCCAGTTGTAAAGTCTCCTAACTTTGTTCCCACAGCTAGTGCTAAATCTGTATCAGTAGCAAGGTTATTAGATGAGCCTTCTCCTAAGCATCCAATTGCACTTATATAATAGGGATCATCTTTATTCATACAACCAATACCCATCACAGTTGCAGTTACAGGAATATTATGTTTTTTTGCAAAAGTGGAAATTTCCTCTTCTGCTTCTGAATATAAAACACCTCCACCTGAAATAATAATTGGTTGTTTAGACTGTTTTAATTTATCAGCTGCCTTTTGTATTTGATTTGGATCAGGATGAATTCTTCTAATTTCATGAATTTTTTCTTCAAAAAAGATTTCAGGATAATCATAGGCTTCTCCTTGAACATCTTGAGACATAGAGATTACTGCTGGGCCACAATCTGCAGGATCAAGCATTACATTAATTGCTTGCGGTAAAGATGTTAAAATTTGTTCCGGTCTAGTAATTCGATCAAAATATCTTGATACAGATTTAAATGAA
>CACMEY010000004.1 GCA_902612805.1 uncultured Alphaproteobacteria bacterium | reverse complement strand
GCAAAACAAACAATTGATGTATTTCAATCTGGCAAACATTGTGCTTGTACTGTTCCAATGGCGACAAGTATTAAAGATCTATTAGAAATATTAAAAGCCCAAAGAAAAAGTAATAAAGTTTATATGGGAATGGAAACTGCAGTTTACACACGTCATTTCATATACGCACAAGAAATGTTAAAAAATGATAAAATTGGTAGAATTCAATTGCTTAGAGGAGCGCATTATCAAGATATGGAAAAATGGCCTTCTTATTGGATGGGATTACCACCTATGCATTATGCTACACACGCAATTTCTCCTGTTCTTGCATTAGCCAATACACATGCCAAATCTGTACATTGTTTTGGTTCTGGAGTTATGCGTGAAGAACTAATAAATCAATACAATAATCCTTACCCAGTTGAAACGGCAATTTTTGAATTAGAATATGATACACCTCTTGCAGCTGAAGTAACGCGAAGTTTATTTCATACGGCAAGAGATTATACTGAAAGTTTTAATATATACGGAGAAAAGGGAACGTTTGAATGGCAGCAACTTGAAAATGATAATCCTGTAGTATTTGAAATGAACCCAGATGATAAATCTTCACATATTCCAAGCTTGGGCAGAGGTAATAAAATTACTTTTGAGCATATCAATGTACCAGATCGCCAAGATTTACTACCTAAAGAAATAGCTCGTTTTACTAAAGAAGAAATATTTAATAAAGATAAAGAGCATCTTAGTTTCATTCAAGGTGGTGGTCATCATGGATCTCACCCACATCTTGTCAATGAATTTGTTATAAGTATTCATGAAAATCGGCAACCATGGCCAAATGGATCAATTACTGCTAATTGGACGGCAGCAGGAATTTGTGCACATGAATCCGCAATGGATGGTGGTCGCAAAATAATAATTCCAAATTTTCAAAAAGATTTTGAATAAAATACTTTAAATGGTGGGCCCTCAGGGACTTGAACCCCGGACCACCCCGTTATGAGCGGGGCGCTCTAACCAACTGAGCTAAGAGCCCTTTTTTTTTACCTTATAGATTATTATAAATATTTTAATAATAGTTATTTTAGGAAATAAACATTTTTTTAACTGCATTGTAAAAATCTTCAGTTACAGTAAAATAAAAGCCATTTTCCTCATGTAACGAATTGTTTCCATGACCATTTTCAGTATGAAAATCTGTAAGATGCTTAAAAAAATTATTTATATCTGGGATTTTATATTTTCTTCCGTCATCACTTGTTACAAAATAGTTTTTACTATTCACCTATAACCTCAAAAGCTGATTGAACTAATTGTTTGGTATAGTCGTTTACTGGATTATCGAGTACATTTTTAGTAATTCCTTCTTCAATTACTTTTCCATCTTTCATAACCAAAGTATAATGACACAGCGATCGAATTACTTTCAAATTATGGCTAATGAAAATATATGACAAATTGTGATTTCTTCTTAAAGATCTCAACAAATCAATAATTTGTGCCTGAATAGATAAATCCAATGCAGAAGTTGGTTCATCAAGTAAAATAAATTCTGGATTTAAAATTATAGCTCTAGCAATCGCAATTCTTTGCCTTTGGCCACCTGAAAATTCATGAGGGAACCGATGAAGGACAGCTTCATCAAGATTTACTTCATTTAGTGTTTTGTTTATTAAATCGTCTTTTTCTTTTTTTGATAAATCTTTTCTATTTATTTCTAATCCCTCACCTATTATTTGTTTTATTGTATGTCTAGGATTTAAAGAGGAAAAAGGATCTTGAAAAACAATCTGCATATGTTCTCTTAAATCTTTTAATTGCTTAGTATTGTAATCTTGTATTTCTTCATCTTTAAAAAATATTTTTCCAGAATTTATATCTTGTAGTTTTATAAGTGACATTCCAAGTGTGCTTTTACCTGATCCACTTTCTCCAACAATCCCTATGGTTTCACCATAACGCGCTTTAATATCAACATTATTTACTGCAATTAATTCCGTTTTCTTTTGATTAAAAAAATTCCCTTTTTTCAATGTAAATTTAACAGTGCATTGCTGTCCTTGTATTATATAATCTTTATTGCTTGCATCATAAGGATCGGGCTCACCACTAGGTTCAGAATTAATTAAATGTTTTGTATATTCATGTTGAGGGTTATTAAATACATCTTCTGTAATACCTCTCTCAACTATTTTTCCATATCGCATTACACATATTCTATCACTAGTTTTTCTTACAACAGTTAAATCATGTGTAATAAGCATAATTGCCATTCCATATTTTTTTTGTAGATCCTTTAGCAATTTTAATATTTGTGATTGTATTGTAACATCTAAAGCAGTTGTTGGTTCATCAGCTATTAATAAGTCAGGTCTATTTGCAATAGCCATTGCAATCATAACTCTTTGTCTTTGACCCCCTGATAACTGATGCGGATATTGATTTAATCTTTCTTCTGGTTGAGGAATCTGAACTTCTTTTAATAACTCAAGGGCTCTCTCTTTTGCAACAATCTTATCAATTTTATTGTGTTCTCGTAATACCTCTATCAATTGACTACCAATTCTATGAAGAGGATTCAAACTTGTAAGAGGTTCTTGAAATATCATAGTAATAGTATCACCTCTAATTTGTCTCATCTGTTCCTGAGTTAAATTTGTAATATCTACATCTTTAAACTCAATCTTGAAATTTGACCCAATTGATGAATTCTTAGGTAGCATTTTCATAATAGTTCTAGCCGTGACTGATTTTCCTGAACCTGACTCACCAACAACAGCAAGGGTTTCACCTTTCATTATGTCAAAAGATATATCATTTACTGCATTGACAACTCCTCCCTCTACACTGAATTTTACTTCAGCATTTTTCAGATCTAATAATTTCTGATTATTTTGTGACTGCATATGGATCTACCGCGTCCCTTATTCCGTCTCCAAAAGCATTAAAAGCTAAAACAGTTAATATAATCATTCCAACTGGAGAAATCATCCAGGGAGCATATGCAAAGCTCTGTATATCTAAAGCCTGATTTAACATTACACCCCATGAAACCATAGGATGCTGAACACCAACTCCGATGAAGCTTAAAAAAGTTTCAACCAAAATAATTAGAGGAATACAAAATGATGTCCAGACAATAACGTGAGATAAAGTATTTGGAAATATATGTTGAATCATTATTCTCGATCTAGATGCACCTAAAGCTCTTGCTGCTCTAACAAATTCTAGGTTTCTTACTAAAAAAGTTTTACCTCTAATCTCTCTAGCAATTGATGCCCAATTTAATAAAACAATTATTCCAGCAAATAGTACAAACACTGTCGTCTCATCGGCTCTTTTGGGTAAGAGAGCTACCAACGCAAAATATAATGGATAGGATGGAAATGATAATGCAAATTCTGTCACTCTTTGCGCTATTAAATCATACGTTCCTCCAAAATATCCTGAGCTTATACCTACCATTAATCCAATAACCAAAGATGCTGAAACTGCAAGCAAAGCAAAGAGCATAGTAATTTGTGTTCCGACAAACATTCTTGAAAGAATATCTCTCCCCATATTATCAGTACCCAATAAGTGAATATTACCTTCGTTATTCCCAAATAACCGAAGTTTAGTCTTAAAACCAAAAAAAGAATATTCATCACCCTGAATAAAAAAATAAATAGGTATCATTTCATCTGAATTAGAATATGAAAATTCAAAAGTTTCCATATCCATTTCTTCAATAAGTTTGTATACAAATGGTCTTAAATGAAAATTACCTTCAGAATCTATAAATCGAATTAACTGTGGAGGATTATATAATTCATCCTGAACAGTTTTCTTATAACTATGAGGTGATAAAAATTCTGCAAAAAAAGCAATAAAAAAAATAAACAACACACCATATAAACCAAACATTCCATAACGATTTTTTTTTAATCTTAAATATGAGAGGTGCCAATGGGAATTTATATTTGAAAATTTTTGTTCCTCAGCATTAAGAGATCCATTTTTATTTTTGGAAGTCATTAAGCTTCACCTCCGGACATATCTCTAATACGAGGGTCAAGTAATGCCAATATTATATCTGCAATGAAATTACCAATTACTAAAACGAGAGATAAGATCAAAAAAATTGAAGATGCAACATAAATATCCATTGTGGTAACGGATGATAAAATCAATGGTCCAATAGTTGGTATTGCTAATACAATTGCTACTTCAATCTCTCCTTCAATTAAATAGCCAACGCTTCTACCTTGATTCATGATTATTGGATGTAAAGCGTTTGGAACACCATGTTTCCATATAATCTTACTTTCCTTTAAACCTTTTGCCCTTGCGGTTTCTATAAATTGCATTTTTAAAACATCTAATAAGTTACCTCGCATCATTCTCATTTGATATCCTGCTCCTACAAAACTTCCAACTGCAATAATTGGCCAGGTATGGAGCAAGAAATCCCATGTTTTTGCAAGACTCCACCATCCCTCTTGTAAAACATATTCTTGTGAAAATATTGAGCCGTAATATGGTGAATGAAACTTAATAGCCCAGAAATATAATATAACTAACGCTACAATAAACTTAGGAATTGAAAAAGCTAAAAATGTAAAGACCGTAGCAAGTTGATCACCAAGCTGATATTGATGTGTAGCAGCATAGACACCAGCTAATATCCCAATAGTTACGGCATTAAAATAACATATAAAGGCTAATAATAATGTTCGAGGAACTCTATCACCTATTGCATCATTTACCGATCTTTGTTGAATAAATGATTCTCCTAAATCCCAATAAAGAGTGATATTTTTGACCCAATTAAAATATTGAATGTAAAGTGGTTTATCTAAACCTAATCTAACTCTTAAAGCTTCAGCTTGAGCCTCAGCATCCTCTTCACTGACACCTCCCATTGACATTGTTTGAGCTTTCCATTGAGTTGCATAATCACCAGGCATTGCCTGAACAAGAAGAAAAGCAACAAGAGTTATAGCAATTAATAAAGGTATAGTTGCAATAATTCGTTTTAATAAAAAAAATAAAAAAGCCATAAATTATAAAACTGGCCCATTAAAAAATGGGCCATTATATTGATTTTATTTATTTATATTCAGCCAAAACACCAGGCAAGAACTCATCTATTTGATCAGCTTTAGGGGTATAAAGTCTTTCCCTAAATATTGCATCTTCACCCCATTCGTACATATATACTGGAGTGCCTGGATGATTATTCTTTATCCTCTTATTAATTAAAAGTGCAGCAGGTGTTTGTATTAAACCTATAGAATATAGATTTTCAGTACTTACCTTTTGAATTTCGTAAGCTTTTTCAGCAACAACTTTCAAATCATTTGTAGCAAGAATGTCGTTACCTAAATCAGCTAAAGTTTTTTCAAATGGAAGTAAATCACCTTCATTACTTTTATGTTGAACAGGATTTTCAGGAGTTATTGGTAACTCATCAGCCATGTTTTTCGTTACAACAAGCCAATTATGTCTATTAATATATAAATTCCAATTTCCCGAATCAGTAATTCCAGCCGTATCGTTTGAAGGTTTTAATATAGGTTTTAATCCTACCGCTTCAAACATTGGAACTATACTATCCCCAATTTTAATATCAGTGGATCTTTCATTACTGAAAAGAATATCCAACGCTATATCTTCTCCTCCATTAGGAAAATTTCTGATACCGTTTCCATCACTATCAATAAGACCTAAACCATCTAAGATTGAATTGGCACCATCAACATTGTATCCATAATAAATAGAATCCTCAAAGCGATGAAAAGGAGATCCTGCAGAAAATCCTCCAGCATGAGGATGGAAGAAAGGACCTCTCGCAACAGATTGACCCATAGTGTCTCTATCCATTGCATGAGAAAGTGCTTTTCTAAACTCCAAGTTTCTGAAAAGTTTTCTTAACTCCCTATCATAATCATCTTGAGCTCCAAATTCAGAGGAAAGATTTACATATAATTTCCATGTCAAAGATCTAGAACCAAAGACTGATCTAACAGGCGAGTTAGGGTCTTTATTTTGCTTTAAAGCTTCTACGTAGTTACCAGGATTTTCCATATTAGAATAATCACCAGTTCCTGCTAGAGCTTGCGTAGTTCTATCATCCCATGTCGTTAATTTATAAATCGTTTCATGGTAATATGGAAGTTGATTACATTCTTCATCAACTTTCCAATAATAAGGATTTCTTTTCATCACCACCAGTTCGTCAATTTTATGAGCAACTGGAACATAAGCTCCAAGTGTTGCTATAGGCACTTCATCAGGTGGTAAAGCCATTGTATATGAATCGTAAGTTGCATCACTATTATAATCTGGGTGATGTTGTTTTAAAATGTGAGAAGGCCCTGGAGCACCTCCCATATGTGCAAGCTGTGATAGAACAGCATTACCTTTTGGAGAATCAAAATTAAACCTAAACGAATATGGTCCTAAAATATCAACTGTCGTTCCTGCACCAAGAGCATCCTTTGGAAGCCTCGAGTTTACATTTGCATTTTGAACATTATCGTTCCACCAAAAATCAATATCTTCAGTATCAAATGGATCTCCATCAGACCATTTTACGCCTTCAACTAAATTCATAGTTAAAGTAGTACGATCGCTATTAAACTCCCAGTCAGTTGCTAGGTTTGGCAGAGGTAAAGCTTCTTCAGGTTTAACTTGCCATAGTGGACCAAGTCTTGTTAATGATTGCATTAACTGCATGCTAATGCCACCCCAACCTTGATGTTGTCCAGCCATCCAGTTCCAACCTTCAGGTCTTCCTCCAATAACATGACGGAATGTTCCGCCATAATCACCAATTCCATCAACCATTTGAGCTTTTGACATCATCATTGGTTTTTTTGGAAGTCTCTCAGCAACTGGTGGTAGTTTTCCAGCTTCAACATAAGCTGCAGTTAAAGGAGCTTCATTATAACTATCACAACTTTTGTAAGAGTATAAATCATCTCTTCCAACTAATTCAACTTCTATACCTGACATACTTTTATCAGGTGGTAGAGTTTCAAGAGCACTAGCACCAGAAGTCATAGCGACCATGCTGACACCTACAAGTAAACTTGCTGCTTTACTCTTGAAAGTAAATTTGGTTTCAATACCCATTTTATCCTCCCTTTGAATAATTTTAATAAAAGTAAAAAGTTTTTTTTACTCAAAATCAATAACAATTATAAATGTTATTCAGTTAATCTAAGAATTTACTGAAAGATTAATAAATTGGCTGTGAGTAAGAGAATCCTTGATTATTTCGTTAAATTTGTCAGAAAAATCATTGTAATATTTTCTTGATGTTGATCGTAAATCATATTTGCTCATTTGTTCTCTTGCGGATTCCTTACTTAATAAACCAAGACCATCAACGACTGGGTAGTATAACTGTGATTGTACATGAGGAAGACCAGAGAGATAATCATCAAAATGATCAAGACTTGGAAGTTCATCTTGCCATAAAGAAATAAATTTTTTTGTTTCTTCGCTTATACATTCATCTGCAACGTATTGCCAAAATTTGGAGTCTCTTCTTTTGGAAACATAGTGCATATTTAAAAAAGTTTTAAAATCATCAAATTGTCGTCCAATTCGATTATTAAAATTAGATATTAATTCTTCATTATTAAAGTCCATTTCTTTCTTAAGATATTCAGTTGCAAATAAAATAATTTGAATCAAAGTACTATGAATAGAAGTAGCTTCTAAGGGTTCGAGGAAACCAGATGATAAACCGATAGCTAAACAATTTTTAACCCAGTATTTTTCTAACCTACCACTATTAAACTTAATGTCTCGTCTTGGTTCAATTTTGTGTCCAAGAACTTTTTCTATTTCTTCTTGTGCTTGATCAGGTGAGATAAATTGATCACAATAAACATAACCAGCACCAATTCTTTCTTGTGTAGGAATTTGCCACATCCATCCATACTTTTGGGCCCAAGCTAAAGTATAATTAATGTAGTTTTCTTCTTTTATATCTAAAAAAAATGGCATCGCTCTATTTACAGGAAGATTATCTTGATAAGAGATCCATTTGGTTTTGAATACATCTCCAATAATCAATTTTTTAAAACCACTACAATCAATAACTAAATCAACATCCAATTCCAAACCACTTTCAAAACATAGAGATTTAATTGTTCCATCTGCATTTTGTGTTGAAGATGTGTAAATATCATCAATAATCTCAATATTTTTAGATCTTTTATTTAAATAGCTTGCAACTTGAGAATTATCAAAATGATATGCATAATAAAATGGGCTTATTAGTTCTAAATTATTATTTTTAAAAGTATAAGGTACTTTTTTATTTTGCATAAGCATTGTATGCAAATGAATTTCAGAAACTGGTCTTCCAGCAGCGACAGCATATGCTTTTAAATATTCAAAATTTTCTGGTTTATTTTTTGGAGCAATTAATTGAGGATCATCTATAGGTCCATAATACGTATATCCTAATTCTTTCCAGTCTTTATGTACTATTCCAAATTTTAATGTAGCTTTTGTTTCTTTCAAGAAATCAGTTTCATCTAAATTATATTTTTTTAAAAATTCGTAAAATATGCTGGTAGTCCCCTCTCCAACACCAATTGTTGGTATTTTAGAAGACTCTATTATTTTAACATTTGTATTAAGTTTGTTAGAATAAAAAAAGTCACTTAATATATATGCAGCTAACCATCCAGCAGTGCCTCCACCTAAAATTACGACATTTTTTATTTCTTTCATTGCTTAAGCATCAAATTCGAATGCTTGTGCTTCCACAAGTAAAGAAGATGCTTCATCATTTTTTAGTTCTTCAGGAGATCTAGTTTTCATTCTTGCAGCACCTTTAAAATTTTTCTTTTTTACATTAGAATTTTTAATTCTCTCTAGAGCTGATTCAATTTCGTTTTGATATTGAGGAAGCCATTTAGATTGAGCTACAATCATTTCATCTACCATAGACCAAACTTCATCAGGTGCACAAACTGCACTAACTAATGGATCTTGCAAAACTGCTAATTTTAATAAATTTAAATCTCCGTCTATTGCAGCTTTGACTGCCATTCTCTGAACATCTATCGATGTTCTACAGAGTGATGCACAGGCCATTGGAAGCTCAACACCTTTAATCATTTTAATTCCATCTTTATCTACTGTTCCAGTACTTTCAATAACACAGTCATCTGGTAAATTTGTTATAGTACCATTATTAACTACATTAAAATGACCTCGATAAGGTCTATTTGTTTCAATTGACTCAATTATGTAACTACCATGCTCAGAAGATCTTTTATGATTATTTAAATCGATACCCGACTCACTTAAAAATTTTTCAAAGTCTTCTTCAAACCAATTTCTTTTCTCTGATGTAACTCTTAAATATCCTCCCGTTTCGCCATGTATCCAATTGGACAAATCTATCCATTTAGGAATATCCTCAACTCTTTTTCTATACCATGGAAGATACTCACTTAAATGGCCATTACTTTCAGTAGAAAATAAACCAAATCTTTTTAGAATATCAATTCTTACTTTTTCTTGTTTAGAAATTTCTGGATGTCTTTCCAATGCATCTATAAGTTCTTCTTTTGATACTTTTTTTCCTTTGAATTTCAGATCTATGTACCAGGTCATATGATTAATTCCGCTACACATATATTCAAGATCTTTTGAGTTTTCAGATCCTAATGCTTTAGAGATTAGTTTTGCACCACCTTGAACGCCGTGACATAGTCCAACAGTATTTACTTTTGCTTCTGATATTGCTGCCCAAGTGTTCATGGCCATTGGATTTGAATAATTCAAAAACAAAGCATTTGTATCCGAATAAGATTTTATATCTTTACAAAAATTTAAGGTTTGGGGAATATTTCTTTGACCATATAGAATTCCTCCAGCGCAAATGGTGTCCCCTACACACTGATCCACACCATATTGAAGAGGAATATTAATATCGTGCTCAAATGCTTCTAGTCCTCCAATGCGTGTACAATTAATTATATATTTTGCTCCCTCTAATGCTTTTTTTCTATCGGTTGATTGTTCAATAGTTGCAGGAAGATTATTAGCATCAATATCTTTTTGGATAAGTTTTGAAACAAAATCTAAATTTTTTTCAGAAATATCGTGAAAAAAAAAATTTGTATCATGAAATTCAGGAACCTTTAGCAGATCTCTTACTAATGTTTGAGTAAATCCTATACTTCCAGCTCCAATAAAACTAACTTTCATATTTATGTATCCTATACTCCCTAATATTTATTGACAATATTTAATTTATCAAAGAAATTAAAGTTTATTTATATGAGCGACATAAAGGAATTCATCTCAAATGGCTTTGTCCTAAAGAAAAAACTCTTTTCTAATGAAGAAATCAATAAATTAAATCAATATATAGCCATTAGAAAAGATAAAGAAGAAAGTGCAAGAGAGACTAATACTTCAACTGGAAAATTAACAATGACAATGTGGAATCATCCATCAGAAGATTTATTTGGAAAATTCTCTACTAATGAAAGAATAGTCAAACCAATGGAAATATTCTTAAATGATGAAGTTTATCATTATCATTCTAAAATTATTTGGAAAAACCCAGGTGATGGTGGATTTGATTGGCATCAAGATTATGGTTATTGGTATCACAATGCTTGTCTTTATCCAGATATGGCATCATGTTTTATAATGATAGATAAAGCAAATAAAGAAAATGGTTGCCTTAAAGTATTAAAGGGTTCTCATCGTGTTGGAAGAATTAGCCATGAACGATCAGACACACCTGAACAAACGGCAGATAATGAAAGAATAAGAGAATTAGAAAAAAGACATGAGTCTGTTTATATTGAAGCAGAACCAGGAGATGCATTATTCTTTCATGCAAATCTATTGCACTCTTCTGATGCAAATAAATCACAAAATTCTAGAAGAACTTTAATAGTGTGCTTTAATACTAAATCCAATAATCCTTATAAAGAAATTGGACATGCTTCTTATAACCAGTTAAAAGTAGCAAATCATAATTCAATTATGGAGTATCAAATTGACTAAACTCACAATCATTGGTGCAGGTAGCGCAGTATTTACCAAAAATATTTTTACAGATTTAATGTTCATTGATGATTTTAAAAAAATGGATATTGCACTTGTAGATATTGATGAAAAAAGATTAAAAATATCGCATGAATTATTAGATGTAATTGCAAAAAAGTTAAATGCATCTCCTAATATAAAATCATACACTAATAGAAAAGAAGCTTTATCAGGTTCTGATTTTGTTCAGTCAACTATCCAGGTAGGTGGATACAAACCATCAACAGTAATCGATTTTGATATTCCAAATCAATTTGGGTTAAAACAGACAATAGCTGATACCCTTGGTATTGGTGGAATTATGAGAGGTCTTAGAACCATTCCCGTTTTAGTAGATATTGGTAAAGACATAATGGATCTTTGTCCAAATTCTTTATGGTTACAATATGTAAACCCAATGTGTTCAAACATGATAGCAATAAATAGTGCTTGCCCTGGAATTAAATCTATAGGACTTTGTCATTCTGTACAAGGAACTGCAGAAATGCTTGCTAGAGATTTAAATGAAAAAATTGAGGATATTGATTATCTATGTGCTGGAATTAACCACATGGCTTTCTATAAAAAGTTTACAAAAAAGAATGGTAATGGTGGAGAAGATCTTTACCCAAAATTAAAAAAATTAGCTGATGATATTGTTAATGATAAAATAACATCAACTAGAAGTATAGGTAAAGATAGTGAATCAGATAAAGTACTACATGAAAAAGTAAGATACGAAATTTTAAAACGATTTGGTTATTTTGTTACAGAGTCTAGCGAACATTTTGCTGAATACGTTCCATGGTTCATAAAGCAGAACAGACAAGATTTAATTGATCAATATAAAATTCCCATAGAAGAATACATTGATAGATGTGAAAATAATATCAAGCTTTGGGATGACTTGGAAAAAGATATGACGCCCATACATAATCAACCTCTAAAAAGAGGTAAAGAATATGCATCATACATAATGGATGCTGTAGCAAACAACAATGAAGTAACAATTAATGGTAATGTGATGAATGATGGATATATTGATAATTTACCATCAAATTGTTGTGTCGAAGTTCCTTGTTTAATTAATTCAAAAGGTAATCAGCCTCAAAAAACTGGTCGCTTGCCAGAACATTTAGCAGCTTTAATGAGAACAAATATAAATGTTCAAATTTTGACTGCTGAAGCTGCATTAACAAATAAAAAAGAACATATTTATCACGCAGCGATGCTAGATCCACTAACTGGAGCAAATTTGTCCATTGATGAAATATATTCTATGGTTGATAAGTTAATTGAAGCACACGGGAATTACTTACCCAAATATAATTAATGTCAAAACTTACAGTTAAAGATTTATTTGATAAAAAAGGAAAAGTTAAATTAACAGAACTATATGTAACTAATGCTTTAGAAGCATATGCAGCTGAACAAGCTGGTATAGATATTCAAATTGTTTCATTTAAAAAAGATACATTAAGAACAGGTGTGCCTACAAATAGATGGTTTAGGGATGCACATATTAAAGATATTCGTGATGCAGCACCAAATACATTTATGATTTATGGCCTTGGTCAATTGTCTTCTCCAGATAAAGCAATTGATGCTGCTCTTATTGCAAGGGAAAATGGGGCCGATGCAGTTTATTGCGGTAATAGCCCAAAATATATTGAAGCTCTTCGAAATGAAGGATTACCAGCTGTCAGTCATATAGGATTAATACCTTATAAAAGTACATGGACTGGTGGTTTTAAAGCAGTAGGAAAAGATGCTATATCTGCCTACAAAGTTTATCAAGATGCTTTGGCATACGATCAAGCAGGTGCGATTGGTCTAGAAGTAGAATGTGTGCCTGATAGAGTTGCAGAAATTATTACAAAAAAAGTTAATTTATTAACATTGTCTATGGGGAGCGGTCCTAAATGTGATGTTGAGTTTTTATTTATTCAAGATGTGATAGGTACTAATACTGATAGAGTGCCTCGTCATGCAAAAGTATTTAAGGATACAAACAGATCCTATGAGAAGCTATTAGATGATACAATAGAAGGACTTAAAAGTTTTATTAAGGATGTAAATAATAAAGAATTTCCAACTCCATCAAATATTGTAGAAATTAAAGATGAAGAGTTTGAAAAATTTTTAAATAAGATTGGTTAGATATTTATTGTTAATAAATCTTCTCCAATTATTGGATCTTTACCAAAATCTTTTTTTACAATTTTCTTTAATTTTGAAACATTAAATCTTGTTGGGACAAAATGTGTTAAAACAAGTTTTTTACAGTTTGTTAATTTGGCTACTTTACCAACAAGATTACTCGGAGTATGATATTCTTTGACATTGTGTAAAGTTTTTTTTGTTCTTAATTTAGATGTTTTATTCATTTCATATTCTATAAAAACTTCATGAAGTAAAACATCAGAGTTCTCTGCATTTTTCATCAAACTTTCACACGGTCTTGTATCGCCACTTATAGTTAATTTTTTCTTATTATTATAAAATGAAAAGCCATAAGCAAATGGAACTGGCTTATGATCTACTTCGAAATATTTAAACTTTATATCTTTTATATTTATTGAACCTGTTTTATTAAATTCAAAAACTTTATATTTGAGAGCTTTTATTGATTTTCTTTTTTCATAAGAAATTCTTAATCTTCGTTCATTTTTCCATGCTAGAAAAATTTGATCAACAAATTTTTTTGTTCCTTTAGGGCCATATATTTTCCAAATTGTATCTCTATCTGAGTGCCAAGATGACATAATGAGTTGATATAAATCGATAACATGATCAGTGTGCAAATGCGTAAGTAATAACGCATCAATTTCTGCGGAAGAATGTCCACTTTCGTTTAATCTTTGTGTTACTCCAGAACCACAATCAATTAATATTTTTGTTTTTTTTGAACAAATTAAGTTTGCTGAACCACACCTTTTATAATCAATTGAAGGGCATCCGGTTCCAAGAAGCGTAAGCTTCATTATTCGTCAAGAAATGTTTTTAACTTTCTTGCTCTAGTTGGGTGCTTTAATTTTCGTAAGGCTTTAGCCTCTATTTGTCTTATTCTTTCTCTTGTAACGCTAAATTGCTGGCCGACTTCTTCTAAAGTATGATCACTATTCATGCCAATACCAAAACGCATTCTTAAAACCCTCTCTTCTCTAGGCGTTAAAGAAGATAATATTCTAGTAGTAGTATCTCTTAGAGAACTTTTAACTGCAGCATCTATTGGTATAAGCGCATTTTTATCTTCAATAAAATCTCCTAAAGAACTATCTTCTTCATCTCCGACAGGTGTTTCTAAACTAATAGGTTCTTTTGCAATTTTAAGAACTTTTTTTACTTTATCTAAAGGCATATGTAATCTATCTGCTAATTCGTTAGGTGTTGGTTCTCTGCCGATCTCGGACATGATTTGTCTTGTTGTTCTAACAATTTTATTTATTGTTTCTATCATATGGACTGGAATTCTAATTGTTCGAGCTTGATCAGCAATTGATCTTGTTATTGCTTGTCTAATCCACCATGTAGCGTACGTAGAAAATTTATAACCTCTACGATATTCAAATTTATCAACTGCTTTCATAAGACCAATATTTCCTTCTTGGATCAAATCTAAGAACTGTAAGCCTCTATTTGTATATTTTTTTGCAATAGAAATAACTAATCGCAAATTTGATTCTATCATCTCTTTTTTTGCTCTATTAGCAGATCTTTCACCTTGTTGAACAGTACCAACGATTCTTCTAAACTCTGGTAAAGGCAGTTCAGAAGCTGTTTGAATTTCTTTTATCTCTTCAATATTTTTGTTAATTTCTAGATGATTCCTATTTATAAACTTTTCCCAATTTTTATCTTTAGTTGCCAGAAGACTTTGTATCCAATTTTTTTCAAAATTAAAATTTAAATATTTGTCAATAAAATCGTCTCTTTTAACTCCTGCGCTTGTAGCCATTCTTAACATTTTTCCTTCTCTTAAAAGTAGTTTTTTATTAAGTTCATAAAGAGCTTCCATTAGAGCTTCAATAGTTGTGGAATTAAAATGGACAGCTTTCATTGCTGCAACCATTTCTTTTTGTATTTTTAAATATTTTTTTTCTAAAGATGCATAATTTTTTTCATTTTTTTTGTCTGCATTGATAAATTCTTGACTGTGTTTTTGAAGTTTTTTGAATAATTTTGTTATATCATTAAAATCATTTAATACTTTTGGTTTAAGTTTTTCTTCCATTGCTGCAAGTGAAACATTAAGACTGTCGTCATCGTCATCATCTTGTTGTTGTTCTTCAGTATTTTCTTCAGTACTTTCTTTTTTGTCTTTCTTTTTTTTATCATCTTCCTTATCATCCCCACCACTTTCAATAAGTTTAAGTGTATCCTCTAGTTTTGAATCAGAAATATCTGACATATCGTAAGTAGCCTCCAAATCCACTATATCTCTTAAAAGCATTGTCCCATCTTTAATTGCATCTTTCCAATTGATAATTGATCTAATTGTCATTGGACTTTCACAAATTGCTCCAATCATTTTTTCTCTTCCTGCTTCTATTCTTTTAGCTATAGCTATTTCACCTTCTCTACTAAGAAGCTCAACTGCTCCCATATCTCTTAAATATAATCTTACTGGATCATCTGTTTTTCCAGTTTGTTTTTTTTCTTGGTCATCACCTCCATCTTCAGATTTTGCGGTTTGTTCTTTTGCTAGAGTTATTAATTCTTTTGCTTCTTCCTCAGAATGAATTTTAATGTTGTTGGAGGTAACAAGATTTGTAAATTTTTTTATATTTTCATCAAGTCTAAATTTTTTGGGGATAGCTTTTTCAATTATTTTTTGAGTATATATTCCGTCAATTTTATGTTTATTAATTAACTTTACAAATATTTCTTTTATTTTTTCTTCAAAACCTGAGATTGCTTTTGGTATTTTTTTTGGCTTATCCTCTTGTGAAGATTTAATTAAAGACTTCTTGGATACTTTTTTTGAAATAGTTTTCTTTGTTTTATTTATAATTTTTGATTTAGATACTTGAGAAGATTTAGAAATTGATTTCTTCTTAATTAATTTTTTTTTAACAGGAGTTTTCTTTTTAGTTAACTTTGTTTTATTCTTTACTGTTTTTTTCTTTTTTTTTGCCATAACTTTATTTTAATATCTCTTCATTGTTGTGAAGATTGAAAGTAATATTTTTTAATTCATCCCACGTCATAGAAGATGAATTAGAATGTATATCATTTAGGCTTTTATTTATTTTTTTCAAATTTGAAAGTCTTGTCTTCAAATTATTTATAGATTCTTTTATTTCTTTTATAACCTCCTCAGAACCATAATCTAAGCGTACATAGGGGAAAAGTTGAGATATACTATTATCCTTTGTTTTTTGGTAAATTTCAGATACTTTATTTGGAAATTTAACGGTATTAATATTATCTACATCAACCTCAAAAAAATCAGATTTATGAATAAAATCTAAGAATTCAGTTTGTTCATTATTTAGTAATTCAGAAGCTATCAATAGTGAATAGATCTTTTTTCGTAATTTCAAATGATTTAAATAGGCTGTAAGAAAAGAGTAAATTTGTTTATCTTTTAATGAAATCGTTTTTGGAATAATTTTTATAGTTTGTTTTTTACTAGAAAATGATTTTATTTTTTGAAAAAATAAAGATTTAAACTCATTTTTGTAAAAATATCTTATTTTACTATCTTTTATATTGCTAACTAATTCATCAATATAGTTATCAAAAATAACTTTGTTATCAGATTTTTGTAAATCAATTGATTTTGATGATTCCTGAAAAATGAAATTTACAAGTGAAAGTGGGTTTTTTAAATATGTTGCAAATTTGCTTAAAGAATATTCATTTATGAAATTATCAGGATCATATTCATTTGGTAAAATAATAAATTGTAATAATTTTGAAGGAGTTAAGTAAGGTAACGACATTATAGCACTTTTAAAAGAAGCTTTTAAACCTGATGTATCTCCATCAAACATCAATGTTGGTTTATTTACATATTTCCATGATAATAAAAGATGACTGTCTGTTAAAGAAGTTCCAAGTGGAGCAACAGCTGTTTTAATATTTTTGTCATACAAACTTATTACGTCCATATAACCTTCACAAATCAACATATTTTTTTTTGATCTTATGTTTTTTTTAGCGTTGAAAAGATTATACAAAATATTTCTTTTTTTAAAAAAATCACTTTCAGGCGAATTGATATATTTAGGATTTGAATTGTCTAATACTCTTCCACCAAATCCAACAATTTTTCCATATTCATTTGTAATTGGAAAAATTAGTCTATTATAAAAAAAATCACGTATCTTATTATTTTTATCTAGCTTTACTACATTGCTTTCAAGAAGCTCTTTATCTTCAAAATCTTGTTCTTTTAGAAATTGATATAAAGTTTGCTGTGAATTAGAAGAAAATCCTAACTTAAAATATTTAATAGTCTCATTTGATAAATTTCTTTTATTTAAATATTTTTGACAATTTTTATTTGACTGTAGATTATCCTGAAACCATTTTGTCGAAATTTCTAAAATTTTATAAATTTTATCATTTTTTTTATTAATATTTGAATCAAAATTATCGTGTATTCTAATACCAACTCTTTGAGCTAATTCTTTTACTGCTTCAGGGAATGAAAAATTATAAAGTTCTGTGTATATTGTAAATATATCTCCTTTAGCTCCACATCCAAAACAATAATAGGAACCTAAATCATCATTTATTTTGCAAGATGGAGTTTTTTCATCATGAAAAGGACAACAACACCAACTATCCTTTCCTTTTTTTATTACTTTTGTTTTTTTTTCAATTTCTTGTGAAAGAAGAATTTTTGATTTTATTAATTCAAGATCATTTTTTGAAAATGACATCAATTGCCCAATAAAGATTTAGCTATTTTTCCAACTAAGCCCATATCTATTTTTCCAGTATATTTTTCCTTAATTATTTTCATAAGTGCACCCATTTCTTTGATTGATGTATATTTGTTCTCTTGAATAATATTCTTTATGATCAATTTTGTTTCATCTTCATCCATTTGTTTTGGTAAAAACATTTCTATTACTCTGATTTCATTTAGTTCATTTTCAATAAGATCATTCCGATTCGCTTTTTCAAAAGCTTCTATTGAATCTTTTCTTTGTTTTACTAAACTTTGAAGTAAACTTAAAATATCAGAATCGGTCAAAGAGTCTTGCTTACCTCTAAGAGAAATTTCCTTATCTTTAATAGCGCTCTTTATTAATCTTAAAGTATTGATGGAATTACTATCTTTTTCTTTGATAGAATTGTTATAATTACTTTCAATTTTATCCTTTAAGCTCATATTTTTTCACTTTCTAATAAATTTAATTTAATAATATAATTCTTCTTTTTAAATTCAACTAATCCTTGACTACATTGTTATAAATGCCTACTAACTATCATTTTGCTTCATCTAAATATAATGGAAGTTTTAAAAAAAGAACCACATATACACAATAAAACAGCAGCTCTTGTATTAGAAAATGGTGAAATTTTATGGGGTTATGGATTAGGAGAGAAAAAGGCTGCCGTAGGCGAGCTTTGTTTTAATACCTCTCAAACAGGCTATCAAGAAGCATTATCTGATCCCTCATATACAAAACAAATAATTACATTTACTTTTCCACATGTTGGAATTGTGGGTACAAATCAAGAAGATCAAGAATCAAAAAAAATCTATGCTGATGGTTGTGTAATAAATCAGCCATTATCAGAGTATTCAAATTGGAGAGCAGAAAATGACTTGAATACATATTTTTTAAAAAACAAAATTCCATGTATTTTTGGTGTTGATACTAGATACTTAACTAAAAAATTATCTGTTGAGGGAGCTAAGAAAGCCGCAATTATTCACTTTGGGGAAGATGAAAATAAAATTGAAAAACTTAAAACTCAAATAAATGATTGGAAAGGTCTTAAAAATTTAGATTTGGCGGAGATAGTATCGACAGAGGAAAACTATAATTGGAAAAAAGGAATATGGAAAAGTGATAAATCAATTAAAAGCCAATTTAAATATAATGTCACTTGCTTAGACTTTGGTATCAAAAATAATATTTTAAGAAATCTGAATGAATTTAATCTTAACCCAACAGTATTAAACTTATTTTCTAGCTACGAAGAAATAATAGAAACTAATCCTTCAGGAATTTTTTTATCAAACGGCCCTGGTGATCCTTATGCCACAGGTAGTAAAATAGTTGATGTGATTAAAAAATTAATTGATGATAATATTCCAATATTTGGAATATGTTTAGGGCATCAAATTTTAGGATTAGCATTAAATGCAAAAACTAAAAAAATGTTTCAGGGTCACAGAGGTTCAAACCATCCTGTAAAAAATCTTGAAACAGGCATTGTAGAAATTACTTCACAAAATCACGGCTTTGAAGTTGATAGAGATAGTTTTGGCAAAGATATAATTGAAACTCATGTTTCACTATTTGACGGAACTAATGAAGGTTTAAGACATAAGCATTTACCAGTATTTAGTGTTCAATATCACCCAGAGGCGTCACCTGGTCCACATGATAGTCATTATTTGTTTGAAGAATTTTATAAACTTATTGAGCAAAATGCCAAAAAGAACTGACATAAATAAAATATTAATAGTAGGTGCAGGTCCAATAGTTATTGGTCAAGCTTGTGAATTTGATTACTCGGGTGCTCAGGCATGTAAGTCTCTCAAAGATGAAGGCTACAAAATTGTGTTAATTAATTCAAATCCTGCAACAATAATGACTGATCCAGAATTAGCCGATCAAACTTATATTGAACCTATAACTAAAGAATTTGTAGAAAAAATAATCGAAATCGAAAAACCAGATGCTCTTCTGCCAACTATGGGAGGGCAAACTGCTTTAAACGTTTCAATGGAATTATTTAATAATCGTATACTTGAAAAACACGGAGTAAAAATGATTGGAGCTAATCCAACAGCAATAGAATTAGCTGAGGATAGGCAAAAATTTAAAGATGCTATGAATGAAATTGGTCTAAGCTGTCCTAAAAGTTACGTGGTTAACACTATTGAAGAATCAAAAAGAGTAAAAAATGAATTAAATTTACCTCTTGTCATAAGACCAAGTTTTACACTTGGTGGTACCGGAGGCGGTGTAGCCTATGATGATGAGGGTTTTATTGATTTATGTAATAGAGGCTTAAATGCTAGCCCAACAAATCAGATACTTATTGAAAAATCTGTTTCAGGTTGGAAAGAATTTGAGATGGAGGTTGTTAGAGATAATAAAGATAATTGTATTATTGTTTGCTCAATTGAAAATGTTGATCCAATGGGTGTTCATACTGGAGATAGCATTACAGTAGCTCCATCCTTAACATTAACTGATAAAGAATATCAAATTTTAAGGAATGCTAGCATTAAGGTTCTCAGAAAAATAGGAGTAGATACTGGCGGATCAAATGTTCAATTTGCAATAAATCCTGAAAATGGAGAAATTAATGTAATTGAAATGAATCCAAGAGTTAGTAGATCATCTGCGTTAGCATCAAAGGCTACAGGTTTTCCAATAGCAAAAATTGCTGCAAAATTAGCCGTAGGTTATACTTTGGATGAACTTGAGAATGATATTACTACAACAACACCGGCAAGTTTTGAACCAACTATTGATTATGTTGTAACTAAAATTCCAAGATTTACTTTTGAAAAATTTGTTGGTGCTAATTCTGACTTAACGACATCCATGAAATCTGTTGGTGAGGCAATGAGCATAGGTAGATCTTTTAATGAATCAATCCAAAAGGGGTTTAATTCCCTTGAGTATGGTCTAACTGGTTTTGATAAACCAAAACTTCGTTCAAATGATAAAAATACAATTTTGAGTGAACTTAAAATACAATCTTCTCAACGCTTATTAGTTGTAGGTGAAGCTCTTAGGATTGGACTATCAGTTGATGAAATAAATAAAATTACAAAATATGACAAATGGTTTTTATATCAAATTAAAACAATAATTGATTTTGAAAAAATATTAAAAGCAAAAGGTCTTAACAAAGAGATAATATTATATGCGAAGAAAATAGGCTACTCAGATAGTAAAATTTCATCAATATTAAATATTAAGGAAAATGAATTAAGAGAATTTAGAAATAATAGTGAAATTAATCCCGTCTTCAGGCTTGTAGATACTTGTGCTGGTGAATTTAGCTCTAAAACTCCTTATCTTTATTCTACTTATGACTGGGATTTTGAAAATACTAAATTCTGTGAAGCTAATCCTACATCAAAAGACAAAGTAATAATCCTTGGAGGTGGCCCTAATAGAATAGGTCAAGGAATTGAGTTTGATTATTGCTGTGTACATGCTGTCTATGCATTGAAAGAAAAAGGCATTGAAACAATAATGATAAATTGTAACCCTGAGACGGTTTCAACTGACTATGATACTGCTGATAGACTTTATTTTGAACCACTTTCAGCTGAAAGTGTTATTGAAATTTACAATAAAGAAAAAAGTAATGGAAATGTTCTAGGTGTGTTAGTTCAGTTTGGAGGGCAAACTCCTTTAAAAATTGCAAAAGAAATAGAAGGAGCTGGTATAAAAGTTATAGGAACTTCAACTGAAGCAATAGATTTGGCTGAAGATAGAGATAGATTCAGTGAAATATTAATGAAACTAAAAATTGCTCAACCAAAAAATGCTTTTGCAAATACAGTATCTCAAACTTTAGAAAAAGCTGAAGAAATTGGATATCCAGTTTTAGTTAGACCTTCTTATGTACTTGGGGGAAGAGCTATGCAAATCGCATACGATAAAGATAATTTAGAAACATTTTCTAATGAAGCTCTTGAAGTTTCTTCAAATAATGTAATTTTAATTGATGAGTATCTTGAGAATGCCAAAGAAATAGATGTAGATATAATTAGAGATAAAAATGGAGAAATATTTGTAGCTGGGATTATGGAACACATCGAAGAGGCAGGAATTCACTCTGGAGATAGTGCTTGTTCCTTACCTCCCTATTCTGTTAGTAAAGCAACTCAGAATAAAATAATTGAATGGGTATCAAAAATTGCCAATGAAATTAATGTTATTGGATTAATGAATACTCAATTAGCAATTAAAGATAAAAAAATATATGTTTTAGAAGTAAACCCAAGAGCCAGCAGAACTGTACCATTTGTGGCCAAATCAAAAGGTATTCCAATCGCAAAAATTGCAGCAAAAGTAATGGTTGGCGAAAATCTTAATTCAATATTGAACGATTACAAAATTAATGAATTAAAAAACTTTAATGTAAAAGAATCTGTTTTTCCATTCAATAAATTTGATGGAGTTGATCTAATATTAGGTCCTGAAATGAAATCTACAGGAGAAGTTATGGGAATAGATGAAACCTTTTTATCTTCCTACATAAAAAGCCAAATAGCATGTGGTAATATCCTTCCATCTAAAGGGACAGTATTTATCTCAATAGATAATGATAATAAAAAGTTCATTATTGAGATTGCACAAAAGTTAAAAGAATTAGATTTTAATCTACTTGCAACTAAAGGGACTGCTGAATACTTAAATTCTAATAACATCAAGACAAAAATAGTAAATAAAGTAAAAGAAGGTAATCCTCATGTAGTTGACTCATTAATTAATAATGAAATTCAGCTTGTAATTAATACGACAAAAACTCAATCATCTATTAGAGATAGCTATAGTATTAGAAGGACATCCTTAATGTATAATATTCCATATTATACGACAATAGCAGGAGCAAAAGTCGCTGTTGATGCTATTGAACATATGAAAACTCAGGAATTCACAATAAAAAGTCTTCAAACTATAAATTAATTTTATTGACTATAAAAAATAAATAAATCATCATGAGTTTATGAATAAAATTCCTATGACTGCTGAGGGTTATACAAAATTACAAGATGAATTAAAAAAATTAACCTCTGAAGATAGGCCAAAAATTATTGAAGCAATTGCCGAGGCTAGAAGCCACGGTGATTTATCTGAAAATGCAGAATATCAATATGCTAAAGAACAACAAAGTTTAATTGAAGGAAGAATTATAGATTTAGAGAGTGCTATTAGTAAAGCAGAAGTAATAGATGTTAAATCTGTTGAAGGTGACGATATTAAATTTGGTGCAACAGTTGAAATAGAAGATGATGAAAGTGGAGAAAAACAACAATATCAAATTGTTGGGGAATATGAATCAGATATTGAAAATAAAAAACTTTCAATTACTAGTCCTTTAGCAAGAGGCTTGATTGGTAAAACAATAGAAGACAATGTTGAAATCAATAGTCCAAAAGGTTTAAAAAGTTATACAATATTATCAATAAAATACATTTGAATATAGACAATCCTAAAATTTGGTCATTAACTGATGGTTCACAAGGAATGATAAGTCAAACTAATGGTCTGGCAAATGAATTTGGTTTAAATATAAAGGAAATTAAAACTGAAATAATTTTTCCTTGGAATAAATTACAGCCTGGAATACTTCCTATTTTTAATTGGATATTTAAAAATAAGTTACCAATAGACGAGATACCTGATTTAGTTATCAGTTGTGGAAGAAAAAGTGTTTACCTATCAATCTATCTTAAAAAAAAATATCCAAATATTATTAATATTCATATTCAAAACCCAAAAATTTCTTCAAAAAACTTTTCTTATGTTATAGCTCCAAATCATGATGGTATATATGGTGACAATATAATTAATTCTTCGGGTGCAATACATCATTTTAAACAATTTAATAATTTGAAAAATCATTATGAAACTAATACAAAAAATTTGATCACATGTATTATTGGAGGTGAAAATAATCACTATAATTTCTCAAAAGAAAATACTTTAGATCTTTGTAAAAGAATAAAAAAATTAAAGTCTCATAATAATGAAATTTTAGTTCTTAGTTCGAGAAGGACTAATAAAGAAATTAAGCATATTTTGAAAAAAGAATTAAGCACTATGTGTACGTTATGGCTTGGAGAAGGAAAGAATCCATACGAATTTGCTATTTATAACTCCAGTTATTTTATTATTACTTCTGACTCAACCTCTATGATTTCTGAAGCAAGTATATCTGGTAAGCCAATTTATGTTTATCAATTACCAATGAAGAGAAAAAGTAAAAGATTTAAAAGATTCCATGAAGAATTTAAAAAAATGAATATAACAAGAGATTTTAATACTTTAGATAAATTAGAAAAGTGGACATATACGAAACTAGAGGAAAGCAAAAGAATTGCTGGAATTATAAAAAAAAGAATTATAGAAAGGAAAAATGAATCTTGAGAACTTAACTCATGCAGATTTTCCCTTTAATCACTGGGTATTTAGTAATTGTTTAGAAGAAGGCGCATTAGATGAAATTTCCTATAGTAATATTCCGTCAGGAGACAGAATGTACGATGGAACAAGAGCTGCCGATCATACAGGACAGGGAGTTGATGGTAAATTAAGACTTTTTATAACAAAAAATAATTGTCCAAATTTTCCATATCTAACGAAATTAATTCAGTCTTTACAAAGCAAAGAAATGGTAAATAAAATATCAAAAATAATTGATAAAGATTTATCAAATTCATATGTAAGATTAGAAGTGATTGGAGATAAAAAAGGATTTTGGTTAAAACCACACAAAGATATTTCAGAGAAATTAATGACGATGATGATTTGGGCGAACCCATATAATGAATCATCAAATTTAGGTACCGATCTTTATGATAAAAATTTTAAATTAGTTAAAACAATTAAATATGTTCATAATAGTGGTTATTTTTTTTCTTCAGGGGATGATACTTGGCATGGACTTGAATTAAAAGAAATTCAAAAAGAAAGAAGATGTATTCAAATAAATTATGTTACTTTTAATACAGATTGGCCAGTTGAAAAAAGTGCTTAAATTATTAATTTAATTATATGACTGAAAAAATAGAAAATGATGTCTTAATTATTGGCTCTGGACCAGCAGGCTATACTGCTGCAATCTATGCAGCAAGAGCAAATTTAAAACCGCATTTAGTTTCGGGTTTAGAACCAGGAGGTCAGCTAACCATCACTACCGATGTAGAAAACTACCCAGGATTTGAAAATGTAATTCAGGGTCCTTGGCTTATGGAACAAATGAAAGAACAAGCAGTAAAAGTAGGAACTATCTTTCATAACGATATTGTAACTTCAGTTGATTTTGAAAAAAATCCATTTACTTCCAAAACTGAGTCAGGCAAAGAATTTGTTTCTAAATCGATAATTATTGCAACAGGTGCTCAGGCCAGATGGTTGAATTTGGAAAGTGAAAAAAAATTTAAAGGATTTGGTATTTCAGCTTGTGCAACTTGTGATGGGTTTTTCTTCAAAGATCAGCAAGTAGCAGTGATTGGTGGAGGTAATAGTGCAGTAGAGGAAGCAATGTTTTTGACAAAATTTGCTTCTAAGGTTTTGTTAATCCATAGAAGAGATAGTTTACGAGCTGAAAAAATTTTACAAGAAAGACTATTTAACAATAAAAAAATTGAAGTAATTTGGAATAGTAAGGTTTCTGAGTTCGTTGGAGAAGAAAATCCAAATACATTAAAAAAAATTATTTTAGAGAACACATTAGATGGCACCAAAACAACTATAGATGTAAATGGTGCTTTTATAGCTATAGGACATGATCCCGCTACTTCACTTTTTATAGATAAGTTAAAAATGGACGAGGAAAATTATATAATTACTAAACCTGATAGTACTGAAACAAGTATTAAGGGAGTCTTTGCAGCTGGTGATGTAAAAGATAAAATTTATAGGCAGGCTGTGACGGCTGCTGGTATGGGCTGTATGGCTGCTTTAGAAGCTGAGAAATATATAGCAGAAAATTAATTATCCCTGTCTGGCTTTCATTCTGGGATTTTTCTTATTAATAACATAAATCCTACCTTTTCTTCGAACGACTTTACAATCCTTATCTCTAGCTTTGGCAGTTTTTAATGAACATTTAACTTTCATAGAAAGCGCTTTAAATTCTGGGATTTGTTTTGTCAAACATATATTGTCTAAATTAATATGAGAAAGTTATCTTACCCAGGAAGATCTAATGTTTTAGCTCAAAATGGTATGGTGGCAACATCAAATCCATTAAGTTCCATGGTGGCTATTAATGTACTTCAAAAAGGTGGAAATGCTGTTGATGCTGCTATCGCGGCTTCAGCTGTTCAGGCTGTAGTATGTCCTAGTGCAACAGGAATTGGAGGAGATTGCTTCGCAATTATTTCGATGAATGGGAAGAAACCAATTGCTGTAAATGGGTCTGGAATTGCTCCGAAAAAAGCAAATTTACAGTTTTATAAAGATAATAAAATAAAAAATATTGGTTTAACAAGTCCACATTCAGTTACTATTCCTGGAGCAGTTCATGCATGGTGTTCTATGCATGAAAAATTTGGAAGAATTGATTTTAAAGAAGTTTTAAATGGTGCAGAAAATTTTGCTAGAAAAGGATTTCCTGTTCATGAAGTTGAAGCTATTGCATGGAAAGAGAATGCAACAAAACTTAAAAAAAATCCTAATTCTAAAAGATTATTTTTAAATAAAAATATCAGTTATAGTTATGGTGAAGTTTTTAAGAATATTCCTTTAGCAAATACTTTAAGAGTCATCTCAAAAAATAAAATTAAAGGATTTTATCAAAGTGAAATAACTAAGGATATGGTCAAGACACTAAATAAACTTGGAGGACTGCATACAGAGGAAGATTTCTACAATCAAAAAACGTTATTTTCAAAAACAATTACAAATTCCTATAGAAATTTAAAGATCCATCAATGCCCTCTAAATAGTCCTGGATTAGTTGTCTTGATGATGATGGCAATGACTGAGAAATTAAATATCAATAAATACAATTATTCAAGTTTCGAAAGATATCATCTTCAAGCTGAGATTTCAAAGATATGTTTTGAGATTAAAGAAACAATATTTGGTGATCCTAATTTTAATAATATAAATATAAAAGATTATTTAAGTAATGAATATATTAGCTCTTTATGTTCTAGAATAAATAAAAATAAAATTTATTCTTCCAAAAAAGGCTATGTAACTTCTCACCCTGAAACAATATATTTAAGTGTTGTAGATAGAGATTTGAATTCTGTATCATTTATTAATTCAATATGTCATGGTTTTGGAAGTGGAATTACAAGTAATAAAACAGGAATTCTTTTTCAAAATAGAGGTGTAAATTTCAGATTAGAAGATGGTCACCCCAACTCAATTGATAGTCATAAAAGACCACTTCATACAATAATCCCTGGGCTAATAACTAATAAGAATGATGAGACACTGTATTCTTATGGAGTTATGGGAGGACAATATCAACCAATTGGTCAGTCGCATTTGATTCAAAATATAATCGACTATAACATGACAGTACAAGAAGGTTTGGATTTACCCAGAGCATTTGCTCTAAATGGTCTCTTAAATGTTGAGAATTCATTAGATGATAAAATTGTAAAAAAATTAAAGAATATTGGTCATAAAATTAAAATAAATAAAAATGCTATTGGCGGTGGTCAATGTATAAAAATTGATAGAAAAAATGGAGTGCTTATTGGCGGGTCAGATCCACGAAAAGATGGTATGGCAATAGGTTACTAACCTACACTTTCCCAAAAGTGTCATTATACTGATTATTTACTCTTACAAATGTAGTACACTTACTTAGCTGCTTCAATGATGAAGCTCCAACATATGTACAACTACTTCGTACACCTCCAAGAATATCTCTAATAGTACTATCTAGCGAATTCTTCATTTGTATTTTAACTTTTTTACCCTCAGATGATCTATAGTTTGCAAGACCACCATAATGTTTTTCATTTGCTTCTTCAGAACTTGATCCATAAAACTCGATAAATTTACTTCCATTTTCCTCAATTATATCACCACCACCTTCCTTATGACCTGCTAACATTCCACCAAGCATAACAAAGTCTGCACCAGCTCCAAATCCTTTTGCAACATCACCAGGACAAGTACATCCTCCATCAGCGATAATATGCGCTCCTAATCCATGTGCTGCGTCAGCACATTCCATTACAGCGCTAAGTTGTGGATATCCTACTCCTGTTTGTATTCTTGTGGTACAGACACTCCCAGGACCGATACCAACTTTAACAATATCTGCTCCACTTAATACTAATTCCTGAGTCATATCTGCAGTAACAACATTACCTGCAATAATGGTTTTTTTTGGATATTTTTTTCTTACTTCTGAAACAAAATTACTAAAGTTTTCTGAATATCCATTTGCTACATCAATACAGATAAATTTAAATTTTGGATATTTTTTTAAAATTGAATTTAACCTATTATAACTGTCATTACTTGTACCACAACTAAGAGCAATTGAATCAAAGAAAATATTTTTTTTATAAATAGTTCCTATTTGATTAATATCATGCTGTTTTGTTAGAGCAGTCATTAGTTTGTGAGAAGTTAGTTTTTTTGCTACATCTATTTCACCAACACCATCCATATTTGATGCTATTATTGGAATTCCTTTCCATGATGATCTTGAATGTTTGAAAGTATATTTTCTATTCAAATCGACATCTTTCCTACTTTTTAAAGTACTTCTCTTTGGTCTAAAAAGGACGTCTGAGTAGTCAAGTTTAATTTCTTCTTCGATTCTCATAAATACATTCGCATATTTGTATTAAATAATTTAAAAATTAAAACAAATATAAATTGTTATCTATGAACTTAAATACGTTAATAAATGCAAATAAAAGAAAGTTTGATATTAAATTTAAAAAACTTTTAAAAAATAAGCTAGACAAAACAAGTTTATCAAATGCAATCTTCTATGGCTCTATGAATGGAGGAAAAAGAATAAGGCCATTTTTAGTAATGGAGTCAGCAAAAATAGCAAAAATTTCATCAAATGATGCTTTCATCATAGCCTCATGTATTGAATGTATACATTCGTACTCCTTAATTCACGATGATTTACCATCAATGGATGATGATGATTATAGAAGAGGTAAATTAAGTACTCATAAAAAATTTAATGAAGCTACTGCAATTTTAGCAGGAGATGCTTTACATGATTTAGCATTTGAATTGATATCAGGAAGTTTTAAAAATAAAAATGTTATTCCTAGATTAAATTTAATAAATTATCTTTCTTTGTGTATTGGACATAAAGGATTAGCTCTTGGTCAAGCTTTAGATTTAGAATACGAAAATAAAAAGTTATCAAAAAATAAAATTTTAGATATGTATTCTAGAAAAACTGGCAAATTATTTGAATTCTCTTTTTCTGCACCTTTTATATTAAAAGATAAAAGTAAAATAGATATTCAATTTGCAAAAGATTATGGAATGTTATTTGGTTTAATATTTCAAATTATAGATGACTTAATCGATGAAATTGGAACTTTTAAAAAAATTGGGAAAACACCAGGTAAAGATGTTGAGCAAGGCAAAAGTACCTTATTAAAATTAATTGGTGAAAAACAAGTTACCGATTTATGTAATAATAAAATTAATACTTTTATAAATAAATATAAAAATAAAATAAGTCAAAACCCTATACTAATAAAAATGCTAAAATTTGGAATGGATCGACTAAGTTAAAAATGTACTATTTTTTTTGCTAAATATAATCCAGATGTAGCTGATACGGCTGTCAATGAACCACCCCAGAACATATCTACGAAAGTAACAATTGGTGACCATCCTTTTAGTACTGCCATATTTGTTAAGTTATATGTGCCATATGCAACCAAACCAAATATGAAGCCAGTGTACAATGTTTTCATTAAATTACCAGAATCAACACAAGGTTGAATTACAACTAAAGCCATACCAAGGACATATAATATATAAAAAAGAGCAGCAGCCCACATTACAGGCTTATCAGTTAATAAATTA
Source organism: uncultured Alphaproteobacteria bacterium (assembly GCA_902612805.1). GTDB lineage: Bacteria > Pseudomonadota > Alphaproteobacteria > HIMB59 > CACPNW01. The sequence continues at coordinate 98,472 of CACMEY010000004.1, read as the reverse complement.
CCTATTAGAGGTCTGTAAAAAGACTTTGTAGCAAAGCTTAGCCAAATTACGTCTATTATTAAGAAAATCAATGAAGCGATTAGAGTAGCTACTAATAAACATTTAACCATATAATTTAATTATATCATATTATTAAATTTCAAGAGTATTTATTAAAATTTCTATGGTGGGTGTGACAGGGATTGAACCTGTGACCCCTGCCGTGTCGAGGCAGTGCTCTACCGCTGAGCTACACACCCAAGAAGTTTTATTTTATAAAACTATAGTATTTGAAATATAATGACTTTTAAATGTAAAGCAATAATTGAAAGTTCGTATGGAATTTTTAAATTATACTTAATTTAACCTTTTTTAATCATTAATTAAGTAAATAAATTATAAACATATTGATCAATTTTTTATTAAATAATATTCAGAGTTTAGAATTATTCATACAATTGAATATTAGTATTAGGAGATAAATGAGGGTAAAAAAAAACAATTTTACAGAAAATGAAATCTCTAAAGCTCTAAAAATTTATAATTATTTTATTGAAAATTCATTCTCTAATTTTGAAGAAAAAAAATTATCAAAATTAAAATTTAATTCATTATTAAAAAAAATTAAAAAAAATAAATTACCATTTATTTTAGCAATTGAAGAAAATGAAGTTATTGGATTAGCCTTTGTTAATAAATTTAGAGAAAAAAGTGGATATAGATTTTCATATGAACATTCAATCTATGTTAATCCAGTTTTCATTAATATTGGTTATGGCAATAAAATACTAAAAGAACTTATTAAAATATGTAAAAAAATTTCAAAAATTAAAAATTTGATAGCAGTGATTGGTGGAAAAAATAATTTTGCTTCTATAAAAATACATAAAAATAATGGATTTCAATATATTGGAACTATAAAGAAGGCTGGTTTTAAAAAAAATAAGTGGATTGATTCGATTTATATGCAAAAAAGATTATGAAAAAAGTAAACACTAACAATTTTAAAAAAACACTTAGTAAGTTTTCAACAGGAATTACTGTTGTATGTGTTAAAAATAATAATTCAATATATGGAAAAACTGTTAACTCATTCAACTCTTTATCTCTTAACCCTCCCATGGTTCTGTTTTCTTTAGGAAATTACTCTTCCTCAATAAAACAGTTTTCAAAAACTAAATTTTTATCTATTAATATTCTATCTAGTAAACAAAAAAAATTATCTGACAATTTTGCTTCAACTGCACCTAATTTAAAAGATATAAAATTTATTGATGGGAAAAATAAAACAGTAATTATACCAAATTGTATAGCAAATCTTGAATGTGAGCTAATGGATAAAATAAAAAAAGGTGATCACATAATATTTATATGTAAGATATTAGAATTACAATCTAACGATAAATTGAAACCTCTTGTATATTTTAATTCAAAATATTTCTAGGTGTTTAGAATTTTAAGATATCTAATTTTTATTTCTTTAATATCATCAGGATATTATTTGTTTATTTTTGAATACTTAAACATATCTAATAAAAATATTTATAATGAAGAGATTGTAAAAAAAGAAATAGTAGAAGATAAAAAAGAAATCATTCAAGAAAAAAAAGAAGAAATTCCTTCACCTAAAATAAAAAAAAGTATTGATAAAGAACAATTTGTTGAGAAAAAAATTGAAATTTTACAAGGTGATACTTTTGTCTCAATTTTGGAAAATCTAAAATTTAAGCAGAAGAAAATCTATGAAATCATAAGTAAGATAGAAGATACTTTTGATTTAAAGAAAATCAAAACTGGAGAAATAATAAGTGTGTTTGAAAATAATTTTGGTCAAATAAAAAAAATTGAATTTTTTAAGAACAGTGAGACTATTATCTCTGTAAAATTAGATAAAGAAATAAATTTAAATATAATAAAACTAACAAAGGATTCATTTATTGAATCAAAAGAATATACAATAACAGAATCATTATTTTCAGACGGTATTAAAAATGGTGTATCATCAGATATTTTAGTTAAAATTATAAGCCTTTTTAGTTTTGATCTCGATTTTCAAAGAGATATTAGGGTGGATACAGTTGTTTCAATATCATATGAATTTGATGAAATAGTTGAAACAGGTAGACTAGAATATAACGATATTAAGTATGCTTCTATAATAATTGAAGGAAAACAATTAGAATATTTTAAGTTTATTACAGATGATGGTTATGTTGACTATTTTAACAGAGAGGGTAAAAATGTTAAAAAATCAATTTTAAAAACACCCTTAGATGGCGCAAGAATTTCATCAAATTTTGGTATGCGTAAACATCCTATCTCAGGTTTCAACAAAATGCATAAAGGTGTTGATTTTGCTGCACCTACAGGAACACCAATTTATGCTGGAGGCAATGGAATTGTTGAATACATTGGAAGGAATGGAGGATATGGAAAATATATCCGTATAAGGCATAATAATGGGTATAAAACAGCATATGCACATTTGTCAAATTATAAGAAAGGTATTTCTAAAGGTGTAAGAGTTAATCAAGGTGAAGTTATAGGCTATGTAGGTAGTACAGGAAATTCTACAGGGCCTCATCTTCATTATGAAATTATGTATCAAAATAAACATATTAATCCTTTAAAACTAAAACTTCCTTCTGGAAAAATACTTGAAGGTAAGGAATTAGAAAAATTTAAAGAAGAATATAAAATAATTTATGCTGATCATTTGAGCATGTTATACGAATAACTACTTTGTTGATCTTGTTCTTTTTTCTTTAGATGGTTCAGCTATAAATGGAATAGATTCGATGGAATCATCTTCTGCTTTATCATTATCATTTACCTCGATGGTTTCATTATCAGTATCTGAAGTTTGTTCATTTGATGTACTTTGTTTTTGCTCATCAAAATTTGTATTTTCTTCAATATTAATACCTAGCTCAACCATTATTCTGTAGTAGTGATCTGTAAATTGATAATAGTATTCAGATTGAATTCTATCACCTGATCTTGATGCTTCTTTAGCTAGTTTTAAGTACTTGTTATATTGCTGGGATACATTTCCTCTATTTCTATTGTTAAAATTTTTATATCCACCAGGTTTCTTAAAACTGGTTCTTCTATTACTCCTATAAGCGGTTCTACCGTTTTTTTTATACATATTGTTTGGAAACTAAAATTTTTAATAAATTATTAATCTTTTTTCTTAACTATACAGTTCATTTAATTTATTTCAACTTATATCTTTGAAAAACTAAAAATTCTCTCGATTCCTTGAAGATCATTAACTATTTTATTTAAATATAATCCAGAATTTTCAAAAATTTCTTCACAATCTTGTCTCTGATTAATACCAATTTCACAAACAAAATAAGCACTTTTATTCATTAAATTTTTTAGATTATTTGAATATTCTCTGTAAAATTTCAGCCCATCATATCCTCCAACTAAAGCTAATTTCGGCTCAAAATTTTTAACTTCTGGATCTGCATTATCAAACTGTTCTTTTGTTAGGTACGGTGGATTAGATACTATTAAATCATACTTGGAATTAATATTTTTAAAATCAATCATCTTAAGTTGGATTTGATTATAACAATTATGTATTTTTAAGTTTTTTTCTGCAACTTCTAATGCTTCTTTAGATATATCTATAGCTGTAATAGATGCATTTTTAAATTCCTTTGCTAGTGATATTGCTATACAGCCTGATCCGGTACCAATATCTAATATTCTTAATTTAAGGTTTTTGTTTCTATAAATATTTAATACTTCCTCAATTATTAATTCTGTTTCAGGCCGTGGATCTAAAACAAAATTATTTACATAAAAATTATTTTTCCAAAAAGGTTTATTTTTAATAATTTTAGCTATTGGTTGTCTATTAATTCTTTTTTTAAGATAAGATTTAAATTTAACAATATCAATATTGTCTTCATTAAGATTGCTTAAAATAATTTCATTATTATTTTTAGAAGCATGCTTTAGTAAAATTCTTAGATCTAGTTCTGGATTACATATATTTTTTTGTTTTAATTTAGTTATACTCTCTTTAATTAAATTATTCATTTTTCATATTTGCTAACTTTGTACTCTCTTCTTCAGCAATTAAAGGATTTATCAACTCATCTATTTTACCCTCAAGTATTTCTGACAGATTATACAATGTAAGATTTATTCTATGATCAGAAACCCTTCCTTGAGGAAAATTATAGGTCCTTATTCTTTCAGATCTATCTCCTGAACCTACTTGATTTTTTCTTTGCTCAGATCTTTCTTTATTTTTTTCTTGTATTTGATTATCAAGTAATCTTGATCGTAAAATCTTTAAAGCTTTTGCTTTATTTTTATGTTGAGATTTTTCATCTTGTTGAGAAACTACTATACCTGTTGGAATATGTGTTATTCTTACGGCACTATCAGTAGTGTTGACTGATTGTCCTCCGGGTCCACTTGATCTAAAAACATCAATTCTTAGATCTTTATCAAGAACTTCAATATCAACCTCTTCAGCTTCAGGAAGAACTGCTACAGTAGCAGCTGATGTATGTACTCTTCCACTACTTTCAGTCGTTGGAACCCTTTGCACTCTATGAACACCAGATTCGAATTTTAGTTTTGAAAAAACATTTAATCCTGAAATATTACAAATAGCCTCCTTTACTCCTTTTAAACCGGTTTCTGATATTGATAAAATATCAAATTTCCATGAATTTAAATCGGCATATCTCTGATACATATTTAATAAATCAGAAGCGAAAAGAGACGCTTCATCACCTCCAGTACCAGCTCTGATTTCTAAAATTGAATTTTTAGAGTCATTTTCATCTTTTGGTATTAGTAACTTCAATAATTCCTGTTCAAGATCTTTGATTTGATTTTTTTTTTCTATGAGTTCCGATTCAGCTATTTTGCTAATTTCTAAATCATTATCTTTTACTAACTCATTAAGATTTAATATATCTTTTTGTAAATCATTGTATTCTTGAATTTTTTCTACAATTGGTCGAAGCTCTGAATATTCTCTGTTTAATTTAATTAATTCATTTGAGTCAATATCATTCATATTGTTTAATGAATTTTCAATTAATTTAAATTTTTCTAAAATTATTGAAAATTGTTTATCTAGATTTATCATTCAAATGATTAAATATTTGATTAAGCTTTAATTCTTTTTGTTCGCCAGTCATTAAATTTTTAATAGTAAAAAAATCACCATTAAACTCATTTTCACCAATAATAATTATATATGATGCTGAGGAGTTATTAGCTTTTGTAAATGATTTTTTTAAGTTGTATTTATAATTCCAGTAATATGAAATTCTATTTTCAAATAAATATTTTTGTAGATGAAGAAAATAATCTGTAAATTTTTCATTTGTTACTGCTATATGAATAGTTGAGCTTGTTTTTTTTTCAGAATCCATTAATAGCGCAATTCTTTCAATGCCTGCAGCCCATCCAATACCGGGTATATCAGGCCCTCCTAATACTTTTATTAAACCATCATATCTTCCACCGCCTAGTAATGTGTCTTGACTTCCTAAATTATCTGATTTGTATTCGAAAACTGTATTGCAATAATAATCAAGACCTCTAACGAGATTAGCGTTTTCTTCAAAATTAATTTCTAGTATAGTTAATGATCTTTTAAGATTTTCGTAGTGCTTTTTAGCTTCATCAGTTAAGTATTCATATATTTTAGGTGAAGATAGTGAAATTTCTACATCTTCCTCATTTTTTGAATCTAATATTCTTAATGGGTTAGTGTCAATTTTTTTAATACTTTCTTCTGATAATTTTTTTTTATGGATATTGAAATATTTTGTAAGACTTTTTTTAAAATCAATTAATGTTTTTTTATCTCCTAAAGAATTAATATAAAGTTTTATTTTAGATTTAGGTAACAGTTCATTTAAAATATTATATGACAGAGAAATTAACTCAACATCAGCAAGAAAATCTCTAGTTCCAAGTATTTCAAAATTAATTTGATTAAATTGTCTATATCTACCCTTTTGGGGCCTTTCCCTTCTAAACATTGGACCAATTCCAAAAATTTTTAATGGAAGATCGTTTAATAAATTATTAGTAATAGCCGCTCTTATCATAGGCGTTGTGTACTCAGGACGTAATGTTAAATATTCATTATTTCTATCTTCAAATGAATACATTTCTTTCAACACAACATCAGAATGTTCGCCAAGAGGTTTTGCAAATAAATCGCTAAATTCAAAAATTGGTGTCTGGATTTCTTTATACTCTTTTAAATTAGCATTTTTAGAAACAATATTAGAAATAAAGTTAAATTTATCTATTTCTTCACCAAATATATCATGTGTGCCTCTTACTGATCTTAATTTCATATTAATTTCTAAATTCTATTTCTTTAGTTTTTTTCCTAATAAGATCTTCAAGATAATTTTCTAAATCTACATTTTTTACAACATTATTTTTTTTACCATCAAGATAAATCATATGTGTATCGTTTCCACCACCAGTTATTCCAATATTTGTCATAGTTGCCTCACCTGGACCATTAACAACACATCCAATTATTGAAACTGTTATAGGAGTGGAAATATCATCTAATCTTTTTTCTAAATTTTTTACAGTTTTAATTACTTCAAATTGTTGTCTAGCACATGAAGGGCATGATATAATTTTTACACCTCTATTCCTTAATCCTAAGCTTTTTAAGATTTCAAAACCAACCCTTACTTCTTCTTCTGGTTCATCTGAAAGTGATATTCTAATTGTGTCCCCTATTCCTCTCAAAAGTAAATTTCCAACTCCAATTGAGGATTTAATTGAACCAGTTCTCTTTCCTCCTGCTTCCGTAATACCTAAATGTAATGGATAATCACATAATTCAGCTAATTGCTCATATGCTTTTATAGACATAAATATATCTGAAGATTTCACACTGATTTTGAAATTGGTAAAATCATTGTCTTCAAGTATCTTTATATTTAATTTAGCACTTTCAACTAAAGCTTCTGGATTAGGCTCAGAAAATTTTTCTAAAATTTGTTTTTCTAAACTTCCTGCATTAACACCTACTCTAATTGAGCAATTATTATCTTTTGCAGCTTTTATTACTTCTTTTATTCTTTCAATGCTTCCAATATTACCAGGATTTATTCTAATACAAGAAGCGCCATTATTTGCCGCTTCAATTCCTCTTTTATAATGAAAATGAATATCTGCAATAATAGGTACGGGACTGTGTTTGACAATTTCTTTCAAAGAATGTGAAGATTCTTTATCTGGAACAGAAACACGAACTAGATCAACCCCAAGTTTTGCTGATCTTTCTATTTGAGCAATGGTATCTTTGGCATTAGAAGTCAGAGTATTTGTCATTGTCTGAACAGCAATTTGGTTATCTCCACCTATGCTTATATTTCCAACTTTAATAACACGCGATTTTCTTCTGTGAATTTGTTGATACGGTCTTAGCATCTATTTAGTTTGTAAAATCTTTATATAAAACAAAAGAGTCTAATATATCACCGTATTTGCCTATCTTTCCTCTGACTTCATTATCTATAAGTACTAAAATATTACCTGCATTTCCTGCAGTAATATTGTAATTCAATTTTAATTCATATGAAAATTCTTCATCTTTATCCATTAACTTGCTTAAAATGATATTATCCTCTTTATCTCTTAATTGAACCCAAGTAGGATTTAACATTTTTAATGTAGCAACGGTAGTCACTTTTTCATTAGTTTCTATAGATGCTACAGCGCTAGAAGTATTCATAAAATCAGTTTTTTTAATATCACTACTTTGAGATAAATTATCAAAAGTATTGGCTTTTTCTACTATAGGCTCCAAACTTTCAGGTATATCTGGAATTAAAGCAAAGTTAATTTCATTATCATTTTGATCAACGAATAAAAAATAAAATGACGTAAATATAACCAAAATTATAGAAGCAGCAAAAAATTTTTCTATTTTAAAAAAATTGTTTTCTACTATTGGGGTAATATTCTTTTTCTCTTCCTTAATATTAAATGATACTTCATCTTTAAATTTTTTGATAATTGTATCAGTATCTAACTCAAGAAAGTTTGAATAAGACCTTAGATGTCCAATATTAAAAATAATATCTGGATTATTTTTTATATTATCATTTTCAAGATCAGCAATAGTACTTTTAGAAATTTTTAACTCAATTGATATATCACTAATTGAAAGATTTTTGGAGTTTCGTCCAATTGATAAAATTTGACCTACTGTTTTCATTTAATTTCCTAGATTATAAGCCTCATGTAGAGATTTTACAGCAATTTTTGTAAATTTTTTGTTAATTAAGACACTTATTTTTATTTCTGATGTCGAGATAGCTAATATATTAATTGAATTATCAGCTAAAGTTGTAAACATTTTCTTTGCTACACCAGATTGAGACATCATTCCCATACCAATTACTGAAATTTTAGAAATATTGCTATCGGTTTCAATAGATTTAAAATCAATTAAATTCTGATTGTCTTCTAATATTTTTTTAGAATTATGAATTTCACTATTTGGAACAGTAAAGGTAATATTTGCAGTTACACCATCTTGTGATGTATTTTGAACAATCATATCTACGTTAATATTATTATTAGCTAACAATCCAAAAATTGTTGCAGATATACCAGGTTTATCAGCAATACCAGATAAGGTTAGTTTAGATTCATTATTACTAAAGCTCACTCCGCTTACAATTTCTTTTTCAATTAATTTATTTTCATCTACAATAAGAGTACCACGTTGTTTTGTTATTGAAGAAAGTACTTGCAATGTAAGGTTATTTTTCATCGCTAATTCAACAGAGCGAGTATGAAGTACTTTTGCCCCAGTAGAAGACATTTCTAACATTTCTTCGAATGCTAATTTATTAATTTTTTTTGCTTTTGGTTCAAGATTTGGATCAGTTGAATAAACACCATCAACATCTGTATAAATATCACATCTATCAGCGCCAACAGCAGCTGCAACAGCAACCGCAGTTGTATCAGAACCACCCCTTCCTAATGATGTAATCTTTCCATCTACATCTACACCTTGGAATCCAGCAACTACTAAAACATCATAATCATTTAGATATTTATCAATTCTAACTTTATCTATGTTTAAAATTTTAGCTTTTTGATGGTTACTGTCTGTTATAATTGGGATTTGCCATCCAAGTAATGGAATAGATTTTATATTTCTTTTTTTTAAAATAGCAGAAAGAAGTCCAACTGAAACGGCTTCACCAGATGTTAGAATTAAATCATTTTCAATAATCTCATTTGACTCAATCTCATCTATATATTCCTGCATTTTATTTGTAACGCCTGACATTGCAGATAAAACAACAATTAACTTTTTATCAATTAGTTGCTTTTCAATAATGTTTGCAACATTATTGATTTTGTCGATACTACCAACTGAAGTACCACCAAATTTCATAACTATAAGTTTCATTGACTTAAATATTTTTTAAATTATTTCAGCTATTATAATTATTGTTTCTAACAAACAAGTTTTATGATGAATATAAAATCAAAAAATGAAGAATTTACCTTGTTTAATCATCTTTCAGATGAATGGTGGAATGAAAATGGTAAATTTAAGATTCTTCATCAGATAAAAAGTCATAGAATGACTTATTTATTAGATCAAATTGGAAATAGGGATATTAAAAATTTTAAAATACTAGATGTAGGTTGTGGTGGAGGAATTATTTGTGAGCCACTAGCAAGACTAGGGGCTAAAGTTACTGGAATAGATTTTGCTCCAAATAATATCAGTGCTGCTAAAATACATTCCAAAAAAAATAAACTTAAAATTAATTATATTCATAAAGATGTTGAAAAATCAAAATTAGATGGAAAATTTGATTTAATACTAATGTTTGAAGTTTTAGAACATTTAGATGACTGGAAAAAAACTATTAGAAAGATAAAAAAAAATTTAAATAAAAACGGTATAATTATAATTTCCACAATTAATAGAAATTCACTTTCTAAATTATTTGCAATTAGTATTGCTGAAAATATTCTTAAATGGATACCTAAAGGAACACATGATTATAATAAATTAATTAAACCTGAAGAATTAAAAAAAACTTTAACACAAGAAAATCTTCATTTTAAAAATATTAAAGGTCTTGTTTTTAATCCATTAAACGGGGAATGGAAATTATCAAAAAATTATATGATCAATTATTTTTGTACTGCTAGTTTAATTAATTAGTTTTTTTTGTTGAAAAAGGCAATGGTAGTACATCGATATCTTCGTCTATTAATTCTTTAGTTTGTTCAATAGATGCTTCGCCATATATTGCACGTTCCTTAACTTCACCATATTTAATTTTCTTTGCTTCCTCCGTAAATTTATCACCAACATAATCAAATTCTTTTTCTATAATCTTTTTTAGCTTCTTAACATTTGAAGCTATTGATTTATTTCTTTTAGCAATTTTTGAATTTGATTTTTTTGATAGATTTGGAGTCATTAAACCTTTTTTAATTTGTGTACTATTACAGGAAGGACAAGTGAGTAAACCTTTTCTAATTTGCTTATTGTAGTCCTTCGTATTTTCGAACCATCCTTCAAAAGAAGAGGCACAATCAGAGCAATTAAGATTAAAAACAATCATATATCTTATATTGTTTCATCTGTTTTTTTTTCAATATCAAAATTAACATCATCAGATTCTAATTGCATAATTAGTGAATTTTTTGGAAAATTTAAATTACATACTGTTCCCTTTGACAATGTTACACCCATAAAAGGCTTTAAACTAACATTGATATATTTTTGAGTATTTTGATTTAAAATATCAATTTTTACAAGCTCTTTAAAAATAATAAGTAGAAAATTTTTTTTCAGTTCGAATTTCAATAATGATTTGGGATTTTGGTAAAGGGATAATTTAAAAAAAAGATTTTTTTCATGAACATTTATATTTTCTTCTAAATCAATATTAGAATTTTGTATTACTGCAGTTTTTAAAGGTATTTGATCTTGTCTGTTTATAATTTTTTCTTTTAATATTTCTAAAAAAGTAGTTCCATAAATTTTTTTATTAATATTTTCAGTTTCTTCTTTAATAATTGTAACTATCTCTTTAAGAATAATATCCATAATTGCTTTTTATACTTTATAAAAAAATGATAAACAAAAAATACCTTAAACTATTAAGAACCAAGGATAGAAAATATGGAGAAAACTTTATTTATAATGAAATAAGTAAAAATATAATTGATTCTCTAGATATTTTGAAAGTTCCTTTTAATAATATTTTAGAACTTGGGATTAATGACAAATTAATTATTAATTATCTGAAAGAGAGATTTGCTTCTTGTTCTATAACAAGTGCTGACATAGATATATCTCTTTTTTCAAAAAAGACAGATCAAAAATTTATAGAAATTGATTTGGACAATTTACAGTTTGGGGATAAAAAATTTGATTTAATTTTTAGTAATTTTTTTATTCAATTAATATCTAATTTTGAGAAATTAATAGAAAAGATTTTTCAAAACCTAAATTCAAATGGGTTATTTATAGCAACCATTCCTAATGCTGAAAATATTTATCAACTTGTAAATTCGATGTATGAAACTGATAATATTTTATATGGAGGGATGTATCAGAGAGTTAATCCAATTTTAGATAACAATGATATTTTTAAAATACTTAAACTATACAATTTTGATGCACCTTTAATAAATACTAATAATTTCACCATAGAATATTCAGTTTTTAAAAAACTACTCGATGACGTGAGATTTTTAAACTTACCCTACGCAGGGTATGATAAAAGAAAATATTTTGAGAATAAGAAATACTTTATTTATTTGGAAGAACAATTTAGAAAAGAATATTATAAAGATAATTTTAACCTTGATATAAATTATAGTACAATTTGTGCTTGGAAAAAATAATGCTATGACCTGTAATCAGCATTAATCTTTAAATATTCAAAAGTAAGATCATTTCCATAGACTGTGTGATTAAACTTACCTATGTTTAATTTTACATTAATATCTATAGTATTTTTTTTCATATATTGATTAAGTTTTCTAATATTTATTTTTTTACTTATGGAACCATTTTCGCAAACAATATTATTACCAAAAAAAATTTTAATTTTATTTTGATTGATACTTTCTTCAGTTTTGCCAATTGCCATTATTATTCTGCCCCAATTTGCATCTTCACCAGCTATAGCTGTTTTAACTAAAGGAGAATTAGCAATACTAAATGAAATTTTTTTTGCTTGATTCTTAGATCTTGCATTCAAGACATTTACTCTTATCAACTTAGAAATACCCTCTCCATCTTTAATTACTTGAAGAGATAAATCATGCATTAATTCATATATTTTGTAATTTAATGTTTTAAAATTATTTTTATTTAAATTTATACTTTTATTACCAACGGAAAACATCATTAAAGTATCACTTGTCGATGTATCACTATCTACGGTTATAGAATTAAACGTGTTATCTAAATTATTTTTAAGTAGTCTAAACATATACTGTTTTGAAATTTCACATTCTAAAAAAATATACACCAACATGGTTCCCATATTTGGCTGTATCATTCCTGATCCTTTTGCTATTCCATAAATTTTAAATGATTGATTGTCTAAATTAATATTTTTTATCGATACCTTAGGGAAAGTATCTGTTGTCATAATTGCTTTAGCACCCTCTAGTAAACTATTTTTATTTTTGGAATTTATTTTTTCAAATTTATTAATAATTAAATTAGGATTAAATTTTTCACCAATTACCCCAGTAGATGATACTAAAACTTCATTGGATTTACATTTAATTTTTTTTGTTAATGCTTGCACATACTTATCAATAATTTTAAGACCATCTTTACCAGTATGCGCATTCGCATTACCAGCATTCACAACTAATGCTTTAGCCTTTCCTTTATTGTTTTTTTTATCCCAAATTATAGGAGCTGAAGGCGTTGATGTTTTTGAATAAACACAACATACATTTATAATTTTATTAAAAATAATTAATAAAAGATCTTTATCTTTTTTTTTAAATCCAGCATTAAAAGTATATATATTAAGTCCGCTAGGATTAAAATCTTTGATTTTTTTTGGCTTAAATATTGAAATCACTTTATTGACCATATTTTAGCTTAAATTCCTTTGTAGAAAAATATTTTTCATATATTAAATGCCATTTATCATAACATGATTAATATCGTTAATAAATTATTTGGTTCTATAAAATCTAATTCACTTAAAAAATATGCAAGTTTTGTTGAGAAAGTAAATAAACTAGAAGAAGAAATTTCCAAACTTTCTGATCAAGAATTAAAAGATAAAACAAATTACTTTAAAAATAAATTTAATGAAACTGGATCTATAACTAAATCATTACCAGAAATATTTGCAGTAGTTAGAGAGACATCAAAAAGAACATTAAATATGAGACACTATGATGTTCAAATAATAGGTGGAATGGTCTTATACGAAAATAAAATAACTGAAATGAAAACAGGAGAAGGCAAAACATTAGTCGCTACTCTAGCTGCTTATGCAAATGCTATAGAAAACTTATCGGTACATATTATTACAGTTAATGATTATCTAGCAAAAAGAGACGCTGAATGGATGGGTCAAATATTTAATTTTCTTGGTCTTAGTGTTGGCTGTGTTACTTCAGAAACACATCATGAAGAAAGATCTAATCAGTATGATGCAGATGTAGTGTATGCAACTAATAATGAAATTGGATTTGATTATTTAAGAGATAATCTTAAAAATGATTACAATAACTTGTGTTTTAAAAAAAATGCATTTGCAATAGTAGATGAAGTAGATAGTATTTTAATAGATGAAGCTAGGACACCTCTTGTAATATCTGCAGAATCAAATTCCAATACTGATTTATTTCCTAAAATTGATAAAATAATTAAAATTCTGAGAGAAAATGATTTTGAAATTAATGAAGAAAGTAAAAGTATTCTACTTACTACAGAGGGAATGGAATTTTGTGAAAAATTATTGAAGGAAAATGGAATTATTAAAGAAGGTACACTGCAGGATTTAGGAAATATGGTTTTGAACCATAATATTATCCAAGCACTTAGGGCACATCATTTATTTGTAAAAGATAAAGATTATATAATTAAAGATAGAAGTGTAGTTATTATTGATGAGTTAACTGGACGAGCCATGGAAGGAAGAAGATATGGAGATGGATTGCATCAAGCTATAGAAGCAAAAGAAAAATTAGTAATCCAAAAGGAAAATCAAACAATTGCCTCTGTTACATATCAAAATTTTTTTAGAACTTATCATCGTCTTAGTGGGATGACAGGAACTGCCACAACAGAAGCGAAAGAATTTGAAAGTATATATGATTTGGAGGTTGTTGAAATTCCTCCTAATATTAAAGTAAATCGTCTTGATAAAAACGATCAAATTTATATGACAAAAAGAGAAAAATACAATGCTGTGTTAGATCTTGTTAAGTCGCGAAATAAAATCAATCAACCAATTCTAATAGGAACTACTTCAGTAGAAAATTCTATAAAAATTTCCGATTTATTAAAAAGAGAAAATCTAAAGCATAATATTCTAAATGCTAAAAATCATACGAGTGAAGCAAAAATTATTGAAGAGGCTGGAATGCCAGGCAATATTACTATTTCAACTAATATGGCGGGAAGAGGTACTGATATTAAATTGGGAAATGGTGATGTTAATTTAAAAAAAGAAGCAATTGAAGCTGGTGGTTTGCTCATAATTGGTACAGAAAGGCATGAAAGTAGAAGAATTGATAATCAATTAAGAGGTAGATCAGGTAGACAAGGAGATATTGGTGAAAGTATCTTTTTTTTGTCATTAGAGGATGATCTAATGAGAATATTTGGATCAAAAACGCTTGAAAATGTATTATCAAAATTAGGCCTTAAAGATGGTGAAGTTATTACTCATTCTATGATTACCAAATCTTTAGAGAGAGCTCAGGAAAAAGTTGAAAGTCACAACTTTGATATGAGAAAACAAATTTTAAAATTTGATGATATTTTAAATGATCAAAGAAAAATAATTTATCAAAATAGAAGAGAAATTCTTAACACAAATGATCAATCTAAAATTATTCAAGAAATGATATCAGACTATGTTGATTATTTAATTGATATTACTATTCCTCCAAAAAAATACTCACACGAATGGGATGGAAATTTATTAAAAGAAAAAATTAAAGAAATATTTGGAATAAATATTCCTGTATCAAAATGGTTTGATGAAGAGGGTGTTGATGATGAGGAAATCAAAAAAAGATCATTGGATCAAATAAATCAAAAATATAAAGAAAAACAACATCAATATTCAGCTGATTTATTAAAATTTGCAGAAAAAAGAGTAATGTTATTTCAAATAGACAAGGATTGGAGAGATCATTTAGCTGCAATGGATTCTTTACGTGGTAGTGTTAATTTAAGAGCTATGGGAGGTAAAGATCCATTCTATGAATATAAAAAAGAATCCTTTGATTATTTTGACGAAATGCTTTCAAACCAAAATGAAAGGGTGTTAAAAACTTTATTTAATATTAAGCTAGTAGGTGAAAATAATAGTAATGTTAATGATAACAGTGCGAAAAATTTATCTTCTGAACCAAGAAGAATTATTACAAAAAAAATAGGTAGAAATGAAACTTGTCCGTGTGGTTCAGGTAAAAAATACAAACATTGTCATGGTAGTTAAATATCAGAGGTGATATTTAAATACTTCTCTTTTCTAATTTGAACTAGATCATTAATAGAGATTTGTTTAAGCTCTTTAATAAGATTAATAATTTTTTCCTTTATTAAATCGGCTTGTTTTTTTGGATGTCTATGTGCACCTCCATAAGGCTCAGGAATAATATCATCAATAATTTTAAAATTTTTACAATCAGCTGATGTTAACTTTAAAGTTTTTGCTGCTTCCTGAGAAAATTTTGTGTTGCGCCATAAAATAGATGCGCAGCCCTCTGGAGATATTACAGAATATATTGAATGCTCTAACATTAATACTCTATCAGAAGTTGCTATTCCTATAGCACCACCTGACCCACCCTCTCCAATTATAATTGATATTGTTGGAATTTTTGTCTTTAAAAAATTAAGTATTGATGAGGCTATAGACTCTGATTGACCTCTTTCTTCAGCATCTTTTCCTGGAAAGGCTCCTGCGGTATCAACAAATGAAATTAGGGGCAACTTAAACTTTTCTGCTAATTTTAATAATCTTTGAACTTTTCTGTAACCCTCAGGCTTAGCCATTCCAAAGTTATGTTTAATTCTTGTTTCCATTGTATTACCTTTTTCTGTTCCTACAAAAAAAAGCGAATTGCCATCAATCTTAGCTATTCCTCCTACTATTGCATTATCATCGGCATATTTTTTATCTCCATGCAAAAGTACAATGTCATGGAATATATTTTTTATATAATCTATTGTGTGAGGTCTATCTCCATGACGAGATACTTGTACTTTTTGCCAAGGATCTAAATTTGAGTAGATTTTTTTATATAATTCTTGTTTTTCTTTTTTTAGTTTATTAATTTTGTCTAAATTTAAATCTTTATTCTCAGATAATTTATTTAAAATAGTTTCCACTTTTTCTATTTTGTCTTCAAATTCAAAGTATTTAATCATAATATAAATTTATAGTTTTTAAATACCTCTAAGATTACATCCCTAAAAATTACCCCATCTTCATATTGGAGATATCCATTTAACAAGACTTTAAGATGCTCAGGATGTAAATCATTCCAAACTTTATCATTCAAGGAAATTGAAGAATAAAAAAGAAATTTTTGATCATCTTTTTTAATAATACTTTTCTTAATTTCATTAAATAAAAATATAGATGGCATTGATCTATCATCAAAAATTTTATTTAAATTTACATTTGAGTCAGAATGTATATCCAAATTCATCACAGATTTTAGAACATGTAATAACTCATAATTTTTATTATCTTGGTTATACGCATATGTGTTGAGAGTAAAATTTATGGAATTAATGAATGATTTTAAATCATTTGAAGAATACAAATCTAATAAAATTCTAGTATAAATACTTTTTGAGTCTACTTCTTTAGCGTTTTCGTATAACTCTATCCAATCTACAGCATTTTTAAAATCATTATTAAAAATATAGGCTGTTGCAATTTGTGGTCCATACATAATATTGTCTGAATTAGCCTCAATGGAACTCAACAAATTAATAGATAATTTATAAGCAATTTCATCTAAATTATTTTTTTTAGCAAAATTCCAAAATTTAATTAAAATACTCAATCTATCATTGGGAAAAATTTGAATATTTACTAATTGAAATAAAAAAGCCATACTTAATTCTTTATTTTCAGATAATAATTCTATTGTTTCTTCAGGATTATTAAATTGATCTGAATTAAAATCAGCTGACATGTATAAGGCAGCTAAACTGTCTACAGAAATTAAATTTTCTAAAAAACTTTCATTTGCGGCTTTGATCCTTAAATCAATAGCTGAGGCTTGATTTAAAATTATTGGAATTGATAAATTCTTTTTATCAAGTTCGTAAAATTCATAAGTAAATGGCAACTCTGCAATTCTTGTCATGGCACTGTATAAAAATATTAATTTTTTATTAATTGCATAATTTTTAGTTTCTTTATCATTACTCACTTGATCAGATAATTGATTTATAAGTGAAAATAAATATTGATAATAATTGTCTGGATTATTTTCTGATTCTAATAAAATTGAATTCAATAAATTAGCTTCAGATTGGTTGTTATTTAAAATTAAACAAAAGATGTCAAGTTTTTCTAAAAAGTAATAATCTAACTTAATGTCTGAATTTAATTCATCTTTAAAATTACAAGCTTCATTTAATTGAAAAGTTGATAAAAGATAATTTAATTTAATTTTAGTATAAAAGTTTAAATTTGTATCTTTGCTTAAATCATATCTTTCAATCAATTCATAAGACTTATTTATCTGACCAATAGATTTTAAATATTCAACAATTAAAAAAAGTTTTTCTTTATCTTGATCATTTTCTAAATTTAATTCAAGATTTTCCAAAACTTGGATTATTTGTTTTTGTAAAGCTTTTGATTTTATTTTTTGTAAATTATCAAAGTAAATTTTGATATCTTTTGTATCATTTTTGTGAACGAAATGATCTTTAACAATTTCAATTTGCGTTACCTCAACTTCAACAGTTTCGGTTTCTTCAGTTACCATTAATTCTTCAACATCTTCTTTAATTTTTTGTTCCCCATTTAGGTTATCCAAAACCATTTGATCAAGACTTTTACTTTCATGTAAATTAATGACCTCCACATTGCCATCATCCTCATTTGCGAAAGTATAGCTTGATAAGAGAACAAATAAAAAAATAGTAAGAAATTTCATTTTAAATTTAGAGTATATTTTTCTTTAATAATTGTTGAAGGCGCAGGTATTTCTATCATATAAAGTGCAATAAAAACGATTATTGTTAGTGTTACAAAAAAATATATAATGTATCTGTTTTTCATATATGCTATTAAAAAAACGACTAATATATGTTTTTATCATTTTTTTAAGTTTTTTTTAATTTCAACTAAAATTTGTCAATATTAAGAAGTAATTAAAATATGTTTGATCTAAACAAGATTAAAAAGAAAAATATTTGTATTATAGGCCTTATGGGCTCAGGAAAATCTATTATAGGAAAAGATTTGAGTAAATCTCTAAATTTAAAATTTTATGATACAGATAAGGAAATTGAGATAATGACTAATCAAACAATCAATGAAATCTTTGAAAATAAAGGAGAGTCTTATTTTAGAAAAATTGAAGAAAAAGTCTGTTTAGATTTATTAAATCATGAAAATTGTGTAATATCTTTAGGGGGTGGAAGTATAACTAATAGTAAAATAAGAAAAATACTAATACAAAATTCTTTTTCAATATATTTAGAAGTTAAAATAAATAATTTGATTAAAAGACTTAAATCTTCAAAAAAAAGGCCTCTGCTAAATTCAAATATTGATAGAAAAGTGACGTTGGAAAATCTCTATAATGAGAGACGAAAGTTTTACGAAAATGCTGATTTTGTTGTAAAAAACAATAGTGATAAAATAAAAGTGTTAGAAATAATAAAATATGAACTCAAATTACATGCAAAAAAAATTAATTATAAAAAATAAAAAATTAAAAACTTCTATTATAATTAAAAAAAATTATATTTCTAAGTTTGTCAATAATATTGCAAAAAATAACGAAAAGGTGTTTTGCATTTTAGATAAAAAAGTCAAAATAGATCTAAATATTGGTAAACAAAAAAATTTAAAAATTATCTCAATTAAATGTGGTGAAAAAGTAAAAACTTTTGATGGATACAAAGATCTCACTCAAAGGTTAATTAAAAATAATATAAATAGAAAATCAGTAATCATTGCTATTGGAGGAGGTACTTTAGGTGATTTGGCGGGATTTGCCGCAAGTACAGTATTAAGAGGTTTAGATTTTTTTCTTATACCTACAACGCTTTTATCTCAAGTTGATAGCTCTATTGGAGGTAAGAATGGAATTAATACTAATTATGGAAAAAATTTAATTGGAACTTTTAATCAACCAAAACAGGTATTAATTGATATATCTGTTTTAAATAGTTTGCCAAAAAAAGAGATAAGATCAGGATATGCAGAAATTATAAAACATGCTTTGATTAAAGATTATTCTTTTTTTTGTTGGTTAGAGAAAAATGCTAGTAAATTACTTAATTTAAATAAATCGTTTTTAGAAAAAGCAATTTATAAATCAATTATGATCAAACTTTTTTATGTAAAAAAAGATGAAAAAGAATTTTTAATAAATAATAATTCAAGAGCAATGTTAAATTTTGGACATACAATTGGCCACGCTGTAGAAAGTCACTATGATTATAAAAAATTTAATCATGGAGAAGCAATTTCAATAGGCATGATAACTGAAGCGAAGATATCTAATTATCTTGGAATACTATCATCTAACGAATTAGAAAAAATAATAAAACATTTCAAAAAATATGGACTTAAAATTTATGATAATATAATAAATGATAAAAAATTAATTGATAGACTGATTAAAGATAAAAAAAACTTTCAAAACAATATTAATTTTTCACTAATTAAAAACATTGGAAGCTCAATTTTTTATAGTAAATTAGATAAAAATAAAGTTTACAAAATTTTACAAAAACTTAAATGACAAGTATATTACTTCTTTTTCTACTTATAATCCTTGTAATTCTTTCTGGTTTTTTATCTGGATCTGAAACAGCAATAACTGCTACCTCTAAAGCAAGAATTCTTTATAAAAAAAAGAAAGGTAGTAAAAGAGCTGGTTATGTACTGGAGTTATTAGATAAAAAAGATAATGTTATATCAACTTTACTTCTATCAAATAATTTGGTTAATATTCTTGCTTCATCTTTAGCAACGGCTTTTTTTTATGATCTGTTTGGGGTAGAAGGTATTTTTTACGCTACGCTTATAATGACAGTTGTTATTGTAATCTTTGCTGAAGTTTTACCAAAAACTTACGCTATTAACAGACCAAATAGAACAGCTTTATTAATTTCACCAATAATTTATTATTTAAACAAAATATTATTTATTTTTGTATTTATAATAAATTTAATTGTTAGACTTATATTTAGAAAAAGTGAAAATGATATAAAAAATAAAGACCTACAATCAGAAGAGGAATTAAAGGGAGTTATTGATCTTTATAAAACCTCAAATCCAGATTATGAACAAGAAAAGGATATGTTACAAAGTATATTACAATTAAATGATATAACTGTAGAAGAAATTTTTACTCATAGAAAAAATATTTATTCAATCGATTCCTCTTTAGAAACTAGTGAAATCATAAGTAAAATTAATGTTTCAAGGTATACTCGAATTCCATTTTGGAGAGATAACCCTGAAAATATAATTGGTTTATTAAATGTTAGAACTCTAAATATAGATTTAAAAAATCATAATGAGTCTAAAGAAATAATTTTTGATAAAATTTCTAATCCTTGGTTTATTCCTGAAACTACAAATCTTTTAGA
The DNA here is from genome assembly GCA_902612805.1 of uncultured Alphaproteobacteria bacterium. Taxonomy (GTDB): domain Bacteria; phylum Pseudomonadota; class Alphaproteobacteria; order HIMB59; genus CACPNW01. Next base: position 77,399 of record CACMEY010000004.1, on the reverse strand, counting down.
ACAATTGGTAGAGTTTAAAAAAAGAAAAGAGCATTTAGCTTTTGTCGTTGACGAATTTGGTGAGTTACTTGGGTTAATAACATTAGAGGATATTATTGAAGAGATAGTTGGTGAAATTGTTGACGAAATTGATGTTCCTGAAAATGATTTTAAACTTAATAATTATGGAAAAGTTATCATTAATGGAGAAAAAAATATTAGAGATTTATATAAAAGTTTTGATTTAGATCCGCCAGAAATAGAATCTTCAACTATAGCTGGCTATATTTTAGATATATCGAAAAAAATACCTTCATATGGTGAAACCTATAATGATAATTTTTTTAATTATAAAATTTTATCACATTCAAAAAAACAAATATCCAAAGTTGAGATTTCAAAAATTAAATAATTTTTATTTCTAAAGAGTGTAAACCATTTTTAAATTCTGCATCAAGTAAACTGTTTATAACTCTATGAATATTTAGTCTATTGAATGAAATATTATCTTTTTTAGTTAAAATTATCTTAATATGTGTTTCGTCATTACCCGAAATACCATTATGGCCCTTGTGTAGATTAGAATTGTCAATAATTTCTAATAAAAAATTATTAAATTTTTTTGACAGTATTTTATCAATTCTTTGCTTACGATTCATAAATTTTAAACTATATAATAATTGTGGGTAAACATAAAATAGATATTAATAAAAATACTCTTTCTTGGGAAAAAACATTTTTTAGAAAATGTGACAACAAAGAATGTAATAATGAAGGAAAATATAAAGCTCCAAAATCAAGGGTTTTATTAAATCAGTATTATTTTTTTTGCTTAGATCATATTAAAGAATACAATAAATCTTGGGATTTTTATAAAGGTTTATCTGTAAATGAAATTGAGAATTCAATGAGAGAAGATATTATTTGGAATAGACCTTCATGGCCATTAAAGGGCAACTATAATAAAGTTATGGATCAAATTAATAATTTTTTTAACGAAGAAATAAATGATTGGAATCCTAATGAACGAAATAACAATTACTTTAAAAATAAGCTAGTTGATGAAAATCTTACAAAAGATGAAAATGAAGCTTTATCTACATTCAATCTAGAACTTCCTTTAACATTAGACAAAATTAAAAAAACTTATAAAAAACTAGTGAAAATATTTCATCCTGATGTAAATGGTAATGATAAAAAAGCAGAAGAAAAATTTAAAGAAATAAATAACTCATACAAAATACTTTTAAAAAAATTTAAAAATGACAGATAAAAACAATATAGAAATATCTCCTAGCATCAAAATTGATCCTAAAGAATTATTTGGGGTTTCCTGTGAGTTTGATATTTTTAAATTTAAAGATAATACTGAACATGTTCCAGAAATTGATCAAACATATATTTTTGATCCAGCGACAACACTTTCAATACTTGCTGGTTTTTCTTCTAATAGAAGAGTGTTGATTCAGGGATATCATGGCACAGGTAAATCTACTCATATTGAACAAGTAGCCGCCAGACTTAACTGGCCATGCATAAGAATTAATCTAGATAGTCATATCAGCAGAATAGATTTAATCGGCAAAGATGCAATTATTCTTAAAAATAATAAACAAATAACAGAGTTTCAAGATGGTATACTACCTTGGTCTTACAAAAATCCAGTAGCTTTAGTCTTTGATGAGTATGATGCAGGCAGACCAGATGTAATGTTTGTTATTCAGCGTATTTTAGAGTCAGAAGGTAAGTTAACTTTACTTGATCAATCAAGAGTAATTAAACCCCACAAATTTTTTAGATTGTTTGCTACAGCTAACACAGTAGGTCTTGGTGATACATCTGGTTTGTATCATGGAACTCAACAAATAAACCAAGGTCAAATGGATAGGTGGAATATTGTATCAACATTGAATTATCTAAGTAATGATCAAGAGATAAAAATTATTTTAAGTAAAATAAAAAAACTTAATAATAAGGATGGCAAAGACATTGTTAAATGTATGGTAGCTACTGCAGATCTCTCAAGATCAGGATTTATTAACGGCGATATTTCAACTGTTATGAGCCCAAGAACTGTATTGACTTGGGCAGAAAACTACCTTCTATTCAATGATATTGAATATTCTTTTAAACTATCTTTTTTAAATAGGTGTGATGAAATGGAGAGATCTATCTTACAAGAATATTTTCAAAGATCATTTGGAATTGATATTACTGATGCCAAAGTAGTAAATGTCAAAGAATAATGAAATTATTGAAGATTTTAAAAAATCATTAAGTGCAACAATAAAATCTATAGGAAAAAAAGACGATATAGAGATAAATTTTGTTAAAGAAAATCCTTCAATAAATGGTAACACGATAAATTTAACTGAACCAAAAATTGAAAATTTCAAAAATAATCTAGAATATTTTAGAGCTGAAGCTGACTCATTTGCATTAGAGTTCAGATTACATTCAAAAGACATACACCAAAACTTTTTAAATCAAGATGAGTTATCAAATGAAATAATTAATGTTTTGGAACAAGCACGAGTAGAGGCTATAGGTAGTAGTGAATTTAAGGGAATACAAAAAAATCTAAAGAACAAGTATATTAGAGATCTTAAAATTGGAAATACAAAAAAAGATCAAAATTTATTAATTAAAGCATTTAAAAACGTAGCATTTGAAGAAATTGTTGGCATAGATTTAGGTGAAATTAATAGTAGTTTTAAAAATATTGTAAAAGAAAAATTAAAAAAAGATTATTCAAACTTTTTTAAAGATTTAAAGAAATATCTACATGATCAGGAAAAATATACATCCGCAATAGTTGAAAAACTAGATGAACTTGGATTACTTAATAACAGTGTAAACAATACTCAGAACGAAGATATTAATCAAAACGATGAAGATCAAGATAATGAAAATGAAAATAATGATGAACAAAATAATGATGAACAAACTGAGTCAAATATTGAAATGCAAACAAGTGAAACAGCTGTTGAGCAGTCAGTTTCATTAGAAGAAAATGATGATATGGGAGAAGAAAGTGGGGATACTGAACTAGATTATTTACCAGATAAAAAAATTTTAGAGAATTTAGAGAATTATAAAGTTTATGAATATAATTTTGATGAAATTATTAATGCTGAAGAACTTTGTGATATCAAAGAATTAGAGAAACTTAGAAGAAATCTTGATCAACAAGTATTTTCTTTTCAACCACTAATTGTTAAAATTGCTAATAGACTTCAAAGAAAACTTTTAGCTCAGCAAAATCGTCATTGGGATTTTAATATGGAAGAGGGTTTTCTTGATACATCAAGATTGGCTAAAATTATTGCTAATCCAAATAATAAATTAAGCTACAAAATAGAAAAAGAGGTTGAATTTAAAGATACTATTGTGAGTCTTCTAATTGATAATTCTGGTTCAATGAGAGGCAGGCCAATTACGGTTGCAGCTCTTTGTTCAGATATTTTAGCAAAAACATTGGAAAGATGCTTAATTAAATCTGAAATATTAGGGTTTACAACCAAAGCTTGGAAGGGAGGTAACTCTAGAGAAAAATGGATCAAAAATGGAAAGCCTTCTAATCCAGGAAGGTTAAATGACCTAAGACATATTATCTATAAATCTGCAGACTCACCATGGAGGAGATCAAAAAAAAATTTGGGCTTATTATTGAAAGAGGGAATTTTGAAGGAAAATGTCGATGGAGAAGCTTTGTCATGGGCTTATAATAGATTATCTTTTCGAAAGGAAAAAAGAAAAATTCTTATTGTTATAAGTGATGGTGCACCAGTTGATGACTCAACACTTTCTGTAAATCCAGGTAATTATTTAGAAAAAAATTTAAGAGATATAATTGGTGAAATTGAAAAAAAAGATGAAATTGAGTTAATTGCCATAGGAATTGGGCATGATGTTTCAAGATACTATAGTAAGGCTGTAACAATAATGGATGTCGATCAGTTAGGCGAAGTATTACTAAATCAATTATCTGCTACTTTTCATTTAGATAATTAAGAATTTAACCATTTCTTTTTTGCATTATCAAAGTCATTATTATCAATTGAGCTTCTAACTTCTTTCATAAGATTATTCATAAAATATATATTATGATTAGTAAGCAACTGTAATCCTAGTAATTCCTGTGCAGAAAAAAGATGGTATAAATATGCCAGTGTAAAGTTCTTGCAAGTATAGCAATTACATTCATTATCTATTGGGTTTAAATTATTTTTATATTTAACATTTTTTAAGTTTATTTTCCCCTGTTTACCTTTAACTAAAGCTGATCCATGTCTAGCAATTCTAGTTGGGCTTACACAGTCAAATGTATCGATTCCATCTGCAACAAAATCCCATATATCCCTTGGATCACCAATACCTAGTAAATGTACTGGACGAGTGTTATCTAATTTAGAAGAAGTAAAATGAACTATATCTTTCATTTGATCTTTATTTGATCCTAAACTTCCACCAATAGCAATTCCAAAAGTGTTGATTTTTTTTGTATTAAATTCAATGCTTTCTTCTCTTAAATCTCTGTAAATACCTCCTTGAATAATACCATACATTTCTTGTCTACCAGCTGAGCCATTTTTAGGATTAAAATTAAGTTTAGAGTTAAATGCATTGATGGATCTCAAAGACCATCTATGACTTCTGAACATAGAATCAGATGTGTATATTTTATCTACATTATAGGGAGTACATTCATCAAAAACTAAGATGAAATCTGCTCCAAGATTTCTTTGAACCTCTATTGATTTTTCAGGAGATAAAAGATGAGTAGAGCCATCTATATAAGACTTGAATAACGCACCATCTTCATTCAAATTTATTAAAGTTTTCTTATTTTTTGAATTTGTTTTTCGTCCTTTTATTTCATCAGCAACTGAACCATGACCAAGAGAAAAAATTTGAAATCCACCACTATCTGTTAACATAGGCCCATCCCAACCCGTAAATTTATGAAGACCTCCATGTTGAGCTATTAGTTCACTACCTGGCTGAAGCATTAAATGGTATGTATTGGATAGTATAATTTGTGTATTATTTTTTTTTGCTTCAAGTGCAGTAAAAGATTTTAGTGCAGCTTTTGTTGCGCAAAAAATAAATGCTGGAGTTTCAATATCGCCATGTGGTGTAGAAATTTTTCCTGTTCTTGCTCTATTATTTTTATATGTTTTTTTAACTTTCCAAGAAAAGTTAGTCATTAGTTTTTGGGACAAAAAACTTAGCTATATAAATAAAAGGAGTGTCAAGTAGGGCTATAAATATTCTAAGAAGATAAGTACCTAAAATATAAATCATTATGACATTATACACACTTACTGGCTCAGGATTTAATAAGATCCATGCAAATACACTAAAGACAGTGTTATCAACCAAAGAGGAGGTAATAGTAGATAAATTATTTCTTAACCAGAGAGACTTGCCTGATAAAGCTTGTTTCAAATAGTTAAAGAACCAAACATCAAAATATTGGCTTATTAAATATGCTATCATACTAGCTATGAAAAATCTTGTCATTGGAGTAAATACATTTGATAAACTCTCTTGTACCCAATCTGCATCTGATGGTTGAAAACCAATAGTAATTACCATTAATAAAGTCATAAATAAGAAGGCGCTGAAACCAATTAAAATATTCATTCTAGCTTTTTCCTTGCCATAATATTCAGATAAAATATCAGTACATAAAAATGTAGACGCAAAAAGTATGGTACCTAAAGCTACCGGTTCGGGTGAATAAAAAAAATCTACTGTTTTTAAAACTTGAATATTTCCCGCAATTACAGCTAGTGCAGAATAAATAAAAATTCCTATATATCCGAATATCCTTAAAAAAATAAGAATAGAAAAAAAACAAAAAAAGAGCATTATGAACCACATTAGTTCAGTGCTAAAGGTATTAAGTATTGTTGTTAATTCAAAGAAAAATCCCATTACAAAAATTTAATTAGAATTTGATAGAATAGTTTTTTTTAATTTTTTAGCTTTTAATGGCAATTTAGAATTAGGTGTATTAATTAGAAATTCATCTAAACCACCTTTTTTTTCAACTGTTCGAATTGTGCTAACTGCAACTTTCAATTGGAATTTTTGACCTAAAACTTCACTAACAAAAGTTATATTCTGAAGATTTGGTTTAAAACGTCTTTTTGTTCTATTTTTAGCATGACTAACGTTGTTACCAGTTTGAAAGGATTTTCCAGTTAATTCACATCGCATAGACATAGTGAAGTTGCATGTAAATATAAATATTACTTTGTCAAGTATTCTAAATACTAAATTTATCTATAATATAAGTTGGAGTTATTCGATGATTTTTAATTAAATTATTTATTTTATTTAAATCTTTATGAATTCCAGATTTTACCAAAACACTGTCTATTTCAAAATTATTAGCTCCTCGAATATCATGAAATAATGAGTCTCCAATAGCTAATGTTCTATTTTTTTCTAAATTAATTTTCTTAGTGGTTTCAGCGTATATGCTTACATCAGGTTTGCCTTTAATAATAACATTTCCACCCATTTTTTTGTATATTTCACCAATAGCACCCATACAAAAGACATTATTGTTACTGTTACTTTCAACAGTTTCAAAGTCAGGGTTTGCACAATACATTGTTATTTCTTTTTTGTAAGCTACCTCTAGTAGTGGAATGTAGTCTATTGGTTCTAAATTTATAAAAGGAGTACAAGCTAAAATTAAATCTGCTTCTTCTACTTTTTCTACAAAATTAAAATTTAAACCATCTCTAAAATCTAAACCATCCTCTTTTTCTTCATCATAAATATGAAAACAATTTTTTTTATTTTTATCACCTAAAAATTTTTTTTTAAGTAATTGCCAAATCATTTCTCCACTTGTCACTATACTTATAAAAGATTTCTTTTTAAAACCAAGTTTTGGTAATCTATCAATAGATGATTTTGATCTTTTTGATGAATTTGAAATTATAAACAAATTTTTATTATTACTATTGAGAATATTAATAGAATTAAATGCATGGTCATAACCAAATGTTCCATCATGCATTACGCCCCATTGATCAATTATAAAGTTGTCATAATTATATATAATTTCTTCAATTGATTTAATTTCTTTCACTACTATACTGATTTTCCAATAACTTCAGATACATTTTTATATCCATCAGTTTTAATTAGGTCAATCAAGTCGCCTTTCATACTATTTATTAAATTTGGGCCAGAATAAACCAAAGCAGTGTATAACTGAACTAAAGAAGCACCAGATTTAATTTTTTCGTAACAGTCCCTTCCACTTGATATACCGCCCACTCCTATTAATGGTATTTGACCATTTGTTAAATCATACATTTTTTTCAAAATTATATTTGAGTTATTGTACAGAGGTTTACCACTTAAACCCCCTTTTTTTCCTTTGTTTATAGAAATTAAATTACTCTCTCTTTTTATAGTGCTATTTGTAAGTATTAATCCGTCTATGTTGTTAGCTAAGGAAATTAAAGCTATATCTCTTAGTTGATCTTCATTTAAATCAGGTGAAATTTTAATTAATATTGGCTTGGTATTAATATTTTTTATTTCATCTCTTTTATCTATAATTTTTTTAATTAATTTTTCTATCTTTCCTCTCAATTGTAGATCTCTCAACCCTTCAGTATTTGGTGAAGATATATTTATAGTAATATAGCTTGCCAAATCGCCTAACTCTTCTAAACTTTTTAGATAATCGTCAACAGCATCAATTGAATTTTTATTTTTTCCAATATTAACTCCTACAATTTTATTATTTAGGTATGATTTTTGGTGTTTAATTAAATTTTTTTTTACTTTTTTAATACCTTTATTATTAAATCCTAAACTATTGATAATGGCTTTATCTTCATTTAATCTAAATACTCTAGGTTTAGAGTTGCCAATTTGAGGTTGTGGAGTAATTGTGCCAACTTCAAGAAATCCAAAACCAAATGAAAACATGGAATGCATCACTTCAGCATTTTTATCAAAACCGGCAGCGAGTCCTATAGGATTTACAAAATCTAAACCCATTAAATGTTGTGCAAGAATAGGATCCTCAATATTTTTTTGTCTTACTTTGAAATATTTTAAAAAATTAATTGTAATAGTATGAGATATCTCGGGAGGTAATAATCTTAATATTTTTAATGAACTATTGTACAATAAATTAATTATCTATTAATTTTTTTAGATAATCAATAGTTTCTCTTAATCCAAATAATTTAAAAAATGATCCTAGTCTAGGACCTTGATCCTGGCCAAGCATTACTTGATATACTATTTTAAAAAAATCTTTTAAGTTTTCAAATTCGTGTTTTTTTCCTACTTCGTATAATAATGTTTGAATATCTTCAGATGAACTGTTTTCAGTAACCTCATTTTCTAAAATATTAATAATATCAATAAATACCTCTTTATTACTACTATCAATCTCTAGAAATTTCTTTTTAGGTAAAATAAAATCTTCATAGTAATTTAGTGCAAAGTCTATAAAACGATCAAATTCAGGATTGTTATCAGCATTAATTTGATCATCATATTTATTAATAAAAGACCATATTACTTTTTTATCTTTAGAATTAGAGACATTTACAAGGTTAGTTAGGGTATTGAAATTTATTTCTGATTTGAATTCTTTTGGTTTTCCTGAATGAATATGCCAAATTGGACTATCATACTGTTTATTTTTATCTAATTTTGAGTATGAATTATAATGAGAAAGATAATCATCTACGGTTTTAGGAATTACATCAAAGTGAAGTTTCTTTGCTGATTTTGGTTTTTGAAACATATAGAGTGCAAGACTCTCAGGGGAAGCATAACGAAGCCACTCATCTACGCTAATGCCATTTCCGACTGACTTAGAAATTTTTTCACCCTTTTCATCTAAAAACATTTCATAAATTAGATTATTAGGTGGTTTTTTATTTAATGCTTTACAAATCTTGGATCCTAAATCAACACTTTCTGTAAGATCTTTACCGCACATTTCATAATCAACATCAAAGGACATCCATCTCATTGCCCAATCTACTTTCCATTGTAACTTACATTTTCCATTAATTACTTCTGTCTCAACTAACTTGTCTAAAGATGGATCCTTGTAAATAATTGTTTTTGAATCCATTTTATATTCTTCAATTTTTACCTGAAGTACCTCACCTGAATTTTCACTTATTGGAAGAAATGGGCTATAAGTTTCTTTTCTTTCTGCCCTTAGGGTAGGTAGAATAATATCTAATATTTTTGTATAGTTTTCAAATATGCTTAATATTGTTTCATTAAAATCTCCACTTTTATATTTCTCTGTTGAGCTAACAAAGTCATAGTCAAAATTAAACTCATCTAAAAAACTTTTAAGTTTTGCATTATTATGATGTCCAAAACTTTCATATTTACCAAATGGGTCTGGTATAGAAGTAAGTGGCTTACCTATAAATTTTTCTAACATTTCTTTATTTGGTACGTTTTCAGGAACTTTTCTTAATCCATCCATATCATCAGAAAATGTGATCAGTTTTGTTGGGCAATCAATTATAGAGCTAAATGCATTTTTTACCATTGATGTTCTTACAACTTCACCAAAAGTTCCAATATGAGGTAAACCAGAAGGACCATAACCAGTTTCTAGTAATACATATCCCTTAGATGGAGTTTTAAAATTTAATAAACCACCATTTTTTTTAATTATTTGTAAAGCTTCTTTAAAAGGCCAAGCTTTTAAAGATTGTACTAATTCTTGATCAATCATTTAATTTTGCTCTAATTCTAATTTTTTTACCCAATAACAACTTTAATGAATTTGTGAAATTAAAAATTTCAGAACCTAATTTATTAAATAATTCATTTTCTAGCTCAATAATATTATCAATGATATTATTAATTAAATCATTCCCTGCTGTGGTTAGAATTAAACTATCAGATCTTTTATCTTGTGGTTGTTGTTTTGATATTAACTTCCTTTCTTCTAGTTTAGAAACACGTAAACTAACAACTGATCTATCAATAGATGCATTTTTACATATATCCTGTTGAGTAATATTTATGTTTTCTTGCTGTAATAAATAAATTGTCTCAAGAATAAGATATTCATTTAGTGTGATTTCAATCTCTTTTAATTTATGCCTTACTTTAGATTGCCATAAATTTGATGTTTGCCAAATTAATAATGATAATCTATTCTCATTAAGAGAAGTGTCTGCCATAGTTTTTATACAAACTGTTTGTATGCAAATTAATAGTCTATGTCAATACTATTCTGGTGCAATTTCTATCTCTAAACCATCAAGCTCTTCAGAAAGTTCAATTTGACAAGATAATCTGGAATTATTTTTAACATCAAAAGCTTGATCTAGCATAGATTCTTCATCATCATCCATTTTTTTCAGCTTGTTTGTCCATTTTTCATCAATATAAACATGACAGGTAGCACAAGCACAACATCCTCCACAGGAAGCTTCAATATCGTAGCCATTGTCTCTAAGGGTTTCCATTAATGTAAAATTAATATCATATTTAATTTCAGACTTATTACCTGATCTATCTGTGATTATTAACTTCGGCATTAAACGCCTAGTTTTTTCTGAAGTTCTTTAGAAGATGTAGTGTATCTAAAAATGTTTTTCTTATCAGGAAAGCAATACTTGAATACTTCTTGAGCCATTAAGGCAGACTCGTGAAATCCTGATAGAATAAGCTTAAGTTTTCCTGGATACCAATTTATGTCACCAATAGCAAAGATTGAAGGTGTAGAAGTTTCAAATTTTTCAGTATCCACTTTAATTAGATTTTCATGTAAGTTTAAACCCCATTTCGCAATTGGACCTAGTTCCATTTTTAAACCAAAAAATGGTAAAAGATAATCTACTTCAATATTTGATCTTTCATCATCATTTTCGTATTCTAGCATTAATTTACTGTTTTGAGTCTTTGAAATCTTTTTTATTTGACCTTTTAAAAATTTAATTTTTCCTTTTGTTTCTAATTCTTGCATTTTTGAGACAGAATCAGGTGCTGCCCTAAACTCTTTTCTTCTATGTATTAGAGTTACATTGGAATCCTTAGATAGTTCATTTGTCCAATCCAAAGCAGAGTCTCCTCCCCCTGCAATTAATAGTTTTTTATTCTTAAATATTGATTTGTCTCGAATTGCGTAAAAAACATTTTTGTTTTCGAGTTTCTCAATATTCTCAATTGGAGGTTTTCGGGGCACAAAGCTTCCTGCTCCTGCTGCTACAACAATACATTTTGCTTCAACTTTTGTACCTATATTAGTCTCTACAATCCAACCATATTCTGTTTTAGCAATTTTCTCAACTTGTTGGTTGAGATGAAATTTAGGTTTAAATGGGTTTATCTGTTCAATTAATTCGTCAGTTAATTGTTGTCCTGTCACAACTGGTCTTGAGGGAATATCATAAATTGGTTTTTCTGGGTACAATTCAGCACACTGACCTCCAACTTTATCTAAATTATCAACTAAATGACATTTTATATTTAAAAGACCTAATTCAAACACTGCAAATAACCCTACTGGACCTGCACCTATAATTACTACATCAGTTTTTTCTATCATATCTGAAAAATAACAACTTTTTTTATTATTTCTAGGGATTATATATATTCTGAATGAATTACGCTAATACCTCAAAATTTTACAATCCTGCAGTCTATATATGGCTATTAATTATAACCACAATGGTTTTATTAATTATAGTAATAGGAGGTTTAACAAGATTAACCGACTCTGGACTTTCTATGACAGACTGGCGTCCAATATTAGGTGTAATTCCTCCACTGAGTTTAGAAAGTTGGTTGGCTGTATTCGAAATGTATAAACAAACACCAGAATACAAAATTGTTAACAAAAATATGACGCTAAATGAGTTTAAATATATATTTTGGTGGGAGTGGTTTCATAGAATATTTGCAAGAACCATAGGAATTGTCTTTTTAATTCCCTTAATTTACTTTAGTTTCAAAAAGCAAATTCAATCGTCACTATATATAAGACTTGGTATTGTTTTTATATTTGGTTTGTTTCAAGCTATCATTGGATGGTGGATGGTAAAGAGTGGATTAACTGAAAATCCTTATGTAAGCCCTTATAGACTTACTTTTCATCTTTTAAATGCTCTTATAATTTTCTCAATACTATTATGGATATCAATGGATTATAGGTATTCTTCTAATATAAACTTTTTATCTACTCCAAAGACAATTGAATTTTATATTTTAATTGGTGTAATTTTAATATTCATCACAATTGCAACAGGTGGATTTATGGCAGGAACCAACTCTGGACAATCTTTTAATACTTTTCCACTAATGAATGGGAAAATTATACCTGATGATTACATTATTGATGATCTAGGTATTTATAATATTTTTGAAAATACAGTTGCAATAAATTTTAACCACCGCTGGTTATCAATTTTTGTTTTCTTTTATATCATATTTGTGTGTTTCAGATTTATTAAATTTGATAATAAAAACGTTTCAAGTACTCTTGTGTATTTAATCCTATTCTTTCTAACATTACAAGTAATTCTAGGTATTATTACTCTTTTAAGTAACGTTTACTTACCAGTCGCAAGTTTACATCAAACTAATTCAATTTTGTTATTATCAACTTTATTAATTAGTTATCATCAAATTAAAATTAGAAAGGTTAAAAATGTCTAACAAAAATATATTTGTCTTTGGGGGAACGGGCTCTATTGGAAAATCATTATCAAAAAAACTGAAGAGCAACAATTATGATCCAATAATTATTTCTAGAAATGAGACAGAATTAAAACAATTATCTGAGGAAATTGGTTGCGAATATAAAGTTTGTGATGTTTTAGATTTTGATAAAGTTAAAAGTATTTCGGAAGAATATAGAGATCGATTATATGGTATTGCTTTTTGTGTTGGATCTATAAATTTAAAACCTCTCAAAATGACTAAAGATGAGGATTTTATTGATTCTTTTAAAATAAATACACTTAGTGCTGTAAATGCAATTAAGTTTAATCAAGAAACTCTAGCTAAAAATACCGGCAGTATTCTACTTTATTCAACTATTGCAGTTAAACAGGGCTTCACAAATCACACAATAGTATCAACGGCAAAAGGTGCTATTGAAGGGCTTACTTTAAGCTTAGCAGCAGAATTTGCTCCAAAAATTAAAGTTAATTGTATTGCACCAAGTTTAACAGACGCAAAAATGACACAAAAGTTGCTTAATAATGAAACTATTAAGAAAGCAATTGAAAATATGCATCCTTTACCTAAAATTGGATCTGGTGATGATTTCTCTGATATAGGAAGTTTTCTATTAAGTGATAAAAATAGTTGGATTACTGGACAAATATTTCATATAGATGGTGGAAGATCATCATTAAGAATTAAGTCGTGAAATATATCTTTATAATTTGTTTATCTCTTTTTTCTCTTAGCGTTTTTAGTAAGCCATTTCCAATACCTGATGATAAAGAAGTTAGCTTTGATGTTATTAGAAAAAAGAAAAATATAGGGAGCTTAATATCAAAATTTATAGAAAATGAAGATAGTGTCGTTATACATTCAGTCTTAAAGATAAATGTTAAAGTTTTATTTATTCCAGCATACAAATTTTTTCAAGAAACTAAAGAAACTTGGAAAAATGGTGAATTTGTATCAATAGATGGATTTACAGACTTTGAAGATGATCGAGAGTATAAAATAATTGGAAATGATGAAGACAATTTTTTTATTGCTAGTGGTATGGATGGACAATTAAAATTAGATAAAAATATAATACCATTAAATTATTGGAATCTTGAAATGTTAAATGAAAAAGAAGTATTTGATACTCAAAAAGGTATTGTAAGAACTATAGAAGTAAAACAACTTGAAGATGAAAAAATTAAAATCAATGACATTGAAATATTAGCTAACAAATATATTTTCAATGCATCAAAAAATCCAAAAGATAAAGGGCCATTCCCCGAGTATACACTTTGGTATTTTGAAAAAGAGCTAATGAAAATGGAATTCAAAAATCCTAATGATAAAAAAAATATTATAACAATAATTCGTAATGATTGGAGTCTATAGTTGCAAACTATATGGATTACCGGTGGATCTTCAGGTATTGGTTTTGCTACAGCAAAAGAATTTATAAATAATAATTGGCAAGTTGTAATTTCTTCAAGTAATAAAATAAAACTTGAATCTGCAAAAAAAAAATTAGAACTAAATAATAATAATAATAATAATAATAATAATAAAAATTTAGTTCATACTATTGTATGTGATATTTCTTCAAAAAATAATGTTGATGAAACGATTAATTCTATAGAAAAAAATATTGGTAAAATTGATATAGCATTATTAAATGCATCAGCTTATAGTCCAAACAAAAATCAAATATTTGATATTTCAAACTACGAATTGCTAATAGATGTAAATATCAAAGGCACTTTGTATTGTGTTAACAAATTAAAAGATGTTATGAAAAATAGAAATAATACGATTGCTATTATTTCTTCACCTTTGGGATATAGAGGTTGGCCAACAGCTGGGGCGTATGGTATTTCTAAGGCAGCTCAATTAAGCTTGAGTGAAAGCTTGTATTTTGATTTCAAAAAGTTGAACATTAATGTTAGAGTCATATGTCCAGGTTTTATTGATACCGAAGCAACCAAAAAAAATAGCTTCAAAATGCCTTTTTTAAAAAGTGCTGAATATGCAGGAAAAAAAATATTTGATAGATTGACTAAAGGTAAAGAGTTTGAAATAATTTTTCCCTATTTGATTGTATATTTTTTTAAATTTACAAGGATATTACCCTACAAAATATATTTTTATATATGGAAAAAACTAGGAAATTTTTAGTTTGTTTCACCAATATAAATTCCAAGTCCTTCAGCTACTTTAATCAAAGGATCATTTTTTTGAACAGTTTTTGAATATCCAGCAACTTGACTAAGCATCAAATCTTGTACTCCTCTGTCTTTCCATACAACTACTCTATTAAATTTTTTCTTTGCAATTAAATCAACAGCATAAACCCCAAAGGCACTTGCAATTAAACGATCTCTATGAGTTGGTTGAGCACCTCTTTGAACATGTCCTAGAACTGTAACTCTTGTTTCAGAGTCTGTTATTTTATAAATTTCATCACCAAGATAATTTCCAATCCCTCCAAGGCGCACCTCTCCATCAATATATTTCACTGTAGCTTTTTTACCGTTTTCTTTTTTTACAGCTTCTGCAACAACGATTAATGCATGATTTCTTCCTTTAGATCTAAGTTTCTCTATATGGTCAGCAATAGATTTTATAGAATATTGAATCTCCGGAATCAAAATAACATCTGCTCCTCCAGCTATTCCTGCATTCAAAGCAATGTGACCTGCATCTCTGCCCATTACTTCTAAAATCATTACTCTTCTGTGGCTAGCAGCTGTTGGTTGAAGCATATCTAATGCATTTGTTGCAACATCAACTGCAGTATCATATCCTATAGAAAGCTCATTATGCTTTACATCATTGTCTATAGTCTTTGGAATACCAACAAAATTTATATTACCTTTTTTTGTAATACTTTGGAGAATTTTTAAACTTCCATCTCCACCAATACCTATTAGCGCATCTATTTCTAATTTTTTAAAACCTTCTATAACTAAATCAGATGAGTCTATTTTTTTTCCATTCCTTATAATTTTTTTAAAAGGGTTGCCTTTGTTGTTTGATCCCAAAAAAGTTCCACCCATTCTCATTAAGCTACCCTCAAAATTTTGGGGATTTAATTTGATAACGTCCAATGGTTCTTTCAACAGGCCTAATGTTCCATCTTTAATTCCATAAACTTCCCAATTGTACTTATTATGTGCTCTCAAGGTAACAGCTCTAATTACTGCATTTAAACCTGCGCAATCTCCACCGCTTGTTAAAATTGCTATTTTTTTTACCACAGGGCGTTTATATACTATTATTATATTTTTACTTATTTATTTTCATGGATGACATAAACAAACTTATAGAAATATTAAAAAATTTTGAACAAGAACACAGAGATCTTGATGAAATACTTATTAGGCTTCAAGAAAAAAATACTGTAGATTTTTTACAAATTCAAAGGTTAAAAAAAAGAAAATTAATCCTAAAAGATAAAATATTAGAAATTCAAAATAAACTAGAGCCAGATAGTATAGCTTAAGCTAAAAAACTTTTTAAAAATTTAGGAGCGTTATCCTTAATAAAAGATATTCTTTCCTTAATTTTTGGAATTTTTGATATTCTCTTAAGATTTTTATCAATATTTTCTTCAACATGCTTCATTTCTTTTGAAAAAAAAACGAATAAGGCATTGGTATATACTCCTGATAAAATCAGTCTTTTTGTATAAAAATTGAAATCTGTTGAATTATCTCCAGCTAAATACCACATTGTATTTACTGAATTATATAAACTCTTTTTTGATATTTTGTTATTTGTGGGCAGCAAAAGATGGTTAAAGGTCTTTTTATAAAATTCTTTATCTTCATTTAATATATCAAATCGTAATAATAATATTTTTTTTATTCTTTTGTTAATTGGAAAATTAATTAAATTAATTTTTTTTAATTTATATTCAAGTTTTTCATTAATATTTTGTAAAGCATATTCTAATAAATCTTTATATCCATCGGGAAAAAAATAGAATAAGTCATTTTTTTCTATATTTTGTTTTTGTAATTTTGAAAGTATTTCTGATGACCAACCTTCAATTGATACAATTTTTTTTGCTTTTTTGAGAATATCTTCTTTTTTTTTATTTTCTGTTTTGTTCATTTTTCCAGTATGTAGTTATTTCTTTTTCAAAACCAAAAGCATTTTTATGTGCTAAGCGTGATGTATACAAAATGCCGTTTAAATGATCTACCTCGTGTTGTACTACCCTTGCATGTAAGCCTTCAACTTCATTTTCAATTACTTTACCATCAAGATCAAATCCAGAATATTTAATTTTTTTAAATCTTCTAACCAAGCCTTGCATGCCGGGAATAGATAAACAGCCTTCCCAATCATCCTCAGTTTCTTTCCCTATAGATGTAAAACTCGGATTTATAAGCGGTGTTATCTCAATTTTATCTTTCTCTTCAATATCAGGATTACGAAATACAATTATTTGCTTTGAAATATGCACCTGAGGTGCTGCTAAACCTATACCGTTATAGTCAAGCATTGTTTCAGACATATCATAAACTATTTTTTTCAGATAATCTGAAGAGAATTCTTTTATTTCAGAACATTCTTTTAGCAAAATGGGATGACCAATTTTTGATATTTTAAGAATAGACACATAATAAATATAAGTATTTTTTCTAATATACCAATAGATTAATTCAATATATCCGTTTGCAAATAATATAAGTTTATGTTACTAGCCCGACTCAATGACACTTTTTGTTAATGTAAAAGATAATAACGTAGAACAAGCAATTAGAACGCTTAAAAAGAAAATGCAGCGTGAAGGTTTGTACAAAGAAATGAAACTACGTAAACATTACGAGAAACCTTGTTTGAAACGCGCTAGAGAAAAAGAAGAAAACATTAGAAGAGCTAGGAAGTCTGCAAAAAGAAACAACGATTAAGCAGAAAGACTTTTTACGATATCCTCACACATTTTTTTAGCATCTCCAAATAGCATAGTTGTATTATCTCTATAAAACAACTCATTATCAACACCTGAATAACCAGTTGCCATTGAGCGTTTTACAAATAGAACGCTTTGAGATTTTTCTACATCTAAAATAGGCATACCAAAAATAGGAGATGACTCATCTGTTTTTGCAGCTGGATTTGTTACATCATTTGCTCCAATAACAAAAGAAACCTCTGTCATAGGAAAATCATGATTAATTTCATCTAGCTCCAAGACTTCTTCATAAGGAACATTAGCTTCAGCTAGTAAAACATTCATATGACCTGGCATTCTTCCAGCGACTGGATGTATTGCATATCTTACTTCTATTCCTTCTTTTTTTAATATATCACCCATTTCTCTTAAAGCATGTTGAGCTTGTGCTACAGCCATTCCATATCCTGGTACAATAATTACAGAGTCTGCGTTTTTCATTATGTATGCCGCATCCTCTGCGTTACCTTGTTTAACAATTTTGTCTGAGTTATCCTTACTAGCACTAGTGTCTTGCTCACCACCAAAACCTCCTAAAACAACATTAATAATGGATCTGTTCATCCCTTTACTCATTATATAACTTAATATTGCACCAGATGCTCCAACAAGAGCACCAGTTATAATTAAGAGATTATTACTTAGGGTGAATCCTATGCCACAAGCTGCCCAACCTGAATAAGAGTTTAACATAGAAACGACAACAGGCATGTCAGCACCACCGATAGGAATTACAACAAGAAATCCTAGTAATATTGAAACAATAACTATTGTCCAAAAGATTGTTGGAGATTGATTAATTACAAATAATATAATCAAGAAAAGAATTAGGAGGAAAATTACTGCATTTATAAGATGCTGGAACTTAAATACTATTGGCTTCCCTGAAATTGTACCTTGTAATTTTCCAAAAGCCAAAACTGAACCAGAGAAAGTGATAGCGCCAATAAATGTTCCAATACTCATTTCAACTAAACTAGCAGTTTTAATCGAACCAACTTTTCCAATACTAAAAGCTACGGGATCATAGAATGCAGCAGCAGCAACAAATACAGCAGCTAAACCTACTAAGCTATGAAAAGCAGCTACCAATTGAGGTAATGCGGTCATCTCAATTCTGAGAGCAATAAATGAACCTATAGCACCGCCAATAAGTATTGCGGCACCAATTTCGTAATAACTAAGAACTGATTTGAACATTAGCGTTGTGAACACCGCTATAATCATACCAATAACACCAAAAATGTTACCCATTCTTGAAGATTCAGGGTGAGATAAACCTCTTAGAGCAAAGATAAATAATAACGCAGAAATTAAATATAATATCGCAACCATGTTAGAAGACATTATTCTTTTTCCTTTGTTTTTTTAGTTTTTTTCTTAAACATCGATAGCATTCGATATGTTACTAAAAAACCTCCAAAAATATTAACTGAAGCTAATACAACACCTATTAATCCAAAAATTTTTGAAGTATCAAAACCTTGAGGACCGGCTGCCAATATTGCCCCAACTATAATTACGCTTGATATTGCATTTGTCACACCCATCAATGGACTATGTAAAGCAGGAGTAACAGACCAAACTACATAATAGCCAATAATACAAGCTAGGAAAAATACTGTTAGTCCTATAACAAAAACTTCTGAAGAATGTGCTTCCATATTACTTAAATTGCTCCAATCTTACATCCCCGTCATGCGTTAGCAAAACAGAATTGATTATTTCATCGTCAAAATCAAAATTTATTTTTTTATTTTCTTTATCTATTAATAAACTTAAGAAGTTAAATATATTTTTAGCATACAGTGCTGAAGCATCTTTAGCCACTCTTCCAGGAACATTTCCATATCCAACGATTTTTACTCCATTATGCACTACTATTTCATTCATTTTACTTAAAGGGCAATTACCACCAGCTTCCACAGCCAAATCAATTACTACTGAACCAGGTATCATCGAAGAAACCATTTCTTCTGTGATTAAAACTGGAGCTTTTTTGCCAGGAATAAGAGCTGTACAAATTACTATGTCTTGTTTTGAAACTGTATCAGCTATCAATTGAGCTTGTTTTTTCTTATAATCCTCACTCATTTCCTTTGCATAACCACCGGCGGTTTCAGCATTTTCAGCTTCATCATCTTCAACCATTATGAATTTTCCACCAAGACTTTCAACTTGTTCCTTAGTTGCTGCTCTTACATCAGTGGCAGACACTACTGCGCCAAGTCTTTTTGCTGTAGCAATTGCTTGTAAACCAGCAACTCCTACACCAAGTATCATAACTTTTGCTGGATTTACTCTTCCAGCAGCAGTCATCATCATTGGAAAAGCCTTTCCAAATTGCTCCGCTGCATCAATTACACTTCTATACCCCGCTAAGTTAGCTTGGGATGATAGAACATCCATACTTTGTGCTCTACTTATTCTAGGAATTAATTCCATACAACATGATGATATTTTGTTTTTATTTAAATTAGAAAATTCAGATTTATTTTCATAAGGGTTTAAAATTCCAATAAGTAATGAATTATTTTTTAAGTTATTTATGTCGTCAGTGCTTGGCATTCTAACACATAAACAAACATCAGCCTTCAAGCATTCAGATCTATTAACAATTTTTGCTCCAGCTTCTTCATAATTTGAATTTTGATATCCTGAAGTTTCTCCAGCTCCATTTTCAATTATGACTTCAAAACCCAGTCTAGAAAAAAGCTTTACTGATTCAGGGGAGATAGAGACTCTTGTCTCATTTTTATCATTTTCTTTAATAGCAGATAAGAGCATGAGTTCTTATATTGATAGGTCAGCTAAATTTAAAGCTTTTTGTTGGTTTTTCATTAATTTTTTTGAGTTAAAATCTTCGATGAGCTCATGGAATATTCTGTACCAATTAACTTCAGCTTTTAAATGCATAAATACTGAACCTAGTCCTACTGCTGCTCTATCCATGAACACAAATTCTTTTGGAGGTTTAACACCGCCTAGTTTTTTAAGTTCTTGATGAACTTCTGATGCAATTTGTGCTCCATATATACCACTATCGCTTTCTTGTATTTTTTGAACTTTATCTTCCATCAAAGGTGAATATAAAAATCCTGCCCATTTATTTAATACTTTTAATTTCTCTTTGGTAATATCAGTAAATCCCCATTGCTCATATGCATGAACTGCCTTTGAATTGTCTTTTTCTTGAAGTGCAAAATATAAGTCAATTACACCTTGAATGAAATTACCATTAAAAATTCTCATACAACCAAAGTCATATATATTAATGCTAAGGTCTTTTTTTTGTACAGAATAATTTCCTAAATGTGGATCACCGTGAAGCACTCCGTATTCAAAGAATGGTTTGTACCACGCTTTATACATATTAGCCGCTAAAGTATTTCTTGTTTCTTTAGAAGATTTTTTAAAATTCAAAATAGGCTCGCCATCTAGCCAACTCATGGTTAGTAATCTTTTTGTAGATAATTTATCATAGGTTTTTGGAACATGAACAAAATTTATATTTGAAAATATATTTCTAAATACAGCCATTAATTTTTTTTCTCTTTCGTAATCTAGCTCTTCTTTAAGTCTGTCAGTAATTTCTTTATATACTTCATCAGTCTTAATCGCTTTGTTATAAGACTGATAAATTGAAAAAATCATTTTTAATTGTGAAAGATCAGCACTAACTGCTGAAGCCATATCTGGGTATTGGAGTTTGCAGGCGACCGTATCATCATTTTGTATTTTAGCTTTATGAACTTGTCCAAGAGAAGCCGCTCTAGTTGCTTCTTTATCAAACTCGATAAAATTTTTTTGCCAGTCCTGTTTTAATTCTGCAGCCATTCTTCTTTTAACAAACAACCATCCCATCGGTGGTGCATTAGACTGTAAATGCATAAGCTCTTGTGCATACTCATCAGGAAGTAAGTCAGGTATGGTTGCTGATAATTGTGCCACTTTCATCAAAGGTCCTTTAATACTTCCAAGAGCCGCTCTTATTTCTGAAGCATGTTTTTCTTTATCTAACTTAACACCTAAATATCTTTGACTTGCAAGTTTAGTAGCTAATTTTCCAACAACTCCACCTACTTTAGCGTACCTGGTAAGTTGTTTAGTAAGTGATTTTGCTTCTTTATCTTTCATCAATTTTTATTCTTCTAATTGGTCAATCAGATTCTCAATAACATTAACTCCTTTTTGCCAAAAATCTCTTTTCTTGGGATTTAATCCAAAAGGTTTCAATAGTTTATCATATGTATCACTACCACCACTCTCTAACAAAGTAATGTATTTGTCTTCAAATTTAGGTAGTTTGCTCTCGTAAACATTAAAAAGAGAATTAACAAGACAATCACCAAAAGCATATGCATAAACATAAAATGGTGAATGAATAAAATGGGGTATATAGCTCCAGAAATATTTATAATCATCATTAAATTTTATTGATGGTCCTAGGCTTTTCTTTTGAACATCAATCCAAATTTCACAAATCTCGTCAACACTTAATTCTTTGATTTTTCTTTGATGATGAATACGTTTTTCAAATTCAAAAAAAGCAATCTGTCTAACAACAGTGTTTAGCATATCTTCGACTTTGTTTGCTAAAAGCCCCTTACGTTCATTTTCTTTTGTAGTAATAGATAAAAGAGATTTAAAAGTTAACATTTCTCCAAAAACACTTGCTGTTTCAGCAAGCGTTAACGGTGTTGAAGAGTTAAAATAAGTTTGTTTTCGCCCTGCTAAATATTGATGAATGCCGTGTCCTAGTTCATGAGCAAGAGTTGCTATATCTCTTGCTTTACCCTGATAATTAACAAGTATAAATGGATGAGCTGAAGGAACAGTAGAAGCAGCGAACGCACCAGGAGATTTTCCTGGGATTACTGGAGCGTGTATCCATGAATTATCAAAAAATTTATTTACAATATTTCCTGCCCTCTTATCAAAATTTGAATAAGCATCAGTTACAATTTGTCTTGCATCTTTCCAAGAATAAATAATCTGTGATTGAAAAGGAAGAGGTGCATTTCTGTCCCAATACATTAAGGATTTCTTTTTTAGCCATTTAGATTTTATTTTATAATAACGATGAGAAATTTTTGGATAATTTTCTTTTATTGTTTCAGTTAAGGCTTCTACAACTTCATCTTCAACAACATTAGATAAATTTCTTGAACTGACTGGATTTGGCAATCCTCTCCATTTATCATTGATTGATTTATCTTTTGCAAGATTATTAGTAATAGATGTAAACAAACTAATGTTATTTTTTAAAACAGCGGATACTACCTCAGCTGATTTTTTACGATTTGATTCTTTTTTATCAGAAAGAAAATTAAAAATTTCAGCACTAGATAAATTTTTTCCCTTAAAGGGAAATTTTAGTGATGCAATTGTATCATCAAATAGTCTGATCCAGGCTGATCTAGAAGTAATACTTTTTTCTTGAAGTAATTTTTCTGTTTTAACATCTAATTGATAAGCTTTGAATTTTCGAATATTTTTTATCCAGTTTTTGTAAATCTTTAGTTTTTTATCAGCATAGATTTTTTTTAAATTTTTTTCAGAGATTTCATTTATCTCAAGGCTAAAGAAAACAATTGAGGAGGCAATATTTGTTATTTGCTCCTGCATTTGTTGATAAAAGATTTTATTCTTTTCATTTTTACCATCCTCTGAAACTAATAAATGCGCATAGGACATAATTTTATCTATTTTTGTATCAATATTCTCTAATTCAATAATAGCTTTTAAGAGTTGAGTAGAACTAATCTTGGTGATTTTGGATGCGTATTTTTTCTCAAATTTTTTAGTTGATATTCTGAGCTTATTTAAATCATTATTGAGCTTCTTAGCTTTTGGGGATTCATATAAATCCTTTAAATTCCAAATGGGTAGTTTGCCAAGGGTATTTTTTGTTGAATTTTGATAATTTTTTTGTTTCATATTTTACTATTTCGATATAGGTCTAATATCAAAGCTTTGTAGGGAGGATAGAAAGCATGATTGTTAATTTTGACGAATTTAATAGCATACCGGGTATATTTTATCATCAAGCAAATGATCTAAAAGATCAACCATATTTATGGAAGAAAGAGGATGATAAATATGTTTCTTTAAGCTGGTCACAAGTAAAAGAACAAGTCGAAAGTTTAGCAACATACTTAAAAGATCTGGGAATTTTAGAAGGAGATAGAGTACTAATTTTATCTGAAAATAGGCCTGAGTGGCAAATCACTGACTTAGCAATAATGTCCATAGGAGCAATTTCAGTGCCTGCTTATACAACTAGCACAACCAATGACTATAAATATATTATTGAGCATTCTGGTGCTAGATGTGCAATCGTATCATCACACGAGTTAATGAAAAAAGTTCTACCTGCAATAGAAAAAATTTCACATTGTCAAAACGTAATAAAAATTAATGATGATAATGAAACTTATACAGAAGTTGTAAATATTTTATCATACAATAAAATTATAAATGACAATTTGGAAAAAAGTAAAAATTCTAATGAAATAGAAGAATTATCAAAAAATTATAAAAGAAAAGATACAGCATGTATTATTTATACATCAGGTACAGGAGGCAATCCTAAAGGAGTGATGTTAAGTCATGGAGCCATGCTGAGAAACTGTGCTTCCTGTGATAAATTACTTGAGAGTCTTACTAATGATTTAACAAAAGAAATTAGATATTTATCATGGTTGCCATTATCTCATTCATATGAGCATACTTTACAATTTTTAGAAATGGGGCAAGGTGCTCAAATCTATTACGCTGAAAGTATAGATAAATTATTAGTAAATATGGCTGAGGCAGCTCCACATTTTATGACAGCAGTTCCGAGGTTTTATGACTCTTTACACACACGTATTTCACAAGGTCTAAAAAACCAAAGTAAATTAAGTCAACGCTTCTTTGCAATTACATTAAATCTAGGAAAGAAAAAATATTTTGGTGAGCATATGAGCTTCTCTGAAAGATTTATGAATGGATTGATGGATAGGATAGTAAGAAAAAAAGTTAAGAAAAGATTTGGTGGCAGTCTCAGAGCATTGATATCAGGAGGCGCAGCATTAAATTTTGAAGTTGGATTATACCTAAGCGCCCTTGGTCTTCCACTACTTCAAGGCTACGGACAAACTGAAACGGCTCCTGTTATTTCTGCAAACCCTCCTGAAAAAATTAAATTAGATACTGTTGGGAAAGTTCTTCAAGGAAATGAAGTGAAAATTTCTGAAGATGGAGAAATTTTAGCTCGTGGTGAACTAATTATGAATGGTTATTGGAATGATCCTGAGTCAACTAATAAAACTATAATCGATGGTTGGGTTCATACAGGTGATATTGGTGAATTTGATGAAGAAGATTATTTAAAGATAACGGATAGGAAAAAAGATATTATTGTAAATGCTGGTGGTGATAATATTTCTCCTTCAAGAATAGAAGCAAAACTAGATATTGAACCTGAAATTGCTCAATCAATGTTATATGGAGATTTTAAAAATTACCTAGTTGCAATCCTAGTACCTAATAAAGATTTAGCTTTAGAATGGGCAAAAGAAAATAATTTTGAAGATGATTTAAATAAAATAATTCAAAGTTCTTCATTTAATAAAAAGATGAAGGAAGTTGTAGATAAAGTCAATAAAAGCCTCTCCAGTATTGAACAAATAAGAAAATTTATTCTCATTGATCATGAGTTTACAATTGAAAACAATATGATGACTCCTTCCATGAAAGTAAGAAGGTTTAAAGTCAAAGAGATGTATGGAGAGAATTTAGAAAAATTATATTAAGTTTTTCCTTTATTAAACTTTTCTTTTTGTTCAGGAGTTATTTCTTTTTGAAATTTTGTTTTCCAGTCTGCGTATGGCATACCATAGATCATTTCTCGTGCCTCGTCGTATGAAATAGAAATATTTTTCTTCTCTGCAGCACTAACATACCATTTTGAAAGACAGTTTCTGCAAAAACCTGACAAATTCATTAAATCAATATTTTGAACATCTGTTCTATTTTTTAGATGATGAATCAATCTTTCTGCAACATCAGCAAGTAAATCTCTATCAAAATTTTTGGTCATATTACGTAAATAAATTATATAAATCTTTTTTTGTGATATATATATAATAATTAATGAAACGTAACAGAAAAGCTAAAATTTTAGCTACACTAGGACCTGCATCATCAGACAAAAAAATAATAGAAGACTTGTTTGTTGCTGGATGTGATGTTTTTAGATTAAATTTTTCACATGGCGATTTAGAAACTCATAGAAAAAATTATGATAATATTAGATCTCTTGAAGAAAAACATAATCATGCGTCATGTATATTAGCTGACTTACAAGGACCCAAATTAAGAGTGGGCACATTTAAGAATACAAAAGAAAATTTAGTCAAAGGTCAAAGTTTTGCATTAGATCTTTCAAGTGAGCCTGGAGATAATAATAGGGTTAACTTTCCTCATGAAGAAATTTATGATTTTTTAACACCTAATTCTATTTTATTAGTAAATGATGGAAGAATAAGATTACAAATTGTTGAACAAAAAAAAGATATTTTAATTACAGAAGTTTTAAATGATGCAGTAATCTCAAATAACAAAGGTGTAAATATACCTGATGTAATTCTTCCTATAGACGCCCTTACCAAAAAAGATAAATCTGATCTTATGAAGGCATTAGATATGGGAGTTGATTGGATTGCACTTTCTTTCGTGCAACAAGCAGAGGATATTCATAAACTAAAAAAAATAATTAACAACAAAGCACTCGTAATGGCAAAAATTGAAAAACCTTCAGCAGTAAAAAATATTGATGATATTATAAATGCTGCAGATGGAATTATGATAGCTAGAGGTGATTTGGGTGTTGAAATGCCAACAGAACAAGTTCCGATAGTTCAAAAAAATATTATTAAAAGATGTAGGCACTATGGTAAGCCAGTTGTTGTTGCTACACAAATGCTTGAAAGTATGATTGAAAATCTTGTTCCAACGAGAGCTGAAGCATCTGATGTTGCTAATGCTATTTACGACGGAGCAGATGCTGTAATGTTATCTGGTGAGTCTGCTGTTGGAGCACACCCAATAGAAGTAGTAAGAACTATGAATAAAATAATAGAAAATGTTGAGAATGATAAAAATAATTATGATTTACAAATTACTCAAGAAAATATTGATGATGTTGATAATACAGATGCAATAACTTTAGCAGCTTACTCAATTGCAAAAAAATCAGATGCAAAAGCAATAATTACATTTTCTGTAAGTGGAAGAACAACTACTAGAATGGCTAGAGAAAGAGCACCAGTTCAAATTGTTGGTTTATCTCCAAATATTAATACTACAAGAAAAATGCAATTATACTGGGGTGTAAACTCCTGTCATACACAAGAAGATGCTCAAAATGCACAAGATATGGTTAATATTGCATGTTCAATTGCAAAAAATAAAAAATTAGTAAAACCAGGAGATAATGTGGTTATTTCGGCTGGTGTACCTTTTGGAAGTGCTGGCACTACCAACCTACTTAGATTAGCTGAGATAATTGCAGATAAAGATCTTAAGTAAGCTTATTACAAGCTTCTTTTATTCTCTTGCACGCATCTTCTAGAATTGCATCACTAGTTGCATAAGATAATCTAAAATAAGGCGATAAACCAAATGCTGCACCATGAACTCCTGCTACGCCTTGATCTTCTAAAAGGTATGTCATGAAATCTTCATCATTGGAGATATGTTTTCCATTTGGTGTTTGTTTTCCAATTATACCCTCGCAATTTGGATAAACGTAAAAAGCTCCTTCTGGTTTTTTACATGAAATTCCATCAATATCATTTAATTTATTCAATACTAAATCTCTACGTATCAAAAATTTTTTATTATGCTCGTTTATAAAATCCTGCGGACCACTTATTGCTTCAACTGCAGCAGCCATTGTAATTGAAGAAGTTGATGTTGTACTTTGTGATTGTATTTTGTTCATAGCAGCAATAATCTCTTTTGGAGCTCCACAATATCCAAGTCTCCATCCTGTCATACAATATGATTTTGAAACACCGTTTAGCGTCAAACATCTATCTTTCAGTGAAGGTTCAATAGAAGCAAGAGTATGAAATTCTACGCCATCGTAAACAATTTTTTCGTATATATCATCACACATTATAAGAACATTAGGATACTTTTTTAAGATAAGAGCTAAATCTTCTAGCTCTTTTTTTGAATAAACTGATCCAGTTGGATTACTAGGACTATTTAACATTAACCATTTTGTTTTAGAGTTTATATTTTTTTCAAGTTGCTCTGGTGTAATTTTAAAATTCTGTGATTGAGGACACTCAACAATCACGGGCTTCCCTTCTGCTAATAAAACAATATCGGGATAACTAACCCAAAAAGGAGCTGTTATAATGACCTCATCTCCCGGATTAATTGTTGCCATCATAGCATTATAGATAATATGTTTGCCTCCAACACCGCATATGATTTCATCTAATTGATAATCAATATTATTATCTTCTCTGAATTTTTTCTGAATTGCTTTTTGTAATTCTGGTGTACCTTTACCTGGTACATATTTTGTTTTACCCTCTTCCATTGCTTTACTAGCAGCATCTCTTATATTTTTTGGTGTGTTAAAATCTGGTTCACCTGCTGCAAGAACAATTACATCTTTACCCTCGTCCTTCAAAGCTTTAGCTTTGACATTTATACCTACAGTCATTGAAGGTTTTATTTTACTTAGTCTATCTGCAACAAAATTCATTTAAATTATAAAATGTTCAATAATTAGACTAGCACAAGTTAACAACAAAAAAATAGCAAAAATCTTTCTTAATACTAACTTATCTATATTTGATGAAACTTTTGCTCCAATTCCAGCAGTAAATATACTAGTTAGCGATGTAAAAAAAACTATTATAATATTTACGTAACCAAGAGAATAAATGGGAAGTTCATTTATATTTGACCCAGTATACATAAATGTAAGTGTTCCTGGAAAAGCAATTAAAAAACCAAAAACAGCAGAGGTTCCAACTGCTTCATGAATCTTTTTTGAAAACATTGTTAAAGTTGGAACACTAAAACTACCGCCACCTATACCAATTGTTGCAGATAAAAAACCAATAGAAGAGCTTATTGCAAAGTTAATTACATTAGATGATGGTATATCGTTACTTACAATTATTGGGCTTTGTTGAAACAGCATATTTAATGAAATCAAAAATGCTAGAATTACAAAAAGAATTACTAAACTCTGTCCTGAAATAGAACTTGCTGCAATTGAACCTACAATTGATCCTATTATTATTCCTATTGCCCATTTTTTTACAATTATTAAATTTGTATTTTTAAGCTTAACATGGGATCTTATGGAAGAAATTGAAGTAAAACAAATTACACCAAGAGAAGATGCTACAGCAACATGCATGACAATTTCAGAGCTATAACCAAGATTAAGTAAAATAAAGTAAGTCACAGGTACAATTATTATTCCACCTCCAACTCCTAATAATCCTGCAATAAAACCAGATACTAGACCTGTTAATAAAAAAATAAATACTATTGAAGTCAAATAAATTACCGTATTTTAAGTTTCATTAATGTAGTAAACAATTTAATATAAAAGTAAATAAGACTATGAAACATGTACATTGGATAGGAACAGGACTATCTTCTATACCAGGAATTAGAAGATTAGCTAAAAATTTAGATAATTTTACAGTATGGAATAGAACACTAGATAAGGCTATAAAGAGTATTGATCATGTAGATAAAAACAATGTGAACGCAAAACAGTTTGATGTTGATTTATTATTTAACGAAATAAATCCAGGTGATATTGTTATTTCTCAACTACCAGCAAACAAACATTTAGAAATAGCTGAACTTTGTTTAAAACATAAATGTCATTTTGCATCTACTAGTTACCTTAATCCAGAAATAAATATGCTAAATTCAGATGTAAAAAAAGAAAATTTAGTATTTATCAATGAGGTCGGTTTAGACCCAGGTATCGATCATTTTTTTTCTCATCTACTTGTCAGTGATCTTAAAAAAATCTCAACTGAAAAAACAGAAGTAGTTTATGAATCATATTGTGGGGGTTTTCCAGCAATTCCAAATGATTTCAAATATAAATTTAGTTGGTCTCCAGCTGGAGTAATCAAAGCCTTAAACAATGATGCAAAATATATAACAAAAGGAAAAATAAATACTGTAACTCCTTATAAATCTATTAGTTCTTATTCAATATCTGATGAAAATTTTGAAGCTTATCCAAACAGAGATTCAACACCATATGTAAGTGAATACTTGTTTGACGAGAAATGGAAAGTCAAAGAGTTCGTAAGAGGAACTTTGCGACTTGATGGTTGGAAAGAGGCATGGCAAGATATTTTTTCAATGCTTGAAAATAGATCTGATAATATAGAAGCTGAAATCAATGAAAAAAGTGAAGAATTATTAAAAGATAATAAATATTTACCTGAAGAAGAAGATCGCGTTGTACTTTCTGTAAAACTTAAAGCTTTTGAAAATCATAATAAAATTTTTGATAGTTCTTATTTTTTAGATGAAAAAGGAAGTGGTGAAAATACTGCAATGGGCAAACTTGTATCGATTACTTTATCAGCTGCGATTGATCTAATTTTGGATAATAAAATTGAGACTGGTGTTAAAACTGCACCACATAAAACAGAAAACATAATGTATTTTTTTAAAATTCTAAAAGATTATAAAATTAATATCCAACAAGAGAATGGATAAGCAATTAACCAATATTGGTATTATTAGAGAGTCCAGAAATGATGAAAATAGAACTCCTCTAGTCCCAGAACATATTAAAAAATACAAAGAAAGCAATCCAAATATTAATTTCATTATTCAGCCATCAAATAGTAGATGTTTTTCTGATGAAGAATATGAATTATGTGGTGCTAAAATTAATGAAAATTTAAATGAATGCTCAATCATATTCGGAGTTAAAGAAATTGATCCAAATATTTTAATTAATAATAGGACATATCTTTTTTTTTCTCACACTTTTAAAATTAATAAACAACAAAAAAATATTGAAAAACATAAGAAAGACCTACTCTTATCAATTTTAAATAGAAAAATTACATTGATAGATTATGAAAATATCAGAGGTAAAAATGGCACAAGATGTTTAGGTTTTGGAAGATTTGCAGGTATTGTTGGTTGTTATAATACCTTAAATTTATTGCTTAAAGTTCTTGGAAAACAATCTCTTGCTAGTGCCTATAAAATTAACGATTATGAAAGATTAGTATTAAATTTAAAAAATTTATATTTTCCTAAAACTAAAATTCTAGTTACTGGTGATGGTAGAGTTGCAAAAGGTGTTATTGAACTTTTAAATCTAACAAATATTAAAGCAGTAACAAAAAAAGACTTTTTAGAAAAAAAATTTGACCAACCTATTTTTTGTAATTTAGAAACTAAAGATTATGTTACAAATAATTCTTCCACCAACTTTAACCTTGAACATTTTATTGATAATCCTCAAGATTATTCTAGTTCTGCATTACAATATTTAAAAGAAACTGATATACTTATAAGTGCACATTACTGGGACCCATCTTCTCCAAAAATATTTGAGAATGAAGACTTAAAAGTTTTACAGAATCTAAAAATTGTTGGCGATATTACTTGTGATATTAATGGCTCTGTTCCAACTACAATACGATCAACAACAATTGAGGAGCCAAATTATTGGATTGAAAGATATACTTTAAAAGAAATAGATGGAAATAATGATGGAATTGCTGTTATGGCAGTTGATAATTTACCATCTGAATTACCACGTGATTCAAGTACCGAATTTAGTGAAGGTATTATCAAAGAAGTTCTTCCTTTTTTATTAAAAGAAGATGATGGAAGAATATTAAATGGAACAATAACAACAGATGGTAGTTTTTTAGAAAAGTACAATTATCTAAATGATTATATTAGAATCAATGAATAAAGCAGAAAAAAAACATCATCTCTCTTCTGAAATCACAACACCTTTTAAAATTGTAAGTGATTTTAAACCAAGTGGTGATCAGCCTGAAGCAATTAAAAGTATTGTTAAAAGTCTAAATGAAGGAGAACAAGAACAAGTTCTTTTAGGTGTCACTGGATCAGGTAAGACCTTTACTATGGCTAAAGTAATTGAAAAAGTACAGAAACCGACTTTAATAATGGCACCAAACAAAACTTTAGCAGCACAACTTTATGGAGAAATGAAAAATTTGTTTCCAAATAATGCTGTTGAATATTTTGTCAGTTATTATGATTATTACACACCAGAAGCATATGTACCAAGGACTGATACATATATTGAAAAAGAATCTTCAATAAACGAACAAATTGATCGTCTAAGACATTCAGCTACTAGATCTTTAGTGGAAAGAAGAGATACAATCATAGTAGCATCAGTTTCTTGTATTTATGGTATTGGATCAGTTGATGCTTATTCTTCAATGTCTTTTACTTTAGATAAAAATCAATCAATGAGTAGAGAGATAATTATCAGAAAGTTGGTAGAACTTTTATACAAACGTCGTGACATGGACTTTAGAAGAGGTAGCTTTAGGGCTAAGGGAGATATTTTAGAAATTTTCCCTTCTCACTATGAAGATATTTCTTGGAAAATATCTATGTTTGGAGATGATATAGAGAGTATAACACAAGTGGACCCACTTACTGGAGAGAAGCTCGGAGAGCTTGAACAAATAAGAATCTTTGCAAACTCTCATTATGTAACCCCAAAGCCAACAATAAAAAAAGCAATTACGATGATTAAAAATGATCTAAAAAAACAATTAGAGATTTTTGAAAAAGAAAAAAAATACTTAGAAAGACAAAGGTTAGATGAGAGAACTACATTTGACTTAGAAATGATGGAAACTACTGGAAGTTGTAGTGGTATTGAAAATTATTCTAGATATTTGTCAGGAAGACAGCCGGGAGAGCCTCCTCCTACACTTTATGAATATATTCCAGAAGACTCTTTATTGTTTATAGATGAAAGCCATCAGACATGTGGTCAAATAGCAGGAATGTACAAAGGTGATTTTTCTAGAAAATCAACTTTAGCTCAATATGGTTTTAGACTACCAAGTTGTGTTGATAACAGACCTTTAAAAAGAGAAGAATGGGATGCAATGCGTCCACAAACTATATTTGTAAGTGCAACACCAGGAGATTATGAACTTGAAAAGACAGGTGGTACTTTTGTTGAACAAGTAATTAGACCAACAGGTTTAATTGATCCACCTATTGAGATAAGGCCAACTAAACATCAAATTGATAACTTAATTGATGAATGTAAAAAAACTATAGATAAAGGTCATCGTGTTCTAATCACAACACTTACAAAAAAAATGGCCGAAGATCTTACTGAATATATCAATGAAGAAGGATTAAAGGTAAGGTATCTTCACTCTGATATCGATACATTAGAAAGAATAGAAATTATTAGAGATCTAAGACTAGGAGTTTTTAATGTTTTAGTAGGAATAAATCTTCTTAGAGAAGGTTTAGATATTCCTGAATGTGCCTTAATGGCTATATTAGATGCTGATAAGGAAGGTTACCTTCGTTCTAGAACTAGTTTAATTCAGACTATTGGTAGGGCTGCAAGAAATGTTGAGAGTAAAGTCTTAATGTATGCTGATAACATTACCACTAGTATGAAAGAAGCAATTGAAGAGACAGATAGAAGACGAACAAAACAACTAGAATATAACAAAATAAATAAAATTACGCCAATCAGTATTAAAAAGAATATTCAAGAAATAATTGAGAACACAGCTGAACAAGATCATGTTACAGTTGAAATTGATAATGCTAAAGAATTAGTTGGTAAGGATCTTAATAAACATATTAAAAATTTAGAGAAAAAAATGAATGAATTTGCTTCAAAACTTGAATTTGAAGATGCAGCAAGATTACGAGATGAAATTAATAGATTAAAGGCAAAAGAAGTCGGTCTTTCTAATAAAGTTTTGCAGTTTAAAAAGAATTAATGGATATTGTATTTTCAGAAACTAACCAAACTGGAATTATTAAACTAAATCGTCCTAAAGCTTTAAATGCTCTCAATTTAGAAATGGCAAAAAAATTCCATGACAAATTATTAGAATGGGAAGAAAAAGATAAAATCTTAAGAGTATTGTTAGTTGGAGAAGGTAAACATTTTTGTGCAGGAGGTGATGTAAAATCTCTTGTTCTTGCTGGAAAAGAAAACTCTTTAAAACATGATTTTTTTAAAATTGAGTATAAACTTAATTATTTAATAAGCCAATTTAGTAAAGAATTTCTTTCAGTTTGGAATGGTGTAGTGATGGGAGGCGGGGTTGGTTTATCAATCTATGGTGATCACAGATTGGCAACAGACAATTCAAAATTTGCAATGCCAGAATCTGCAATTGGCTTTTTTCCAGATGTTGGCGGAAGTTATTTTTTATCAAATCTTCCAGGTAACATTGGTAAGTATATTGGTTTAACGGGTGAGGTTTTAGGATTAAATGAATTAATTTTTTTTGGATTAGCAACTCACTACTTTAAAAGTAATAAAATAGAAGATGTTAAAGAAAAATTTATTACAAGAGGAGAAATTTCACACGATAATTTTGAAGTAAAGAATGATACATATCTAATTAAAAATATGAATTTAATAAATGAACTATTCAATGGAAATATTCAAACAATCATATCAAATTTAAAAAATCATAACTCAGAGTTATCAAAAAAAATTTTAGATATTCTTTTAGTTAAATGTCCAATGAGTCTTGCGATAAGCACTAAACTTATAGATGATGCAAAAGGTAAACCGTTAAAAGAATGTTTAGAAACTGAATTTCAATTAAGTCAAAAAATAGTATACCGTAGTGACTTTGATAATGGTGTAAATTCTGTGCTAATTTCAAAAGATCATAATCCTATTTGGGAACCATCAAAAATAGATGAAATAAATATAGAAGATCTAGATTTTTATTTTGAAACTCATACTGAAAATCTTTATCTATAATATTACAAATGAGTAATAAAATTCCTACTTCTGCAAAAGTAGTTGTAATAGGCGGTGGTATAGCTGGATGTTCTGTGGCTTATCATTTAGCAAAATTTGGATGGAAAGATGTGATCTTGCTAGAAAGAGATCAATTAACTTCTGGAACTACTTGGCATGCAGCAGGACTGATTGGTCAGATTGGTGCATCAGCAACCATTACAAAACTTAGAAATTATTCGTTAAATTTATATAAAGACCTGGAAAAAGAAACAGGATTAGCAACAGGTTTAAAGCAAAACGGCTCTTTAACTATTGCAACAACTAATGATCGATTAGAGGAATTAAAAAGGCAAGCTACTTTTGCTCAAAGATTTAATATAGAAGTTAATGAATTAGAAAAAAATCAGATTAAGGATATTTATTCTCTTATAAATACTGATGACGTTGTTGGTGGGATATTTATTCCAAAAGATGGTCAAGCAGATCCTGTTGGTATAACAAATGTTCTTGCTAAATCGGCAAAAATGTATGGTGCTCAAATATTTGAACATTGTTCTGTAAATAAAATCCTTACTAAAAATGGATCAATAGAAGGTGTAGATACAAAACATGGAAAAATTAAATGTGAGTATATTGTTCTAGCATCTGGAATGTGGTCTAGGCAGATAGCAAATGATATTAACGTTAGTATACCACTATATCCAAATGAACACTTCTATATATTAAGTGAGCCATTAAAAGAAATTTCTAAATCACTTCCAGTTCTTAGAGATTACAATAATTGCTTATATCTAAAAGAGGATGCGGGAAAAATTTTAGTAGGAATTTTTGAGCCTAAAGCTAAACCTGCATTTACTGATACGTATAAAGTACCCAATGATTTTTCTTTTGGAGAATTACCTGAAGATTTTGATCATTTTGAACCGCATTTAAAAAATGCAATGAAAAGAATACCAGCCCTTGAAAATGTAGGTATAAGAAAATTCTTTAACGGTCCTGAATCTTTTACTCCAGATACAAATTATCTTTTAGGAGAAACACCAGAAATAAAAAACTTTTATGTTTGTTGTGGATTTAATAGTATTGGTATTCAGAGTGCTGGTGGTGCAGGTAAGGTAACTGCAGAATGGATGATGAACGGTGAGGTTAATGATGATCTTTACTCCTTAGATATTTCAAGATTTGAAAAATTTCACTCTGAGACAAAATTTATAACTGAAAGAGTTACTGAGTCATTAGGAGATTTATATGCAATGCACTGGCCTTACAAACAACATAAATCTTCGAGAAAAATTAAACTACTTCCTTTTCATAATGATTTGAAAAAAGAAGGGGCATGCTTTGGTCAAGTGGCCGGTTTTGAAAGACCAATGTGGTATGCTATAAATGGTAATAAACCAGAATATGAGTATAGTTATGGCTATCAAAATTGGTATGATGCAGCAAAGTATGAAACAATAAACACAAGAAAAAACGCTGGTTTATTTGACTTAAGTGCCTTTGCAAAATTTGAAATTAAGGGAGACACTGCCTTCGACGATCTTCAACGATTATGCTGTAATAATATTAAAAATTATCCCGGTAATACAACTTACACACAAATGCTTAATTCAAATGGTGGCATTGTTGCCGATTTAACAGTTACTTGTATTGATACTAATTCTTTTCGTATTGTAACGGGTTCATCTGTGAGAGAACATGATAAAAAACATATTTCAGAAAATTTAAGTAAAAACACAACTTTAATTGATATCACTGAAAGTTTAGCTTGCTTTGGTATTTTTGGTCCTAAAAGTAGAGAAATTCTAACAGAAATATTTGGAAAACATTTTTCAAACGACAAGTTTAAATTTGGAACTGCTAAAGAAATATCGCTGAAAAATAATAAATTAATCTTCCAAAGATTATCTTTTGTTGGTGAACTTGGTTGGGAAATTTATGTTCCTATAAATATATCTAGAGAAATTTATTTAGAATTAGTTAAAGTTGGAGAAAAATATAACCTTTCACATGCTGGTGCGCATGCACTAGATATCATGAGAATGGAAAAGGGATATTTGCATTGGGGTCATGATATTTCTCCAGCTGAAAATCCTTTTGAAGCTGGATTAGAATTAACTGTTAAATTAAATAAAAAAACAGATTTTATAGGTAAAGAAGCTTTAAAAACAAAAAATAGAGTTAAAAAGAAACAACTAACAAATTTTGTTTTAGAAAAATCTACGCCAGGAAATCCTCTCTTATTACATGATGAGCCTATTTATTATAAAAATAAAATTGTGGGAGAAACAACCTCTAGCAATTATTCATTTTGTTATAATAAAAATATGGTCTTTGGATATATAGATTCAGAAATAGATTTAAAAAAATTAAATGGCAACAATTTTGAAGTTGAAGTTGCTAAAAATAAATATGTTATGTCTGTTCAATTTAATCCGTTGCATGATCCTGAAAATAATTTTACAAAAATATAGTTTTTTATGATCTAATTTATGAAAAAAATTAGATTATTTTTTTCTATAGTAGTAATTATACTAATAATTTTATCTATCTTTATTTATATTTTTCTAAATAATTTTGAAAAAGAAAAAATAATTAGTGATATCGAGAAGAAATTAGAAATTAAAATTAATGAAAAAAACAAAACTAAAATCAATATTTTTCCAATTGTAAAGTTTAACACAAACTTAGAAATTAAAGATTACAAAAATAATTTATACTTTGATAATATTAGAATTGATATTTCTCAGCCCATATTTCAAGCTTCAGGAAATTTAGATATTCTAATTGATAATTTGAATATTAATAATATTAATTTTAGTGAAGTAAGTATTAATGGAAAAGTAAATTATATTGAAAATTATCTTAAATATAGTGATAATTTAGAAAATTTATTTGACTCAATTTATAAAATTAATGGAAAAATATTTTTAGAAACAACTAATGAAGAAAAATTTCTTATTTCATTTTTAAAATTATTCTTTGAAAAATTAGAAAATCAAAAAAATCAAAAATTTGCATTTTCTGAATTAATAAATGCTTTTGGTAATGAAAGTTCTAATTTTAAAGGCGAAATAAATAAAAATAAGAATATTTTAGAAACTAGCGAAATAGAAATTAGTAATAAAAACAACAGAATTCTTATAAAAGGAGAATACAATTACAGTAATAATTTTATAGATATTATTTTAAACTTATCTCAAAATAATGAAATATATTTAACTACTTTGATTAAAGGAAACTTAAATAATCCCAATATAAGTTTTGATGAAAATTCAAAATTTTTTCAAAATTCAAACTCAAATGAAAATAATATAATTGAAGAAAGCGTCATTCAATTTTTAAATAATTTTTTTGATTTAAATGATTGACTTATTAAGTATAGTTAGCAGTGTGTTTGGATATATCCTTTTTGGATTTTTTGTAAATAAATTACAAATACTTCCAAAAAAATATATTGATTATTTTGATTTTACAGGTTTTAACATTCTTTTACCTTTAGCTTTAATTATATATTTTTGGCAAGTCTCATTTCCTCAAATTAATTCTATTGGCTTGATCATCTCATTTTTTGCTTCAGGAATTTTTATATCCATGACTGGATTTTTAATTAGCAAACAATTTTTAAATTTTAAAACAGATGACTCTGCACTTTTTGGATTAGCTGCTTGTTTTGGTAACACAGTAGCAATGGGAATACCTCTTATGTATGCAGTTTTGGGTCCAATAAATGCAATTCCTTATATGATATTAGTTTTTTTTCATGGTATTGTTCATTTTAGCTATACTGTTATTATAATAGAAGTTTATAGAAATAGACAAAAAAGCATTGTCGAAATTTTTTATCAAATATTATTAGGTATAATTAAAAATATTGTACTTTTTGGAATGATAATTGGTATCTTTCTTAATTACTCTAATCTTATTGTTCCATCTATTATGAAAGAGCCATTAGATATTTTTGTAAACCTTGCTCTTCCAATGGTTCTCATTTCTTTAGGTCTTGCATTAGGAAATTTTAAAATTAGAGAAAATATTTATGGCGCAATACTATTAACTATCTTAAAAAATTTTATTCACCCTATAATTGCATTTTGTTTAGCAAATTTTATACTAGAGCTTGATAATCTCTTGGTAATTATTGTTACTATGGCCGCAGCTTTACCAAGTGGATCTCAGTCATATTATTTTGCATACAGATATAACTCACTAAAAGCAGTAGTTTCTTCAAATGTAGTATTAAGTACGTTTGTTAGTTTTTTTACACTGTCTTTATTATTAGTATTTTTTGATATTACGTAGATTGAGAAATAAACGATTGTATTCTCTCTTTTTTATCCATAGTTTTTACACTAAAAGGAAAAATCTCTAACATCTTGTCATATACATCAATTGCCTGTTGAAACTGACCCTGATGAATAAAAATTAAACCCATTCCATCTAGGGCACCAAAATGTCTTGGTTCTAATTCAAGAGTTTTAATGATGTCTTGCATAGATTGATCAAAATTACCCATCATAAAGTGAACTGTAGCTCTTTTATTCCAACCTTCAGCAAAATTAGGATCTTCTTCAATTAAATTATTAAAAAATCTAATTGCTAGTGGATAATTTCTTAAATTCATAGCTTGGATACCCTTCTCAAAATATTCAATTACTTTTGGATCATCAACTTCATACCATATATTCCAAATATCAGATATCAAATCTCTTATCTCATCCTGATTTTCAGTCTCATTTAATTTTTTAAACAAATTATTTAGCCGTGGATCATTTTGATCTGCTGATGCTATCTTACTAGCAAACAAAAGACTTATACTGACAATTAATATTTTAAAGATAACTCTCATATTTAAATGATTTTTCGGATAGATTTCTTTTCTTTTCATGCTTTCTCGTTCTCCCTGTTACTCTAGTTCTCCATAACTTAAATGATCTTGGTTTCAGATTTGTTCTCATTATTTTTATAACCTCTGATTCGGTTACACCGTGAATTCTTTTTATTTTTTCAAAAGAGGTTTTATCACACCAGGCTAATTTAATAATATTATCTATATTCTCCTGCATATTATGAATATAGTTCTCTATTAATTAAATTCTAAAAAAAATGATTGATTTGTATTCATCACCCACGCCTAATGGTCGAAAAATTAGCATTATGCTTGAAGAATTAGGTGTGGATTTTAATCCTATTTTAATAAATTTAGATAAAAAAGAGCAGTTTAGTGAAGAGTTTTCAAAAATATCTCCTGCAAATAAAATTCCTGTAATTGTAGATAATGATAACAACCAAATAGTATTCGAATCCGGGGCTATCCTTCTTTATCTGGCAAAAAAATATAATAAATTTCTAAATAAAGATAAGTATTGGGAAATAATACAATGGGTTTTTTTTCAAATGGCTTACGTTGGGCCAATGCTAGGCCAGGCTCATCAATATTTATTTTATCATCCTGGTAAAAGCAAATTTGCAGAGGATAAAACAAAAGGCTATGCACAGCATATATATACAATTTTAGATAAAAGACTTTCTAAGCAAGAATATTTTTCGGATACCTATTCAATAGCTGATATTTCAATTTGGCCATGGACCGCTCGTTATGAAAGACATCAAATAAATTTGCATGATTATCCAAATGTGTTGAGATGGTATAAACAAATATCAATAAGACCTGCTGTTATTAAAGGATATAATTCTCTAGGTGAATTTTATGAAATTCCTAAGCCTTAAGTGTTGTAAAATAAAACTGAGCCTGCGGTTATAATTAAAAGGATTGCTAAAAACCATTCAACAATTATTTTTAATTTTTTATTATTAAGATATTGTCTGATAACACTTCCTCCATATGCCCATATACTTATAGAAGGAATATTTACTACTGTAGACATAATGACCATAAATAGTGTTCCAATTATTATATTTTCATCTTTTGGATAATATAATGTTACTGCAGTTGAACAGATTACCCAAGCTTTTGGATTTACAAATTGAAACAAAATTGCTTCATGATATTTTAATGGTCTTGATCTATCTTCAGTCTTTGAAATATTTAAAGACCCAAACATTTTATATGCTAAATAAAGAATGTAGCCTGCGCCGACATATCTTAAAATAACATAGAGTATAGGATAGGTAATAAACAAAGACCCAAGACCGAGACATACAAGTGC
The DNA here is from genome assembly GCA_902612805.1 of uncultured Alphaproteobacteria bacterium. Lineage (GTDB taxonomy): Bacteria > Pseudomonadota > Alphaproteobacteria > HIMB59 > CACPNW01. Next base: position 36,562 of record CACMEY010000004.1, on the reverse strand, counting down.
TAATTGCAAACCATGACCAGAAGGAATGCCAAAAATATTAGGTATAGATCGTATAAATCCAAATTTTATACCTGATGCAGTTAAAATACTATTATTTGGACCTGGAGTTACGTACATAATAAAATTATATACTGCTAAAGCAGCTATTAATTCCCATGTAATCATTTTTAATCTCTAAAATTTACAAATTGGACTGGTATACCTATCTTAGCATCCTCAATAAGCTTCATTACACTTTGTAAATCATCTTTTTTCTTTCCTTCAACACGAAGTTCATTCCCATTGATCTTTACTTGAACTTTTAATTTGGAACTTTTGATATCAGAAGTAATTTTTTTACACAATGATTGCTCAATTCCTTCTACTAATTCATACGTCTGACGAATTTTATTCCCCCCAGCTTTTTCCAAATCATTTTTTTTTAAACATAAAGGATCAACTTTTCGTCTAACAAAATGAGTAACCAGCATGTCATTTACTTGACCAGCTTTCATTTCATCATCAGTAGTAACAACTATAGTATTTTCTTTTTTTTCAATTGAAGTATCTGATCCTTTAAAATCGTACCTGGTAGTAATTTCTCTTGTAGCATTTCCTACTGCGTTATCAATTTCTTGATGATCTAATCTGTTTACAATATCAAAACTAGGCATTTATTTAGTTTATTACATCGTCATTTATATCTGGCAACTGTTTTTTAGTGCTTAATCTTCCTAATTTTTTCATCTTTTCTACTTTTTTAGTCAAACTTCCTGAACCATCTTGCAATCTTTGTTTTGCTTCATCCATTTTTGATTTAGCTAAATCTATTGACTGATTAGCTTTTACAAACGACTCATATACACTGACCGTTTTATCATAAATATCTGATGCAGCTGATGCTATATCTTTTATTGTTTTAGATTGTTTATCAACCCGCCACATATTTTCTACAGCTTTAAGTAAAAAGGGTAAAGTTGATGGCCCAACAATAATTATTTTATTGTTCCATGAATCTTCTATAAGTTTATTTGCCTCATTATATAAAGTAAGTAGTGCTGGTTCTATTGGAACAAACATTAAAACATTATCAATTGTATTGATTCCATATATTTTTGAATAATTATCTTTACTCAAACTTCTAATCGAAGTTTTTGTTGAATCCAAAAATTTTTTCAAAAATATCTTCTTTTGTTGATTGTTATTTGTATTAGAATAATCATGCCAAGAATCTAAGGACACTTTTGAATCTATAATTATGTGTCTATTACCTGGCATATGAACAATTACATCAGGTTTTTGTAAATTGCCATCTTCATCTCTAAATGTTTTTTGAGTTGAGTACTCTTCTCCTTCTCTTAAACCAACACTATCTAAAATATTTTTAAGTACAAATTCTCCCCAAGGACCTTGTTGAAGTGCACCACCTCTAATTAATGTATTTTCAATTCTATCTTGAGCTAAATTAAAATTTTGTAAAGATTGCTGAATTGATTGCATGTGATTTTTTAAGGAAGTAAGATCAGTATCATCTTTTATTTCAGAACTTTTTGGTTTGCGAAGAAAAAATAAAATTGCTAAAAAACCAACTCCAGATAAAAAACCAATAATGAAAACAAATATAAGATTTTCAAACATCACTATTTAGATAAGATATAAATATATTATCAAATATCTAGCAATTTTCCCAATAGATACAAATATTAAAAAAAAAGTAATATTATATTTTACTGTACCTGCTGCAAATGCGATTGGATCTCCAATAATAGGTACCCATGAAAATAATAATGACCATTTTCCATACTTTTTGAAAATATCTGTAGCTTTCTGTAATAAGTATTGATTTACTGGAAACCAAGGTTTCTTAATAAGAAAATTTACAAAGTAACCACATATCCAACTGATTAGAGATCCTAAAATATTACCTGCTGAAGCAAAAAATAATAATAAAAATGGATTATACTTATTAGATAATAATAGTGCTGATAAATATGTCTCTGAAGCAAAAGGAAAAAAAGTACCTAAAGACAAACAAAAAATAAATAATGATGAATAGATCAAAGTATTTCTTATTGTTAATTTATGTTATTGTTATGTTACTTATCAATTTATGAACGATTTTCCAAAAGAAGAATTTATTTCCAGAATTGAAAAAATACAAATACATATTGAAAAAGAAAATATTGATGCTGTTATTATAACTTCACCGTCAAATTTTAGATATTTCACTGGACTTGATAGTAATTTTTGGGAAAGTCCTACAAGACCCTGGTATTTAATTATTTCAAAAAAAAATCCAATTAAAGCTATAATACCTTCTATTGGTATTACAGCTATACAAAACACATTAGTCAATGATATCGAAACTTGGGAGTCTCCAAATCCGAAAGATGAAGGAATATCTTTATTGAAAAAAAACATCAAAAGTTTTCCTAAAAACTCAAATATTGGTTTTGAATTAGGAAATGAAACTTTTTTGCGAATGAGTATTAACGATTATCAGGATATTCAAAAAAATTTATCAGAATATAATTTTGTTGATGCTAGTAAAATACTTTGGAGTATAAGAAAAATAAAATCTAAAATAGAGATCAGTATTATTAAAGAAATTTGTTCTATTACAAGTAAGGTGTTTGATAATTTTCCTGAAAAAATTAATTTAGGACTGAGTGAAAAACAAATTACATCAATATTTAAAAAAGAATTAATTAAGGGTGGTGCAGATTATATTCAATATATGGCGTGTGCTTCGGGACTTAATGGTTATAATCAGATTATCTGTAACCCAACAGAAAAGGTAACTAAAGATGGTGATATTCTAATTATTGATACCGGTGCAACTTTAAATGGTTATTTTTCAGATTTTGATAGAAATTTTGGCTTTGGAAGAATTAACAAGCAAGTTCTAGATGCATATAATAAATTGTGGGAAGCAACTGAGAGAACTTTAGAAATTATAAAACCTGGAACTAGTTGTTCAGAAATATATTCTAAATTATCTTATAGTTTAACAACTAACAATATATCAGTTGGAAGGATGGGTCATGGTTTAGGCTTACAACTGACTGAGCCGCCAAGTATTATGAAAAATGACAAAACATTACTTGAGGAAAATATGATTATAACTCTTGAACCATCAATTGAAATGGACGAAAATAAAATATTAGTACAAGAAGAAAATTTATTGATAACTAAAGATTCCTATAAACTTTTAAGTACTAGAACTCCTGAAAATTTACCAATTATTAATTAGTTAAATAATTGATTCAATTTTAGGCATAAGTCTAATTAATTCCTTCGTATATTCATGCTCAGGATTATTAAACAATTCCTCTGTATCTTTTGTTTCACAAACAGCACCATTTTTTAGTACAATTATTCGGTTACACATTTGGCGAATTACAGGAAGATCATGGCTAATAAATAGCATAGTGAGATGAAGTTCATCTTGTATATCTTTTAATAAATTCAATATTTGAGCTTGTATACTTACGTCTAATGCAGAAGTTGGTTCATCACATATTAATAATCTTGGTCTTGTTGCCAAGGCACGAGCAATAGATATTCTCTGCCTTTGCCCTCCTGAGAATTCGTGCGGGTATCGATCTAGAGATTGTCTGGTCATTCCCACAATATCTATTAGATCGTAAACATTTTGTAAAAGATCATTATTGCTAATATTTTTTTGAAAAAATTTAATTGGTTCTGCAATAATATCCTTAACTTTGAAACGAGGATTTAGAGATGAGTAAGGATCTTGAAAAATCATTTGAATTTGACCTCTACTATTATGAATTTGATATTTTTTATTTGAATTATATAGAGGTTCATTATTATAAATTAAATTACCTTTATTAGGACTAATTAATCCAGTAATAATTTTTGCAATAGTTGATTTACCTGAACCAGACTCTCCAACTAATCCAAGTGTCTCACCTTCGAATAATTCAAAAGATACATTGTCGACAGCTTTAACTATTTTATCATTCGAACTTTTATTAGGAATAAATGAAAAACCACTGCCTAAAGAATTATCATCAAAAACTTTTGTCACTTCCTCAAGTTTTAATAATTTTTGATTTTTATTTTCCCTTATGCCCCATGTTTTAATAATATTTTTAGTCAAATCCTTGGAACTAGATGTTATTTCCTTACCATCGGGGCTAATCAATTTAAATCTATCAATTTTCTTATTTGTTGGTGGAACTGAAATTACTAAGCTTCTTGCTTCTGTTGATTTTGGATTTGTTAATAATTCTTTAGTCTCACCTTGTTCAACAATATGTCCGTATCTCATGACGATAACTTTATCAGTCGTCTCTGCTATGACTCCCATATCATGGGTAATAATTATAACACCAAGATTTCTTTTCTTTGTAAGATCTTTAAGAAGTTCTAATATTTGATATTGAATACTTACATCTAAAGCTGTTGTTGGTTCATCTGCAATTATTAAGTCAGGTTCACAACTTATCGCTAAAGCTATCACAACTCTTTGACGCATACCGCCACTAAATTGGTGTGGATAGTCTTCAATTCTTTTTTCAGCGTTCTCTATTCCAACCTCTTTAAGTAGTTGAATTGATTTTTTAAGTGAATCTTGATAACTTAAATTTAAATGAGCCTGAATAGTTTCAATTAATTGATCTTTTATTTTAAATAGAGGGTTTAATGAAGTTTGAGGGTCTTGAAAGACAAATCCTATTTTTTTTCCTCTAATATTTTGAATTATTTCTTCATTACTTCTTAATTCAATATTGTCTATTTTTATTGAGCCATCTGTGATTTCACCTGGAGAATCAATCAAGTTAATTATCGCATTTGCAATTGTAGATTTTCCAGATCCAGACTCACCGACAATTCCTAATATTTCGCCTCTTTCTAAAGAAAATTCTACATTTTTGCTTGCAACAATAGTTTCCTTTCGTGTTGGATAACTTATGTTTAAATTTTTAACTTCTAAAAAACTCATCTCTTTTTTAATTTTGGATTTAATGCATCTCTCATCCAATCCCCTAATAAATTAATTGATAATGCTAAAACAATTAAGAAAATTGCTGGAAAAAAAGTAATCCACCACTCTCCTGAAAATAAAAAATTATTTCCAAACCTTATTAGAGTCCCAAGAGAAGGTGTTGTTGGTGGAACGCCAACACCTAAAAAACTTAAGGTGGACTCTGTAATAATTGCAAGTGCTAATCCGATTGTAGCAATTACTAATATAGGCCGAAGTATATTTGGTAAAATATGCTTAAACATAATTAATATATTTGATAATCCAATAATTCTTGAAGCTGAGACATACTCTTTATTTTTTTCAACTAAGGTTGATGCTCTCGATACTCTTGCAAACTGAGGCCATTCTGAAATACCAATGGCGAAAATCAAAACATAAATTGCCATTTCGTCATGCATTGATTGTGAGATAATTGCCCTTGCAATACCATCAACAAGTAAAGCCATTAAAATACTTGGAATAGTTAACTGCACATCTGTAAGGCGCATTACAATAATCTCATACCTACCACCAATATATCCAGCTGTTATTCCAAGAAAAACTCCAAGTATCATTGCAAAAATTATAGATGCAAAACCAACGATCAGTGAAATTCTTGAACCATAAATCATTGTTGAAAACATATCTCTTCCTTGCTGATCAGTTCCTAATATGAAGCTAAAACTTCCTCCCTCCGACCATACTGGTGGGGTAAAGGCATCCATTAAAGAAACTGATGCTGGATCAAAAGGATTATAAGGTGCAACTATCCCAGCAAATACAGAACAAAAAAGTATAATAAAAAATATTGTTGAAGAAATTACTGCTAATTTAGAATTAAAGAAACTGTATCCAATATCAGTATCGTATATTTTATTGTACGTTTTAAGTAGCATTTTAACTACCCTCTTCCTTCAGCCTAATTCTAGGATCAATAAAATAGTATGTCATATCTACAATAAAATTTATCATAACAAATATAAAGGCTACCATAATCATGTATGCTGACATTATAGGAATATCGACAAAGTATACTGCTTTGATAAATAATGAACCCATGCCAGGCCATTGAAAAACTGTTTCTGTAATAATTGAAAAAGCAATTAAAGTTCCAATGTTGATACCTGTAATAGTAATAACTGGAATTAATCCATTTTTTAGCGCATGCTTATAGTTAATAACACTCCTTTTTATACCTCTTGCTTTGGCAAATTTAATATAATCTGTTTGTAAAATTTCCATCATTTCAGCGCGAACTAATCTAATAACATAAGTCATTTGGAATAAACTTAATGTAATAGATGGGAGTATCAGTGCTTTTAATCCTGAAGTAGTCAAAAATCCTGTAGTCCAAAAACCTATTTGAGTGACTTCACCTCTTCCAAAAGATGGAAGAACTCCTAAGATTACTGAAAACAAATAAATTAACATTATTCCTATTATGAATGTTGGCAAAGATACCCCAGCTAGAGAAATAACAAGAATGATATTAGAAATAAAACTGTCTCTATTAATACCAGTATAAACACCCAAGATAACTCCACTGATGATTGCAATTAAAGCAGATACAAATACTAACTCTAAAGTAGCAGGCATTCTTTCTGCAATTAAGTCTGATACTTCTCTTTTTAATTGATAAGATATTCCAAAATCACCCTGAATTACATTACTTAAAAATCGTGAAAATTGAACATAGACGGGATCATTTAAACCTAATACTTCTCTAACTTCAGCACGTCTTTCATCTGATGCATCTTCTCCAGTCATGCTATTTACTGGATCACCTACAAAATTAAATAAGGAAAATGAAACAAAAGCAACAACAATCATTACAAGAATAGATTGAATGAGTCTTTTAAAGAAATAGATAAACATGAATTGTTTTCTGGCCAGTAAACTGGCCAGAAAATATAAAATTTATTAGTTTACGTTTGCAAATCTAAATAATGGTTCGTTGTTCATTCTAATTGGAACATCGACATTACTTTTTGATGCTTGGTTAACAACTTGGTGATGTAAAGGAAGATATGTTACATCATCTTGAGTAATATCCCAAGCTTCAGCAATCATAGCATTTCTTTTATCTAAATCAGTTTCAACACCCATTGCTGCTACTAACTCATCAACTCTAGCGTTACTGAAATTAACTTTATTCCAGCTACCAGCACTATCAAATAAGTATGAGTATACGTAATGACTGTCAAAAGTTGGAACACCCCAACCTAACATGTACATGTCACTTGTCATACCATTTGCATCACCTTCTTTAACTTCTGAGAAGTGTTGGCTTTTAGTTTTTGCATCAAGAGTTACATCAACTCCAATTTTAGCAAACATACCAATTGCAGCAACACAGATTGCTTCATCGTTTATGTAACGATCATTTGGACAATCTAGTGTAACTTCAAATCCATCTGGATAACCAGCTTCTGCTAATAGTTTTTTTGATAGCTCTGGATCATAAGGTAATCTTTTATCACGTGCTGCTGTATGACCATTTACACCTGGAGCTGTGATAATTCCTGCAGGAACACTTTGCCCTCTCATTACCTTATCTTTGATAGCTTCCATATCTAAAGCATGATACATTGCTAAACGAACTCTTTTATCTGCAAAAGGATTTTTACCTTTTATATTTGATGAGTTTAACTCAGCAGAACCTTGATCCATTCCAAAAAATATTGTTCTATTCTGGGGAGTCATTTTTACATCATGTCCAGCAGAAGCATTGATCCTTCTGATATCTTGTACTGGAACCACATTAGTGTAATCAATTTCTCCAGAAAGAAGAGCTGCAACTCTTGTTGCATCATTTGCAATTGGAAGTAGTTCAATAGTATCTACATTGAAAGTGCTATCATCGCCCCACCAATCATTATTTTTTTCAAAAACAGTTCTTACGTCCTGTTCTCTAAAAGTAATTTTGAAGGGTCCAGTTCCGTTTGCATTAGAAGCACAATAAGATGTTTCACCTGCATCCCAGTTGTATGAAACTTCACAACCATTTGCTTTTGCCCAATCTTCAGACATTACAAAAATCTGAGTTAATTGGTTTAAAAGAATCGGATTTGGTCCATTTGTTACAATCTGAACTGAATGATCAGTTAAAGCTGTTGCTGAATTAATGCTTTTAATTAAATCAACCATATCAGATGGAGCAGTTTTTGCTCTATTGATGCTGAAAGCAACATCACTAGCTGTTAAATCTGATCCATCATGAAATTTTACTCCCTTGCGAATTTTAAATATCCATGTGTTATCAGAAGTTGTTTTCCATGATTCAGCAAGCTGAGGAAGTATTTCCATATTAATACCAGGAGTTACTAAACCTTCATATACTTGACGTGAAACCATGTGAGTTGGTCCTTCGTTTTGCGCATGCGGATCAAGAGTTAAAGAGTCACCAGGCATTGACCATTTAATAGTGTTTGCAAATGCTGGTGAAAAAATACCCATGAAAAGCAAAGACAAAACAATGCTTAAAGTCTTTTTCATATTATTTCCTCCATAGAAATTTGATGGTAGACCCATACAACTTCAATGGAAATATTCAATATTATTAGTATTAATAAGTGCTATATTTTGTCATAATTATTAGTATTAATTTAGACATACCCTAGGAGAAGACTTAATATAGTGAAAAAAATAGAAAAGGCACAAGAGATCTCTAGAATACTAAATCGTATATACAGAAAAGTACCTATTCCTCTTAACCACAAAAATAAATTTGAATTAGTTGTAGCTGTACTTCTTAGTGCTCAATGTACAGATGAAAGAGTTAATCAAGTTACACCAATACTATTTAAAAAAGCAAACACAGCTATAAAAATGACAAAAGTGCCAAAAAAAACAATTTATAATATTATTCGCCCTTGTGGTTTGGCACCTCAAAAATCAAAAGCAATTTTTGAACTATCAAGAATTCTTGTAAAAAAATTTAAAGGCAATGTTCCAGAAAGTTTTGAGGAATTAGAAAAATTGCCAGGTGTTGGTCACAAAACTGCAAGTGTTGTTATGTCTCAAGGATTTGGTCATCCAGCATTTCCAGTTGATACACACATTCATCGCTTAGCTCAACGTTGGGGCTTAACAAATGGTAAAAATGTTGTCCAAACAGAAAAGGATTTAAAATATCTTTTTCCAAAAAAATCTTGGAACAAACTTCATTTACAAATAATATTTTATGGAAGAGAATTTTGTCAGGCAAGAAGTTGTTATGGGTTAGATTGTGAAATATGTAGAGTTTGTAATCCAAAGAGAAAAAAACCAATTAAAACAAAAAAGTAGTAATTAAAAAGGCTGAAATACAACAAGTATAAGTATAAAAATTAATATTACTGCCGGTATCTCATTTGTTATTCTAAAAAATTTTGTGGAATATTTATTTTTATCGTTTTTAAAATCATTAAGACATCTTAAACAAAAAAAATGATAGCCAGATAATAAAACTACGAATAAAATTTTTAAAAGCAACCAAGTGTCAATACCAACATAATGTATAAGTGTGAAACCCGATATCCAAGTCACTATAAAAGCTGGAAACATTATTATTCTGTACAATTTTCCTTCCATTAGTTTGAATGTTTCTGAGGTGTCTTTTGTAATTTCTGGATTAGCATGATTTACAAACAAACGAGGCAGATATAAAAGTCCAGCCATCCAAGCTATGATACTAAAAATATGAATAACTTTCAGAGTATTAAATAACATTATTTATTCCCATACCGCGTGAGGAGGCATTGACATTAATATAGCATCAACATTCCCACCAGTCTCTAGACCAAATTTTGTACCTCTATCATATAATAAGTTAAATTCAGCATAGCGACTACGCTTAACTAATTGTATCTTTTTTTCCTCTTCATTCCACTCCTCATCCTTAAGTGAAATTAAAGTATTTTTAATAAACTGATGAAAATAAGTACCTACGCCTTGGACAAATTCAAAATCTTTTCCCCAATCGCCAGTTTGAAGGTAATCAAAGAATATTCCTCCAACACCTCTTGGTTCGTTTCTATGTTTAAGAAAAAAATAGTCATCACACCATTTTTTAAATTTAGGATAATATGATTTATCATATTTATTACACAAAACTTCTAAACCACGATGATATTTTTTCTCATCCTCAAATATTACACAAGGTGTAATATCCATACCTCCACCAAACCATTCCTGAGTGGTTTTAATAAATCTTGTATTAAAATGCATAGAAGGAATTTTAGGTGAAACAGGATGTAATACAACACTAATGCCGGTTGCATTATAATTTGGATCTTCTTTAGCACCCGGAATAGTATCTCTCATATTTTCGTTAAATGTCCCAGAGACGGTAGAAATATTTACTCCACCTTTTTCAATAATATTACCCTTAATTTTACTCATTTTACCACCACCATCACCTTTGTGGTCCCAGTTACTTATTTCAAATTGATTTTCATCAATGTTTTGAATAGTTTCAACTAAGTTATCTCGTAATTTTTCAAACCATTCTTTTGCAGTATTAAATTTGGGATCAGCAATCATAATGGCCAACCTTGAGTATGTTTTTTTATCAGATTTACAAAAACATCTATGTGATCATCGTGATCATTCAAACAAGGTATATAATGATAATTTTCTCCACCTGACTCCATAAAATATTCTTTATTTTCTTCTTCAAGTTCTTCCAGTGTTTCAAGACAATCACTACTGAAACCAGGAGATATTATATGTATATTTTTAATCCCTTGTTTTGGTAATTCTTTTAATGTTTCACTTGTATATGGCTTTAACCATTCCTCTCTTCCAAATCTACTTTGGAAAGTAGTCATTATCTCATCATCGGATAATCCCATATGTTCTTTAACAAGTCTTGTGGTTTTAAGACAAAAGCAATGATACGGATCACCATTAGTCAAATACCGTTTAGGTATACCATGATAACTAAAAATAATTTTTTGTGGTTTTGAAGTTTTTTTCCAAAATGACTTTATTGAATTTGACAATGCTTCAATATAATTTTTTTCTTCAAAGTACTGATTGATAAAACGCATTTCAGGTATCCAACGCCATTTTTGTAATACATTTGTTACTTCATCAAATGTACTACCTGTTGTTGCAGCACAATATTGTGGATACATAGGTAGAACTAATAATCTTCTTACTTGTTTTTTTTGAAGTTTTAACAAAGCATCTGGAATAGATGGATTGCCATAACGCATCCCAACTTCAAAAACTATATTTTCATTTTTTGAAGAAAAAGATGATTGGATTTTATTTAATTGTCTGTTTGCGATATCTAAAAGTGGAGAACCCTTATCAGTCCAAATTTGTTTGTATGCTTCTGCTGACTTTGATGGTCTTATTTGTAAAATTACTAGCTTCAATATAATTTGCCATAGGATTTTAGGTAATTCGATTACTCTAGGGTCTGACAAAAATTGATTAAGATAAACTTTTAGTTCTTTTTTATTTGGAGCATCTGGAGTGCCTAGGTTAGTAATTAAAACACCAATTTTTTCTTTACTTCCGTGCTCATAATCTTTTTCACCTATATATTTAACCATATCTATTAGCTAAATTCTTTTCTGATATTTTCTATAAATAAATGAACATTTTTTTCTGGAGTGTTTTTGTTAATTCCATGTCCAAGGCCACAAATCCAGCCATTAAGATTTTCAATTGATTTCATTTTTTTAATAAAATCTTTTAAATCATTAAGAAATGTATCTGTTTCACTTAACATTAATTGTTCATTGAAATTACCTTGAATAAATCCATGTTTTTGATTTTCAAACATAAATTTAAGATCTATTGTGTGATCATAGCCAAAACCAGCAAAGGGAAAACTGATGATAGAATTTAGATCTGTTAAACTTTTACCTCTTGAATAATAGCCAAGTTTATTTGGAAAAGAAATTGCAATCTCTTCCAAAAATTTTGAATAAATTTCATGAAAATTTATTTTATCTAAATCATACAAGGAGCTATCAAAAATCATGACAAGTTCAACACCTGCATCTAATTGTAATTGAATATTTTTCTTAAGAAGGGGTAGAAGTGTTTTTGAAATAAATTCTAAATTCATTTTAGTGTCGATTAAATCTGAGTTATTATTTCCAAATGCATATTTTGATAATGTCCAAGGTCCGCCAACAAATCCAATTAAACTTTTATTATTTGGCAATTTCTCTTTTGTTATTTTTATAGCTTCAAATTGAAATTGCATATGCTCAATGCCGCGATCAATATTACTATAATCATTAATGTTTTCTGAATTTATATAAGAATTAAATTTAGGTCCTGGGTCAAACTTTAATTCTAAACCAAGTCCCTCCAAGATAAATAAAATATCACTGAATAAAATTGCAATATCATAATCAAACTCTTGTATTGGGCCAAAAGCGACTTCTGCGGCTAGATCCGGAGTTTTACAAAGTTCTTCAAAAGTATATTTTTCTTTGAGCTTGCGATAATGCGAATGGTACCTCCCAGCCTGTCTCATGAACCAAATTGGTGGTGTATTTTGAATATTTCTTTTGAGAGCATTTTCTAATAAAATATTTGTCATTTTTAGGCTTTTAGTAATTTTTTCTTCCAACTATCATAAGATAGCTCAACAAAAAGATTTTTATCATTACCTAATATTTTACTAATCTCATTGTAAGTATTTCCTGGGCCACAAAAATGATATTTTTCTATAATTTTAGGATATTTATCAATACTCGCCTTAAAAGCTGAACTGCTCATCCAATAAAAGTACTTTTTCTTATCTATATCTATTTCAAAATCAATAGACTCCAATTGATACGTTTCAATTTTATTTTTTATCGAACTTTCAGGAGATTGAGAATGAGTTAATTTAACCCAAGAATTATTTGTAAGTGAATTAATATCTTTTTCAAAATCCTCACCAAGACCATCTGAAGTTCCATTAACCCAAATACCTCTTTCAGCTAAATTTTTCCATGTTCTTAAACCACTAGTCCAAATAACATTATTTGATTGGATTTTTGACTTATCTGGGATTGAGCTAATTCGTGAAACATAAATACATTTATTTTGTAAATTATTTATATAATCGACATTTTCATTTAATTGTTTTCTAGAAAAAATTTTATAATTTTTTAAATTTTCAGGATAAATTTCATCTTTTGTATTACTAGAAAAACTTATATCTTTTGGATCAATAAAATCCCAGCTCTCAAAATGATTGCCATTTTCATCTTCACCTCTTTTAGACACAACTAATCCTAATTTATGTGAGATATAAGATACTCCTATTTTTTGGTGACATCCTCCTCCATAATTTTTTAAAATATTTCTTTCTTGAATAACATTCGAATAATCTTTGGAAAAATTAATATCATTTAAAATTTCGTTTAGTTTATTATCTTTGATTCTTGTTTCAATCGCTAGAGCTCCTTGTCCAGGAGAACAAGGGTTTATTGACAATGGTAAAACAGACCATAGACATTCGTCAATATATTTTTTTAGTGTTTTTTTTAATTCATTAAATTCAGAATAATTATTTGATAGTAATCTATCAATTGCTGCCTTAGCAACAATGAAACCATCACTATTAGGATCTTCCAAAAATTTTTTAAATCTAGTGGGTATGTTACCTCTTATATTTTCAAAGCAAACTTCATCAAACTTATATGGAAGATAATTTTCAATAAAATTTTCTAAATTATATTGTCTTCGAGGTGATGAGCAAAGAATAGTAATTTTCTTACTATCTAATGTTATGTTTTTTTTTAAGAATAATATATCTCGTTTATCAGCGCGTTTTAATGTAGCAGCAATTTTAGTTTTCTCACCAACTTCAATTGGAAGATCCTTCCAAGAATGAACAATTAAATCACATTTGTTATTTATTAATTCATCTCTTAAATCATTAGTAAAAACACCTTCTGTTGGCATTTCAGAAAGAGGAGTTTTTAGATCTTTATCTCCTGAAGTACTTCTTGTTAAAAATTCTATTTCTACAAAAGGATGTTTTGATTGTAAATAGTCAGAAAATTCACGTGCTTGAATTATTGCCAAGTCACTTTTTCTAGATAAAATTCTAATTTTCATTACTTATATTTCTATAAATAACACTATATTGTATAATTGGTAATGGTTGAATTTAAAGGTACAAAATCTTCGTGGGGCTTGGTTGCAAAACTTTTTCATTGGTCATTGGCACTTCTTCTTTTTTGGCAAGTTACAACAGGGATTAGCCTTCATAATATGGAATTTTCTCCTCTTAAAATGGGTTTTATTATTACTCATAAATTTTTTGGCACCTTAGTCTTTGGTTTAGTTGTGCTTAGATTAATGTGGAAATACATATTTAATACTCATCCTAAATATGAAAATATTCCTTTATTTCATAAATTGGTTTCAAATTTAGTCCATTTTGTACTTTATGGTTTAGTTATTCTTATTCCTATTCAAGGTACCTTTATGACATGGCTTGGAGGAGAAGATGTTCATCTCTTGGGATTAATTAAAATACCACCTTTAATGGAAGAGAATTTTTTTTTATACCCTCAAGCTCTAGCTATACACTACTACTCAGCACTTATGTTAACAGCTCTTTTTTCACTTCATATTGCAGCGGCGTTGTATCATCGATTTATAATTAAAGATAAATATGGTGTGTGGAGGAGAATGTCTTTTAGTAGAAATAAGGTGTGACAATTCATTCAATTAAACACTTACAATTAAAGATTGGGTAAGATATCTAATATTTATGAAATATAAAAATTTCTTTAAATCTGAATTAAAAAATTTAAAAGATCAAGGTCTTTATAGGGACTTTAGAAACATAGACAGACCTATAAAAAGTTTTCCAAATGCAGATGAAAGTTTCAAAAATAAAGAAAGAGAAGTAGAGGTTTGGTGTTCTAATGACTATCTGAACATGAGTCAGCACCCAGAAGTCGTAAATGAAATCGTAAAAACACTACTTGAATATGGATCTGGTTCAGGTGGAACAAGAAATATTTCTGGTACATCAACCTATCATACTGAACTTGAAAAAAAACTGGCAAATGTTCATAATAAAGAGGCTGCATTAGTTTTTGCTTCTGCTTATACAGCAAACCAATCTACTTTATGGACTTTAGGAAAAAAAATTAAAGATATTGAGATATTTTCTGATGAATTAAATCACGCATCTTTAATACAAGGTATTAAGAATAGTGGAGCTAAGTGTCATATATTTAAACACAATGACATTGATCATTTAGAACAGTTACTAAAAGTTTCAAATGCAGATAATCCTAAGTTAATTGTTTTTGAAAGTTTATACTCTATGGAAGGTATAAGATCGCCTATAGTTAAAATTGTAGAGTTAGCAAAAAAATATAACTGTATGACATATCTGGATGAAGTTCATTCAGTTGGACTTTACGGTGAAGAAGGTAAAGGTATTGCAGTAGAAATGGGAGTTGAAGATAAAATAGATATTATTAATGGAACTTTAGCAAAAGCATATGGTCAAATGGGAGGTTATATTGCAGCTAGTTCAGAAATAATTGATTACATTAGAAGTTTCGCTCCAGGTTTTATTTTTACAACTTCAATCTGTCCATCAATTGCTGCAGGAGCAGCTAAAGCAATAGATATTGTTTCTCTGGCAGAACAACTAAGAATAAGAATAAAAGAAAATGCAGCTTTAATAAGAGAAAATTTAGATTCCTTAGCAATCCCTTATTTGGATACAAATTCTCATATTGTAGCAGTATTAATTAATGATCCTTTTTTATGCAAAAAAGTGTCTAAAGATTTAATTGATGATCATGGTATTTATGCACAACCAATTTTTTACCCGACCGTACCAAAAGGTTTAGAAAGACTAAGAATAACTGTTACCCCAAAACATAGAAAAGAGCATATCGAAAAAATGATTAAGGCTCTTGATAAAGTTTGGTCTAAAAATAGTTTACCAAGAAAAAAAATTAATAAAGTTACAGCAAATATTTAAGTTTTAATATTGATATCAATCTGCCTAGCAGCAAAACCATAATAAACTACAGCTAAAGTTATTATGAAACCTCCAATTATTACAGTTGTACTTGGTACTTCATTAATTCCAAAAATAGGAAGCCAAACCCACAGAACTCCTCCAACAACTTCCATTAAAGATAAAAGTGCTAGCTCAGCTGAGGGTAAGTATTTTGCTCCAAGACTGTAAAGTATTAAGCCGGCTGCAACAATTATTCCATGAAGTATACTCAAATAACTATTTATTTCAGGCATAAGAATAAAAGGTTCAAAAGAGAAGCCTAAAATAAAGAACGCAAAAATTGTACAAAATATTCCCGCTAAAACAACTGTTGTGAATTTTGGTGTTTCAGGTTTCCATCTTATTGTTACCGTGTATAATGCAAAACCAGTTGCAGAAATAAATCCTATTATTGCACCTAAAGCAGTTCCAGAAATACTGTCATTTATAATCATTACGCACACACCTATAAATGCTACAACCATTGCAATTAATGTTGATCTTTTTAGTATTTCGCCAAGAACAAAATAACCAACAATGGCTGCAATAAAAGGCATGGCTGCTAACATAAATAATGTTACGGCAGCCGTAGTCATAGTAATAGAAAAAATGAACCCAGTAAAAGCTGTTGCTAGAAATAAACCTCCAAGTATAGATGGTATTCTTATTTTGAGAAAATTTTTATAAAAAGCAAATCCTTCCCGAAAAAATAAATATATAAGCAGTATAATTGAAATAGTTAAGCCTCTATAAAATAAATATTGAAAAACATATTGATGACCATCAACCATATATCTAACAGTCAACGCTCCAAAACTCCAAAAAATTCCAGCAAGAAAAACCACAGTAAATGCATATAGATAAGAATTTTGACTCATTGTTTAAAGGTCAAACCATTAAATTTGATAAAAGTAAATTAATATTTTAATTATTTATTTGAATACCAGTTTCTTTACTTCCTGAGATTTTAAAATTAACTTTATTATCATCATTTTTTTGTATTTCAGATACGTCTGACATTTTGCAACTGGCAATAAAAAGAAATAAAATAATTATTGGCAACTGCCTATAGAACCAAGAGCACATTTTTTACCATCTATCCATATAGCATTTGACAAATTTGCTTCATCAAACATTGCACCTGAAATATTGGCACCAAGTAGATTTGCCTCATATAGATTTGCACCTTTAAAAGTTGCTCCAAAGAGATTAGAACCCTCAAAGTTTACTTTTGCAAGGTTTGCATTATCAAAGTTAGCATTATTACAATTAGCTCCCTGTAAATTTGAAGCATATAAATTTGAATTACTAAAATTTGAGAAGATAAAATTACCAATAGATAAATTTGAATTATTAAGTTGAGATTTTTCAAAATTAGATAAAGATAAATTAACTCCTGACATTTGAGAATTTGCCAAACCAGTACCAGAAAGATCGAGATTTTCTACAAAATTACAATTAGTCCAATCCACCTCATTTGCTGGTTGATCACTGCATGCAGCAAATACAGAATATGAGCTAAAGAAACTTAAGACAAATAAAATTAAAAATCTCATATTTAATTTTTATGATCAGTTTATGTTAAATTTAAGGCAAATTAGCGTGAAGTGAGTTTTAATTCAATCCTTCTATTCTGTTGTAGATCACTCTCAGTTTCTCCATTACTGATAGGATAAAACTCTCCATATCCTGCAGATGCTAATCTATTTGGTGGAAAACCAAGATCAAGAAGAAGTTTTAAAACTGTATTAGCTCTAGCTGAAGATAATTCCCAGTTAGAAGGATATCTAATTGTTTGTATGGGTTTTTTATCAGTGTGTCCTTCTACCATTATAATCCAATCAATATCTGAAGGAATATCATTAGTAGTCTCTTTTAAAGTAAGGCCAATTTCACTTAACTTTTCTTTGCCAGATAGTTGTAAATCTGCTGAAGCAGAATCAAATAATAGCTCTGATTCAAAAATAAATCTATCTCCTACAATTTTAATATCTTTTCTATCACCTAAAATAGATTGTAATTTTCCGAAAAACTCAGATCTATATTTTTGGAGCTCAAATACTTTCGATGTAAGGGCTTTGTTTAACTTTTCACCTAGCACCTCTATTTCTAAATCTTTAATCAAAGCCTGGCTTTCACTAGCTTCTAAAGCATCATTAAGTAAAGCTATTTCTTTTTGCAAGGTATCAATTTGATTAGAAAGAATTTCTACCTGTTCTAATGTTTTTGAAGCTTGTATTTCCATATTTTTAATATCTTCAAGTGATGTTTCTTTTTGTTTTTGATTTTCTTGTTCTAATGAAACAATTTGACTTTGAAGTAACTCAAGTTTTTCTAGTTGTTGTTTTTGTTTATCTTCTGACAAAGAAAGAACATTATTTAGTTCAGATATTTTTCCTCGCAAATTAAAAATTGTGCTATCTTTCTGAATTAAATCTTTATTTAATCTTGCTAATTCTTCATTTTTAAACCTAATTGCATCAAGTTGTTCATTAAGTGATGCATCTTTTAAACCTAGACTATCATTAATCTCTAAAAGATCTTTCATAAGTTCTTGATATTGAGATATTTGACTTTGTAGTTCTTCATCTCTCAATGATAGTTCAATGTTAGTCTTTTCTAATTCATCATTTAAACTTAGAAGCTTTTCATTTTTATTTTTAATTGCAAGTAACTGTTCTTCAATTCCTCCCTCCTCTAAACCCAGACTTTCGTTAATGGCCATTAAATTTTCATTCTTCTCATTTAATTCTGCTATTGTAGATTTGAGAGATTTTTCACTTTCAAGTAGTTTAAAATTAGCATTATCTAATTCTTGATTAAGTATTTTGAGTTGATCAATTCTTGTTGCAAGTGCTTTATTAATTCGTTCTCCTAGCCCCTCGGTTTCAAGTACAGTAATTTCTTGTCCTTCATAAGTTTCTAATGCATTTGCAACTATTCTCAATTCTTTTAAAAGACTACTAATTTGCTCGGATAAAGCTATTATATTTTGTTCCTGAACAAATATTTCTGATCGTTTTTTTGCAACATCAGTTTGTAATTGCTCACTTAATAATTGCTCACTTTGTAAATTTAATTCTGTATCTTCAAGTTTTTTCTCAGTTTCAGAAAGAGTTGAAAGAGCTTCTTCTTTATCTTTAGTTTCAATAACAAGTATTTTAGATAATTCATTTATTTGTGTTCTTAAATCTTGAAGCGCCTTATCTCGACCAGATATAGCATCACTCAGATATATTTGTGAAACAGTAAAAACCATTAGCACAAATATGATTACTATTAAAAGAGTAGCTAGAACATCGACAAAACCGGGCCAAATATTTGTTGTATCAGCAAGTCTATTTCTTAAAGACCTAGTAGACATTATTATTTTTTAATTTTCTTTAGTTCTTTTTCAATTTTCTGAAAATATTCTTTAACTTTTTTTGCTTCTAATATTCCATTTTTGCTTAAAGCTTCTGTAAGGTTCATTAGTGTAGATTGTGTGTTTAATTGTGAAGATAAGAAATTTGATAATTGCTTATCAAGATTTGAAGAGTTGGAATTGATTTTGTTAAGTATTTCATTAAACTTTTCTAAATTGTTTGAAATTTTAGTTTGATTGTCAGATGATTTTTTAAACGCATTTAGTAGTTTTTCTAAGTTGTCATAGATTTTTTGAATTGCTTCACCTGTAGGCTTATCTTCTACTTTAGAAAAATCTGGAGAAGAATTGCTATTAAGGATTTTTTCAAAGTATTGACTAAATTTATTTTGAGCTTGTCCAAGATTTAAATCAAGTAATCCTAATATTAAAGAGCCAGCTAAACCTAATAAAGAACTGCTAAATGCAATACTCATTCCTTCAAGTGGAGCATTTAATCCATCTTTAAGAGAATTAAAAAAACCTGCAACATTTGTATCATCTATACCTAGGCCGCTGATAACATTGCCAACAGATCCAATGGTTTTTAGAAGTCCCCAGAAAGTTCCAAGGAGTCCTAAAAAGACTAGCAAGCCTACCAGGTAACGAGAAGTTTCTCTTATGCTTATCAAAGTCATATCAGAATTCTCTATCAATCTATTTATTGATGAACTTTTAAAAACAAATTTTCCGTCAAGATTTTTTAATTCAAGAGAAATATTTTTGTCTTGCCCTCTTAAATTAGAGAATGCTTCTATAGAATTTGTAATATTAAAGTTTGAGAAAGATATATATTTATAATTTAAGTTAATGAGATGAAAAAAATTAAATACAATTCCAGTTAACAGGGCTAATAAAATTATAATGTTAATAAAAATATTTGATAAAAAAGCATTTTGTAGAACTGGGTATAATAAGACAACAATAACAAAGACAGCGACTAAGAAAATTGATGCTCTAATTATATAATTATTTAGGGATAGCGCCATAAATGAAAGATTATATTACCTGTCTTGGAAATTCAATAAATATAAACTGTTTAGTTGTAGATATAATTTCTTGTGAGAGGTAAATTGTTAATATTTTTTGCAATTTGTATTTGGAAAACAACATTACCCATATTTACAAAGGAATACTTACTTGCTAATAAATAAAACTCCCACATTCTAAAAAAACGCTGATCAAACATATTTATAATTTTATCTTTATTTTCAATAACATTTTGATACCATTTAGAAAGTGTGTGAGCGTAATGTAGTCTTAATACTTCAACATCTGTTACATTTATATTAAGTTTTTGTGTTGCGTTCATTACTTCAGATAATGATGGAATATAACCACCAGGAAAAATGTATTTTCTTATCCAAGGACTTGTAGCAGTTGGTTTACCCCTTTGACCAATTGTATGCAAAAGAAAAACACCATTTTCTTTCAGAATATCGTTGGCTTTACTTAAATAGGTTTTAAAATATTTAACACCAACATGCTCAAACATACCAACTGATACTATGCGGTCATATTTTTCGCTCTCATTTCTATAATCTTGAAGTGCAAATGAAACTTTATCACTCAAACCTTCTTTTTGTGCTCGTTCAGATGCAGTTTTAAATTGATTTTCTGAAAGTGTAATTCCTTTTACCTTGGCTCCAGTAGATTTTGCTATTTCAATTGCCATTCCTCCCCAACCACACCCAATATCAAGAACATCCATATTTTCTGTAATTTGAAGTTTTTTAATTATATGTTGTTTTTTATCTTTCTGCGCTTGATCCAAACTCATATTGGGATTGTGAAAATATGCGCAAGAATATTGCATATCCTGATCAAGGAATAATTTATATAAATCCTCATTTATATCGTAGTGGTGTGCTACATTTTTTTTTGAATTTACAAGCTGATTAATCTGCTGAAATGGCATAAAAATAGAAGATAAATATTCATAAAATTTATAAAACTTGTTGTTAGAAATAAAGTCATCGTAACAATTAGTTATTAAATTAAGAAAGTCTTCTATAGTGCCTTTTTCTACAACTAACTCTTCATTCATATATGCTTCACCTATATGGAGATTAGGGTTTAAGAATAGTTTTCTTTCTATAGATTTGTTTTTTAATCTTATACAAACGTGAGGGTTTGAATTTCCAAATTTATATGTCTTGTCATTAGAATCTATGATTTCTAATGTTCCATCAAAATTAAGTTTTTTCAGTACACTGAATAACATGTTTTTTTATTTTAAGAAAAACGTCTCTCATGTCAATAACTCTAAATTATTAACATTTGATGAGAAAATAATTTGTTGAGATTGACTTAAGCAGCAATGCGACGATTTTTTTGAGCTTCTTTTTCTTTTTTAAGCTCTTTTTCGTCAATATATGCAACATCACAGTGACTCTGACAATAAGGCTTCCCAGCAACGGTATTAGCTTCACAAAAATGAAAATCTTTCTCTTGTGGATCTCCAATTGGCCATTGGCAACTTGAGAAACTGTGCATCACACTGTTTTGTTTAAAATAGTTTTTTAATATAGACATAATAATTTTATTAATTTCGAGGTAGTTTATATTTATGAAAAAACCAGTATTCAACATTAAATATAAAAAAGTTGTTAATTATCAATATGTTAGTATCTTAATCTTTTTGACCTACTATATGTTGATACATAATTTATAAGAAAAACGAATCGGTTTATCGAAAAAATAAAATTATAAACAATAGTGCCAAAAAAAACAGATAGGATTTGATTATAAAACTTTTAGTTAATTTGGATTTAGGAGGTTTTCTCAGATATATAAAGAAAACAATAGTACTCCAAAATAATAAAAGTATTACCCAGCCTGTTAAAAATGCATAATAAAAATCGACAGACATTAGTTCCCTAGAGAATTAAACTATATAGCGCAGTGTAAACCTGTTTTTTGGATATATTTTTGATGATATTCTTCAGCTTTATAGAATTCCTTAGCTTCTGATATTTCAGTAACAATATTTAATCCAGCACTTTTAGCATATTCATTTTTAGAATGAATAGATTTATTTTTTTGATCTTCGTTATAATAATATATCGCTGATCTATATTGTGTTCCAATGTCGGGACCTTGTCTATTTAAAGTGGTAGGATCATGACACTTCCAGAAAACCATCAAAAGATCTTCATAAGATATTTTAGAATTATCAAATTCAACTAAAACAACCTCAGTATGATTTGTATTTCCTTTGCAAACACTTTCATAAGAAGGATTAATAGTATCGCCTCCAGAATAACCAACTAAGGTATTTATTACGCCTGGAGTTTTACAAAATGTTTCTTCCACACCCCAGAAACAACCTGCACCAAATAATGCTTTTTCCATATTTATAAATATATATGTAATATAAAATATATCAATTTTTATGAGCCCAAAATTTAAAATTTTAGATAAAAAGAATATTCACGACGGTTTCTTTAAAATGAATGAAGTTACTCTTAAATACAAAAAATATGATGGGAATTGGAGTAATGAAATAAAAAGGGAGTTATTTGGTGGCGCACAAGTATCTGCAGTCTTACCATATGACCCTATAAATAAAAAAATTGTTTTAATTCAACAGTTCAGACCAGGGACAATTTCTAAAGATAATCAAAATTATCTAGATGAAATAGTTGCTGGAATAATTGACTCTGGTGAAACTCCAGAAGATACTGCAAAGAGAGAATGCTTGGAAGAAACTGGATGTGAAGTAAGTAATCTTACATCTATACAAGGTTACTATCCTGCCCCAGGATCATCTGAATCTTTTTATAATCTTTTTTTAGGCGAGGTAATTGCTCCCGATAAAGAAATTATAAGAGGTCTAGAGAATGAAAATGAGGATATATTAGTTAAAAGTTATAGTTTTGATGAAGTAAAAACAAAGATGAATAAAAAAGAAATTTTAAATGGACTTACGCTAATAGCATTACAATGGTTTTTTTTAAATATTGTTTGATCCTAAGTTCCTATACCTCTTTCATAAGGTTGAACTAATTCTTTACATATTAAGTTCATATCTAAAGTCTCAACATTTTTATCTATAGTTTGATATTCCTGACACTCATATAATTCATTATCTTTTTGGAGAACTGTAACAAATAAGATTATTGTTAAATCATTTCCAACCTCTATGTCACTTATAGCGTAGCTTTTAACTTCAAATCCTTCGTTAATAAGATCTTTATAAGATTTCTCTGACTCTAGCCATTGATCTATGTTTGGATTAGCTATTGAAAGGTTAGAAAAAAACAGAAATACAGAAAATAAAAAAATAGTTAGTTTTCTTTTAGCCATTGTAAAACTTCATTTATATGTTTGTTAGGAGGAAAAATAGGGTAGAATACTTTTTTAACAATATTTTTTTCCACAATAAGAGTTGATCTTTTAAAATAAATTTTGTTTTCAATTTCAAAATGGGGCATTTTTAATGAATTGAGCAAAATATTTTCTGAATCACTTAAAACATCATAAGGAATTACTAATCTATCTGTCATTTCCTTAATATAATCTATCGTTTGAGTTGATATTCCTATAGGCAGCGCATTAAGTTTGATTAATTCTTCATAATTATCTCTAAAACTACAGGTCTCCACAGTACAGCCAATGGCTCCTGGAGTTTGATTCCAATTTTTAGGTAAACTTTCATTTGGATTACCTGTCATAGGATAAAAATATAAAATTAAACGAAAAGTGTCAGATCTTTTTATTTTTAATAGATTTCCCTGTTGATTTTTAAGAGAAATATCCGGCAAAAACGTATTTAAAAGATGATCAGCTTTTCCATCATTTTGCGGTTTAGGAAATTTGCTATAATCCATACTATTTTGTCTTGTATAATCGAATTCTATATATCATAAGATACATTTATGACTCAAATTAAACCTCTATCTAGTATGGAAACTCCTCGCTTTGCTGATGTTGCTACTTTTTTTCGTTTACCTGTTGTGAAAGATTTAAATAAATTAGACTACTGTGTTGCAGGTGTACCATGGGATGGAGGAACTACTAATAGGCCTGGAGCTAGACATGGGCCAAGGGAAATTAGAAATGCATCGTCACTTGTAAGGCTTTATCACCCTGTTTCACTTAAAAGCCCTTATGATAAATTTAATATTGCAGATATTGGTGATTGTCCTGTAAACCCAGCAGACCTAAAAGATAGTTTAGATAAAATAGAAAAATTTTACTCAAATATTTATAATTCCAAAACAATACCATTATCAATTGGAGGTGATCATTTAATTAGTCTTCCGATACTTAGAGGGATTGCAAAAGAAAAACCAGTAGGTTTATTTCAGTTTGATTCTCATTCTGATACTTGGGACACCTATTTTGGAGGATTTAAATATACTCATGGCACACCATTTAGAAGAGCTATAGAAGAAAATCTAATAGATCCAAAAAAATATGTAATCCTTGGTCTTCGTGGGGCGTTATATGATCCTGAAGATTTGAGTTGGGCTCGAGAACAAGGTGTAACTATTATTACTATAGATGATTATTATGAAATGGGATTTAATAAATGTATTGAAAAAATTTATGAAGTTCTAGATAATACAGATACTTACTTTACATTTGATATTGATGGAATAGACCCAACTTTTGCACCAGGTACTGGAACTCCAGAAGTTGGAGGTTTTAATGTGAGAGAAGCACAAACTATTATAAGAGCACTAAACAAAATCAATTTTGTAGGAGGTGATGTTGTAGAGGTATCGCCACCATTTGATATAAATAATATGACTTCATTAGTAGGCGCAACGATTGCCTTTGAAATGCTTTGTACTATGACAAAAGTAAATTAAAACTCTTCAAAATTTGAAGTTCCAACACATAAAACATTTTTTAAATCTAGATATTTATTAATATTATCTTTATTGACTCCACCTGTTGGAATAAATTTTATATCCTTTAGAATGTTTTCAATTGATTGTAATTTTTTTTGCTCTCCATTTAAATTTGCTGGAAAAAATTTAATTATTTTATAACCTTTTTTATTAAGATCTATAAACTCACTAACTGTTTCAGCTCCAGGAATATATGATAAATTATTAATTTCTAAAATCTCATCAACAGCTCCAGGAGAAATAAAAAAGTGAAAATTATGATCTTGACCCTTAATAAAATCTTCTTTTGTTAAAACTGACCCCAACCCAAATTTATGTTTGGTAAAATGTTTTTTCAATTCTAGCGCTATATCAAAAGATTGATTTTCTCTCAGTGTTATTTCAATATATCTAATAGCACTATTTTTCTCTAAATATTTACTTAAGCGATCAATATCATTTCTTAAAGTTGTAGTATTAAGAATTGGTAAAATTTTTTGTTCTTTTAGATTTAATTGTAATTCACTATTTAACATCAACTATTGCTCCTTTTTGCATAATTATCTTCGAGCCCAGAAGACTGGCTTCTTTTAGAGCTAAAGCTGGATCATTATGAATAATAAAATTTGATACGTAGGCAGCATTAAATCCATCTCCAGCTCCAGAAGTATCAACTACTTTTCTAATAAATTTATTTCTTATTGTATATTTTTTATTATTTTGAATCGCGTATGTTAATTTAGCATTTTTTCTAAATATACCATGATCTATTTTGTATTTATTTATTAAATTTTCAAAATTGCTTAAACTACTTTCATTTTTCCAAAATTTTAGATCTTCACCTGACAAAAAACAAATATCAACAAAATTTAAAATAGAATGCAAAAAATTGTTTAAATTTTTTTTAGTCCATCGATTAATTCTAATATTAAAATCAAATATAATTTTTACTTTTTTATTCTTTAACAATTTTAACAAATCAACAAAATTACTTATTTTAGATGGATCAATAATCGAAAGTGTAATTCCAGAAAAATAGATATAATTAAAATTCTTCAAATTTTTAAATAATGAAACAAAATCTATCTTATTAAAATAATTTTTTGCTGCACTATTATCCCTCCAATAAAAAAATTGTTTTTCTCCATTATTTTTATTCTTAATTAAATATAAACCAATTTCATGACTATTAACTTGCTTAATTAATTTTGTTGAAATTTTTTTAGAATTTATAAATTCTAAGACTGATCTGTTTAAACTAGTTTTACCAATAGCTGTAAGAAAAGAGACATCAAAATATTTTTTATCAATATAGTTACAAAAATTTAGCGTATCACCAGCAAATGATTGCTGAAAAATGTTATTCTTAGTATTGGCAATTTCAATCATACATTCACCAACTGAGCAAATTTTTGTTTTCATAGTTAATTTTAGTCGTGATGAAAAACTTCTTCCATACTAGACCACCATTCTCCTTTTTTTCTATTTGGATCTGGAATTTGACATGGTCCACAAACACTCCACCACTCTTGAACTTTAGGGTTTGAAGCCATTAGCTTGTTATCTCTATCAAGATTGTCTCCATGATATTCAACATATCCAAAAAGAGTATTTTTATGCAAATATATCGAATAATTCTTAAAATTAAGTTCTGTTAGATTTTCTAAGACTTCAGGCCAAACATTTGCATGAAGTTTTTTATATTCTTCTATTTTTTCCTCTTTAATGCCAAGAGTCATACCCAATCTAATCATTTATAAATATTCCTTTCTTGTTATTTTAAAACTATATGCATGCTCGCATGGTTTATTATCTGGTCTTGTTATATGGAGTCCATCTCTAGTATGTTTCCATTCTACTTTATCAGTACTTCCTAATAATTCTACCTTTTCAATTTCATTATCAAAAAGTTTGAATATACTTTCTATCGTAAAATCTTTGCTAGGCCATCCTAATGCAGTTGCATACAAAAAATTATCTTTTGTAGTGAACCTAAAATCTTTAGCAGTATAAATTAGTTTTGCTCGATTATCTGAAAAAGGTCCTGCTTCATTCATTTTAGTTGGACCTTCTCCATATTGATCCCATGTTTCTGTTTCAAATATTGCTTCTCCATTTACATCAAGCCAATTTCCAATACCTTCTAAAAGATTTTTATCTTCTTCTGGAATTGTTCCATCAGGTTTTGGCCCAATATTTAAGAGCATGTATCCATTTTTACTAACATTATCTACTAAGTAGTGAACTAAATCTGTCGTGGTTTTATATTTTGAATTCTTCATATAAGCCCAAGCACTTCCATCGTGGACTGTGGTATCAGTAATCCAATCATAGTGGGTTAATTCTGACTCTCTTCCTAGTTCAAGATCTAATAATCCAGAACCGGGGGGAAGATCATGCCATTTATAAGATACGACTACTTCATTACCCCACTCAGTTTCTTTGTTATAATAATATGAAAGAAAATCTTTTTTATACTTTTCGTGAATAAATCTAATTCCAAAATCAAACCATACATAGTCTGGTTTATAATTATCTACTACTTCTTTTAATCTATTTAACCATCTATCATGAAAAGCTTTACTAGGCTTGTCTTGATGTTCATTTTTTCTACCCCAATGATCAGGATATACAGCCTGAGTTCCTATTAAATCTAAATTGTGAGGTTCACCATATAAACTTTCATATTCCTTTTTTGATGTATCAAAATCATTATTCCAGTGTGGGAAAAAAAACCAGTTTTCAGCATGATGCATTGCTACCATATATTTCATCCCTTTATTTCTAATTGCTTTTTCAAGTGCTCCAACAATATCTCTTTTTGGCCCCATCTTGGATGCACACCATTCGGTATCAGAACAATTCCACATTGGAAAACCATCATGATGCTCTGCTACTGGTCCAGCAAATTTTGCTCCAGATCGATAATATAAATCTGCCCACTCTTCTGCATTAAATTTTTCAGCAGTAAACATTGGTATAAAATCTTTGTATCCAAATTTAGATGGATGACCATAATGTTTACAATGATAATCAAACTGAGGACTAGGTGGTCTATACATCCAATAAGGATACCACGTCACATTGGGTCCAGCAGCTGGAACAGAATAGATTCCCCAATGAGCATAAATACCAAACTTCGCTTTTTTAAACCAATTTGGTGTTTGATGTTGTTTTATTGATGACCATGTTGGTTCAAAATAGTTTTGTTTCATCGCTTAATTAAATTTAAATTTATATAATCTTTTAAAGACTATAAAATTGAGTTGCATTTTGAGAAAATATTTTATTTTTTTCGTCTTCAGAAAAAGAATTGCAATAATTCATTGCTAAATCAAACCAATTTGAATAGTTATCTGCCATTGTTAAAACAGGCCAATCACTTCCCCACATTAATTTATCAGATCCAAAAGTGTTAAGAATAAAATCAATATAAGGATCAAGGTGTTCTTTTGTATAATCTGGACCAACTTCAGTGAGAATTCCAGAGAATTTACAATAAACATTACTTGCATTTGATAGTTCAGTCATATCTTTTTTCCATTGGTCAATTTCAGACTTAGTAATCACGGGCTTAGCAATATGATCAATAACTATAGGAAGGAAATCATATTTTTTAACAAATTGTACAAGATGTTGAAGATGATTTGGTCGAACTAAAGCGTCAAAAGTTAAATTTTTTGTATTTAAATATTTTATATTTTCTTTTAGGTGATCATTTAACATCCAAGCATCATCTTGAATATCGTGTATCATAGGTCTAAAACCTTTTAAAAATTTACTCTCACAAAGTTTATCAATATCATCTTTAGCATTATTACTATCTAGATCAACCCAACCCACCACGCCTGCAATAAATTCATATCTTGATGCTAAACTTAATGTAAATTCTGTTTCAGCAACCGTGTCAGCAGCTTGGACAATTACTGTTTTAGTTATATTTTTTTGTTTTATAAGTGGTTCAAGATCTTCTGGAAAAAAATCTTTATATAAGACTTTCATATCTGGGGTCATCCAAGAGTAATCTCCTCTTGAAAGTTTCCAAAAATGTTGATGACTATCTACGTACATTTATTTCCAATAAGTACCATTATTATAATCAAATTCATTAAGAGAACTATCTTTAATTTTTACAGAATACCCTGGATTTGTAGGCGTTACATATCCACCATCTTTAATTATTGCAGGATTTTCAAAATGTTCAGAACAGCTTTCTGCATATTCACTTAATAATAAATCATGATTTGAAATTATAAACTTGTTGATTAGATTTAAATGCTGAACATATTCACATAAACCAACACCACCTGCATGAGGAATAACGGGAGTATTAAACTTACTAGCTATTAAAAGAACTGGTAAAATTTCATTTATACTTGCTATTCTACAACTATCAATTTGGCAGTAATCTAAAGATTTGTGTTCTATAAATTGTTTAAACATAACTTTATTTTGTATCATTTCTCCAGTTGCAAGATTAACGTCAGGGTGTGCATCTTTAATTTTTTTAAAACCTAATACATCATCAGGGTTGGTTGGTTCTTCATAGAATAAAATATCGAACTGTTTTAGTTTTCCAATATTTTCTATAGTCTCATTTACACTCCAGATTTGATTGGAATCTACCATTAATTTATTTTTATTACCTATTAATTCTCTTACTAACTTACAGCGATGGATATCCCTTTCTATATCTTGACCAACTTTCATTTTAAAATGAGTCCAGCCCTTACTTAAATTTTCTTCAACTAGTCTTTTCATTTTTTCATCTGAATATCCTAACCAACCGGCTGCTGTTGTATATGCTGGAAAAATAGTGGAATTTAAATCGTCTAAATTTGAAGGTAAATTTGTTTTTTTCTGATCAATTATTTTAGCTGCTTCATTTTTAGTAATTACATCGTCAATATAAGAAAAAGAGAGTTTATCTAATAAGTCTCTTGTTTCTAATTCTATTATGTATCTCCAAAGAGGTTTTTTATGAAATTTAGAAATTAAATCCCATATTGCATTAAAAAAAGCTGCAGCTGCAAGATGTGTTACACCTTTTTGTGGTCCTACCCATCTTAATTGACTGTGGTTTGTAATTTTTTCCCATATGGATGAAATATCCTTTTCTATTTCTTCAATATTTTTTCCAATTATAAATTCTTTAAAATATTCTATGACGGTACAACAAAGATCATTACCTTTTCCAATAGTAAAGGTTAATCCAATACCAGTTAAATCTTTTTGATCAGTAAATATTGTAACATAAGTTGCAGAGTAGTCACAATCAACATGAACAGCATCAGTTCCCAAATTATCTTTTGATGTTGGAAAACGAATATCCTGAGTTTTAATATCAATTATTTTCATATTGGACATCTTTCATCAATTAGTTTTTCATTAAGTAAATCTTTCCACAAATCTTCGGGGATTGGAAAATTTAAAAAATCCAAGTTTTGGTCCACTTGCTCAAGCCTATCCATGCCTAAAATCATGGAGGTGACAAGTTTATTAGTATAGCAAAATTGTATTGCTGCTGCCGGAACAGGCACATCATATTTTTTACAAATATTTGCAATTTTTAAGTATCGTTGTTTAACTTCTTCTGGAATTTTATCATAAAAATAAGTAATATTTTCACCTACACCTTTAGCTAAAATTCCTGAATTAAAAATTCCCGCAAGAATAATTCCTATATTATTTTTTTCAGCAATAGGGAAAAAATCATTAAGGGCGTTTTGATCCAATAATGAATATCTGCCTGCAAGAACCATACAATCAAAATCGCCTGCATTTGCAAATCTTGCACATATATCAGAGTCATTTACTCCTACTCCAATAGCTTTAATTACTTTTTCTTCTTTTAGTTTTTGAACGGCTTTATAGGCACCATCCATTGCTAATTTAAAATAATGATCAACCTCGTCACCAAAATTAAATCGATCTACATCATGAATTAAACAAATATCTACTTTTGAAACAGCTAATCTTAGTAATGATTGCTCAAATGCTCTCATCACACCGTCATAAGAGTAATCGAGATTAGGAGAAAAATTTAAACTTCCTGCAAATCTCCCTCTATCTATATTTTCTTTTTTTGCTGGTGTAAGATATCTTCCAACTTTGGTTGATAAAAAATAACTATCCTCATCTACAGTTTTTAAAAAATTTCCTAATCTATGTTCACTTAATCCATATCCATATAAAGGTGATGTATCATAAATATTGACTCCTTTTTCATAGCTTTTTTCAAGTATGTCATAGCAATTTCGTTCATCAAGATTTTCAAATAAATTGCCTAAGGGTGCTCCACCAAAACCAATAGCTGTTAAGTTTATATCAGTTTTTCCAAGCTGTCTTTTATTCATGGATATTTCCCATAATTGATGAACTCATTTCTTCATAGTTATGATTATTGATAGTTTCACCAACTACCTTAAAATCTTTCATTGTTATAATTCTATCTGCTAAGCTAATCATTTCAGGCATATCACTGGTAATTAAAATTATTGATGTGCCTTTTAAAGATAGTTCAATAATTAATTCATGAAGGTAAGATTTTGTTTTTATATCTATACCAACTGTGGGTTCATCAATAAATAATATATCAGTTCCAGAAGCTAGCCATTTAGCTACACTAATTTTTTGCTGATTACCTCCAGATAAGTTAGAAACGATTTGTTGGTATGAAGGTGTTTTTACTTCAAGTTGTTTCACATAAGGATCTACTTTATTGTAAACAATACTGTCATTTAAAAATGATAATATTTTTTTCAAATTTGACCAGACTGTTATTCCTGCATTAGATAAAACATCATGCATTAGAATTAACCCCTCTTTTTTTCTGTCTTCACTTATGTATCCAATTTTATATTTTTCTAGTGCATCTTTTGGAGACTTAATTTTAATTTCTTTATTGTTGAGTAAAATCTGTCCAGAATTAATTTTATCTAACCCCAGTACACATTTTATTAATTCTGTTCTTCCTGCACCAACTAAACCATATAATCCAAGTATTTCACCTTTTTTTAAATTTAAATTAATATTTTTATGACCAAGGTCAGTGTTTATTGATTGTAGATCTAGTAAACTTTCATCTGTAAAATCAATATTTTTCTTAGATTTAATTATTTGTTCATCTCTACCAATCATTAATTTAACAAGTTTCTGTCTATTAAGATTAGTAATTTGTTCAGACTCACAAGCATTTTTACCATCTCTCAAAACAGTAACTTCATCACAAATTTCAAATACTTCCTCTAATTTGTGACTAACAAAAACTATACTTACATCTTGTTCAGCAACTAATCGTTTAAGTAATGCAAATAAATTTTTTGTATCTTGTGGGGATAATGATGAAGTTGGCTCATCTAATAATAGTATTTTTGATTCTAAGGATAAGGCTTTTGCTATTTCACATAGTTGCATTTTTGCAACTGTTAAATCTGATACTATTGTATTTGGATCTATATCCAGCTCCATAATATCGAGCCATTTTTTTGATTCTTTGGCAACAGTATTATAATCAATTAATCCTAAATTATTTTTAGGAAGGTTGGTTAACATTAAATTTTCACCAACTGAAAACCTCCTAATTAAATTTCTTTCTTGGTGCACAACTGAAATTCCAGCATTCATTGCTTCATTGGGTGAAGAAAAAGACTTCTCTTGATTATTTAAAAATAGCTTTCCTTCATTTTGATTATATACTCCTGTAATAATTTTAATTAATGTAGATTTTCCAGCTCCATTTTCACCAAGAAGTGCATGGATTGATTTTTTTTTGAGTCTAAAATTTGCATTATCAAGAGCTTTAACACCAGGAAAATTTTTTGTAATGTTATTGAGTTCTAAAATATAATCACTCATCTGAAAAAACCTTTGTTCTTCTCTCTTCTCTATATTCTCTGTATCTATTTATAAATACCGCTAATAAAATCATAAATCCTAAAAATATTTGAACAAAAAAAGGATCAATTTTAAAAATTACTAAAGCTTGAGAAATTATAGAAACTAATATCACACCAAAAGCAGTAGCAATAACATCTACTTTTCCACCAGCAAGTATAGCGCCTCCAATTACCGGAGCAGCAAATGAAGGTAATAGCCAAGAATCACCTATATTAGGTGTCCCAAGTTGTAATCTACAAACCACTAACATTCCACCGATAGCAGCTAAAAGGCCTGATATAACATGAGCATAAATAACTATTTTTGTTGAAGATATTCCTATTAGTTCTGATGATTGTACATTATTCCCGTATGCCAGCATATACCTTCCAAGTGATGTTCTATTCATTAAAATCCACATCAGCACAGTTATAATAATTGGTATAATAACTAAATAAGGTATAGGGCCAAAGATTTTTGCATTTCCAAAAAATTTAACAGCCTCAGGAATTTCATAAAAAGGTTGAGCCTCTGTTATTCCTAAATTCATTCCTTTAAAAATGTAAAGTGTAGCAAGGGTAATAATAAAAGCTGAAATGCCAGTTTTAACAGTGATGTATCCATTTATAAAACCACAAACAAGACCAATTAATAATCCAATGAGAACAGCAGGCAAAATAGACATGCTATAAACTTCCATTAAGCCAGTAAATGAAATCGCAACTAAGCCACCAATTGCTCCAACAGATAAGTTCATTTGACCAATTGCAATGATTATCATTTGTGACATTGCCACAACGAGCATCAAACTAACACTCAGCATTAAAACATATAGATTAAATGGAGAAATAAATGCAGGCTTAAACAATGAAATTAAGATTGAACCAAAAATTAAAACTAAACCAAGTCCAAACCAATCTTTTTTTAAAAGTGCGCTCATGAAACAATTGAATTTTTAACAGTAAAATATTCTCTAGCTCTATCTAGCAGAACAGCTCCTAATAATATGATCCCAAGAAAAAATCTTACCCAGAATTCACCAACGTCGATTAAGTATAATCCATTATTTATTAATGTGACAAGAATTGCTCCTAGCATTGTTCCAAAAACTGTAACCTTGCCACCAGAAAGAAGTGTTCCACCTAATACTGGAGCTAAAAAAGCAGGTAATAACCAATCAAATCCTAGATGACCGGCCATAGACGGTATTGCAGCACCAATTCTTGCTGTTAACATAATACCTGCAAGTGCTGCTAAGAAGCCTGAAAGCATATGACAATAAATAAACATTCTATCTACAGATATACCTGATAATTCTGCAGCATCAGGATTAGCTCCAGCTGCGATAAGCTTTCGGCCAATATCAGTGTATTTAAAAATGTAATAAAGTACAAAACAAGTCAGCACACTAATAATTAGTAATGGTGAAATATATTTATTGAAAAGTTTTAAACTCCCAAAATCAGTAAAAGCCTCTGGTAATTTTCTAAATGCTTCTGCTTCAGTGAGCAAAGTCATGAAACCAAAATAAATACTCATCGTTGCCAGCGTAACAATGAAACTATGAACACCAGTTCTGACAGTTACAAATCCATTAATCCAGCCTAGAAATGAACCAAAAGCTAAAACTAAAATGATTGTAATAGAAATAGGAATTCCCATACTTTCCATACACCAACCACCAAACATTGCTGCAGAAACACCTAAAGCACCTAGAGATAGATTTAAACCTCCAGTAAGTATAACTACCATCATTGCTAAACCAATCATTATATCTAGAGCAACTACTCTTGAGAGAGCATAAATATTGAATCTTGAAGTAAATCCATCAGTTGAAAAGGAAAAAATACAAATAAATACAATTACCAATATAAGTAAACCAAACTGATTGGTTTTTACAAAATTAGGAATTTTATTATTCATAAAAAAAGGGGGCTTGATGCCCCCATATTATTTTAACTTGGACAGTTTAGATATGTGCTATCAAAAGTTTCTAAAATTTCTAGAGAAATTCCTCTCATAGCCATTACGTATGTATCAACATCGCTAATATCAACAAATACAGTACCTGAATCAATAAATTGATCAGTTTGTGCAGTTGATTTCCAAGGTGCATCAGCTTTGAACTCACAACCTTGTCTAACTTTGTCCATTACATATGAACCAATGTAACCTTGCCCATATGGGTTTTGAAGCATAGTTCCATGAACATAACCATCTTTAATAGCTTTTAAAACTACTTCGTCATGATCAATACCAACCATTTTAATTCTTTTATCGCCCATATTAGTTAAAGCTTGTGCTGCTACAACAGCAGGAACCCAAGCAGTAGTAACAATACCATCTACTTCACTTCCTTGAGCCGCCATGAAAGCATTAATTTTTTCATCAGCTGGTTCATAAGCATCAATATCAGCAATAACTTGAATAATTTCTACTCCACCGCCTGCTTCTGAAACAGCTTGTTCAACAGCATTGATTCTTAGAGTTGTATTTGGATCAACTAAGAAACCAGTAAAGTGAGCAATTTTTCCTTTGCCACCTAAAGCTTTAATTAATTCTTTTGTACCAAGATAAGCTGAGTGACCAGTGTCAGTTCCAAAACAAAATTTTGCTTGAGTTGGTTGTTCAACACATCCTGCTAAAGCAGCTGTTGGTATACCAGCATCATCTAGTTCACCTAAAATTTTATTTGTACCAACTGCATCACCAGGAAATACAAGTACTGCATTGTAACCTTGACCAACTAAACTTTCAATTAACTCGTTTTGTTGACTTAGATCCCACTCTGCAGGGACTCTGTAATCTGCTTTTCCTAAACCAAAGTCTTCTACAGCATCTAAACCTGCTTGTTCCCACGCAGCAAAATAAGGGTGCGGGCCACCAGGCACTAGAGCTACTTTAGTAACACCATGACCACCTGCAAAAACAGGTGATACTAGTAAAGCAAAAAAAGAAGTTAAAAATATTATAAATTTTTTCATCATTCCTCCTTAAATTTATTTTAATGTATGCAGAATTAGAACTTAAATCAACAAAAATAAAATAAAGTATTTATTTATAATTATATTGATTATACTATTGTCGCATGCTGTATTCATTTAGATGGTTTGGTCATAATGATCCTTCAAAATTAGATCAAATTCGACAGATAGGCGTTGAAGGAATCGTATCATCACTAGCACAAATAAAATATGGTGAAAAATGGTCTGCATTCGAAATCAAGAAAAGGAAGAAATTTATTGAAAGTTTCAAAATTAATAACAATAAAAATTTAACTTGGAGTGTTGTTGAAAGTCTTCCTGTCCATAATGACATAAAAAAGAGATCAGGGAGATATAAATATTACATAAATCAATACAAAGAGTCATTGATAAATTTAGGAAAGAATAAGATTAAAAATATTTGTTACAATTTTATGCCATTGATTGATTGGGTGAGAACAGATTTAAATCATCAACTACCAAATGGAGCATTTGCTCTAAAAT
>CACMEY010000003.1 GCA_902612805.1 uncultured Alphaproteobacteria bacterium | reverse complement strand
GAGAAGTATTATCTTTTAAATTAATTGATATTTCATTATCTTCTAAATTATTAACTATATCCATTATATATTTTGAATTAAACCCAATTTCAATCTCGTCTCCATCATAATTAACATTCAAATCCTCTGAAGCAGTACTACTCTCATTGTTAATCGTATTTAAGTTAAGATTATTTTGTATCAACTTGAATTTAATAACAGGGGACTTATCGTTAGCTATTGTACTTACTCTATCAACAGCGGATAATAATTTATCTCTATTTATTTTTAGAATATTATTGTTATTAGTTGGAATTACTCTTTTATAATCAGGAAAACTTCCATCTATTAATTTAGATATAAATATAATCTCTTCAATTATAAAAACAATTTTATTAGAACTAATTGATATATTAACATCACAATCAATTTCAGATAGCAATTTAGATAATTCATAGATTGTTTTTTTAGGTATAATAACTCCAGGCACTTGATCAGCCTTTTCTTTAATTTCGTGACTAAACTTTGCAAGTCTATGTCCATCAGTGCCAACTAAAGTTACAATATTTTTACTATTTTCATTGGTAACATTAAAATATAGACCATTTAAAAAATATCTTGTTTCCTCATTTGATATGGCGAATTTAGTTTTATCAATTAATTTAAGTAGGATTTTTGAGTTTAAATTAATATCAGCACCAGAATTATCTTTTTCAATTATTGGGTAATCTTCTTTAGGTAAACAAGCGAGAGAAAACCTAGACCCTTGTGATCTCAATGTAAGAAGTTTACCATTATTTGATATTATTTCTATCTCACTATTTTCATCTATCTTACGTACAATATCATACAATATTTGAGAATTGATTGTTGTTGCTCCTTCCTCCATAACATTACATTCTATTTTTTCTATTATTGAAATATCCATATCGGTTGAAGTTAATATCAATCGGTTTTCTCTAGCTTCTATTAGTATATTCGCCAAAATAGGAAGTGAGTTTTTTTTATCAACTATACCTTGTAAATGTGAAAGTGTTTTAAAAAAATTTGAACGTGATATTTTAAATTTCATATCTAAACATATGATAAAAAAAATTAAGAATCTATAAGTCTTTTTAATAATTCTAAATCTTCATTAAAATTTACATCAGATAATTTAAGTTCTTCGATTTTTTTTACAGCATGCATAACTGTTGTGTGATCTCTTCCTCCAAATTTCCTACCAATTTCAGGCAATGATCTTGATGTTATTGATTTAGCTAAATACATTGCTATTTGCCTTGGTCTTGCAACAGATCGTGATCTCCTAGGGGAATGCATGTCTGTAATTCTAATATTAAAGTGTTCTGCAACTTTCTTTTGAATCTCTTCAATTGTGATTTTTTTATTTGATGATTTTAGCAAGTCTTGAAGTACTAATTGAGCTGTTTCAACTGTAATTGCTGTTCCTACTAGCGTTGCATGTGCGACTAATCTATTGAGTGCACCTTCCATTTCTCTTACATTAGAAATAATTCTATGCGATAAAAATTCTAAAACCTTTGGAGGAATCTCTACTCCTCTTTTGTGCGCTTTTTCTATTAATATACCAAGTCTTAATTCATATGTTGTTGGATGAATATCTGCTACTAAACCACAACCAAGTCTTGATTTTAAACGCTCTTGAACACCATCAAGATCTGTAGGTGTTTTATCAGCTGAAATAACAATTTGTTTATTTTGTTCAATTAATGCATTAAATGTATGGAAGAATTCTTCTTGTGTATTATCTTTTCCGCTTATAAATTGAACATCATCAATCATAAGGACATCAATTGACCTAAATTGTTCTTTAAATGCTGAAGTATCTTTGTATCTCAAGGCTCTTACAAATTGGTACATAAATTTTTCTGCAGAAAGATAAATTACTTTTCTTTCTGGTTGTTTCTGTTTAATTTTCCAACCAATTGCATGCATCAGATGTGTTTTTCCTAATCCAACACCTCCACATAGAAAAAGTGGATTAAATGAAATTTTATCAGCTTCTGAGACTCTCTGAGAAGCTGCAAAGGCGAGTTCATTAGGTTTTCCTACAACAAAATTTTCAAAAGTAAATCTTGGGTCAAGGGGAGCTCCAAATTCGTTAGGATATGTAGAAGACTGGTTAGATCTTAGATCCATAGTAGATTTCCAGTGATTATCGTTACTTTTAATTGTACGTGTCGTACCAGGGACTATTCTTCCACCAGATGGCTTTACAACGAACTTGATTGTGTCAACTTTTTCGACTTGAGTTTTTGCCTCGCTTTTAATTTTATCAGAATAATTATTTACAATCCAGTCCCTTAGAAATTTTGTGGGCACTGAGAAAGTAATTGTGTTTTCTTCTAATGAAACATAATTTAAATGCTTTAACCAATTATTAAATGCAGATTCACCAACATTTTTCTTAAGGTTTTTTTTAAAGGATATCCATTTACTTTCGTCAAACATAGTAGATGTATTATCCATTTTCCCCCAACAAGACGATTTTTTACTTAATGAAATTTTACGAAAAAAATCGAAAGTCGTAAAATTAAATCACCAAATTAATTTTCTTAATCAACACCCTTTAAGTATTTTTAGCAAGAAGAAAAGTGAAAAAAATTAAAAAAAAATTATTTTTTTGAAATTTGTTTTGATAAAGAGGATAACTTTCTGGATATGTATTCTTTTTTAAAAATACCTTTTTTTGATGCTCTGGCCATTATTGAGTTGACATTGCTGAAAGATTTTTGGATTTCTTCCTCATTTTTTGCTTCTACTGATGATTTAAATTTATTTAGAGCGTTTCTAAATTTAGATAGGTATTGAGAATTAACAGTATTTCTAGTTTTGTTCTGTCTTGATCTTTTTTTTGCAGAAGCGTGATTAGCCATATCCGTGCTATAAATTCAAAATAAATTAAGTCAATTAATATTTAATATAGAATTACTTGTTATTTTGAAGTTTTGGGCAATAAAAAGTAGATCTTCCGTATTGAACGATCTTTTTAACCTTATCTGCACCTATTTTTTTTCCTTCTTTGTCATAAACCTTAAAATTTGACTGAAAGTTTCCTAATGTGCCATCAGTAGACCTATAATCTCGTATACTCGATCCACCATATTTAATTGCCTTCTTTAAAATTTTTCTAGTAGACTTAATTAGTTTCATAATGAGACTAATTTCTAAATCTTTGCCCAAAGTAAGTGGTGAAATTTTAGAATCAAATAGAATTTCTGATGCATAGATATTACCTATACCGGCAATTAGTTTTTGATTGAGTAAAATCTGCTTTATTGGAACCTCAGATTTTGAAATTTTTTTAAATATCATTTGTGCTGTAAGATCTGGGCTCAGTGCATCTATACCCAAACTCAATATATACTTTTGTTTTTCTAGGTCTTTTGTTTGTACTATGTCTATAAATCCAAATTTCCTTGGATCGTGATAAACAAGTATGCTTTTACTTAAAAAATACATTACAAAATGATCATGTTTTATTCTTTTGTAGCTTTTATCGACAGTTTTTAATCTTCCTGACATTCCTAGATGTATTACTAGAGAATAATCTTTATCTAAATCTATGATAATGAACTTTGCTATGCGTCTTAGGTTGGATATCTTGGAGTTACGTAGTATATTAATTATATTATTTGGAATTTTAAAACGAAGTTTTGATGTATGAATTTTAACATTAGATATTTTTTGATTCAATATTACACTAAGTCCTTTAACTGTAGTTTCAACTTCAGGTAATTCTGGCATAATGAAAAAAGATTATAATTTTGGTTATACAAAAGTAAATTCAAAACAAAAGACTAAACTTGTTCAGAATGTATTTTCAAGCGTAGCTCCAAGCTACGATATAATGAATGATTTAATGAGTTTAGGTATGCATCGATTATGGAAAAAAAGATTTGTAGAGACTGTAGATCTTAAAGAAAATGACATTGTCTTGGATGTTGGTTCTGGTTCTGGTGATATCGCTAGTGAAATTTTAAAAGAAGATATACCAACTAGTCTTTATCTTTTAGATCTAAATGAAAAAATGTTATTAGAAGGAAGAAAAAGACTAAAAAAAGAAAAAAATATAAAATATTTCATTGGCAATGCTGAAAAGTTAAATTTTGAAAATAATTTTTTTGATAAATATACTATATCTTTCTGCTTAAGAAATGTTACAGAGTATTTATTATCTATAAAAGAGGCTTATAGAGTTCTTAAACCTGGTGGTAAATATTCTTGCTTAGAATTTAGTACACCTAAATCATCTTTGATATCAAGTTCATATAAAATTTACAAATCAAGGATTTTACCTCTACTAGGAGAATTAGTTGCTAAAGATAAGAATGCTTATAACTATTTGAGTGAAAGTATTGATTTGTTTCCATCACAAGAAGAGCTTAGCAAAAATCTACAAGATTGTGGATTTAGTAAAGTAGAGACTATTAATCTATTTAATGGAATTG
The DNA here is from genome assembly GCA_902612805.1 of uncultured Alphaproteobacteria bacterium. Taxonomy (GTDB): domain Bacteria; phylum Pseudomonadota; class Alphaproteobacteria; order HIMB59; genus CACPNW01. The sequence continues at coordinate 196,947 of CACMEY010000003.1, read as the reverse complement.
TAGCGATACATACTTGCTATAAACTGTAATGAAGAAAATTTTATTAATAATAACTGGTTCTATTGCTGCATCTCGATGTAGAGAAATAATTACATTGCTGAATATTAAGCAAGTTAAAATTAGTTGCATTCTAACTAAAGAGGCAAAGAAGTATGTCAAAATATCAGACATAAAAAAATTACTTAAAAATAGAATATTTACTGATGAAGATGAGAAAAAAAATAAGATGCTTCATATTAATTTATCAAGAGATAATGATATAATAGTTGTGTGTCCAGTAACAGCTAATTCTATTGCAAAGTTTGCTAATGGATATGGAGATAATTTAGCTTCTAATACGTTGCTTGCTTCAAATAAAAAAATTTTGTTTGTCCCCGCAATGAATAGTTTTATGTGGCATAATAAAATTAATCAAAAAAATGTGAGATTATTAAAAGATAGCGGTTATGAGTTTATTGGCCCTAAAGTTGGAAATCTAAAATGTGGTGAATTTGGTTTAGGCAGAATTGATAACTCAAAAAATATAGTAAATAGAATTTTAAACAGACTAGAAAAAGTTAATTTGTTAAAAAATAAAAAATGCCTAGTAACTGCAGGACCAACAATTGAAATGATTGATCCAGTTAGGTTTATTTCAAATCAATCTTCTGGGAAACAAGGCTATGAAATTGCTTCACAATTAGTTTTATATGGAGCGAATGTAACCTTGATATCTGGACCAACAAACTTAGATCCTCCAGCAAATTTAAAATTTATTCAAATAAAATCAGCAAACGAAATGTATCAAAAAATTAGAAAAATTTCTAAAATTGATATAGGAATTTTTACTGCTGCAGTATCTGATTTCAAAAATAAAAATATAAATAAATCCAAGATTAAAAAAAATGATAAATTAAATATTAGTCTTTATAAGAATATTGATATTTTAGAAAAAATTGGAAAAAGCAAAACTCAAAGGCCTAAATTTTTAGTTGGTTTTGCTGCAGAAACGGGGAGCATTGATAATGCCAAAAAAAAATTAGTTGATAAAAAATGTGATATGGTAGTTTACAATAAAATTGATAGTAAAAATAAAGTTTTTGGTTCAGATTATAATCAGATAGCAATAATTACAAAAAACCAGATAAAAAAATTTAAGAAAATGACAAAGGTAAATTGTGCAAAGCAAATTATAAAACAAATTTATAATTCAATATAGAATTATGAATAATTACTCTGAAGAAGAATATAAAATTTTCAGCAGATTATTTATTTTAAAAGAATTTTCTGAAGAAAACCTAAAAAAATTATCAAATATAAAAATTGGTATTGTGGGTATGGGAGGTATAGGATGTCCTTTAAGTCAATATTTAGTCAACTCTGGAATAAAAGAATTGTTAATAGTAGATGGAGACATTGTTGAAAAAAGTAATCTTAATAGACAAATTTTGTTTAATTTAAATGATATTGGAAGAAAAAAGGTTGATGTAGCAAAAAATAAATTACAATTAATCAATACTGAATGTAAAATTCATACTATTGATGAAAATATTAGTAATTTAAATTTAAATTCTTTAAAAGAATGTTCTATAATTGTTGATGCAACTGATGATTGGGTAAGTTCTAAATTATTAAATGAATATTGTCTTAAAAACTCAATCAATTTTTTATATTCCTCTGCATTAAGACACGATTTACAAATAATTCTATTCAATAATTCAAATAAAAATAATCATCTATGTTTAAATTGTATCTTTCCTAACAAAAATGATGTTGATCTTCCCAGATGTGATGTAATAGGTATTTCAGGCATTTCTGCAGGGTTAGCAGGTTTGATTGCTGCTCAAAAAATAATTAATTTCTATTTAAATTTAAAGGATGAAACTAATATAATGACAATTTCTGATGGAAAAAAATTAAGCATTGATAATATTGTTATTAAAAGTAAACATGATTGTTATTTAAAATCAGTTTAAGTTAATTGATAAATACATAAAAAAAGTTTAATTAAAATTATGAAACAAAATTCATTTACCTACGATCAATTAATTGATTGTGCTAAAGGTGTTCTTTTTGGAAAAGGGAATGCACAACTTCCAATGCCTCCTATGTTAATGTTTGACAGAATTACTTCAATAAATGAGAATGGAGGAGTATTCGCTAAAGGTGAGGTTATTGCAGAATTAGATATTAAAGAAGACTTATGGTTTTTTGAATGTCATTTTAAAGATGATCCAGTAATGCCGGGTTGTTTAGGTTTGGATGCTATGTGGCAGTTACTCGGTTTTTATTTAGGATGGCTTGGTCAACCAGGAAAGGGTAGAGCTTTAGGAGTTGGTGAAGTTAAGTTTACCGGTCAGGTATTACAAAAAGTCAAAAAAGTAACTTATCATATTTCTCTTAAAAGACTTATACTAAGAAAATTGATTTTAGGAGTTGGAGATGGTGTTTTAAAAGCTGATGGTGAAACAATTTATGAAGCTAAAGATATGAAAGTCGGTTTATTTTCACCTGAGAAATAAGTGATGAATAGAGTAGTTGTAACAGGTTTAGGTATAGTATCATGTATTGGTAATAATCAATCGGTTGTTATAGACAGTCTTAAAAATTTGAAATCTGGGATAACAAGTGCAGAAGAGTATGAGGAGTTTTCTTTTAGAAGTCTTGTACACGGTAAACCAAATATAGATATTAGTAACGAAATTGATAGAAGATTACTAAGATTTATGGGTGATGGAGCTGCCTACAACTATATTGCTATGAAAGATGCTATAGAGGACTCAGGGCTGGAGGATAGTGATATTTCAAATGAAATGACTGGTATAATTGTTGGTTCAGGTGGTCCATCTACACAAAATTTATTTAAGTCTTCTGAAATTGGGAAGAGTTCTGGTTCAAAAAAAATAGGACCATTTATGGTGCCTAGAGCAATGTCTAGCACAAATTCTGCCACTCTTGCGACTCCTTTTAAAATTAAAGGAGTTAACTATTCAATTACTTCAGCGTGTTCTACAAGTTCACATTGTATTGGTAATGCATACGAACTAATTCAGATGGGAAAACAAAACATTGTTTTTGCTGGAGGAGGTGAAGAGCTCCATTGGACTTTATCAATTTTATTTGATGCAATGGGTGCTTTGTCATCAAAATATAATTCTACTCCAAACAAATCTTCAAGGGCATATGATGCAGATAGAGATGGATTTGTAATTGCTGGTGGGGGTGGAACTTTAGTACTTGAAGAATTAGAGCATGCAAAAGCTAGAGGTGCTAAAATATATGGTGAAATAACAGGATATGGAGCAACCTCAGATGGATACGATATGGTACAGCCCTCTGGAGAAGGAGCAGAAAGATGTATGAAGCAAGCATTAAAAAATATAGATGGTAAAATTGATTATATAAATACACATGGAACAAGCACTCCAATAGGAGATGTAAAAGAATTGGAAGCAATCAAAAATGTTTTTGGTTCAAATATTCCTAAAATGAGCTCGACAAAATCTTTGACTGGTCATTCTTTAGGAGCAACAGGTGTGCATGAAGCAATTTATAGTTTATTGATGATGAAAAATAATTTTATTAGTGGTTCTGCTAATATTGAAAATCTCGATGAGAGTGCCAAAGATTGTAATATTCTTTTAAAAACGGAAAATGACGTTGAAATTGAGCAAGTTATGTCGAATAGTTTTGGTTTTGGCGGTACAAATGCAACATTAGTATTTTCAAAATATCATGCTTAAAAATAAAAAAGGTTTAATATTTGGTATTGCAAATAATCATTCAATTGCATGGGGAATAGCAAAACAACTAGCTGAAAATGGTGCTGAAATAGCCATTGGTTATCAAAATGAAATATTATTGAAGAGAGTGAAGCCACTTTCTGAAGAAATTAATTCAAAAATTTTGATAGAATGTGATTTTAATAATGATGGCTCAATAAACAAATCTGTAGAAATTATAAAAAAAGAATGGGGCACAATTGATTTTATAATTCATGCTGTTGCATTTGCAGATAAGTCAGAGTTAAATGGTAGATATGTTGATACTACGAAGGATAATTTTATTAATTGTTTGGAAATATCATGTTTTTCTTTAACTACTCTTGCAAGGAATTTTGAACCCATAATGAATGATGGAGGAAGTATTCTCACACTTACTTTTTATGGGTCAAATAAAGTAATACCAAATTACAATTTAATGGGAATTGCAAAAGCCGCTTTAGAAACAAGTGTAAAATACTTAAGTGTGGATTTAGGTACAAAGAATATTCGCGTTAATGCTATATCAGCAGGACCTATGAGAACAATTGCTGGCGCAGCAATAAATAATGCTAGGGAAGTGTTTAAATTTACAGAACAACATTCAGCATTGAAACGAAATGCACAATTAGATGAAATTGGTAAGTCTGCTTTATACTTTATTAGTGATTTATCTTCTGCAGTTACTGGTGAAGTACACTATGTTGACTGCGGTTACAATATTATTGGAATGCCTAATAGGTTCTAAAATTTTCCCAATAAATCTAAGGGATTATCAACAAAAATACTATCTACACCTATTGAGAAAATATCATTAGCACTAGATGAATTTATATTTTTATCTGAATAAACAGTAATTGAAATATTAGATTTTTTAATTTTTTTTATAATATCAGCTGTAACAAGATCTAAATTTAATCCACAAATTTTTAAATCATGATTAATTGATATGTTAATTAAATCATCAATATTATATTCTTTAAAATCATCTAATAAAAAACTACGTATAGATTGAGGGTAAAGTTCTGAAATTTCTGAAATAGAAATAATGTCAAATGATGAAAAAAAGATATCAATTTGATTAATATTTTTTGTAAGTTTATAAATTTGATAAGTATTTTCTTTTTCAAAATTTTTATTTGGTTTTAATTCAATATTTAAGTTACCATTATTATTTATACAAACACTTAGAACATCTTCTAACTTTGGAATAAAAATATTTGTGTTTTTTTTATAATAAAATTTTCCCGCATCAAGTTTTTTTATGTCCTCATAATCATAATCAATTGCAGGTCCACTTCCATTAGTAGTTCTGTCTAATGTGTCATCATGTAATAAAATTGGGACTTTGTCTTTGGAAATCTTAACATCTATCTCTACAAAATTTAAACCTATTTCGAATGCTCTCGCAATAGATTCTAAAGTGTTTTCTGGACACAGATCTTTTACACCTCTGTGCCCAATAAATTTAGGTAATTTAAGCGTTTTCTTCTGCGTCAACTGCTTTCATAGAAAGTTTTATTTTTCCTCTTGAGTCAATATCTAGTACTTTTACTTTAACCATATCTCCTTCACTAATAACATCTTCAACTTTCTCTACTCTCTCATTTTTTAATTGACTAATATGAACAAGTCCATCTGTTGATCCCATGAAATTAACAAAGGCACCAAAATCCATAATCTTAATAACTTTACCATCATAAATTTTTCCAATCTCTGGTTCTTCAACAATACCCTTGATCCATTCTAATGCATCATTTCCAGATTTTTGATCGACTGCCGCAATACTGACTAAGCCTTCATCATTAATTTCAATTTTAGCTCCAGTTGTTTCAGATATTTCTCTAATAACTGCTCCTCCTTTACCAATAACTTCTCTAATTTTATCTTTGTTTATTTGAAGATTAGTTATTGTTGGTGCGTATTGGGAAATTGATTGGTTAGGTTTATCAATTGCTTTAGCCATTTCACCAAGAATATGAAAACGACCATCTTTAGCTTGCGCTAATGCTTCTTCCATAATTGCAGCTGTGATACTAGTTATTTTAATATCCATTTGTAATGAAGTTATTCCTTCAGAAGTTCCAGCAACTTTAAAATCCATATCGCCAAGATGATCTTCATCACCAAGTATGTCTGATAATATTACATATTTATCATTCTCTTTAATTAAGCCCATCGCGATACCTGCTACCGGTCTTTCTAAAGGCACTCCTGCATCCATTAAAGACATAGAGGTTCCACAAACAGTTGCCATTGAGCTAGAGCCATTAGATTCTGTAATTTCAGATACAACTCTATATGTGTAAGGAAACTTTTCTTTAGAAGGTAACATTGGATGAATAGCTCTCCACGCTAATTTTCCATGTCCTATTTCTCTTCTACTTGTAGAACCTATTCTTCCAACTTCTCCAACAGAGTAAGGTGGAAAATTATAATGCAACATAAAATTCTCTGTATATTCACCATCAATTGCATCTATTCTTTGCTCATCTTGTCCAGTACCTAAAGTTGATACTACAAGAGCTTGTGTTTCTCCTCTTGTAAATAATGCTGACCCGTGAGTTCTTTCTAAAACTCCAGTTTCGCACACAATTGGACGAACTGTTTTTGTATCTCTTCCATCAATTCTACTACCAGTATTAATTAATTCTCCTCTAACTATATCTTTTTCTACATTTTTTATTGCATCTGAAACTAATACTGGTGAAAGTGTTTCACTTACAAATTTTTCAACAATTTCATTTCTTAGTGAAGATAATTTTTCTGATCTTTTTTGTTTTTCAGTTATTTTGTATGCATCTATAAATTCTTTGCCAAAGTCTTCGTCAATCTTAGATGGAAGATTTTTAATTTCTTCATCTTTTTCTTTGAGATCCCAAGGTTCTTTTGCCGCTTTTTTAGCCAAAGAGATTATTGCTTCGATCACTGTTTTATAATTTTCTTGACCAAGAACTACTGCATCTAGCATTTGTTTTTCTGAAAGCTCATGAGCTTCAGACTCGATCATAAGTACACCTTCCTTAGTCCCTGCCAACACTAATTCTAATCTAGAATTTGATAGTTGACTCTTACTCGGGTTAACAACAAACTCATCATCTATAAAACCGATCTTAATGGCTCCAAGTGGACCTAAAAATGGCAAGCCAGATAAAGTTAATGCAGCACTTGCTGCTACCATTGCTACAACATCTGAGTCATTTTCTTGATCATGTGATAATACAGTACAAGTAACTTGAGTCTCATTTTTAAAATCTTTATGAAATAGAGGTCTAACTGGCCTATCAATTAATCGAGAAACTAATGTTTCTTTTTCAGTTGGTCTAGCCTCTCTTTTAAAAAAACCGCCAGGAATTTTTCCTACGGAATAATATTTTTCTTGGTAATTTACTGTTAAGGGGAAAAAATCCATATCTGGATTTGCTTCTTTTGCTGCAACTACATTACACATAACTGTCGTACCACCATAAGTGGCTATAACTGTTGAGTCAGCTTGTCTTGCTATTTTTCCAGTTTCTAATTTAAGTGTTCTTCCAGCCCATTCAATTTCTACATTTTTAACATCAAACATAATTTTTATTTATCCTCTTTTTTTAACCTCTAATATTTAATTTTTTTATTAAATCTGAATATTCAGATTTATTTTTTTTAGATAAGTAGTTTAATAATTTTTTTCTTTTATTAACTAATGATACTAGTCCTCTTTTTGAATGATTATCTTTATTATGAGTCTTAAAATGTTCAGTTAAATTTTTTATTCTTTCTGTTATAACTGCTATCTGAACAACTGCTGATCCAGTATCTTTTTCATTTTTAGAAAATTCATTAATAAGATTTTTTTTATTTTCTTTTGTTATCGACATCGGTTCTCCTATATTAATATTTTATTGGGTTTAAACAAATTACCATCTAATTTGCCTATTGAGACAATGTCTCCTTCCTTAAATAAAAAAATACTTTTTTTATCCAAGTTTATTGACGAAGGATATATAATTTTTCTTTCATCAATTTTAATAGATCTTCCAAAAGATAAATTTTCAATATCTAATTTTTCTTCAATTTCATAAGCCAAGATGTCGTCCAGCATAGAAATTGTAGTGGAGATACAATTAATTTCTTCGTGCATTTGTCCTATTTTTAGAAGATCGTCCAGTAAAATCGAATTTTTTTCAGTGAATTTGCCTACTTTTGACCTTTTCAATGAAGAAATATGTCCATATGTTTTAAGATCTATAGCTAAATCACGAGCTAGACTTCTAACATAAAAGCCCTGTCCGCATAAAATTTTGAATGACGTTTTGTTAATACTGTGATCAGTAATGCACAGATCTTTGATAAAAACTTTTTTTGGTTGAATCGTAAATTTTTTATTTTCTCTAAATAATTTATAAGCTCTTTTACCATTAATTTTTACTGCTGAAACTTTTGGAGGTATCTGACTTGTAAAACCAATATAATTAATAATTTTTTTTTCTATTTCTTTTCTTTTGGGAATATAATTTGATTCAAATAAAATTTTACCCTCAGCATCATCTGTTGTAGTTTGAGTTCCCCAAGTTACTGAGAACTCATATTCTTTATTCATATTACTAATATATGGAATTAGTTTTGTTGCTTTTCCTATAGCAATTGGTAACACACCTTCTGCCATAGGATCTAGAGTGCCCGCATGTCCAATTTTATTAATTGAAAATTTTTTTTTTATAGAATTAATTGCTTTAAAAGATGTAATATTTTTAGGTTTGTATAAATTAATCCAACCTTGTTTTGAAATCATTACTTAATATCTCTAAGTACATTTTTGTTTAATAATAGATTTTCAATTTTTTCTGCCTCGTCAAATGTATCATCTAAATAAAAAGAGAGCTTTGGTGTAAATTTTGAATTAATTTTTGCTTTTGATATAAATTTTTGAAAAATATATTTTCTATCTTTCAAAACTTCTAAGATTTGTATTTTATCCTTACCACCAAGAGGCATAAAGTATACATTTGCAATTTTTAGATCCTTAGACATTCTAACAAATGATATCGTAATTGATGAGGAATTAATGTTTTCATCAAAAAAATCTTCTTTTAGTAAACAATCACTTAATAATGATCTAATAAGTTCACCAAATCTAATTTGCCTTTGAGTATCCATTGTAAAAAAATATTATAATTTTCTACTTGTAGAAACTTCTTCAAATGTTTCTATAATATCACCGACTTTAATATCACTATAGTTATCTAGCATAACACCGCACTCAAAACCTGACTTAACTTCTGATACTTCTTCTTTAAATCTTTTTAGACTACTAATTTGTCCTTTATGAATTACAATATTGTCTCTTAAAATTCTAATCTGTGATTTTCTAGAAATAAAACCATCCTTAACCATACACCCTGCAATATTTCCAACTTTGGAAATATTAAATACCTCTCTAATCTCTACATTACCTGTAATATTTTCAGAGATATCAGGCTTTAATAAACCAGTTAAAAGATTTTTTACATCGTCAATAAGCTCATAAATAATTGAATAATATTTAATATCGACACCATCTCTTTTTGCTATATCTCTTGCATGAGGAAGTGCTCTAACATTAAAACCAACAATAAAACCTCTTCCAGAGCTAGCTAATGTAACATCACTCTCAGTAATTGCACCTACACCTTTGTAAATAACATTAACCTTAACTTCATCGGTTGAGAGTTTAGTTATTGAATTTTCAATTGCTTCTGCTGAGCCTTGAACATCTGTTTTAATTACTACTGGAAGACTAGTTGCTTCACCTTTGTTAATTTGAGCAAACATTTCTTCAACATTAGATTTTGCAACCGTATTTTTTTGAATTTGAAGTTTACTTGCTCTAAATTCTGCAATTTTTCGAGCAATACCCTCACTTTCAACCACAATAAAATCATCACCAGCTAAAGGGTTGGAGTCAAATCCTAAAACTTCAACTGGAACAGATGGTTCAGCTTGTTTTATATTTTTACCTTTATCATCAATTAAGGCTTTGACCTTACCCCACTCAGATCCAGATACAAATATGTCACTTACTTTTAATGTTCCTTTTTGCACTAAAACTGTTGCAACTGAACCTCTACCCTTTTCAAGTTTAGATTCAATTACAGATCCTCTAGCTTTTCTATCAGGGTTAGCTTTGAGATTAAGAAGGTCTGCTTGTAAATGAATTGCTTCTTCTAATTTATCTAAATTTGTTCCTTTAGTTGCTGATACCTCTATATCTAAAACTTCACCACTTAGTTTTTCAACAATTACTTCATGACTAAGTAGTTCATTTCTAACTTTATCAGGATCAGCTCCAGGTAGATCAATTTTATTAATAGCAACTATTATTGGAACCTCTGCAGTTTTTGCGTGAGCAATTGACTCAATTGTCTGAGGTTTAATTCCATCATCTGCAGCCACAACAAGTACAATTATATCAGTTGTTTTAGAACCTCTAGCTCTCATATTTGAGAAGGCAGCGTGACCAGGAGTATCAATAAATGTAATTTTTTTGTTATTATTGTTTGTTTGATAAGCACCAATATGCTGTGTAATACCTCCTGCCTCACCAGACACTACATTACTTTGTCTGAATGCATCAAGTAAAGAGGTTTTACCGTGGTCAACATGACCCATGATCGTTACTACAGGAGCTCTTTGAATAAGACTTCTATCTGGATCTTCAAAATCTTTAATGTCATTTAAAACATCATCATCTTTAACTACTGTTACTTTGTGACCCAATTCTTCTGCAACTAGTTGAGCTGTATCAGACTCCAATGATTGAGTAGCATTTGCCATGACACCCATTTTCATTAGGACTTTAACTACGTCTGCTGTTTTCTCAGCCATTCTGTTGGCTAAATCTTGAACAGTAATAAAATCAGGAATAGAAACTTCTCTAGAGATTTTAGCGTCATCTTCGTCAGTTGCTGATTTTAGTCTTTCTTTTTCTCTCGCTCTTTTTATTTTAGCTAAACTGGGGAATTTATCAAATTCTTGTTCTTCTTGTTCTAGTATTTTTTTAGCATCAGATTTACTAAAATCATCTTCAAGCGGTCTAAGAGTTGATTTTTTTTGTTGGGTTTTTTTATCTACAGTTTTTTTATTTTTATTATCAAAGTTTCTAGTTTTATTAAGTGAGGAAAAGTTTGGTTGTGGTGATGAATTAATTCCTGGCCTAGGTGTTCTTAAGCTAGATGATCCTCTGAAATTAGATTGGGTTGTAGATGAACTTTTCTGTTGATTATTTTTATTTTTAAAAACAATTTGTATTGTTTTTTTACTACCACTAGTTCTTGCTTTATCACCTGCTGGACCAAGATTTTTTCTTATTTGAAGTCTTCCTGATGAAGATAGTTTTAATGGTTTTTTTTTATTACCTTTGTCTTTATCCAATTTTAATCCTTATTTTGTTCTTCAGACCAGAAACTTCTTGCTTCCATTATCATATTGTTAGCTATTTCTTCATCAAGATCTAACTCTCTTAAGATACCTTCTTCTTTGTCTATAAGTTCAAATGTAGCTAAATCAGCAAAATCATTAACATTGAGAATATTTGATTTTGCTAATTTTGCTAAAATACTGTTATTCATACCCTTCAAATTTTTTAATTTTTCATCACTAATATTTTCATCTATGAGTTTTTTGTCCGATTCTGCTTTTTCCTTCACAAAGTTTGTAGATCTATCAATTATTTCTTGAGCTAAAGTAGTATCAAAACCTTCTATTTTTTCTAAATTATCTAAAGTCTCAGTAGCTATAGACTCAACAGTTGTATAACCATCAGTAACAAGTAGTTGAGCAATAACATCTTCAACATCAAGTGTCTCAGCTAATAAAATACTTTTTTCTTTAAATTCTTGTTGTCTTCTTTCAGATTCCTCATCTTCAGTTAAGATATCTATTTCTAAACTAGTTAAGTTAGAAGCTAATTTTACATTTTGACCTTTTCTTCCAATTGCTAAACTTAGTTGATCATCAGGTATTACAACTTCAACTTTATTTTTTTCTTCATACAAAAAAATCTTACTAACTTCTGCAGGAGCAAGGGCATTGGCTAAAAAAGTAGCTTGATTATCAGACCATGTAACAATATCTATTTTCTCTCCTTGCAATTCGTTTACAACAGCTTGTACTCTTGATCCTCTCATACCAACACAAGCTCCTACTGGATCTATAGTTGAGTCTTCTGTAAAAACACTAATCTTAGCTCTTGAACCAGGATCTCTTGCAACACTTTTAACAGTAATAACTCCTTCGTATATTTCTGGTACTTCTTGAAAAAATAATTTTGATAAAAATTGTGGATGCGTTCTTGATAAAAAAACTTGGTAACCTTTTACATCGTTCTTTACTTCGTAAATGTAAGCTCTAACCCTATCTCCGTTCTTGAATGTTTCTCTTGGAATAAGTTCTTCTCTTTTAATTATGGCTTCACTCTTACCTAAATCTATTATTAAATTTCCAAATTCAGTTCTTTTGACTATACCAACTGCTATTTCACCAACCTTATCTTTATATTCTTCATACTGATTAGATTTATCAGCTTCTCTTACTTTTTGAATTATTACTCCTTTAGCATTTTGTGCTGCAACTCTTCCTAATTCAATAGGTGGTAATTCTTTAGTAATGTACTCTCCTAAACCGATATCTGGATTTGTTTTTTTTGCATCTTCTAAAAGAATTTGCCTAGACTGAAACTCTTCTTCAATATCTGCAACAACTTCCAAATAAGAATTAAGCTTAATATCCCCTGTGCTTCTATCAATAGATATTCTTATATCAATTTCTTGGCCATATTTTACTCTTGCAGCTTTTTCTAATGCTTGTTCCATTGCAGAAAAAACTGAATCTTGATCAATATTCTTTTCTTGCGCTACATTAGATGCAACTTGAAGCATCTCTTCTCTTATTACATTATATTTTTTTTTAGCCATATTTATAAAAAAAAGGTGGGATTACCCACCTTAATAATACTGCGTATATTAATATTTTGCAGAATTTCAAGCCTATAATTTTCTCAAAATGAATAAAGATGGTTTTCTTTGAGAATTAATTGCTTTTTTATAATATTTTGTCTCAATATCGAAATAATCTTTTATATGCAGATTCATTTCAGATTGGTTCATCCAGACAAAATAATCCTTACAATTATAAATTGAGTTTAAAATAAATCTTACATATATTTTTGAATCTGTAGCTATATGTATCTCGCTATTCTCTTTTAAAACATTATGAAGTTTTATTAAAAAATCACTAGTTATTAATCTACGCTTTGCATGTCTATTTTTTGGCCATGGATCAGGAAAAAATATCCACACAAGGTCAAAACATTCTCTATGTGCACATTCTAGAACATCATATACATTTCCATTATGTAATAGAATATTTTTAATTTCATTCTTTTCAATATTTTTAAGTAAAATTATATTTCCATCAATGTATTTTTCACAAGATATAATTACTTTGTCTAAAAATTGGTTTGCAAGAAATATACTAGTTTCACCATATCCAGTGCCAATATCTAAAATATAATTTATTTTTTTATCACAGTTTAGAAACTTGTATTTTTCAACTATTTGATGATATTTTTTTAAATCAATTTTTTTCTTGCTTCTTCCTCTTGTTCTCCCAAATAAGCGATTGCTATAATTATTACTAATCATTTTTTCTTAAATAATAGAAAGATGTTAGTATAAAAATAATAAGGAGATAAATTTTAAATATTAAATGAAGATTTACAAAATTATTATTTTCTTTAAAAAATAATTTATGTTTAAATTTTTCAGTTTTATTAAATTCAGTTTTATTTAGCACAGCACCATTATTATTTATCACTGCAGATATACCGTTATTTGAAACACGAATAATTGGCTTATTAAACTCAGCAGCTCTGATTTTAGTGAGATAAAAATGTTGATAAGGACCTAGATAATCTCCAAACCAAAAATCATTTGTAATATTTACAATAAAATTACCATTGTTATTTAATTTGTTTAAAAGCTTCCAATAAAAAACAATTTCATAACAAATCACAGGAATAAAACTTATATTATCAGGTAGATTAATTATTCTTTCAACTTTACCTTTTGAATAATCATTTTGACCAACGATACTCTCTAAAAATGTCAGTGAATTTCTTAAAGGTAGAAATTCTCCAAAGGGAACAAGAATTTTTTTATCAAAGTAAGTTACATTTACTAAATTGATATTTACTAAACTATTATAATATTTATTATTTTCATATCTTGTAGCTCCAATAATTAATGTTTGATTTTCTTTTAAAGAATCTTTTATGATATTTACTTCAAGACCATCTATAAGATAAGGAAAATTATTTTCTCCAAATATAAGCAAATCTGCATTACTTTCTTCTATATGTTTTATTATTCTTTCAATTTTTTTCTCAGAAGTTAAAAATTTGTCATTATTTTTAAAATTTAATTGGAAAATTTCCAAATTAATTGTTTTAATTTTAAAATTATTTTCTTCTTTGTTAAAATTTGTAATCATTAAAGTAATGATTGGCAAAGTGATAAATAATGACAGATATTTCAATTCTTGTTTAAAGTTTTCTTTTGTTAAAAAAATAAAAGGTATGCAAAAAATCTGAATAATTAAATAGCTTGAAAATAATGTTCCAAATAATTTTAGTGAAAATAGTAAATATTCATTACTAGAAAGTAATAACGAAAATGTAAACCAAGGAAATCCATAAAAAAATATTGATATTATATATTCACTAGATGTGAACATAAATGGTATAAGAAAGATTATTGGAATTTTTTTTCCTAATTTAAAAATTATAGTAAAGATTAAACCTAAAATTACAGATAAGAGTATTATCAGTAATAAAAATACTAGAAAAAAATTTTTAGTTTCTTCAAAAACAAAAAAAGGGTTCTTGATCCATAATAAATAACTAATAAAAAAACCGAAGCCAAATATTGAGAAATTATTAAAAATATTTTTATTACTATAATTATCTTTATTTGAATCTAATAAGAAACAAAGAGATGGAAAAATAATAAAACCTAGAGGTAAAAAAAAATATGGAGGAAATAAAAGTGAGGTTAAAAGTCCTAAGATAAAATAAATTAAAATACTCAATTATTTTTATTTACTTCAACAATTTCAATTTTTCTATTGTTTGATTTAATGATCTTGATCCTAAGTTCATCGTTAAAATCAATTACCTCATTGTTTTTTGGTATCCTATTTATTTTTTCATATACAAGACCACCTACAGAAGAGGTTTCATCATCTTCATTTCTTGGAATATTAATTGAAAAAAATTCTTCCAAATCTTCCACTCTATAACTAGCGTCTACAGTTATTGAATTATCTGATTTTTTATATACTAATTCTTCATCATCTTCAGCATCATGTTCATCTTCAATCTCACCAACAATTTCTTCAACTAAGTCTTCTATTGTTACTAATCCATCAACACCTCCAACTCCATCAACAACTAGCCCTATATGAATCCTAGATGATCTCATTGTTTTTAGTAAATCTAAAATCGGAGATTTTGGAGCAACATATAATACATCTCTAATTATTTCGCTCATCTGAAATGTATCCTGTGATGATTTAATAAAATCTTTTATGTGAAAAAAACCAATTACATTATCAATATTTTTTTTGAATACTGGAATTCTAGAATGTCCCTCTTCCTTAATAACTTCTAAAATTTCGTTGTAAGATTTATCATGGTCTAAGGCTACTATTTCACTTCTAGGTATCATTAAATCTTCAACACTTTTTTCATTTAAATTTACGATGTTTTTAATTAGATTTTTTTCATTATTATCATTTAGATTTTCGATATCTTTATTATTTTCGTCATTAGCAATAAAATTTAAGATATCTTCTTTTGTTGAGTCATTAGATAATAATTTTTTAATTATCCAATTTTTCCAGCTCGATGATTTATCAGCGTTATTTGTATTCATTAAGTTGTATAAGGATTATTAATGCCAAATAATCCTAAAATTTTTATCTCCTCTTTTTTCATTTTTTTAAAATCTAAATTTTTTTTATGATCATATCCATTAATATGCAATAAACTATGGATTAATAGATGGTTAAAATGATCATATATGCTAATTTTGTTCCTACGTATAAATTTTTCAATAGTATCAATTGAGAAAAAAATATCACAATATAAAATTTTTCCAACATTTTTATTTGAAATCTTAGATATAAAAGTAAGAACATCTGTGTCTGATTGACTATTTTTATAGATTTTATTAAGTTTTATCATTTTTGATTTATCTGTTAAAATAATATTTAATTCAAATCTATAATCTCTTTTAAAATAAGAGCTCATTTTATTTATTGTCTTTTGTGTAATAGTCTTAATTTTAGGTATTCGCCTTGGCCATTTTTTTGATTCAGAGAAAAAATCAACTTTTATGTTTTTCATATGCATTAATAATTTTTTTGACTAAATCATGTCTTACAACATCCTTTTCTGATAATTCAATAAAACCTATATCATCAACTTTGTTTAATTTTTTTAATGCATCTTTAAGTCCTGAATCTTTTTCAGTTACAAGATCGATTTGGGTAATATCTCCTACAACTACCATTTGACTATTTTTACCTAATCTTGTTAAAAACATCTTCATTTGTGTTTTTGTAGTATTTTGAGCTTCATCTAAAATTATAAAACAATCTTCTAGAGTTCTTCCCCTCATAAATGCGATAGGGGCTATTTCAATTGTGTTATTAAGTAATTTTTTTTCTACCTGTTCATAAGGTAGCATTGAATAAAGAGCGTCATAAATGGGTCTCAAGAAGGGATCTACTTTTTCTTTTAAATCCCCTGGTAGAAAACCTAATTTTTCGCCAGCTTCAACTGCTGGTCTTGATAGAATAATTTTATTTACTTTTCCATCTTGAAGAGCTGAAACTGCTTTTGCAACAGCCAAATAAGTTTTTCCAGTTCCTGCTGGACCAATAGCAAATGTAATATTTTTAGAATTTAGTAATTGAAGATATTTATTTTGTATTTCAGTTCTTGGTATAATTTTTCTTTTTTTAGTTTGAATAAATAAATCCATCTGTTTGTCTGTTTTAATATTCATAGATATTAAACTTTTATTATCTCTTATTCTATCCTCATCTATTTCTGCACCATTTTGTGCTTCTTTAAATAAATTAAGAATAGTTTTCTTAGTTTCAAAAATTGATTTTTTATTCCCTGATATTTTGATTTTATTTCCACGGTATTGGATCTTCACTTGATTAATTTGTTCTATGAGAGATAGGTTTCTATCATTAATACCAAATAAATTACTTAAAATTGTATTATCATCTAATTCTAATTCTAGGTTTTCGTTCTTATTTACTATATCTGACATTCAAGAGCAAAATTAGTTGAGTTTATAATTTTCACATTCATAATTTGATTTAATAAATTTTTTTTAGAATTAACAAATGTGCTTTGGTTATAAATTGTACGTCCTATAAATTGATCTTTATGTCTTCCAATTTTTTCAAATAATACTTCCATACCTTTATTAACGAATGACTTATTAAAATTTATTTGTTGTTGCGTAAGCAAAGATTGCAACGCACTTAAACGTGCTTTTTTATCTAATATACTAATATTATCTTTATTTTGAGCAGGTGTTCCTGGTCTCGGGCTATAAATAAATGAATAGGCGATTACAAAATTAACTTTTTCAATAAAATTCATCGTATCTTCGAAATCTTTATCTGTTTCGTCTGGAAAGCCAACAATAAAATCAGATGAAAGAGCAATATCAGGACGAACATTTCTGATTTTTTCTACAATTTTTAAATAATCATCAACTGTATGTTTTCTATTCATTTTTTTTAAAATTTTATCTGATCCAGATTGAATAGGTAGATGAAGAAAAGGCATAAGTTTTGAATTATTAGCATGGGCATTTATAAGAGAATCTTTCATATCTATGGGATGAGATGTCATATATCTAATCCTCTTTATATGATCAATATCAGCTATTTTATTAATTAAATAAGCTAGATCTTTTGATTTTCCATCTGAAGCTACACCATGATAAGCATTAACATTTTGACCTAGCAAAATTATTTCTTTAATCCCATTAGAAACGTATTTTTTTGTCTCTTCTACTATATCATCAACTGGTCTAGAAAATTCAGGTCCCCTGGTATATGGAACAACGCAGAAAGAACAAAATTTATCGCATCCTTCTTGAACAGATAAAAATTCAGATGATAAATTAGAAGAGTTAAAAATTAAGTTTTTAAATTTTTCATTTTGTAA
Organism: uncultured Alphaproteobacteria bacterium; assembly: GCA_902612805.1. GTDB lineage: Bacteria > Pseudomonadota > Alphaproteobacteria > HIMB59 > CACPNW01. Next base: position 178,929 of record CACMEY010000003.1, on the reverse strand, counting down.
AAACTCACTATTTTCTACTTCGTCTACTTTATCAATCATATCAGGTAATTTGTGATATGATTGAGGTCCTACAACATAATCAACTGATGGAGATCTTTTTTTAATTTCAAGACCTTCTGCTTGAGCTACACAACCAGCAACTACTAATTTCATATTTTGTTTTTTATCTTTAATTTTTTTTACTCTGCCAATATCAGAGTAAACTTTTTCAACTGCCTTTTCTCTAATATGACAAGTGTTCAAAACTGTTAAATCTGCCTTTGAAATATCATCGGTTACTCTATATCCCTTATTTGAAAATAAATCTTTAATACGGTTGCTGTCGTATACATTCATCTGACAACCATAAGATTTTATATAAATATATTTATCACTCATTATTAATTTTTTTTATGAAGCATTTAGCATGAATATTTTTGTCATTATACCTATAATAGTTATGTCTAAAATTTAAAAAGACAAAGTTGTTTTTTTTGATAAAAATTTATAGCTTCTACATTATCTTCAGCAACTTCAATGAAAATCTTTGAAAAATTAAGATTATTTGTTTCAATATAATTTAATAACTTTGTTGCAATTTTTTTTCTTCTTTCATCTTTTGATACAAATAAAATATGTAATTCTAAATCATATACTTTATCATTTTTTATTGTATCACCAATTAATACCCCTACTAGATTATTATCCTCAAAATAACCAAGAGAATAATTATTATCTTTGCTAAATTGACTTGTAATATTTTTTATATTCCATCCTATATTTTTAAAATAATTAAATTCATCACTATTATCATTTATAAAATTGATTATTGATATTAGGTGTTCTTTATTTATTAAGTTAATTCTATTCAATTTAGTAATTGATTATGTGATATATATATTGGTTCAATAATAATATTTTTTTTAAAGGTAAAATTATTGTAATTGTTGTAAAATTCTTCAAAAAAAGAAAACTTCATTTGTTCTAATTCATTGTTTTCATTAATTTTACTTTTATTAAAAAGAATCAAATCGATATTTTTTGGAATTGAATATTTATTATTTTCAATTTTATAGTATTCCATGTTGTTATTTTCAGTTTTATAACAGAAAAATTTCTGATTATTAGAAGAGGTTATAAAAACTCCCAATTTTTTTTTGGAATGTTTTATTGCGTTAAAGTTTAAGATATCTGCTATAGTTAGTGGGTAATAAGGAATATTACGAGAAATCATAAGACCAGATATAAATGCCGAACCAACCCTTAAACTTGTATAAGACCCAGGACCAATTGTTGTAGAAATTTTTTTTAAATTTTTAGTTAAATTTAATGTTTTATCTATTTCTATATAGGATTGTATTATATTATCACTCAACTTATCTGTTTCAGATTGAGTAATTTTCTGTTGTAATATTATTTTGTTGTCATTAATTACGCAAAACTCAGGTATTGATGATATAATATCTAGAAATAACAACATATGAAATTACATAACTACATTCTATTGCTATTTTTAAAAAGTATTTCTTTAATTTTTTTAGTAGTAAGTGGAGCTTTTGCTAATGAAATAAAAAACTCAGCAACTGTATTTATGTATCATAAATTTGGAGTTTCTAAATATCCCTCAACAAGTGTTACTATTGACCAACTCAATAGTCATATTGAAGAGTTAACTAAAAAAAAATATACAATTAAATCATTGGATTTTATTGTTGATACAATTATTAATGATGGTGATCTTCCAGCAAATACTATTGGCATAAGTGTAGATGATGCTGATAAGTCTTTTTTAGAGGTTGGGTGGCCTTTATTTAAAGAAAATAATATTCCAGTTACCTTATTTGTAACAACGGGGACAATTTCAAATAATAAAAAATATATTAACTGGGATCAAATAAGAAAGCTTAAAAAAGAAGGTGTAATTATTGGCGCACACTCTCACACACATGCACATATGCCAGACATTAGTATAGATGAAGTAAGAAAAGAAATAGAGACATCTAATAAAATTTTTCTAAAAGAACTTGGGGAAATACCAACTCTGTTTGCATTTCCTTATGGGGAGACAACTGATGAAATAATTGAATTAGTCAAAGAATTTAAATTTAAAGTTGCTTTTGGACAACATTCCGGAATAATCAATGAGACTTCTAACATGTATTATCTGCCAAGATTTTCATTAAATGAAAGATATGGAGAAATAGATAGAGTAAAATTTGCTGCTTCGTCTAAAGGATTAGGGGTTTATGACTTTATACCTCAAAACCCAACTATTAAACAAAACCCACCATTCATTGGTTTCTCTCTTCTTGATGATAAGAAAGTTCAATCACTAGATTGTTTCATATTTGATAGTAAAGGGCAGGTTGATAGAGAAATTTATAAATTTAATGAAAGAATTGAAATAAGACTTTCAAGAGAATTATCACCTGGAAGATCTAGAATGAATTGTACTGTTAAAGATAGCGAAGGAAACTGGAGATGGTTTGGTCACCAATTTTATTTTTAACTAATAAGTAATAGTTTTTTGATCAAAGATATTAAAGTTATTTGTTTTAATAACTTGTCTTATTGTATTAATATAATTTTCATCTTCTGCATAAGTACTTAGTTTATTAACAAGTAAGTTAACGTTTGAAAAATTATTTCGTTCTCTCATTATATTTCGGATATCACGAAAATCTTCATAGGCATAATGAGAATTAATATTATTAAAATATGATTCAACACTGTTACTATATGAGCTGAATGCTTTAATTAAATGAGTATCTCCATTTTCTCTTTCAAGTGGAATGACACCCTTCGAATTATCATAAGTATATTCACCAAAAAGTGCATTGTATTCTTTTGCAAATCTAGACTTACCCCATCCACTTTCGATTGCTGCTTGGGCTAGCGCTATTGAATTTGGTATTATATCAACATTTAAAAGTATCTCATCAACCAAGTCTAATTTATGTTTGTTATGATATTTGATGTTATATTTATTGGCGATTTCATTAAGTTTTCTTATTTCTTTATTGTTAAGAGTTCTTAAGGTTTCTAACTTCCCCTTAAGTTCACTAACAAAGCTTCTAATCATTAAAATGTTTTGATTTTCATTAATAATTATTGGTAAAACCGTTTTTACAAATTCTTTTTTATTTGAATCAAGATAATCAAAATCTTTATCTGATAGTGTTAACTGTATACTTGGATTGTTTTGCTCTTCAATCTTTGAAGTTATTGTAGGATTAATAGGCTTTATTCTTATTTTAACTATTAATTTTTCATTCAATATTTCTGTAATAGGAGGGCCCTTAAGTGTAATTTCTTTTTCAGATGGTGTAATTTCTTTTTCAGAATATAATTTGTTTATTTGATTTGCAGTTTGAATGTTATTCTTAGTATCAGTTGTGTTATTTTCTACAAACCCAACAAAACCATTACTTATAAATATTAATCCGAGTAGTAATAAAGGGAAGCAAAAAAAATTATACAGTCTATCCATCAATAGGCCTTACTTCTTGTACTTCTGGAACGTAGTGCTTTAACATATTTTCAATACCCATTTTTAATGTAGCAGTTGAACTTGGACAACCAGAACAGGCGCCTTGCATGTGGAGATATACAACACCATCCTTAAAACTATCATAAATAATATCGCCACCATCCATAGCCACAGCAGGTCTTACTCGTGTATCCAGTAATTCTTTAATTTGTTTTACAATATCAGTATCATTTTCATCAATTTCTAAAGATTTGTCCTCAGCCTTTTTACTAATATTGATGGTTGTATCTCCAGAATTATAATGATCCATTATTGACCCTAAGATAAGTGGCTTCATAACTTGCCAATCTAAAGATTGATTTTTCGTAATCGTGATAAAATCACTGCCAAAAAAAACACCTTCAACACCCTCAACATCAAATAAGCGTTTTGCGAATGGTGAGTCAGCTGCTTCACCAATATTTTGGAAAAAGGCTGTTCCATCATCCATTACAACCTTTCCTGGGAGAAATTTTAATGTTTGAGGATTGGGAGTTTGTTCAGTTTGTATAAACATATGCACTATATATAGTTATTAATATGTCTTTAGTATGAATTTTCTAAAAAAAAATTTAAAATTTGGGGAATTTTTTAGGATAAAAAACCAATAATTTCTTTAGTTTTTTGCAAAACAGGTTCTGCTACTACTATAGCGTTCTCTTTGCCCTGATTTAAAATAGAATCGATGTAAGAAACATCACTCATAAGTTTATTCATCTCACTCGTGATTGGCTCTAATTTAGATACCGATAAATCAGCCAAATCTTTTTTAAAGGTGGAGAATTCTTTACCCGCATAATCCTTAATAACACTTTCAATTGATGTATCTTGTAAAGAAGCAAATATCGATATTAAATTTTCTGCCTCAGGTCTTTTTGCTAAACCAGTTTTATCTTGTGGTAATGGTTCAGGGTCTGTTTTTGCCTTTTTAATTTTTTGTGTAATATTTTCTGCAGAATCAGTTAACATTATTCTCGAATAATCAGAAGGATCTGATTTACTCATTTTTTTTGACCCATCGCGGAGACTCATCACTCTTGTAGCCTCTCCTAAAATTAATGGTTCAGGAATAGGAAAAAAATCTGTCTTATAATCATTATTAAATTTTTGTGCGATATCTCTTGTTAATTCCAAATGTTGTTTTTGATCATCACCTACAGGAACGTGCGTTGCTAAATAAATTAATATATCTGCTGCCATCAGTGTTGGATAAGAAAATAAACCAACAGATACATTCTCACTATTCTTTCCAGCCTTATCTTTAAATTGTGTCATCCGGTTTAACCATCCCATTCGGGCAACACAATTGAACAACCATCCAAGCTGTGCATGTTGAGGAACTTGTGATTGAACAAAAATATTATTTTTCTTTGGGTCAATACCAGAAGCAATAAAGGCAGCTGTTACTTCTCTTGTTTTATTTGCTAACACTTTTGGATCTTGCCAAACTGTAATAGCATGTAAATCAACAACACAAAAAAAACATTCATATTCTTTTTGAAGAGTAACAAAATTTTTTATGGCGCCAAGATAATTTCCTAAATGAAGATCACCAGATGGTTGGACACCGGACAGTATTCTTTTTGTTGGCTTTTCCATATTATTTTTTTAAATATTCTCTTAACTGATTTACCGATAGGACTTTTAACACAATTACTAATCCAAAATAAATAATTATAGCTAAAAAGATCATCAGAAGTAAAAGTGTTGAATTTATTAACACTGAATTATCACTAATATTTGTAAAGAATAGTCCATTTAATACATAGATTCCTACAAATAATAGAAATGAACTTAGTAAAATTTTAATGGAATTCCTTACTAATAGATCATCAAATTTCATATGATTCCTAATAGTTAAAAAGAGGTAAAGTAATAATGCATTTACCCATGCACTAATTGTTGTTGCAACAGCAATGCCCATTTCTCTCATTGATCCAATTAAAAGTAGCGATAAGACAACGTTAGTAATCACACTGACAATGGATATGTATAGTGGTGTTTTAGTATCTTCTCTTGCAAAAAAACAAGAAACTAAAACTTTAATTATAATGTAAGCAGGTAAACCTAAGGCAAAGTAACTTAATACTTTAGCAGTATAAAAAGTATCTTCTGCTACAAATGCACCTCGTTCAAATAAAATTTGTATAATGGGTTCAGCTAAAATAAATAATCCTATCGCTGATGGTAAAGAAATCAATAACGAAAATTCAATAGATCTATTTTGAATATTATTTGTTGTTTCTTGATCTGATTGTTTAATTGCTTTCGATAAACTTGGTAAAAGAACTATGCCAAGTGCTATTCCAAATATCGCAAGTGGTAATTGGTTAAGACGATCCGCATAATAAATATGACTGATTGCACCAACGGGTAAAAAAGAAGCAATAACAGTTCCAATAACAATATTTAATTGAATAACACCTGAACCAAAAACACCTGGTAAAAATAATTTGAAAAACTTTTTTAATTTTTCATTTAAAACTGGAAGGATAATACGTGGTCGATAAAAATTTAAAACCGCTCTGTATAAATATAAAAATTGTAAAACTCCTCCTATTAATACACCATACGATAATGCGTGACCTGCAGTAGTTACAAAAGGTGTTAAAAAGAATAGTGATAGAATAAAACTTATATTCAAAATCGCAGGAGCAAATGCACCAGCGGCGAAACGTTCATGAACATTATTAATTGAAGCAAAGTGAGCAGCTAAGGATATAAAAATAATATAGGGGAAAATTATTTTTCCAAAATGCACAGCAAGTTCATAGGCTTCTTTATTATCAGTAAAACCTGGTGCTAAAACTTGAATGATATAAGGCATCCCAAAGAAGAAAATGATCGTTAAAACGACCGTAGCAAATAGTAACATTGAGGTTGTGTTTTCAACAAAATCAGAAGCCTCGCGTTCATCTTTTGGTTTGAGAACAACACCCGAGAAAACAGGGATTAATGCAGCACTGTATGCTCCTTCTGCTAGGACACGGCGAAAGAAATTAGGAATACGAAATGCTACGAAGAATGCGTCAGCAATGACTGTCGATCCAAGATATCTTGCTATTAATATGTCTCGAATAAAACCTAATACTCGACTTAAAAATGTATAGAAGCTGACAGTAAAGAATGATCTAAAAAGACTCTTCATATGGTGGTTTTATAGTTTGGTAAGTGATTTGTATAAGTGAAATTTATGGCTTAATTACGAGCCAAAACAATATCCTGCTGATCTCACGGTTCTTATAAAATCTTCTTTTACGTCATTATTAATGGCCTTTCGTAGTCTTCTTATATGAACATCAACTGTTCGAGGTTCTACATGGGCCTCATTTTTCCAAACATGATTAAGTAATTGTTCGCGGCTAAAGACACGACCAATATTTTCCATGAAGAAAGCTAATAAATTAAATTCTGTTGGACCAAGATGAAGAGTTTCGCCATCTCGTGATGCCGAGTGAGATACAAGATCAATTACTATTCCTTTATAAGTTAAAACTTCATCTACAAACATTGGTCTTATTCGTCGAAGAACAGCTTTTACTCTTGCCACTAATTCGTTAACCGAAAAGGGTTTTGTTATGTAATCATCTGCTCCAGTTTCTAAGCCGCGAAGTTTATCTTCTTCTTCTCCTTTTGCTGTTAACATTATGATAGGAATATTCTTATGTTCTTTATGTTTTCTAATTCTACGACAAAGTTCAATTCCTGATAACTCTGGTAGCATCCAATCAAGAATAATTATGTCAGGTGGTTTATATAAGATTTTTTCTAAAGCAGTTTCACCATCCGTTGCAGTATCTATTTTATATCCTTCTTTATTAAAATTAAATTTTAAAAGATCTAATAATGCTTCTTCATCTTCAACGATAAGCATTTTTAGTTTCATGAATCTTTACTATTAAAATTTTGTTACAATAATATTACAATTTATTTCTTCTTTGGAAGAATTGCTTCCCAGGTTGGGTCTGGATTACCATCAAATAGGGGCTCACCAGAAACTGCGTAATAAATATCTTCTGCAATATTTTGAACATAGTCACCTATTCGCTCTAGGTCTTTAACCATATATAAAAGACTTGTACATGCTGTGATTCTTTTTGGTTCTTCCATCATGTAGGTTAATAATTGTCTTAATATTCCAAGATATTCTTCATCAATTTGTCTATCCATTAACCAAACTTTTTTTGCGGCTTGATCTGAAAATTCTAAAAAAGCTTTTATTACTTCACTGATCATAATATTAACTTGTGCACCCATATTAATAATATCTCTCGAAGGTTTTTCTGGCAAAACTATTTCTGCTACTGCTACTCTTTTGGCAATATTTGTTGCATGATCTCCTATTCTTTCTAGATCTTTATTGATTTTAATTGCTGAAAAAATTGTTCGTAAGTCTGCAGCCATCGGTTGTCTTTTGCCAAGTATTTCAACTAAGTTTTGATCAAGAGCATTATATGCTTTATCAATTACATTATCGTTTTCTATAATTTTTTCGGCAAATTCTGTATCTTTATCCTTTAAACATAGAAGTGAGTCTTTTAGTTGATTTTCAACTAAACTGCCCATATCAACAATATTATTTTTAATTTCTCTAATTTCTTCATCGTATGATTTTACAATATGTCCTTCTTGTTTCATTATCCAAATCTCCCTGTAATGTAATCCTGTGTTTTTGTATTATCAGGATTTGTAAAAATTTTGTTTGTCTCGCCCGTTTCTATTAATTCTCCTAAATGGAAGAAACATGTTTTCTGCGAAACTCTTGCTGCCTGTTGCATAGAATGAGTTACTATAATAATTGTATAGTTTAATCTTAACTCATCAATTAATTCTTCTATAATAGCAGTTGCTATTGGATCTAAAGCAGAGCAAGGTTCATCCATTAGGATTATTTCAGGATTAACAGCAATTGCTCTTGCAATACATAATCGTTGTTGTTGACCGCCTGATAAACTTGTTCCAGGTTCATTTAATCGATCTTTTACTTCATCAAATAGACCTGCCTTTTTTAACGATGAATGTACAATTTCTTCTAAGTCATTTTTTGAGTCAACTAAACCATGTATAGTTGGGCCATAAGCAACATTATCAAAAATAGATTTAGGAAAAGGATTTGGTTTTTGAAATACCATTCCAATTTTAGATCTTAGACTTACAACATCGGTTTTATCACTAATAATTTCTTCGTTATCAACTTTTATTGATCCTGATACTTTACATATTTCAATTAAATCATTCATTCTGTTTATGCATCTTAAGAAAGTTGATTTACCACATCCTGAAGGACCGATTAATGCCGTAACTTCTTTCTCCTTGATATCCATTGAGATTCCAAAAAGAGCTTGTTTGGATCCATAATATACATCTACACTATTTGCCAATATTTTAGAGTTACTCATGTTTTACCACTTCCTTTCAAATCTATTTCTTAAGAACACTGCAATGGCATTCATCATAAACAAAAATATTAAAATTACCATTATGGCTGCAGCTGATTTTTCCTGAAAACCTCTTTCTGCACTTTCCACCCATAGATATATTTGAACAGGAAGTGCTGCTGAAGGTTCTGTTAAACCAGTTGGAATATTGGGAATAAATGCAATCATACCAATCATTATAAGTGGTGCTGTTTCACCTAATGCTTGTGCTAATCCAATAATAGTCCCTGTTAAAGTACCAGGTAGTGCAAGGGGTACGACATGATGAAATACCGCTTGTGTTTTTGTTGCTCCAACTGCAAGTGCTCCTTCTTTAATTGAAGGAGGAACAGCTTTCAATGAAGCTCGGCAGGCAATAATAATAGTTGGTAACGTCATTAATGCTAACACGGAACCTCCAACTAACGGTGTGCTCCTTGGAAGACCAAAAACATTAAGCAATACACCTAACCCAAGTAATCCAAAAACTATTGATGGGACTGCTGCAAGATTTGAAATATTTACTTCTATTAATTCAGTTATTCTATTTTTTGGAGCAAATTCCTCAAGATAAACAGACGCTCCTATAGCAATTGGAAAAGATAAAATAAAAACAGTAAAAAGAGTAAATAATGATCCCATAAATGAACCAGCTACACCAGCAATTTCAGGATGCCTTGAATCTGCTTTTGTAAAAAAGAAATTATTAAAAACTTGTTTAACTCTATTTTCTTCAACTAATTGATCAACATAACTTAATTGAATATCATTTAATTTTCTTCTATCTTCTGGCACATCCCTTCTTGAATTACCTTTTAATAGTTGATCCACATCACTGTGGGCAGTTACCCAAATTTGTTGCTTTGTATTAATAACTTCAGGATTATCTAAGAAGTAGTCTTTAATTTCGTTATCTACATTTATAGAAAATAATTTTTTTACTAATTTAATATCTGATTTTGAGAGATCGGGGAAAAAATTTTCAATTGCCTGTTTTTTAACTCTAAAAAATTTTCCTTTTTCCATTTCTTCATCTGAGGAGTCAGGAGTTAGTTTTAAAACCTCTTGATTATAATCAACTTCTAGGAGAACAATTGTTTTTTGGAAAGCAGTGTATCCTTTAGAAAATATTGTATACAAAAGAAAAACTAAAACTGCTAAAGATAAACACATAGCTGTAAAGCCATAATACTTAAATCGCATATCTTCTAAACTTCTCTTTTTTCTCAAAGAAACAATTTTTTCTTTAGCAACAGAATTATTCATAACGCTCCCTGTATCTCTTTACTATTTGTAGAGCTATAATGTTAAGAAATAATGTAATAACAAATAAAACTAATCCTAAAGCAAATGCTGATAATGTTCTTGGGTTATCAAATTCTTGATCACCTATTAAGGCCACAACAATTTGCACTGTAACTGTTGTTACATTTTCAAAAGGATTGCCCGTAAGATTGGGAGCCGTACCTGCTGCAACTACAACAATCATGGTCTCCCCTATCGCTCTGGATATTGCTAATAAAAATGCTCCTACAATTCCAGGTAAAGCTGCTGGTAAAATTACTTTTTTAATTGTTTCTGCTTTATTAGCGCCAATACCAAGCGATGCTTCCCTTAGACTTTGCGGGACAGAGTTTATTACATCATCAGATAGGGAAGAAATAAAAGGAATAATCATAACTCCCATTACCATACCAGCTGCAAGGGCGCTTGTTGGTGAAGCATCAATTCCAATTGATTGTCCAAATGCTTTAACGAAAGGAGCAACACTAACAAAAGCAAAGAACCCATAAACTATTGTTGGTATCCCTGCTAAAATTTCAAGAAGAGGTTTAACAGTTTTTCTAACTCTTTGACTTGCGTATTCTGCTAAATAAATTGCAGTTAATAATCCAAGAGGTACTGCAACACACATAGCTACTACCATAACTAAAAATGTTCCAGCAAATATTGGTACTGCACCAAAGGATCCCTCTGCAGCTGTTTGACCTTCTCTAATTGGAATAAAAGGGTACCACTCGGTACTGAATAAAAATTCAAATATTGATACTTCTGCAAAAAAGCGAAGGCTTTCAAATATTAGTGAAAAAACTATTCCTATTGTAGTAAAAATAGCAACAGATGAACAAAATATAAGTATATATTGTATATATCTTTCAATTGTATGTTGAGCATGAAATTCAGGTTTTAATTTTTGTGAAGCGTATAAGGCTCCAAGTAACATTATAATGATTATTGAGGTATAAAAAGATATTTGACTTATTTGTCTTAAGGAAGAATAATGAGATGCAGCATTAATTATTTCTATAGATTTACCATCAGCAAAAGAAGGGTTATTAGCAACATTTCTAATCTCTGCTAACAATAATCCTTCGTTGTAGACCGCACCCTCAATAAATTCAAAGTTACTAATAACTATGTTTTGAATAATCTGCTCTTGAAAAATAGCCCATGAAAAATAAACAATTAGTGCAGGAAACAAACACCACATTAAAACGTATTGTGCGTAATAAGTGGGAAGAGATTTGCTTTTCGTACCTTGTTTTTTAGAGTTTAATTTAATTCTTGATCTACCGTATATAAAGGACGAAAAAATTCCGACTGCAATTAAAACCAAAGACCAAAAAAACATTTATAACTTAGTATTAAAAAAAAAGGGGCTTGTATGCCCCCATTTTATAAAAATTAAAGATTTTTATTTATAATTTGTTTGATTAGAAATAGCATCAAGAACTGCTGCTCTATCCGCAGGACTTAGTTGAACAAGTCCGGCATCTAGTAAGTAACCTTCTGTTGCTTCTTCACTTACAAACTCATTAACATAATCCATTAAACCAGGAATAACGCCAATGTGTGCTTTTTTAATGTAGAAGAATAAAGGTCTTGCTATTGGATATGAATAATCTTGGATACCTTCCATTGAGATTTCAACACCATTAATCATTGATGCTTTTACTTTATCAGAGTTATTAGATACAAAACTGTAACCAAAAATACCAAATGCGCCTTGTTCTTTGGTTATATGCTCAACATAAAGTTCATCATTTTCACCACCTTCGATAACGTGGCCATCTTCACGATATGCTTGACAATCACCATCAGCAACTAACATATCTTTAACACAACCCTTTTTCATTACAAGTGAGTCAAATGCATCTCTTGTTCCAGAAGTTGGAGGAGGTGCCATAATAGAAATTTCAACTTTTGGTAATCTTTTATCTATTTCATACCAAGTTGTTGGAGCGTTTGCATTATCTCTAGCCATTGCCTGCCAGATTTCTTCTTTACTTAAATCAATGCCACCTTTCATTGTAGCACCGTTAGTATATTTCCATTCATAATCTGCAGCGTATGCAAAAGCTATACCATCATTACCAACTCTAACTTCGATGATATCGGTTACACCACCATCTTGACAAAGTTTGAATTCTTTATCTTTTTGTGCTCTTGAAGAGTTAGTGATATCTGGATGTTCAACTCCAACACCTGCACAAAATAATTTGTGTCCTCCACCAGAACCAGTTGATTCAATTACGGGTGCTTTCATTCCTTCTGATGCCATTTTTTCAGCAACTAAAGTAGCGAAAGGATAAACTGTAGAAGATCCTACAATTGAAATATAGTCTCTTGCTGAAACTGAAGTAGTTCCAAATAAAGCAAGGACAGCAATTAATTTGATTACATTTTTCATATTAAGCCTCATTTAAAATAAGGTTGTCCTACAGAATATATATTAAGGATTTATTACAGTTTGCTGAAATACTGGTAAAGAAATAGTAAATGTTGAACCCTTATCCACCTTGCTTTTTATCGATAATTTACCATTATGCCTATTAGTTATATGTTTAACAATAGATAAACCCAAACCCGTACCGCCTTGATTTCGAGATCTATTTTTATCTACTCTATAAAATCTTTCAGTAAGTCTAGTTAAATGCTCTTTCGATATGCCTTCTCCCTTATCTATAAAACTTATTTGGCAAAAGGTGGTATTGTCATCAATTACACTCTCAAGCTCAATTTCAATAGTAGAATTTTCTTTGCTATATTTGATTGCATTATCAGTTAGATTTAAAAAAACTTGGATCAAAGCATCTTTGTTTGCTGATATTGTAGACTTATCAAAATCATCCTTGATTTGAACTTCAATTTTTTTTGCCATTAACTTGTTTTGTAAATTATCTACTACGCCATCAATTAATTGCCTTATATTCGCTTCTTGAAATTCTATCGGCTTATCTTCAGTCTCATATTTACTTAGTAATAATAAATCTTCGACTAATCTAGTCATACGCCAAGCCTGATCTTCCATTGTGTCTAAAAATTTACCAACCGTTTTGTCTTTGTTCTTATCTTCATTGAGTGAATTTTTAATTGTTTCAACATAGCCTAGAATTGAGGAAAGAGGAGTTCTCAATTCATGACTTACATTAGCCACAAAATCTGTTCGCATTTGTTCGTAGTTTTTAAGAAGACTTTGATCGTTTAGTGATATTAATAATTCTTCATAATCTTTTTCAACAAATATTAAGTCAGCAATAAAATACATATCACTAAAATTAGATGGGGTGAATTCAAACCTAAAATCTTCTTTCTCCCTAAAGGCTTTATCAATAAAAGTATTTAACTCTGTTGATCTAATAATATTATTGAGATCTCTTCCTTCATCTATAAATAAAAATTTTTGTTTAGCTGCATTATTGTAAAAAATTATTTCCTTATTTGTATCAATTGCAATAATAATCGAAGGTATCTTACTTAGACTTAGTCTTAGTTTTTTTTTCATATTTTTTTAATTTTGGCCAATCATTGTCACTTAAAATATAACCTACACAATTTCTAGAACCACACTTACAAATGTGATCCACAAAATCTGTATCAAAAGGATAACCATAGTTATAGAAAAGTTCGTCTCCTTTTTTTATTCGTTTAATAGAAGAAATCCAAATCTCATTATCTATGATGTCTACTTCACAATTCGGATTACATGAGTGATTAATAAATTTTGCAAAGTTATAATCAACATCACCGTCTATGTCGTATCGCTTGTTTAGTTCAAAAACATAGACCATGCCGTTATTTTTATCTTTTTTTGCTTTGCGGATTTGTTTATCTGCTCTTTTGTCACCCTCTCTTTTAGTAACTTTATCACCAATATATTGGATTACTTTCTGGCCTTTTTTAATATTAGTTTTTGCAAATAATCCAGAACCGTGAAGGGGTGATTTTTTTTTAAACCAAATTTTCTGCGTCATACTGTTATTTTTATACAATACACACATATAATAATAAATTGTATTATAAAATGATACTTTTATGTATAAGAACAAATCTTTAATTAATGAAATTTGAAAGTAATAAAAAATTTTACCGCACAATTTGGATTTCGGATACCCATCTAGGAACCAGTGGTTGTAAAAGCAAAATGCTTTTAGAATTCTTAGAAGAAACAGATTCGGAATATTTATTTTTAGTAGGCGACATTGTTGATGGATGGCGCATGCGTAAGAAAATGTATTGGCCACAAGAACATAACGACGTGGTTCAAAAAGTTTTAAAGAAAGCGAAAAATGGAACTAGGGTAGTGCTTATCCCAGGAAATCATGATGAAGTATTAAAAGATTTTACAAATTTTTCCTTTGGAGAAATTTCAATAAAAAATGAAGATACGCATCAATTAGCTGATGGAAGGAAAGTACTGATTACACACGGAGATGAATTTGATGCTGTGATAATTAATGCGAGGTGGTTAGCCAAAGTGGGATCAGCACTTTATGAATATTTACTAAAGTTAAATAATGTATTCAATTTTATTCGACGAAAGATGGGCTTGTCTTATTGGTCACTGTCTCAATATTTAAAAAAGAAAACTAAGCATGCAACAAACTTTATTAGTAACTTTGAGTTTGCTGTATCTGACAGAGCTAGAAGAGAAAATGCCGATGTTGTTGTGTGCGGGCATATACATAGACCAGAAATAAAGGAATTAAATGGTGTTCTCTATTGTAATGATGGTGACTGGATTGAAAGTTGCACAGCACTCGTTGAAGATGAAATTGGCAATTTATCAATTCTTAATTGGCCCGAAGAAAGAGAAAAATTAAAATTAATTTCTTTAGAAGAAAGACGAAAAATAAAAGAGGATGCAGCCTAAAAAAATCGCGTTAATTAGTGATGCGTGGGTTCCTCAGGTAAATGGCGTAGTTACGACATTTCAAAGCGTTATACCTATTCTAGAAAAAAAAGGTTTTGAGATTAAAATATTACATCCTGAGATGTTTAATAATTTTAGTTATCCTAGGTACAAAGAAATAAAAATTTCTTACAATACTAAAAAAGTTACTGAAAAATTTTTTAAAGAATTTAATCCAGATATTGTTCATATAATGACTGAAGGTCCAGTAGGTTTTGCTGGTCGTAAGTACTGTCTTAAAAATAAACTACAATACACTTCTTCCTTTCACACCCGTTTTCCTGACTACATGAAGCAAAGAGCTTTTATCCCAAAGAGATTTACATACTCCATATTAAGAAGACTACATAGTGATTCAGAAAGAGTTCTTGTTCCATCAGTTTCAATGCTAAATGAGTTAAAAAAATATGATTTTAAAAATTTAGTAGTTTGGAATAGAGGTGTTGATACAGAATTATTTAATCCAAATAAAAGAGACACAAACAGTAAAGATAGACAACTGACTTATGTTGGTAGAGTAGCAATTGAAAAAAATATTGAAGAATTTTTAAAACTTAAAGGAAATTATAATAAAACTGTTGTGGGTGATGGTCCCGAATTACAAAAATATATTAATAAATATCCTGAAGTAAATTTTGTCGGTGTAAAAACTGGAGATGAACTAGCGAAATATTATGCAAACGCAGATGTATTTGTCTTTCCTTCTAAAACAGACACTTTAGGAAATGTAATACTTGAAGCATTGGCTAGTGGAACGCCAATTGCTGCATATCCAGTAACCGGGCCCATAGATGTGTTAACAGATGAAAAGATTAACACTTTAGATAATAACTTGTTACAATCAGTTAAGAAGGCACTTAAAGTAAAAAGAGTTGATTGTAGAAATTTTACTCTTAAATTAACTTGGGACAAATGTGTGAATGAATTTTTAGAATTCATGGTAAACGTTTAGTTATTTAGGGTAATTTGATAGTGACATTTTCTTTAAGACAAAAAATACTAGCAGAATTTATCGGGACATATTTTCTTGTACTAACAGTTGTAGGTAGTGGAATTATGGGAGAGTTAATGTCAAATGACCTTGGTATAATATTACTAGGAAACACTATCGCAACAGGTGCCATTTTATATGTAATTATTTCTATGTTTATTAATATCTCAGGAGCGTACTTTAATCCTGCTGTTGTATTAAGTGATATTATCCAAAAAAATATTCCTATTAATTACGGAATAATTTTTATTTTTACTCAGATTATTGCTGGTATATTTGGTTGTTTAACTGCAAATTGGTATTTTGAATATCCTATAATTGAATGGTCACTCAATGAAAGAGTTGGTGTATTTAAATTCTTTTCAGAAATAATTGCAACTGTTGGATTATTATTAACTATTTTTATATTAAAAGAGGTAAACAAGGAAAGAATAGCTATTGGTGTAGCTCTATTTATTACCGCAGGATATTGGTTTACTTCATCAACAAGTTTTGCAAATCCAGCAGTAACTATAGGAAGAATGTTTACAGATAGTTTTAGTGGAATAAGTCCATCAAGTGTTCTAGGTTTTATTTTAGCTCAGATTATTGGTGCTCTTATTGCTACAGTTATTGTTAAATTGTTTTTTAAAAATTAGTTCAACATATTGTACAAGTAGCCTTCACGGATTCCATATCTTACAAAAATAATATTTTTAATGTTATAAAATGAAGCAAGGCTAAATAAAATATATGTAGATAATTTTAATTTATCTAATCGATTGGGTTGGACAACATTCAATTTTTGAATTTGTTTTTTTTCCATAGAGTATAATTTGTGATAAAATATTTCTAACTCTGAAAATGGTATCATGTACCCATGTAATTTATTTTTCTTGATTCCATTTAGGTGCAAATGAAGTTTTGCAAGATTGCGCCACATGCCTCCAATAACATAAATATTTCCTACGTTTTTAGAAAATTTAAGAGATTGGTTTTTAAATTTAGAAAATAAAAAATTATCAAATTTAATTTTAGTAGTTTTGTACATATCAGATTCACTTCTTAAGATGCCAATTTTTAAACTTTTAGTTTCAAGTATGTTTTCATTTTTTATAGTACTAAGTTCTAAACTTCCACCTCCCAAGTCAGCAACTAAACCGATTGGATTTTTTATTGAACTAATTACACCTAGGGATCCGCATTTAGCCTCATTTTTTGGTGAGAGCACTTCTACTGTAACTGACTTTTTTTTCTTGAAGGGTTCAATAATTTCTTTTCCATTTATTGTTTCACGAATTGCGGCCGTTGCAATTATATGAATATCTGAGGACTCATAATCTTTTGCAATCTTAAGATATTCTTCTAAGCATTTTATAGCTTCTTTTATTTTTATCGATGGGAGTTTACCTATTTTAATACTTTCACCTAATTTTAAGAATTCTCTTTTTTGATAAAGTATTGGAAAAGGATGAATAGCTTGCGCGTATATAACTAGTCTAAATGTATTAGAGCCTAGATCAATAACTGTTATGGGATTTTTATTTTTCTTTTTAGCCATGGAAATGTATACATCTAAAGTATTAAACTCGAATGCTACAAGTCTATTTATTACGTCACGCCAAATCTAGTTGGGATAATTTAGAACTTGATGACATTGATAGGCCGCTGAATAAAAGAGGTATGAGAAACGCAAAACAATTTTCTAAAATATTAGATAAAAGAAAATTTCAAATTAATCAGATAATATGTTCTCCTTCTAAAAGAACAACTAGCACATATGATATAATTTCTAATTCATTTGATCGCTCAGTAAAATTTACAATTGATAACGATATTTATGAATGCCCACCAAATATACTTGTAAGAAAAATTAAAAAATTAAAAAAAAATACTCTTATCATTGGACACAACCCTAGTTTGATAGAATCAATTAATATTTTATGTAATTCAAATATTGAACATTTTCCAACCTGTGCTTTTGCTATAATATCCTTTAAAAATAGCTGGACTATTGATAAAATTTTAAAACCAAAAAATAAAAATTATTAAAGAAATATGAATTTTTTATGAACATGTTTTTTTTATACCTAAAAAATATAAAAAAAAATTATGTTAAAAAAAAATACCACTTATAACTATGCAAACAGGGAATTGTCTTGGCTAAAATTCAATGAAAGAGTCTTAAGTCAGACATCTGATAGTAAAATTCCACTTTTAGAAAGGGTTAGATTTTTATCAATAGCATTCTCTAATTTAGATGAATTTTTTATGGTTAGAGTAGCAGGATTGAATGTTCAAAAATTTTCACGAAATAAAAGTTTTGATGGATTAACACCACAACAACAACTCAAGCTGATAGATAAAGAAACATCGAAGATGATTTCAAATATAAAATTAATATGGATAGATTTACTAAGAGAGCTTTCAGAAAACAAAATCCATATAGATGTAGAAAAAACACTGAAAACAAAAGATAAAACATTTATTAAAAATTATTTAGAAGAAAATAATTGGGGAGTTTTAACGCCAATTATTATTGATCCATCTCACCCATTTCCTTTTATACCAAATAAAGAAACAACCTTAGTATGTCGTTTAATAAATAATAAAAAAACTTTTTATGGAATACTGAGAGTGCCAGAGGGATTAGAAAAATTTATTAAATTACCTGGTAAAAAAACACGTTTTGTATCTATGGAGACAGCCCTACTTATTTCTCTAAAAGAAATTTTCCAGTGTGATAGGGTTTTGGATAAAGGTGTTTTTAGACCAATTAGGAATAGTGAATTAGAATTAGGTGGTGAGGGAGAAGATTTATTTTTAGTATTTCAAAAAGCTATTTTTGAGAGAAGAAGACAAGAGGTAATAAGAATTGATTTTGATGAAAGTATATCTAGTCACTTAATTAAATTCATAAATAAAAAACTTAACTATAAGGATGTAAATACATATAAACTGCCAATACCCGTTAATCTTTCGAGTATAGAGTCAATTTTTTTGAAAGATTTTAAAAAATTATTTTTTCCAAAATTTAAGGTACGATTTCCTGAAAGAATTAAAGATTTTAAAAATGATTATTTTAAAGCTATAGCAAATAAAGATATTGTTATTCATCACCCTTTTGAATCTTTTGAAGTAGTGACTCAGTTTATTGATCAAGCTGCAGATGACCCAAAAGTCTTATCAATAAAACATACTTTATACCGAACTACTGATGACTCACCAATAGAAGCAAGTTTAGTTAGAGCAGCACAAAAAGGAAAATTAGTAACTGTCATTATAGAGTTGCAAGCACGTTTTGATGAAGAGCGTAACTTAAAATGGGCAAAAGAATTAGAATTAGCTGGAGCGCAAGTTGTTTTTGGCAATATTGATATGAAAACTCATGCAAAAATTACACTTGTAACAAGGAAGCAAATGAATTCTGTTGTAAATTACGCACATTATGGAACAGGTAATTATCACCCAAGAAATGCAAGAGTTTATATGGATTTATCTTACTTCACCTGTGACAAAACATTAACAAATGATGCTGCAAAAATGTTTAATTATTTAACTAGTTATTCAGAACCAACCACAATAAAAAAAATAGTATATTCTCCAATAACTGCAAGAAACAAATTAAATGAACTAATTAGAAATGAAATTACAAATGCTGGAAAAAATAAACCATCTGGAATAGTATGTAAGTGTAATTCTCTTGTTGATAAACAAATTATTGATGAATTTTATAAAGCATCTCAAAAAAATGTAAAAATTGAATTGTTGATAAGAGGAATTTGCTCTCTAATACCTGGTAAAGAAAATCTATCGGAAAATATAGTTGTTAAAAGTATAATTGGTCGTTTTTTAGAACATACGAGAATATATTGTTTTTATAACGGTCATAAATTCCCTCATAGAAAAAATATCTTGTTTATTTCTTCTGCCGATTTAATGCAAAGAAATCTAGATAGGCGGGTTGAAACATTCATCCCTATTGAAAATGAAACTGTACATGAACAAATATTAAATCAGATCTTAATTGCCAGTATGGCAGATAATACAAATTCTTGGCAAATGTTGAGTAATGGCAATTATCAGAAAAAAGAAATATCAAGCAAAGAAAAAAAATTTTCCTCTCACAATTTTTTTATCAAAAATCCAAGCTTGTCTGGGAGGGGTTCAGCAAAACTCAAATCTAGAGCTAAGTCTAATTTAAAAATTTGAAAATGGAATTTAATCCCACTCACAATAATTGGACATAAGCAGGAAGAAATAATACTGCGAGTGGTAAGATGTAATTAAATTTTATTTTTTACAGACGTGTTAATAGAATATTAAATTTTTATAAATTAAACTAATTTTTTAATTTATTGGTTTTCAAATAAATTTTTTAGTTCCTTCAATTTTTGAAAATTGAATCTCTTACTTCTTAGTAACTATAATTTTAAAATTAATTTTTTGCATTTACAACATTTGATAGAAATTGATTTGCACATTTATCCCAAGTAAATTGCATTGCAAATTTTCTACAATCTTTTCTATCAATCTTTAAGGCTTTATTAAGTGAGTTTTCAATATTATTATCAAGGCTATCAATTAATGAGTTTTTTAAAATATCTTTAGGACCTGTTACTGGGTAAGCAGCCACTGGTGTGCCAGAGGCTAAAGACTCTAAAATTACATTTCCAAATGTATCTGTTTTGGATGGGAATACCAATGCTTCAGCATTTGCATAATAGTTTGCTAGGTCTTGACCTTTTTTCATCCCAACGAAAGACACATATGGATATTTATTTTGTAATCGTTGCTTTTCTGGACCATCTCCAACAACAATTTTATGCATCTTAGTTCTTATTTCTAAAAACGCTTCGATGTTTTTTTCTAATGAAACCCTACCAATGTAAACAATATACTTTTTCATTCCCTTTTTTCTTTTTAAAGGATTAAATAATTCAGTATTAACTCCCCTTGACCAAATTTTAAGATTTTGAAATTGATATTTAGTTAATTCGTTACGCATAGATATTGTTGGGACCAATACATTACATGCATTTTTATGAAAATTTTTTAAAAAAGAGTACCCAATTATTTTTGGTATCATTATTCTTTGCTCTATATATTCTGGAAATCTCGTATGAAAAGAGGTTGTATATCTCAACTTATTATTCTCACAGAATTTTTTCCCCGCAATTCCAACTGGTCCTTCAGTGGCAATATGTATAACATCTGGATCATAATCACCAAAAAATTTTTCTGTTATTTTTTTTGTATTAATTGCTATTTTTATTTCCTTATACCAAGGATAACTAAAATTAGTAAACATCATTGGGTGGAGTACTTCAATTTGATACTTTTGTTTTAAAAATGGATTAATATGTTGGTATGTATTTACCACACCATTAACTTGGGGAAGCCAAGCATCGGTAATGATCGCTAATTTTTTCACACTAATACACTTTCTGCTAGTTTGTTATGTTTATGTTGAAAAATTTTTTCTCTTTCAATTGACCAGTCAATAAGGGATAATTGTCCCTCATTATTTTCCACTAGCGCAGAACAACTCTCAACCCAATCACCATCATTGCAATATAAAACTCCATTTAATTTTTTTATAATGGGCTTATGAATATGGCCGCACACAACAACATCAGCATTTGCTCTTTTAGCACTATCAGATACGGCAAACTCAAAGTTAGAAATAAAATTCGTGGCTCTTTTTGTTTGATTTTTGAGAAATTGAGATAATGACCAATAAGATAGACCTAGTTTTCTTCTGACAAAATTTAGATAGTTATTCAACTTTAATATAAATTCGTATAGAGATGACCCAATACTTGCCAGCCATTTAGCGTTTAATATAACTGCATCAAATTCATCACCATGTAAAACAAGGGCATTTCTTCCATCAGCTAATTTGTGTGTAAACTTATTTTTTATTGATATATTCCCTAGTGAAAAACTTGTGTAACTTTTCACAAGTTCGTCATGATTACCTGGGATAAATATTACTTTTGTACCTTTTCTTGCTTTACGCAAAATCTTCTGGATAATGTCATTATGAGTTTGATGCCAATAAATTTTTTTTTTCATTCTCCATGCATCAATAATATCGCCAACTAAAAATAAATATTTTGAATCTGTTGATCTCAAAAATTCAAGAAGCATTTCACTCTTGCTATTTTCTGTTCCAAGATGAAGATCAGATATCCATATAGTTCTATAATATGAAACTGATTGCTGATCTTTCATTTTATTAATAAATAATAGAAAGAATTTGTTAAAATTTTATTTCAATTACATTAACTAAATTTTTTTTTTACAGAAGTATTAATTAAATATTGAGTTTTTATTACTTGGATCTAATCTATAAGTGCTATTCCTTAAAAATTTTGTAATCTCAATAAGATTGCCAATTTCTTTTATGGTTTCAAAGGGTATTCTTTGTCCAATATGAACATCAATTTTTTTTCCCATTCTTCTTTTAAGTTCATATATCATTAAAGAATATCGAAAGACTTGCCCAATTTTATCAGCAACATGAAAAAGTTCGCTATTTTGTCCTTCAAAAAAAATTGGGAGGACAGGTGATTGAGTTTTCATTATTATTTTTGAAGTAAATTGTTTCCATTCACGATCTATTGCTTTGATTCCTTTTTTTAATTTTGGTTTCGTTGAAACTGATCCTGATGGAAAAATGATTAGTGCCCCATTATTTCTTAAGTGTTCTTCGCATTCTTTACGTGCAGCGATATTATTTATTAAAGCATTTCTATTTTTTGAAAAATCAAGAGGAATAATTTTATTCTTAATAAGATCTGCTCCTTGTAAAACTTTATGCGTAATAATTTTGTAATCTTGTCTAATTTTACTAATTAAAGAGCATATTGTAAGACCATCAGCTATTCCAAATGCATGGTTAGCGATTACTACAAGTTTGCCATTTTTAGGAATATTACTTTTAGAATGATAATGTGTCTGAATACGGAGACCTAATCTTTCAATTGCATCATGCCAAAAATTCTCTGGAGGTAAATTTTCTCTTAAATAATCCTCATACAACTTACGTAACTTAATTTTACCCGTTCCCAATTCGGTTAATTGAATAATAATCTTTCCAACAGGATTAACTTCGGAGTTAGAAAAGGTAAGCGCTGGTTTATTAATTTTCATAAAATTTACTTTAAATTCTTAATTTTATAATGTTAAACAATTGTTAAAGTACTCGAAAAAGGAGAAATAAAAAATTAATCCCACTCACAATTATTGGTAATTAGCAGGAGGAAATAATACTGTGAGTGGTAAGAAACATTTAAATTTTATTGTTTACAAATAGATTAATGGAATATTAAATTTTTATAAATTTAATTAATTTTTAACTTCATTAATTCTCAAATAAATTTTTTAGTTCTTTCAATTTATCAAAAATTGAATCTCTTACTTCTCTAAATTTATCTAATTGGTTTGAACTAAAATGATCTGATGCCGGATCATCAAATGGTATTGAAAATATCTGAGCTTTGGAATTTAAAACTGGACATACCTCTTCTTTACAAAGCGTAAAAACGGTATTTAATTCATCTCTAAATTTGTTGTCTAAACTTTCAAAATCTTTTGAATAATATTTTGATATATCAATATCGATTTCACCCATAACCTCGATAGCATTAGGATTAACTTCTTTGGGCACTGATCCTGCACTTTGAATAATGCAATTAGGATATAATTTTTTTGCAATTCCTTCAGCCATTTGACTTCTTGCTGAATTAGCAACACACATAAAAAGAATATTTTTATTTTTCATGTTAGCAAATAAATATATCCAAAAATAAATAGTGGGAGTTGTAAACCAAAGTTTGTGAGCAGAGCTCTATCTTTTGTCATATAACCAACAATTGACCAACCAACAGCGCCTGTACCGTGAATAATTATGTTAATTGGATACGCATTTAAATTGGTTAATAATATTCCTGATAAAATTAACGCGGTGCTAAACCACTTAATTCTATTAATTGATAAATCTGTCATATCTTCTCCTAAATTCTATATATTGCGAATATTACACTTTACTTAAAGATAAAGATATTAATCAAATTGTAACAAAAATTTAACATTTCTTTCTTTTTTTTTGAAAAGTTCTATAAGCACGTCATGTTTGGATTAAAAAGTGCATCATTATTTGGTGATACCAAAAAGCTTGAAAGAGAAATTGATGAGTTTGTTGATATTGTCTCTGAAGTGGGCTTAGTATTTAAATCGATAGTTCCAACTTATCTCAATCATTCCGCCAATGGTAAATTTGAGGAAATGGTTGAAAAAGTTAAAGAAATGGAAAGTAAGGCCGACAAAATTACAAAAGATGTTGAGCATACTCTTTATGAAGAAACACTAATCCCAGATGCAAGAAGTGATGTGTTACGACTTCTAGAACACATCGACGAATTAATTGGAATGTACCAAGGAAATTGCTATCACTTCTCTATTCAAAAACCTAATTTTCCAAAAGAATTTCATGAAGATCTTATTGAGTTAACAGAGACTGTTGTAAATTGTGTTGAGTCACTTTGTTTGACTGTCCGATCATTTTTTAGAGATATTAAATCTGTTAGAGATAATGCTCATAAAGTAACTTTTTATGAAAAAGAATCTGATATAAAATTTAGTTCACTTGCAAGAAGCATTTTTGATTCTGAATTACCTCTAGATCAAAAAATGCATCTTCGATATTTTGTAGAAAAGATTGATCGTATTTGTGATCAAGCAGAAGACATAGCTGACGAGGTTCAAATTTACGCTATTAAACGTTCCGTTTAATTTTCAATGGAAATTACAATTCTAATTTTTTTATTTGGTGGTCTTTTTTTAGGTTGGTCACTTGGTGCCAATGATGCAGCAAATGTTTTTGGAACTGCAGTTGGAACACGAATGGTTAGTTTCACAAGTGCAGCAATAATTTGTAGTGTCTTTGTTATTCTAGGTGCAATTATTAGCGGAGCAGGTACAACAGAAACCTTAGGAAAGTTAGGTGCTATTAATGCATTGCCTGGTGCTTTTGCAGCATGTGTGGCTGCAGGAATATCTGTTTATTTAATGACTAAAGTTGGCTTGCCTGTTTCAACAACGCAAGCAATTGTTGGAGCAATTGTTGGTTGGAATTTATACACGGGATCTTCAACTAATCTTCAAGTTTTAATTACTATTTTAGGAACATGGATACTCTGCCCTATCATTGCAGGAGTTATTGCAATGGGTTTATTTACTTTTACAAAAAGAGTTATACTCAATAGAAAATTACATATTCTCAGACTTGATGCCTATACAAGAACAGCTTTACTTTTAGCAGGTGCTTTTGGTGCTTATAGTTTAGGTGCAAACAATATTGCTAATGTAATGGGTGTCTTCGTACCTATATCACCGTTTACTGATGTTACTATTGGAAATTTATTCGTCTTTTCCTCAAAAGAACAACTATTTCTGCTGGGTGGTTTAGCCATAGCTGTTGGTGTTTTTACCTACTCGAAAAGAGTTATGTTTACCGTGGGTAATGATCTCTTAAAAATGACACCAGTGGCAGCATTTATTGTTGTTATATCGCATTCTATTGTTTTATTTTTATTTGCATCCCAGGGCATAAGTGCTTTTTTACAATCTATAAATCTTCCTTCTATACCTTTGGTACCAGTATCAAGTTCCCAAGCTGTTGTTGGTGGCGTAATTGGAATTGGTCTTTTAAAAGGAGGAAAAGAGGTTCAATGGTCAATTGCAGGAAGAATTTCTTTGGGTTGGATGACGCTACCTATAATTGCAGCTTTAATTTCTTTAATTGTTTTATTTATTCTAGAAAATATTTTTAATTTAACGGTCTCTTTTTAATTAACTGCTCGATAAGAAAAAATAAAATCTTTCTGTATTTTAGATTCAATAGCTCCTTTTCTTCTTGATCGTACAAGATCAATAGCTTCTTGTTTTTCATAATTAAATTCAACAAGTAAAATAGCAGCTATAGTACCAGCTCTTCCTTTTCCTCCACGACAATGTAAGACTATATTTTTACCATCTATCAATTCGTTCTTTAATAAAACTTTTGTTGTTTCCCATTTATATTTAAAATCTTTATCTGGTGCTCCCATGTCATAAATGGGTAAATGGTACCAATGTAATTTATGTTCATAAATATTTTTGACAAACAAAGTTTTATCACACAATTTTTCAAATTCGCTATCTTCAACAAAAGAAGTAATAGAACTACAATTATTATTTTTAAATATTTCTAATTCGTTTGCTAAAATTGTTTCTTCAAATAAACCATTAGAGTTAAGACCTGGGAAAGAAGTTAATATAATTTTTCCTGCAAATGACTTAGAGTCAATAAAATCATAATTGCTAAATTGCATTTACGCTTGTTTAGCTAAAAAAGACTCTCTTGCTTCTTCTAAATAGGGACGGAAATGTTCAACATCGGGAGTTTTTTTATCTAGAACTTTTGCTAAATCATCAAATCTCCTAAGCTCTATTGCTTCATCCATAAAAGGTTTACTTATAAATGCATCTGCTTCTTCTTTTGTGAAAGGACCGCCTTGAACTTTTAATGAAAGTTTCGATGCTTCTGATAGGCTATCATAATAACCCTCTTCAACACTTGATAAATATCTTTTTGAGTCAACATGTGCTCTAATTGGTAAAATAACATCCTCACCAAAATATTTTTTTAAAAAATCAGCACCTAAATTTTCATGATGACCATCTTTGCCTTCATGAATGGGATCGCCGTCCTCATAGATAAGGTGGCCAACATCATGCAGTAATGCTGCAGCAATTGTTGGTCCTGGTAATTTATTTTTTTCAGCAAGTTCAGCGCATTGGAGTGCGTGCTCAAGCTGTGTCACATCCTCATTACCATATTGAATATCAGCACCTTTTGTTTTCAAAAGATCTAAGAGATAATCTACGATATTTTCTTCCATTCTCATTTATAATTAACTTATTAGAAAATAAATTCAATTCCAACTTTAATAAGATTGATCAAATTTATAATAATATTTATTAAGTAAATATTTAATGGATAAAAAATTATTAACCCCTGGGCCTCTCACGACATCGATGTCAACAAAAGAGGCAATGCTTCATGATTGGGGTTCGAGAGATACAAAATTTATTGATCTCAATGCATCAATTAGAGATTCCCTTGTTAAATTAATAGACGGTGAAGATAAATATCAATGTGTTCCAATGCAGGGAAGCGGAACTTTTGCTGTAGAGTCGATGGTGAGCTCTCTTACTCAAAAAGATTCTAAAATTCTGATTCTGATCAATGGTGCTTACGGACAAAGAATGAAAAAAATGTGCACATATTTAGGGAGAGATTTTATTGAATATGAAGTTGCTGAACATGAAGTACATGACATTTATAAAATTGAAGAGTTAATTGATAGCAACAACTTAACACACGTCTTTGCTGTATATTGTGAAACAACATCGGGTATTTTAAATCCTATTGAAGACATTGCAAAATTGGTTGAAGGGAAAAATTTATCGTTATTCATCGATGCAATGAGTGCTTTTGGTGCATTACCCTTAAGTTCTAAAACAATTACTTTTGATGCTGTAGCCGCTTCATCAAACAAATGCTTAGAAGGTGTGCCAGGTGTTGGTTTCATTCTTGTAAAAAATGAAGTTATTCAAAATGCAAAAGGCAATAGTCACTCACTAAGTCTAGACTTGTATGATCAATGGCAAGCAATGGAAAAAAATAAACAATGGCGATTTACACCTCCTACACACGTATTGGCTGCATTCAATCAAGCGATTGAAGAACATAAAGAACAAGGCGGTGTAGAAGGAAGAGGTAAAAGATATAAAAAAAATTGTGAAATTATTTGTAATGGAATGAAAGAGTTGGGATTTGAGCAACTACTTCCTGATAATTTACAAGCACCAATTATTATTACTTTTAAACAACCTAATGATCCTAAATTTAACTTTGAGCAATTTTATAATGCTCTTAGTGAAAAAGATTTTTTAATTTATCCAGGAAAACTAACAGTGGCAGAAACTTTTAGAATTGGGTGTATTGGTAATTTAAATGAACAAGACATGATGGATACAATAAAAGCTGTAAAAGAAGTCGTTACTGAGTTGGGACTAACATTAAACTAACAAAACAATGACAAAAGAAATTGAAATACCTTTAGTTAAAGCAACAAATGAAAATCTTAAAGGATATGGGTATTTAATCGATAGTTTTGAAAATAGTGATATTGAAATTGTTACTTGGCCAAAACAAGGATGGCGTGACATAGAAGAGGGAACTGGTAATGAAGGTGGAACTACCGAAGGTTCTTTTGATACCTGGTGGCAAGGTGACGTGCTTTATGGGCAAAATAATGCTGTTCAACATAAAAGCGATTATGAAGTAGATGGAAAATATATACTGGGTTATTCCAATAATCCTGATCAAGAATTACAAAAAGATAAATATTCAGATCCAACAAAAATTTTTTTATGGCATGCAAATTATCATCCTGATGGAGGTCAGCTTTTCTTTCCTGAAGAAAATAAACCATTTATTTGTCCTTTAGCCTTACCGACAGACGACATTGAACCAGAACATTTTAAAGCATTTTATTGTGACGGATCAAAAGGTTTGTATATTCATCCAAATATTTGGCATGAAGGGGTGTTTCCAGTTACAGAAAAACAATCTTTTCAAGGAAAACAAGGTAAAGTACATGCAAGAGTTAGTATTGATTTAAAAGAAGAGTTTGACAAATATATCTTTTTTAAAACTAGAATTTAATTGGTAATAGATTATTTTATACCCGAAGTTGCAAAACTCTCTACAAACTGTCTTTGAAAAATAATAAATGCAATTATTAGTGGTGCGGTTACCATTAATGTCCCTGCGCTTATAGTAGCCCACTCGATACCTGATTCCTCCATAGAAAAGATAGCTAAACCAACATTTAAAATTCTAGTTTCCTCTGAGTTAGTTATTATTAAAGGCCACAAATAATTATTCCAATGATAAGATATTGATACAAGTCCATAAGCTAAAAAAGTAGGTATAGATAATGGTATGTAAACATGCCATAAAATTCGTAATGCTCCAGCACCATCAATCCTCGCAGAATCATCTAGCTCTTTTGGAACAGTTTTGAAAGCTTGTCTTAAAACAAAAATTCCAAAAGCAGATGCAATGTAGGGAAGGCTAATTGCAGGAATGGTATCTATCAAATTTAAGAATTTAATTGTTTTATAATTTTCGATAAGAATGATTTCTGGATTAATCATTAGTTGAATTAAAACTAATCCAAAAAGTATGTTCTTAAAAGGAAACTCATATCTTGCAAAAGCAAATGCAGTCAGAGAACATAAGATAAACTGGCATGAAGTGGTCATTGTAACGTATATAAATGTGTTGAACATATATCTTGCAAAAGGAGCTTGTGACCAAGCATTTTCAAAATTGTATAAGGTCAGAGGGGCAAACAAATCAAATTTAACTTGATATTCTATTGGGTGTATCGAAGCCCAGATTGCATATAAGAGCGGTAGTAACCATAAAAATCCAAGTAACCAAGCACCAATAATATTAATATTTTTATAGAATGAATACATTTTTATTGGTAATGGACCTTTCTATCCAATAAAAAAATTTGACCAATTCCTATTATTGACAATAATATAATTAGTAAAACCGATAATGTTATTGCGTATGCTGTATCCCAAAATTCAAAACCATTCTCATAAATATAATAGAGTAATAAAGCGCTGTTGTAATTTGGACCTCCACCAGTCATAGTGAATAAATGTTCTATTCGTGTAAAGGCAGTAATTACTGCATTGACTGAAACAAATAATAAGGTTGGTGTTATCATTGGTAGTGTAATTTTGTAAAACATTTGCCAACTATTAGCCCCTTCAATAATTGCTGCCTCTTTCATTTCCCTAGGTATTCCTTGAAGAGCAGCTAGAAAAAAAATCATGTAAAAACCAGACTCTTTCCAAATACTTACAGCAATAATACCCCATAAAACTTGATCAGGGTTTCCTAAAATATTTGTATTTTGGAAACCAAATAAAGATCCAACTTGATCAATTAATCCAAAACCAGGAAGAAAAAAAAAGAGCCATATATTACCAACAGCTATTAAGGGTAAAACTACAGGTAAAAAATATGCAAAACGAAGCAATGGTCTACCGGGTAACTTGCTGTTTACCCATTGGGCCATAATTATTGCAATAATTATTGAAGATGGGATTGTAGAAATTGCATAAACAATATTGTTAGACATAACCTTCCAAAAAATGGGGTCTGAAAACATATGTTCATAATTTTCAATACCTTTAAACTTACTTGGTTTTCTCCCTTTAGGAGTAGAAAAAAAACTCATATAAATTGTTTTAACAACAGGTATGTGAACAAAAGTTAATAATAATATGAATCCAGGCGATAAAAGTAAAATTACTGGTATATGTTTTTTAATTTTAGTTATCATAAAAAAAACGGCACTATTATTAACTAGTGCCGTTTGATATTTTTTCTTTATCTGTAATCTTTTAGTATTTTATCAATTTCGGCATGCGCCTCTAAAAGAGCAGTTTTAGGATCTTTTTCCCCAGCAACTGCTGCTTCTAACGCTCTATTAAAAATTGAAACAGTTTTAGGTTGCTCGTAGGTCGAAAATTCTGGACCTGCATACTCCAACTGATCTCTTGCAACAGCTGGATATGGAAATTCTTTTAAAAATTCTTTCATTTCATCAGACTCCCAAGTCTCAGCCCTAGGTGCAACATAACCAGTGGCTTTTGTCCAGGCAACAGACTGTTTAGGTTCTGTTATCCATTTTACAAAGTCTTTTGTTGCTTGCTGTTCCTCTTCTGTAGTGTCAATTGATAGATAAAAATTTCCTCCTCCAACTGGTGCTCCAAATTGTTTAATACCAGGAATGAAAGCTACACCCCAATCAAACGGAGCATTATTTCTGACGTTTGTCAGATTTCCAGTAGTAGTCCACATCATTGCAGTTTGACCCTCAAAAAATGCCTGTGGAGTAGATCCCCATTCAAGTATACCTGGTCTCATCACCCCTTCAGTAGTACTAAGAGCTACAAGTTTTTCTAATGCTTCAATGGCTTCTGGTGAATTAATATATGTTTCAGTGCCATTATCGTTCATAATTTTTCCACCATTGCCATAAACAATTGCACTAAATAACCAGTATGGAAAACCAGCAGATGGAATTCTTATTCCGTATTGACTTACATTTCCATCAGAATCTTTGATTGTTAATTTTTTTGCAACTTCTAGCTGTTCATCCCAAGTCTTAGGTGGATTTTCAGGATCTAATCCCGCAGCTCTAAAAGCATCCTTATTGTAATAGAGTACTGGTGTTGATCTTTGAAATGGAATCCCATAAGTTTTACCATCAACTTGACCATTAGCCATAAAAGCAGGATAAAAACCACCTATCCAATTATCAATTTCGTCTTGAGTTAATATATCGTCCCAAGCCATTACACATTCTTCGTCTATATATTTAAAAATTGTAACAGCAATCATAACTGATGTTGCAGGAGCTGTTCCAGATTTACATGCTGTTAGAAATTTAGTATCTGTATCTGTATAACTTCCTGTGAAAACAGCTTTCACATTTACATCTGGATTTAATTTTGTGTAATCTTCTGCAAATTTCTCAATTGCCTGAGCAGCTCCACCACCTACAGCGACTGGAAAATAAAATTCTAGGTCAATAGCCCTTACACTTAATGATGTTATTACCACGGTTAAAGAGATAATAAGTAATTTAATTATATTCATTATAAATCTCCTATTTTTATCAATGAAATTTTTTTGGTTAAGATATAAATATTAATATTTTGTTAAATTTTAACTAATTTATTTTTAAATTTTTTAATTCTTTTTTATTATTTTTTTTTTATGTATATTTAGTAAATATTTATGATGAAAATTATTCACCTCTCTGACCCCCATATTCATACAAATGAATTATTTGGCATAAACTCTGTAGAAAGATTCAAATGTGCTTTAGAACACATTGTTTTAAATCACCGTGATGCAGATATGTTTGCTATAACTGGTGATATAACAGACATTGGAGATGAAGATTCTTACAATCTGTTTAAAAAAATAATAAAAGAATTTAATCTACCCCTAAACCTTGAACCAAAACTAATACCTGGTAATCATGACAATCGTGAAAATTTTAAAAAAACTTTAAATCATGTGCCAACTGATAGTAATGGATTTATCCAATACTACGATGACTATAAGAATAATAGATTTATTTTTATAGATACTCTAGAGCACGGAACACACATTGGTCATTATACGTTAAAAAGACAAGAATGGTTGATTGATCTTTTAAATGACACAGATGATAATAAAGAAATTTATATATTTATGCACCATAATCCATTGGCACTGGTTAGAGATGAAAGCGATGGTATTGGATTAAAACATAAAAAAGAATTTAAAGAAATATTGATTAGTAAAAAAAATATTAAACATATTTTTTTTGGTCATCAGCATATTACTAGTTCCGGATCATATCTTGGTATAAGTTTTTCCTCGCCAAGGAGCACATGGTCACCTCTAATACCAAATTTTTCATCTGAATATAGGCTTGGTTTAGCTAATACTGATCCAAATTACAATGTAGCAATTTTAAATAAAAATGGAATAGTAATTCATACTGAAGATTTTTTAAAAACAGAAGTTAATTGGTTTAAATAAAAATTATTTTTTTTCGATTACAAATATTTCATTGTTAAAATAAAGACCTTTATTTTTAGCAACAATGTTTTGGACTACTTTTTCGTAATTTTTTGTTTTTTCTACCTTCATTACTTTTTCGTCATCCATTTGATTGACATATATGGAGGCATTCCAAGCAGAAAAAACTAATGATGTCGCTATACCTCCACTGATTTCTGTTGGTAGAGCTCTCAATTTACACTTAATAATTCTTTTTTCTCCAAAAGATAATCTACTTAATAAATCTTTATTTAAATTTTTCTTAAGATAGGAAATGATACTATTTCCAAGAGAAGGAAATGGGTCCTCTTTTGGCCAAATTTTACGAATTATTTCATTAGCAGGATCTTTTCCTGAAGCATGAATAGTTAATAATTTCCCTTTTGATTTTAACGCTCGAATCATTGGTTCGATGACATATTTTGATTTCTTTTCTGCTGAAATTCTTGAACGATAAGGCTGTGAAGCAATAATAAGATCAAATTTATTATCTGATTTTTTTTTGGTTGGTATTAATTCATTAACATTAAATTCTTGATCTTCACGGTAAATAACCATGACTGAAGGCTCCTTATAAGTATGGTTACCTGACTTTTTATTAATTTCTATATTCCATTTTTTTTCTAAAAATTCATTTTGTTTTCTTAATTGTTGGGCAAATTCAAGAGAGGTGTCACCTTTCAATTTAATAATATTCCAATTAATTTTTTTCTGTTTAACGTCATTTTTTGATTTTAGGTTTGCGGCTTCTGCATAGTGTAGATTTGAAATGACAAAAACAGTATTCTTATGCTCAACAAACCTATCGGGTAATTTTTCCAAACCTAATCTTACATCTTCTATGCTTATTTCTTTTGTGCAAACTAATAGAGGTACGTTAGGCTTAGCCTCGTGGCACTGACGCATAACATTCATAAGTAAGGAACCATCACCCATACCAGCATCAAATATTTTTATACCAGGTTTTTGAGGTTTAATTTTATTTACGTGAGGGCGTATCGCATCGGCAATTTGATTTTTTTCATTTGTTGTTGTGACAAATAATAAGTATTTTTGTCTGTTATCATAAAACCTGAAATTTTTTTTCATTACTAATAAAGTCCCATTGATTTAGCAGAAGAGATGAAGGCTTCTTTATTGCCAATAAAGTTTTTACCTCGTTCCCCTAAAAACGCATCATCTACTATATTATTCCATTCTTGAACAGGAACTTTTATTTCATTTAAGTTTAGAGGAACCTCTAAAGAACGCATAAATTCACTCAGATGATTTGCGGCATTCTCTAGGTTATCGTTAAAAATTAATTTTAGTCTCTCCTCAGCGACACTATCAATTCCAACCATACTTTTAGTAATCATGGGTAATGTAAATGAGCAAGCAATACCATGTTGAATGCCATAATTGAGCGTCACAGGGTATGATAGATTGTGCGCAATAGCAGTTTTCGTATTGGAAAACGCTAAGCCAGCATGAACGCATGCCAGTGCAATGTTTGAACGTAATTCAACGCTTCTTAAATCTTTAGCGAGAAGTGGTAAATTTTCTAATACTAATTTTGATGCTTGTATTGCATGAGAAGCAGAAATTGGGTTTGCATTAATATTCCAAATACTTTCCATTGAATGAGAGAGAGCATCTAAACCTGTTGAAATGGTCAAGCCTAAAGGCTTATCAACCATAATTGATGGATCGATAATTGCTTTTTCTGCATAAAGAGATTTATGCGCCAAAGATAATTTATTGTTTTTTTCTTTATCCCAAATTGTGGCCCAACACGTAAGCTCACTTGATGTTCCTGAAGTTGTAGGTATTGCAATAATCTTGATTGGATTTTCGACTCTTGGACTTTTCTTATTGCGAACGAAATCTGTTAGATATTCTTGTTTATCTTTAAAAGCAGCAATTGCTTTAGCTGTGTCTGTAACAGAGCCACCACCTATAGCTAAAATATAATCTACCGATTCATTGATTGAAGAAAATTTTTTTTGTAACTCTAAAATATCCTTATAATCTGGATTAGGCTGAACATCTGTCATAATGGATAGTGGTGGATTTGAAGAAGATTTTAATTCATCGCTATATTTTTTAAAAATTTCTTCTGCATGAGTGATTATGATGTAGTTCTTATTTTTAAGAGCATCATGTACTTCTTTAAATCTATTTTCTCCAAAGATAATTTCAACAGGATTAAAATAATTCCACATTACATTAAATTGATTTTGCCGCTTTAGTTAAAATTGTCATTTTCTCAATTGCTTGTTCTCGAGTAAAGAAACCTAAACCACAATCTGGTGCAGCTATTAAGCGGTGTTCATCAATATGTTCAAGTGAATCTTTGATACGAACTCTTACTTCTTCAACAGATTCCATTCTGCTTTTTGCAATATCAATAAATCCAAAAATTACTTTTGTTTTAGTAAATTTTTCTAAAAGATTTAAATCATTATGCCTATGTGAATCTTCTAAAGATACTTCATCAATAGTTGAATCATCTACAAGTGATGCAATTCTATCATAAGCATCTAAATCAGCCTTTTTATAACCTTCTGAATCTAATGAATTAGGATAACCACAACAAATATGGCAAACACGTTGCACTTCTTTAGGTATACCATGCATCATTCTTTCTAAATTTTCCATACCATATGAATGAGCTTCATCGGGCTTTCTAGCAAATACTGGTTCATCAATTTGAATATACTGACAACCTGCATCTACAAGTGCTTTAACTTCTTTATTAAGGGCTAATGCTAAATCAAAACCAAGTTTTTTCATGTCATCATAGTAGTTGTTAGCAATTGAATCTGTTATTGTCATTGGTCCAGGTAGGGTAATTTTAACTGGATTTTTTGTAAATTGTTGTGCACTCTTCCAGTCTAGATGCATACGTATTTCTTTACTTGAAATCGGTGCAACAATAGTTGGAAGATCAGCTTCGAACGCGCCTTGTCTTACTGACTTATGTGTAACTTCTTTAAAGCTTACTCCATTTAAAAATCGACATTGATATAATACGTAACTCTCACGTCTGACTTCTCCATCTGTTGGAACATCAATACCCGCATTTACCTGATCAGTTATAACTTCTTTAATTGCTGCTAAAAATAATTTTTCAGCATCTGCACCTGCAGACTCTAATGCTTTTTCATATGCGCCAGGTGACCAATTTGATAATAATCCTTTTGACGCTTTTCTCTCTTCTTCTGATTTTGTCCCTAAAAACCAATCTTGAATAGGTGTTTGTTTCGGTTTTGGATAAGCACCTATTGTAGTTGTTTTAAGAGGCATCTATTTTTACTCCCATTTAAATTTAAAATAAAACAGCGGCTTTTATAAAGCCGCTGTAATAAAAAGTTAATAAATAATCTCAAATTACATAAGATCGTTTATTTCTTCCATCATTTCTTCTTGGAGATCACCCATATCATCAGCGTCGCCTGTAGCAATTTCTTCTGTGTAATCATAGATTACCTGTGTAACAGCTAATCCATTTTCTCCTGGATATGCAAACCAATCTGCAAGAAGTGGAAGTTGTTCAACTGCAGTAAGTTTATTAGGATTTTTACTATAGAAATCACCTAATAATTCATTCGCTGCTTTGTTTGGTGGAACATATCCAGTTGTTTCAGCAACTAATGCAGCACCGATACCTGATGTAATGAACTTTAAGAAAGTCCATGCAGCATCAACTCTTGCTGGATCATCAGATGTAGACACTAACATTGCAGCGTTTCCACCTGCTGGTAATCTTGCTGGTGTTCCATTATTAACTCCAGCCATTCCAGGGAATGGTGCAGTTTTTAAAACAAAGTCTGCCTTTGCAGCATTAACTGAACCCAAGCTTGAAGTAGACCAGAACATCATACCAATAGTACCTGCGTTAAACGCAGCTTGACCATCAGCAATTGAATAGTTTGGCATATTACATCCGCTCATGATTGCTTTCATTTGCTCTAACGTTGCAAGTCCTGCATCACCACCCATATTTACAGCTCCATCTTTAACCATTGGAACATTCTGAGTGTGCATTAATGCTTGGTGGAACCAGTTACCTGTGATGTTCCAACCAAAGTATAGAGTTCCTTTACCTGCTGCTTCCAATTTATTACATGCTGCAATAACTTCGTCCCAGTTAGTTGGAATACTATTTACACCTGCTTCAGCTAATAAATCCATGTTATAATATCCAACTGGCGTTGATACAGAAAATGGTAATCCATAAACTTCACCACCAAATGTTGAAAGACTTAACATAGCAGAATGGTAACCATCTTTTTCAAAAGCAGCTTCTTTTGCAATAAATGGCTCTAAAGACTTAGCAATACCTTTGTCAACTAGAGGTGCTTGTCTGTTAAGACCTTGCATTGTTACATCTGGTAAATTACCTGAAGTAGACTCTCTGAAGATTGTTGCAGTTGCATCCTCATAGTTTTCATAAGTTGCTCTAAATTTAACTTGAATATCTGGATGTGCTTTTTCAAACTCTGGCATAATAGCTTGAAACGTAACATCGAATAATCCTGAATAAGGATAAGCTACTTCTATTTCAATAGACTTAGCTGAATTAACAGAACCATAAAAACCGAAAGCTAATACGGCTGCCAATCCTGTAATTAATTTTTTCATTTAATCCTCCCGATTGAATATAATGATTTAATCTAACATGTAGCCCCAAAGGGTTACAATTTTATTACGAAAATATTACTAAAAAATAAGCTTATTTTTCCACAGCAATAAAGAAAAATTAGAGAAAAAATGATTTTTACCAGGGTAGTGAGAAGGTTTTTACATTAGTAAAGCTTTTCATTGCTTCAATTACACCTTCTTTATAACCAAGACCTGAATCTTTAATTCCTCCAAAAGGAGACATTTCAATTCTATAGCCTGGAACTTCCCAAATATTTACAGTGCCAACATTTAAGCCTTGAATATATTTTTTTGCTCTCATGAAGTTATTTGTGCATACACCAGATGATAATCCGAATGCAGTTGAATTAGATATTTTCATCACAGCTTCATCGTCATTAGGCACACGAATGATTGGGATAACTGGACCAAAAGTTTCTTCTAAAACTAATTCACTTTTAGGATCAACATGATCTACAACTATTGGAGGTAACAAAGCACCCTTTCTTCCAGGGTGATATAAAATTTTTGCACCATCTTCTTCAGCCATAGAAACTCTTTTATCAAAAAGTTCTGCAGCCTGAGCATTAACAACAGTACCCAAGTCTGTTTCCATATTCATAGGATCACCAAATTTAATTTTCTTGGCACGCTCAAGAGCCATTTCAACAAATTGATCTGCAATAGATTCTTGAACCAGTATTCTTTTAACAGCTGTACAACGTTGACCAGAGTTTTTCGTTGCTCCAGTAACAGCTAGTTCAACAGCTTTTTTAAGATCATCACCATCTAAGTCATTTAAAACAATTAATGGATCATTACCACCAAGCTCTAGAACTGTTCTTTTGTATCCAGCTTGTTCAGCAATTAATTTTCCTACACCTACACTCCCTGTAAAAGTAATGAGATCAATATTTGGATTCTTGATCATTTCTGATCCGATATCTTGAGGCCATCCAGTTACAACTGAAAACATTTCTGGTGGCAGACCTGCTTCATATAAAACATCAGCGAGTACCATTGCTGTTAAAGGTGTTAATTCTGTCTGCTTACATACTGTACAATTATTAGTTGCAATTGAAGGTGCAATTTTATGCGCTACCATATTCAAAGGATGATTAAATGGAGTGATTGCTGAGATTGCCGTTAAAGGTTCTCTTATGGTAAATATTTTTCTCGCTTTTCCATGTGGAGTTAAATCACAAGAAAATATTTCTCCATCATCAAGAATACAAAGTTGAGCTGTTAAAGAAAAGACATCAAAAGCTCTTCCTACTTCGTATAGAGAATCTTGTTTTGAGATACCAAGTTCTAAAGTAATAATATCAGAAATTTCTTCTTTTCTTTTAACAAGTACTTCTGCAGCAGTTTGAAGAATTTTTTGTCTCTCATATCTTGTAAGTTTAGGCTGATAATTTGCAGCTATATCCAAAGCCTTTCTTGCATGCTCTGCGGTACCGGCTGGAACCGCTCCGATTACTTCACCTGTAAAAGGATACTCAACATTTATTGTTTTATCTGAAGTAACTTTTTCTCCAGCAATACGCATTGCTTCATTAATCATTTTTTTGTGCATCATAGAGCTCCATTTATTGCATAATAAAATGCATCATAGTTATATAATTGTTTGCTAGTATCTAAGTTTTGTAATTTTAAATTTGATATGAATGGCACTTCTCTTTCATGGAGTCCTCCATGAGAACGTAAAGGTTCATTTAATCCAGAAAGATTGTGTTTATCTTCCGATGAACCAATAGTCATAAATTCTGAAGACATACATATAATATCCCCCATTCTATCAGGAGGTAAATTATAAGTAGAGCATCCTTCATCTTTTGTTAAAACAACTTCTATATCTTTTATTTCTTTAATAGCATTTACAACTGAATCTACCCTGCTCTTGTCTTCTAAATAAATTGTTGCAAAAGAACCAAGTGAACCATGATGAACGACATATGGATCTGTAATTGGTAGGATGACTTTAGCCATGTTTGGTTCAAATTTTTTATCTAAATAATCTTGTAAAAATATTGCATTAGGTGAACCATCTTCTTTTGATTTTGGTTTCATTCCGTGATCTGCTGTGATGATTATAGAAACATTCTCCTTATTTAAAAGTCCAATATATTTATCAAACATTGCATAAAATTTATTTGCTGTTTCATTTCCCGGCGCATATTTGTGTTGAATATAATCCGTAGTCGATAAATACATAATATTTGGTTTAAACTCCTCAAGAAGTTTTACACCTGCAGCCATTACAAATTCAGAAAGTCCTTCAGAATATACTTCTGGCACTGGCATCCCCAACCAATCGTTTACATTATCTATACCATTGAGATCTTTTGTTGCTTGATCAGATTTTTCAGCAGAAAAACAAATAGCTCTCTCATCATCAAAACTTAATCCGTTTCCTAAAAGAGTTCTCAACTTGTCTTTTGCAGTAACAAGAGCAATTTTAGAACCAGAATTGTAAAATTTTTCAAAAATAGTTGGTGCTCGCATATATTTTGGGTCATTCATCATTACTTCTTCACCCGTCTCAGGTGTATAAAAGAAGTTTCCGCATATACCGTGTACAGAACTTGGTTGGCCTGTTACAATCGAAATGTTATTTGGATTTGTAAAACTTGGAATAGCGCTGTGAACAAGTAGGTTTTCACCACTTGCAATTAATTTATCAAGATTTGGTGTAAGATTAGATTTTGATGCTTCTTCGAGATACTCTTTTTGACTACCATCAAGGCATATAACAATAGCAGTTTTTGAGAAAGAGCTTGGATATTCTCTTTTATTAATTTCTAAATTATCGGACACGAATTCAACTAATATATATTATTAAAAATATGAATTTATAGTTATCTGCTAGTTAAACTCAATCATAATTTGAATATTTGTTAATAAAATTGAAATAAAACTGAAATAAATAGATTTAAAATATTCTCAAATTTAATAAAATTTTGTAGATTAAAGTTAAGATACAGGGGGAATGAGTGGGGACAATATCACTTAAAAATATTTCAAAGTCATTTGGGTCTACACAAGTACTTAATAATTTGAATGTTGATATAAACGATGGAGAATTCTTAACATTAGTTGGTCCATCTGGTTGTGGTAAATCTACATTACTTAGAATAATTGCAGGATTGGAACAGCAGACTTCAGGTGATGTATTAATAGATAATAAAAATGTAAATAGAGTTAGAGCCAGTGAAAGAGATTTGGCAATGGTATTCCAATCATATGCTCTTTATCCTCATCTCACAGTAAGAAGAAATTTAGAAACTCCATTAAGACTTAGAGATTATAATGCATTTGAAAGACTACCCTTGATTGGTAATTTTTCTCCAAGCAAAAAAGAGAAAACAGAATCTATTAATCAATTAGTAAATAAAACTTCTGAAACTCTAAAAATTTCAGAACTATTAGATAGAAAACCAGGACAATTGTCAGGTGGTCAAAGACAAAGAGTTGCTCTTGGTCGTGCCATGGTTAGAGAGCCTGTTGCATTTTTAATGGATGAACCTCTTTCAAATTTAGATGCGGCTCTGAGAGTTCACATGCGATCTGAATTATCTGAACTTCATAATTCACTTAAAACTACTTTTGTGTACGTAACACATGATCAAGCAGAAGCGTTAACTATGTCTTCTAGAATGGCTGTGATGATTGATGGAAATTTATTACAACTAGATACACCTCAAGAAGTATATGACAATCCTTCCTCATTAAGTGTAGCTCAATTTGTTGGAAGTCCAAAAATAAATATATTTAAAGGAACTGCGGACTCTAGTGGGACGATAAGTTTTCTCAACGTTAATCTAAAAAGAAAAAGTTCTGAAAGTAATACAGATTTACATATTGGTATTCGACCAGAACATTTAGAAATTACAAATGAAAGTAATGAAAATACATTTAGTGGAACAGTTGCATATAGAGAAAATTTAGGTTCAGATATTTTCTTTCATGTAAATATTGAAGACGGTTCAAATAAAATAATTGTAAGAGGCTTACCACAATTTACACACCAAATTTCAAATGGTTCTAGTGTAAATATAAAAAGAGTTTCAGATAAAGCATTACTATTTAATCAAGCAGGAATGAGGGTTCAATTTACTAATGCATAATTCAAAAGCCCACATATGGTTTATTGCACCAGCAATCGTACTGATGATAATTATTTTAATTTTTCCTCTTTTTCTTGCAGGAGGAATTTCTTTTACTGACTATAATTTAGGAAACAAAACATTCGAGTGGGTTGGACTAGAAAATTATGACAAGATGTTCAATCGAAAAACATATGTCAAAATGATTTGGGCCACAGCGACGTATGTTATTGTTGTCGTTCCAATTTCTGTTGTACTTGGATTATGTGCTGCTATGCTCTTAAACTCACTAAGGTTTGGTGCTGATATATATAAAACAATTTTTTTTCTTCCAGTTATGGCAACTCTTCTTGCAATGGCAATTGCATGGGAGTTTACTCTTCATCCAACATTAGGAATTGTAAATAGTTTTTTAGCGAATGGGTGTGGAGGAGTTAGGGAATTCATTCTTGGTTTTCATTGGTTGCCATGGGTAGACTCACAAGAAAGCTGGTATGCTGTAGCATGTGCAAACAATATGGATTTTCCATATTGGTTAAAACAAAAAAATACTGCGATTTGGACAGTATGTTTCATAGGAATTTGGCAGGCTTTTGGTTTTAATATGGTTTTATATTTAGCTGGCTTAACAAGTATACCAAGAGAGTTATACCAAGCTGCAGAAATGGATGGGGCTAAATCTACATGGGAGCAATTTAAACTTGTTACATGGCCAATGCTTGGTCCAACAACGTTGTTTGTTGTGACTATTACTACCATTAGAACATTTCAGGTATTTGATACTATCGAAATACTTACTAAAGGTGGTCCATCAAAAACAACCTATGTCATGATGTATGCAATCTTTGAAAAAGCTATTCAACAAAACTTAACAAGTATCGGTGCAGCAATCACTGTTGTCTTTATTGGATTTATTCTTGTGTTAACGTTTTTCCAAAGATATGTCATTGAGAAGAGGGTTCATTATTAATGGAAGCTAAACAATATATTGGAGAAGGTTGGAAACATGCAATCTTAATTATTGGTGCTATCGTAGTGATGCTTCCTTTCTATATGATGGTTTCTATGTCATTAAAATCTCAGCAAGAAATCCAATCAATTTCTGGTGGTCTTATTGGTGCGCAAGAAACTCAAACGTTTCCCGTATGTGTTAAAACTGGTTATTCAGAAGAAACATGTACAATGAAGCCATATCAATACAACTATTGGTTTGCATTTGAAAAAGCCCCTATTCCTAGATATTTAATGAATGGTGTTATTGTTACTTTATCAATCTTCATTATTCAGGTTTTAGTCGCCTTACCGTGCGCATATGCACTCGCCAAGTTACGGTTTTACGGACGAGAATTTGTTTTCTCGATGGTTTTATTTTGCTTGCTCATTCCTGTTCACGGAATTGCACTTCCATTATATGTTATGTTGGCCCAGGCAGGATTAGTTGACACCTATTCCGCCTTAATACTGCCCTGGACCATATCGGTGTTTGGAATCTTTTTAATGCGGCAATTCTTTATGACTGTTCCAGATGAATTAATTGATGCCGCCAGAATGGATGGCATGGGAGAGTACGCAATTGTATGGAAAGTAATGCTTCCAACTGCAATACCAGCGTTACTTGCTTTTGCAATATTCTCAGTTGTTGCGCACTGGAATGATTATTTCTGGCCTCGTATGGTAATAACAGGAAATAGAGATCTCTTTACTCCACCACTTGGTATAAGAGAATTCAGAGGTGGGATTGATAGTGACGAATTTGGTCCTATGATGGCTTCAATAGTTACTGTAACTGTTCCTCTTATTGTTGCTTTTATAATCGCACAAAAACGATTTATTGAAGGAATTACTTTGACAGGCATGAAGTAAATTCTTATCTACTGATGACATTGTCAGTAAATTTTATTTTTATCTTAATTCTTGTTTCTGCTCTATGTCATGCAGTTTGGAGTGCTATAATAAAATCAAGCAAGAACCCTTTATCGTTAATGGGTATAACGTCTGTCTTGGAAGTTACTATTTTTTTACCTTTAACATTTACTGTTCCATTTCCAACTTTAGAGGTTTGGTATTTTTTAATAGCAACCGTAATCATTCATGTCTTCTACAGACTAAATGTTATCTACTCATATAGGTACGGTGATCTCTCTTACATATATCCAATTTCTAGAGGAAGTTCATGTTTGTTTGTAGCGATCATTAGTATTTTATTTTTAAGTTCTGATATTAGTGTTGC
This sequence comes from uncultured Alphaproteobacteria bacterium, assembly GCA_902612805.1. Taxonomy (GTDB): domain Bacteria; phylum Pseudomonadota; class Alphaproteobacteria; order HIMB59; genus CACPNW01. The sequence goes on along the minus strand of CACMEY010000003.1, from coordinate 135,117 downwards.
TGGTTTTGTTGGAATATTAATTGTTTGTATTGGTTTATTTTTAATTTCTTATTCTAAAAATTTATCTTTTAACTTCAGGGGTTTTGCTCTCGCAATATCAACGGCTATTCTAATTACTGCTTACACTTTAGTTGACGGGGTCGGGGTTAGACTTTCTGAAAATGGTTTTTCCTATATTTACTGGCTCTTCACACTTAATGGAATACCTCTATTAATTATTGGTTTAATCTCTAAAGATGGTTTACGAAAAAGAGAAACATACACTTTTAGATCTGGGATTGCTGCTGGTGTCTTTGCAACAAGTAGTTACGCAATTGTTGTTTGGAGTATGCAATTTATAGAAATAGCTTATGTCTCTAGTATTAGAGAAATAAGCATTGTGTTTGCTGCAATTATTGGAATGCTTTTCTTATTTGAGAAGAATGCAAAATCTCGAATAATACCTTCTATTTTAATAGTGAGTGGTATTTCGGTTGTTTATTTTCAAATTCTATAAGGAAAAAATATAGACTTTTTGCATGAAAATTTTATATGGCTTTTATGACTGAAGATATTGTGGAAGTAGATCCAAAAACCGAAACTATCTCTTGCGATGGTGGTGAAGATGGTTTAGGACATCCCGCAGTTTATTATACTTTCAATAATGAGAACAAAATTGTTTGTGGTTATTGCGGTAAAATATTTATAAAAAAAGAAAAGTAGAAATGTACAAAGAATCTTGGGGTTTAAAAAGAATATGTCCAATGTGTAGTAAGCAATACTACGACTTAGGAAGAACCGAACTGGAATGTCCTGAGTGTGGTAAAGAAATTGAAGTTACTACCATGACTAGACCAAGACGTGGAAGAAAACCTGGAAGTACTAATGCTGCTCCTTTAACTAATCCTATTCCTCCAAAACCAAAAGAAAAAGATGATGATCTTGATATCGATAATTTGGATTTGGATAACAACGAAGACAATCTTGAGGATGATACTGTTTTATTAGAAGATGAAACAGAAATTGATCCAATAGCCGAAGGTATTAAACCTAAAGAAGACGGCGAAGAAGAATACTAAAATTTCAATAAAAATTTAGAAGATGTTTAAGGTACTACGAAACACTTGGGCCCTTTTTTTTGGCTTTGCTTTAATTAGTCTTGGTCACGGTTTGCAAGGAACACTAATCGGTGTTCGTTCTGTTTTAGAAGGTTTTAGTTTTTTTGCATCAGGACTTATTATAGCTGGTTATTACGTTGGATACTTAACTGGTGCGTTAACAATTCCAAGTTTTTTACAACGTGTTGGTCACATAAGAGTTTTTGCAGCTTTAGCATCGCTTGCGTCTATCGCTATATTATTACACTCAGTATTTGTGCATCCTTATTCATGGATGTTTATACGAATATTAACTGGTTTAAGTCTTGCTGGAATTTATGTGATTATGGAGAGCTGGTTAAATGAAAAATCAACTAATCAAACTCGCGGTCAATTACTTTCCGTTTACATGATTATTACTTTTGTGTTTGTTGGAGCAGGGCAATTTTTATTAAATTTAGGTGATCCTGCTAAAGTTGATTTATTTATTTTAGTATCAATCTTATTATCATTCGCACTTCTTCCTATTCTTTTATCTTCAACAGAACAACCTAATACAGAAAGTCCTAAATTTTTTTCTTTAAGAGAATTTTATACTGTTTCACCTTTAGGTTTTGTTGGTGCCTTAGCAACTGGTTTATCGCATAGTGCAGTTTTTGGGTACGGTGCAATTTATGCTTCATCTATTAATTTAAGCTTATTTGAAATTTCTCTGTATATGATGATTATAACATCAGCTGGTGCCCTATCTCAATGGCCTATTGGATATTTGTCGGATAGAATTGATAGACGTGTTATTCTTATTGGTGTTTCTTTTATGGCTTCAGGTTTGAGTTTATTTTTTGTTTTTGCAAACTTTATGCCACTAACATTATTCTTAATTTTTACTGGTCTTTTTTCGGTTGCATGTTTACCAATGTATTCACTTACAGTTGCTCATACAAATGACTTCTTACAACCTAATGAGATAGTATCAGCAAGTGCAACTTTTGGTATACTTATTGGTATTGGATCAATTATCGGACCTTTGTTTGTTTCTACTTTCATGGAAATTTTGGGAGCGGTAGGTTTTTATATCTATTTATTTTTAATACACGGACTACTAGGACTTTTTGGTTTGTATAGAATGACTCAAAGAACAAAACCTCGAGATCTTGAATCTCAATATAATCCTTTACCACGAAATATTAGTCCTGCCGGTATGGAAATGAACCCCGTTACTGAGCCAACTGAGGACGAGTAAGTCTTTTAAATATTCTGTGAAGTAACAAGAGGATAATTATTCCCATATAAATGACTGGTTCAGTTTTATCAGCACGAACTAAAACATAAAAATGCATACTAGCCAGAATGGCTACTGGGTAAATTAAATAATGAATTTTCTTCCATAATTTAAAACCTAATCGCTTAATCATATTGTTTGTTGAAGTGCTAGCAAGCGGTATTAAAAAAAGAAAACTTATAAAACCAAAAGTTATAAATGGTCTTTTTATAATATCTTGTATGATAAATTGTATATCTAAAAAATGATCTAAAACTATGTAAGTGGAGAAATGCAAACAGACATAATAGAAAGCAAAAAGTCCAATCATTCTTCGTAATACAACTATCGATTTTAAAGGTTTAATATTTGATAGAGTAGTAATCATAAGAGTTATTATTATTAATCTGAGTGCCATTAGACCTAACTCATCCATTAGTTTTTCAATTGGATTTACTCCAAGATTCCCAGTAACAAATTGGTACGCCCAGAGTAGGCTTGGAAATAGAATTAAAATAAATAAGACAGGTTTACTGCGATTAAAATTTCTTGTTGAAAACATTCATTAATAAAATTTAGTTAAATCTAAATCTTTGTAGAGATGCGCTACTTCTTTTTCATAGCCATTAAACATAAGTGTTTCTCTTCTTTTAAACTCTCCAATTCGTCTCTCTGTTCCTTGACTCCATCTTGGATGGTTAACATTAGGATTAACATTAGCATAAAAACCATATTCCCAAGGAGCTAAAGTTTCCCAAGATGTTTCAGGTTGTGTATCTAAAAATCTAATTTCCACAATTGATTTAATTGATTTGAAACCATACTTCCATGGAACAACTAATCTTATGGGTGCACCATTTTGATTAGGCATTTCATGACCATACAATCCAGTTGCTAATATTGTTAAAGGATTCATTGCCTCATCCATTCGAAGCCCTTCTCTATATGGCCAAATGATTGTTCTCTTTTGCTGACCTGGCATTTCTTCCGGCCTGAATACAGTTACAAATTGAACATACTTAGCAGAGCTTAAAGGTTCGGCCATTTTTATAAGTTCAGATAACTGAAAACCTTGCCAAGGAATAACCATGGACCATGCTTCAACACATCTTAATCTATAAACCCTATCTTCTATTGTTACATTTGATAAAATTTTTTCTAAGTCAAATGTTTGAGGCTTTTTCACAAGACCATCTATTTTTATTGTCCATGGCCTAGGTTTAAAATTTCCAGAATTTAAATGGGGATGTTTTTTATGAGTCCCAAACTCATAAAAATTATTGTACGTTGTGATTTCTTCGTAAGAATTAAGTTTGTCGTTTTCATTTAGATTTTTAGTATAAATTGAAAGATCACTATCGTGGTTTGCAAATGCTGATGAGGTAACCGTTGCTAGCATGGCGCTAGCTAAAGATCCCTTTATAAACTTACGTCTATTTAAATATGTCTTATAGGGGGTGATTTCAGATCCTAAAATTTTCATAATAATAATATATATCTTAAATATTAAAATTGAAGATTTGCTTTAATAATCTTAGCTTTTAAAATGGGAGTTATATTTATTTAGTATTTTTTCTGGCCATGTACTTTTGATAAATTCAAGAATAGACCAAACATCTTCATCTGATAACGCATCATTACCAAGCATTTTACCTTCATAATCAGGATTTGATTTTTTAAAACCATATTTAATGACATGAAATAATTGTGCAGGAGAGTGGTGCCAAGTATGCCCAGTGCCATTAAGAGGAGGTGCTCTTCTATGACCATCTTCATCTAACGATTTATCCCACTCTTCATGACCTGCTAAATTACCCATATGACACCCTGCACAATTTTCAGCATATAGTTTCATACCTTTAAAAATATCAACTTCTGCTGCATGAATACTATGTACAATACATAATGTTATAAGTACCGAAATTAATTTAAGGGTTTGCATTCTATTTATATAATTTTTAAAATTTATATTTCATTACAAATCTGTCTTTTTTTTGATAGGATATATCTATGAAAAAATTTCTAATCGCATTTGCCATTTTAACTTCAATAATTGCACTTAACAAACATGCGTATAGTGAAAAAGTTCACGGTATTGCAATGCATGGAACACCAAAGTATGCCAGTGATTTTGAAAATCTAGATTATGTAAACCCAAATGCACCTAAAGGTGGAACGGTAAAATTTGGATCATATGGTTCTTTTGATAATCTTAATAGAGTAGCATTTAAAGGTTCTAAAGCTGCTGGACTTGGGTATGTTAATGATACGTTAATGAGAAGAGTATGGGATGAAGCATTCTCTCTCTATGGTTTAATAGCTGAAAAAGTAGAACTGCCTGAAGATAGATCATCTATAACTTTTTATTTAAATTCAAATGCAACCTTTCATGATGGCTCACCAATAACACGCGATGATGTATTGTTTAGTCTAGAAACATTTCAAACAAAAGGTACTCCAAATCAGAAAAAAACATATGGCAAAGTTGTTGAAACTCAATTGATTGGAAATGATGGAATAAAAATGATTTTTGAAAATAATGAAGATAAAGAATTGCCTCTTATTATTGCAGGCTTTCTTCCTATCATTCCAAAAAAGTTTTATGAAAATCTTGATGTTACAAAAACATTTTTAAATATCCCTCTAGGCAGTGGTCCATACCAAGTTGATAGTCTCGATCCAGGCCGTCAAATAAAATACAAACGCGTTGAAAATTATTGGGCAAAAGATTTACCAGTAAATAAAGGTCTCTATAATTTTGATACAATTATTTATGATTATTACAAAGACTCAAATGTCTTAGTTGAAGCATTTAAGGTTGGTGAATACGACTTTAGAAGAGAGTACAATGTTAAACGTTGGTTATCAGAATATGATTTCAAAGCTGTTCAAAATGGAGAGGTAATACTGACAGAAATGAATAACGATAGACCTGTTGGAATGAATGGTCTTGTGATGAATACAAGACGTGACATATTTAATAATAGAAATGTAAGACTTGCTTTAAGTTATGCCTATGATCATGAGTGGATCAATAAAACAATATATCAAAATGCTTATGTGAGAACAGATAGTTATTTTGATAATTCACCATTAGCCTCTTCAGGCTTACCGTCAAAAAATGAGTTAGAATTACTGAATTTATGGAAAGATGAAATTCCATCAGAGGTATTTACGGAATCATTTACGCCACCTATTACGGATGGCAGTGGTAATGACCGTAAAAATTTATTGAAAGCAAAAGAAATACTCGAAAAAGAGGGATGGTTTGTTGAAAACGGAAAACTAGTAAAAGATGGAAAAGAATTCAAGTTTGAGTTCTTGATTGTCAGTCCATCTGATGAGAAAATTGCCTTAGCCTATCAAAGTAATTTAAAAAAACTTGGCATTACAATGGATGTAAGAACTGTTGATTCATCACAGTATCAAGAACGTTTGTTAAGTTATGATTTTGATATGATTAAAAGATATTGGGGAGTCAGTTTAAGCCCAGGAAATGAGCAACAATTTTATTGGGGATCAGAAGTTGGTCAAAAAGATGGAAGCAGAAATTATCCTGGTATCAATAGTCCAGCAGTTGATGCATTAATTGAAAAACTAATTAGTGCAACAAATAGAGAAGAATTAACAACGGCGATCCACGCACTTGATAGAGTATTGTTATGGGGTCACTATGTTGTTCCTCTTTATCATAGCAACAAAGACAGAATTGCTTATTGGGATTTTTTTGAATACCCAGACGAAATTCCACTTTACGGAATTGTGATTGAGTCTTGGTGGATTAATAAAGATAAACAATAAAATAAGTAATCAAATATTTTTATGAGTCATACTAGAGCTAACATACTCATGTTAATTGCCTCACTTATATGGGGAACAGCTTTTGTCAGTCAAACTACTGGAATGGGAGCCATAGGTCCTTTTACTTTTAGCTTTGGAAGATTCTTTTTTGCTTTTTTAACGGTAATTCCATTTGCGATTTATCTAGAACAACAAAATATTGTTAAAATATTAAGTGATAGAAAAAAAGTTTATCTTTGTTTAGCTACAGGTTTTTTTCTTTTTGGTGGTATGGGTCTTCAACAATACGCTTTACAAAAATCATTAATATCAAATGCTGCTTTTCTTAGCACTCTTTACGTTCCCTTTGTTGGTATAATTTCAAGATTCATAATTAAAAAACAGGTACACTGGATAATCTGGATTGCCATTTTACTTTGTTTGTATGGATCATATCTTTTGTCCTCTAATCAATCAGTTGAAATTCAACAATCAGATTCTCTCTTGTTTATTGCTGCTTTGTTTTTTGCCTTACATATTATTTGTATAGATATTTTTATGAAAGAACTTAACAGTCCTTTTTTATTTGGAAGTATTCAGTATTTCATTGTTTTTATTTTATCTATGATCCTAGCTTTTATGTGGGAGGAACCAAAGCTCTCCAATATGCAAGTTGAATGGTTTGAGATTTTATATACGGGTATTTTTTCTGCTGGCATTGGATATACACTTCAAATTATCGCTCAACATAAAGCTAATCCTGCTCCTGCTGCTATTATTTTATCAATGGAGTCAGTCTTTGCTGCAATAGCAGGTTGGATACTTTTAAATCAAGTTTTAGACACACAAAAAATACTTGGATGCCTTGCAATATTTATTGGAGTCATTATAGTACAATTAGTACCAATAATTATTAAACAAAAATGAGTGATAAATTAGACGTAGTTGGAATTGGAAATGCCATGGTAGATGCCATAATTCCTTCCAATCAGAGTGAGATTGAAAAGCATGAAATTAATAGAGATTCAATGAATCTTATTGATGAAAATTTAAAAAATAATTTGCATGAAAGTTATTCTATTAGAGAAATGGCAGGTGGAGGTTCCCTTGGTAACTCCATGTTTGGAATCACCTCTTTTGGCGGTAATGGAAGTTTTATTGGAAAAATTAAAAATGATGAAATTGGAGTATACCTTCAAAAAGACATGATCCGGGAAGGACTAAAATTTCCATTAGGATTTACATCTCCTGATATTTCAACTGGATGTTGTACAATTTTTGTTGAAGAAGACGGAACAAGAACAATGTGTACTTTTCTTGGTGCTGGAACATTAATAGGACCTGAAGATATAAAAGAGGATGATATTAAAAATCATAAGATTGCATATTTAGAAGGCTACTTGTGGGATAATGAAAATGCAAAAAAGGCTATGAAAAAAATGGTAGATATTTGCAAGGCTGATAATCAAAAAATTGCATTTACTTTATCTGATCTTTTTTGTGTTGATAGACACAGAGACTCTTTTAAAGAATTAATAACTGAGAATGTTGATATTCTTTTTGCTAACGAAGATGAAATCAAAGCAATGGCACAAACAGAAAGTTTTGAAGAAGGTCTAGAATATGCAAAATCATTAAATATAATTGCTGCTATTACTAAAGGAAGTAGTGGATCAGTTATTGTTTCTGGTAATGACATCACTGAAGTTGCTGCAAAAAAAGTAGAAAAAGTTGTAGATACAACTGGAGCTGGCGATTTATTTGCAGCTGGTTTTTTATTTGGTTATTCTAAAGGTAAAGCAATGGATGAATGTGGTAATTACGCATCAATTGCTTCCGCAGAAATTATTTCGCATTATGGTGCAAGACCTTTAGTAAAATTGTCTAGTTTAATTTAGCCAATAATTTATTTTTATTTTTATCATCGCAAAAGGAATACTTAATTGCGTTATGAGTAAGGGAGGTTAGTTCCTTTGCATTTAAACCTAAATCTTCCATGACTTTGTATTCACCGTTTATCGTTGCATTAAAAAAAGGAGGGTCATCAGAATTCACTGTTACTTTTACCCCTTGATCAAATAATGTTTTCACAGGATGATCTACATAATCTTTATAAATTTTAGTTGCAATATTACTTGTTGGACAAGTTTCTAGAATAATATCTTTATCAATTATTTCTTTAACTAAATCAGGATCCTCTATTGATCGAACACCATGGCCTAATCTTGTTGGATGCAGAAGGTTAATAGCATTTCTTATATTTACAGGACCATCCCATTCACCTGCATGAACCGTAATTGGAAAATTTTCTTTTTTTAGCATATCAAATGTTTCAACAAATAAGTTTGGAGGAAAATGCAATTCATCCCCAGCCAGACCAAAACCAACTAAACAAGGATGGGGATTATTTAAAACTTCCTCTGCAGTTCCTTGTACTGACTCTGGTCCTAAATGTCTGATCCCATTCATTATATAACGTGAAACAATACCAAAATCTTCTTCAGCTTTTTTGGAAGCTTCATAGACTCCTTCAATAAAAGAATGATAGGTCATCCCTTTTTCTTTAGCATGAGTTGAGGAAATCATCGCTTCGACATAAAGAACATTGTTAGCTGCACAATCTTTTAAATATTCATACGTTAATTCAAAATAATCTTCTGGCGTATGTATGACAGAAGTAACGATGTCATATTTTTTTATAAAATCATAAAAATCATCCCATTGGTATGCATACTTTGAGCCAAACATTTCTTCAGGTATTTCATAATTATTACGTTTGGCAAATTTCTTACATAAATCTGGCGTAATGGTTGCTTCTAAATGAACATGAATTTCTGCTTTTTTAACTGAATTAAAAATATTCATATAAATAAAATTACCTATATAATAATAATATGGAAGCAAGAATAAACAGAAGAAGCTTTGTTTTTGGCGCAAGTTGCTCTTTATGTGGTTCGATGATTTTACCTTCTTGTACACAAGTACCATTAACAAATCGAAGTCAGTTAAATTTATATGATAGCAATCTACCTATAATTTTAATGGGAGGTGGTGTTCTTGGTACTCCAAAAATTTATCCCAATGAAAGATCTTTAAATCAAGAAGTTGAGAAAACATATTCAAAATTTTTATCAAAAGCTAAAGAAGATAAAATTTTATTAGATAACACAGATGAATCTAAAAAAATTGAAGAAATTGGAAAAGAAATTTATACCTCTCTAGATACATTTTATCTTAATAAGCGTGAAAAAAATCCTGTAGAAAATTTTAATTGGCAATTTGCTTTAATTGAGTCTGAAACAAAGAATGCATGGTGTATGCCTGGTGGAAAAATTGCTTTCTACACTGGTATACTTCCTGTTTGTAAAAATGATGACGGGATTGCTGCAGTGATGGGCCATGAAATTGCGCATGCATTTGCTAGACACACTGTTGAAAAATTAACCCAAGCATCTATGATGCAAATGGCAACAATTGGAATATCGCGAAGTAAATACGCTGAACTTTTAAATAAATCTTTTAGACTTGGTAACGTAGGTGGTAATGTTTACAACTCAGTGGTTAAGTATGGTATTTTTCTTCCATTTAGTAGAAAAATGGAAAGTGAAGCTGATTATTTAGGTATGGGATTTATGAATCTTGCTGGATTTAATATTAAAGAACCTGCTAAATTATGGCAAAGAATGATGGCAGGTCAAGAAGGAAGGGTGCCTGAATTTATGGGATCACATCCAAGTCCTGATAATAGATCAAAAAAGTTTCTTGAATGGGAAAGTGAAATTTTAGATAAATTTCCCCAAGTTTAATTTTAGTGTAATAGGTATTTTATGATTGCTGTTGAAGTTAAAGATCTTACTCATTCGATTAATAATAAAAAAATTTTAAATAATATTAATTTTAATCTCAATAAAGATAGTATCTCTTGTATTTTGGGACCGTCAGGTAGTGGAAAAACTACTTTATTAAAGCTCATAGCAGGTCTTGAAAAAGTACAGTCAGGTAAAATTATTATTAATGGTGAAGAAGTAAGTAGTACTGCAAAACACTTACCTACAGAAAAAAGAAAAATTGGTTTTTTATTTCAAGATTACGCTTTATTCCCACATTTGACAGTAAAAGAAAATTTGAGATTTCCCACTAATGCTAAGAATTCAACTAATAATGTTGATGAAATTATTGAACTAATAAAATTACCTAATTCACTAGATAAATACCCACACGAGTTAAGTGGTGGTGAACAACAAAGAGTTGCACTTGCACGATCTATAATTTCACAACCCGATTTACTTTTATTAGATGAGCCTTTTTCAAGTTTAGATTTAAGCCTTCGAGAAGAGGTGAGAGATGATACGCTGCATCTATTACAAAAATCAAATGTGTCTGTAATTATAGTCACTCATGATCCTTTCGAAGCAATGTTTATCTCAAATCATATAAATATTTTTGATAAATCAGGTTCGATTGTACAGTCAGGAACTCCGAATGATCTCTATAACAATCCAAAAAATTCATATGTTACAGGTTTTTTTGGTGAAACAAATAAATTTGAAGGTGTTGTTAAAGAATCTCACATTTACACACCGGTTGGGAAAATTAAAACACCTGGAAATTTAGAAGGTGAGAAAGTTGTAGTACACATAAGACCTCAAGGTATAAAACTCAACAAACAACCAACACCAGTTAATGGAATTAAGGGAACCGTTATGGCGTCAAAATTAATGGGGTCATTTAGTTTTATCCATTTATCTGTGTTAGATAATAATAATGAAGTTGTTCATGTTCATAGCCACATGCCTGCTGACTTTAATCCAAAACAATCATCTGCAGTCGAGATAGAAATTGATAATGATCAGGCTTATATTTTTAAGAATTAAGTTTTAGTTTTTTATTGATTTAGTAATTGTTCTGTTAAGAAAAATTACCGGTCCTAATCCAGCAATAACTATAATTAGAGCTGCAAATGCTGACTCCTCCAACATTTCATCAGAGGCATATTGATAAACATAGGTTGCTAGTGTCTCAAAATTAAATGGTCTTAATAAAAGTGTTATTGGAAGTTCTTTTAAGATGTCTACGAAAACTAATATTCCTCCAACTAATAAATTTGTATACAGCAAGGGTAATATAATTTTTCTTATACTTTTGAAAAAGCTAACACCCATTGTTCTTGATGCGTCTAATAAGTTTGGATGAATTCTTGAAATACCTGATGTAATTGCTCCATTACCAACAGCTAAAAATCTTATACTATACGCAAATAATAAAATTATAAATCCGCCAACGGCATAACTCATACGAAAATAAATTAAATCATTAAGCCACCCAACAAATACGACTATTCCAACAGCAAGAATTGTTCCTGGAAAAGCATAACCAGAAGAAGCAAAAAATATTAAAATTTTTTGGAAATTATTTGATTTATATGCTCCAACTATAATCATTAATAAGGATAGCAACATTATGAATGATGAAGAAATAAATGCTAAAGATATACTTGATAGTGTTATTTGAAAAATTTCAAAAAAATTTATTACAGAATAACCTTTAATTACAAAATTCAATAAAATTGAAACAGGTATTATAAAACCAAGACTTAAAGGTATTAAGCAAATTAAAAACAATAAAGAATTTTTGATACCAGAAACTGTTTGGGTTGGTGTATAAGATGCACCACTATATTTTTCATGAAATTTTCTGCTACGCCTACCCAAATACTCTAAAGTTAAAAGTACTATAACAATCATAAATAAAATACTAGAAATCTGTGATGCGCCAGATAGACTATTCATTCCTAACCAAACATTAAATACGCCTAAGGTTAATGTTTCAATTGCAAAATAATCAACTGTCCCAAAATCAGAAATTGTTTCCATTAGTACTAAGGCCAAGCCAGCAATTATACCAGGACGACCAAATGGAATAGCAACATTGAAGAAGGAATTCCTTCCATAAATAGAACTAGTTTGAAAAAAAGATATAGGTGTCGTTATAAATGATGCTCTAGTCATTAAATATACGTATGGATACAATACAGAAGACATTACCAAAATTGCACCTCCCATTGATCGCACATTTGGAAACCAGTAATCTTTTGAGCTCGTCCAACCAAATATGTCTCTTAGCAATGATTGAAGAGGACCAGCATATTCAAAAAAATCAGTATAAGTATAGGCAATAATATAAGCTGGGACAGCAGCTGGTAATAATAACATCCATTCAAAAAATTTTTTCCCAAAAAAATTATATCTTGTCACTATCCAAGCAGTAGTCAAACCAAAGACTAAACTTAATCCTCCAACACCAAACATTAGAATTATTGTATTGGTAAGATATCTGGGCAAAACAGTAGAAAAAAGATGTGGCCATAGTGATGTATCACCTAAGATTGCGTAATAAAATATTGAAAAAATAGGGGCGATAATTACTAAAGCAATTATCGCCACAGAATTAGACCATAAATTAAAATTTATCAAAACAGTTAACCTATAATTTACCAGCCTACTCTATCAATGATTTTCTGAGCTATGGGAGCAAGTTCTGCTAGTTTTTCAACAGGCAGTTTATCTTCTTTAAATTCACCCCATGATTTTAACTCATCAGTTAATTTCATATCTGGATTAACCGGATATTCATAGTTTATAGAACTGTAGAGGACTTGGGCTTTTGGTTGAGTCAAAAATTCAAGTAGTGCAATCGCGTTGTCTTTATTTTTAGAGTACTTAATTACACCTCCACCAGCAACATTTATGTGATTACCTCTGTCTTCTTGGTTAGTAAAAACTAACTCTATTGAGTTAGCCCATTCTTTTTGTTCTGGATTCTTTTCATTAAATTTCATTTTTCCAAAATAATAAGTATTCATTACAGCAATATCACAAACACCTTCATAAATTGCTTTTGCTTGAGCTCTATCATTACCTTCAGGTTTTCGTGCTAAATTTGCAACGATGCCTGCTGCCCATTCTTCAGCTATAGCTTCTCCATTTGCAGCAATTATTGAAGCTAAAAGTGATCTATTGTAGTCATGGCTGCCAGGTCTTGTACAAATTTTACCTTTCCATTTTGGATCAGATAAATCTTCTATTCTTTTAATTGAGTCTGTAGATACTCTTTCTTTTGATATTGCAACAATTCTAGCTCTCTTTGAAAGTGCAAACCATTTATTATTACTGTCTCTTAAATGATTTGGAATATTCATATTCAAAATATCTGAATTAATTGGTTGCAAAATATCCTTTTCAACAAATTGGTTTAATCTTGCTATATCAACTGTTAATACCAAGTCAGCAGGTGTATCTTCACCTTCAGCTAAAACTCTTTCTAGCAATCCTTTTTTTGCATGTAAAACATTTACCTTTATGCCAGTCAATTTTGTAAATTCCTCAAAGAAAGGATCTATTAAAATTGGCTGCCTGTAAGAATAAACATTAACCTCTTTGGCAAACAAGTTTAGTGAAATCGTAGATGCAATTAGTATCAATAGTAATCTAAAAATAATTTTCATATAACCTTCTTTTTTTTGTGGAGATAATAAATATCTCCACGTTCTATGATTAAGAATCTTATTAAAAATTATCAGAATACGAATGTAGATCTATATGAATTTTTTTTTAATATCAGTGTTGTTAAAATTCATAAAATTAGATTTATTCTAAATTTAAAGTTAAAAATGTTGGGGCCACTTTGGGCCCCTATCAAAACTATTTTATTGAAATAAGTCTAGCTTTTTTTTCTTCTGGAATAATTCTCTCCAAATCAATCGCTAAAAGTCCATTCTTCAATTCAGCATCTTTGACTTTGATGTCTTCTGAAATTGTGAACGATCTTTCAAACTGTCTTGTTGAGATTCCTTTATGGATTACACCATTGCCATTTTCATTAACCACTTTTTCTTTAGGTTTATTTCTAACAGTTAGGTTGTTTTCTTTTAATTCAATCTCAATATCTTCTTTACTATATCCAGCAAGAGCAACTTCAATTTTATAGTTATGCTCATCAACTCTATGAATATTGTAAGGTGGATAATTTGTATTGTATCGTTCCGTAGACTCCAACATTCTATCAAATTCATCAAAAATTGAGTCAAATCCAACAGAGAATGGTCTTAGAGAATTCCAAACGGATAGGTTTCTAGTCATAATAACTCCTTTATTAAGCAAGTTTATTTTTTCTGCACCCACAATGGCATACAGACAATTATGATGTGGGGATGATTGTGTTAAATTCAAGTCTTTATTATTTTTTTCTTATAAACGATAATCCATCAGATAATGGGAGAAGAGAGAACTCCACTCTTGTGTCATTTTGAATTTTTAAATTTAAATCACGGATAGTTTGTGTTTGAGAGTCTTGTATAGTTTCGTCAGCAACATCACCATGCCAAAGCATATTATCAATAACTATTATTCCATTAGAAACTAATAGGTTTAACGACAGTTCGTAATAATTTGGATAATTATTCTTATCAGCATCTATAAAAATTAAATCATAACTTTGTTGACGATCTATCATGCTTTGCATTACCTCAACACCATCTCCAATAATCGATTCAATTTTTGAACTTATATTATCTAATTCCCAATATTTTTTTGCTAAGGGTAAAAATTCATCTGAATTATCAACAGTTACAATTTTTCCTGATTCAGGTAGACCTCTTGCCAAAAACAAAGTACTCATCCCTGTAAATCTTCCAATTTCTAAACAATTTTTAGCATTAGAAATTTTAGTTATCATTTCTAAAAACTGACCTTGTTCTTTTGCAATCTGCATTTGTGAAACACTGCCAAGTTTTAAAGTTTCATTTTCTAGTTCACTAATTATTTTATCTTCTCTGTAACCTACGGTTTGTAAATATTGAACAAGTGCTTCATTAATTTCAGTTTGGGTACTCATTAGTTTATGGTTTCAAATATTTCAGATAGTTTGTGAGTTTTTTTATCTGAAATGATGAAACAACTTTGTATTTTATTTATTAAATTATCATCTATATTTTTATTTGAGTATAAACTTAATAAAGGAGTTGATGAATTCACTTCATCACTAATATTGAGTACATTATCATATCCAACTCCGTAATCTATTTTATCGGTAACCTGTTTTCTTCCACCTCCTAGTTCAATAAGTATAAGGCCTAATTCTCTCGTATGAATTTTTTCTATCCAGCCTTGTTCACTAGAAAATATATCTTTTCGAACTGAAGTATTTATTAAATCCTTTTCATAAGATGATAAAATATTTTTTGGTCCACCTAAGGCCGCAACCATCATTTCAAATTTTTCTGCAGCTAGTCCATTATTAATAACCGTATTAATTTTATTATAAGCCTCTTCTTTCGAAATTTTATAAATGTTTACTAATAGCGAAGATATTAATTCATTAGTGATCTTTTCTAATCGGTGATCTTTAAAATCATTTTTAATATATTTTATGCATTCTAATATCTCCAGTGTATGACCAGCACTTTTACCTAGGATCTGATTCATATCCGTTAATATAGCTTCGCAATGTAAACCTGCTCCTTTAGCGACTCTTACTAAGGAGTTGGATAAATCTCTTGCTATATCAATAGTGCTATTAAAAGATCCATTACCAACTTTTACATCAAGTACTAAAGATGAAAGACCACTTGCAATTTTTTTTGAAAGAATAGATGATGTTATTAAAGGTAAAGATTCTACTGTACCTACAATATCCCTTATAGAATATAATTTTTTATCAGCTGGTGCTAAATTAGAGGTTTGACCAATAATTGCACAACCAACGTCTTTTACAACTTTTTTAAAAGTTTCTAAATCAGGCTTTGTATTGTACCCAGGTATTGAATCAAATTTATCTAGGGTGCCGCCGGTATGACCCAAACCCCTACCTGAAATCATAGGTACATACAGTCCACAAGCTGCAAGTATTGGAGCTAAAATAACGCTCGTCTTGTCTCCAACACCACCGGTTGAGTGCTTATCACAAACCAACTCAGGATCTACAATCTCAGACCAATTAAGTGTATCGCCAGAGTTTGTCATCGCCTCAGTCAAACAAACAGTTTCTTCAGGAGTCATTCCATTTGCAAATATTGCCATGCTCATTGCTGCAATTTGTGCATCTGAAAAAGATCCATTTGTTAAACCATCTACAAAAAAGTTGATATCTTCTTTTGACAGATCTTTGTTATCTCTTTTTTTTCTAATTATCTCTTGAGGTATCATCGAATTGAACTTCTTGTATAAATTGTTTAATTAAATTTAAAACATTGTTCTCTGCTAAACTTGCATTCTCTAAAGTTTCTTGATGACTTAATTTTGTTTTATTCATCCCAGCAGCTAAGTTGGTGATTACACTGATACCAATAACAGGAAGTCCGCAATGATTAGCAACTAAAACTTCTGGTACTGTAGACATTCCAACAGCATTTCCACCTATTACTTTTAAGGCATTGATTTCAGCAGGTGTTTCGAAATTTGGTCCTGAGTACATACAATAAATACCTTCATAAATTTTTTGATCTATTTTTTTAGCGACTTGCATTAACTGATCTCTATAAAACTTATGATACCCATCACTCATATCATGAAAGCGAGGACCATATTCTTTAGCATTAGGTCCAATAAGTGGATTGAAACCACTCCAGTTAATATGATCATTAATTGCCATTAGACTACCAGCCGGCATAGCTTCATCTAAACTACCTGCTGCATTTGTAACAACTAATAACTTGCACCCAATGTCCTTTAATACTCTTATGGGTGAAGCTAAGCTTTGGGGATTGTGTCCTTCATAAATATGTGATCTTCCATACATACAAACAACATTTAAAGTATTTATTTTTCCTAAAACTAATTTACCTGCGTGACCTTTTACAGTTGGCTGTGGAAAATCAGATAATTGTTCATATGAAATTGATTCTTGAATATCTTTTTCTTCAAAAAAATTGGTTAGTCCACTTCCTAAAATTATGGCAATATCGGGTGAAGTATTATTTGTTATTTCTAGAAATTTTTTGGCCGAAGGTAGCATTAAAGATTCTCTGGGCCAAAAGAGTCTGGAAGTAATTCTTCGAGCGTAGATGTTTTCATATGACCATTTTCGTTACACATATGAATCTTAGTATCTAAAGTAGCAAATTCTCTTAACCTCTGTCTACAACCACCACAGGGTGAGCATAATAATTCACCTGAACCTATAACCACAACTTCTAAAATTTTTTTGTTTCCATTAGAAATCATATTTCCAATTGCAGTTGCTTCGGCACACTGGGATTGAGGATAGGCAGCATTTTCAACATTACAACCAGTAATAATTTTACTATCTTCTGTTAGAAAAGCTGCTCCTACTTTAAAATTTGAATAAGGCACATGTGCTTGCTCTCTAACTTTTTTTGCAGCCTTGAATAAACTATCAAAATTTTCTGAAACCATATTCTTGTTTAACATGAAATTACTAAAAAAATTATTTATTTCTAAATCTTAAACAATTCTTGAGACAAATCAGGAAGTTCGTCTCCCCAAAAAACTTCTTTACGCAAAAATTCTGGATCTTGGTTAAAACAAATTGACATTGCAGAATTATAAACAGCCCTGGAATCAATAGTCGAATTTAGATCTCTTCCCTCAAACAATTCTTTCTTTTTTAGTCCAGGCCAATCTGTATAAACTTGAGATTTTTTTAACAAGCCTCCAGCCATTAGTATTGCACTTCCATATCCGTGCTCAGTTCCATAACCTCCATTTTGTTTTATAGTTCGGCCAAATTCAGTCAGAGTAAGAATTAGTGTATTATCAAATGCTTGGCCAAGATTTTCATGTAGAATAGTAACAATCTTATTTACTTCTTCTAGTTCATCAGCATGTGCTCCATCAACACCTCCTTGAGCAGCATGGGTATCAAAACCATCTAAATCAAATACAGCAACTCGAGGACCACTTTGATCTTTTAATTGTTTAGCAGCTTCAAGAGCAAGTTTTTTTCTATCATCAGAGTCAGTAGCTATTTGCATAGACAATGGTCTTTGTCTTATTGTATCAAGTGTAGATTTAATTAGCTCGTTATGCTCACCCTTAAATTCATTATAAATTTGATCTATTAACTTTGTTTCAACAAAATCTGGTGATGGGAAGAAATTATTATTCTGTGGCACACCTCTTAGTAAAAGTGGCATTGGTAAAGATATTGCCAAACCTTTTCCTATAATATTTGAAGCTAGTAACCCCCTGCCAAGCCATCCTGTTTTTTCTTTGTATGGAATGTGCGCTCCAGTTTCCATTAAATTTTGTCCATCAAAATGTGATCTGCCTGTGTAAGGAATATTTGTTGCATGAACAAATGCCGCTTGATTTTTTTGCCAGAGTTTATGAAAAATTTCTAATTTAGGATGAAGGCCGAAGTCACTGTTTAAATTAAGAACGTCTTCCAGAATGAGTTTTTTTCTTAATTTTTTGAGACGTTTATCTCCAATAACAGGAACAGCTGTTAAACCATCCATTCCTCCACGAAGTGATATAATAATTAGATTTTTTTTCTGCATTGAAGCAAAACTTATTTTTGGAAAATATCCAGAAAGAAACAATGTTGTTGATCCTCCAATTAAAAAATTTCTTCTTGTGCAGTTCATATTTTTAATACTCCTGGCAAATTACAAATGACTCCATACTTTTGCCCTAAATCATAATCTGATGTGCCAAATCTAAAATTATCAATAAGTGATGCCATATTTTCATGATCTTCAAAATTATTTTTAAGACAAGATAAAATAAAACCATGAGATCTGTTTCCAGATTTAACAAGCATTGGAAGTTCAACTGAAGCAAACCAAAAGCGGCGTAATAATAATTCTGGCGATACCCAATCTACCTCCAAATCACTCCAACCATTAGGTTGTTTAGCACGATAAGGTGAATGACCTATTTCTCTAAGTATCCAAGATAACTGTCTTTGTCTATTATTTGGCTTTAACTTAAAAGTATAATTCATTTTTTCAAATGAAAGCGGAATATTTAAATCAAACATTCTAGATAATTGCATTAACCATATTTCAGGTGGATGAAATTTATGCGTAATCTCATTATACTTATAAGCTTGCGTTATAACTGCTTTGTGAATTTCAATCAGGCTACCGTTGGATTTGTTCCATGCTTCTATAACTGGGTTTATCATTTCATCTGTTGGTTCATCTGTAATAAAATGCCTGCATAATTTTGTTGAAACAAATTTGATACACATTGGGTGTGTTGCCAAATCATGAATTACCTTTGCAAGTTCTCTTTTTGCATCATTTTTATATTTAACTCCTAAAACTACTTTATCTCCTTTTTGATGCATTTCTTGATCAAACCATATATCCCCGGTTTCTAAATTTTTTCTATCCCATTTGTGCGCCCAACCTGTCATGATATAGGCTAACTGAATCACATCTTCCTGAGTGTATCCAGCATTTGGAGATACTGTATGTAATTCTAATAATTCTCTTGCATGATTTTCGTTTATCGTTTCTCCCCATTCCATTCCTTTTTTAGAATTGGGACCAAAAGATTCTGAATTATCAAGGTGGTGAATCATACACCATGAAGTTGTAACTGACTGAACCATCTCTTCAAAAGTTTTAACCATGTTAGGTCTAATAATTTCACGTTGATAAGGTCCGGTACTAAACTCTGCTAAAAAATCTTTTTCACTTATTGCAAAATGATTTCCCCAAAAAAGCCAGAAACGCTCAAAAACGGGTTGTTTGGAATACTTTGTTTGAAAATGACGAATGGCATGTTCATTTAATTCAAAATATCTTTCTCCAGTTTGTATTCTTAATTCATCTTTTGCTTTTCTATAGGCATGTTTATCATTTTTAAATTTTTTTCTTAAAACTTCTCTATCTCCGTAGACCCATTCACCGTATTTTTTTCTTAAATCTTTTTCTGTTGGGATTGTTCCAGGCCACAACAGATCAGGTATGGTGTCTAATTGATTTATTGCCCAATTAAGCGGATCTTTATCTGGTTTTTCATTTGGCGACAGGCCAAACGCTACTCGTCTATAAAAATTTAATGACATATATAAAAAAAAATAGTTTACATATATTTATAATTTTTAAAAATAAAATTTAATGAAAAATATACCTCTAAAAATTTGTGGCATAACCAATGTAAAATCTGTTGAAGTGGCGCATAAAAATAAAATAAAATCATTGGGTTTTGCAAGTAAAAATTTGAATGGACCAAACACAGTTAGTGATAAAAAAATACAATCATTAATTAAAGAATGTAAAAATTATAAGATAGAATCAGTACTTCTGACTCGGTATGTCTCTTTAGACAAGCTAATAGAACAAATAGATTTTACAAAACCAAAGACAATTTCATGTTCATATCATTTTCCCAAAAAAGATTTATTAAAAATAAAAAAAATATTTAGAAGATTAAAAATAGGTATTGCTATTAATCCAGAAAATTTTGATAAAAAGTACATTGAATCAATTAGAAAAATTGTTGATGTTATTTATTTTGATATGAATGTTTATAGAAAAAAGAGTATTAAAAAATATTCATTGAGAAAAAGTATTAAACAAATACAATTTATAAAAAGTAAAAAAATTCCAGTTTATATTGGTGGCGGTATAGATAAAAAAAATGTTTCTAACATTCTAAAACAAATAATACCTTTTGGATTAGATATTTCTAGAAGTTTGAAAAATCAGAGAAATTTAATTTCTAAATCAAAACTCAAAGATTTTTTAAATCAAATTTCGGTAGGATAATCTTTTAATAATATATTTATTTTGCAACTCTTTCGATAATACTTTTATTGATTTTTTTTCGATTGGATGTCTGAGAAAAGGATCAATATCAAGTATTGGATATAACACAAAGTCTCTTTCAGCTGCTCTTGGGTGAGGAATTATTAAATTTTTTTTATTAAATATTTGTTTGCCAAAAAAAATAATATCTAAATCAATAATTCTTGGACCATTGATAATTTTTTTATTTTTTTTTAATTTTTTTTCAATTTCATAAATATTATTTATTAATTCTAATGGCTTCTGATTGGTTAATAGTTTAATTGCGGTGTTAAAAAAATTACTTTGCGATTTATATCCATAAGGAGAAGAAATATAAATATTAGCAATTTTTTTTATATTACCAATATTTTCTAACTCTCTAACAGCAGAGCGTAAATTAAATATAGAATTACCTAGATTTGAGCCAAGTGCGATTATTGTTTCAGTTTGATACACTTAGTGATTCAGCTCCATATTTTTTTGCTACAGCTGTTTTATTAATTGTAATTTTAATATTTTTTATTTTAAATTTTTTTTCAAGAGCATTGGATGTTTTTATTATTAAATTCTCAAGAGTATGTGATTGAGATTCCTTTATGAAAGTTTTTAAATATTTAGTAATAGATGAATAATCCTTCACATTATTTATATTATTTAAATCTAGTGAGTTTTTAACAGGATAACTAAATTCTAATGTTACCTTTAATAACTGTTTTTTCTTTCGCTCTTGAGTAGTGATACCTATGTTTGCACTGATGGATAAGTTTTTAATTTCTACTTTGAACATAGTTTTTCAAAAATTTTTAATGATTGAGACGTTTCTTTTATGTCGTGAACTCTAAATATATCAACTCCCTTTTGATAACAATATAATGCAGAAGCGATTGAACCTCCCAATCTTTGATTTGTTTCACTCTTATCTATGAGGTTGATCCAGCTTTTTCTAGATGATCCTAATAATAATCCATATCCCTTAAACTTAAACTGATTAATTTTTTGCATGATTTCTATATTTTGTTTTAAATTTTTACCAAAACCAATACCTGGGTCAAACCAAACTTTGGATGAAGGAATTTTTATTTTTTCTAATTGTTTAATTTTCTGAAGAAATATTTTTTTAATATCTTGTACAACATTATTATATGAGTGTATTTTCTTTTGCATAGTTTTGGGTGGTGCAGGTGTGTGCATTAAAATTAAACCTGTTTTAAATTTTTTAGTTAAAAAGAATAAATCTTCTGAACCACCGAAGACATCATTTATAATATGTGCTCCCATATTCAATGCATATTCTTGGGTTTCAATTTTATTAGTATCAACCGATATGACAAATTTATTTTTTGGCAATTTTTTTAATATCGGTTCTAATCTTTTAACTTCTTCTTTGTGTGTTAATGGATCTGAGCCAGGTCTTGTACTTTCTGCCCCAATATCAATAATACTTGCTCCATTTATAACCATTTCTTTAATATTTTTTAGTGCATCTGAACTTTTAAAACTCTTTCCACCATCACTAAAAGAGTCAGGAGTAACATTGCATATTCCCATTACCGTTGGACTAGTTAATTTAAAATTATATTTTCCTAATTTCATTTCAATAATATTTTTGAATATTTTTTTGATAATAAATTATATATTTTTATTGAAGACCTATACCAATTAAATTGTTTAATAAAAGAAATACTAACCACACCTTTACCAGAGCCAACTAAAAGTATTTCACTAAATTGATGTAAACTAGAAATATTAATATCTGTTCTATAAATTTTATAAGGTAGATTTTTAATTAAGTATTCTAAAGTAATTCCATAATAATAGTAATTTTTTGGAATAAATAACTTATTACTATTTACAAAAATTAAATTGGTCGTCGAGCCTTCTAAAATTTTATTGTTAAAATAAAAAAGAATTTCTTCTTTTTGTAAATTAATTTTTTTTTGTAAAGAAATTATTTTTTTGTACTGTAAGTTTTTGAAGTTAGGTAAAGTACGTTGGAATCTAAAAAATACTGCAGTAAAATACTTATGATGTTTGTTTCGTTTACGCACAGATAATGAGATTATTTTTTTTGTGACTGCAATTCTTAATAGGTGGTCGTAGTTTTTAATTTTAGAATATTTATTTAAAAAATTAGTTAAAAAATTTTTTGAAATCTTAACATCAATACCAAAAAATCTTAAATCGTTATTGAGTTTTTTTAAATGCTGATCAACTAAGATAAAATTTGGTTCTTTGCCAAATAGTCTAATGGTTGTAAAGATACCCTTGTAACCCCAAAGAGAATTGAACTTAAGTAATTTAAAATTCTTAGCGTGAAATGATTTTTTTAATAAGATATTTTCCATTTGGAGTTAAAAATGAATCTGGGTGAAACTGTAATCCATAGACTTTATTAATATCATCTTCAACCGCCATTGCTACATTTGTTTTTATACAACGCATTGTAATTATCATTGATTTAGAAACAAATGGTTCAGCCATTTTTAAGGAATGATATCGACCTCCTAAAAAATCAAAATTTTTTTTAAAAATTGATTTATCGTTAGTTACTTTAATATGACTCTGATAACCATGAAGAATATTTTTTTGTTGAACTATTTTAGCTCCTTCACAAAAAACTATTTGTTGGAAACCTAAACATATTCCTAATATTTTTTTCTTACCTTTATATTTATTGTAGATCTTAGTTGTTAATGGATAATCTTTTGGTTCACCAGGGCCTGGTGAAAGAACGATGGTAGAAGATTTTTCTAGTTTTGTTAGATCTATTTCATAATAATTTGAAACAAATGTTGGCTCAATACTATCTAGTAGATGAGCTAAATTGTATGTGAATGAGTCTTCGTGATCAATGAGATAAATCATTAGTTAAATAGATCTAAAAGTGATTTAGCTTTAATATAATTTTCATTATATTCTTTTTTTGCGGTACTGCCTAAGATCACACCACTAGCAACTGATAATTCAATATCATTTTTAAAATTAAGCAGTGTTCTAATCATTATGTTAAATCGCATATCGCCATTTGAATGTATAATTCCAAAACTGCCTGTATAAATATTTCTGTCAAATTTTTCTTTTCTATTTAGAAGTTGAATGGTACTAATTTTTGGACAACCAATGACTGAACCACCTGGCATTAAAGAAGAAATTATATCATGGTTACTCATTTTATTTTTTATAACTCCCTTGATTGTTGTAACGTAATGAAAAAGATCTCGATATTCCTCAACCTTTTTTAGTTTATCTATTTTTACAGATCCTGTTTTACAAATTTTAGACAGATCATTTCTTTCCATATCAACAATCATATTATGTTCTTTGGTTTCTTTTTCATTTCTTCTAAAGAATGTTAGAGCTTTATTTTTATTTAACTGCTTTGTTTTTCTTAATGTTCCAGCAATAGGTTTAGTTCTAATTGTGTTATCTTTTTTCAATATGAGTGTCTCTGGTGAACAACTTACGATATTATAGTCTTTTTCCCTGATAAGAAAACTTTCAGGCGATTCATTCATTTTCATTAGCTTCCAAAAAAGATCAATAGAATTGATATTGCCTTTTTTTGAATATGTTTGAGCTATTTTAATTTGATAAGTTTTTCCCTGTTTAATATTTTTAGAGAAATCATTAAATATTTTAGAGTACTGCTTTAAAGATAAATTAAGATTAAACTTTTTATTTAAGTGTAAATATTTTTTTGTATTTATACTTATATTTCTAAAATTGGGTTTAATGCTTTTGATTATTATTTTTTTACCAATACTAATTTTAGTTTGTGGCTTGTAAAATACACCGCTATGAAAATTTTTAGATCGCTGTTTTGGAAACTTTATTCCTATGTTTTCACAAAGAAGTTTATAACCAAAGAAACCAACATAACAATTCAATTCTTTAAACTTAGATTTTTTTGATTTTGATTGGATATTAAGAAAATATTTTAGATTTTTTTTATTAATAATAATTCTTCTAGAAAAATCAGTATAGATGTCATAACCCTTATCAGTTTTATAAATTATAAGAGGTTTATCTGATTGATATAGTCTATTTAGATATTCTTTATTGTTCAGCACTTGATTCTATTATAATTAGGATACTTATATGAAAAGTTTTTTTACTAAAATATTCTTTTTTGGCTTAACAGTCACATGGTCTTTAGGTCTTTTTGCACATGGAACTATCATTTTTCCAAATGTAGAACATGGTGATGGTTACATTGATGTTAAGATATATGACTCAAAAGAGAGCTTTTTGGATGAAGAATTAGCAATTGAGAGCCTTAGAAAAAGAGTGCAAAAGGGTGAGGTTGTAGTTCCTTTGAGTAAGATACATGAAGGAAAAATAGCAATTGTTGCCTATCACGATGAAGATTCAGATGGAAAATTAAAGACTGGATTA
Source organism: uncultured Alphaproteobacteria bacterium (assembly GCA_902612805.1). GTDB lineage: Bacteria > Pseudomonadota > Alphaproteobacteria > HIMB59 > CACPNW01. The sequence continues at coordinate 109,844 of CACMEY010000003.1, read as the reverse complement.
TTCTGGAGACCAAAAGAAGGTTTTGCCTTTAGTAATAATTATCAACCAAAAGGTCCTCCATCATTTGAAAAAGCCGCAATCATTTTAGTTCATGGCGAACCCGTGGTAATAGAACTTAATTATTAAAAATTATATTGATGTCATTACAGTTACAAAACACATTAAGTGGTAAAAAAGAATTTTTTAAACCAGTTAATCCAGATCATGTAAGAATATATGCTTGCGGTCCAACTGTTTACAATTTTGCGCACATAGGTAATGCGCGTATGGCAGTTGTAAATGATTTATTAGTCCGTGTATTAAAAACACAATTTAAACAAGTGACCTATGTGTCTAATATCACTGATATTGATGACAAGATTATAGAAGCTTCTAAAGAAACAGGTGAGGACATAAGTGTTATCACAAATAAATATACAGAGATTTACAATAATGACATGAGTGCACTTGGCGTTAATCTTCCTGATATTCAACCAAGGGCAACTGATCATATTAAAGAAATGATCGAGTTAATAAAAAAATTAATTGATGAAAATAAAGCTTATGAAAAAGAGGGGCATGTTTTATTTCATGTGCCAAGTTTTAATAATTATGGAATTCTTTCAAAAAGAAATAGAGATGAACAAATAGCTGGAAGCCGTGTTGAAGTAGCGCCGTTCAAAAAAGATCCAGCAGATTTTATTTTATGGAAACCATCTCCCTCACCCTTACCTGGTTGGGATTCACCTTGGGGATTTGGAAGACCAGGATGGCATTTAGAGTGCTCCGTTATGTCAGAAAAATCATTAGGCCTACCTTTTGATATCCATAGCGGTGGTATTGACTTGGTGTTTCCACATCATGAAAATGAAATAGCACAAACTTGTTCCATCTCTGAAAATAAAGATCCTAAAGATTTTGCAACTTATTGGTTTCATAATGGATTTGTTAATGTTGAGGGAGAAAAAATGTCAAAGTCAATTGGCAATATTAGACTCGTTCATGATCTCAATAAAAAATACAAGGGAGAGGTTTTGCGATTAACATTGTTGTCAGCTCATTACAAACAGCCATTGAACTGGACAGAAGAAATCATTGAACAAAATAGCAAAATGATAGATCGACTTTATAGAGTTCTATTAGAGCTCTCAGAAGTTGAAATAGATTCTAACTTACCTTCTGATTCTATAATGGAATCATTTTTAGATGATTTGAATACACCTAAAGTCATTGCAAAACTTAATGAAGAAGCAAATGATGCTTCATCTGGATCTGATGAAAGAAAAAAAGAAATCAAAAAAAATCTTCTTTCTGCTGGTAAAATATTAGGTATTCTTGAAGATGATCCAGGAAATTGGTTAGGTTATAATCAAAAAGATACTGAAAATACTGAAGAAATTGAAAGGTTGATAAATGAACGTAATGAAGCTAGACGCAGTAAAAATTTTAATTTGGCAGATACTATTAGGGACACATTAAAAGATAAAGGTATAGAAATAGAAGATACTGATAAAGGAACGATTTGGCGGAAATCTAGATGAGTGAAAAGATAATAATTACATTTCCAGATGGCAATAAAAAGGAAGTTGATAAAGGCATCAATGGTCTTGAATTGGCATCGCAAATTTCTAAATCTCTTGCCAAGGAATCAGTTGCTATAAAAATTAATAATGAGATAAAAGATATTAGTTTACCTATTAATGTTAATGCATCTGTATCGATTTTAAAAAGAGATAGCGAGGAAGCACTTGAATTAATACGACATGATTGTGCTCATGTAATGGCAGAAGCTGTCCAGGAATTATTCCCCGGAACACAAGTTACAATTGGTCCAGCAATTGAAAATGGTTTTTATTATGATTTTGCAAGAGATGAACCTTTTACTGTTGCAGATCTTCCAAAAATTGAAAAGAAGATGCACGATATCATTCAAAGAAATAAAAATTTCATAAGAGAAGTGTGGTCTAAAGAGGAATCGATAAAATATTTTAAAGACAAAGGTGAAGACTATAAAGTTGAACTAATTAATGATCTGCCTGATAATGAGGAAATTAGTATTTACAAACAAGGTGATTGGTTAGACTTGTGCCGAGGACCTCATATGGTTTCAACAAAACAAATTGGTAAAGCATTTAAATTAATGAAAGTTGCTGGTGCTTACTGGCGAGGTGATTCATCTAATGCAATGTTAACAAGAATTTATGGAACTGCCTGGGCAACAGAAAAAGATCTTGCACAACACCTTTTACAAATTGAAGAAGCAGAAAAAAGAGATCACCGAAAACTGGGAAGAGAAATGGATTTATTTCACTTTCAGGAAGAGGCTCCTGGAGCGGTATTTTGGCATCCTAAAGGTTGGACATTATTCCAATCGTTAATAAATTATATGCGAAACAGACAAGACAAGGCAGGTTACGTAGAAACTAATACACCCGACATGATGGATAAGTCACTATGGGAAACGTCTGGTCACTGGGACAAATTTAGCGACATGATGTTTAGGACTGAAGCTAAAGATGATAAAATTTATGCTATCAAACCAATGAATTGCCCTGGCGCTGTAGAAATTTTTAAACAAGGATTAAAAAGTTATAGAGATTTACCATTTCTATTATCTGAATTCGGAAAAGTACATCGTTATGAACCGTCTGGTGCTCTTCATGGATTAATGAGGGTAAGAGCATTCACACAAGATGATGCACATATATTTTGTACAGAAGATCAAATTACACAAGAGAGTAAAACGGTATGTGATTTAATACTTAGTATCTATAAGGACTTTGGTTTTGATAATGTTAGAATTAAATTTTCTGATCGTCCTGAAAAACGTGTGGGAGATGATGCTATTTGGGATAAAGCTGAGGCTGCATTAATGCAAGCCATGGAAGCAACTGGTCTTGAGTACACACTCAACCCAGGAGAAGGTGCATTTTACGGTCCAAAATTAGAGTTTGTTTTACGTGATGCAATTGGCAGAGACTGGCAATGCGGAACACTGCAAGTAGATTTAAATTTACCTGGAAGATTGGGTGCTACTTATATTGGAGAAGATGGAAATAAAAAAATACCTGTTATGTTGCATAGAGCTCTATTTGGTTCCTTAGAGAGATTCACCGGTATTCTAATTGAACATTATGCTGGCCATCTTCCATTTTGGCTTTCACCATTGCAAGCTGTAGTTGCTACAATTACATCAGATACTGATGAGTATGCATATAAGGTACAAAAAGCATTAGTATCAAAAGGAATTAGAGCCGAAATAGATACGCGTAATGAAAAAATTGGTTATAAAATACGTGAACACAGTAATAGTAAGGTGCCAGCAATTATCGCTGTTGGAAAAAAAGAAGCTCAAGATAAAACAGTGTCGGTTAGAAGAATAGGATCGTCTGAAACAAAGACCTTTAAATTAGATGATATTGTTACTAGCTTATCTAAAGAAGCAAAATCACCAATAGAATAAAAAATGAATAACATGCAAGGCAAGTTTCCAAGTACAAGACTTAGACGTAATAGAATCAAAGAATTTTCTCGTCGTTTAGTTGCTGAAAATACTCTTAGTGTTAATGATTTGATCTTACCTCTATTTGTATGCGAGGGAAATAAGGTTGATGATCCTATTAATTCGATGCCTGGTGTTAGCAGATACTCCATTGATAAACTTTTAAATCAAGTAGAGAAAGCGGTTACATTTAATATTCCTGCTATTGCAATTTTTCCACAAATTGAAAGTGGTCTTAAAAATTCTAAGGGCAGTTTAGCAATAGATGAAAACAACTTGGTATGCAGATCAATTAAAAGTATCAAAAAAGATTTTCCAAATATTGGTATTGTATGCGATGTTGCGTTAGATCCTTTTACGGACCATGGGCATGATGGTTTAGTTATAAATGATAAAATAGATAATGATAAAACTTTGGAGGTTTTGGAACAACAGGCTCTAGTCCAAGCAAATGCTGGTTGTGATGTAATCGCCCCGTCGGATATGATGGATGGAAGAGTGGGAAGAATAAGAACTGCATTAGATTCAAACAATTTAGCAGATACCCTTATTCTCTCTTATGCTGCAAAATATGCTTCAGGTTTTTATGGACCTTTTAGAGATGCTATAGGTTCTGGTTCTAATTTAGGTAAAGATGGTAAATTAACATATCAAATGGATCCATCAAACAGTGATGAAGCTATTAGAGAAGTTGGATTAGATATAAGTGAAGGTGCAGATATGGTAATGGTTAAACCTGGTATGCCTTATCTTGATATTATTTCTAGAATAAAATCAGAATTTAAAGTTCCAACTTTTGCCTACCAAGTATCTGGTGAATATTCGATGATAAAAGAGTCAATTAATAAAGGTTGGCTTAATGAAAAAGTTGTAATGGAATCTCTTTTATCTTTTAAAAGAGCTGGGGCAAATGGTATACTGACTTACTTTGCATTAGAAGCTGCTGAAAAATTAAAAAATGAATAACATTCAATTTGAAAAAAGAAAATCTATAGAACAAGTTGAAGAGTCAAATGAACTTGCTCCGAAATTTGATTCAAATGGTCTAATACCGGTTGTAACAACAGATTTTTCATCTGGTGAACTACTTATGCAAGGTTATATGAATGAAGAAGCTTTTAAAAAAACTATCAGTTTGGGTGAAGCTGTTTATTTTTCTAGAAGCAGAAATACACTTTGGCATAAGGGTAAAACAAGTGGATTAACTCAGAAGATAAAAGAAATAAGAATTGATGATGATCAAGATTGTGTTTGGTTAAGGGTTGATGTCAAAGGTGGTGCTAGCTGTCATGTAGGATATAGGTCATGTTTTTATAGAAGTATTCCTTTGGATAATACTAGTTCTAAAGTTGTTCTTAAATTTGAAGAGAAAGAAAAAGTTTTTGATCCTGAAGAAGTATATAAAGGTGTCCCAAATCCTACTAAACTATAATGTCAGACAAATTAAAGTTTATTGAGACTAGTAAACTTCCAACAGATATTGGTGAGTTCACTGTGCATGCCTTTACAGATGAAAATGAATCTAAAGATCATTTAGCAATATGTATGGGTGACTTGCTTACCGATGAGCCAGTTTTATCAAGAATTCATTCGCAATGTATTACAGGGGAATCTTTTTTTAGTATGAGATGTGATTGTAGATTCCAACTAACTGAATCATTAAAACAAATTGCTCAAAATGGAAGAGGGGTTATTTTTTATCTTCAACAAGAAGGAAGAGGTATTGGTCTTTCAAACAAAATTAAAGCATATAGTTTACAAGATAAGGGACTAGATACCGTTGAAGCTAATCATCAATTGGGTTTCAAAGATGATGAGAGAACATATGAAAATATTGCTGGAATGGTAAAATATTTAGCAATCAAAAAATTAGATTTGATGACTAATAATCCAAAAAAAATAAAAGCGCTTGAAGATATGGGTATCAAAGTAAATCAAAGAATTCCTATCTTCTCAGACACCAATAAGTATAATGAAAAATATATCTCAACTAAGAAAAGCAAACTTGGTCATTTAATCTAAGTGGAAGCAGATAATTTAATAAAAAAACTCAATATGATAAGTCATCCTGAAGGAGGACATTATGTTGAAAATTTTAAGAACGAAAATGTTAGTCAAATTTATTACTTATTAAAGAGGAACGAAAAATCACATTGGCATCGATTAACTAAAAATGAAATATTACATTTTTATTCTGGAGATCCTCTAGAAGTTTTCACATCAAATGACGGAGTTAATTATGAAGTTTTTTCTTTAGGATCAGATAATAATTATATTTACACCATAACAGCGAACACGTGGTTTGCTATGAGATCTTCTGGTGCTTTCAGTTTAATTGGATGCACTGTCGCACCTGCTTTTGATTTTGATGATTTTGAACTTGCACCTGCGACGTGGCGACCTGAAAATTTCAAAATTGAGTTATAGTTTTCACTTTTCTTTAATTTAAATTCTTTATATATTAGTATTAAATAACGGAGGTTCTAAATGGATGCAGAGAGTAAATGCCCTGTAATGCACGGAGCAATTACAAAAAATATGGGAGAAGGCACATCTAACCGCGAATGGTGGCCTAATCAACTTAACTTAAACATACTTCATCAACATGATCGTAAATCAGATCCAATGGAAGCTGGATTTAACTATCGAGAAGAGTTCAAAAAATTAGATTATGCTGCATTAAAAAAAGACCTCCATAATCTAATGACTGATTCTCAAGATTGGTGGCCGGCTGATTATGGTCATTATGGTGGTTTCTTTATTCGTATGACATGGCATGCTGCTGGAACTTATAGAACTGGTGATGGCCGTGGTGGTGGTGGAACAGGAGCTCAACGTTTTGCCCCGTTAAATAGTTGGCCGGATAATGGTAACTTAGATAAAGCAAGAAGACTTCTTTGGCCGATAAAGAAAAAATATGGAAATAAAATTAGTTGGGCTGATTTATTTATTTTAACAGGTAACGTTGCAATTGAATCTATGGGAGGTAAAACTTTTGGATTTAGTGGTGGACGTCCTGACATTTGGGCACCAGAAGAAGATATTTACTGGGGTGTAGAAGAAGAATGGTTACAAAATAAAAGGTATACTGGAGATAGAATTTTAGATAATCCACTTGCAGCAGTGCAAATGGGATTAATTTACGTAAACCCTGAAGGACCAGATGGAAAAGCTGATCCGCTTGCTAGTGCAAAAGATATAAGAGAAACTTTTGCAAGAATGGCAATGAACGATACTGAAACTGTAGCACTAACTGCAGGTGGACATACTTTTGGTAAAGCACATGGTGCTGGTGATCCAGCTTTAGTTGGAGCAGAACCAGAAGGTGCGCCGTTAGAACAAATGGGTTTAGGTTGGAATAACTTGCACGGTTCAGGTGTTGGGCGTGATACTACAACAAGTGGTATAGAAGGTCCATGGACACCTAATCCAACTCAGTGGGACAATGGATACTTTGATATGCTTCTTGGTTACGAATGGAAGTTAGTAAAAAGTCCGGCAGGTGCTCAAATCTGGCATGCGATTGATCAAAAAGAGGAACACATGGCTCCTCAAGTAGATGATCCATCAGTTAAAGTTCCTACAATGATGACAACAGCAGATATGGCAATGCGTGAAGATCCTGAATACAGAAAAGTATCAGAAAAATTTCACAAAGACCCAGAATATTTTGCTGATCAATTTGCTAGAGCTTGGTTTAAACTTCTACATCGAGATATGGGTCCAAAAACTAGATATATGGGACCAGAAGTTCCAGAAGAAGAACTAATTTGGCAAGACCCTGTACCTCAAGGTCATTCAAACTATGATGTTGAAACAGTAAAAGCTAAAATTTTAAGTAGTGGTTTAACAACTCAAGAAATGGTTGAAACTGCTTGGGCAAGTGCTTCTACATTTAGAGGATCAGATATGAGAGGTGGGGCTAATGGAGCAAGAATTAGACTATCTCCTCAAAAAGATTGGGAAGTTAATAAACCAGAGCAATTAAAAAAAGTTCTTGGTATTCTTGAGCCTATTGCAAAAGAGACAGGGGCTTCAGTAGCTGATGTAATTGTCCTTGCTGGTAATGTGGGTGTAGAACAAGCAACTGGAATGGAAGTGCCTTTTACTCCAGGTAGAGGTGATACCACTCAAGAAAAAACTGATATTGATTCTTTTGGTGTTCTTGAACCTGAAGCAGATGCATTTCGTAATTATTTAAAAATGAATTACGATGTTACAGCTGAGGAACTAATGCTGGATAAGGCACAACTATTAGGACTAACTGCTCCTGAAATGACTGTGCTTGTTGGTGGTATGAGATCTATGGGTATTAGTTCAGATCAAAGAGGATTATTTGTTGATACAAAAGGTAAGTTAACAAATGATTTTTTTGATAAGCTTTTAGATATGGGTGTTAGTTGGAAACCGACTGGAAGTAATTCATATGAAGCTACAGATAAAATTACAGGAGAAAAAGTAAGAACTGCATCTAGAGTAGATCTTGTTTTTGGATCCAATTCTCAATTAAGAGCGATAGCAGAGCTATATGCAAGTGATGATAGTGAAGAAAAAATGAAAAAGGACTTCATCAAAGCTTGGAACAAAGTGATGAATGCTGATCGTTTCGATTTAGAACAATAAAAATAGTTTAAATTAATTTAAAAGTGGAACTTAGAGTTCCACTTTTTTTATTTTGGCATATTGGTTGCCCCAGTTTCTAGTGAAATTATTTTGCCATCTTTATATTTGTATACCGCCATCACAGCTTGTGTATTGCCATCTTTAAAAGTAACGAAAGAGTGATGTATCCCAATCTCGTCATTTTCGTACACAATTCTTGACTTATCATCATTAATGTCGTCACTCATAGCCCAGCCTATAACGTCGGACTTTGATAGAACATTGCCGCTAGAATGCATTGTAAATTTGAAATCATCATGGATAATTTCGTTCATTCCTGCTTCATCTTTTTCATTAAAAACCTTCATGTATTTTTCTAGTATTGACATATTTTCTCCTAGTATAAATAAAGTATATAGGAATTTTTTTTAAATAAGTATTTAATTATCTTTCTTTAATGTAAGGTTGTCCAATAGCATTAGGCGCAATTGCTTTTCCAACAAAACCAGCAAGCAATACTACTGTTAGTATGTATGGAAGTGCTTGTATTAATTGAACAGGTATCTCGCCAATTGCTGGTAACTCAACACCTTGAAGTCTTATTTGAAGAGCATCTGTAAATCCAAAGAGTAAACAAGCAATTAAAGCTGTTTTAGGGTGCCACTTTCCAAAGATCATTGCTGCTAAAGCTAAGTATCCTCTTCCCGCTGACATTTCTCTAAAGAAATTTGCATTAACGGCAGTTGATAAATGAGCTCCCGCAAAAGCAATTAACACTCCATTGATTGCTAGTGCTTTATATCTCATAGTAAAGACATTGATTCCAGCAGTATCTACTGCACTTGGATTTTCTCCGACTGCTCTTAGACGCAAACCAAAACTAGTTTTAAATACTATCCAAAAAACTAGTGGGACAGAAAGATATGCTAAATAAACAAAAACGTAATGACCACTTAATATATCACTATAAAGTGTTCCAATAACCGGAATGTCTCTTAGTGCGTCAGCAAAAGGAAGATGAATTTCTAAAAAACGCTGATCTTCATTTAAAGTTGGCGTCAGACCTGCTTGCCCAAACCATGCAGCGGCTAAAGCAGTTGTTAAACCAATAATTAAAATATTTATAGCAACACATGATACTACTTGATCGCCTTTGTGGGTTACCGAGGCAAATCCATGTAACATTGATAAACACACACATACAATTATAGCTAATAATAAGCCTAACCACGGGTTACCTAAATAGTATGAACCAACAGCTGCCACAAATGCGGCCATGAGCATTTTACCTTCTAAACTAAAATCTATTACCCCAGATCTTTCAGCAAATATACCAGCCATTGCTGCAAAAACTAAAGGCGTAGATATTCTTAAAGTAGAATTAATTAAAGAAGCAATGTCAGATAAAAATTCCATTACGCATTTACCTCTCTATTGAGTCTTCTAACAAAAAAACTTTCTATTTGCGGTCTGAAAAGATTTTCTAATGCACCACTAAATAATATTATTAATCCTTGAACAGCAACGAACATGTATCTAGTTATGTTTGGCATTTCGAATGTAACTTCTGAACCTCCTTGGTATAAAATTCCAAATAAAAATGCTGCTGGTAAAATACCAATCGGATGATTTCTGCCCATTAGTGCAACTGCAATTCCCGTAAATCCATATCCTGCTGGAAAGCCTGCTTGAATTTTATGGCTTACACCAAGAATTTCATTGACGCCAAGTAGTCCTGCTAAACCTCCAGAAATACACATCGCGATGATAATATTTTTATGAGGTGATATACCTGCATATATTGCTGCTTGAGTATTGTGTCCTACTGCTCGCATTTCATAACCCCATTTAGTTTTCCAAACTAAAAACCAAACAAAAAATAATGATGCAATTGCTAATAAAAAAGTTAGGTTAAGAGGTGAATATCTTATTTTTATACCAAGAATTCCAGAGAATGCTTCAAAGCTTGGTAACCAAATTTCTTCTGGCAGCTTTACCGTATGTGGTGCCATTTGATTTGTATCTCTAATCACATCTACAAGTAAGAAAATCATTAAAGATGAAGCGATAAAATTAAACATAATTGTTGTAATAACAACATGACTTCCTCTTTTTGATTGAAGATAAGCAGGTATGTAAGCCCATGCTGCACCAAATAAAAATGCACCGAAGATTGCTAAAAGCCAAACAATTGGAACAGGGAGAAAACTTAAATTTATTGCTACTAAAAAAACACCTAAACCACCTATGTATGCTTGACCTTCTCCTCCAATATTAAATAGTCTACAATGAAAGGCTACAGCAAAAGCTAGGCCGGTAAAAATAAAATTTGTTGTGTAATAAAGTGTATAAGCAAATCCTTGGATATAACCAAATGATCCATAAATAATTAACTTAACTGCCTCTATTGGATTTTCACCTGCAATAAAAACAAAAAGTCCTGAAACTAATAATGCTAATGTTAAGTTTACTAATGGCACAATAACATTAGAGACCCACCATGGAACTTTTGATTTATCGACTACAATATTACTCATTATGCAACACCAGCCATTAGCAATCCTAGCTCACGATCAGTAACATTTTTATTTTCCTTTTCTCCAACAATTTTTCCATCAAACATAACAATTATTCTGTCAGATAAGGATAAGATTTCATCTAACTCAACTGATGCTAATAGTATTGCTGCACCTTTATCTCTCATATCAATAAGACGTTGATGAATAAACTCGATTGCTCCAATATCTACACCTCTTGTTGGCTGCCCCACTAAAAGAACTTTTGGATTTTCATTAAGCTCTCTACTCAAAATAATTTTTTGTTGATTACCTCCTGAAAAATTAGATGTTATTAAGTTTGGAGAATTAGGTCTAACATCATATTCTTGCATAACCTTATTTGAGTATTCAGTAATTTCTTTATTGTTCAAAATTGCAGATTTTGAATATGGCTCTTGATCATGATAACCAAAAATTAGATTTTCATGAGCCTTGAAATCGCTTATTAAACCCATTCTTTGCCTGTCTTCGGGTACATGCGCTAAACCTTTTTCTTTAAGCATTCTTGGGTTTAAGAAATTATTCTGATCAGAAATTTTTTCACCAAATAATTCAATACTTCCAGACTCTACTTTTCTAATCCCTGAAAGTGCTTCTAACAATTCAGTTTGTCCATTACCAGTTACACCAGCAATGCCCAGAATTTCTCCTGAACATATTTCTAGGTTTACATCTTTTACACGCGTTACATCTAGATCGTCTTTGACTGAAAGATTATTAACTTTGAATATGGTCTCTCCTTTTTTTATTTCTTTTTTATCAACTCTAAGTAAGACACTTCTTCCTACCATCATTTCAGCTAGTTGTTCTTTACTCGTATCTTCAGTTTTTGTATGCCCAACCATTTCGCCTTGACGCATCACTGATACTTCGCTTGTTAAATCCATTATTTCTATTAATTTATGCGTAATTAATACTATGGTTTTGCCTTCATCTTTTAATGAACGAAGAATTTTAAATAATTCATCAACTTCTTGAGGTGTAAGAACTCCTGTTGGCTCATCAAGAATTAAAATTTCTGCTCCTCTATATAAAGATTTTAATATTTCCACTCTTTGACGAAAACCTACAGATAAATCTGAAATAGTGGCATCAAGATCAATATTAAAATTATATGTTTGACATAATTTTTCTAAATCTTCTTTTGCCTTTTGTAATTTTTCTCCAAATACTGTTTCACCTTCAAAACCAAGAATTATATTTTCAAGTACAGTAAAATTTTCTACCAACATAAAATGTTGGTGAACCATTCCAATGCCGTTTATTATTGAATCTCTTGGTGATCTTAAATTAATTTCTTTTCCATTAATCTTAATTGAACCCGAATTAGCTTGGTAAAGACCAAAGACTATACTCATCAAAGTAGATTTACCTGCTCCGTTTTCTCCAATTATGCCGTGAATTGTTCCTTTGTTTATTTTGAGATTAATATTTTTGTTGGCTTGAACATGACCAAATGATTTATTTATATTCGTTAATTCTAAGATAGGTGAGACCATGAATTATTTATTAATCTTTGGTCTCACCAAATATTTATTTTAGTATCTACTCTTGTGACCAGTCAGCAACAACTAGAGCACCGCTCGCAATATCTGCAGCAGCAGCATCTGCGGCAGCAGCCATTTCAGATGTTACCATTCCATCTTCAGTTGCATAGCCAACCATTCCTTCTGAAAGACCAAGAATGTTTATGCCAGCTTCAAATCTGCCTGACTCAACATTTTTAGCTTGTTCAAAAATTGTTAGATCTAATCTCTTCAACATAGATGTTAACATGTTACCTGGGTGCATCCAGTTTTGATTAGAGTCAACTCCGATACCCATAATGCCGGCATCAGCCGCAGCTTGAAGAACACCAATACCTGTTCCACCAGCAGCTTGGTATACAACATCAGCACCACCATCAATTTGTGCTTTTGTTAATTCTGCACCTTTTGTTGGGTTATTCCATGCCTCGTTTGTAGTTCCAGTCATATTAGCTAAAACAGTTATATCTGGATTTACATATTGTGCACCTTGCTCATAACCACCTTGGAATTTTCTAATCAGAGGAATATCCATTCCACCAACGAAACCTATTGTTCCACTTTTAGAAGCCATAGCAGCCATCATTCCAACTAAGAAAGAACCTTCATGTTCTTTATAACAAGCTTGATAAATATTATTGTTTGGATCGTCTAACCAACAAACATCAACTGCAACAAATTTTATATCTGGGTAATCAGCTGAAACTGCTGCAACTGCATCAGCTTGAGCAAATCCCATTCCTACGATCATTGTTGCTCCTCTATCAGCAATCTTACGCATACCCTGCTCGATCTGATTGTCGTTTGCAGATTCAAACTCAATCATACCCCAGCCAAGTTCATCAACAACTCTCTCAGCTGTATTGAATGCTAACTCGTTAAATGATTTGTCAAATTTTCCACCAGAGTCATAAACAACTCCTATTGTGTTTGCGAACGCACTTGAAGAGAAGACAAGAGCGAAAGAAACTGTAAAAATACTTAAAATTTTCTTCATACCAAAAATCCCCCTTAAATATGAATTATAGATATCTCATTGATAACATTTTCTTGATAAAAAAATGCATTAAAAAATGAGATTATGGATAAATAATAGGATTTTTTATGGATAACTTCAAGTACCCATGTACCTATCGCCTGCGTCACCTAAGCCTGGTACAATGAACTTATTTTTATTCAACTTCGCATCAATATTACATGTAAATATATGAATGCCTTTTTGCTTTTTTTGGATATTTTTTATACCCTCAGGAGCAGCTAGCAAAGATACCAAAAATATATCTTTAATATTAACGCCTTTATTTTTTATTAAATTGATTGCAGCAATTGAAGAATTACCTGTGGCCAACATTGGATCTAAGATCAACACTTTTTTATTTTTAACTCTAGGTAGTTTAAAGAGATATTCTACAGGCTCATAAGTTTGTTCGTCACGGTATAAACCTATATGACCTTTTTCAGCTTCCGGTAAAAACTTTGCAAACCCCTCAAGTAACCCTAAACCGGCACGTAAAATTGGAACCAAAATTATGGGTTGACCCAAGGCTGTACCACTCATTTTTTTTAGAGGTGTTTCAATTGTTTGTTTTTTAAATGGAACGTATTGAAGAACATCAGAAGCAATGAGGTAGCTTATTTCATTCATAGTTTGTCTAAAAACAGTATTTGATGTTTTTTTATTTCGTAAAATTGTTAATTTGTATTGAACGAATGGTGATTTAATTACTGTAATCATATGCGATTACATATATAGAAATCCCACTAAGAGCAATGCGGTTATCAATTTATTTTTTAACATTAGTGTTTTTATCTAGCTGTACGACTATTGAAGTTGGAAGAGAAGTCGTTAAAGTTGGGGCGGTAGTAAAAGATAAAGTTGAAGAAACTATTATAAAAAAAGAACCAGAAATTATTGAAGATAAAACTATTGTTGAAGAACAACAGATTATCACTGAAGAAAAAGAAGAGGAAAAAATTATAGTTAAGGAGCAGCAAAAAATTGCAGAAATAAATTTCATGGGAAAACAACTTGCTGAGATTAAACAAAAACTAGGACAGCCTAATTTAGCACGATCTGATGGCTCGGTGCATATGATGCGATATGATAGTAGTTCATGTAGGTTGTTTATCTTCTTTAATATAAACTCAAATATTAAGAGAGTAGAATATTTTGAATTTCGAGACTCTTTAGGAGAGCTTATAAATACAAAGAACTCGATAGAAGAATGTTATAAAGAATATGACTTTACTAGCTAATTTCAACAAGCAAATCTTTGGTTTCCACATTATCGCCAGATGCAACATTAATTGATTTGATTGTTCCACTTTTATCAGCGTTTATTGTAGTTTCCATTTTCATAGCCTCGATCACTAGTAACTTATCACCCTTAATAACTTTACTACCTGATTGAACGAATATTTTTGCAACCTGACCCGGTAAAGGTGATCCAACGTGATCTGAATTATTATCATCTGCTTTAGCTCTTTGTGTTATATTTTTTGAAAATTCTTTATTTTCTATATCTATTGTTCTTGGTTGTCCGTTAATTTCAAAAAACACGGAGCACTTTCCATTACTATTAACTTCACTTTTCGCTAAATATCTTAAGATAAGGTTTTTTCCTTTATCAATTTCTATTGTGTATTCTTTATCTTGTTGAGGACCATAAAAAAATAATTCTGTTGAAAGAATTGATGTATCACTAAACTCCTTAAAGTGATCAACATAATCTTTAAAAACTTTTGGATACATTAAGTAAGACGCTAGATGTGTTTGATTAATTTTCATCCCTATTTCATCTTCTAAAATTTTGGCTTCTTTATCTAAATCAACTGATTCTAAAATTTCCCCAGGTCTTTTTGATAAAGGTTTAGTATCACCAAGAACTTTCTTTTGTAGTTCTTTTGGAAAACCTCCTTGAGGTATACCAATCTCCCCTTTAAAAAATTCGATGACTGAAGCAGGAAAAGAGATTTCTTTTTTTGGGTCTAACACATCTTCTTTGGATAAATCATTAGCAATCATATAGAGCGCCATATCACCTACAATTTTAGAAGAAGGTGTAACTTTAACAATATCACCAAAAAGTTGGTTTACCTCTGCATATTTATTAGCAACCATTCCCCACTTATCAGTTGTAATTCCCAATGATCTCGCTTGTTCTTTTAAATTTGTAAACTGACCACCAGGCATTTGGTGAAGATACACATCAGAACTACCGCCTTTGAAATCGGTTTCAAATGCATGATAATTTTGACGAACTTGTTCCCAATATAAAGATAGTGTTCTTATAGCCTCTTCATCAAGTTTGGGGTCTTGATGATTTTGTTTCATTATAGATACGATAGATCCAAGTGCAGGTTGTGATGTTAATCCACTCATCGAATCAATTGCAAGATCCACGATATCTACCTTTTCTTCTATAGCAGCTAGAACTGAAGCTGATGAGGTGCCAGATGTATCGTGAGTATGAAAATGAATTGGAAGATCAGTTGTTTGTTTGATTTCGTTTACTAATTTTTTTATAGCATTAGGTTTTGCTAATCCCGCCATATCTTTAATAGCGATAATATGTGCTCCTGCTTTCTCTAAATCTTTAACAAGATCAATATAATATTTTAATGTATATTTTTTCTCATTTGGATCAGTTACATCATTTGTGTAACAGATAGTTCCTTCACAAACTTTACTTTGATTGCGGACTTCATCAATTGCAACACGCATATTATCAATTAGATTTAATGAGTCAAACACTCGGAATACATCAATTCCAGCTTCTGCTGATTGTTGAATGAAATGTTTAACAACGTTATCAGGATAATTTTTATATCCAACAGCATTAGATCCTCTAAAGAGCATTTGTTTAAGAAGGTTAGGTGCCCTTTTGTTTAATCTTGCTAATCTATCCCAAGGATCCTCTTTTAAAAAACGCATCGATGTATCAAACGTTGCACCACCCCAACATTCTAATGAGAATAAATTGCTTAGATTTTCACTATAATATTCAGCAATGTTAATAAGATCATCTGTTCTCATTCTTGTAGCAAGCAGCGATTGGTGTGCATCACGCATCGTAGTGTCAGTAATTAGGGTGTAGGGTGTTTCTTTAATTTTTTTTGCAAATTTTTCTGGACCTAAAGTTTGTAAATCTTTTACATAATTATTTTTTTCACTTTTAGTGTTTGAAATAGGAATTTGAACTTCTACAGTCTTATTGCTACTGACTCTTCCAGATATATCATTGTGTCCATTCACAATTATATTTCCAAGATAAGATACAATTTTTGATGCTCGATCTTTTTGCGGATTGTAAGCATAGAGCTCTTTTTTAGTATCCACAAAATTGGTATTGTAATTTCCTTCAAGGAAATCTTTATTGTTTATAAGAGACTCTAGAAAGACTAAATTTGTTTTAACACCTCTAATTCTAAATTCTCTTAAAGCCCTATCCATTCTTTTAATACAGTCGTCTTGATGCTTTGCCCAAGTTGTTACTTTTACAAGTAAAGAATCATAATACGGTGTGATGATTGAACCTGAAGAAGCATTTGCTGCATCTAATCTGACTCCAAAGCCAGCGGCTGATCGGTAAGTCATTATCTTCCCATAATCTGGCATAAAATTATTAAGCGGATCTTCGGTAGTAACTCTACATTGAATAGCAAATCCGTTTAGATAAATGTCTTCTTGTTTAGGAAGAGCTGGATGACTACCAATTTTTTCTCCTTCTGCAATTTTAATTTGAGCTTTTACAATATCAATACCAGTTACTTCTTCGGTTACTGTATGCTCAACTTGAATTCTTGGGTTAACTTCAATGAAATAAAATTCACCAGATTTTTTATCATACAAAAATTCAACAGTCCCTGCACCAAAATATTTAACTTGTTTTGCAATTTTAATTGCAGCGTTACAAATTTCTTCTCGAGTTTTATTTTCAAGAAAATGTGCAGGTGCTCTTTCAATAATCTTTTGATGCCTTCTTTGAAGAGAACAATCTCTTTCAAAAAGATGTAGAATATTTCCATGTCTGTCACCTAAAATTTGAACTTCAATGTGCGCAGCATCTTCTAAAAATTTTTCTATAAATACTTCATCTTTTCCAAAAGCTTTAAGTGACTCACTTTGAGCAGTTGTAATCTGATCTATTAATTCGCTACTTGATCTAACAACACGCATTCCTCGACCGCCGCCGCCCCAACTAGCTTTAACAATTACTGGATATCCAATTTTCTCAACTTCTTTTTCAACACTTTCTAAATTTTCTTTTGTTACAAGAACAGATGGAACAGTGCTTACCTTTGCTTCTTCCGCAACTTTTTTAGCTTCAGTTTTATTTCCAAATCTTTTTAATATTTCTTTACTAGGCCCAATAAATGTTATGTCATTTTTTTCACACTGCTCAGCTAGTTCAGGGCTCTCAGATAAAAATCCATAACCTGGATGGATAGCATCAACCTTTGCATCTTTAGCAATTTTAATAATCGAGTCTATGTCCAAATATGCTTGTATTGGGCCTTTGCCTTCACCAACTAAATAACTTTCATCTGTTTTAAATCGGTGAATAGCAAAACGATCTTCTTTAGAATAAATAGCAGCTGTTTTAATACCAGACTCTTCGGCGGCTCTAAAAATTCGAATAGCAATTTCACTTCTGTTTGCTGCTAAAATTTTACTAATTTTTTTCATCAAGCCACCATTAAATAAGGATTATTACTTAATATTTTTTCGGGGATGCATGTATATGTTCCTTACTAAATTAGCAAGAGATCAAAGGAATTTAGCCATTTTTTAGGATTTGGAAGCAATTATAAATTAATAATAAACTGTAAATTATCGATTAAATATCTGTGCACATATGTCCCTTTATCAGAAAGGTTATTTTATATTAATGTCAAATTATGAATTCATTAAATGAAAATATAAGACCCTATCAAAGCTGTTCTAAATCAGTCTTTTTAGTTTTAGGAATTATTTTTATAAGTTGGATTTCATTATTCTCTATTTTTCTTATTGTACAAGGTGCATGGCCTGTATCTATATTTCTTGGACTTGAATATCTGATTATTTTTTATTTAATCCGTTTATATTTCAAAGAAAAAAATATTAAGGATGAAATTAACATTAATCAAAAAGAAATATCTATAAGAAAATATAAAGGTGATAAACTTTTACATTCATCTAAATTCAGCACTTATTGGTCTAAAGTTTTTTTTACAAAATTTAAAAATACTTCCAAGTTATCAATTAGAGAATCAGATAAAGAAACTGAAGTTGCAACTTTCTTGCATGCTGATTTAAAAGAGGGTTTATATTTAAGAATTAAAAAACAATTAAATTTATATTAATTTTTTTTAAAACTTTTAAAAATATTATTTACAAAATTTTGTTCATTCCATTCTGATGGCCCAGATCCAATTCTCGTTATTATTAAATCATAAGATGGTATAATATAACATCTATTAGAGTTGTATCCTTCCAAAGCATAAGTGTCTCTTGGTAAAGATGGCCATCGAAGGCCGTCTGAATTTATCCAAAATTGATATCCGTACGATGAATTTAAATTTTGTGATTTTGTAGTTGCTCGGTCTATATAATCTGAAGATAATATATTAATGTTATTCCATTGTCCTTTTTTTAGCATGAAATATCCAAAGCGTGATAAATCTCTGGCTGAAATGTGAAGACCAACATGCGATGAGGTAAATGGACCTAAAAAATTTCCACCGCCATGAATATCCCAACTAGCGTTCTCTATACCAATTATTCTAAAAAGTTTTTCATATAAATATTCATGAATATTTTTTTTTGTTATTTCAAAAAAAACAAATGAAAGTAAAGCTACTGCTGGATCAGAATATCCCCATTGTTTTCCAGGTTCAGAAGATAAAATATCGACTGACTTTCCATATCTATTCTCACATTTTCCAATAGCAAATTCAAATGGACCATTTTGAGGTCCAGTCACTAAGCCATAAATATCATTATTTTCTCCTTTTAAACCTGAAGTCATAGACAATAAATGGTGTAAATTTATATTTTTTTTTCTTGAGTCGTTTTTTATAAAATCTTTTGGAAGAAAATTATATATAGGAGTTTGTAAATTTATATCTAAATTTTTTTTAGATTTATTTTTTTTTATTTCTTCTAATAAAAACATCCATGCAATTCCAGTGAATGATTTTGTACAAGACCATATATCAAAACGACTTTGCGGCAATGTCATGAAACTATGATTTTCATAAACTAAATAGCCATCTTTAATAATGACTGTACTTTGAGGATGGTTTCCAAAAAACAATTGTTGGCGTTTTATTTCTAGTTCAATTAAATTAAAATTAATATTTAGTAATTCTGATGCGTGATCAGCTGATATGAGTCTCCAGCCGCCCTCAATTTCTCTATTAGGAAAGTATGGAATATCTTTACTCATACATTAAAATTTCAAGATATTTATTTTAAAGAAATCAAATCATTCATAGAAAAAAATCCCATTTTTTTCTTTGATACAAATACTGCAGCATCAATAGCGCCTGTTACAAAAATTGATCTGTTATTAGCCTTATGCACCAAATCTATTCTGTCATTTGATCCTATAAAACTTACTGTGTGCTCACCTGCAATTTCACCGCCTCTTGTGACAGAAAAACCAATGTCGCCTTTTTTTCTAGATGTTAGTTTTTTTGTACGATCTAAAACTTTTGATTTATTTAATTTAGTTTTTCTACCTTCAGCAGCATAATCACCCAAAGATAATGCAGTTCCAGAAGGGGCATCTTTTTTATGTTTATGGTGAGTCTCAGCAATTTCAATATCATAATCAGTATCTTTTAGAGCTGATGCTGTTTGTTTTACTAAGTTAAATAGTAAGTTAACACCCAAACTCATGTTAGACGACATTAGTATAGGTATTTTTTTAGAATAACTTTTTACTTTCTTTTTTTGTGCATCCGTCATTCCGGTTGTACCAATAACAACTGCTGTATTATTTGCAGAAGCGATCTTAAGATTATCTAAAGTGGACTCAGGTGTTGTAAAATCAATTATGACATTTGCTTCTTTGATTAACTGGGCTGCATTAGCTGTAACTAATTTTGCAGAATGTATACTTGAAACTTTGTTTAAAGGTTTGTTTATATCTTTATGTTTTTTGTATTCAAAACCACCAACAAATTCTAAATTTTTATTTTGTAAAATTTGTTTCGATATTTCCTGACCCATTCTGCCAAGACAACCTGCAACTGCTATTTTAATTTTTGCCATAAAAACTTCTTATACTTTGGTGATTGTAAGTTGAAAAGAAATTAAGTTAAATCTTCCCAGACTTCTTTTAATTTTGAGAAAAAACCTTGTGATTTTGGACTGTGTTTTTTTGAGGTTCCTCCTTCATTTTCGAACTCTCTCAAAATATCTTTTTGTTTGCTATTTAGGTTAACTGGTATTTCAACATTTGCCTGCACATACATATCTCCGCGTCTGCTTTGTCGAAGTATACTCATTCCTTTGCCGCGTAGTCTAAATTGCGTTTCAGATTGAGTTCCAGCTGGAATATTAAGTCTGGCTTTTTTTCCCTCTATTGTTGGTACTTCTATTTCACCGCCTAAAATAGCAGTAGTGATTGAAATTGGTATTTCACAAAATAAATTTTCTTCTTCTCTTTCAAAGAGTTTGTCTTTTTGAACTTCAACAAAAATATATAGATCCCCATTTCCTGCACCTCTTTCACCAGGCTCACCTTCACCGGCTATTCGAATTCTTGTACCTGTATCAACACCAGCAGGAATAGTAACAGAAATTGTTTTTTGCTTTTTTATGTTTCCAGTTCCAGAACATTTAAGACACGGATTTTTTATGCTTGAACCTTCTCCGCCACATGTAGGGCATGGTCTTTCAATTGAAAAGAATCCCTGTTGAGATCGAACTTTTCCTGCGCCACCACAAGTAGAACAAGTACTTGGTCCAGATTTATCTGCACTTCCAGTTGCTGCACAAGCATCACAGCCAACGTATGTAGGTATTCTTATTTGTGGTTTCTTTCCAGTGAAAGCTTCAAATAGTGAAACGGACATATTATAACGAAGATCACTTCCTCTTTGAGGTCCTCGTCTTCTTGATGATTGTCCTCCAAAACCCCCACCAAAGAACTCTTCAAAGATATCAGAAAAGCCACCTGCAAAATCTCCAAAGCCTTGAGCTCCACCCATGCCGCCTTGTTTGAACGCATCATGTCCATATTGATCGTAAGCTGATCTTTTTTCTGAATCTTTTAAAACCTCATAAGCAGCAGCTGCTTCTTTGAATTTTCTTTCAGCTGTTTTGTCATCCTTGTTACGATCAGGATGATATTTCATGGCTTGTTTTCTATAAGCTTTTTTTATTTCATCTTCACTGGCATTTCGTTGAACACCTAGTATCTCATAGAAATCTTTATCAGCCACATCTCCTCCTTATAAAAATTATGGAGCGTTAATCTTTTTTATCTTCGTCTACTTCTTCAAATTCCGCGTCTACAACCTTTTCATCTTTTGTATTATCAGCTGATGGTTCAGCACCAGATGGATCAGGTTGAGGTGCAGCACCTTGTGGGTTTTGTTTATAAATTGCTTCACCCATTTTAAGAGATGACTGAACAAGTGCTTCAGTTTTAGATTTTATAGCTTCTAAATCCTCACTGTCTTTAACTTTCTTAAGCTCTTCAATATCTTTTGTGATTTTGTTTTTATCAGCTTCAGGAATTTTATCTCCGTGCTCTTTTAAATTCTTTTCAGTTTCATTAATTAAACTATCAGCATGGTTTCTAGTATCAACAGCTTCTCTTTTCTTTTTGTCAGCCTCAGCGTTTTCTTCTGCCTCTTTAACCATCTTTTCAATCTCTTCATCTGATAATCCACCAGAAGCCTGGATCTTAATTTGTTGTTCTTTGCCAGTTGATTTGTCTTTAGCAGAAACATTTACAATACCATTTGCATCAATATCAAAAGTTACTTCAATTTGAGGCATGCCTCTTGCGGCTGGTGGAATACCTACTAGATCAAACTGACCTAATAATTTATTATCAGCAGCCATCTCTCTTTCACCTTGGAAAACTCTAATAGTAACTGCACTCTGATTATCTTCAGCTGTAGAAAACACCTGGCTCTTCTTTGTTGGAATAGTTGTATTTTTATCGATAAGTTTTGTGAATACACCGCCGAGTGTTTCAATACCGAGTGATAAAGGAGTAACATCAAGCAATAAAACATCTTTGACATCACCTTGTAATACGCCTGCTTGAATGGCAGCACCAGATGCTACAACCTCATCTGGGTTAACACCTTTATTAGGCTCTTTACCAAAAAAGTTTTTTACTATCTCCGTTACTTTAGGCATTCTTGTCATACCACCAACTAAAATAACATCATCTATTTCTGCAGCTTGTAATCCAGCATCTTTAAGTGCCATTTCACAAGGTTTTAAACTTTGATTTAAAAGTTCACCTACTATAGCTTCGAGTTTTGCTCTTGATAATTTAATCGTTAAATGTTTAGGGCCAGATTGATCAGCTGTTATAAATGGCAAGTTAACTTCTGTTTCAGTTGAGCTTGATAATTCAATCTTTGCTTTCTCAGCAGCTTCTTTCAAACGCTGAAGTGCAAGTTTATCTGAACGCAAATCAATACCATTATCTTTTTTGAATTCGTCAGCAAGATAATCAATAATTTTAAGATCAAAATCTTCACCCCCAAGATGCGTATCACCATTGGTTGATTTAACCTCAAAAACACCATCACCTATTTCTAAAATAGAAATATCAAATGTACCTCCACCTAAATCGTAAACAGCAACAGTACCCGTTTTCTTTTTATCTAAACCATATGCTAACGCTGCAGCAGTGGGCTCGTTAATAATTCTTAAGACTTCTAGTCCAGCTATTTTTCCAGCATCTTTTGTTGCTTGTCTTTGAGCGTCATTAAAATATGCAGGAACTGTTATAACGGCCTGCGTAACAGTATCTCCTAAATAAGACTCTGCAGTCTCTTTCATTTTTTGTAAAATAAATGCACTTATTTGACTAGGGCTATATTTATCTCCGCGTGCTTCTACCCAAGCATCACCGTTATCACCTTTAACTATTTTATAAGGAACTAATCCGCTATCAGACTTAACAGCTTCATCCTCAAATGTTCTTCCGATTAATCTTTTTATGGCAAATAAAGTATTTTCAGAATTAGTTACTGCTTGTCTTTTTGCTGATTGTCCAACAAGTTTTTCTTTTGTGTCACTGAATGCTACCATTGATGGTGTTGTTCTTCCGCCTTCAGAGTTTTCAATTACTTTTGCTTCCTTACCGTCCATTACTGCAACGCAGGAGTTTGTAGTACCTAAATCAATACCGATTACTTTTGCCATATTTTATATCCTCTTTACTTAATTATTTACCAATCAACATTGGCTACATTAGATATGGGAAAAAAGTTTTAAAATACAAGGATGTTCCCGATTAATATTAAAAAAAACAAGTAATTTAGGGTTTTTTATGACTATTCTTTAATCTTATTTTCAGTATTTTCCTCTTCTTTTTCTTCTTTAGGTTCTTCTGTTTTAGCAACTGATTTTTTAGAAACTCCAACCATTGCTGCTCTGAGTAATCGGTCATGCATTGTAAAACCAGATTGGACTTCCTGTACTACCGTTCCTTCTTCCACATCATTATTTTCAACTTCCATCATTGCCTGATGAAAATTATGATCAAATTTTTGATTTAAAGTTTCAATTTTTTTAACTCCATGTTTTTCAAGAGTACTTTTGTATTCTTTAAGTACCATTTTTAAACCATCAATTAGATTTTTTATACTTTCTGGATGGGTTTCATCTTCTGGTAAAGCATCCAGCGCTCTTTCTAAATTATCTCCAGGCGATAGAATATCTCTTGCTAAATTTATGCTACCAAACTTTATTGTTTCAACTTTTTCTCGTTCAAATCTTTTTCTAAGATTTTCCATTTCAGCGAGTAACCTAATTTTTTCTTCTTTTAGTGTTTCAATTTCTTTTTCTAAGCTGTCTTCTTCTGAATTCTCATCTGCAGTTGTCTCTTCTGTATGTGTGTTTTCTTGAGTATCATTATTATCTTCTTCGTTGTCAATATTCTCAGAATCAGATTCTTTTATTTCTTCTTGTTGGTTATCTTTTTCTTTTTTTTCAACCATTAATCAATCACCTTTCCAATAATTTTAGACGTATAATCAACAAGAGGAACTATTTTGGAGTAGTTTAGTCTTGTTGGTCCAACTACTCCTATAGCTCCTATAATTTCTTGATCATTGTTTTTATATGGGGCCATTACCATAGAAAGACCAGAGTGTTTAAACAAAAAATTTTTAGATCCAATAAAAATCTGAACCCCTTTTGCTTTTCCTGCAGTTTCTAATATATCCACAAAACTAGATTTTTTTTCAATTTCATCAAAAAGATTTCTGATTTGATCTAAATCTTTCGAAACAATTTCATCTTTTAATAAATTTGATTGACCATGTAGAAAAATATAAGGATTTTTAATATTAGGCTGAGTTTCAATAATACCCTGTTGAATTAACTTTGAAGAAATTGACTCTAACTCATTTTGTGAATTTTTTATTTCAGATTGAATTAGTCTTTTAATTTGTGAAATGTTTTTATTTGTAAACTTTGATGTAAGATAATTGGAAGCCTGTATTAATAATGAACTATTATACTTTCCATTATCTTCAATGATCCGGTTTTCTACTTCTCCATTCTCATAAGCAAGAATAAGCATTAATTGGCTACTATTTAATCTAATAAACTCAACATGCTTTATGTTTTTTTGAAATTTTGGCGCAATAACTATTCCTGCATAGCTCGATAATCCTGAAATTGCCTTGGAAGCAACATCGAGCACCTCTTCATAAGATTTTCCCTTTGTTAAACACTGTTGTTTAATATTTTCTTTATCTATTTTTGAAATTCTTCCAAACTCTAAAAGTCCGTCGACAAAAAACCTCATCCCTTTCTCAGTAGGCATTCTACCTGCTGATCTATGCGGGGCGTACAGTAGTCCTTCTTTTTGTAAATTTGATAAAATGGATCTAATAGATGCTGAGGAAAGATTTAAACCTCCCATCTTCATAATTGTTTCTGATCCTGCTGGAGATCCAGTTTTAAGATATGACTCAACTAATTTTTTAAAAATTAATTTTGATCTATCATTAATTTGTGCATATACATTTTCAGACATAAGAATTTTATTTAAAAATAATTTTTATCTACTATTATTAAATTTATATGAGAAAAGATAGATCCTTCAATCAAATGCGTGAAATTTCATTTGAGAAGAACGTGAATATTCATGCTGATGGTTCATGCTTAGTAAAATTTGGGAACACACATGTCCTTTGTCTTGCAACAATTGATGAAAAAGTTCCTCACTGGTTAAAAAATACTGGCAAGGGTTGGGTTACAGCAGAATATGGTATGCTACCAAGGTCAACAAACACTAGAATGGATAGAGAGGCTGCAAAAGGAAAGCAGTCAGGTAGAACACAAGAAATTCAAAGGTTAATTGGGCGAAGTTTAAGATCAATTGTAGATCTTTCAAATCTTGGAGAGCGTCAGATAAAAATAGACTGTGACGTAATTCAAGCAGATGGCGGGACAAGAACTGCTTCAATAAGCGGTGGTTTTATTTCTTTATATTTAGCAATAGAAAAATTGAAGAATAATTATAATCTACAAAAACCAATTATCAAAAACTTTATAGGTGCAGTGTCAACTGGAATAGTGGAAAATAAAGCAATATTGGATCTGGATTATAAAGAAGACTCTGAAGCTCAAGTTGATGCAAATTTTGTAATTTGTGATTCTGGTGAAATATCTGAAATTCAAGTTACTGGTGAAGAATTTTTTTTCAATGACACTCAGTTCAATGAAATGTTTTCACTTGCAAAGATTGGAGTTAAAGAGATAATTTCTAAACAAAAAGGGGCTTTGAAATAAATTGAGGCAATTATTATTTTTTTCAAATAATAAAAATAAAATAATTGAAATTAAAAAAATCTTTAACAAATTTAATCTAGAACTTCTTTCGTTAAATGACCTAAACATAAATGAAGAGCCAGAAGAAAATGGTCAAACCTTCGAAGAAAATGCAAAAATTAAATCAGACTATGGATTTAATAAAACTAGAATTCCTTGTTTTGCGGATGACTCAGGAATATGCATTGAAAGCTTAAATTGGAAACCAGGTGTTCTTTCAAAAAGATTTTTAAATAATTTCAAAAGCAATGAAGCTTGTTTTGAAAATGTTATTAAAAGTACTAAAAAAAATTGTGAGAAAAATGCTTACTTTAAAACTTCAATAAGCCTAACAGTTAAAGAAAGTCAAAACATAATATTTAATGGCAAAATTGATGGAACAATTTCTGAACAAGCTAAAGGTAGATTTGGTTTTGGTTATGACCCAATTTTCATTCCTAAAAGTTATAACAAAACATTGGCTGAATTAAGAACTAAAGAAAAAAATGAAATTAGCCATAGGTCTATAGCAGTAACAAAATTGATTAACTTTTTAATTAATTAATCACAAAAGAATTTCCGTTATTAATTTTTAGTATGTTAAGATCTCTTTCAATCATATTATCTTTAAAATAAAAGTTTCCATCAATTCCATCAAATTTTTTGTTCGGATTATTTAATAATTTAATTACATCACCAAGTTTATATTCTTTTGTGTAGATGAAATTAATTAAACCTATTAAGTCATAAGGTAATGTTGAGATTCTCAAAAACTCATCATCATATATTTCCTCATAATTATTAATTATATTTATTCTTCTTGTTTCTGGAATTCCTGGAAATATTGCTCCCTGTAAAGAAGGTTCATAGAAAAAAGTTTTATCATCTATTACTCCAGTTCCCATAAACTGTACAATATTAGGATCTATATCGTAGAATGGTAGAAGAGGTGCAACCTGTAATAAATTCAAACCATAATCAGCAATCAAGATATGTGTAAAATCGTAGTCACTTGTAGTTTTAAATCTTTCTAATTTTTTTAATCTTTGTTTTGATTTTTCATCTTTTTTAGAAGATAGAATTTGTTTTTGTCTATTCAATTCATATTTTCTTAAGTCATATTTTCCCAATTCTTTTATTGATTCTCTTACATTTGATAGTTCGTCTTTGTATGAAGATCTGTTGACTAATATTGCTGGGCTTTCAAAAATTATTTCATCAATTAGACTGTTTATTAAATATCCATATTCATTTTCAGGATAAAGTAGTGCAACTTTGGCATCATCGTTTAAATATAACATAAGCTGTGAAAGTTCATTTTGTGGAAAAAAATTTATTAAATACACACAATCTTTTGCTAGAGAAGATTTAGAAGAGTATGAAAAAAATATTACTTCATGAGTACAATAATTATTTAAAAACTTTACGTACTTAGATTGAATTGGTCCTAAGAAAATCTTCCCAGGTAGTAGGTTTTTTTCTATAATTTTTTTTAGATCGTTTTCATTTTCAAAAAATTCTATTTGTATAACAAGATCACTTATACCAAGATTATAAATTCCCAATTCATAGGTATTCAAGAATTGATTTGTAGTTTTTTTATCATCATCTTTTGCAAATAAAGCAATAATTGTCTTATCTAAGACAATATTGTCTAAAATCTTGTTCTGCTGATCTTGTTTACTCTCTTTTTTTTCAATTACCTTTTTTTCGCTTTTGATTTCAATTGATTTTTCTGAAATTGTTGTTTCTTGAGTGTTTTTTGTATCTCGTTTAGATAAATTTACTGGAGTACATGAAATTATAAATATAAGTATATAAATAATGGATAATATTATTAATGGCCTGTCAATTGTAGCAACACCTATTGGAAATTTAGATGACATAACCTACAGGGCCGTGAAAATACTTAAAGAATGTGATAT
This sequence comes from uncultured Alphaproteobacteria bacterium, assembly GCA_902612805.1. Classification (GTDB taxonomy): domain Bacteria; phylum Pseudomonadota; class Alphaproteobacteria; order HIMB59; genus CACPNW01. The sequence goes on along the minus strand of CACMEY010000003.1, from coordinate 81,744 downwards.
CATTATTTGTGAAAATCCTAAACATTCACTTAAACTACTAAATAAATTAGGCATTAAAAAGAAATTAATAGCTTTACACGATTATAATGAGCATAAAATTATAGACCAGATTAATGTATTTTTAAAAAATAAAAATTGTGTTCTGATATCTGATGCTGGATCACCACTTATTTCAGACCCTGGATATAATTTAGTACAATATTGTATTACAAATAATATTAGAGTTACATCAGTGCCTGGTCCCTCATCAATTGTATCAAGTTTACAATTATCCGGATTACCAATATCAGAATTTGCTTTTTTTGGTTTTATTCCAAAATCTAAAAAAAAGATGGAGGATCTTGTTAAGAGTATTTCTGAAGAAAAAAGGACTTGTGTATTTTTTGTCTCAAATCATAAATTAATTATTTTTTTAGATTGCCTAGAAAATATTTTGAGTGGTAGATCAATTTCAATATGTAAAGAACTTACAAAGGTAAATGAATTTGTCTTTAGGGGAAATCCAGGCAGTGTGAAAAAAAAAATACTAGAAGATAAAGAAAATATTAAAGGAGAGTTTGTTGCTGTTATTGATAGACAAACATCAAAAAATCAAGATTTTGACAACATTGATTTGTATAGTAAAGAATTAAAAAAGATGGCTACAAAATTTTCTTTGACCGACATCGTGGAAATAGTACATAAATTTACAAAAATTAATAAAAACAAAATTTACAAATGGTTGCTAAAATTAAAATAATAATTAAAATTTTATTTATTCCAATATTTTTAATCTTTGCATCTGTGAATTACGGATGTTCACCAGCAAGTGTGCTTGCAACAGGTGGCGGTAGTGCTATGGTTGTTGCTGAAGGAGAAAGATCGCTTGGTACAGTAATAGATGATGCAACGATAAAAGTAAACATTGCAGCAAAGTTCTTAAGCTCGGAAAACAATTTATTTGTAAACATTAACACAAATGTTTTGGAAGGCAGAATTTTATTAACTGGACTCGTGGATAACCAGGAGATACGTATAGATGCAGTAAGATTAGTATGGGAGGTTGAGGGTGTTAAAGAAATTATTAATGAAATAGAAATTGGAAATAGAGCTACAATAAAAGACTATGCTAGTGATTTATGGATTAATACCCAGGCTAGAGCAGTTGCTGCTAAAACTTTGGGTATCAAGGCTATTACATTTAACTTTGAGACTATTCAGGGAAAAATTTATATCGCTGGAATAAGTACTCGCCCAGACCTTTTAGATGAAATGATAATTGCGCTTAGAAACATAAAAGGTGTTAATGAAATTGTAAACTACGTAATAATCAAAGAAGAAAAATAATTATCTTAAGCTTCCAATTTTTTCACCTGCTAAAATATGAATATGAAAATGTGGCACTTCCTGTCCACCATCCTCTCCCGAGTTTGTTATCAACCTATAACCTTTTTTTTCAATATTTAAATTATTTATTACTAGCTGAACACTCTTAAAAAAAGATGTTATATTTTCATTATCTGCATTCTTTAAAAAATCAGAAAAGGTCGTGCAAGGAAATTTTGGTATGCCTAAAACATGTATTTTTGCTTGGGGATTGATATCATTAAAAAATAAGCTATACTCATCTTCGTGAACTTTATCACAAGGTATTTCTTTTCTTAGTATTTTTGCAAAAATATTATTTTCATTATACATTTTGTTTTACCTTCTTTTATCAAGCTCTTTATGAATTTCGTTAATAGTAATTTTTTTTGATTTTAACAAAACAAGAAGATGATAAATTACATCAACGGCCTCTTCTATTGTTCTTTTTTTTGATCCTTTTAAAAAATCTATTATTAACTCTGAGGATTCCTCTCCAAATTTTTGAGCTATTTTTTTTGGCCCTAACTTTAATAACTTATTGGTATACGAATTTTTTTTTCTTGTTTGTACTCTATTGTTTATAATTTCATTTAAGTCTTCAATTTTCATAAAATTTAATCTCTAATGCTTATATTTTTATTTTTTAAGTATTCCTTTACTTCTTTAATGCTAATTTCATTAAAATGAAAGACTGAGGCCGCTAATAATGCATCAGCTTTGCCTTTAACTACACCGTCATAGAAATGATCTAGAGTTCCAACTCCTCCACTAGCTATAACGGGTATCTTTATAAATTCTGATACTTTACCCAGTAGTTCATTATCAAAGCCAGATTTTGTGCCATCCTTGTCCATTGATGTTAAAAGAATTTCACCAGCTCCTAGTTCTTGAGCTTTTTCTATCCAGCTTAAAGCAAGTAAATTAGTTTTCTTAGTACCACCATGAGAATAAACAAACCAATCATCGTTATGTTTTTTTGCATCAACAGCCACAACAATGCATTGGTTTCCAAAATATTCAGAAGCCTCTTTAATGATATTGGGATTTTTAATTGCTGCAGAATTTATAGAAACTTTGTCAGCGCCAGCTTTAAGTAAGTCTTGTATATTTTCTATTGATGAAATTCCACCACCAACTGTAAGGGGGATAAAAACCTCGTTTGCAGTTTTTTTAACTACATTGATCATAGTATCTCTATTTTCTAATGATGCACTAATATCTAAAAAACATATTTCATCAGCCCCATTATCAGAATAGTGTTTTGCTTGTTCAACAGGGTCTCCTGCATCAATTAAATTTAAAAAATTAATACCCTTTACAACCCTTCCACCTTTAACGTCCAAGCATGGGATGATTCTTATTTTTACCATTTTAGTTTAGAATTTTTTGCGCTTCTACTAGATCAATCTTTCCTTCATAGAAAGATTTGCCTGAAATAATTCCTTCAATATTTTTTGTGTTCAGCTTTTTTAAATTTGTTAGATCAGAGTAATCTGTTAAACCACCTGCAATTATAATTTTTTTATTAAATTTTTTAATTAAGTTTATTTTATTTATAAAATTACTAACAAAATCTAAATTTAAACCTTTTAGCATTCCATCATTTTGAATATCTGTAATTACATATCCTTTAATTTTTGAGTTAGTATAAATATCAAGAATGTCTTGTATTTTTTTTCCTGAATTTTTATCCCACCCTTTTATCATTATGTTATCTTCAAGAATATCTAATGAAATATATAGTTTATCCGCATACATATTTGATAAAATTATAACTTCATTTGGTTTTTCAATAGACATTGACCCAATAATCAAATTATTTATTCCAACTTCAAAATATTTTTTGGCTAAATCTAAACTTCGAACTCCGCCCCCTAATTGTATTGGTATTGAGATTGATTTTCTAATTTTCTTTATTGTTTCAAAATTAACATTTGATCTTCCAAAAGCAGCATCTAGGTCAACCAAGTGAAGTTTTTTACAACCAATTTGTTCAAAGTATATAGCTTGTTTTTCTGGGTCTTCATTGTAAACAACACTAGAGCTATCTTTACCTTTAGAAAGTCTGACACATTTATTATCTTTTAAATCAATGGCTGGTATAATTTGCACTACAGATTTTTATAGTAATAGTAACCCTTAATAAAACTTCCGTTAATGTAAGCATAGTATGGGTTTTCACCCCACTTTATATAATTTTTACCTGTGAATAGTTTTATTGCTGCATCTTGTGTTTCTCTTACAGCTAACTGCAATGATTTAATATTATCTTCTTTGGCAATTTGTTCAGTGTGATCAATCATTGTTTTAGCCAAACCATAACCCCTTGCCCATGGAGCAACAAATTGTCTTCTTATACGTGCAATATTTTTCCTAGACTCAATATTGGGTGCCTCATATGCAATTTGAAGGGTTCCAGCTATAACTCCATTGAGCCTACCAACAATAAGTTTAATATATTTATCATTGGTTCTTTTGGTCCAGTAATCTGTTAAAATATCTCTTGTTGGCACTCTTAACCAACCAAAACCTCCTCCAGCCTTAATTGCTTGTTCAGTGATATTACAAAGATCTGCCAAATCTACGTCTGTAAGTGTTTCAATGTTATCAACTGAAATATTAATCTTTTCTTTTAGTTGTGTAGACATGTTCATACTCTAATAAATTCTTTTAATAAGTTTAATCCTTGGGAGGAACTTTTTTCAGGATGAAACTGAACGCCATATATATTTTCTTTTCCAACAATTGAAGCAAAATTTGTTCCATACTTAGTTTCTGCCAAAATATTATCTTTTTGAGCACAATCAAAATAATAAGAATGAACGAAGTAATAATCATTTTTATTAGAGATTAAGTTAGTATATTTTGATTTTGTTGGTATTACCAAGTTCCATCCCATATGAGGAAGTTTTAAATTATCTCCAGGTAATAATTTAATCTGACCGTCTATCCAACCTAAGCCTTTATGAACTCCATTTTCTTCACTTATATTAGCTAACATTTGCATACCAACACAAATACCTAAAAATGGTTTCTTTTTTATTAATGCAAATTCACAAAGCTCATCTATCAGGCCATCAGTTTCTTTTAAACCATTCATGCATGTAGAAAAGGCTCCTTGGCCTGGCAATACAATGTGGGTTGAGTTTTTTACATCATTAAGTTTTTTTGAAATTAAAACATCAACCTCAATATTATTATCTTTTGCTATTTTAATAAAAGATTTTTGTGCAGACAAAACATTACCTGAGCCGTAATCGACAATAGTGATCTTTTTCATTAAAAATTAAAGAGTGCCTTTTGATGATGGTATGTTATCTTTTCTTCTGTTATCTATTTCGACAGCAAATCTTAAACTTTTGGCAAAAGCCTTAAAGCACGATTCAATAATATGGTGATTGTTTTTTCCATACAGGTTTTCAATGTGTAAATTACATTTTGCTTCATTTGAAAAGGCTTTAAAAAATTCATGGAATAGCTCTGTGTCCATTTCGCCAATTTTTTTTAAACCAAGATTAACATTCCATACAAGCTCAGGCCTTCCACTTAAATCAATAACACATCTCGATAAGCATTCATCCATCGGAACATATGAAAAACCATATCTGTTTATTCCTCTCTTATCATCTAGTGCTTTGTTTATAGCTAAAGCAATTGCGTAAGCTGTATCTTCAACTGAATGGTGAAGATCAACATTGGTATCTCCTTCACATTTTAAATCTATATCTATTAAGCTGTGATGAGATAATAATTCAAGCATGTGATCAAAAAAACCAATTTGTGTTGAAATATTAGATTGGCCAACACCATCTAAGTTAACTTCACAGCTTATCTTAGTTTCCTTAGTGTTTCTCTCTACTTTACCTTTTCGCATTTTTGCCTAATATCAGTGAAATATGATTTATTCTAGGTAAATTACTTGATAAAAATAATTAAATAGCCATCTTAAGAATTAATGGAAAAAAATATTATTAAATCAACAACTATTGTAGGAATTAGAAAAGACAACCTTGTCGTAATTGCGGGTGATGGTCAGGCTAGTCTTGGTAATACCGTAATGAAATCAAATGTTAAAAAAATTAGAAGACTTGGTGTTGATGAAACTGTTATATCTGGTTTTGCAGGATCTACTGCAGATGCGTTCGCTTTATTTGAAAGATTAGAGGGAAAGTTAGATCAATATAAGAACCAACTCAAAAGAGCGTGTGTAGAATTAGCTAAAGATTGGAGAACGGATAGATATTTAAGAAGATTGGAAGCAATGATGATCGTAGCTGATAAAGATGTAAGTTTGTTGTTATCAGGAACTGGTGATGTAATTGAATCTGACGACGGAATACTTGCAATAGGGTCTGGAGGTCCATATGCAAATAGTGCCGCTAAAGCATTGATGAAAAACACAAAAATGAATGCAAAAGAAATTGCTTTAGAGTCACTTAATATAGCTGCAGATATTTGTATTTATACAAACCACAATATTATTTCAGAAACTATTGAGCTGTAGAATGGAGTCTAGTTTTAGCCCAAGAGAAATTGTTTCTGAATTAGATAAATTTATTATAGGTCAGAATAAAGCAAAAAAGGCTGTTGCAGTTGCCTTAAGAAATAGATGGAGAAGAAAACAGCTTGATGATTCCTTAAAAGAGGAAATTGTACCAAAAAATATTTTAATGGTTGGTCCAACAGGTTGTGGCAAAACAGAAATATCTAGAAGGCTTGCTAAGTTAGCAAATGCACCTTTTGTAAAAGTTGAGGCGACTAAGTTTACAGAAGTTGGATATGTGGGAAGAGATGTTGAGCAAATAATAAGAGACCTCGTTGAAATAAGTATAACAAAAACAAAAATACAAATGGGTCAAGAAGTGAAGGCAAAAGCAGAAAAAAATGCAGAAGAAAGAATTTTAGATGTTTTGGTTTCTAAAAGCTCAACGCCAGCTACTCGAGATAATTTTAGGAAAAAACTAAGATCAGGTGAACTAAATGATAATGAGGTTGAAATTCCAGTTTCAGCTAATGCAAATTTAAGTTTACCAACTATGGACATACCTGGCATGCCTGGTTCTCAAATGGGTATGATTAATTTAGGTGATGTATTTGGAAAAGGTTTTGGCAATCAAAAGAAAATGAAAAAAATGAGTGTTAAAGATTCTCATGCATATTTGTTAAATGAGGAAACTGATAAACTTTTAGATAAAGATAAAATAAACTCAAGAGCATTAGATGATGTTGAACAAAATGGTATCGTTTTTATAGATGAAATAGATAAAATTACCTCTAGAGCAGATAGAAGTGGTGCAGACGTTTCAAGAGAAGGTGTTCAAAGAGATTTGTTACCACTTATTGAAGGAACTGCAGTAACTACTAAATATGGTGTTGTAAAAACCGATTATATTTTGTTCATTGCATCAGGCGCATTTCATTTGTCAAAACCATCAGATATGCTTCCTGAACTTCAAGGTAGATTACCAATTAGAGTAGAGCTTGATAGTCTTAGTAAAAAAGATTTTAAACTTATTCTTACTGAAACACAAAACAGTTTGATTAAGCAGTATCAAGGACTTCTGGGAACAGAGAAGGTCGATTTGAAATTTGAAGAAGATGGAATTGATACCATCGCATCTCTCTCTACAGAGATAAATCAGAACGTAGAAAATATAGGCGCTAGAAGGCTACATACTGTAATGGAAAAACTACTTGAAGAGGTTAGTTATACTGCCTCAGATATAGGCCCTACAGAAATAATAATTAATAAGGAATACGTTGAAAATAGCTTAGGAGAACTTATTAAAAGTCAGGACTTATCGAAGTTTATATTGTAAAGCTCATTTAATTTTTTAAAAATTATAAAATGAGTCTTTTTAAAAATATAAGAATTGAGCTACTTGTTCTTTTAATAATATCTCTAAATGTTTTCATATCATTCAATTTAGATCTAGGGCTGTATAATTATTTTAAAGATTTTAATAAAAGTCTTAATAGTGTTTATTTAAAAGAATTTTTTGTAGACATAACAAGGCTCGGGAGCTCGTCTTGGTATTTTGCTATTTCTGTTATTGGATTTGGTGTTGTTTATTTCAACAACAGATTAGAATTTATAAAAATTGAAAAACAAAAAAATATAAGTAATTTTTTTATATCGTCTTTTTTTTATATTTTGGTTGTTGGAATTGTAACTCAGGTTCTGAAGCATATTGTTGGTAGACCAAGACCCAATCACACAAATTTTGAGGACTCTTTTGGTTTTAATTTTTTTACTTTCGACTCAAATTTTCATTCCTTTCCTTCAGGCCATTCATCAACTATATTTATAATTTGTTTTATTCTTGTAGCCACTTTTCCAAAACTAAAATATTTTTTTTATCTTTTAGCGTCTGTTATTGCTTTGAGTAGAGTTGTAGTTGGTGCTCACTTTTTTACTGACATTGTTGCTGGTGCTGTATTAGCACTTATATCTTTCAAAATTATAAACACAATCTTAGAAAAGAAATATGCCCAATATAAATTTTCAAATTTGTTGCCTGAAGACAACTCAGAGATTTATAATTATGTATTATTTTTGGTAATTAGTTGTGTGTTTATTACTTCAGGTCCATCCATAGATTTGTATATTTCAGGTTTGTTTTATTATGGATCACAACAGTTTGCTTTACAAAGTTTTGATTTAACCTCAATATTTTTTAGAGATATTTTATTACCATTAATACTTATTTATATTTTAATTTTACCAATAGTTGGGCGTTTCATTAAAATTGATAAAATTTTTTTTAATTATAAATTTTCTATCAGGGAAATAGTTTTGTTGTGGGGTTCTCAAATTATTGGGGTGTTAATTTTTGTAAACCTGATACTTAAAAATTTATGGGGGAGGGCTAGACCAAATGATATTTTACAATTAGGTGGAAAAGAAACTTTTTCGCCGTGGTTTGAAATAAGCAACGCTTGCGAAACAAATTGCTCTTTTGTTTCAGGCGATGCTTCTGTTGGGTTTTCAATTATAATTCTATATTTAATTACAAAAAAAATAATTTTTCTCTATGCAAGCTTTGTTGCTGGTTTTGCATTTGGTTTAATTAGAATAATGGCTGGTGGTCATTTCTTAAGTGACATTTTTTTTGCTGGTTTTTTAATTGTAATTTTAAATATAGTTTTATTTGAATTATATAAAAAATATTATGCTAAATAAAATTCTATTACCATCATTTATTGTTTTGCTTTTATTAAAAATAGGTGCCTTAAATTTTACTACTTTTAATTTGTTTGGTGATGAAGCACAATATTGGTTATGGTCAAAAGATGTTGACTATGGTTATTTTTCTAAACCCCCTTTTTTATCCTGGATAATAAGAGTTTATACGGAAATATTAGGTAGTAGTTTTGTTTCATTAAAACTTCTGCCATCGTTTGTTTATTTATTGATTGCCTGGAGTATTTATCATCTTTTAAATAATGCTGGATTAAATAAAAAAGATTCATTTGCAGGTTGTTTAATTTTTTTATTTATACCCGCTGTTTCTTTTTCATCTTTTATAATTAGTACTGATCTTTTTTTATTATTATTTTGGACACTTTCACTTAATGAATTAATTAAGATTAAAAGTGAACAAGCTTTAAAAAATTTTATATTATTAGGTGTTTTTCTGGGGTTAGCTTTTTTATCAAAATATGCAGCTATATATTTTGTAATTTGTTTATTTGTTCTAATTTTATTTGATAAAAAATTTAGAAAAATTTTTTTGGATAATTTATTAAGTTTTAGTCTTACTTTTTTATGTATATTTGTAATTATTTTACCAAATATTATTTGGAATTTTAATAATGACTGGATAACACTTCAGCATACTTCAGATAATGCAAATTTTGCAAATATTGAAATAGATCTCATTAGGGGTTTAGAATTTTTATTAATTCAAATTTTAATGTTAGGCCCATTTATGTTTTTAGGTGGGTTATTTGGATTTAACAAATGGAACTATATTCAAAAAATTTTTTTAATATTTTCAATGCCTATAATTCTAATTGTATTGATAGAGGCCATTCTTGTCAGAGCTAATGCAAATTGGGCTGCTCCAGCTTTAATTTCCTTGTTTGCTCTTTTATATATTAGAATTAATAATTCTTTTTTAAAGATGGCTAATTACATATTTAATTTTACTGTCTGTTTTGTTCTTTTTGTTATGATTGGAACAAGTTATCCTTCTAAAATTTTTGATCGAGTAAGTGGTATAAATGATTATGCTCTAAAAATTTACAGTGGTTCTTCAGGTGGTGTCGTAAAAAATATAGTGGTTTCTGATCGGCTTTTATTTTCAAGCCTTAATTTTGAATTAAGAGATAAGGATATTAATTTCTATATGCCCCATAAAGAAGGTAGTGAAATAACAAACCACTTTAAAATAGTGTCTCCTCTTAATAAAAATATAAATGAAAACTTTACTTTAATTGGGAGCCCCTCAGATATAAATTATTTAGAGAATGAATATAAGGTGTTAAACATAAATTCGCCTGATCAGAAATTTACAAAAAGAAAACTTGATGTTTACGAGGTTGTGTTTGAATAAATTTCTAATATTTTTTATTATATTTGTAATTAACACATCCTTTGCAAATAATTTTAGTGCAGAATATAAAGTCAGCACAACAGGAATAAAAATTGGTAATTTTAGTTGGTCATTACATATTACTGATAATATTTATCAAACAGAAATTAATTTGAAAAATTCTGGCATTTTTTCACCTATATATAAATTTGAAGGAAGCTATCTTTCAACTGGGGTTATTGAAAAAAACATATTTAAGACCCAGAATTATAAACAGTTTTGGAAAACTAAGAAGAAAACAAAAATAGTTAAAATGTCTTTTGATGATTATTTAATTGAATTAAAACAAGAGCCCATAGAAGAAGAAATAGCTAGAGTAGACCTAGAAGACTTGTATTTATATTTTGACCCAATTACCTCTTTTATTAATATTTTAAATGGAGAAAATGAGGCAAAAACAATTGATGGGAGAAGAATTTACACATTTAAACAAAAAGAAAGTGAGGATGGAAATATAATTTTAGAAATTGAAGACTATGTAAATATTTGGGCTGACCATAAAAGAAATGATCTAAAAAAAATTCAATTCTTAGTTAAAGATGATTTACTTCCATATGAAATTCTTATTCATTTCAAAAAAAGGGTATTTAAGTTAGAAAGAATTTAAAACTTTTTTTTTCTTAAATAGACAAAAAGAGCTCCATCACCCCCGTGTTCAAAACCTGCATCTTGATATGTTAGGATATACTTCTTAAGATCGTTTTCGTTTATCCAGTTTATTATTGAGTTTTTAATCTTTCCATAGAAAAGTTTAGGATTTGTGTCATCCATATTTTGAATTTTTTTATGAACACCCTTTCCAGTAATTATAAGCAAACATCTTTTATTCTTGTTGTAATTTTTTTTCACCTCACTTATAAATTTTTCATGCGCTTCGACTAAACCGTATCCGTGAAGATCAATTCTTCTATCTATATTAATTTTTCCTCGCTTAAGCTCCTTATTAACTTCACCAAATGATAATTTAAAATCTGAGCTACTAACTTTGTGTTCAGTTCTTGTTCTTTTGCTGGTATTTTTAGTATTAATTTTTTTATCTAATTTTACATTTTTTTTATTAGTTGTTTTCGTTTTAGCCATAGGAGTATCTTTTTTAAAAGGTTTTACGCCCTTCATGTTTTTTAGAAAAAAATCTTCTTCCATTATTTTTTTGTATAGTTTTTAATTAAATTCTTTACTCTTTCAGGTGTTTGCAAATACCACAAACTATCTAACATCTCTAGTGATGCCATGAATTTTTGTTTTTTGTTTAGAAAATAAAGCATTTTCTTAAATTTAGAGACGCCCTTTGCCCCAAGTTGGAAAATCATTTCTATTAATAATTCCTTCTCTGAAGTTGTGTGATTTTTTTTAAAAAATTTTTTTTTGTATTGTTCGTGTGCTTTTTTAAAGTCTATCTCAAACAATTCTTCAAAATATTTTTTTTTAAACTTTTTAATGTAATATTTATTTTCTTTTTCTGTAATAAGATGACCATACCCAATAGTATAAAACCCTAATTGATCTTGATAAGGCTTGTCAGAATAACCCTCATTTTTTTTAATTCGGTCTTTGAGTTCTTTAAAGGACAAATATTAAGTTTGAGTTAATATCCATATAGGACTAGAAGAATTTACTGGTTTTTCAAAAGTCCAAGTGTCTTTATTTTTAACAATAGAACCCTCATCATTATTTAACATCTGTTCACTAATAAAATTGACTGATATTGATATTGTGTCATTTTCTACTTTCGCATCTGCGATGCCCTCTACAATAAGTGAATAAAATTGTGATTCTGGATTGTTTGTTTTTTCATCAATCGCTTTTTCAAAAGCAGAATAAACATCTTTAGACACAAGATTTTTCAGTGTTTTTTTATCTCCATTGTTGAAAGATGAAATTATGATCTCAAAAGCTTTCTTGGCACCATCAAGAAACTCTCGGTGATTAAAATTATTTACTTTTTTATATACAGCCTCAAGCTTTGTCTCATTATCCATTAAAGAAGGTATTTCCTGAACATCTTCTTGTTTTTTGGTTTCTTGAGGTTTTGGCTGTGATATATTTTTTTGAAATCCTGTTCTTTTTCCAAGAACACTTCTTAATCTATAAATAATAAATCCAGCAATAGCTGCAAAAATCAAAATATCAAAAAATTGTAAGTCACCGTAAATCATCTGATTTTAATATAATAACTTTTTCAAATATTAATAGTTATATTTTTTCCAAAGAGGGTTTTTTAGTTTTTTTAACATTTCTGTGTGAGCTAAATAATCTTCTTCATTAACCTCTATGATTTTGGTTTTTGTTTCGTTTTTGTTGTTAATTTGTGTATTTTTTTCATCACTGTTTGAGTTTAATTCCATAGAAAACTGCTTACCCCCTCTAAGCTCTAAATAAACTGCAGCTAAAAGCTGAGAGTCAAGCAGGGCTCCATGGAATGATCTGTCTGATAAATCAATATTAAACCTTCTGCACAAATAGTCGAGGTTAGCTATTCTTGTATTTAGAACTTCTCTTGCAAGAGAAACGGTGTCAACTACAGGGTTGTCTAAATGAGGCAATCCTAAGATTAACAACTCATTATTTATAAAACCTAAATCAAATGATGCATTGTGAATTATCAATGTGTCGTTTTTCAAAAAATTTAAGAGCTCCTTATGGTTTTCTTCAAATGGTTTTTGTTGATTAAGAAAATCATCTGAAAGACCCACAATATTTTTTGCCCCTTCGCTTATACTTCTGTCTGGTTTGCAATAAAATTGGAGTGTGTTTCCTGTAGGTAAATAGTTTTTGAGTTCCACACAACCAACCTCTATTATTCTGTCACCAGTCTTATAATCAAGGCCTGTGGTTTCTGTATCAATTACTATTTCTCTCATTGTTTTAACTAAAGTTTACTTATTAGCTTATTAATCTTAATTTTATAATCTTTTAATGTCGAGTTGTTATAAATAACATAATCAGATTTCTTTTTTCTTATAACGTCTGATGTTTGAGAGCGGGTTATATTCTTAAATTGGTTTTCGGTCATTTTTCTTGTTTTTTTTAATCTTTTTAATCTTACTCGTTTGGAGGCTATTATCGATATTACTTTGTTGAACTGTTTCTCTAAATTGTTTTCAAACAATAATGGTATATCAATAAAAATTAATTTTGTTTTTTTTTGTTTTTCTTGTTTTATAAAATCAGACCTCTTTTTTCTAACTATTTTAAATATGTATAACTCGAGCTTTTTTCTTATATGTTTATTTTCAAAAATAATCTTTGATATAATTTTTTTATCTATGTTTTTTTTTGAAATGGACTTAGACAAACCTATGGTGCGTAGATAAGTAACAAATTTTTTTTCAGGGTTTTTATATATTTTGGCCACCTGCTCATCTGAGCTGTGAATTTTAAAACCTTTTTCTTTTAATTTACTACAAAAGGTGGATTTACCCGATCCTATGCCGCCTGTTATTGCTACGGTTTTTGTCATTAAATTTTTTTATAAATAGCGTTAAGCATTTTTGCATCTACAGATGGGTTTTTACCAAACCAAATTTTAAAACACGGTTTGGCCTGTTCTATCAACATTGATATTCCATAAATCTTTTTGTTCTTCGGAAACTGTTTGAGAAATGAAGTGTTTTTTGGGCTGTAAACAATATCGCTTACAATTGTGGATTTGGTAATAAGTTTTAAGTGTTTTTTCAACATAGGGTTTGTTGGTGTAGTATTAATTATTAAAAAAACTCCTTCAAGGTGTGTTTCAAGATCACTATATTTTTTTGTATATTCAGTGTTTTTTGAATACTTAATTTTTTTCTTAGATCTGTTGAAAATTAAAATATCCTTAAACCCTCTCTTCTTTAATACATAGTGAATAGCGTGTGATGCACCTCCATAACCCAGAATAATAACTTTCCTGTTTTTAGTTTGTTTTATATTTGGTAGGGTTTTGTAATATCCTGTCCAATCAGTATTGGTTCCATTAATGGTTTTTTTATTTGTTACACAGTTTACAGCACCAATTTTTTTTGCATGGGCGTCTATTTTGCCAAGATGTTTCATGATTTTGTTTTTAAATGGAATGGTAACATTTAGACCAAGCGTATCTTTTTTTTCCAAAACCTCTTTTATTTTTTTATGAAAGTTTTTTTCTGTAAGCTCTAAATATCCATAACTTGCTTTAATATTATATTTTTTAAACCAATGGTTAAATATTGTTGGCGAAAGACTTTTAGACACCTTGTTCCCAACCACGTAAAGTTTTTTCATTTTTTTGAATATAAATAATCTAGCAAATTAAATAAAGGCAATCCCATAACATTAAAATAATCTCCTTTTATGCTCTCAATAATATTGGGCCCCAAGCTCTCTATTTGATAGCACCCAACAGAGCTTAGTATTTGTTTACCGGTTTTTTTTAAGTATGTTTTTATTTCACTGTTATTAAGCTTTCTTATTTTAACATGGGTTTTTTCGTAATTTTCCCAAACTTTAGAACCATTCAAACAAATAGTTAAGCCTGATACTATTAAGTGTGTCTTCCCTGATAAAGACTTGATTTTTTTTTGAGCTTTCTCAATAGAGTTTACTTTGTCTAAAATTTTCCCATTGTGATAAATGACTGTATCACAGCCCAAAACAATCTTATTGGCATACAGTTTTTTTATACTTACGCTTCTTGCTTTTTCATAAGAGAGTTTTTTTGCAAAAATCTCAGGCTTTGTATTTCTATTAATAGTTTTTTTAATATCCTCTTCGTTGCAATTTGGTTTTTTTTGTGTGAAGTTTAATCCTGCATTTTTTAATATTTTGTATCTAGATTTGCTTGAACTAGCTAATATAAATTTTTGGTGCATAAGTGTGTTAATAAAAATTATAGTTATAAACACTATTAAATATAATTTGAATTTAAGAAATAGTTCTTTTTTTTTAAAAATGTGTTGTCAACAACTTAATAACTTATCTAAACTTTATAAAGTGGTTGTTAATATATTTATTATACAAAATTAATAACAAGTTATTAAAAACTTATTGCATTGCAAATTATTTAAAAATAATAATTTTATTCCAATATTCTTTAAATTAACATATTTATTAGGGTTCTTGTTCATATGTTGGTAAATAAAGAATAATGCGATAATAAATCAGTAATTAAGCTTTTTAACCTTACAACTAATACTACAATTAAATATATAAATTATATATTTATTATTTTGACATTAACTTCAATTTTGATTATTAAAAAACTTCATTTCTAAACTACCCCAACAACATATGAATCTACAGGAATTAAAAGGAAAAGAACCTCAAGAGCTTTTAAAACAAGCTGATAAGCTTGGTATAGAAAACCCCTCGTCTCTTAGAAAACAAGATTTGATGTTTGCAATTCTAAAGACAATTGCTGAAGAGGGTGAAATTATTACTGGTTTAGGAGTTATTGAAATTATGCAAGATGGTTTCGGTTTTTTAAGGTCTTCGGAGTCAAATTATCTTCCAGGACCAGATGATATCTATATTTCTCCATCTCAAATTAAAAAATTTAGCTTAAGAACAGGTGATAGTGTTGAAGGTGAAATTAGATCTCCAAAGCAAGGAGAAAGATATTTTGCTATAACTAAAATTAACAAAATAAACGGCCAAGAAACTGATTTAGTTAAGAACAGGGTTAACTTTGAAGATTTAACACCATTGTATCCTGAAGCAAGGTTCAAACTTGAACAAGAAAAACCTATGCCAGATAATACAGAAAGAATTATTGATATTATTGCTCCTCTTGGAAAAGGACAAAGACAACTAATTGTTGCACAACCTTTCACTGGTAAAACAATTATTATGCAAAAAATTGCTAATGCTATAACTGCTAATAGTCCTGACGCTAAACTGATTGTTCTACTAATCGATGAAAGACCAGAAGAAGTTACAGACATGCAAAGATCAGTTAAGGGTGAGGTAATTAGTTCAACTTTTGATGAACCTGCTTCACGCCACGTTCAAGTTGCTGAAATGGTAATTGAAAAAGCTAAAAGACTCGTTGAATATAAACATGATGTTGTAATCCTTCTTGATTCAATTACCAGACTTGGAAGAGCTTATAATACTGTTGTTCCATCTAGTGGAAAGGTATTAACAGGAGGTGTTGATGCTAATGCCTTACAAAGACCAAAAAGATTTTTCGGAGCTGCAAGAAACGTTGAAAAAGGCGGATCACTTACAATTATTGCTACTGCTTTAATAGATACAGGAAGCAGAATGGATGAAGTTATATTTGAAGAATTTAAAGGTACTGGTAATAGTGAAATGGTTTTAGATAGAAAGCTTAGTCAAAAAAGAACTTACCCAGCTTTTGATATTGGTAAGTCAGGTACAAGAAAAGAAGAATTATTACTTGATAAAGACGAGCTTGGAAAAATCTTTATTTTAAGAAAAATATTAGCCCCAATGGGAAGTACAGAAGCCATGGAGTTCTTGTTAGATAAAATGAAAAACACAAAAACTAACAGCGAATTCTTCCAAAGCATGGGAACTAAATAAATATAAATTTTTTATAATCTTTCTTATTTACTTATTTACTTAATATCATCTTGGGTTTAATTCCCAAAAAATGAAAGCTTCCAAAGAGACAATTTTTGCTCTTGCTACGCAAAGAGGTAAATCAGGTATAGCTGTTTTTAGGGTTTCGGGAAAAAATTCTCATACAATAATTAAATCAATATCTTCTAAAAAAAAATTTAAAACAAACTTTGCTACTTTAAATAATTTAATAGACGGTAAGAGTGTTGTAGATCAAACGTTAACAACTTTTTTTAAATCACCAAAAAGCTATACAGGGGAGGATATGGTGGAAATATCTTGTCATGGAAGTATTTCTATAATTAACAAAATAACTAAAACACTATTAAAAAAACAGATCAGACTTGCTGAGCCTGGAGAGTTTACCAAAAGAGCACTAATGAATGATAAGCTTAGTGTTTTAGAGGCTGAAACAATTAATGATTTAGTTAATGCAGAAACTGAAAATCAAAGAAAGATAGCCATTGGTAATTTAAGTGGAAATTTAGATAAATTAGTTAATGAAATATCAAATAAACAAAAAAAACTTCTAGCAGATATAGAGGCCATAATTGATTTTGCTGATGAAGACCTTCCTAAAGAAATATATAAAAATATAATAGAACAAAATAAGAACATATATAAAAAAATTGAAAACATTATCGAAAGATCAACTTTATCTAAACAAATATATAACGGTTTTAAAATAACTATTATTGGAAAGCCAAATACAGGAAAATCTTCCTTTATTAATTATATTAATAACAAGGAAGTTTCTATAGTTACTAATATACCAGGAACCACAACAGATTTAGTAAGCTCCACGCTAGATATACGAGGAGATAAATACACATTTATTGATACAGCTGGAATAAGAAAATATAAGAATTTAATAGAAAAAATAGGGATTGAAAGATCCTTAGAAAGTGCTGAAAAGTCTGATTTAAACATAGTTTTTCTCAAAAATAATGAAAAGAAAAACTATAATAAAATCAAATCAAAAATATTTGTTAAATCAAAATATGATACAAATAAAAAGAAAATTAGCGGGGTACATAGTATTTCATCAGTATCTGGTTATGGAATTGAGCCTCTTATTAAAACCATATCTTCAAAATTAAAGAAAAAACCAATTTCTGGACCAGTCTTTTCACGTGAAAGACATATGGAAAGCCTAAAGAAATCTCTTGAACTACTTAAAAGCTTAGATTTAAAAGAAATAGATATTGCTGCTGAAAATGTTAGAAGATCAATTATATATATTGATGGAATTAATCAAAAATTTGATATTGAGAAAATTTTAGATATAATATTTAGTGATTTTTGTATAGGCAAGTAATTTCACGTGAAAAAAACATGGACAATAAATTTGATGTAATTGTAATTGGTGGCGGGCATGCAGGAGTAGAAGCAGCATGCTCATCTGCAAGAACCGGATCAAAAACTGCTTTAATTACCCATAAAGTTGATAAAATAGGGGAAATGTCATGTAATCCTGCAATTGGAGGTCTTGGAAAAGGCCATCTTGTAAAGGAAATAGATGCTTTAGATGGAATAATGGCCAAAGCTACAGACAGATCCTGTATACAATTTAGAATGTTGAACTCCAGTAGAGGTGCTGCTGTAAGGGGTCCAAGGGCTCAAACAGACCGAATTTTATATAAAAATGCTATAAATGATCTCGTATCTGGGCAAAAAAACCTTCAAATTATCGAAGGGTCAGTAGAAGATTTAATTGTTTCAAAAAATCAGGTATTAGGAGTTGTTTTAGGTGATAATAAAAAAATATTTTCCAAATCTGTAGTTTTAACTACCGGTACTTTCTTACAAGGATTAATAAGAATAGGTTCTGAGAAGCAAGAAGCAGGAAGAGTTGGTGATAAACCCTCAATAAAGCTTGCAAAAAGGCTTAAAGAACTAAAGTTTTCAATAGGCAGATTGAAGACGGGAACACCCCCAAGATTCCTTAAAAAAACTATAAATTTCAATAACTTAGATGAACAACACCCAGATAAAAAACCCATTCCATTTTCTTTTATCAACAGAGATATCCACATTCCTCAAATATCTTGTTTTATTACCCATACTAATAAAAACACTCATGAAATAATTGCTCAAAATCTTAACCTATCACCTATGTACTCAGGTGAGATACAATCAATGGGAGCTAGGTATTGCCCATCTATTGAAGATAAAATTCATAAATTCAAAAATAAGTCATCACATCAGATATTTCTTGAGCCAGAAGGGTTAGATAGTGATTTAATATATCCAAACGGAATATCCTCTTCACTTCCAACTGAAATTCAAGAGCAATTTGTTAAAACGATTAAAGGTTTAGAGAATGTTACAATTACACAACCTGCTTATGCAATTGAATACGATTTTGTTGACCCACAAGAACTAACACACACACTTGAAACAAAAAAAATTAAAAATTTATTTTTTGCAGGGCAGATAAATGGAACAACCGGATACGAAGAAGCAGCTGCACAAGGTATAATGGCCGGGATAAATGCATCACTTAAAACAAAATCTAATAAAGAATTTATAATACCTAGGTCCTCCGGTTATATAGGTGTTTTGATAGACGATTTGGTTACAAAAGGAACTAAAGAGCCATATAGAATGTTCACCTCAAGGTCCGAATATAGACTTTTACTTCGGGCTGATAATGCAGATTTAAGACTTACACCCCTTGGAATTGATATTGGTTGTGTTGATATAGATAGGCAGGTAGAGTTTGAAAAAAAATCCAAAAGAATAAAAGAAGGTTTTAAGTTTGTAAAAAATCACAAATTCTCACCAGATGCACTTCTAAAAAAAGGGATAAAAATAAACAAAGATGGAAAGAAAAGAAATATCATAGACCTATTGTCGTTTTCTAATATTACAACTACCAAGCTCAAAAAAATACTTCCTGAATTGAGTGATTTAGAAGACGATGTAATAGAACAAATAGAAATTGAAGCTAAGTACTCAGGATATCTTGATAGGCAAAGAATGGATATTCAAGATTTTGAAAAAGAAGAAAGTTTAACAATTCCAAAATCAACTAATTACAAACTAGTTGGCAGCTTATCTAATGAGATAGTGGAAAAATTATCGAAAATTAAACCACCAACTCTTGGAGCAGCCTCAAGAATATCAGGTGTAACACCAGCAGCTACCATAGCACTGCTTAGATATATTAAAAAAAATAAAAATAAAAAAGCAGCATAATTTGGACAAAAGCGCTGTAATAAAAAAATACAAACTTAACAGAAAGCAAATTGATTTAATCAATAGCTACATACTAAAGTTAACAAAAAGCAACCAAATACACAATTTAGTAGGACCTTCAACACTTGATGTTGCATGGGATAGACATATTAATGATTCATTACAGTTGTCTGAATTTATTTTGAAAAAAAATGCATCAATAATAGACCTTGGTACCGGTGCTGGGCTACCAGGAGTGATTTTACATATTTTTGGGCATTCAAATATATTATTGATTGACTCAAAGATGAAAAAAATAAACTTTATCAAAGAATTTGCACACGAGCAGAATTTAGAAATAAAAACTATTTGTACAAGGGTTGAAAAAATAAAAAATCAAAAATTTGACTTTATTATTTGTCGTGCTTTTGCCCCATTAGCTAAATTACTAGATTATTCACGCTTTTTTACTAAAAAAAATACATCACTGCTTTTTCTAAAAGGAAGAAGTGTTAAGAAAGAAATACATGATGCAAAAAAATCCTTTAGCTTTGAATACGATCTTTATCCAAGTCAAAGTATGGGAGGTGGGTATGTATTAAAAATAAACAAATATAAAAAACTGTGAAAAAAATTATTTCTATATCTAACCAAAAAGGTGGTGTTGGCAAAACCACAACCACAATAAACCTAGCTACCTCATTAGCTGCAGTGAAAAAAAATGTTTTAATTGTTGATGCTGACCCGCAAGGAAATGCAAGTACAGGACTAGGCCTGACCTATGATTCAAGAAAACCAACAATTTATGAAATGATTCATGAAAAGAAACTTTTGAATGAAGGAATTAAAGAAACACTAATTCCAGGCCTTAAAATAATTGGGGCAAACACTGATCTAGCGGCTGCTGAGGTGGAACTGACAAATTTTGAAAAAAGAGAGTTTATATTTAAGTCTATATTTTCTGAAATTAATGATTTTGATTTCATCTTTGTTGATTGCCCACCCGCACTTGGGCTTCTAACAATCAATTCATTAGTTGCATCTGATACTACACTTATTCCTCTTCAGTCAGAGTTTTTTGCCCTTGAGGGCCTTTCAGCTTTAATGAACACAATTAAACTAATTCAAAAAAATTATAATAATGACTTAAAAATTGAGGGAATATTACTTACAATGTTAGACAAAAGAAATTCATTAAGCTCACTTGTAGAGAAAGACGTAAGGCAACATTTTGGAAATCAAGTGTATAAAACAACAATTCCTAGAAATGTTAAAATATCTGAAGCCCCAAGTCATGGTAAACCAGCATTAGTATACGATACACAAGCTGCAGGCTCTTTAGCTTATATTGAGCTTGCAAAAGAAGTCATTTTAAATCAAAATAAAAATTATGAATAAAGAAAACAAGCTAGGTATGGGCCTAGGAGCTCTTTTATCAACAAAAAACCATAACAGTGAAAGCAACACAGGGATCCAAAAAATCAATATATCTCAAATAATTCCTAACCCATCTCAACCTCGTAAAAAATTTAAAGACGAGGATCTTAAAGAGCTTTCGTCTTCAATCAAAAGCCAAGGCTTAATTCAGCCCATAATTGTAAAACCAACAAATGACAATCAGTATCAAATTATAGCCGGCGAAAGAAGGTGGAGAGCAAGTCAATTGATAGGGGTACACGAAATCGACTGCGTAGTTAAATATCTTGATGATATAAATGTTTTAGAGGCTGCTTTAATTGAAAATATTCAAAGAGAAGATCTGAATGTGATTGAAGAAGCTAGCGCATATAAAGGTTTAATAGATATAAAAAAAATTAATAATGAGACCTTAGCTAAACTTATAGGTAAAAGTTCAAGTCATGTATCAAATATTTTACGCCTTTTGGAGCTTGATGAAAGAATACAACAGATGGTAATAAATGGAAGCTTATCAATGGGCCATGCCCGAGCTCTCATCGGTGTTCCGGATGCTGTAAATAAAGCAAATGAAATAGTTGCAAAAAAACTTAGCGTTAGACAAGTTGAGAAAATAACCTCAGAATTTAAAAAAAACAAATCGAAAAAAATTTTAAAAGACCCAAATATTATTGATCTTGAAAAGGAGCTTTCAGATAAAATAGGCCTTAAAACTTCAATACAATTTAATGAGAACGGATCATCTGGATCTCTTACATTATATTATTCAGATTTAAATCAACTAGATGACTTAATGAAAAGACTTAAGAAATAGTAATTTTCTTTATATTTAAAACAAAACGAAGACCTGAGATTAAAGATAAATCACTTTCTTTTCTTAACATTTTTTCAGTAGTAGACAGCAGTGTTAAGAGAGCTTTTTTCTTTTTTGAATTATATTTCCTATAAATATCAATTAAAAAACTTTTTTCTCTGAACAAATACACAGGTATTCTTTTGTTGTATTCTTGTTCATTTTTACTATCTATAATTAACTGACAAAAGGATTTTAAATAATAATAAAATTCATTTACATCAGATGTTGAAGTTACTTTTTCTCTGTATATTTCAATTATTTCCCTATTTTTTTTAAATAAGCTAAAAAAAACCTTTTCTTTTCCAGAGATATTAGCAGTTAACAACTTTTTAACATTGTAGAGATTAATGTCTTTTTCATCTAAGCTCAATATAACATTTAAGGTGTTTTCTAGAAATGCGTACTTGTTGTTTAGTTTTTCAATTAAAAACCAGTATAGATTTTCATCTAATTTTTTACCTGATAATTTAATAAACTCATTTACAACTCTTACTTTTGAGTTTTGGTCTAACTCATAACAATCTATTAAATAAGAATCTTTATCTTTTAAAAAAATATCTTTTATCTTTTTTATTTTTTGTGAATTTTCTTGAGCAAAAATAAATAAATCATTTGAATTGCTTAGTTGTTTTAAAATTTGCTCGTTAATTTCTTTACAATTCTTTACTAATATAATTCTCTTATTTTCGAATAACCCCCCTTCATCAACATAATCTTTAATTGAATCAATATTAGTAACTGCAGCATTTTCATTAACTTTATATTTTTCAATAATTTTTGTTGTAATTTTCTCTATAAGTGTTTTCTCATTACCGCTTACAAAATAAAATCTTTTTAGGCCCTTAATATCTTGACCTAAAACTATGTTAAGAGGGTCGAGTCTCATTTACAAATATTGATATTTATGTCCGATAAAAAAGATACAAACTGATTTAAATTATCATTTATTGCTAGCTCATATTTTTTTTCTAAAGAGCTGTCCGCTCCATAATTATATCCCTCTGATTTAGGAATAATTGAAAAGTAGGATAAAATTTCTTTTTCATATGTCACACAATTTTTAATGTTTGATGTTACGCTATAATAAAATCTAAGCTCATACCTAAGGTTAGATGTGGCTTGGTTTGACTCGACTGATCTTTTGGTTTTCTTTTCTTCAATATTAATTGAAAGGGTGAAGCTATTTTCTTTGTTTTCACCAAAAATTCTAGGAATATAAGAACTAATGTATGCTATATCAAGACCAGAAGTATTTACTTCAGTCTTTTCAAAAAGTGGGTTTATAAGATTTTTATTTTCCTTGTAAACAAATTCAATCTCATCACAAGATGCAATAAAAACAATGAGAAACAAGTAAATTAATTTTTTCATCCAACAACTAAATTTACTATTTTACTAGGTACATATATTTCTCTAATAATTTTTTTTCCACTCAAATTTTTCTTAATTTTTTCATTGTTTTTTACTAATTCTAGTATACTTTCTTTTGTTAAATCTTCATCAATTTTAATAATTTGTCTAGTTTTACCGTTAATCTGAATAGCAATATTTAATTTTATTTTTCTTTGCGTTTCTTCTTCAGGCCAAACTTCAGTAATACACAATGTTTCATTTCCTAGGCTTGACCAAATTTCTTCACTAATGTGTGGCACAAAAGGTTGTAAAATTATTGATAGCTTTTTTAATGACCACTCAAAATTGTTTCTAGACATTATTTTTTTTGAAACTGCATCATTTAAAATATTTACAAATTCATAAATTTTAGCAACTGACTTATTGAATTGAAATGCTTCTATATTTTCTGAAACTTGATTAACTCTACTTTTAAGATCTTCCATAACATCAGAGTCATTATGTTTTTCCGCGTCATAATTTCTAAATTTTTCTACAAATTCATATAATTTATTAATAAACTTAAATGATGCTGCTATCCCAGTGTTTGTCCATTGCAAATCTCTTTCAGGGGGGCTATCAGATAACATAAACCACCTAGCTGTATCCGCACCATAAGAATTAATTATATCGTTTGGGTCCACAACATTTTTTTTAGACTTACTCATTTTTTCAATCTTACCAACCTCAACTTTGAACTTATTACTATCTACTAAGGTATCGTCAACCTCCTCAACGTCTTTTGGCTCCACCCATTCTTGATTTGAGTTTTTATAGGTCTTATGTGTAACCATGCCCTGAGTAAACAATCCTTTAAAAGGTTCATTTAAACTAAAATACCCAAGGTCTCTCAAAACTTTTGTAAAAAACCTTGAATATAATAGGTGCAGTATAGCATGCTCAATGCCGCCAATATATTGGTCCACAGGCAACCAATAATCTATATCTTCTTTATCAAAAGGTTTGTCTAATCTTGCATTACAATAACGAAAGTAATACCAAGAAGACTCAAAAAAAGTATCAAATGTATCAGTTTCTCTTAGTGCTTTCATACCTGTTTTAGGGCAAGTTGTTTCTTTCCAACCAGAAATATTATTTAAGGCGGTTGATGACTCATTAAATTTCTCAATATCAGGAAGTTTGACAGGAAGCTCTTCTTCTTCGATTGGTAATATTTCCCCATCCTCCCTATAAATAATAGGTATTGGGCAACCCCAAAATCTCTGTCTAGAAATACCCCAATCTCTTAGCTTAAAGTTTACTTTTTTTCTTCCAATTTTTTTCTTTTCAATTTCATCTATAATTTTATCTTTTGCTTCCCCCACACCTAAACCATTCAAAAAACTAGAATTTATGATTACTCCATTATCAGTAAAGGCCACGTCATTAATTTTAAAAGAAACCTCATCAAAATTACTTGGTTTTACAACAGGAATTACCTCAAGATTATACTCTATCGCAAAATCTAAATCTCGTTGATCATGAGCTGGGCAACCAAAAATTGCACCTAACCCATATTCTTTTAAAACAAAATTCGCTATAAAGATTGGTAATCTTTTTCCATCTATAAACGGATGCTCAACTGATAAACCAGTATTAAAACCTCGTTTTTCTTTTTCAAAATTTAATTTTTTACAATCCCTTATAAATTTTTTTAAATCATTGTTTTTTTTTGAAATTTTTATTGCTAATTCATGTTCTATAGATATGGCTATAAAAGTTGCTCCAAAAATAGTATCAGGCCTTGTAGTAAAGATAGTAATTTTTTTACTTTCATTAAAGATTTTAAAGTCTATTTCTGCTCCTGTAGATTTACCAATCCAATTTGATTGCATAATTTTGACCTTATTAGGCCAATTATTTAACCCATCAAGATCATTTAAAAGCTCATCTGAGTATTTGCTTATTTTTAAAAACCATTGTGACAGTTTCTTTTTTTCTACAAGCGCTCCAGATCTCCAACCCCTTCCATCTATTACTTGTTCATTGGCTAGAACAGTTTTGTCAACTGGATCCCAGTTTACTTCAGCCTCTTTTTTATAGGCGAGACCAGCCTTAAACATATCAATAAAAAACTTTTGTTCGTGTTTGTAATACTCAGGGTGACATGTAGCAATTTCCCGATCCCAGTCTAAAGACAATCCCATTTGTAACAATTGACTTTTCATTGTCTTTATATTTTCATAGGTCCAGCTTTCAGGGTGTTTTTTTTCAGTTAAAGCTGCGTTTTCAGCAGGCAGGCCAAACGCATCCCATCCCATAGGATGAAGAACATTAAACCCTTTCATCATCTTGTATCTTGCTACTACGTCACCTAGTGTATAGTTTCGAACATGTCCCATGTGGATTTTTCCAGATGGATAAGGAAACATTTCTAAAACATAATATTTTTTTTTACTCTTATCTTTTGTTGTTTGAAAAACATTTTTTTCAGACCATGCTTTTTGCCATTTTTTTTCAATTATTTTATGATTGTATCTTGATGACACTATTTTAGCTAGATTGAAGTCTTAGTTTTTTTGCTTTATTTAAAATCGCATTTTCAATTTTTAAATTATTTTCTACATCAATTTTTTTATTAACCCATATTTGATTTTTCAATTCTTGACAAAAAGAAGTGACTTTAAGATTTTCTGTATTTAGTTTTTTACCAGTTATAAATATATTAAGTTTACATCGTTCATTTTGATTATTTGATGTTGAATACCAATCAGTTATTATAGTGCCACCAATTTGATCAGCAGAGTTTAATGGCATGAAGTCAATCGTGTCTAGTGCCGCTCTCCATAGATAAGCGTTTACTGACATACTAACTGTATTAGATGTATCTTCCTTTGTATTTTTGCGGCCAAGTATGCCCTCAATTGACAAGCCTCCTTTACCTAATAAACCTCCGCCACTTTGAAGCCTTGTTTCTGCATCTCTCATCGCTAGATCCATATCAATTGCAGAGTTAAATTTTGTTCCAGATCTGTCCAGTATGGTTTGTCTA
This sequence comes from uncultured Alphaproteobacteria bacterium, assembly GCA_902612805.1. GTDB lineage: Bacteria > Pseudomonadota > Alphaproteobacteria > HIMB59 > CACPNW01. The sequence goes on along the minus strand of CACMEY010000003.1, from coordinate 55,421 downwards.
GTTTGAGCCTTTGACCATAACTCGTCCATTTCTTCTTCACTTTTATTACTATTGCACGAATATATAATTAACAAAGAAAATATTAGAACAATCCTATGCATAAACATAAATTATTAATTATTGTATTGAGGAGTAAATGTAAAACATAAAAAAAACGGCACTTAAATAAGTGCCGTTTTAAAAGATATTAAATCTTTAATTAAAATGCCATGTTTGCACCGATGTACCATGCAGATCCATCAGTAGTGTCGTTTACACCTTCATCAGATGAGTCAACATCAGTGTAACCTAGAATTGCAGTTACACCAGAAGCAACAGCATAAGAAATACTTGCTGAAGCCACATCTTTTGAGTCTTCAGTTGTACCAGCAGTTCCTAATGCGCCATCTTTTGAAGTACCTGATGTTAAACCAACATTAAATGTTAGGTCACCAGTTACATACTTAACACCAGCTTTAACTACTTCACCAGTGTACTCATTACCATCTTTATCACCTGAGGTGTCATCACCGTCAGCAAATCCAACAGCAACTGTTAAATCACCAGTAACAGCACTTACACCTACATGCATACCAGCAGGGTCGTTGTTGATTGCAGTTCCATCTCTAGAACCATCAGTAGTAGTATAACCAGCACCAACAGTTACAGCAGTATCACCAAGATCAGTTACATAAGTAGCACCAATTGCCATATGACTATCTGTTCTGTAAGTAGAAGTATTAGCTGCACCATTATCAGTTGAAGCTGATACAGATAGTTTTAGACCATCAGCCATGAAGTCAGCAGCAGTATGGTATTCAACACCAAGTGCAGTTGATCCAGTCATGAAGTCTAATCCAGTTGGAGCAGAGTTTGTAGATGTAGTTGTTACACCTTCAGCACCTGCAGAACCTGGAATAGATACAGCGTGTGATCCAGCTGCGTTACCAGCAGCAATAACATCAAGCTTAGAGCCATCAGTAAATGCTAAAGTAAATCCAGCATCATAGTCTTCTTTAGTATTTTCATCCATAACTTTAAAGCTAGATGAAATAGTCATACCACCATCAGTAGTTTCAGATAAAGACACAGTAAAGTTGTTGTCGTTAATCTGAGCGTTTGTGTCTGTTCCATTTGTTGGTGAATCAAACTCAATACCAGTTTGGTGGTTACCACTCATAGTAGCAGTTACAGCTTCAGCAACTGAAGCAGCACCTAGCGTTGAAACCAGAGCAGTTCCCATTAATAGTTCTTTTTTCATAATTACTCCTTTTGAGTTAATGAATATTCATTAAATACAAGCAACAAACTTGTATTGATGATGTAATATTTAAAAATTGAATAAATTACAAAAAAAGCATAATGATTTATTATATTTTTTGAAACAATGTTGTTTTTTTACAACATTATAATTTATGTTTAATATAAAAAAATACAATGAAATAAACGATTTTCTAAAAAAAAGCAGTAATTCTGCCAAAATTGTTGCTATATCTAAAAATCATCCACTTAAAAGTGTCTTGGAAGCAATTAATGCCGGAGTACATATATTTGGGGAAAATAGAGTTCAAGAAGCAAAAGAAAAATTTCAAAAACTAAAGCTGGATAATACAAAAATAGAGCTTCATTTAACTGGGCCTCTGCAATCAAATAAGGTAAAGCAAGCTATTCAGCTTTTTGATGTTTTTCATACTTTAGATAGGGAAAAAATAGCTAGAGAGTTCTCAAAATATAGAGAATTACTAGTAAATAAGAAAATTTTTCTTCAGGTAAATACAGGAAAAGAAAAGACAAAAAGCGGTATTTTTCCAGAAGATACGAAGGACTTTTTGTTTTTTTTAAGACAAGAAATGAAATTACACATTATCGGCTTAATGTGTATACCCCCAATAGATGATGATCCAGGCAATCATTTTAATAAATTAAAACTCCTTGCAAATGAAAATAATATTGATGAATTAAGCATTGGAATGAGTGATGACTATGAGAAAGCACTACAATTTAATCCGACATACATTAGGCTTGGAACAATATTGTTCGGAAAAAGATCATGAAAAATGAAATAAATATATTTTGTAACAACAATATTAAAAATTTTTTATCCTCTCTTCTTTCGGATTATGAATTAACTATTATGAAATTAGATCAAATAAGAGATAATATACAAGTATCTCAAGCAAACATTATTATTATAAGTAACAATGATATTGATTTTAGAGACTACAGCAAGTTAAGTAACAACTGTTTATTAATTTCAAATTTGAAAAAATTAAATTTTAATAATAAATCAAACATACTAAATAGTCCTCTCAGTATAAATAACTTAAAAAATAAAATTGAGTACTTTGTTCAGAACTTAAAAGTTCAGTTTCATGATTTATCTCTTTATAATGAAAGGCTTATAAATCTTGATAATGATAATTTTTGCTACCTAACTAAAATAGAGTTAGAGATCTTGACTTATTTGATTAGGAAGAAAGAAACAAGTAAAAATTTTATTAAAGAAAATATTTTAAATATTAAATCAAATATTGAAACTAATTCTCTTGAAAGCCACCTTTCAAGAATAAGAAAAAAAATGAACACCATAAAAACCAAGGTAAAAATTCAAACGAAAAATGACAAGTTGTTAATTACAACTTAATTTAAAAAATTAGGATTTATAAGTTTAAAAAAATTGTTATCAAAAACTTTATTGTAACTATGATTATAAATTGACAGCTTAAGAATATCATCATTAATTATCACCTCTATTCCCCTTAATACCAATGGTTTTTTCTCAAACAATACTCTTATAACAAAATTTTTTTCTTCATTATCAATTCCTTTTTTTTCAAGTATTAACTCATTATTCTTTACCTCTATCTTTCCATCTTCAAAAAAGTAAGGGTTTCTAAATATGTCATAAAAGAACCAAGCATTAGTATTTTTTGGATTAAAAAACTCATCCTCTTCAAGCACGTAATCATAATACATCGCCTTATCTTCAGCTAAAATTATTAGAATTTTTGTTGGTAAAAAATACTCTGCTCTGACCCTTTTTTTACCTATATATACTACGCCTTCACTTAAGTTTTCTCCATCACTTTGCAGAAAAGAAGCAGAAAAATCACTTAGCGAACTTAAATAATTTAATACCCCTTCTTTGTCTTCAGAGGATGAATATGCTTTAAAGGTAAAAAAATAAAAAACTATTACTAATATAAGTAATAAATACTTTTCATTTTTTAAGAACATGTCTTTTACCTGCGTTATTTGCTTCGCTTATAACTCCATCCTCTTCCATCTTTTCTACTATTCTTGCTGCTCTATTATAACCGATCTGAAGATATCTTTGAATATAGCTTGTTGAAACTTTTTGTTGTTTAATAACAATATCAACTGCCTTACCATATAAATCATCATTATTATTTGAAATTAAATCATCAGAATTTGAAACACTTAATTCTTCTTCTGATAATGATATTTCTTTTTTATAATCAAATGTAGCCTGTTGTTTTATATAACTAACAACTTTTTCAACTTCATTTTCTGACACAAAACCACCATGCAACCTCTTTATTATACTGCCATTTTCTAAAAACAACATGTCACCACTGCCCAATAATTGCTCTGCACCCATTTCGTTAAGTATTGTCCTGCTATCAAATTTACTTGATACTTTATAACTAATACGACTTGGAAAATTTGCTTTTATTGTTCCTGTAATCACATCAACACTAGGTCTTTGTGTGGCTGTAATTAAGTGAATCCCAGATGCTCTTGCCATTTGTGCTAATCTTTGAACTAATGACTCAACTTCTTTTCCAGCCACCATCATTAAATCAGCCATTTCATCAATCACCACAACAATAAATGGCATTTTTTCAAGAAGAATTTCTTGTTTTTCAATAATTGGCATCCTTGTATCATCATCTATACCAGTTTGAACCTCCCTAAACAGTTTTCTTCCAGACGAAATAGTTCTTAAAACTTTATCATTATAAGAATCTATATTTTTTACATTTAATGAGCTCATTAACTTGTATCTGTTTTCCATCTCTCTAACTACCCATTTAAGAGCAAAGACTGCTTTCTTTGGATCAGTTACAACTGGCGTTAATAAATGTGGAATGTCTTCATAAATGCTTAATTCTAACATTTTAGGATCTATTAATATTAGCTTACATTCATTAGGTTTGAATTTATAAAGTATACTCAGTATCATGGTGTTTATACCCACTGATTTACCAGAGCCAGTTGTACCTGCAATTAAGAGATGCGGCATTCGCTCTAAATTTGCAAAAATACTTTTGCCAGATATATCTTTTCCCAATGCAAGAGTAAGAGAATCATTTTCAATTTGAAATTCGTCTTCTTCAATTAAATCTCCAAATAAAACACTATCTCTTTTAGTATTTGGTATTTCGATACCTAAGCTTGTCTTGCCAGGCTGAGTTGAAATTCTAGCAGAAATAGAAGACATTGCTCTAGCAATATCATCAGACAAACCTATTACTTTACTAGATTTTATTCCTGCATTTGGAATAAATTCAAATAAAGTTACAATTGGACCACTACTAAAACCAACTATTTTTCCTTCTACACCATATTCAGATAGTGTTTTTTCTAACTTAATAGCTGCTTCAGTGTTGATTTTTTCTAATTCTCTGTATTTATTATTTTTAAAATTTGATTTTGAAAGTAAATTTTTAGATGGAAGGTTAAAGCTAAAATTATCAAGTTCTAGTTGTTTATTAGTTTTAGAATTATTATTTTTTTTCCTTAAATTAACATAATTTCTTTTCTTAATTGTTGGCTCACTTCTTAATGATTTTTTTGTAATCTTTGTTCTAAAACTTATATATTTGAATAAAGCAAATACAGAAAATAAAAATTTCAAATACTTAAAAACTTTTAAGAAAGAAAATAATTTATTTATCCAAGAAAAATTTATTCTAAAAGATAAAAATATTAAAACTATACCAAATATTAAAAGTAAAAAATTTATAATAAAATAAAAAAAAATATTTTCTAGAAGATTTAAATTTATACTTGTAAATAAATCGATTAGGAACTGTGAAACTAAACCTGTTTTTAACAAGGTTACATCAACTGATTTTATGGAAACATTAATAAGAATTATTCCTGTCAAGTTCGATAAAAATTTCAAAAATATAAACTTGCTAGTAATACCTAAAAACAATTTTACGCCCTCTAGTATTATAAAAAACGCCAATAAATAACTTAGTGTTCCAATAAAAATTAATGAATAACTTGATAAATAAGCACCAAAAAAACCTATAAGATTTTCAATATTGCTGTCATTAATATTGTAATTTAATTGATTAAAACCTGGATCATTTGCAGAGTATGAGTAAAGACTGGTAAAATAAATTAGTCCAAATGCAAATAAAATTATTCCTACTAAAAATTTAACAATAAAATTTCTAATTGAACCATACTTGAACATATAGTTAGATTGTAATACATTTAGATTATGGTAATTCGAAGAAAATTATGAAAGAAATTCAATCAAACATCAATATTATAGGAGGGGGTCTAATAGGGGTTGTTACAGCATATTCACTTTCTAAACTTGGCAACAAAGTAGTAGTTTTAGAGCAAAATGCTAAATTTGATCATAAAAATATTTTAGATAAAAGAACGACAGCAATTTCAGAGGGTACGAAAAAGTTTCTTGAAGAAATAAATATTTGGAATGAAATTGGTAATTATGCAGAACCAATAAAGAATATTCAAATAATAGACAGAAATCAATCTAACAAAATCTATTTTGACAACCAAAGAAGAAAATCCAATCTTGGTTATATAGTCAAAAATGAGTTTATACTTGATTGCCTTTATAAAAAATTACAAAAACAAAAAAATGTAGAAATTTTTAACAATGTTTCTATTAAAGATATTTTTTATCAAGGTGACAGAATTGTAACAAAGCAAAATAATTTCTATGTTAATACAAATATTCTTTTTGCGTGTGATGGGAAAAACAGCTCAATAAGAAAAATTTTTAAAACACCAATTTATAGAAAAGATTATAAAAAAAAAGCAATTGTAATAAATTTTTATCACTCCAAGAATCACAATAACACTGCTTTCGAGTTCTTTCTTAAAAACGGACCTCTTGCAATTTTACCAATGCAAAAAAATAAAAATCAATTTCAAAGTTCTATAGTTTGGACAAACACTAATAAATTTATAAACTCTTTATTAACCTTAGACGATAATGAAATTATTTCCATTCTAAATGAAAAGATACATGGAAGTGTAGGTGAGATAAAAAAAATAATTACCAAACAAACCTTTCCTTTAAAAGCTCATTTAAACTCTAAATTTTTTGAGAATAGAATTATTTATTTAGGTGACTCAGCTCACTCATTTCACCCAATCGCAGGACAAGGGTGGAATTTAGGCATGCAAGATGTAGAAAGTGTATATAATCTAGTAAAAAAATATAACTCTTTAGGTTTGGAATTGGGAGATGAAATATTTTGTAAAGAATTTCAGAAAGATAATTTTTTCAAAGCCTATAGGTTGTATCAAATTACCGATAAAGTTGATAGTGTCTTTAAATTAGACAATACTTTTTTTAATTATGCAAGATTTTCAGCTATTAATTTAATAGAGAGAAGTAAAAAATTAAAAAATCAGATAAGTGATTTTGCTATGGGTATTAATTAATAGTTTTACTATTATTATCTTCAACGATCTCAAGTTCCAAAATCGAATGAAGTTTTTTATAAAAATCACTTAAATTTTTTGTTTCCAAAAGAACCTGTTTTTCAATGTCACTAAAAGGGGATATCATTGCTATAAACTTAATAATTTGATTAAAATCAATATTTTGAATTTCTTCCAAGTTTAAGTTAATTTTTTTGACTTTAATATATTGGCTATACTTGTCTAAAAGATTATTTTTTTGTTTTTCATTTATAATGTTTTTATCTTCCTCAAAATCCAACATTTCAGCCTCAACCAACCTAAACTTATATTTTTTTTCTAACTCTTTCTTAACTTTAAAACAATTAGTACCCTGTAGACTAATTAAATATCGCCCATCTGTTGTTTCACTAAAACTATGAATTTTTCCAATACAACCAATATTATAGAGTTTATTTTTTTCATCAGATTGTATCATGCCTATGTATCTTTCCTTTGAAAGAGCATAGTCAACCATCTCAATATATCTTTTTTCAAATATATTCAGAGGCAAGCTTGTTCCTGGAAAAAGGACGGCACCGTTTAAAGGAAAAATAGGGATTTCCATGTTATGAAAACATCAATTGTGAAAGTTTTTTCCTATATTGAATAGTAATTTGATCAGTATTTCCAAGTACAGCAAAAAATTCTACCATCTTATTTTTTATACTATCCTTATTTTTTGGATAATTTTTTAGAAGCAAATCCATTCCATTTTCATATTGTTTCATTGAAAAATATTTATCTGATATTTCTAAAATTAAATCAATATTATTTGGTTCACTCTCAAGTTTGCCAAGCAACTCATTTATATTTGGTCCGGATGAATTATTTTTCACAATTTCCATTTTTTTTAAAACCTGTTTAACCTCATCCTTACTTTGTACATCTTTTTCTAATGAACTAATGAACATCTCAACCTCTTCAAATTGTTTAAGTTCAATCAAACACTCTAAATAAAAACAAATACCTTTAATTTCGTCTGAGTTTTTAGAAATAAATTCTAGAAGAGTGTCTTTAGTTTCTTCAAACTTATTTTCAGCCATAGCACTTTCTATTTCATTATAAAATTCAGTGAAGTCTTCATTAATTTTAGACCCTAAACACTTTTCAATAAATTCAATAATTTGGCCTTCAGGAATAACGCCCTGAAATGCATTAACAATTTGTTTATCTTTGAAAGCGTAGACAGTAGGAATTGATTGAATTCTTAATTGAGCAGCAATTTGTTGATTTTCATCAATATTTATTTTTACTAAAGTGATTTTATCCCCTGATTTTGATATTATTTTTTCTAAAATTGGTGTTAATTGTTTACAAGGACCACACCAAGGAGCCCAAAAATCAACAACAATTAATTTTCTCTCACTTGCCTCAATAACCTGATCATTAAACTCTGCTTCAGTAACATCGATTATATTTGTATTTTCACTCATAAAGATTTGACTATACTATAACTATCCAAAGAAAAAATATGAATTTTTTTATTATTTTCAAGGAGGAAGTTTATAAACTCTGAAGTCTTTATACTTATAGTTGTTGTGTTAATTAGGGGGTGGAAGTTAATTAATTCACTGTTAAAAAGTTTTTGATCTAAGTAAAATTCAACAACATTATGTTTGTCGTTAAGAAGGGCAAATGGGGAGACTGATCCTGGCTTTATACCTAAAAACTGCTCTAAATATTCAGCATTTGCAAATGATAAATTCTTAGCATCGATTGATTTAGAAAATAGCTTTAAATCAACCTTTGCATTTTCATCACAACTAAAAAGAAAAAAATTATTTTTTTTATTTTTTAAAAATAAATTTTTTGTATGTGCCCCTTTAATTTCACCTCTTAGATTTTCAGAATCTTCAACTGTAAATAAAGGATCATGATCATGTATTTGAAAATCTTTATTTTTTATACTAAGTAATTCAAATAAATCTGTCTTTGTAAGCATAAATAATATTATATTTATTAAGAAATAAGGTATTTAAATATAATTACAAAATTAACAATGGGAAAAAAAGCAGTAGTTATAGGAAGTGGTTTTGGAGGTATTGCGATTAGTCTAAGACTAAAAAAATTAGGCTATGATACAACAATTATTGAAAAACTAGACGAGCTTGGAGGAAGAGCAAGAGTTTTTGAAGTGAATGGTTTTAAACATGACGCTGGACCAACAGTTATAACAGCACCATTTCTTTTTGATGAATTATTTAGTCTATTTGGAAAAAAAAGAGAAGATTATTTGAGTTTTGTTCCTCTTGAGCCCTGGTATAGATATTATTTTCATGATGGTAAAACTTTTGATTATTGTTCTACTATCGAAAAGACAAATAACGAAATAAGCAAATATGACAATAGAGACATCAAAGGATATTCTAAACTCTTAGATCAATCAAAAAAAATTTTTGATGTAGGGTTCACACAATTAGCTGACAAACCATTTATTTCTTTTTTTAAAATGTTAGGCGTTATTCCTAATTTAATTATTTTAAAAAGTTATTTCACAGTATCTCAACTTGTAAATAGTTATCTAAAAAATCCATATCTTAGAAAAGCATTTTCAATTCACCCACTTTTAGTTGGAGGTGATCCACACACAACAACATCTATTTACGCTTTGATTCATTATTTAGAGAGAAAATGGGGCGTATTTTTTTGTATGGGTGGAACTGGTAAAATCGTATCTGAACTAAAACAATTAATGATTGATTGTGGTATTAAAATAAAAACAAATACAGAGGCAAAAGAATTTATTGTTGAAAATAATAGGATAACAAAAATATTAACAAACAATGAAGAGATTTCCAATATAGATCTGGTTGTTTGTAATGCTGACCCACCCATGGTTTACTCCAAACTTTTAAAAAAACAAAATTTAACAAGACCAGTATTTAAAGAAAAAAACTTATTGTATTCAATGGGACTTTTTGTTCTTTTCTTTGGTACGAAAAAACAATACCATAAAGTTGCTCATCATACTATTTGGATGACTGAAAGATTTAAATCTTTACTTCATGATATATTTAAAAATAAAATATTATCAGAAGATTTTTCTTTATATATTCATAGACCTACCGCAACTGATAAATCGTTTGCTCCAGAAGGATGTGATAGTTTTTATGTTCTATGCCCAGTACCCAATTTACAAGGCAAAATTGATTGGGATGTTGAATCAGAAAACCTTAAAAATAAGATAGTTAAAGAATTATCACAAACAATTATGCCAGATTTAGAAAAGAGTATTACAGATGTTTTTTGGATGAACCCTAAAGATTTTAAAAACGATTACAATTCTATGCACGGAGCAGGATTTTCTATAGCCCCAATTTTTACACAGTCAGCTTGGTTTAGATATCACAACAAAGACAAAAAAATTAAAAATTTATATTTTTCTGCAGCAGGCTCTCATCCTGGGGCTGGAATACCAGGTGTTCTTTCCTCAGCTAAAGTTGTTGAAAATATCATCAAATCTGAATTAAAATAACAATGATTGATTTAGAACTAAATTCGTCGACCGACCTTAAAAGAGAAGGTAAAAGTTTTTATTGGGCAAGTTTTTTTTTACCAAAAAGTTCAAAAAAAAATGCTGGTATTCTATATTCAATTTGTAGATATTTTGATGATATTGCTGATAAGCATAGCCAAGACCAATCTAACTATTTTAAAAACTCAATTGAGGAAATTAAAAATAATAAAAACAATAAGATAAATATTTTTTTAAAAAAAAATAACATTAATAATGCTATTCTTATCGATTTAATTGACGGATTAATTTTGGATCAGAAGAATATTAGAATTCAAAATAAAGAGGAGCTTATAAAATACTCTTACCATGTTGCTGGGACTGTTGGTTTAATGATGTCTAAAATTATAGGAGTAAAACATAAAAAAGCATCAAAATCTGCAATTGATTTAGGAATTGGTATGCAATTAACTAATATAGCACGCGATGTTTATGAAGACTCAAAAATTAAAAGAATATATTTACCAGCTAGTTGGATACCTAATATTTCTTTAAAAGACTTAAACAATCTAAATAAATTTACTTCAGAAAATGATGAAAAAATATCGAATGCAATTCATAAAGTAATAACTTTATCAGAAAAGTTTTATGAAAATGGTTTTGCTGGTTTGAAATATATACCCCTCTCTACTAGACTGGGAATATTCATTGCGGCTAATGTTTATAGAGGTATTGGTATAAAAATAAAATCTAATAAAAAAAAATATTTGAGAGAAAGAATATATTTAAACTCATTAGAAAAATCTTTTATTACAATTAAATCACTTTTCCTTTTCATTTTTATTCCATTGATGAATTATAAATATCAAAAAATAAGAGATATTCTTCCAAATGAAAATTTATAAAGCTGCTATAATCGGCTTAGGCCCTAGTGGTTTAGCAGTAAATAAAATTCTTTACGGAAATGGCTTTAATGAAATTATTGCATTTGAAAGTGAAGACATAAATAAAAGAGACAATTTTTTTGGTTTTTGGTTAACAGATTGGATGAGGCCTTTTGAAAATATTATTGAAAAAAAATGGTACAAGTGGACTATTGGAAACAAAAATCTTGATATAACACATACAAGTTTAGACAAACCTTATTGTGTCATAAGTTTTAAAACTTGGAAAAAATTCTGTTTAGAAACAAAAAATAACTTAGAAATAGTAAATAAACAAGTTGTTCAATATTTTCCTGAACAAAATTATTTTAAAATAATTACTGCTGATAACAAAATATATTACGCTCAAAACATATATGATTCACGATCAACAAAAGAAAAAAAAGGTGAATTGTTACAACATTTTTTTGGAATTAATATTACGGTAGCAGATAATACTTTTAATGAAAATAAATTAACCTTGATGCACTTTACAGAAGAAAAAAATGTTTTACATTTTATGTACATCCTACCATTTAGTCATAATAAAGCGCTTGTTGAATCGACGGTCTTTTCAAAAGATGTTTTTCATAGCTCTTGGTATAGACAAAAAATAAATGATTACTTGAAGAGAAATAATATTAATACATTTAAAGAACAGAGTTCAGAAAAAGGAGTAATCCCAATGTTTTTTGCAGAGGAGAAAAGATCAGTTAATTCTAATATCTTCAATATTGGTATTAGAGGAGGTGCCTGCAAGCCTTCTACTGGATATGCCTTTTCATTTCTTATAAAACAAATCCAATTGTTAAAAAGTTCAAAGAAAAACTATGTAAATATCCATAATTTTTTAGAAAGAAAAATGGATAAAGTTTTTATTAATTTTTTAAAAAATAACAGAGAAGATGGAAAGTCATTTATAAAGCTCGCATCTAATCTAAATGGAAATGAATTCCAAAGTTTTATGATGGGTGAATCAAATTTACTAACTAAGTTAAAAATTATAAATAGTATGCCCAAGCTTCCTTTTATAAAAGAATTATTTAAATAATATGTTAGCCGATCTTACAATTTTAAATATTATTTCTTTTTTACTAATTTTTTTCATTGGTCTTCCACATGGCTCATTTGATGGTGCAGTTGCTTCCTTAGTAGGTTTTAGTAACAGAATTCAATTTCTAAAATTTATATTTTACTACCTATTTTTATTTTTTCTTGTCATTTTATTTTGGTTATATTTTCCTATTATTGCGCTAACAATTTTTATTATAATGACTATTGCCCACTTTGGATTATGTGATTGGACAAATTTTAAAATAAACAAATATAAGTATTCAATAAGCTTTACGTATGGAATGACTATTATTTTCGGAATAATATTTTTCAACGAAGATCAATCTTTTTTGATATTTGAATATTTGACAAATAATAATATTTATTCAATCCAAAAATATTTTTTTATCCCATATTTTTTAACATTATTATCTATAATATATTTTATTTATCTCTCCTTTTTCGAAAAGAAATTACGAAAAGGAATTATTGAGATTCTATTTCTATTATTAATTTTTTATTTTTTTGATCCATTACTAAGCTTTGCAATATATTTCTGTTTTTTTCATACTTACAAACATTTGAAACATCTTATTAAAAATATTTACTTAAATTTAAAAAACAAATACTTTGTTATTTACTCCACAATAATTTTTACAGCAATTTCTTGGATTGGAGGTTTAGGAATTGTTTACTATTTAGTTCAAAATTTATCATTGTATGAGTCGATATTAAAAGTAATTTTCATTGGACTCGCTGCTTTAACACTTCCTCATATGCTACTTGTTGATATTGTCTACAGAAGAAGATTTAAATAAATCGTTTTCTCAAATATTGACTTATAAATTCAAAGTGGTAATTGTGTAAATTATGCGGGCGTAGCTCAGGGGTAGAGCGCAACCTTGCCAAGGTTGAAGTCGAGGGTTCGAATCCCTTCGCCCGCTCCAAAAATTAAACATCCCAAGAAATAAGTAGCCCTAGAGTAGCCATTAGCCTTATTCTTTATAATTATTTTTGAGTAAATCTTTTCAGAGTATCAAAAACAACACCATGCTTTTCAGCCTCATTTCTTACTTCTTCAGAGCCAAGTACTTTGTCCATTTCTTGTTCATCTAAAACATTATAGCATATTGAAACATAATTTGATTTTTCAGTATCTACAAAATCAATAATGTTATCAGCAAACTTTGAGAAAGTTTTCACTCTTTCATCGTTAAAAGATAACCATACATCAACATCTTTCACTTCGTGACTAATTATTTGTAACATTTTACCCCCTTGTGATTTAATAAAATTACCAAATCAAATAATTATAAAAAAGTGTAATATTTAATATTATAATAAATAAGTATTTTTTTACGTAGCCTCCAAGTAGCCCTTTGGTTTCAAATATATTTATTTTTTTACAAATATTGTTCCAATATTCGGTAAATAATAAGCAAACAATGTATTCGGCAACCTTGCCAAGGTTGAAGTCGAGGGTTCGAATCCCTTCGCCCGCTCCAATTAATCTCCCAAAAAAATTATTTTTTTTCTTTTTTAGTCTTTTTACGTCCCACATATGTCCCACTTAGAACGCTTTGGGGGAAAGCGGGTGACACTTTATATATAAAATGACACAACGCATCAATCTTATAAAAAAATTATACCTAATTTTGTTACCAGATATAAACTTTTAAAAATACTAATTAAATTTATTAAAAAAAATAAATATTTAAATTTGTAATATTAAATTAAAATTGTTTTTCTAAATATTTTTTAGTGTTTAAAAATATTTTTTTGGCTTCATATCCTAAATCTGGAAATACTTGGCTTAGATCAATAATTCTTTCCTCACTACAACAAAACAATATTATCAATATAAAAGATTTATCAAAAATAAGATTGTTATCAGATAAAATGAACTTCACTTCATTTAAAAATAAGATTTATGATAAAAAAGGATTGATAGATTATGATTGGATGTCAAAAAACCTTATTTTATGTCAGAAAAAACTTAATGAAAAAACTAAATATAATTTTTTTTTTAAAACTCATAGTGTGAGGCACAAAAGTTTTACAAATAAAACTGTAAATGCAGGTTTTATTTATATTGTCCGAGATCCTAGAGATATAGTTGTATCATTAAGTAATTTTACAGGAATAAATTTGGATGAAGCTATAAATCAAATTGTTTTTAATAAACAACTAATGACGAATGCAAATGGTGCCAGAGAATTGGTTTCCAATTGGGATTTAAATATTAAATCTTGGTTAGAATACAAAAGTGTTCCAAGTTTATTTATTAGATATGAAGATCTATTATTTAAATCAAATAACACAATATTAAAAATTATTACTTTTATAAATATAATTACGAATAAAAATATTTTAAATAATAAAAAAAATATTGATGAAATTGCAAAAAATACCAACTTTAAAACATTACAATTTCAAGAAGCCTTAAATGGTTTTGATGAAGCATCTAAGCATTCAAAATTTTTTAGATCAGGCACATCTAATCAATGGAAAGATATATTATCTAATTCACAAGTTAAGCTTATTGAGAAAAATTTAAAATCATTGATGAGGTATTTTAATTATATTTAGAAGATAATGGCGGAGAGAGTGAGATTCGAACTCACGAACGAGTTGCCCCGTTGCCGGTTTTCAAGACCGGTGCTTTCAACCGCTCAGCCATCTCATTTGCACGTCCCACCTACGTCCCACTTGATTTAAAATTTCTAAGCTGCGATAGAATATTTATTAAGAAAATCAATAACTCAATCGTACTTGGCAACCTTGCCAAGGTTGAAGTCGAGGGTTCGAATCCCTTCGCCCGCTCCAATAACTAATTCTGCCTTTGAATTTTACTATAATATTTATTAAAACTATAATATTTTATAATACTAATAACAAATAATTGTTCATTCAATAAATGTTAGAGATATTATTTATATATAGAGATAAACACTTTTCTAATCATAATTTTTTAAAAATATTTGAAAATAATTTGTGCAAACTTGATTTTGGGTTTCTTTTATTAAGCTTGAAAACAATTGCTAATGTAAAACTAATAAAATTATCCGATTTTATTAAATTAAAAACACTAATTAATTATGATCACGTTATTATAGACTCAAAAATACACGTTGATTACCAAGGTATCGATTATATTCATTTTTTAAAGAAATTTATTAAATCAAAGGTTTCAATTTTCTTATCTTATGATCGCCCATTTAATAATGAGGATATTCATTTATTTGAAAAAAATTTAAATGTTAATTCTTATTTAATACCCAATCTTCTTAAAAATTTAGATATTTACAAAACTGAAAGTGATATAAAAAATAAATTCTATCAAACTCACTACGGTTTAGGGTTTTCAGAGTTTCCATTTGATTTTTCAAAAAGAAATTTTGTAAAACCAAAGAATCAATATGAATACAAATCAAATATTTTTTATAGTGGTGAAAAAAGAAAAGGTAAGCAAATAAGGACAAAAATTATCAACGACCTCTTAAATGACAAAAGTATTAAAAACAAAATAATTAATTATTATGATACAAAAAATCAAAAAAAACATGTCTTTAAATTAGATAAGTACCTTGAATCAACTCTAAATACTAGAATTAACTTAGTACTGGCAGGTAATTCCAACAATATTACATATAGACTTTATGAAGTTTTATTTTTAAATTCTTTTTTTCTTATAGATCCACATTTCACAAATTTTAAAATTTCTGAAAGTTTTTATCCTTTTGAAGATTTTGTATTTTACAACTCTAACGATTTGATTGAAAAAATTAATTTCTATCTAGATAATTATGAAAAAGCTATATTAATAAAAGATAGGCTAAGTCAAATTTTTGAAGAAGTATATGATCCATATAAGCACGGCAAATTTCTAAAAGAAATTATTTCACTTTAAACTATTTTCAAATACCTTTAATATACTAACATAATCTTTCAGAAATTTAATTAAGGATATTGTATTAAAGATAATAAAGTATATTATTAAATAATGAAAAAATATACATATTACTTATTAATTTTAATTTTACCTATATTTTTAACAGGATGTAACTTGGGTGCAGCTTGGAACGTGGGCTGGTAATATAAAATTAATATTTGAGCCAATTACATTCAATTAATATTTCTATATCTAGCCTCTATTAAAAAATATAAGTAATATTAAATATTAACTCACTTCTATTCATTATCAATGAAAGTAGATTTCAAATTTGTACCTAGCAAATATAAAAATACAAATATTTTAAATAAAACCATTTATTTTATGCATATACCTAAAAGTGGAGGAACTACTATTGACCATATTTTTTTAAAGCTATTTTCAATTTTGAAAGACTATCATTTTAAAAGATTTAAATATAGTGATGGTGTTAAAAAAAATAAATTACTAATCAATGAAATTGATATTTCAAAAAAATATTTTATCTCTGGTCACTTAGATCATGATTTTTGTAGTAATTTAGATAATATATACAAATGTTCTATTGTTAGAGATCCAATTAGTAGAGTAATTTCACATTATAAATTTATGGTATTTAAGTTGAGTTCAACACCTGAGAAATATACTTTTGAAATGTTTATTAATAACGAAGTTAAAAATAATAGAGATAATTTAATAACAAGACACTTTGCTGGACTATTGAATGAAAAAAAAAATATTTTAGATCAAGATTCTAAGCAAGCTCTAAAAAACATGAATTCTTTTGATTTAATTTACACATTAGAAAACTGGGATAAATTTCTGGCAAATTTACTAAGTAAATTTGGGTTACCATCGATATTATACTCTAGATTTCAACAACACCAGTATAATTTTTCTTACTCACCCAAAGAACATCATTTAAACTTAATTAAAAAATATTATTATTATGATTTCATAATATACTCAAAAATTCTAGAGTTTAAAAATCAATATAAAACTGGAAACGAAGATGAATATAGTAAAAAAATATGTGTAGTTTCTCCATATCTAAAAACAGAAAATAAATTATATAACGAACAAGGTATAAAAAATTTATTTGAAAAACAAAATGCAATCTAAACACATAGTAATTCAGGTTGATATTGGTGAAGGTACACAATGGGGAAATAATCAGACTATTAATGCTATAAGAGAAATATTTATTCCATCAGTTAGACAATACTGTGCTAAGTTTAATTATGATTATTTATTAGTAACAGAAAGTTTATATGAAAAAAAATATTCTAAATTTGATTTTTTAGAGACTAAAAACAAACATTTTTCATTTGAAAGATACTTTCATTTTATTAACGATTATGATTATACAATTTATATTGATAATGATGTTTATATATATCCTGATGCACAGAAACTACCTGATATTAATGGGTTAATGAATGTTAGAGAGCCCGAAGGAAATAGCTCTAAAATTTTTAGAGAAGTTAACAACCTAAGTAATGATAGTCAGTATTTCAACTCAGGAGTCACTTTCTGTGATAATAATACTGCAAATATACTTTCTAACTACATGTTAAATAGACTTAAAAATAAAATTAGATCGAAAGGTAAAAATTCAGACAACATGCTTTTAAATGAATTTATAATTGAAAATATAAATATTTTTAAAGAATTAGGAGCTGAATGGAATTATATGCCATTTCTTAAAAATTCACAAAAAATATCTAATCCAAACTTTTTCCATTTCGTTGGTATTGCTGGGAAACAAATTATTAATAAATTACAGGAAAACAAAATAAATATATTAGATTTTCTTCATCAGATAAAAAAATAAATATAAAATTATTTCTATAGATTGCTAACTTAAAAATATTATCTTTCAAGAATATTTTAAAAATGTTAAAAAAATAAATTATAAAATGAAAGTATTTAATTTATTCCCTCTTACTGTTTTACAAAACAAAATTAATATTGCAGAAGATGAACGAACTATTTTGGTTAATGAGATTAAAAAAATGCAATCACAGAAAGTAGAAATCTCTAAATCTTCATATGCTTGGACAGGAGACACCAATGGTTATGAGTTTTTATTTTCAAATAGTTTGTTTAAAAATCTATCTAAAAAAATATCTTCTGTGATCCTTGAATACTTGAATTTACTTGAAATAAATACAAATCATCTTGATATTTATTACCAAAGATCTTGGGCGACATATACTCAAAATGAACAAAGTATAAATTTCCATACACACTCTCAATCAAATATAAGTTTTGCATACTATTTACTTAAACCAGAAAAATCTGGTGGAATAATTTTTAGATCAAATGAATTACAAAATGAAATAGCTAAAAATATATTTACTAATAGTAAGTTAGAAAAATCTCTTATTAATAAAGCAAACCCATATAATTCTGACAGATCCATGTTTGATTTAGATCAAGACTCAATTATAGTATTTCCCTCAAAAACTCCTCATGCAACAGTACCAAATAAATCTAACGAACCACGTATTTCAATCTCTGGAGATATATCAATAATGTTAAAGGATAGTAAAGGGTTTGAACATCTAATGCCTAATTTCAGTAATTGGACAAAATTCTAGAATATTTTCAAACTAAGACTTCATACTCAATCTAATATTGAAGCTGATAACTATTCGCTCTTCTTTAGATTCATTTTCATTAACTGAATGATCTAAAAAACTAGGAAATAATACTAAAGCCCCTTCCTTTGGACTAATTGCATTTATTTGTGCATTTAAAAAATTTGGTGCCTTTATATTTGGATGTGAATATACTGGAGCAGGTCTAGGATCATAAAAAACAATATCCCCACAATTTTCTGGCGCTCTTACATAGTATGCACCACTAATGGTACTATTTCCATGCTGATGCCTAAGGTTGGCCGCTCCGCCAGTATTTATAATTGCCCACATATTATTTATTTTAACAACCTGTTTTTCTTTTTCCCAATTCATATCTTGCATTACCTGTTCTATTGCAGGTAGGATAAAAGAAATAAATTTTTGAGGTTTATCTTCCTCAAGCTCAAAATCTTTTGAGTGCCAACCCTTGACATTACTTTTGCTGATACCAACTTTGTCTTCAGTTTGTTCAGATTTAATAAAATTATACATCTCTTCGTTTATAACTTTATAATTATCAAGCTGTATAGTCCAAACAGGTGTTGGAAAAAGTAAATTAGGCTTAGTCATGTATATATCTTATAGTAATTTATTCTTACAGTAAACAAATCAAAAAAAACAAATGTAATTAATAGTTATTTTCGATTAATTTTAAAATATTTTTTTGTAAGCTTTATAGTTTCAATAATTCTAGAGTGGTGTTTAGTAAAATTTTTTCTACCTGAAGTAATTTTTGGATTTTCTTTTATAATATCCATAACATATTTTGGAATTTTTGATTTATAATTCAATGTTTAAATAACCTATTTTTGACAAAGTATAATGAAATTTTATTTTTAATAGAGAATGAAATAATTTTATTATCATTAATTGAACCACTTGGCTGTGCAATGACACGACAACCATTTTTATTTAGAATATCTATGCTATCGGTAAATGGAAAAAAACCGTCAGAAGCACATACAAATTTTTTATTTTTAAAATATAAATTTTTATTTTTTATTGCAAAATTTAAAGCATCAACTCTATTTGTTTGTCCACTGCCAAGACCAATAGTTTGATTATTTCTTGATAAAACAACAGCATTAGATTTTAAATGTTTTACTACTTTTAATGAAAAAATTAAATCTTCCATCATACTTGGTGATGTTTTCAAATTTGATTTTAAGTGAAGAAATTTTTTATTAATAGGTGTTAAGTCTTTTGTTTGGTATAACTCACCAAAAAGTGTAGATTTATATTCTATCATTTGTTTTTTGATACTTGGTGTTTTTATCAAAATTAGGCTTTTCTTTTGACTTAAAAGTCTTACTGCATCTCTGTCAAAATTTGGCGCTACAATCATCTCAAAAAAATTTTTAAAAATTTTTTTTGCTAAAAGTAAATCAACCCTTTTATTAAGAAATATTATACCACCAAATGCACTTTTAGGATCACTTTGATAAGATTTAACAAAAGCAGTTTCAATTTTTTTAGCTGATGCAACACCACAAGGATTAGTGTGTTTTATAATTATTGAAGTAGGTTCTTTAAATTCCTGCAAACATCTTAAGCCACTATCTATATCAATTAAGTTGTTGTAACTTATTTTTTTTCCACTTATTTGGTAATCAAAAACTGATTTTTTTGAGTTTTTAATTAAGTAAGCATCCTGATTTGGATTTTCTCCATATCTTAATTTAATTTTATTATATTTTCTGTTCATTAAACCATTTAAATATTAACTTATCATAATCACTTACCTTTTTAAAAACTTTACCAGCCATTTTTTTCCTAAAACTTATATCTGTTTTGCCTTGAAATTTTTCCAAATTTTTAATCAGTTTTTCATAATCTTTGATATCAATTATTGGTGTTATGTATTTAAAATTTTTACTTGCAGCTCTCAATAAACTTGGCCCACCTACATCAATCATTTCAATAATTTCTTTATTTTTATTTTTTTTATAATATTTTTCAAATGGATATAAATTTACAATGACAATATCAATTTCTGGTATTTTTAATGATAAAAATTCTTTTTTATGTAAATCATTATCACGTATATAAAGTAATGAGCTATAAATTAATGAATTTAATGTTTTCACTCTACCATCAAACATCTCTTTAATATTTGTAAACTTTACCAAGTCCATACATTCATATCCAATACTACGAATCTTTTTCCCCGTAGAACCACTCGATATAAAACTATAATTGTGATTAGTTAAATTTTTACAAAGATAACTTAAATTTTTTTTGTCATATACTGAAATTAAAGCGTATTTTTTTTTTAAATTTTTTCTATAGACCATTTTTTCACTATTTTTTTTTCAGACATTATACCCTTTATTACTATTTGCTTTGTTGGTTTTGTAATATTATTATCAACAAAGATACTATCCTCTATGATTAATTCCATATCACTTTTAAATAACCAAATATTGTTTAATCTTGTTCTTAAAATTATATTTTTTTTATTATTTGTAAAATTATAAGTCATTTCGTCAGCTAGATGAAATCTTATATGATAAATTAATCTATGGTTATTATCTTTAAATGAAATTATGCTATCTTCACCTTTTAATTTAGAATTGCTTTTATTGAAAATTAATTTTCTTTTAATAATTTTATTAAATTTTTTAAGATATCCATTATGTGATCCTTCAAAGATTTCCTCTTCATCATAAGATTCATTTCTAAAACTTACTAACTGTGGAAATTTTATATGCGGATTGCCTTCTTTAATTTCACTAATATTTGTATTTTGTAATATAATTGTGCTATGCGCAGCACTATACCTTAGATACTCTGGATTTTTACCAAAGTTTTCAGAAGCACCACAATTGGTGATAATTTTTTCTCCATAACCACTAAGTTCGAAAGCTAGAGTGCCAGCACTTAAATTAGAGCTTATTCTATTTTTTCTGGGTTGAACTACATCAAAAAAAACTCTTTTATTTCTATCAGAATAAAATGCAATACCATTATCAATATTTGTAAAATTTCTTTTTTTTAAATAAGTGTCTTTATTCAATGTTTCATTTATTATTTTTGTATAGATATTATTTGTACCATTAAAAAGAGGGAAACTACCATCGTCGTGGAAGTACTGATTTAAAATTGAAGTTGTTTTTAAAATCAAATTATCAAAATTATCAATATTTTTAACATTAAAAAAAAGAAAAATATTTCTAATTTCATTTTGATTATTAATAAATTTAGAATGTTCTAAAATATTATAACTTTTATGCATTCCAAATTTATCAATTTGTGATTCAAGTATAAATTTAACAAAATTTATTTTGTTTTGATTAATTTGTCTTAATGCTAATGAGCTGAGTAAAAATGCTAAAAGATCAAAAGACGTAATATCATTACTATTTTTGGTTTTGTAATCAAATAAAACCCTTTGCATATGAAAAAAAATTATTGAGTCTAATTTTTTTTTATCACTTATCGATGATGATGAATTTATGAATTCATAGTTGTATAATAGGTTAATTAATCTTCTTGAACATAAATCTTCTGTCCACGGAAAGTTAATTTTATTTTTATTAATTTTGTACCATCCAAATATAGACTCTTTTGATAACTTAATACCTAGCTTGCCTCCTAATTTCTTAGAAAAATTTAAGAAATCAAAACTGTGTATATTTTTATTTTTGTTTTTATAAAAATTTTTTTTAAAGATATAAGATTTTACTTGTTGATTATTTGTAAAGTCGATTTTTTTGAAATTTAAGTTATCAAATGCTACATTTTTTTTTGATTTAAAGTTGAATGTTATAAATATAAAAAAAAATTTTCTTAAAAATAAAATCATTTAATTTTTTTTAAGCAAGCAGCAAAATATCCGTCAATATGATATTCTGATATTTTATCTGGAATAGTAATCACTAAGCCTTCTTTTATAAACTTTGAATATTCAATAAATTTTTTATTTATTTTAAAATTAAATAATTCAAAGTCACTATTTTTTTTTAAAAACTTATTGATTTGATCAATGGTTTCAACCTTTAAAAAAGAACAAGTCATATAAAGTATATAACCTTTATTATTTAACAAAACTGATGCTTTTTTTAGTAAATCTTCCTGAATTATTTCTAAATTTTTAAAACTTGGACCTTTATTTTTAAAAAAAATTTCTGGGTTTTTTCTTATTGTTCCTATTGAAGAACAAGGAGCATCAATTATTATAAAATCATATTTCTTTTTATTACTAAATTTCAAAAAATCTTGATTTAATACTTTTGGACCAAAATTTAAACGATCTAAATTTTCTTCTAGGATCTTTAATCTTTTTTTGCTCTTATCATTTAAAATAATTTGATTATTATTAGACAATATTTGAAATGCTTTACCTCCTGGAGCTGCACAAGCATCTAAAAATTTCATACTTCCCTTTTTGATTTGTAAAGAAAATATTGGAAAAAATGACGAAAAATCTTGTACCCACCAATTTCCTTTTTTAAATGATTCTAT
The DNA here is from genome assembly GCA_902612805.1 of uncultured Alphaproteobacteria bacterium. Classification (GTDB taxonomy): domain Bacteria; phylum Pseudomonadota; class Alphaproteobacteria; order HIMB59; genus CACPNW01. The sequence continues at coordinate 32,270 of CACMEY010000003.1, read as the reverse complement.
CCTTTTTATATCTTTTTTATTCTTTAAAAATCCTGATGTTTCAGACGTTTCAATTAAATCTTCTTCAAACTCTTTTAATTTTTCTTCACTTTTAAAAACTATGTGTAAACTAGGTTCTTTGTTAAAATTTTTTAAAAAAATTTTTTTTTCATTATCTGTTAATGAATTTGTTTTATTTTTAAACCATTTAGGCAAATCATCAAATTTTATATTAACTCTCTTTAATTCCTTTTTGTTTTTTGATATTTTTTTTAAAACTGCATTTACCAAACCGTGATATATATTTAATTTTTTTGCAATTTCTACTGAACAATTAATTACAGCATAGTCTTTAAAATCTAAGAATACAATTTGAGTTATTGCACTGATTAACAATATTTTTTCTCTATCTCTTATTTTTTTTCTTATATATTTGCTAATTATTTTTGAAGAATGTAGATGGAAACGCATGGAATTTAGAGTTACATGATGTAAGAAGGAAATATCTTCTTTATTGTGATTATTAATTATTTTTTTTATGCTTATGCTATTTAAAGTTTTGTTAAACCTGTAAATTGAATACAAAATATTATGTATATCAAATCTAATTTTCTCACCTTTAATCATATTTGAAAATAATCTATTATTTTTCAAATTAATTATATAATATTTATTATAAATAAAATATACTGACTTATGCGAGGTAATCTTGAAACTATAGTGGGAGCAATGTTTGCTGGCAAAACAAGCGAACTACTAAAAAGAATTCTTTGGGCTAAGCATCAAAATAAAAAAATCATAGTTATTAAACCTAGCATAGATAATAGATACTCTAATGAGAAAATTATTACTCATAATGATTTAAGTCATGAATGTTTTGCTATGAATCATTGGGATGAAGCACATAACAAATTTTCTTTCGAAAAAAATATAGTTGATATGGTTTTTCTAGATGAAATTCAATTTATGAATACAAACGATACACTTAACAATGTAGAGGTTATCTTAAGTAAAGGTATAGACGTAGTTTGTGCTGGTCTCGATCAAGACTCAAGAGGAAAGCCTTGGGAAACATCTTCAATGCTTTTAGGCTTATCAGATAAAATAGTTAAAATTTATGGGTTTTGTAATGTATGCGGAGTTGAGGCTACAAAAACTTATAGAAAAACAGAGGGCGGTGAAAGAACCCAAGTTGGTGCGGCAAATATTTATGAACCTAGATGTTTAAAACACTGGGAGCCAAGGTAAATTTATTTATTTTTTCTATTTTCTATCAAATTATCTACAACAGACGGATCTGCTAAGGTTGAGGTGTCTCCTAAGTTCTCAAAATCATTTGAAGCTATTTTTCTTAATATCCTTCTCATAATTTTTCCTGATCTAGTTTTTGGTAATCCTGCTGTAATATGTATAAAATCAGGAGTGGCGATAGGCCCAATTTTTTCCCTTATTGTTTGTTTCAAATCCAAAATTAACTCTTCTGATGTTTCTACACCAACTTTTAGTGAAACATAACAATATAAACCATTACCTTTTATATCATGAGGATAGCCAACAACAGCTGCTTCAGAGACATTTTTATGTGATACAAATGCACTTTCTATTTCAGCAGTTCCTAAATTATGTCCAGATACAATTATTACATCGTCTACTCTTCCTGTAATCCAATAATATCCATCTTTATCTCTCTTACACCCATCCCCAGTAAAATATTTTCCATCAAATTGTGAAAAATAAGTATCAATAAATCTTTTATGATCACCATAAACAGTTCGCATTTGGCCAGGCCATGAACGCTTCATACATAACATTCCTTCACATTCGCCTTCTAATTCATTTCCATCTTTATCAACAATACATGGTTCAATTCCATAAAAAGGTTTTGATGCAGAACCTGGTTTTAATTTTATTGCACCAGTCTGAGGCGATATTAGTATTCCGCCTGTCTCAGTTTGCCACCATGTGTCTACAATTGGGCATTTTGAATTACCTGGTACTTCAAAGTACCATTTCCATGCTTCTGGATTAATAGGCTCACCAACTGTTCCCAAAAGTTTTAGTGATGACCTGCTAGTTTTTGTTACATAATCATCACCCTCCCTCATTAACGCTCTTATCGCAGTAGGAGCAGTATAAAAAATATTAACTTTATGTTTGTCAACTATTTCCCAAAATCTTGAGAAGTCTGGATAATTAGGAACGCCTTCAAACATCAAAGTTGTGGCTCCATTAGCAAGTGGTCCATAAATTATATAACTGTGGCCAGTAATCCAACCTATGTCTGCAGTACACCAGTATATATCTGCATCATTGTAATTAAAGATATATTCATGTGTCATTGAAGCGTACACTATATAACCACCCGTTGTATGCATAACACCCTTAGGTTTGCCTGTTGACCCTGAGGTATATAAAATGAATAAAGGATCTTCAGCATTTAAGACTTCTGGTTCACAAAAACTATCAACATCTTTTAAAATATCATCATAAAATATATCTCTATCTTTTTTCAGATCTATTTCCTTATTTGTCCTTTTAACAACTAAACATTTTTTTACATTAGGACATGATTCTAGTGCTTTATCCGTTGTTAATTTCAAAGGAATAGTTTTTCCACCTCTAACTCCTTCATCTGCTGTTATTACATATTCTGATTTACAATCTTTTATTCTACCCGCTATCGACTCTGCAGAAAAACCTCCAAATATAATTGAGTGAACTGCTCCAATTCTTGCACAAGCTAACATAATGTAAGCTAACTCAGGTATCATTGTTAGGTATATCGTTACTCGATCACCTTTTTTTACACCAATTTTTTTTAGTACGTTTGCTGCTTTTGATACATTTGTTAATAGGTCTTTATATGTTATTTCCTTTGTTTCATTTGGGTCATCCCCTTCCCAAATTATTGCAATTTTATCAGGATGATTTTTAGCATGCCTATCTATACAATTATAAGATACATTAAGATTACCATCCTCAAACCACTTAATACTTACATCGTCTTTAGAATATTTTATATCTTTGATTTTTGTAAATTTTTTAACCCATTCAATTCTATTTGCATGTTCAGCCCAAAATTCATCATTATTTTTAAGAGACTGATTATACATTGAAGAATAGCTTTCTTCATTAACCTTTGCATTATTAAGCCAATCTTTTTTAATTTCCATATAGAGAGAGTAATTCTAATTTATTATAATATCAACAAGTAATTATTTTATTTTAAGTTAATTTGACATTTTTATTATGATATCCCATTCAGCTTTTTTTAATGGCATTACTGAAAGTCTATTTTGTTTTACAAGTGCTATATCTTTTAACTTATTGTTTTCTTTTATCTGATCAAGTGAGACAGGGTTATTCAATTTTTTCGTTGCTTTAACGTCAACAACAACAAAACGGTCTGTTTTATCAGTTGGATCTGGATAATGTTCTTTTACAACTTTAACAATACCAACAATACTTCTTTCTGTAACTGAATGATAAAAAAAACATAAATCATTTTTTTTCATTTTTTTTAAATTGTTTCTTGCCTGATAATTTCTTACCCCATCCCACATTGATGCTCCTTCTTTAACTTGATTTTCCCAGGACCAGGCATTTGGTTCAGATTTTAAAAGCCAGTATTTAATATTCATTTAAATTTATTTTATAAGCAATAATTTTTCTCAAAGACTTTCATTATAAAAGATACATTTTCATCTTTCATATGCCTGTTATCATCTTTAAATGGATCTACTAAATAATCTTTAGTAATTTCATAAGAGGGAAAATAGTAAATCTGATTATCTTCCTTATATTTTGTTAAAACATTATCAAGAGCTACCCTTAGAATCGATTTTGATACAGAGTTAGCTGTAATACAAGACTGATTTCTAAATGTTGCCATTAAAGGTATTGGGGATAAAGTAAAAATAATTTTTGCTGATGGAAGATTTTTTCTAATTATTTGACAAATATCATCTAGATTTCTTGTATTTTCATCTACAGTAGATAACTTAAAACCATGTTTTTTTTCATCAAATTCTGAAGTAGGTATAGCCTTCCAAAACACCTGATTATTTTCTTTATTATACCAAACCTCAGAAAGACCTACGGTTATTATAAAAATATCTATTTGATTTAATAATTTCAAAGTCTCTTCTCTTATCTCACTATCTTTTCTTGCAAAATTGTCTGGTGAATAATACCAAGTATTTTTCTCTATATCTTTATTTTCAAAAGCCCATAATAATTGCTCTAACACAGTAAAAGTATTAGCCATGCCTTCACCATATCTAATTATATGTGAATTAAGACCATATTTTTTATTAAAAACTGAATAATTTTTAATCGATAAGTATTCTGAAACACTAGATGCAAAGCAACTTCCAAAGGCAATAATTTTTTTATTCTTATCAATAAATGGTTTTTGTGGAGAATATCCTTTTAGAATGTATTCAGAAATAAAGTTATTTTGCTTAAAATTTTTTTTGGAAGGAATAAAGTTACAATTCCTACCTCTGAACCAATGTCCACCAAATGTCTGTTCATCATTTGCGGTCTTGACTCTAAAATTTTCTAATCTTTCGTTTTTCATATATATTTTGTAAATAATTTAGAACATAAATTATAATAAATCTCCTATTAAATCATAATCTGAAGAATAAATTTTTTTTAATTTAGTTATTTGACTATTATTTAATTCAATATTTTCAACAGTACCACCTGTTTGGATCCTAGGAAATTCAACTTTGTTCTGAAAAAAGTTGTTTACACCATTTATAAAAATTTCAATATTTGAAATATTTGAAACTATTGTAAAATATTTTAAATTATTACCTAACCAATAAGTTTGAGGAAGAAAGTGTCTGTTATCAAATAAATTATTTTCCATTTTCTCTATTATTTCATTTATGTTTAAATTTTGGAAACCAACATCCTTATGAAATAAAACTCTGTTCTTATAAGCGGATATAAATCTCTTTAATGGATCCCTGATTATACAGCATTTTTCATCAACATCCATTTTTTGAAATGGAGTATAGCTAGGAAGAAAGTTGACTAAATTATATTTTTTATCTAAGTTTCTATATTTAAAGTCTTGATTAATTTTATATTCTGGAACCTTGTCAGAAAGAAAATAATAATTTTTATCTATTTTTAAATGTTTTAAAAAAAATAATTTTGCAGATGAATTTGCATTTTTCGCTACTGGATAATATACAAGTTTCTTACCCGTGTTTCTATTTTGAAAGATAGCATAAGTAATTTTTTTATTCATTACATTTTAATTATATTAATTTATTTTTAACACCCATTCTTGGCTGAGGTTTAAAATATATATTGTCTTTACTTTTATGATAATTTTTATAACACGCCCAAGCAATCATAGCAGCATTATCAATCATCATTTCCTTTAATGGATAGTATATTTCAATTTTTTTACTAATAAAAAAATTCTCTAATTTATTTTTTATATATTTATTATTAGACACACCACCAACAACTGAAAGTGATTTTACATCTTGTTTATCTAAATTTAGCCTTTTTAATCCCTTCTCAAGTTTTTGTATTAGTAGTTCTGTAATATTTTTTTGAAAGGATGCAGATAAATCTTTTACAAATCTTTTATCAATTTTATTTTTTTTTGTTAATAGGTTTATATGTGTTTTAATACCAGAAAATGAAAAGTTGAAGTTTTTTTCTTTTACCAATGGTTTTGGTAAAATAAATCTGTCTTCATCTCCACCCAGCGCCTCTCTTTCAATTTCAGGGCCACCTGGATATGGTAATCCTATTAACTTAGCAGTTTTATCAAAAGCTTCTCCAATTGCATCATCAATACTCTCTCCTAAAAGTTCAATTTTGCTCTCATTTTTCATAAGGTATACTTGAGTATGACCTCCTGTTAAAAGTAAAACAAGACTTGGGTATTTAATATCGTTGTTAAAACTTGTGGAAAGGATATGGCCCTCAAGATGATTGATTGGAATAAATGGTTTTTGAAAAGAAATTGCTAGAGATTTTGTGAAAGTTGATCCAACTAATAAACTTCCTATAAGCCCTGGTCCACAAGTAGCTGCAAATACATCTATTTCATTTGGATTTATATTTTTCTTAAAAAACAATTCATTAGTCATAATTTGAATTTTTTCTAAATGTGACCTGGAAGCTAACTCCGGGACAACACCACCATGTATTTTATGAATTTCCTGAGAAAAAGTAATATGTTCAATAATAGCTCTGTTTTCCATTACGCATATTGATGTTTCGTCGCATGAAGTTTCTACAGCAAATACAAGCATATTTTTTTTTTGGTACAGTATTTTACACTGTTAAACAACAAACTAATAATGCTAAAAAAAGAGAATGAAAAAGGTTTTTGATAGTTTTTATGTTTTTTCTAAATTTTCATTAAGCCTTATTCTTTTATTATGTGTTTTATTCTTAATTTATATTCTCTATAATAATTATCAAAATGAAGATGAGGTATCCAAAATTCAGACTCAAATAGAAAATGAACTTAGAGAAAATATTAATGAAAATTCTGAATTTATAAAAAATATATCTAAAGAAATATTAGAAACAAAAACAGCTTTAATAAATATAGAAAAACTAATTGAAGAAAATTCAAATAAAAAATCAAAAGATGATTTAGCCTCAATTAATGAAAGTATAGAGATATTAAATAAGAATTTCAATTCTCTAAGTTATGAGATTTCTTCTATAAAAAATAATAATATTGAAGATCAGTCTAAAAATAACCCTGAAATAGTACATCAGTCTATCAATGAAGTAGTTGAGTTAATAAAAATTAAATACGAAAACAACATAAATTTTGATAGAGAGCTTAAATATCTTGAAACAATTTTAGAAGATAACAAAAACCCTATCTTGGAAAAAATAACAATTCTTAAAAACAATAAATATAAAGGCCATATATTTTTAGAAGACCAATTTAATGATGAAGTTAATTTATATTTGAAGAATATTGTAAATGAAAATAATAGTTTATTTAATAATATTTTTTTACCTTATATAAACCTTTCTCCATCTTCAGAAAATATTATTTTGGATGAAAAAATTCTAATATTAGAGGAAACTAAATTTTTTATCAAAGTCAGAAATATAACTAAGGCTTATGACAGTATTAGTAAGATAGAAAATTATAAAATTTTTTTTAAGGTTTCTCTAAATGAAATGAAAAACTACAACAGTTTTATAACAGAGATATCAAAATTAAATAATGTATAGATTTTCAATTTTTGTGTTGCAGCTTTTGTTATTAATTATAGCGCTCACTTTTATTTTTACAAATCCATTTATTTTGTCCTTAGATATAGGAAATTTAAAATATACTTTTTCCTCAAATTTATTTACTGTTGTTTTTATAACTTTTATTTTTCTATTATATTTGGTGCTTTATCTATTTTTTCGATCAAGACTTTCACTCGGACAATATTTGCTAAAAAATAAATATAATAAAATTGAAAAAGGTTACTTACACTTCGTCGACGCAATGATAGCTGTCGCAAACAAAGATAATAAGACAGCTTTAAAATCACATAAAAAAATGATTAGTTATCTCAAAGATGACCCATCATTATCTCTTTTACTTAAGTCTGAAGTTTTAAAGATAGAAAAGAAATTTCCAGAACTAAACAATGTCTATGAAGATATGATTAAATCAAAAAAAACGGAAACATTAGGATATAGAGGTTTAATGGAACAAAATTTAAGAAACCAAGATTATCATCATGCTTTCTTATATGGAGAAAAATTATTTTCAATTAATCCAAATATTGAAAAACTTTATGAAACACTAATATTTATTACTGCAAAAACAAAAAACTGGAATCAAATAATTTTATTATCAGATAAAGCTTTCAGAAATAAATTAATAAGTAAAAATGATTTAAATGAAAATAAATCTATTGGTTTTTATGAAATAGCTAAAATAAAATTTGATAGTGATATTAAAGATGCTCTTAAAAATATTTTAAAAGCTTTAGAATTGAAAAAAAACTTTGCTCCATATGTAAAACTTCATTTGAAAATTATTGCTAATTTACAAGATAAAAAGAATCTTAAAAAATTAATTAAGAAATATTGGACTTTAAATCCAAGCTCTCTACTTCGTTCTATCATAACAAAAATACTTAATGATAATGGTCTTACTGATATTAAATTCATAAATGAAATAATTAAGAATAATGCAACTGAAGAAGAATCCAAAAAACTTTTAATTTATTTTGCTATTAAAAATTTAAAATGGGATATTGCTAGAGAAAATATTATAGGAATGATAGGCTCTAATCCTTCAAAAGATATTTGTTATTTTATGTCTGATATAGAACTTGGAGAAAATAATGATAAACAGAAAAGTGATGCTTGGATCATGCGTGCTGAAAATGCCAAATTAGAAAGTACTTGGATATGTAGAATTACTAATCAATCGCAAGATGAATGGAGTTCTTTATCAAAATCTGGTAATTATAATTCACTTGTTTGGTCATCTCCAATGATGATAGGACAAAATAGTAATTAGTATGAAATTAAATTTTTTTATAGGATATGACTCTAAAGAAGATATTGCATATAGAGTTTGTAAACATTCACTTTTAAAGCGTACTAATGCGGATGTAAGTGTCGTATCTTTAAAACTTGATGAGCTTATTGCTAAAAACTTATATACGAGAAATATTGACCCCTTAGCATCCACTCAATTTACTTATTCTAGGTTTCTAGTTCCAAAACTTATGAATTATCAGGGTTGGGCCGTTTTTTGTGATTGTGATTTTATTTTTTTAGGCGATGTTGCCAATTTATTTGAAAATCTTGATAACAATAAAGCTGTTTACTGCGTAAAGCATGACTACACACCTAAAGAGAAACATAAAATGGATGGGCAAAAACAAACAATATATCCTAGAAAGAATTGGTCTAGTTTTATTTTATATAATTGTTCCCATCCTAGTACAAAAAAATTAACTATTGAGAAAGTTAATAACGAAACAGGCGCATATCTTCATCAATTTAAATGGTGTGAAGATAATGAAATTGGATCTTTAGATGAAAGATGGAATTGGTTAGAAGGTTGGACTTCTGGTCATAATAATGACAAACCTTATGCCGTTCATTATACTCGAGGAGGACCGTGGTTTTCCGAATGGCAGGATGTTGAATTTGCTAAAGAATGGTTAACAGAAAGAGATGAATATCTTTCTAAAAAATTTAAATCATAGACTTAAATAATTTTTCAAAATTTTGGAATCATTTAAAAATTCTTTTCTTTCAATAAGCTTAATAGATTTATACCAAGGTGTTTTATTTGTTTTCTGGTTCCAATAATGAAAAAGTGCGTAATTGTAAGGTTTAATAAGTATAGTTTTGACCCCTAAAGAACCCGCAAGATGTGCGGTACTATTACTAACAGTCACAAACAAGTCTAGTGATTTTAATAGTGAAGCCAAACCTTCAAAATCATTATAAAGATCTAGGTTTTTTATACTCAGAAGTCTTTCTTGTTTATTATTAAATTCTTTAATTTCATCAAGAACATCACCATACTGTAAATTAAAAACATTACAATCTGGCATTTTAAATATATTCCGAAAATCATTCAAAGCTAATGATTTGTCAGCAGAGTATCTATTTTTGAAACTTTTCCAAGAAATTCCAATATTAAATTTTTTCTTATAACTTGATAATTTATTTCTTATTTCTATAAATTTTTTTTCATCTACTTTTAAATATGGTTCACCTGTAAAAGAATTTAAGTTTTTACGGTAATATCTTCCTAAGCTCCCTGCGTAAACAACATAGTCAATTTTATCAAATTTATATTTGTTATCTGAAATAGTACCAAGTTCAACGAAACTTTTACTATATTTTGTAAATGATCTTTTAAATAAATTTATTAATCTTGGATCACATTCTATAGTAATATTTTCAAATTTTTTTAATATATCAATATACATAGAAGAATAAAGAATTTCATCTCCAACACCTTGCTCGCGAATAACTAAAAAATTTTTTTTTGAATCATTTAATATTTTTTTCCTAAACAATTTTTTATTTAATTGTTCGACCTTCTTGTTCTTTTTTGTATATTCATCTAAGCTGAGTCTCCCCTCGAAATACTCCCAACCATTTTTATAATCATGATCTTTTAAATAAATAAATGATAATGTTTTTTTTATATCACCATCATCTGGATTTAATTTTAAAGCTTTGAAGCTATTCGTTAGTGCATCATTATGATTATTTAAATCAAAATAAGTTTTTGATAAATTATTATAAATGAATGAATTGTTGGGATTAAGTGAAATTGCTTCCTTATAATACTTAATTGCTTTAAGACTTTTCCCTTCTTCTCTATAAAATCCTGCTATGTTATTTAAAACCTGGAAAGATAAACTATTTATTTCTAATGCATCTAAAAAAAACTTTTCAGCTTTTCCTGTATCCCTTTTTTCATGATAAATTCTTCCTAAAGAATTTAGTGCAGATAAATTATTAGGATCAACCGTTAGAATGTCACTGAAAACTTTTATAGCTTCATCATGTTTTGCTTCAGTAAAGTAGCATTGACCTAAAATATTAAGACAAATTATATCTTTACTATTTTTACTAAGATAATGAGAACATATTTCTTTACAAGTTTTAATATTATTTAATTTTAAACAAGCAAACGCCTTATCTTTATGTATGCTCTCAATTTGTTTTATATTTAATATATTATTAATTAGATTTAATGCTTCATAATAATTTTCTTCAACAAAATAAATATTATAGAGATTAATCATTGCTTTTAGATTTTTTTCTATCTTAATTAAATATTTGTAATTTGACTTAGCTTCTGTGTTTAAATTAAGTTTTTGTTGTATTACTGCTAAATTATAACGAAGTAGATTGTTATCTTTATTTTTTTTAAAAATTTTTTCTAATTCTTTGTAAATCTCAAATTGATTACCTGACTCAAAGTTTTTAAGAAGCTTATTAATTTGTAAAATTAAATTCATCATTTTTCTTTAAAATATTATTTATCAATTCTACAGTTTGATTAATTGTTTTATCTACCCCCAAGACTTTTACATTTTTATACCAAACAGAAGAACCACTTTGCGTATTCCAATAGTAATAAGTAGATGATTTTCTTGGACAGATGAGTATAGTTGGCACACCTAGTGCGCCAGCAAGGTGTGCAGTTGCATTACTTACAGTAATGAATAAATCTAAATTTTTTAACAATCCCATACACGATTCAATATCATTATATAAATCTAGATCATTAAAGACCTCCAAGTATTTACCTTGATTCAATATGTATTTTTTGTCAGAGTCAATATCACCATATTGTAGATTAATAATTATTCTATCGTCTGTAAATAAAGGTTCAAAATCTTTAATTGATAGTGATTTCAAACTACCGTAAATACTCACTACACTTTTCCATGATATACCTACCCTAATTTTATCTTTATAGATTTTTAGTTTTTCTTTGTATTTATAAACAATATCTTCTCTTGCAGTTAAATAATGATCATAATCAAAATCATTTATACTTTTTCTAAAAAATCTAATTAAACTTCCTGCATATATTATTTTATCAAAATCATATTTGTTCAAATTATTTGAATAATACCCATCTTCAACAAATATTTTTTTTACAAATGATCGATTAAAAATAGATACTAATCTTTTATCAGCTTCTACGTTAAGATTCTCAAATTTATTTATAATTTCTGAATATACGGAACTAAATAAAATTTCATCTCCTATTCCTTGTTCTCTTAAAACAAGTAACTTGTCTTTTGGATTAATTTTTAAATTGTTAAATAAATTATTTTTAACCAAATCAAAATTATTTAACTTATCCTTATTTTTTTGTATCAATAATCTTGAGTCAAATAATTCCCAAGATTTTTCGAATTTATTTAATTTTAATTGTAACGCGCAATAAGCATACATTAATTTGTAATCATATGGATTAATTTTTAGAGCCTTCTCATAAAATATTTTTGCTTCTTCTTCTCTATTATCTCTACAATAGCATATTGCTAAATTTGAAAGAATTTCTTGGTTATTTGGATCTAAATCCAAAGCTTCATTATAATGTGCTATAGCTCTTACAATATCATCTTGAAGACTTAAAACATTAGCTAAATTAATAAGAGTTGATACATTTTTTTTATCTATATCATAAGCTGCATTAAATACTTTTTTTGCTTCATCAAGTTCTTCTAATTCAAGTAAACAAGCGCCCAGATTATTATAGCTATCTATATATCGATCGTTTATCTTTAAAGCTGTAGTAAAGATATTTCTTGCTTCTTCAAAAAAATTATTTTTAAAATAAATTAAGCCTTTAATATTGTGGCCAAAGTAATCGTTATTGTTCAAATTTGAAATATTTTCAATCCATTGCTTTGCCTCAACATAATTATTCTTTAAAAAATAAATGTAAGATTTGTCTCGCAAAGCATTATAATTTTTATAATCTATATCAAGAATATTATTGATTTTTTCTAGCGCTTCATTCAGCAAACCCTTTTCTATAAGTAATTTATATAAATGAGAAAGGTACGTAGTGTTATTATTTTCAACAAACAAAATTTTTTTTAGAGCAATAATTGATGTGTCTATGTCACCTATTTTCATCGCTATTTGAAACAAAACATTTTGAACACTAATATTTTTATTATATTTTTCTGATAATTTTTTTATATCTTTAAAAGCAACTTCCTTGCTTACATTGTTGAAAGTATGAACAATTTTTTTAAGTTTGTTTTCTAATTTAGACATAAAAAAACCCAGTCTTTAAAGGACTGGGTATAATAAAAAGATATTTGGGTTTTAAAAGAATTATCTTCTTTGACCAAATAATTGTAGCAATAAAATGAATAGGTTGATGAAATCCAAATACAATTTTAATGCACCCATCAAAGCTTTTTTTGATCCTATTTCTTCACTATCACCACCATAATACATATTTTTTATGTTTTGTGTATCGTATGCTGTTAGTCCAACAAAAACTAGAACACCAATAACCGAGATTGCGAACTGCAGTGCTGTTGAGCCAACAAAAATATTAACAACACTTGCAATAATAATACCAATTAGTCCCATAAATAAGAAACCACCAAGTTTTGTTAAGTCTCTTTTTGTTGTGTATCCATACAAGCTCATTGCCCCGAATGTACTTGCAGTAATAAAAAATACTCTAGCAATAGATGTTTGAGTAAATTCAATGAATACTGAGGCAAGAGATAAGCCCATTATACTTGCAAATAACCAGAAAGTTATCTGTGCAGCCGAAACTGACATCCTATTGATTCTGGCACTCAAATAAAATACAAATCCTAATGGAGCTAGCATAACAACCCATTTTAGTGGAGATCCAAAAAGTAATGCTCCCACTTGAGTTACTCCTACTATCTGACCCATTTCATTAGTAACTATTGATGCTTTTCCAAAAAAGTAAGCAATAAATCCAGTAAGTAACAAGCCAATTGTCATGTAATTGTAGACTTTAAGCATATACGCTCTCAAGCCTTCATCAATTGCCGCCTGATCCACTGATTTAGTGTATGATCGTTGATTAAAGTCTAAAGCCATAATTTCTCCTTTTAATTATTACTAATATCGCTATAAATCCGTCAATTTCAAGGCATTTTGTAAAAATAGTATGAAGTATAGAAAACTAGGTACCACAGATTTAGATGTAAGCGTCATTTGTCTTGGTACTATGACTTGGGGAGAACAAAACAATCAACATGATGGCTTTGAGCAGATGGATTATGCATTTGAAAGAGGTGTAAATTTTTTTGATACAGCTGAGGTTTATTCTATACCAACTAGAGCTGAAACGTATGGCAAAACAGAAGAAATTATTGGTAATTGGTTTGGTCAAAATAATAAAAGAAAAGATGTGATTTTAGCAACTAAAATTTGTGCTAAAAGTGAAGGCAACAAATGGATAAGAGACGGAGGACCAAATCTAATTTTTGATAAAAAAAATATTAACGCTGCAATTGACGGTAGTCTTAAAAGATTAAAGACTGATTATATTGATCTATACCAACTTCACGCTCCAGAGAGAAAAGTACCAAAGTTTGGAAAATTAGATTTTGAATATGATCCTGAAGACTCATGGGTTGAATTAGAAGAAGTTTTATCTTCTCTTCAAGACTTAATTAAGCAGGGAAAAGTAAGGCACATAGGCGTATCTAATGAAACACCATGGGGTGTAATGAAATATATGAAAATATCAGAAGAAAAAAACCTTCCAAGAATGATGTCTATTCAAAATGTTTATAGTTTAGTAAATAGAATTTTTGATATCCATAACTCTGAAGTTTCAATTAGAGAAAATTGTGGTTTATTAGCTTACTCCCCTTTAGCTGGAGGCAGATTAAGTGGAAAATATATTGGTGGTAAAAATCCAAAAAAAGCAAGGTACACCCTTTGGCCAAGGAGATTTTCAAGACACCATACAGAAAGAGGAGAAAATGCAATTGAGAGATATGTTGATCTTGCGAATAAACATGGCATACCTCCATCTACCTTTGCGAATGCTTTTGTGAATGATCGCCCCTTTGTAACAAGTAACATTATTGGTGCTACAACAATGGAACAACTTAAAGAAAACATAGATAGTATTGATATAACCTTAACTGATGATATTTTAAAGGAGATTGAGGATATTCATCTTTATGATCCTAACCCTTGCGTGTAATAATTATGAAATTAAAAAATGAAATATAGAAAATTAGGCAATACAGATATTGATGTAAGTGTCATCTGTTTAGGAACAATGACTTTTGGTGAGCAAAATAGTCAAAAAGATGGTTTCGATCAAATGAATTATGCTGTTGAAAGAGGAGTGAATTTTTTTGATACTGCAGAACTATATGCAGTCATGCCTAGAAAAGAAACTTACGGTAAAACTGAAGAAATAGTTGGTAATTGGTTGCAAGAAAAGAAAAATAGAGACAAAATTTTTTTAGCATCAAAAATAGCCTCAAAATCAGATGGTCTTGAATGGATTAGAGAAGGATCAAAAACTCTTGGTTTTGATAAAAAAAATATGAATGCTGCAATAGATGAAAGTCTTAAAAGATTAAAGACTGATTATATTGACTTATACCAATTACATTGGCCTGAGAGAAATGTTCCAAAATTTGGAATTTTAGATTTTGAGTACGATGCAAGTGACAATGATTGGACCAGCGTCGAAGAAGTTTTATATAATTTAGATCAGCTTGTTAAGGCAGGAAAGATTAGATATGCAGGTTTATCTAATGAGACACCCTGGGGTGTAATGAAATATCTTCAATTATCTAAAGAAAAAAATTTACCACGCATGATGTCTATTCAGAATGTCTATAGTTTGGTTAACCGCGTATTTGATATCCATAACTCTGAAGTTTCAATTAGAGAAAATTGTGGTTTATTAGCTTACTCCCCTTTAGCTGGAGGCAGATTAAGTGGAAAATATATTGGTGGTAAAAATCCAAAAAAAGCAAGGTACACCCTTTGGCCAAGGAGATTTTCAAGACACCATACAGAAAGAGGAGAAAATGCAATTGAGAGATATGTTGATCTTGCGAATAAACATGGCATACCTCCATCTACCTTTGCGAATGCTTTTGTGAATGATCGCCCCTTTGTAACAAGTAACATTATTGGTGCTACAACAATGGAACAACTTAAAGAAAACATAGATAGTATTGATATTACTTTATCACAAGAAGTTTTAAAAGAAATCGAAGATATTCATTTGTCAGATCCGAACCCGTGTGTTTAATAATTCAATAAATTACTTTTCTCTTCAGTTATAAAATCGATATTAATTGAATCATATCTATTTTTGAAACCTTTTATCATTAAGAAATACTTACAAAGTAACCATATTTTATCTAAATTTTGTTTATTAATAAAATCATCATTGATATTCTTAAAATTGAAAATATTACTTTCTTTAAATTCGGCTTCATTAATAATTTCAGAAATCAAATTTATAGTGTTTTCATCATAATCAACATTTTGTATAGTTAGGCCTTGTTTAAATTGTTGTGTATACATACTCTTTGGAAAATATTCTTTAAAAGCTTCTCTTAATACTGATTTTGTAAAACTTCTTTTTAACTTATTAGAACCACTTAAAGCTAAGCCAAACAATCTTACATCATTATCTAAAAAAGGCATTCTAACCTCAACTGAATTTGACATTGACGCCCTATCCCACTTATTTAAAAAAAATTGAAACCAACCACAATAAGACATCAGATAAATAAAACATAATTCATAAGGAAAATTTTCTAAATCTTCTAAATCGTCATTAATAATTTGATAACCTCCATCAAAATTACCAATATGTAGATAGTTTTTAAAGCCATAATTTAGGTCTGGTGTTGCTTTGAAAGATATTGGAGCAATCTCCTGCTCACCTAAACCAAATAATCTTTTAAATTTATTAATATTTTGAGTTTTACCAAATTTATTTATTGTTTTAAAATTATTTGCAATATTATTATAAATATCTACCGATAATTCTGGTATCCAATTTGGATACCCCAAAAATTCATCAGCTCCATGACCATCTAGACTAACTTTAATACCTTTTTCTTTTTGTTTTTTATATAGTTCAAACTGAATAAAATATTCCTCTACCACTTCAAGTGACGTAACAAGATCCATTGTGCTTTCAGCTGTCATTTTTTTAAAATCAACTATTTGGTAATCCCTTTTAAACTTTTTTGATAGTTTAACTGCATCTTCTTTAGTTTTCATCTCCTCATAATTCATTATAATTGGGTTCAAATCTAAATAATTTTCACCTAATTTTTCTTTTTTTTCTATTAAATTCATCAATGTGAAAATAGAGGAAGAATCCAATCCACCACTTAGTGAAGTTCCAGTTTTAACATCGCTATTTAATCTTAACTTTGTAGATTCATAGAGAAGATTAAAATAATCGTTTACATTTTCTTTAAACCCTGAATTAATTTTTGGTAGACTTTTAAGTGGGTAGTCCCATCTAACTGTTTGTATATCTAGGTTATTTAAATTTACTTTTAAATATCTCCCTTGGGTAAGTTGATTAATATTTTTAAATATTGTCTTAGAACAATTATTCAGTGTAGTAAAACTTATACCTAAATTATTATTATCAAACTCTATAGTATTTTCTAATGCATAAAATGTCTTTATTTCTGAACTGAATGAAAAAAAATTATTATTTTCAAAAATATAACAAGGCTTATATCCAATACCATCTCGACATATTATTACTTCATTATTTTTTTTGTCTAGTATTGCAAAAGACCATTCTCCATTAAATTTTTGAAATGATTCTACGCCCCATTCTTTGTATGCATTAAGAACAACTTCTGTGTCTGAATTTGAATAAAATTTATATTTCTTATGTTTTAATTCTTCTCTTAAATTTTTATAGTTATAAATTTCTCCATTATAAATAATCCAATATCTTCCATCTACAGACATTGGTTGAGAGCCAAGATTTGAAGTATCGATGATTGATAGTCTAGTATGACCAAGTAAAAGATTTTTATGATTAATAAATCCACTATCATCTGGCCCTCTATGATCTAGTAGTGCATTCATTTTTAGGATTTTTGAAACATCAGTCTTAGATGTTTTAAATATTATTCCATTAATTCCACACATTATATTTTAATTCTTTCCAGCAGTTTACTAACATCTTCAATATAGCTTCTATCCCATAAATAAACATTTAATAGTGAATAATATAATTGGTAAACAGGTTCATATTCTAAGTAATTTCTATCAATTTTAATGTGATCGTTGTACTTATCTAAAAATTTATCATCAATAAATTTAGGGTTAAACCATCTTAAATAAGATACTTCTAATTCACTATGACCATAAAATGATCCTGGATCAATTAACCCCACAAACTTTTTATTTTTAAAAAGTATATTTCCCTCCCATAAATCACCATGTAATAGTGATGGTCTTGGATTGTTTGGAATAAAATTATCTATCTTTTTAATCAATAAATCAATTTTAGTGTTAATAGCCTTATCCATGGGCTCTTTTTTATTAACTAAATCAAATATGTAATAAAGTCTTTTGTTTGTATAGAAATCTTTCCAATTTTTTGAAATAGAATTAATTTGTTTTAAGCCACCAATCTGTGTGTCAAAGCTAAAACCATAATTTGTACTATACATTGAGTGAATAGAAACTATTGCATCTAAAAAATCATCATTTGTTTGATTTGGTTGATCATCATTATTTTCTATGAATGACATTATTAGAAACCTATCATTATGATTAATAATACTAGGGAAATATCTAAATTTTTGTTTATTAAAAAAAATAAGGTTATCTGTTTCAGATTTTATAGCGTTAAATTTATCATTATTTTTGTAATAATATTTAACAATAAACTCTGTGTTATCATTTGTAACAATTTTTAAACAATTAATACCAAAAGAGTCTGATAATAACTTGCTATCTATAATTTTTTTATTATCTAAAAGCTTTTCAATTTCTAATATGATAATTTGATCAACCATACTACATGTCCAAAAAAATTAATTTTCAATTTCTAATTTCATATTTAGGATTAATACCATATGTTTTAATTTTTTTAGATAAATACTATTTTTTAATAGTTAAGGAAGAAGATCTTCTTAATTTTGTCATTTACTATAGTCTAATTATAATTGTTTTTATTGGATCAATAAACTGGAATTTAAAAAATAATCCCCCCACTCACATAGTTATATACGGTTTTTTACCTAGTTTATTTGCTGTTATAATTATTATATTAACTCTTCTTAATATTAATTTTTTAATAATTTTTATTTTAATAATTCTTCTTTTGTTAACTCAATTATTTTTTGACTATATTATTTTATTTGCAAACGAAACAAATAAATATGCATTTTATTATCTCAGACTCCCTTTAACGGTTATAATAATAATTTTTTTATTTCTTATTTCATTGTAAGCCTGATGAGACCAATATTTTTACCCGCATGATTTTGTTGCACAAATTTTTCTTTTTTTTCTAAATATTTTAACTCTACTCTACTCATAACTTTCAATTTTTTAAAAATATTAAGTATAGAAATAGGAACAGCTCTTTCATTTCCATCTGTAATTTTAACTACCCCACTAATTTCTTTTTGAATATCAATAAATAAAAAAACACCCTCAGCCCCACTTTTACAAAATATTTTTCCTTTTGAAGCTTTCATAATTTTAGTATCAAAACTTGAATTTCCTCCTATAAATTCAGGATTTTTTAAAACTGCATTAATCAAAGTTTTGACTTCTTCACTATAATCATAACTATCTTTATAACTTTTGATCAAATTATTTAATGCCTTTGATATAGATTTAATTTTAAATGAATATTGTGGTGCGCTACACCCATCTAAAGAGAAATTTTTTTTTGATAACTTAGTTTCAGTAAATTTGTTGAAAACTTTTCTGATATTTTTTTGATGAGTGTGATTGTAATCTAAATAGTTATTGATACTCTGATTATTAATCAAACAACTTGTTAACATAGCTAAGTGCTTGCCAGCACAATTATTATGTAATTCGTTAAATTTTTCTCTAGAATATATTATTTTTTCAGAAGATTTTTTATCTAGTGGTCCATGAATACCACATTGTAAATTTTTTGTTTTTAAGTTTATTTTTGAAATCCATTTTTGTAATTCTCTTATATGAATTTTTTCTCCTTTGTGTGATGCACATGCTAAAGCTATATGTTTGTTATTTAATTTATAATTTTTTATGGCATTTGACATTGCAAAAGGAATAGCTTGAAATATTTTAATTGATGATCGGGGGAAAAAAAATTCATTATCATTATTTGTAGATAGTAAAGTTTTACCATGCACATTCTTTACCAATGCTTTAACTTGATGGGTACTTTCAACTTTTTTCCCCCTAATAAAATCTACGTGAATTTTAGACACGTATGAAGTTATACAATAATGAGTTTATTTTTGCTTAAAAAAAGATTTAATAAATGTAAATAAATTCAGGAAAGATCCATACTTTCCAAAGAATATTACATCCTTTTCAGTAATACTTAGACAGACACAGCCAGTGTCTTTTGATGCTATAGGTGTATGCTTTATTTTTTGGTCATTTATTTGAATATCTCCCTTGCGGTATTCTCCATACTCATCGCAGAAACTACCCTCTAAAACTAATATATACTCTTTTCCACCATGGGAGTGCAGTGGTACCGAAACTCCAGGTTCCATTTTTATTAATTTTAATTCGTCTTTATCTTCAATAGATGCAGTAAATTCTTTGAAACCTTTATAAACTTGTTTCCAATTTAAATCGTTTAGATTTCCAAAGAAGCTGCTAATTGGATCCTTAGAATTTGACATAGATTTAGGGTTTTCACTATTAATGCAGTCTGTATATTTCAAATTTTTAGTTGGTATGTTTTCGTTATCCAATAGATTTTCACCCAACATATTCTCAAAGGTACTGCCAATTTTTGAAGCATTTGAGTTTAGTTGTAAATAAGTTGATGCGAATAGTGACTTTGCTGGCCCTAATATACCTGAAGCAAAGTCAAATATAAGCTGATTTTTTACTACTGTTCCGTTCATCTTAAAAATCCCTGCATTTTCGTTAAAATATGCCTTATTCTAGATTTAACTGTACCCAAAGGAATTTCAAGCTCATCTGCAATTTTTTTATGACTTTTATTTTCAAAAAAGTTCATTTTTATCATTATTTTCTGCTGTTCATCGAGCTCATTATTTATCCTTTCTATTTGTTTTTTTACTTCCTTTTCTTCAAGGGGATCAACTTCTCTATCTTGGTATAAAAATTCTCGTATATCTTCTTCTTTAAAATTTATTTTTGAATTTTTCCTGAAAAAGTCTATTTTTTTGTTTCTTGCAATAGTAAATATCCAGGTTGAAAGAGCTGATTTTTTAGAGTCATATAGGTTTGATTTTACCCAAACAGTACTTAAAACTTCCTGAGTTAATTCCTCAGAACTTTCAATTTTAATATTATTTTGAATAAAATAAGCATTTATTTTTGGAGCAAAAAAATCAAAGATTTCTGAAAAAGCTATTTCGTCGCGGTCAATTCGAATCCTTTTCATCAAGTTATTTAGGTATGATTTTTCCATAATTTAAAAAGACTCTAACATTGATTAATCGCTCTTAACTAATTGCATAAGATATACTAAAAGAAGTAATTGATGAAAATTTTTCTCAAGTTTCTAATAGTGCTATATGTAGCACTTTCTAGCCATCTGAATGCCTTAGAAGTAGGTAAATGGTCTTTTGAGAAGGCTGATGAGTATTGTTATATTGGCAGCTTAGCAACAGAAACAGATTTATCAAGCGATAAGAAAAGAGGAGACTTCTATGTTTTAGTATATAAAAATATAGGCAATCCAGACACTGTAGTTCAAATAGAGGCTGGTTATAGTTACAAGGTTCCTTCTGATATTATTATAAGTATAGATAAGGGAAAGTATAAATTTTATACAACTGAAGATTTGCCAACTGCTGCTTGGACAGAAGAAGATGCAAAAGTAATTTTTGCTATGAAAAAAGGACTTGATCTTAAGGTTACAGGTGAATCTTCAAGAGGCACAATTACCAATGATACTTATACTCTTAATGGATTTACTGCAGCGTATAATCAGTTAATAAACGATTGTTAAATGCCTAAGAAAATTGTTTTAGCTTACTCGGGCGGATTAGATACAAGTGTAATTCTCAAGTGGCTTCAAAATAAATATAAATGCCCCGTAGTTACTTTCACGGCAGATATTGGTCAAGGAGAAGAACTTTCACCGGTTGAAACAAAAGCAAAAAGCCTAGGTGTTAAAGAAATATTTATCGAAAATTTACAAGAAGAATTTGTTAGAGATTATGTTTTTCCAATGTTTAGAGCTAATGCTCTTTACGAGGGAACATACTTGTTAGGTACAGCTATAGCCAGACCCTTAATTGCAAAAAGACAAATTGAAATTGCTAAAATAGTAGGAGCAGATGCTGTGGCGCATGGAGCTACTGGTAAAGGTAATGATCAAGTTAGATTTGAACTTGGATACTATGCAAATAATCCAAAAATTGAAGTCATAGCACCTTGGCGAGATTGGGAATTTGATTCTAGAAATGATTTATTAGATTATGCTGAAAAAAATCAGATAACAGTACCTAAAGATAAAAAGGGAGAGCCTCCATTTAGTACGGATGCAAATCTTCTTCATACTTCTTCTGAAGGTAAACTTCTTGAAGATCCTTGGCTTGAACCACCCGAACATGTTTTTTCTAGAACAAAATCTATTGAAGATACTTCAGATAAAGCAGAAGTTATAATAATTGGATTTAAAAATGGCAACCCAGTTTCTATAAATGAAGAGAAGCTTAAACCTCACGAAATACTTGCAAGATTAAATTCTATAGCTGGAAGTCACGGAGTAGGGAGAATAGATATTGTAGAAAATAGATTTGTTGGAATGAAATCAAGAGGAGTTTATGAAACACCAGGTGGGACGATTTTATTAGATGCAAGAAGAGCAATAGAGAGTATAACTTTAGATAAAGGGGAATCTCATCTTAAAGATGAATTGATGCCAAAATATGCTGAAGTAGTTTATAATGGTTTTTGGTTTTCTTCTGAGAGAGTATCAATGCAGAAATTGATAGATTCAATGTCACACAAAGTTAACGGTGATGTCAAAATTAAAGTATTTAAAGGTAACGTAATTATATTAGGTAGAAGATCAAGTAACTCTCTTTATGACAATTCATTAGTTTCTTTTGATGAAGTTGGTGAATATAATCAAAAAGATGCCGAAGGTTTTATTAAAATAAACTCAATAAGACTTCGTAAAAATAATTAATATTTTATGGGTTACGGTGATGATTTACTTGTAACTTCCTTAGCAGCTAAAATTAAAAAACAGTTTCCAGAAAGACAAATTGTTATTGGTATTGCAGAAAAAAATCATGCATTTCATTCTCCAATTTATGAGAATAATCCAAATATAGCAGACTGTAGAAATTTAGATAATGATAAACCTATCCATCTAATTGACTTCCATGAATTTAATAGACCTTATATAGATTACGAAAAAAGTATCCCAAATAATTATGTTTGGAGAAATTTTAAACCTACACCAGGTGAAATATTTTTTTCAGATCAAGAAAAAATAGAAGCAAAAAAAATTATTTCTGCAGCTAAAGAATTTTGGAATAAAAATAATAATAAAAAATTTAGGAATATGATTTTTCTTGAAACTTCATCAACTAAAATAAACGATGCACAATTTAATTTTAAACATCAAAACAAAGATTGGGGTATTCAGAACTGGACAAGTTTGATAAATAAATTAAAAAATGATTATTTGATTATTCAATCAAATCATACTCAAACAAAAAAAATTGACGGAATATTTATACCCCAAGAAATGGATTTTAGACTTGCTTGTTCAATATTAGAAGAAGTTGATTTTTATGTTGGTCCTGAAGGAGGTTTTGGACATGTGGCAGCAGCATTAAATAAGAAGGCGGTTCTATATTTTGGAGGATGGATATCACCTGATGTAATTGGTTATGATTTTCATGAAAATATATATTACAAAGACAAACAATCGCCATGTGGAGTAAAATTAAAACTTTGCGACCACTGTTCTAAAGCAAGAGAAGTGATAACAGTCGATCTTTTTTTAGAACATATTTATAAAATTAGCTATTCTTAGTCTAAAAATTTTAATTTGAATGCTGTGGTTGTGTTTCTTAAAAGGCATGTAATTGTCATTGGTCCCACCCCTCCAGGCACCGGAGAAATTGCACTTACTTTATGTTCCACGTCACTATACAAAACATCACCTACTAATTTTGACTTCTCTTCATTTATTTTGATTCTATTTATACCAACATCGATAATAATGGCTCCTTCTTTAACCCAATCTTTATTTACAAACTCAGGTTTACCAATTGCTACTATTAAAATATCAGCACTCTTGCAAATACTCTCAATATTTATAGTTTTTGAATGAACTGTCGTAACAGTACAAGACTCTTTTAATAATAATTGTGCCATAGGCTTTCCAACTATATTTGATCTCCCAATTACAACAGCATTTTTCCCAGCTAAATTTATTTTAAGTTCTTTTAGAAGCAATAGACAACCATAAGGAGTACATGGTATCATCAGACTTTCATCATTCTTTTGGCTTATTGATAGTTTACCAACATTTAAAGGATGAAATCCATCAGCATCTTTTTCAGGCGATATACTATTTAAGACCACTTCTTCATTAATGGTTTTAGGTAAAGGAAGTTGGACAAGAATACCATTAACATCATCATTGTTGTTTAATTGATTAATCAAATTGATTAAATCATTTTGATTTGTGGATTCTTCCAGGTGATGATCAATTACATTAATTCCAACTTCTTTTGCAGCTTTTGTTTTAGCTTTTACATATACACTACTTGCAGCAACATTTCCTACTTGTATAACGGCAAGCCCAGGTACACGGTTAGATTTTATTTTTATATTTTCAATTTCAATTTTTAATTTATCTTTCAAATTTTGTGCTATTTTTTTTCCATCTAATATATGCGGCATAATTATCTAGGCCAATATTCAATTAATAAACTTTTTATAAACCACAAACCAAGATAAACAACTATTGGAGATAAATCTATTGCACCAAAAGTAGGCAAGTATCTTCTTACAAAATTTAAACTTGGCTCACATAATCGGTATAAGGCATCAAGAATACTATAAACAAATCTATTACCAGTATTAATTATATTAAAGCTTACTAGCCAAGTTAAAATTATGTAAACTATAAGAACAAACTGAAATAAGTTTATAACTTGAATTATTAAATATAATAGTGAATTCATTTATAAATAGTCTTTGATTTTACACCCATATTCTAAAGGAATATGTTTTATTTTACCATCATCTTTAGTAGTACATATACAAATTACTTTCACTTCTTTTCGAGTTTTTGTAAACTTTTCAATTTTATTTGACCACCAGATTGGTTTTTGAATATTTATATGCGCATTTGAACCATCGGGTAATAGAGCAATCGCTTCATAACATGCTACATTTATAAAAATAAATTTTTTTGATATGTCAAAAAATCTTTCTAGTATCCAATCTATATCAGTTACAGGAACATGCTCTAGAACGTCAATGCAAATTGTTAAATCGAAATATTCATCTTTAACAAATTTTGAATATTTTTCATAACACGGGTCATAAAGTTTTATATCAATATTCCAAAATTTACTAAGAGGTGGAACGAGCTTGTTTCCAAGCTTGAAATCATGCATATAAAAATTTCCTTTTCCACAGCCATAATCAATCATATTAAAAATATTTTCATTATTTATAATTTTTTTAATGATTTCTGCGTATGCTAATGTACTTTTTCCATCATATGCATTTTTTGCCTCTCTTTTTCTACCATCTATTAAATGATAGCCATTTTTATGCATATCTTTGTAGTAGTTTAGATTTTTGTAATATTCTTTTGAGGGATAATTTTTAGTCATAAAAAAAGCGGTCGTTAGACCGCTTTTAAATTAATTAATATTCAATTTACATTGAGATATCTCTGCCAAACCACTCTTTAGTTATTTCAGCAGTAGTTCCATCTTTAGACATTTCTGCAATTGCAGCATTCCACATCTCTAAGATATCTGTATCTTCTTTTCTAACTGCTCCGCCGACACCATCACCGAAGACACCACCAGAAAAAGTTGGACCAGTAAATGCAACATCAACACCGCCATCGGATTCCATAAAATCAATAATTGATCCTACATCAGCTAGAACTGCATCACATCTTCCAGCAGCTAAATCTAAATTATGATCATCAACCGCTTGATATAGTTTTACATCTACTGCGCCAGACATGTGTTTTTCTAAAAAATTTTGGTGAATTGTTGAAGATTGAACACAGACAGTTTTACCATCCATTGCAGCAATTAATTGACCTATTGCAGCTTGTTCTTTTCCTCCTGCATTATTAAGATTAACTTTAGCCATACCAGCAATATTTAAATTAGCTAAACCACTGTTTTTTAAAACAGCAAATCTTGCACCATCAGTCATATATCCAGTTGTAAAATTAACTTTTTCTTTTCTTTCTTCGGTAATAGACATTCCAGCAATAATAATGTCATATTTACCTTGAAGAAGGGCAGGTATTATACCATCCCAATCTTGAGTTACCCATTCGCATGTAACACCCATTCGTTCACAAGCTTCGTTACCAAAGTCTATTTCAGCACCCTCTAGTTCACCAGCAGAGTTTAAATTATTCCATGGTGGATAAGCACCTTCTGTACCAATTCTTATTGTCTGCGAGTTTGCAATTGATGCGACTCCAAAAATACCAATTGATAATAAATATATTATAAATTTTTTCACGTTTCCTCCTTGAAGAAGTATTTCTAAATTATAAGGAAACCATATAAGCTAAATAAAAAAAAACAAAATAAATTGTTCAAGCCTTTTTTGTTTTAGTCTTAATTAATACAAAAAATAAGCCAATTATTAGTAATATAAAAGGAAAACTCCAAAGAAAAATATTATTATAATTCATAAGCGGTCTAAAAAGAATGTATTCACCATATCTTTCAGCTAAAAATTTCTTTATATCTTTCTCACTTTCACCTTCCTGTAATTTTTGTTTAACTATTTTTTTGATATCATTTGAGAATTCAGCATCCGAGTCATAAATACTTTGGTTTTGACAAGTCATACATCGTAACTCTAGAGTTAATTTTTTTACTCTTTCATCGATAGTTTCTAGTGCATATATTTTGAAAGTAAAAAACATAAAACCTAAAATTGTTATATTTAAAATTCTAAAGAAGTGGTTCGATTTCATTTTTTAAAACATCCTTCGTTATTGGGCCCATAAATTTAAATATAATCTTACCTTCTTCATTAATTAAGTATGTTTCTGGCAGTCCAAAAACACCAAACTCTAAAGCAATTAATCCATCAGCATCTACACCAACAAAATCATATGGATTTCCATCATCTTTTAAATATTTTTTTGCGTCTGAAGTTTGATCTTTATGATTAAATCCCAACAAATATAGTTCAGGATATTTTTTACCTATTTCAAAAAAAAGTGGATGCTCTATTTTACAAGGACTACACCAAGAAGCAAAAAAATTAATTAAGGTCTTTCTATTTTTTATGTCTGTTGTTCTAATTATTTCCTTTGTATCGTACAAAGAATTACTTTCAAAACTAGGAACATTTTTATTTAAGAGTGCACTAGGCGGCTTATTTGGATCTTTACCACTTAATAAATAAGTTACTGAAAAAAAACATATTATTAAAAGTATGATTAAAGGTGTTAAAATTATTATTCTATTCATCTTCTTGTAACTGCTATTAAACCAGAATAAATCATTATTATCACTCCAAGCCATATAAAACTAACAAATGGATTTATTAAAACTTTTACAAACCACTCATTATTTTTTTGATCACCAAGGATAAAATATATATCCTTATTCCACATATGTAAAATACCAGCTTCAGATGTAATCATCTTTGACACTGGATAATAATTTTTTCCAGCCTCTATTTCTTTTGATTGATTTTTTTCAATATCAAACAAAAATTTTCCTCTTAAAGATTGAAAATTAATTTGATTAGTTGTTTCTATTTTTTCAAACAAAACTGTCTTTCCGTTTATATTAAACTTATCTCCCTCACTAAGGTTAAAATCTAGCTCATTTTGAAAAACACTAGAACAAGTGATACCAACTATAGCAATACCAACACCAATATGCGCTACATGAGGGTTAATTATTTTAAAAAACTTAATGTTAATTTTAATTTTATACGAAGAAAATATAGCAATAATTGAAGCTAATATTATCCAAAAACCTAAAAGTAACCCAACAAAACCCCATGTATTAAAATCCAAAAAATATGATTGAATTAGAACTAAAACACTTAAGATAATAAAAGCTAGAACATATTTTTTTGAATTATTTATCTTATTTGTTTGCCAGGATAAAATTGGTGCAATACTCATTAATAAAAAACCAGGGATCATTATTGGAATTACTGTTGCATTAAAATAAGGACCTCCTACCGATATTCTCTTATTATACAAAACTTCAATTATAATTGGGTATATAGTTCCTAAAAGAATAGTTAAGGTTGCTATAATCATTAAAATATTATTTATTACAAGTGCTGAAACCTTATTAATAAATAACAAGTTTAAAGTATTTGATTTTTTTGGTTCTTTTAACAAAAAAACTAAAAAACCAAACCCAGTTACAATAAAAAAAATCAGTAATATAAATATGCCTCTGGATGCATCTGCTGCAAATGAATGTACGCTTGTTAAGATCCCAGATCTTACCAAAAATGTTCCAAAGACACTTAATGAAAAACACAGAATCGATAAAAAAACTATCCATTTTTTTATAGCTTGCTCACCTCTTACCAACATGAGAGAATGAACTAATGCAAGTCCAGCAATCCAAGGCATCAGTGAAATATTTTCAACTGGATCCCAAAACCACCAACCACCCCATCCTAATTCATAATATGCCCAATATGAACCCAGAGCTATTCCACCTGTTAAAAAAGTCCAACTAATCAATGACCATTTTTTTGCAACATAAAGCCATTCATCATCTGTATTTTGAAATAAACCTGCAATAGCAATACTGAAAACTATAGAATAACCAACATACCCTGCATATAAAATTGGAGGGTGAACAGCTAAACCTGGATCTTGTAAAATTGGATTTAAACCCAAACCTTCATTAACTAAAATTGAATTAACGAGAAAAGGATTAGATGTAAAAACGATAAATAGACCAAACAAAATATGAAGAAAAGCTTGAATAATCAAAGTTAATTTTTGAAAGTTTTGATTTATATTTTTTGTAAAAGAAAAAAAGAAACTAAAAATAGATAATATACTGAGCCATAGAAGCATTGAACCTTCATGATTTCCCCAAGTACCTGAAATTTTATATATTAGTGGTTTATTTGAGTGAGAGTTTTGAAAGACATTATAATTTGAGAAATCAGATACTACATAGGCATACATTAATGAAAAAAAAGATATCAAAGTTAGTAATGAAGAAAAACGAATTAAAAAATTAAATTTCTGTTTTTGAAATTTAAATATGTATCTAGATAAAAATAAATAAAAATTAATACCTATGGCAAAAACTAAGCTTAAAAAACCAACTAATGAACTCATTTATATTTTTTATTCCAATAACCTGTATCTTTCAGATCTTCTTTTATTGATGCTGGCATATAATTTTCATCATGTTTTGCAAAAACATTAGTTGCATTAAAAATATTTTTATTAACAAAAGCACCCTCTATCACTGCACCTTGCCCTTCTCTAAATAAATCAGGAAGAATGCCATTGAAAGTAACAAGTATAGATGCTGTTTCGTCAGTAATTTTAAATTTAAATGAACTTGAAGAAATTTTATTAAAACTATTATTTTCTACAAAACCGCCTATTCTTATTATTTTATTTATTATGATATCTGATTTATCAATTTCAGATGGTGTATAAAAATACGACACATTTTCTCTTGTATTGTATAAAATAAGCAAGACTGCGCTTATTATAATAACCAGAGTAAGCAATATAAATAGCAATCTTTGAAATCGTAGACTCATTTATTTTTTATTCTTCTAAGTTTTAAGTAACTAAAAAATAATAACAAAAAAATTAAAAGAAAGGCAGTAATATAAGATCCTAAAATATACCAAAAATACATGATTTCTAATATCAAAAATACTTAGGAATGATACTTAATCATATGGACTAAAAGTCACAAATTAACTTAAATAAGATCTTCTTGAAATTATCTCTGTTTTTATTCTTAAAATGGCTATTGCTATTCCAATCGTTATAAATGCAAAAGTCATAATAATTAAAGGAGTCATCATTGAAGGATCAATACTAGGTTGTGAAAATTTACTTATTGTTGCTGGTTGATGTAGTGTATTCCACCAATCTACAGAAAATTTAACTATTGGTAGGTTTACTGATCCAACAAGAATAAATATTGCAACAACTTTTTCTCTTACAATCCTATTTTCAAAAGATAAATTCATAAAAATAATAATTAGATAAATAACAAAAAGTATTGCAACAGATGTTAAACGTGCATCCCATACCCACCAAGTACCCCACATTGGTTTTCCCCATAAAGAACCACTTATTATACATACTAAAGTAAAGACTGCTCCTATTGGAGCTACTGCAGTATTAAAAATAAAACCAAAGGGTATTCTAAAAGCAAGTGCCAAAATACTATAAAGAGTCATTATTGCATAAGTTAGTAAAGCTAACCATGCGCTAGGAACATGTACATACATTATTCTTACGGTTGATCCTTGCTGATAATCATCTGGTGATAAATAAAAAGAAAATAATAATCCTATTGCAAACAATATGATAGATATGATTAGTAATGGTCTAAGTAAATAATCAGCCATCTCATTAAATTTACTAGGATTAACTAAGAACTTCATATTAATTATTTTCTAATGAAAGTTTAAGACACAACCCGCTTGCCCACGGATTTATAGCAAAAACAATTAGTAATATCCCAAATAATATATTTATAAGAGAATTAAAGCTTTCTTCCATATTAATTATACCTACTGAAAAAATAATTACTGGAACACTAAATATCATAACAACGACACTACCCAGTAGAAAGTTTCGTTGATTCATTAGGTTCATTGAAGATGAAATTGAACCTAAACAGGACAGAATAAGTGATCCTATGCCAAAACTGGTAAATAAGTAGAAGAGTTTATCATTAGCAATATTTAGTAAAATGCATGCAATCGGTATTGATAATAGAAAAGGAACCTGTACAAACAAAAAATGTGAAAAGGTTTTTAAAATAGAAATTAAACCAAAACTAAACCCATTTAAATGTATAATCAATAAATTGCCATTCTCAAAGTCATCTTGATAAAATTTTCTTAGAGATAAAGTTGAGCTTAATAGTAATAAAGTCCACAATATACCCACTCCTATGACAGAAATTGTTTCCTTATCTGGTCCGATAGAGAAAATAAAAATAAATATTGATATAAAAAAGAAAATAATATTTGTTAAAATATCCTGAATGCCACTCATATTTAATCTGTATTCTCTGTAGTAAAAGAAAATTATTTTATTTAGAAAGTTCATTATTTTATAAGTTTATTTCTTCCGTCACATAAATTCCTGGATTTTGATGTGAACTAAAAATTATAGATCCTTCTTTAGTGCAATGATCTTCAAAAGTTTGTTTCATTAGCTCAATTGAATCTTCATCCAAATTAGAAAGAGGCTCATCTAAAATCCAAACATTTTTGTTTTCTATTATTAATCTTAAAAATTCTAATTTTTTTGTTTCACCAAAAGATAATGTTCCAACTTTTTTATTCAAATAATTATGTAATTTTAAGGTTTTTAATGCTGTATCTATTTGAGCATCATTAATATTTGATATAAAAAATTTTTTCCAAATATTAATATTTTCTTTGATAGTTAATTTTCTTAAGCTTGATGTTGTGTCACCTATATATGTAACATGATTATAGAAATCATATAAATTTTTTTTCAATAATTTTCCTTTCCAATAGATTGATCCAAATGATGGCTCTATTAGATTAAGAATTGCTTTTAATAATGTAGTTTTGCCAGAACCGTTTTTACCTTTTAAAATAGTAATATTTCCAGGTACAAGAGATAGATTAATATTTTCAAAAATTTTTTTATCTAATCTTTCTATCGATAAATCCTTAACGATTAACATTATTAAGATCTAATTACTTTTTAATTTAAAACAATAAAAAACGGGGCATAACCCCGTTTTATCTTTTGAAAAAGATAAGAAAAAGAAAACTTTAAATTAAAGTTTTCTTGAAAAATTGAAGTATTACTATCTTCTTTTTTTCTTCTTTTTAGCAGCTTTTTTCTTTTTCTTTTTAGGAGCTGCTTTTTTCTTTTTCTTAGGAGCAGCTTTTTTCTTTTTCTTTTTAGGAGCTGCTTTCTTCTTTTTCTTTGTAGCTGCTTTTTTCTTTTTCTTTGGAGCAGCTTTCTTTTTCTTCTTAGCCATAAAATACTCCTTGTATTTTGTTACCCCGGAGGAACCTCCCTCCATCATCACTTAAGTGATAATTATAAAAGGCTGACTATTTATTCCCAAAACTTACGCTTAAAGTCAACAATATAGCAATATTTTAAAATTAAC
>CACMEY010000002.1:110000-218409 GCA_902612805.1 uncultured Alphaproteobacteria bacterium | reverse complement strand
AATAATTTACTATAGAAAGTCCTGATTTTTGAATTCCATAAATTAAATACATTATCTTATTCTTAAAGTTGCTAGACCTATCAAAGCTAATACAATAGTAATTATCCAAAAACGAATAACTATAGTTGACTCAGGCCATCCCTTTTTTTCAAAATGATGATGTAGTGGAGCCATTAAAAAAACCCTTTTTCCTGTCATTTTAAAAATGAATACTTGGATTACTACAGACAAGGTTTCTAGAACAAATAAACCTCCTATTATTGCAAGAAGAATTTCATGTTTGCATATTATTGCTACTGAGCCTAAAGAGCCGCCTAATGCTAAAGATCCTGTATCACCCATAAAAACTTTAGCAGGTGGTGCGTTAAACCAAAGAAAACCTAAAGCGGCTCCAATTAAAGAACCACAAAAAACTGCTAATTCACCGGTTCCAGGAATATATTGGATAAGTAAATAATTAGAAAAAACTATATTACCTGAAACATAAGCTATGAAAGCAAAAGACATAGCAACTATCATTACAGGTACAATTGCTAAACCATCAAGTCCATCAGTTAGGTTTACTGCATTAGCCGATCCAATAATTATAAATATGGAAATTAGAAAATAAAATATTCCAAAATCTATAATTAAATTTTTAAAGAAAGGAAATGTCATAGATTTGCTTATACTTGGATCTAAATTGATAAGAATTAAATATGTAATGAAAAAAGAAAAAAAGATTTGAAATATAATTCTTATTTTTGATGAAATACCCTTACTGGTATTTGATTTGATTTTACTGTAGTCATCTGCAAAACCAATAGATCCAAAAATTAAAATAGTTGAAAGTAAAATCCATATAAAAATATTTTGTAAATCAGCCCAAATAATTGTTGAAACAAAAACACTTAAAATAATCAACAGGCCACCCATTGTAGGAGTACCTTTTTTTGCAATTATATGTGACTCTGGACCATCATCTCTTATTGGCTGGCCAGTTGGCTGAATATTTGATAATTTGTTAATAATGTAATTTCCAAATATGAGAGAAAAAAATAATCCAGTAAGAATAGAGATTTAAATTTATATATTTCGAATTTAACAAATCAAAAGATTGTAGCTATTACTGGCACAAATGGGAAATCAACAACAACCAAATTAATAGGAGATATTTTAAAAAAAAATAATATTAAAACATTTGTTGGGGGCAATATTGGAGAATCATTATGCAATGCTTTTCTTCTTAAAAAAAAATATAAAGTTCATGTTATCGAATTAAGTTCTTTTCAATTAGAAACAGTTAAGTCACTTGATAGTAGAATATCAGTAATAACAAATTTATCTGGTGATCATTTAGATAGGTACAAAGGTATTAGTGATTATGTTAGTCAGAAGAAAAATATTATTACTAAAAATGGAATTAATTTGTTATCAATTGATGATATTTATTCGAGAAAGATATTTAATCAAAAAAAAATTAAAAATAAAATTAGTTTTTCTTTAGTCGATAAATCAGCTGATTGTTTCGCTAACAATAATTATATTCTAGACAATTACTTCAAAAAAAACAAAAAATTATTTATAAAAAAAATCTCAAAAGATTTAGAAGGTAATTTTAATATTCAAAATATTTTAATAGCATACATATGTAGCAAAATATTAAAAATTCCAGAATCTAATTTTCTTAAGGTTATTAAAACATTTAAGGGTCTGCCATTTAGATCATCTACAATTTTTACAAATAATAAATTAAAAATAGTAAATAATAGTAAATCTACTAATTTAAATTCAACAATAAATTCAGTTGTAAATTATAATAATATTTACCTAATTTTAGGAGGCATAGCTAAAGAAAAAAATTTTGAAATTCTTCTAAAATATAAAAATAAAATTAGCTGTGTGTATACTTACGGAAAATCAGGAAATTTCATTGAAAAAAAATTAAAAAAAGAATTGGTTGTAAAAAAATTGGCAAATTTAAAATCAGTTATCAAAGAAACCTTCAAGGATATTAAAAAAAATTCAAATCAATCAACTATACTATTCGCTCCTGCATGTGCTTCTTATGATCAATACAAAAATTTTGAAGAAAGAGGCATACATTTTAATAAATTAATTAAAAATTATATAAATTAACCATGGAATATTTAAAGAATTGGTGGAGTTCAATTGATAGAATTAATATTATATTAATATTATCATTGGGTTTTACGGGATTAATACTTTCATTTTCCATAGATGAAAATTTATCCATAAATAGACACTCTATTTTTTTTATTTTTTCAGTTTTTTTACTTATTGCGTTATCAGACTTAGATAGTAAAAATATTAGAAGAATTTCATTATTTTTATTTATTATTTTATTAATAATAATACTGCTAATACTTTTTTTAGATTACGAAGTTAAAGGCGCTAAGAGATGGTTTCAAATATTTAACTTTACACTTCAACCTTCAGAGATAATTAAGCCTATTTTTGTCATATTGACTGCATGGTGTATAAGTAAATCTATAGAAGATAAAAAATTTTATTTACCTTTACTGTTTGTTTTTTTCTTCTTGCTTTTATCTTTAATACTTATGCAGCCTGATTTGGGAATGACAGTTTTACTTTCAGCAACTTTTTTTTGCCAGTTATTCGTTGCTGGTTTATCAATTTTTTTAGTTATAGTTGCATTTTTATTTATATTAGGAATTTCAATTTTTTCTTATTTTATTTTTGATCACGTTCAATCAAGAATTAATTCATTTCTTGGCGGATTAGGTGGGACTGATACATATCAAATAGATTTAAGTATTCAAGCTTTCAAAAATGGTGGGCTACTTGGAAAGGGTCCAGGGCAAGGTATTTTAAAAGAAAAAATTCCTGATGCTAACACTGATTTTATTTTTGCTGTTGCTGGAGAAGAATTAGGATTTATTTTTTGTTTAATAATTATTTTTATAATTCTATCTATTATAATAAGAAGTTTATTAAAAGTTCTACAACTTGAAGATCCGTATAAAATTATAGCAATTAGTGGTTTAATTTGCTCATTTGGATTACAATGCCTAATTAATATCTTTAGCTCGCTGGGCCTTATACCAACAAAGGGTATGACACTGCCATTTGTAAGTTATGGAGGTTCTTCCATGATATCAATAGCAATTTTATTTGGTTTTTTATTATCTCTTACAAACAAAAAAAATGAAGAATTATGAAAGAAAATTTTTTACTAATTACAGGAGGAACAGGTGGACATGTCATTCCAGCAAAAAATTTTGCTAATTATTTATCTAATAAAAATATAAATTGCACAATTATAACTGACAAAAGAGGCTATAAATACTTTGATAATTATAATGGAAAAATTTATATAATTAGCACGTCAAATTTGAATGGAAACCTAATATTTAAAATCTTTGGCATATTTCAAATTTTATTAGGATTAATTCAATCATTCATTATTATATTTTTATTAAAACCATCCCATTCTATTTCTTTTGGAAGTTATGCTTCGTTTTCTCCAATGTTAACATGTATATTATTTAAACCAATCTATAAAGTTAAACTTTATATACATGAACAAAATTCAATAATAGGAAGAACGAATAAATTTTTTTTGAATTTTTCAAATAAATTATTTTTAAATTTTGATATTAAATCTAAAATCAATTCAAAGTTTAAAGATAAAATATTTGTAGTTGGTTCTCCAGAAAATAATTTTCAAAAAAATAACAACATAAGCAATAAAAATTCTAAGAGTAACTTTACAATTTTCATTTCTGGTGGCAGTCAAGGATCAGAATTTGTATCAAATTTTGCAACAAATCTAATTAAAATTATAGATGACGAAAAAATTATAAAAGCTAAATTTATATTTCAGTGTTCTAAACATTTGATAAAAAAATA
This sequence comes from uncultured Alphaproteobacteria bacterium, assembly GCA_902612805.1. GTDB lineage: Bacteria > Pseudomonadota > Alphaproteobacteria > HIMB59 > CACPNW01. Next base: position 214,536 of record CACMEY010000002.1, on the reverse strand, counting down.
TGAAGCAGAATTACAAAATATTAAATCACCAATAATTTTGAAAGATTTTTTTATAAATGTAGATGAAATACTAGCTAATTCTAATTTAGCAATATGCAGAGCTGGAGCAGGAACAATTGTTGATTTAATTAACTTTAAACTTCCCTCGATAATAATTCCTTTACCTTCTTCAAAAGATAATCATCAATTTTTTAATGCTGAAATATTAGCTAAACATGACTTAGCCATAATTTTTGATCAAAATAATGATGATTTAGATAAAGCAAAAAGACATATTTATGAAACATATAGTAATGAAAGTATATTAGAATCAATGAATAAAAAATTTGATATGATTAAAGTTAAAAACTCTAATACTTTAATTTATAAATTAATACTAAATGCAAATTAACAGTAAAATTCATTTTATAGGTATTTCAGGAATAGGAATGTCTGGTATTGCAGAATTGATGCTAGATAAAGGATATTCGATCCAGGGTAGTGATATATCAATAAATGACAACACCAAAAGATTAAAGAAAAAAGGTATAAAATTTTTTTTAGGACATAATAAAAAAAATATTAAAAATGCTCATGCCATTGTTTATTCATCAGCCATTAAAAAAAATAATCCTGAAATAAAAGAGGCATATATTAAAAAAATACCAGTTCTTTCTCGAGCTGATATGCTTTCTGAATTAATGAAAAATAAAAAATCTATTGCCATAGCTGGATCTCACGGAAAAACTACTACTACTAGTTTGGTAGGAAATATTTTTAATGAAGCAGGTTTAGATCCTACTATTGTAAATGGCGGTATTATAAATTCTTTTTCTAATAATAATCGTTATGGAAAAGGTGAATGGATGATTGTTGAAGCAGACGAGAGTGATGGTACCTTTTTAAAGCTTCCACATCAAATATCAATTATTACTAATTTAGATATTGAACACATGGATTTTTATAAATCAAAAAAAAATTTAATTAATGCATTTGAAAAATTTATAAATCTGCTTCCATTTTATGGAACCACAATAATGTGTTATGATGATAAGAATCTTAAATTACTAATTAACAAAATAAAAACTAGAAATATTTTAACTTATTCAATAAAAAATAAAAAAGCAGATGTATTAATCTTTGATATTATACAAAACAAACTAAAAACTTCTTTTAAATTAAAAATTAACAATAAAATTATTCATTCTTCTAATTATAAATTTACTCTCAATGCAATTGGCAATCATAATATTTTAAATGCAACTGCAAGTATTATTGCAGCCAAACTAAATGGAATTAAAAATAAAGATATTAATAATGCTTTGATTAATTATGTAGGTGTAAAAAGAAGGTTCTCATTTATTGGAAAAAAAAATAAGTCCTTTGTGTATGATGATTATGCACATCATCCAACAGAAATTGCAGCTACATTAAGTGCAGCTAAAAGTCTAAAAAATAAAGTAATAGTTGTTTTTCAGCCACACAGATACACTAGAACTAAAATACTAATTAGAGATTTTATTAAAGTTTTATCTAAAGTTGATTATTTATTTTTATTAGAAACTTATTCAGCTGGAGAAAAGATTATCAAGGGCGCAACTTCAAAAGACATATATTCTAAAATATTAAAAAAAAATAAAAATGCTATATATTTAAAAAATATAGGTGATTTAAATAAATTAATGAAACCTTATACATTGCATCAAAATACAATTGTTTTTATGGGCGCGGGTTCAATATCAAGTATTGCAAAAAAATATTTGAATAACTAATGTCAAAAAAAATTATAGAATTAGCTGATAAACTTAAAAGTAAAATTTACTCAGATTATAATGCTGGTAAACATACTTGGTTTAGAACAGGAGGTAATGCAAAAATATTTGCAATAGTTGAAGATAATTTAGAGTTAGAAATTATATTAAATGAAATAAATAATGAAAATTTTTATATAATAGGTTCAGGCTCAAATCTATTAATTAGAGATAATGGTTATAATGGAACTCTTATAAAATTAGGTAAAGGTTTTAATACTATTAAAATCAATGATAACAAACTGGAAGTTGGCGCTAGTATTTTAGATATTAATTTATCAAATTATGCATTTAGACAAAATATAGAGGGTTTTGAATTTTATAGCGGTATTCCAGGATCAATAGGTGGAGCAGTTAAAATGAATGCTGGATGTTATGGTTCGGAAACTGTAGATGTTATAGATAGCATTGAGATTTGTGATAATTTTGGTCAAAGAAAAATAATTTCAAAAGATAAACTAAATCTAAAATATAGATCTTCAGAAATAAACAATACAGATATAGTTACAAAAGCTATATTTAATTTTAATTATGGAGATCAAAATTTAATAAAAGATAAGATTAATAAAATAAAGAATAAACGTTTAGAATCTCAGCCAATAAAAAATAAAACTTCTGGTAGTACTTTTAAAAATCCTGAAAATCTTCATGCGGCAAAACTAATTGAAGAAGCAGGATGTAAAGGTTCCAATTTTGGAGATGCATATGTGAGTGATAAACATGCAAATTTTTTAATTAATATGGGAAGTGCTTCAGCAACAGATATAGAAAACCTAGGTAAAAGTATTGTTGAGAAAGTATATACCAAATTCAATGTAAAATTAGAATGGGAGGTAAAAATAATAGGTGAGTAATAAAAAAATTTTAATTTTAGAAGGGGGTAATAATGAAGAGCATGATGTATCTTTAGTAACCTCTAGAGAAATTCAAAAAATTCTTAATCAAAATAAATTGAAGTTTAAGATATTAAGAGTTAATCCAAAAAACTTTCATAAAAAAATAATTAATTATAAAAATTTTGTTTGTATTAATGCTTTACACGGACCCTTTGGTGAAGATGGACAAACTCAAAAAATTTTAAAAAAAAATAAGATTCCCTTTTCTCATTCAAATATAAAATCATCTAATCTATGTTTTAATAAATCTGCCTCCAAGAGAGAAATTATTAAAAATAAATTAATATCTCCAAAATTTTATCTTTTAAATATAAATAATTTAAATGAGAAGAAATTAATTTCTATCAAAAGTAAGTTAAAAAAATTTGTTATTAAGCCAAATAGAAGTGGTTCAAGTTTTGGAATAAAAATAATAAAAAATCAAAAAGAATTTGATAATTTAATATCTAATATAGAAGAATTTAAAAAAGAACTTAATAATCACAAAGAAATCTTAATAGAAGAGTATATATCTGGAAGGGAGCTTACAGTTTCAACTATTAAATTAGATAAAAAAATTCACGCACTCGCTGTTACAGAGATAAAATCAAAAAATAATTTCTTTGATTATAAAGCGAAATATTCAAAAGGTTACGCTAAACATATTTTGCCAGCTAAGTTAAATAAAATAAATTATGCTAAATGTCTTAAATTTGCTACTAAAGCTCATCAGCTCTTAGGTTGTAATGCACTTGCAAGAACAGATTTTATTTTTGATCCAAATAAGAATAAAATTTTCTTTTTAGAAACAAACACTCAACCTGGACTTACTCCTATATCTCTATTACCTGAACAAGCTAATTATAAAGGATTGCCTTTTTCAGAAATCATTTTTATTTTGATCAAAAATTTAAATTATTAGTATGAACAATATCAATAGAAGAAGATTTGTTTTAAGTTTACAATCATTTACTTATTTTTGTATTTTCTTATTTTTAATTATTTTTTCTTTTTTAATATATTTTAACAAAAATCATTTAATTGAGACTTCTAACAATATAATTCAGAGTTTTTCAGAAAACTTCCAATATCAATTTACAAAATTTGATATTTCGGGCTTGGAGAAAATTGAATTAAATTTTGTAGAGGATAAATTACAAAATCATATAGGATCTTCAATTTTTTTATTACCATTGGATGAAATTAATGACTCAATAAAAGAAAATAATTGGGTCAAAGAAACATATTTAAAAACTAATTACAAAGATACTTTATTTATTAGAATTCAAGAATATACACCAATAGGGATTTATTTTTTTAACGAAAAATACTTTGTTTTTGATGAAAATGGAAAAATTATAGATCAAATTTACATTACAGATTTTACTCATCAGTCATTATTAATTTTTGAGGGCAATTCTTCAAACCTAAAAGCCAATCCACTAATTAATATTTTAAAAAATAATGATTTTGAAAAAAAATATCAAATTAAGAGTTTGGAATTTATTAATAAAAGAAGATGGGACATAAATTTATACAGTAATGTCAAATTAATGCTTTCTGAAGAAGATCCAAATAAATCTATTCAGAATTTTGTTATGATACAAAATAAACTTAGCGAAACGGAAATTAATAATATAAAAACCTATGATTTAAGAAATTTAGAGAAAACAATCTTGATTAATTTAAATGATTAAAGCTGGTCTAGATATTGGAAATTCTAAAATATCATGTGTAATTGCTGATTATAAGAATACAGAAAATATTAAAATCTTATCAATTGCTAGTGTTCCTAATAGTAATATAAAAAAAAATATTATTTTAAATTTTGAAAATTTACATGATCAAATTAAATCTTTAGTTAACGACGCTGAAAAACAATCCCAAACCAAATTAAATTCAATTAATCTTAATTTATCTCTATTGAATTCATATTCTCATTATTATAACTCAGCAATAAAATTAAAAAACGAAAGGATTTCAGAATTACATCTAAAAAAAATAATTAATCAATCGGAATATTTTAATAATCAAAGTGAAAAATTTGAAATATTTAATAATATAATTTCTTATGACATTGATAATAATCTATATTTTAATGCTCCGATAGGCAATTATTCTGATAATATTAAAATTAACTTTTATAAAATATATATACAAAAAAAATATTTAGATAATATTTCTAGTGTCATCAAAAAATTAAAACTCAATATTGACAATTATATTCCTTCTTCACTATCTTCATCTTTATCATCACTAACAAAAGATGAAAAAGAACTTGGAACCATTTGTATTGATTTAGGTCATTCAACATCTTCAATATCAGTATTTGAAAATAATAAATTTGTTTATGGTGACGCAATAGGTGTTGGCAGTAATAATGTTACATTAGATATTGCGCGAGGTCTATCAACCACTATTTCTAGTGCTGAAAGATTAAAAACTTTATACGGTTCTTTGGTTTCGTCACCTAGCGATGACCATGAAATAATAGAAATTCCAGTTATTTCAGGTGATAAAAATACATTTAAACAAATAACAAGATCAAGCTTAAATGCTATTATTAGACCTCGTATTGAAGAAACCTTAGAGATGATATGGCAAAAAATTAGAGATAATAATTTAAGAAGTAAAAAATTAAATAATATTGTTCTAACTGGAGGCGGGGCAATGATGGATAATATTGCAAAATATGTAGAAACAATTTTTGCAAGTGGTGTACGAATATCTAATCCCTTGGATCAATTAAATTTAGAAAATAATTTTAAGAAACCCAATTTTTGTGACATTATTGGGTCGATATTGTATGAACAAGATTTATTTAAAATTAATTTTCTAGCAAATCATTCCAAAAATTCAAAAAAACGAGGAATTTCGGGCTTTTTTACTTGGCTTGATCAATATATTTAGATAATACTATATCTAGTGAATTATATTGACGATTTCGAACATAAATCGTTAAAAACTAATTAAAACGGCGGAGATTACAATGACTATCAATATTTCAATACAAGATGTAGCGCAAAACTTACATCCTAAAATAACAGTTTTAGGAGTAGGTGGATCTGGCGGAAATGCAGTTAACAACATGATTAATGCTAATTTAGAAGGTGTAGATTTTTTAATAGCTAATACAGATGCACAGGCTTTACAAATTTCAAGTTGTCCAAATAAAATTCAGTTAGGGTTAAACAGCACAAAAGGATTAGGCGCAGGAATGAGACCTGATATTGGAAGGCAAGCAGCAGAAGAAGCAATTGAGGATCTAACTGAAAAGTTTGAGGGGAGTCATATGCTTTTTATAGCTGCCGGAATGGGTGGAGGTACTGGTACAGGTGCTGCGCCAGTAATAGCAAAATTAGCAAGAGAAAAAGGAATACTAACTGTTGGTGTTGTAACCAAACCATTTCATTTTGAAGGTTCTCAAAGGATGAAGTTAGCTGAAAAAGGTATTGATGAACTGCAACAGTATGTTGATACATTACTAACAATTCCAAATCAAAATTTATTTAGAATTGCTAATGAAAAAACTACATTTTCTGATGCATTTAAGATGGCTGATGATGTTCTTTATGCAGGTGTAAGGGGCGTCACTGATCTTATGGTGCAGCCTGGGATGATAAATTTAGATTTCTCAGATATCAAAACTGTTATGTCTGAAATGGGTAAAGCAATGATGGGTACAGGAGAAGCACAAGGTGAAGGTAGAGCAATTGCAGCCGCTGAAGCAGCCATTGCAAATCCATTAATTGATGATGTATCTCTTAAAGGTGCAAAAGGTCTAATAATTAATATTACTGGTGGCAAAGACATTACATTGTATGAAGTTGATGAGGCTGCAAATAGAATCAAACAAGAAATTGATGAAGAAGCAAACATTATCTATGGTACTACTTGTGATGATAGACTTGAAGGTGTTGTAAGAGTAAGTATCGTAGCTACAGGTATCGATGCAAATAGTAATATCACAGCCAAACCGATAGAAAACTTCGCACAAATAAATATAAATAATGATATTTATAAAGAAGACATAGAAAAGTCTGACTTATTACCTGAAAAGACAATAATGGAGAAAATCACTTTAGAAGATGAAAATATCCTAGATAATGGGATTAATGAAATCTCAAGTGACGAAAATTTAAATATTAAAAATTCTAATAATATTGATACAGATCAGCAAACAAAAACTGACCAAATAGATGCTCCAAGTCTTGAAGAAAATATTAATTATGATGTATTTGAAAAAAAAGATATTTCAGAAACTAAAGATCATATTGAAACAGATAATATTCCAGATAAAGTATCAAATTCACTTACAAATATTGAAAAACCAAATGAAACAAGTGTAAGAAAGTTGAGCTTATTTGACACTCTTTCAACTAACAATGAATCCGATGATATTTCTTCAGAAAATGAGATTGTAGAAAAGACAGAACCTATTTTTGCATCTTCAGAAGAAAAAATTGAAGAAAATAATTCTGAAGAAAGTAATATCAGTATTAATGATAAAGAAGAGTTTAGTGCAGAAGAGACAGAATCTCCTGAAATTGATGATGATTTCAATCAAGAAACAGAAGAAGAACTTTTAGATATACCAACTTTTCTTAGAAGACAGGCAAATTAGTAAATAAATATTATTTGAAATATTTTGAAATATTAGGTTAGTTGTTAAGATCGTTAAAAATATGTAATAAAAAGTGCTGAAATCAGCACTTTTTTAAAATGATAGACACATCAAAAAATTTTAATAATCAACAAACAATATCTGAACCAGTAATAATAAATGGAATAGGGCTGCATTCAGGAGTAAATGTATCGATGAAATTATATCCTGCTGAAGCTGATTATGGAATAAAGTTTATAAGGAATGATATTTCTAAGAATAATGTTATTGAGGCAATTTGGTCAAATGTAACTAATACTAAATTAAGTACAACTATAAGCAATGAAAGTGGTGTAAGTGTCTCAACTATTGAACATTTAATGAGTGCTTTATCTGGATTGCATATTGATAATATTAAAATTGAAATTGATGGACCTGAAGTGCCAATTATGGATGGAAGTTCAATAAAGTTTGTTGATCTTATTGATCAAACATCTACAAAACGTTTAAATAAAAGAAGAAAAATTTTAAAAGTAAAAAAAAATATAAAAGTAGAAAATAATGATTCATCTGTAGAATTAAAACCTAATAATCAGTTTTCAATAGATTTTGAAATTGATTTTCCTAGCAAGCTAGTTAGTAAACAAAGTTGCCAACTACAATTGATAAACGGAAATTATAAAACTGATATTGCCTCTGCACGCACTTTTGGATTTGAAAGAGATGTTGATATGCTACGATCAAATGGTTTAGCACTGGGTGGTTCATTAGATAACGCTGTTGTTGTTGGAGAAAATAAAATACTTAATTCAGGAGGTTTACGTTTCAAGGATGAGTTTGTTAGACACAAAATTCTTGACTCTATTGGAGATTTATATTTAGCAGGAGCTCCAATTCAAGGTTATTTTTTTGGTAACAAATCAGGACATCTTTTGAATAATTTATTATTAAGATCTTTGTTTGCTGATAAAAATAATTACGATTATATTTAATTAAATCATTTTTTTTGGATCAACTATTTTATCAAAATCTTTTTCTGAAATTAATTTCAATTTCATAGCAGCTTCTTTGAGAGTTAAATTCTCATTGAAAGCTTTTTTTGCAATTTTTGCTGCATTATCGTATCCAATACTTTTATTTAAAACAGTAACAAGCATTAAAGAATTATTTAAATGATTATCAATAATTTCTTTGTTTACTTTTAATCCTTTTAAGCAATTATTATTAAAACTTTTAATCCCATCGCTAATAAGGTTGACTGATTGAATAATGTTAAAAGCTATAACTGGCTTATAAGCATTCAATTGAAAATGGCCATTGGATCCTGCAAGATCTACAGTTGTACTATTTCCAATTACTTGAGCGCATACCATACTTAACGCTTCAATTTGTGTTGGATTTACCTTTCCAGGCATAATAGATGAACCAGGTTCATTAGCAGGTAAAATTAATTCCCCTAAACCAGATCTAGGTCCAGATGCTAGAAATCGAATGTCATTTATAATTTTTAATAATGCAATTGATAAAGTTTTTAAGGAATTTGAAAAATTTACTAAAGGATCATGTGATGACAAGGATTCAAATTTATTTATTGCAGGTTTGTAATTATCTTTAGTAAGTTTATTCAAATATTTACAAAAAACTTTATCAAATTTTTTTGGAGCATTTATTCCTGAGCCTACAGCAGTCCCACCTTGAGCAAGATAATTCAATTCTGATTGAGATATTTTAATTCTTTTTAGACAAGCTTGTAGTTGAGAGTAAAATGAAGAAAACTCATCACCTAAAGTAATAGGAGTGGCATCTTGAGTGTGGGTTCTACCTATTTTGATTATTTTCTGAAATTTATTTTTCTTTTTATTAAATTCTTTGATTAATTCTTTAAGATTTGGTAACAATTTATTTATAGATAATTCATTAATTGCAACATGCATTATTGTTGGAAACGTATCATTTGATGATTGAGATAAATTCACATGATCATTTGGATGGATTGGTTCTTTACTTCCAATTTTTCCTCTTAATTTTTTTATTATATAATTGCTAATTACTTCATTTGCATTCATATTTGTTTGAGTGCCAGATCCAGTCTGCCATACTACTAATGGAAATTCTTCAATCAATTTTAGATTAATTATGTCATTACAAGCATTTATAATTAAATTTCCTAATTTTTTATTTAATACTCCAAGCTCTATATTAGCTTGAGCAGCTGCTTTTTTTTGCTGGCCTAATGCTCTAATTAACTCATATGGGATTTTTTCGTTGCCTATTTTAAAATTTTCTAATGATCTTTGTGTTTGAGCACCCCAAAGATTTTTTTTATTTATTTTTTTGGGACCTAAACTATCAAATTCTATTCTTTTTGTGTTAGTCATTATTTATTAGCATATTTATTATAACACATTATATAATACTTATGAATAAACTTGTTTTACTTAGACATGGTCAAAGTCAGTGGAATTTAGAAAATAGATTTACTGGATGGAAAGATGTACCATTAACAGAAAAAGGTATTAAAGAAGCAAATAATGCAGGTCTTTTACTAAAAAATAATAATATACAAATAGATAGAGTTTTTAGTAGTGTTCTTGAGAGAGCTAATAGAACAGCTGAAATAGCATTAAAAGCGTCAGGAATTGAAAACTTATTTCATAATGGGATATTAAATTATGAAAGAGATCAAAGTTTAAATGAAAGAGATTATGGTGATCTTGTGGGTTTAAACAAGGATGAAACAGCTAAGAAATTTGGTAAAGAGCAAGTTCATATTTGGAGAAGATCGTATGATACTTCACCTCCAAATGGAGAAAGTTTAAAAGATGTTGTTGAAAGAGTCTCACCATATTTTATAAATCAAATTGAACCACTAATCATGAAAGGTAAAAATATTTTAATTTCTGCCCATGGTAATTCATTAAGGGCCATAATGATAAAAGTAGGTCTTTATAGACCCCAAGAAATTTCAAGTATTGAAATACCAACTGGAAGTCCTTTTTGTCTTGAATATGAAAATGGTAACTTAATTAATAATTATTATTTAGATAGTAAATAACTTTTAGACTTTATATTTTCATATACTTCAATTGATTCTTTATTAATATGTTTATCTAGTTTTAGATCTAATTTTTTATTTTTATCTTTAAAATAATCCAAATCTACACAATCGCGATTTTTAATCTGAAGAATATTTAAAAAATTATTTAAATAACTTTGGTTTTGTAAATTCTCATAGGTTATAAAATAACAATTATTTTTATTTTGATATTTCTTAAATATATTTTTATAAAAAAAACACCATTGCTCTAACCAATAATTAATATCATCTAAATTATTAAAGTTATTTGGTTTATGCCATGGTTTATGAATTATACCAAATTCATTGTGACCCAAATAATTCATATATCTTTTTATAAAACTATCTTTCTTTTGTAAAAAAGTAAAATTTTGTTGTTGATTTAAAAGTGAATAAGATTGTTGAATAGGATTCCTTATTGGAATTAAGAAAATACAATTTTTTAGGATAGAGTTTATTAAGTCTATTCTTTTATAATTTAAATTATTCTTACTTAAATATCTTTTACAATTTTCAGAAATTAAAATTAAAGTTAAATAATTTAATAATTCTTTTTCAACAAATTCTTCACTATTTCGAAAAAAAATTTCATCAAATGCTTCTGGAGTATCTAAATCATAAGTTATACCATCATTATGTAATCGTTGTTTTTTTGGTATATTTTTTTTAATTATTTTTTTTGATATGTTGGGAGCAAGAACAAACGGCATATTTAAATACTTTAAAGATCCAAACTCATTTGTTGAATAAATAAAATTAAGAATACTCGTGCTACCAGATCTTGGCAAACCAGTTATAAAAACATGAAGATTTTTTTGAATATCTTCGTTCTTAAGATAAAGCATTTTATCTATTTCAAATAAACCATTATTAATTACTTTGTTGCTCAGAACTAAATCATGGAGGATTTTTTGAATAAAATTATAATTTTGCATTTAATTTTGCTCTCAGATAAATATAAATAATAAAAATTAATGACAATTCTATAATAACAATAGTAGATGATAAAAATTTAATAAAATCTGTTGATACTATGTTTAACAAAAATATAAAAACAAAAACTAAAATAATTATTGCCAATAATTTTAGGGATTCATTGAATAAAAACTTAGAGTATCTTAGTATTAATTCTTCTTTTCTATTATCTGAAATATTTTTTTTATTTAAAACTTCAAATAAACCTAAATAAATTCTTTTATTATTTAAAAATATTTTTTTAATTTTGAAGAGATTTAATAGTTCGGTTGTAAAGATAATTAAAATTAAAATTAAAAAATGATTAATCAAATTTATTTTTTGCTTTTTTTTTGTCTTTATTAAATAATCGTTTAAGAGGAAACCAAATAAGTGCAAATATAGCTGCAAAAATTGCTACTATAATTCCTAGTGTCGCAACTATAACACCGCCTCCCACACCAGGACCTAGATAAGCATATACGGGTGTTGAAATATAAAGAAATAAAAATAAACTGATAGAAAACCTAATCATAAATCATTTTTTTTTAAAATTTTTCTCAATTTAGCAGATTTCTCTGCATCGATTACTCTTAACCACCATAAATCATAAAGTTGTTTTTGTGAACTCAAATTTACATACTCCCAGATTATTTCGCCACTAGAATCAATATAATATATTTTTCCATTATCAGTTTCTTCAATAACAGCAGAACCATCATTCAAAAAATCAATAATACCTGCACTTTGAGTGCTAATTTTATTATCCTCAAAAGTACTTTGAAATTTTTTGGAAAAGGTATTCGTATCAAAATTATATAAAATTATTTCATTGTTATTTTTTACTGCACTTGCACTACCAAGACCATTATTTTCTGGGTAATAAAAAACGTTATTGTTATAAATTGAAATTGTACTATCATCTAAAATATCAACATCATGTTGATTATAAAAGTCACCTTCTATAATCTTTATTATTTTGTTAGTTGATGGTCTATATAAAATAACCATGCTAAGATTTCTTAAACTCAAAAAAACATCACCTTTTTTAAAGTATTTGGTGTCTTTTAAAACTGGTTCTATGTCATTCAAATGAATTGGATCAAACCAAAAAATTGATTGTGAAAATAGTCTACCAACTAAACCATTTTCAATCAAGATTTCACTTATTGATTTTGTAAAAATTTCATTTCCTTGATTATCAAGTATAGTTATAGCATCATCAAGATAGTTTTTTTGTCTATTTATATAATTTGTAATTCCAATATATTCAGAAACTTTTTTTGAGAAAGTACTTAAATAGGAGCATACATAAATCATTCCATCGATATCTGTATTTATTGAATGATGATATTTTTTATCAGATTGGACCCATGTAATTCTGCTATCTATGTCAATCTGTACGAGAGGTCCAGAGCTATGAAAAATTAAATCTCCTTTTGAATTAATTTGAGGATGATTCATAAAAAATCTATTAAAACCCCATTCTGGTTCTAAATTTGCATATTTGTCTGGATCATCTTCAATTATTTCATAAATTTTCCTAATATCTGGCACGTATGAATGTAATACTTCAAAGTTATTGATATCTCTTAATTCAACAATCGATCTTCCTAAATCACCATCATGTCGTGAAACCAATACTAATTCTTCTTTTTTTTCACTTGTAATTATTTTTCTTTGGAATTTTTTCTTCTCATCATAAACTGTATTATCTATTGGAGTAACAAAGTCATCATTAATAATTTGGATAATATCAGTAACATCCTTTTTTTGTGTTTTATTAAGGTTAATAAAAAAGTATCTCGTGTTGTAGGGAATTTCAGCAATGAAAACGGCAATTTTTTGTAAATTTTCTACCTTCTGTCCACCAACATAATGATGTCTTAATAAACCACCAAATAATATTAAAAATATAAAAAATAAAACTAAGAGAAGAAACAATTGATAGTTAAAAATTTTTTTTATCATTAAATTTTAGTTCAGTTTTTTTTATAATTAGAAAAATTAATAACATTATTTGTGTCTAGTTTAACATCTTTTTTTTGTTTTTTAATTACTTTATTTTCAATTTTAATCTCTTGTAAAACTAGTCCAAAATTAGCTGAAGGGTCGGCAAAAGATATTATGGCATTAAACCCAATTTTAAGCTTGGTATTTATATTATTAAATGAAAGTGTTATATCAAAGTCATTTTCATTTATTTTTATATCGTAATACTCATATTGAATAACTATAGTCATTTTTTCTGGATATTTTTCTTTAATCCATTTAGGTATTTTATTTTCTTTATGATTGGTGAAAAATGTAATGTAAAGTTGGTTATTACCAGGCACACCATTAAGTTGAATATATTTTAAAATATCTTTTAAAACATTCAACAAATTTTTATTTAATACTTTTTGATAATTTATCATTTTATATAAATTGAATAAAAAAAAATTAGCATTATTTTATCAAACGATTTGTAAAATATTATATACTGTATTAATGAAAAATAAAAATTAATCATTTATTTACATAGATCATATTTATGAAATTTAGTATTATTACTTGCACTTATAATAGATTAGAAAAATTAAAGATAAATATTAATTCTGTAATCAATCAAAAATATCAAAATTATGAACATTTTATTATTGATGACGGGTCTGATGATAATACTGAAAATTATATTAAAACTCTTAATGATAAAAACATTATATATTTAAAACTAAATACTAATTCAGGACAACCTACAGCTATGTTTGAGTCAAAAGTATTTGATAAAATTACTGGGGATTTAATTTTTATTCTTGATTCTGATGATTATTTATTTTCAAATTCTTTAAATCAAATAACAAATGATTTTAAAAAATATCAAGATCTTAAGCCCTGGACTATAGCTTATGCATTTAGTAATTATAAAGAACAAAAAAAAGTTAGAGCAAAATCATATTATAAAGAAGAGTTATCTAGAAATATACTTCAGGATAATCATCCACTAAATGATACAGGTAAAGGTTTTGTTGACCATTTATTTGTTCAAACCAAAGAATATTGTGATAATTTTAATAAATATTTTGACAGTCCATCAAAATGGTATTCAAGTAGAATTGAATTAGCAATAAAAAAAGATTTTATAGAAATTTATACAAATAAGCATTTGTATTACATGAGTTTCGATAATGACAGCGTTTCAAGAGGAGCTAATCTTGAGAAATATGCAAAAATTACTTTTTTAACTAGAAAATTTTATTATGATAATTTTAGTCAATACATGGGTATTAACTACCTAAAATACACAATTTATTCTTTATTACTCAATATATTAGTTAATAATGATGAAAAAAAATTATTTAGCCATTATCTTTCTGAGGGAATAAAAAAGAAATTACTTAGTAAAAAACAAATTTTTATTTTGTTAGCTTTAAGTATTATACCAAGTAGATTTTTACTAAAGATAAAAAAAAGATTAAAGCAAATAAGAAAAAAAAGATAATCACAGAATGAAACTTATTACAAATTATAAGAATATTCACTATTGAATGATGAATTTTAAATTTATGTTATTTATTATTATTGATTTTTTAATAATTTAGTATGCAGTAAATTTATAATTAATATAATAATTATGAATTCTAATAATTACAGCCTATTAGCTAAAATATTCCATTGGGGTTTTGTTATACTGTTTGTTTATGGGGTGGCTAAGCAAGTTGAAGATATTGCACAATTAGAAGACAAAATTTTTTTTGCATTTGAGATAATTTTTGCAATTTTATTTTTCAGCCTTTTAGTAATTCGCTTTATTTATATGCAAAAAACTCAAAAAACTTCTTTACCCCCTGATACTCCAAAATTACAAAAGATAGCTGCTAAATTTGTGCATTTTGGAATGTACTCTCTTTTAGGAATTATTGTGACCTCTGGTTTATTTATTGGATATTTATATTCATTAGAAATAGTAGAAGGCATTATAATGAATTTAACAATTAGAATACATGAAATAGCTGTAAATTTGTTATATTTATTTATTGGAGTTCACATATTAGCTGCATTATTTCATAGATTTAAAAAAGATGGTGTGTGGGACTCAATGGTCCCATTTTTAAAAGAAAAATCTAAATAATTTTTATGAGTTTTACATTTTAGATGTTTAATGTTTTTTTATCTATTTTTATGTTAAATGCATACTGTGAAACCAAACTATCGCCCAGAAATAGATGGTCTAAGAGCAATAGCTGTAGTTTTTGTAATTCTTTATCACGCTCAAATAAGCTTATTTAATTCCCAGCCATTTCAAGGTGGTTTTATTGGAGTTGATATTTTTTTTGTGATTTCAGGATATTTAATTACATCGATTATTTTAAATGAGATGTTAATTACAGGAACTTTTTCATTTAAATATTTTTATGAGAGACGAATAAGACGCATAATTCCCGTACTTTTATTTGTCATGTTAGTCTCTTTTCCATTTGCTTGGATATATTTGATACCAAATAGTTTCATAGATTACTCAAAATCAATACTTTATTCTCTTGGTTTTACTTCTAATTTTTATTTTTATTTTTCAGGACAAGCTTATGGAGCTTCAAGTTCACTTCTAAAACCGTTTCTACATACATGGTCTTTGTCTGTAGAAGAACAATATTATATTTTATTTCCAATAATTTTATTAATTATATTTAAATTTTTTAGACAATATTTAATTTATTTTTTAATATTTGGCTTTACAGTAAGTTTACTTGTTGCAGATTGGGGCAGTAGAAATTATCCTGGATTTAATTTTTATATTTTACCAACTAGAGGTTGGGAATTATTAGCAGGATCAATATTATCATATTTTGAACTAAAAAATGGGTATAGGAATAGAAATAAAGTTCTAAATTCAATTCTACCAAAATTTGGAATTATTTTAATTTTACCATCAATTTTTTTCTTTAACGATGAAATGCTTCATCCATCTCTATACACTCTATTACCAGTTATTGGGGTTTGTCTAATTATATGGTTTTCAAATAAAGATGAAATTATTACAAAAATTTTTTCGACAAAATTATTTGTTTCAATTGGTTTAATTTCATACTCCTTATATCTTTGGCACTATCCAATATTTGCTTTTGCAAGAGTAACTAGTATATTTGATGAAAATTATATAAATCAAATTTTTTCTATAATACTAATTTTTATATTATCTATAATCTCTTTTTATTTTGTTGAACAACCATTTAGAAATAAAAAAAATAATTTTAAATATATTTTATACTTAATAGTATTTATATATTTTATAATATTTGCCTCTCTTATATTTTTATTAAATAATAAAACTACAGTATTTGATAAAAATTTACTTGAATATAACGAATTAGAAAACACAAGAAACTCGTGGGAAAAATGTATAATTAATGAAATCATTGAAGATGATTACTGTAAAATAGGGAATTTTGATAAGAAGGTTTTTTTAATAGGCGATAGTCACTTAATACCTCTCATTAATGATCTTAGTAAAAAGTTAAATAAAAATAAATATGAATTGAATAACCTTACTCAACCAGGCTTTATATACAAGCGTAAATTAAAAGAGGATAAACGTTCAGAATATTTAAAAAATATTAATAATTCAATTTTTATATTTGGAGGTTATTATCAAAGAGAAAGTAAGAACGAATTGAATATGCTTTTTAAATCTTACATTGAAGATTTTGATATATTCTTAAATAATAATAATAAAATTATTTTTTTAACACCAATACCATTAATTAACTTTAACCCTGAAAAAGATTTATATCTAATTAATCAAAATAAGAAAAAAGAAATCTCAATTAGCAAAAAAGAAGTTATAAACAAGAATAAAGATGCAATTAATTTTATAAATCAATTCAACAATATATCTCTAATTAATCTAAATAAAATATTTTGTGATAATTTAAAATGTTATGCAGTTAAAAGCAAAGAAAACATTCTTAAGTCAGACTATGATCATCCATCGTTAAAAGCATCTTCTATGATTAATGATTTGATATTAAATGAGATAAAAAAATTACAAATTTATTCTGATTAAGTATAATTTCTACTATTACTTGTATCACTATCTTTATTATATCTCATATGAAACAAAATATTTATTTATAAAATGCAATAATCATTTTACAAATATACTCTACGTCCTTGATTTTTAATTCACTATGATACGGAAGAGATACTAATTCTTTCCATATGCGATCAGTTTTTGGAGTACTTGATTTGTATTTTTTATAATAATCTAAATTGGAAATTGGAATGTAATGAACACCTGTAGGAATCATTTTTTGCTTTAAAAATTTTATAAATTTATCTCTTTCTTTAACCCTGATACACATTAACCAATAAGCACCAAATTGATTACTGTATTCAAATGACAGCTTAACATGTTTACACTGTGACAAAAATTTATAGTATTTATTTGCAATTATTTGTTTTTTATTAATAAATTTTTTTATTTTTTTAAGCTGAACTCTGCCTATAGCTGCAGCTAAATCATTCATATTATATTTATATCCAAGAGAATTTATTTTATAAAACCAATGTTTATTATTATTGCTTTTTAAATTTGTATAGTCATTTTTCCTTATCCATGTTTCTTTATCTATTCCTAACCATCTATTTTTTTTTATATTTGAAAATAATTTATGATTATTTGTAACAACCATACCTCCATCACCAGTAGTTATTCCTTTTTTTTCTTCAAATGAAAAACAGCCAATATCACCAAATGTCCCAAGTTTTTTATTCAAATATTTCACACCTAGACAGTGTGCGCAATCTTCAATAATTTTTAAATTATTTTTTTTTGCAAATGGAATGATTTTTTTAAGATTAGCTGGGACTCCACCATAATGAACAATTACAATTGCAACAGTATTTTTATTAATTTTCTTCTTAGCATCATTTATATTAAAACCTAAATTATCGTCTTCACAATCAATAAGTATTGGTTCTAGTCCATTATTTACAATACAGGAAGCAGATGAAACAAATGATAAGTTATTAACTAATATATTTTTATTTTTGTTAAAATCAAATGATTTAACTGCTAAATCTAAAGCAGCTGTTCCTGAATTGACTCCAATTGCATATTTTGAGTTTATAAACTTACAAAACTCTTTTTCAAACTTATTTACTTCTTCACCTAGACCTAGCCAAGATTTACTAAATACTTTTTTAACAGCATTAATTTCTTCATTATCTAAAGATGGTTTGAAAAGTCTTATATTTCTTTTACTCATTTTTTACCTGTCAAACGCATATCTTTCTTAGATATGCTAGAGATTTTTAAAGGCCATTTAATAGAAAATTTTGGATCATTATACTTAATTCTCTTTTCATATTTTTTGTGATATTTTTCATCTACAAAATATTGAACAATTGTTTTTTGTTTTAGTGTCTGATATCCATGTGCAAAACCTTTGGGTATATAGATCATTTTTCCATCGCCTTCACAAAGTCTATACGCAAAGCTCTTTGTATATGTTGAAGATTTTTTTCTTAAATCTATTGCCACATCATATATTTCACCTGATATGCAATGAATAATCTTAGTTTCAGAAAATGGAGTTTTTTGATAATGCATTCCTCTCAAAGTACCTCTTAATTTATTATAAGAAATATTTATTTCTTTTATTTTAAATTTAAATTTATTATTAATAAAAAAATCACTTTTAAAATTTTTGACAAAATATCCCCTGTCGTCTAATTTGTAATCAAGATTTATAATAAACAAACCATCAAATTTAGTTTTTTGAACTTTGTACATTACAATATGCCATATTCTTTCAAATCACTATTACAGATATCGATAGCATTTTTGTTATTGTAAAAATCAATATACCATTTAATTGTTTTAAGTATTGTTTTTTCAAATTTAAATTTAGATTTCAATTTTAAGTTTTTTATAGCCTTTTTTGAGTTCAAAAGTAAAATATAATCTTCCTTATATTTTTTAATTTTAATTTTTTTATATTTTATATTTATATCTAATTTTTTATTTATTGTATCAATTACATTTTTTACACTATATATTTTTTTGTTAAATGGACCTATATTATAATAGTCATATTTCTTTTTAGACTTATCCATTTTTTGAGCCAAAAGTATGTATGCAGTAAGAGCTTCTATTACATGCTGCCATGGTCTTACAGAGTCTAAATTTCTAATCATAATTTTTTTATTTTTAAGAGCTGTCCTTACTAAATCTGGTATTAATCTATCCTCTGCCCAATCTCCACCACCAATTACATTTCCTGCCCTGACCATTGATACTTTAATTTTATTATCAACAAAATATTTTAAACAATATGATTTTGTTACTTGCTCAACCATAACTTTGCTTAAAGCATATGTATCAATAGAGCCCAGCGCATCATCTTCATGAAAATATTTTATTTTACTGTTTTCATTTACATATACTTTGTCTGTTGTTGAAATTATAATATTTATTGATTTTTTACTTTTTCTTAAAGATTCAAGTAAATTTAATGTACCATTAAAATTTGTAGTATATCCCTCCATTGGGTTTAGAAAATTTTCTTTAACAATTGAAACTGCAGCAAAATGAAAGATTATGTCTGGTTTACTTTGTTTAATCAAATCGTTAAGTTTTCTTTTGTTTCTTATATCAAAAATATTATGATTAATTTTATTCTTTAATTTAAGTTCTTTGAACAGACTAGGATTTGATATTTTATATTTATTTGAAACCCCAATAACATTTGCTCCTAAATTTATTAGAATTAATGAAAGCCATGCCCCTTTAAAACCTGTATGGCCAGTGATTAATACTTTTTTTTTATTCCAGTAACTTTTATTAAAAATCAATTTATTCCCAAATTTTCCATTTAGCTAAATTATTTTTCCATAAATTATTAAGTTGAATTTTATCTCTCAATGTATCCATGGATGCCCAAAAACCATCGTGTTTATAAGCCATAGCTTGATCATCTTTGACTATTTTTGGTAAAGTTTCTTCTTCCCAACTTTCCTGAAAAGATTTAATATAATTTAGACTATCTCTTCTTAAAACAAAAAAACCTCCATTAATTGTCAAATTATCGCCTTTTGGTTTTTCTAAAAAGTTTTTAACCTCATTGTTTTTTATTTCTAGTGATCCATACCTTCCTGGAAGTTGTACTGCAGTTACAGTTAAATTTTTTTTATGATTTAAATGAAAATCAATTTTATTTTTTATATTTATATCTGCTAGTCCATCACCGTAAGTAAAACAAAAATTTTCATCATCATCGAGATATTTTTCAATACTCTTAAGTCTTCCTGCTGTTGCAGTTTCTTCACCAGTGTCAGCTAAAATAATATTCCAATCTTCTTCATCTCTATTGAAAAGTTTGATTTCATTATTTTTTATATTAATTTGAACATCAGAATTGTGTAAAAAATAATTTACAAAATATTCCTTTATTAAATATCCTTTATAACCACAGCAAATTATAAAGTTTTTAATATTATAATGTGAATAAATTTTCATAATATGCCAAATTATAGGTTTTGTACCTATTTCAATCATTGGTTTAGGTTTTTGTTGAGACTCCTCTTCAATTCTTGAACCCCTACCTCCTGCAAGTATAACAGCCTTCATAATATTTAATCCTTATGCATTAGTTTTATATTGAAAACTCAATTAATTTGCCATCAATTAATTTATAAACTTTATTACATTCTTTCAAAATAGAAATATTATGAGATATGATAATGGCTGTTTTATTATAACAAAGATTGTAAATATCTCTCATCAATTCATTTTCTACTTTTTGATCTAATGAGTTTGTTGATTCATCAAAAATGAGTATTTCTGAGTCTTTATATATAGCTCTAGCAATGCCAATTCTCTGAAGTTGACCTCCAGAAATTTTGATACCTTTTTCTCCCACATTAGTATCAAGTCCATATGGAAGTTTATCAATGAATTCATTTAATTGTGATTTTCTAATTGACTTTTCTAATAATTCTTTATCATAAGATTGATCTATAAAACTAAATGTTACATTTTTTAGTATGGAGTCATCATGTAAAAACAGATTTTGAGGAACATAACTTATTAGTGGATACCAGTTAGAACAATTTTCGTTAAAATTAATATCGTTAAACTGTATCTCACCTTTTGTTGGTTTTATTAATCCAAGTAGAAGATTAATAAAAGTAGTTTTTCCAGCACCACTGGCACCACAAATTCCAATAACTTCACCTTTTTTTATTGTAAAATTAAAATTTTTAAAGATTGTATTTTTAGATTCTTCATAACTAAAAGTGACATTATTAAATGTTAATTTTTTGAATTGAGATAAATTTGAAATATTATTTTCTAATTTGAAACTTTCATAATTATTATTTAATTCAATAATTAATTCATCTAAAATAGATTTACCATAACGTATATTTTGAATTGACATCAAGATACGATTACTCGAAGGAATTAATCTAAAAAAAGCTAAACCAAACAAACCAAATTTTTCAATTATTGTTAAATTACTATTTGCTTGATTCAAAAATATATACGTAAAGAAAATTATCGCTATTACACCAAAAAATTCTATAAATATTCTGGGAAAATTTTCAAATGTTTGATGAAATTTTCCAGCAACAGCACTATTTAAATTGAATATTTTGTATAGATTTAAAAATTCCTCTTCTTTTTGAAATATTTTAATTTCTTTTATTCCATTTAAACTATTTTGAACATTTTTAATTCTTAAATTATCATGATAAATTCTTTTTGTACCAAATTGAAAAATTTTATTTTTGATAAGATAATAATAAATTCCAAATATAATAAATGATGAAATTAATAGAATAATAAAACCTTGAGGTTCAATAATAAATATAAGAATTGATAAACCAAAAACTATAAAACTCTCAGTCAATAAAGTATTTAATGGCATAATTATATATTGATGAAAATTTTTCATCTCAGGAACAATATTTCGTATTAGTTTTGAACTCTCATTTTTAATATGAAAAGAATAAGGCTTCAATAGATATGATCTATATAGATAGTAAGAAAAATGAGCTACTAAATCATATGAATATTTTGATTGAATATAAGAAAAAAAAATTAAATAAATCATTTTAAAAAAGAAAAATAAGAAGATAAATGACAAAACTAAAAATGTTATTTGATAATGACTCATATCAATTAAAAAAGTAAATAAAGAATAATTTGTTAGAAATTCAAAAATTTTATCATCATATAAAAAAATCGAAATAAATGGTAAGACTAAAGTAATTCCTATTGTTTCAAACAACATAGCAACTATAGATAGAATTATAATTAAGATAAAATGAGTTTTAAATTTTGAATTCAATATTCTCCAATAATTAAACAAAACATTCATAAAAAAAAATTTTTAAGATAATATATATATTTAAGGAATATTAAACTATATAAATAAATTAAAATGGAGTTAAAACCACTAGTTTCAATAGGAATGCCCTTATATAACTCTGAAGATAGAATCGAAAAAGTACTAAAATTTTTTCTATCTCAAAGCTATAAAAATATTGAAATAATAATATCAGATAATTTATCAACTGACAAAACTTCAAAAATAATAAAAAATAATTTTTTACAAAATCACAGGATTAAATTTTTTCAACAAAAAATTAATATTGGCGCAACTAGAAATTTTAATTTTGTTCTTGATAAAAGCAATGGAAAATATTTTATGTGGGCATCATATGATGATGAATGGAATTCAGATTATATTAAGAATGGTGTTGAAAAACTTGAAAAAGATGAAGGAATAGTAACTATAACTGGTGTTACTAAAATTTATGATAAAAACAAAATATTGAGGATTCAATATTCAGAAGACTATAATTTAAATGGTAACAAATATGAAAGATTAAAAAATTTTTTGAGGTATAATTATGGGGATCATTTAATTTATGGAATTCATAGACTTTCAATAGTAAAAAAAATAAAGTTTAGCACAAAATTTTTTAGCCCTGAAATATATTTTTTATTTAATATTCTATGTTTTGGAAAAATAATTGGTTCTGAAAATTTACAATTTAACAAATATGAAGATTTTAAATATTCTAGAAAACAAAATAAATATATCCAAGGGGGTAATAGGATAAGGCAGGCTAAACATTATAAATTAAAAGAGAATATTTTAACTAGGCATGGAATGATGATAGCAGTGATTTTTAAAATTGTTAGTAGTTTTAATTTATTGACTTCATTTTTGTTATTAGTTCAGATACTGTTATTCAAAAATCCAGTGTTAAGATTAATAAAAATATACCCAAAAAATAGTAAAAATATGAAAGAATTTAAATGATATCTTTTCTATAAATCTTAAAATTTTCTAGAAACAGAACATCAATATTTTTTCTTTTTAAGGAATCTATTGCGTCTTCAGGAGTACAAACTATTGGTTCTTCATGATTGTTAAAAGAGGTATTAAGAATAGCTAATTCACCAGAGATCATAAAATATTCTTTTAATATTTTATATATTTGATTATTATTTTTTCTTATTATCTGAGGTCTTGCTGTTAGGTCAATATGCACTGCAGCTGGACATTTTTTTATAAAGTTTCTTTTGCATTTATAAGTAATAGTCATAAAATCAGCAGCTACATGATCATGTTTCCAGTTAAAGAAGCAATCTTTAGCTTTATTTTCAATAGTTACAGGAGCAAATGGCATAAACTCACTTCTGTTTAATCTATTATTAAGCCATATGTTTACTTTTTTGTCTTTTGCATGATAGATAATAGATCTATTGAGTAAAGCTCTTGGTCCATACTCCATTCTTCCATTAAAAAAACCAATTGGTCTATTTTTCGATAGTTCATATTCCAGTTCCTTAGCTATATTATTCATAAATTTATATTTTATTTTATTATTGTCTAAGAATAGTTTGATTTCTTTGTTAGTGTATGAATTACCTAATGAAACAGATGATAAGAAACTAGGTTTAATTTTTTTTATTTTAAATAAAGTTGCAAAAGTGCTCCCTACACTCAAACCTTGATCGCCCATTGCTGGATGGATATAGACATTTTTAACATTTTTAATTTCATTGATTTTTTGATTTAATTTAACGTTAGCAAAAATTCCACCCGCAAGACAAATATTGCTTTTCTTATTTTTAGGAAGAAGACTTTTTATCCATTTTAATGTATATTTTTCTAAAATATACTGAGCTGCATAAGACACATCTTCTTTAGAATATTTTTTTATGGCTTTGTAGAATTTAGGTATATGCTTTTTTTCACAAAAAAAAGGTTGATAATCCTCACCTATTAAAAAAGAAAATTGTTTGTTTTTAAAATTTATAAAAGTTTCAAAATATTCAATTAATTTTGTTTTTTTTCCATAAGCGGCCAGGCCGGTAACTTTTCCTTCATGTTTTTCTGCTTTAAACCCAAGAGCTTTAGTAATATTTGAATAAAAATAACCTAAGCTATTATAAGTTGAATTACTCTCCACAAGACGTAGATTGCTATCTTTCGCTAAATAACATGTACTTGATAAAAAATCACCTTTACCATCTGCAGTAAATACATATGCATTTGAAAAGGGTGAAGTAAAAAATGCTCCAGATGCATGTGATAAGTGATGATCTTGAAATTTAAGTTTTTTTAAAAAGTTATTTTTTTTTGCGTATTCTTTTATTTCATTTATATGTTTACTTATCCATAACTTTTCAGTTTTATATCTATGATTTATAATTTTATGTATTTTTTTATTTTTGTATTTTTGCTTTAATTCTAATATTTTTTTTTCTTCATTTTCATCTTCAAAGTAATTTGCAACACCATATGTAATTATATCAAAGGATTTAAAATTTAATTTATACTTTTTCAAAATATAATTTATGGATTTATACGGAATTCCTTTGTATTCCTTATTTCTAGTTAACCTTTCCTCATGAATAGCACAAATTAGCTTTCCATTAAAAACCAAAGACGCACTAGCCCCTAAGTTATTTGATATACCTAATATTTTCATTATAAGTTTAAAAGTAATCTTAAATAATAATTACAAAAATACTAGTAAGTTTTTATTTAACTTTATTATATTTTTTTGCTAAAACTTCTGCAATTAATGAATACCCATATTCATTGTAGTGATTATGCATTTCTAGAGGGAAGATAGATAGTTTCTGCTGCACGTCTTTAAAGGCTTCTTCATGGATATCAATGAATTCAATGTCTAATTTTTCTACTATATATTTTATCTTATTATAATTCTTATATTTTTTATTTAAAAAATATCTTTCAACAGGCAGGTATACAAAATAAAATTCTCCACCCCAAGAATTAACAAGTCTTTTTGAATTTTTTATTATATCAGAAAATATTGGAGGAGGTTCAGTATTTTGTTGTCTTGGAATTAAATTGAACATAATTCTAAAATTATAGAGTTTTAATATTTTAAATAATTTTGAATTTAATTGAATTTGTTTTTCATTATTTTGTATTAATTTTTTATTGTAATATTCAATTAAAATCTCATCAATTTCTGTTTGACGATTAATTAAGTTCTGAGAATAACCATCGTTCAAATAATCTTTCAAAATTTTAGAATTTTTTTCAATCATTAAATTTTCAATATCATTTTGATAAAATAACCAAAAAACTGATTTTGGTTTTAAAAATTTACCATACTCTACTAATGAAGCTAATTCTAATAGTGGACCATTCCCACTTTTACCTAGAGTAATTGTAGTTATTCCTTTTTCTCTTAATTTTGCTGAAATTGTATTTTCATAATTTACACAAGACCCTTCCGCAAAAGAATCACCTACAAGTAATATTTCTAGATTTTTTCTTGATATTAAACCAGGTGGATTTAAAAAACCTTTTTCATCACTTTTAAGTATGGACCAAAAACCACTTTCATTACAATTCACTACTGTAACATTTGATATTCCAGATATTGGATAAATTCTAGATCCACTCTTGTCTAAAAGACCATTTGTTTTTCTGAACATCCATGGTTTTATGTTTGGATATGCTAAAATTCCTTTCTTAGATAAATCATTAATTACTTCTAGATTTGATCTTTCATCAAATTGAATATTATTTTTTTCAATATAAGTTGTTTTGTAGTCTTTGTAGAAAAATTGTAAGTATAATTCAAAACTATAAAGTGAGAATAATATAGATAAGCTTACAATTGAAACTATAATTTTTAAATTAGTATTGAATATTTTAATTACTATTAAAAAAAATAAAGAAAATATAAAACAAGAAAAGAAACCAATTTTGTAAAATAAGTCTGAAACTAAATATGGGGTATTGATTATTTTGTATCCACAATAGAACATAATTAATAAAAAAATTACAAATATGCATAGGAGTATTAAATTATTAATTATTTCTGTTTTTTCTTCTTTAGCAACCTTGTTCATTTATTAAATTTAAACATTTTTATATTTGTTATTTAATTTTTATCTTATATCTTTGATTTAATTTCAAAACATTTAATCTAATTTTTTGATTATAAGTATAAAATTTGAAGTAAAAAAAAATAATTTATATTTCAATATTTTATATTTTTTAATATTAAGTTTTACACAAATTTTTTTTAAATCGTTTAATGACAAAAGATTTAAATTTTCTTCTTTAGAATAAAAATCTAATTTCATATATTTTAATATTCTTCTATGTATGTTTTTTGGCAACCAATGAATAATTGGTAAAATAGTATGAAAATCAATAGGATGGTATCTATTTGGTGTTTGAATAAAAACATACTCTTTAGAAATCCTAATCATTTCTTTCACAAATAATATTTGGTTTTTAAAAGATCCAACATGCTCTATTGTTGCATTTGAGTGTACTATATCAAATGAATTTTTATCGAGATTTGTACTTCTACCATCCCCAATTAAAATATTATTGATATTTTTATATTTCTTATACAAAATTTTACAATCTTGATTAGACAAGCAAGTTATTTTATTATTTTTTTTTGTATTCTCTAAAAATATATTCTGCTCTTTATCTAATGATGGTGTAGTTCCAATATCTATAATTGATTTTTCAACTGTGTAATTTGTATACAATACAAATAAATTAAAAAACTCATTCCTAGCATCAATAGTTATTTTTTGAAAAAACTTATAAAGAAAAGATTTTTTGCTTTCGGAGTACGTTTCTTTTCTGTGTTTTTTTGCTTCTTTCATACTTTTCCAAAATTAATATTTTATTATTTAAAATCAAAATTATATTATAAATACAAAATTAAAATACTAATATGAAGTTTTTAAGAAAATATTTATCATTATTTTTCATATATTTTTTTTAAAATTTTTAATCAAGGTAATGAAGAAATAAATTATAATTATATATATTTTATTTTTCCACTAATATTTATAATATTATCTATTCTTGCACACTATATAAAAAATGATGCAAAAGATAACCTTATATTAATATTTATAAGTTTTATTTTCTCATTTTATTTTGCAGAGACATATCTAATTTTAAAAAATAATAATTTTTTTAAATCTGAAATTTTAGATAATGCAGAAAATGAAGATACACGATCAACTTTTGAAGTTCATAGTGATTTATTACTTAAAAATAAAGATGCAAAAGTGGTAGTGGCGCCAACTGGTTATTTAAATAAAAATAATGTTCTAATACCATTATCGGGAGTATCAAAAGCTGAAACATTATATTGCAAAGAAAATGGTTATTATTCTATTTATGATAGTGATAGATATGGTTTTAATAATCCTGATTATGAGTGGGACAAAAAAAATATAGAATATTTTCTAATAGGAGATTCCCTGACACAGGGTGCCTGCGTCAATCGACCTGATGAAATTTCATCTATTTTAAGAATTTTATCTAATAAAGCTGTTTTAAATTTAGGTTATGGAGGCAACGGTCCATTGCTAAAACTTGCAAGTTTAAGAGAATATTTAAAAGTAAAGGTCAATAAAATTGTATGGATACATACAGAAGCTACTGACATTTATGATTTAAATTTTGAACTACAAGATAAAATATTAAATAAATATTTAAATGATACTACATTTTCACAAAATCTCATAAATAAACAAAAAGAAATTGATAAATTAGCAAGTTTTCAAATAACAGAGGCAAGAATTAAAAAAGAGGCTTTTGATATTAAGAAAAATGAGTTTAATCTCGTCAAAAATTTTAAAAATATTTCTTCTTTTATCAAATTGACTAATACAAGAACTCTAATCATCTCAAAATTTATAAAAGATAAACAGTCAACTAAAAATAATAAATTAAATGACTTAGATTTTAAAAAAGAAGAATTTAAAAAAATATTAATTAACGCTAAAAATATTTCACAAAATAATGATGCTGATTTATATTTTGTTTTCTTCCCTTCGGTAGAGCATTTTCTTAAAGATCATGATAAATCAAAATACCTTCAAATTAAAAGAATTATTGAAGACTTAGATATTCCATTTATTGATCTTTATAAGGAAATTAACAAAAATGTGGATGATCCAGTTTTAATATATCCTTATAATAAGAATTCGGGACATTATGGTCATTTAACTGTTGAAGGCTATAAAATAGTAGCTGAAATTATATTTAAATACACAAATAATTAATTTAATATTAATATGTAACTTATCAATAAATGACATGAAATTAATTAAATTTAATTTTTAAATAATTTATTTTAAAAGTTTATAAAATAATATAATTGGATATTTAAATGGAAATAAAAAGTTACTCCACTGTTAGTATTGGATCTGAAAAAAGTTTTGGCTTAGTATTTTCAATTTTTTTCATTTTGTTAGGTTTATATTTTTACACAAAAACACAATTAACTTTTTCATTTTTTTTTTTAATTTTATCAATATTCTTTTTTATATTTTCTTTTGTAAAACCATCGGTATTTAAAATACCTAATCTTCTTTGGTCAAAATTAGGTATTTTACTTGGTATAATTGTATCACCTATTGTTCTATTTATTATTTTTATTTTTCTTGTTACGCCAATTGGTTTATTTATGAGATTAATCGGGAAAGATTTGCTTAATGAAAAAACAAGTAAAAAAATTAAAAGTTATTGGACAAAAAGAAAAATTCAAATGAATGATATGAAGGATCAATTTTAATGAGTTTTGTTAAAGAATTTGTTAAATTTCTTTTGAATAGAAAAAAATACTGGTTAATGCCAATAATAATTGTTTTATTTATATTTGGAGTTTTAATAGTTTTAACTCAAGGCTCTGCAGTTGCTCCTTTTGTTTACACACTTTTTTAAATTTTTGATGGAAATTAATAGTAATGGAATTTTAAATAACTTAATAAATCCTAAAACTGGCAACAAACTTAAATTATTAGATTTACAAAAAGGTATATTGAAAGATAATAAATACACTTTCATTTCAAAAAAAGGTATCTTAAATTTATCTTTTAATGATAATTCAGATAATGTCACAAAAAAACAATCTATTTTTTATAATGATATAAAATTTCCAAACTATGATGAATTTGATGATATCTTTGAATTAAGAAATAAGGCAAAGAAATCAATTTTTATTGATAAACTTGATAAAGAAATTCCTTACAATTCTAAAATCTTGGAGGCTGGTTGTGGAACAGGACAGTTATGCAATTATTTAGCTAACAACAATAGAGAAATAGTAGGAATAGATTTATCAGAAAATTCTCTTCAATTAGCAAACAAATTTGCTTTTGATAACAAAATACAAAATGTCTACTTTCTTAAAATGAATATCTTGGAAAATTTTTTTAAAAAAGAATATTTTGATGTAATTATTTCTAATGGGGTATTACATCATACAGCAGTGCCATATAAATCATTTTGTGAATTAACTAAATTGTTAAAAAAAGATGGAATAATTATAATAGGTTTATATCACAAATATGGAAGATTAATAACTTATTTTAAACAATTTGTATTTAAAATTTTTCATTTAATTGTAGGAAATAAATTGAACAATATATTAAAAAAGATTTCAAAAAAAAATTATGCTTGGATTAAAGACCAGTATCAGAATCCAAAAGAAAGTTCTCATACTTTGAGTGAAATTACTGAATGGTTCAAATTAAACAATATTAAGTTAATATCGTCAATTCCATTTTCATTTGATAATATTGATTTGATAAATAAAAAAATATTTGATGAAAATACTAATCTAATAAAATTATCTAAAAAAAGACTAAAATTGTCGGTAATTGAATATTTACAATCATTATCTATTTCTCAAATAAAAGAAAATGGTTTTTTCATAGTTATTGGCAAAAAAATAAATGATATTTAATTTTTTAAATCTTTAAAAATCAAAATTTTAATTATATTATAATTAAAATGAAGTTATTTCTAGAATTAATGAAGTTCGTATTTGTTAGAAAAAAATTCTGGCTACTTCCTATAATAATTGTACTATTTATGTTTGGTATTATAATTGTACTCACTCAAGGTTCTGCTGTGGCTCCTTTCATTTATACAATATTTTGATTTTAGAATAAAAGTGAATATAATAAATAAAAATCTTGATTTCCATTTGATCAAGTTTCCAATAGTTTTTCCTTTAGTATATTGCTCACTCATTTATGGATTTCCTGAGATTGAAATATATGTTATTTTTTTTACTCTTCTTTTTTTAGCCGAACCTCATTTTGGAGCAACATGGCCATTTCTTTTACATAAAGAAAATATAAAATATATCTTGCAAAGAAAATTTCTCTATTTTGCAAATCCTTTTTTTATAATAATATTCTGCTTATCAGGATATTTCTTATTTAATACACTTTTTCTGCTTTTATTTTTTTTAGCAAATGTTTTTCATGTTACTAGGCAGTCTATAGGAATTAGTAAATTATATTTGAAAAATAGTAATGAAAAAAATTTCCAAATCAACACAATATATATTTTTAATATTATTTTTGCTTTTATTGGTATTTGGAGATTTTACCTTCAACCGTTTACTTATGATCAACTTATTTTATTAAATATATTGTTTATATTGATAACCTCTATAATTATTTTTTTTTATATATATAGGTTTAATATTTCTCAAAACTTTTTTATATTACTCTCAGGAATAATTATATTTTATCCCATATGTTTTGTAAACAATCCTATTCACGCAATTATTATGGGTGTCACAATGCATTATATTCAATACTTAGCATTAACAAGTAAAATTACTTTTAGAAGAAAACAAAGTAATGGAAATGAATTTTTTTCCTTAAAAAAATTTATGTTATTTATAATAATATATAGTATTCTTATGTCTGTGCTAAGTTTAACAAATAGAAGTAATACGGATATTATAAAATATTTATTAATTATACCAATTACAGGGCAAACTTTGCATTTTTATTTTGACTCTTTGCTATGGAAATTTAGTGAAAAACATAATCGAAATAACGTATTGAAGTATGTCTTTAATTAAAATAATTAAAAATTTTTTTTTTTTAAATATTTATAATAACTTTTTACTTTTTTTTTCACCATGGAATTACTCAGTAGCATTAAGAAAAATATTATTAAAAATGTTTTTTGTTGAAACTAGAATTTTACAATATGATATTGCACTTGAATTGATTAATAATTCTGATAATTTAAAAAAAAATTTTTTTAAAAAAGCTAATAAATTTGCAAATAGGTACTTATTAATTTTATATGCTTGTAGTATTCTAGAAAATAATAATAATAGTGATTTAGCAGAATTTGGTGTTTTTGAAGGACTAACACTAAAAATATTTGCTAAAAATTTATCAAAAAAAAAATGCTATGGATTCGACTCTTTTGATGGTTTGCCATCTGCTTGGGGAAATATTTTGCCTAAGGGTTATTTCAAAACAAAAATTCCAACATTTAAACAATCAAATATAAAGATTATTCCTGGACTTTTTGAAGAAACTTTGGACAAATTTTTAGAAAATCATAAGAAAAAATTTTCTTTAATTCATATTGATTGTGATTTGTATTCAAGCACAGTCTATGTATTAAATAAGATGTATCCAAAAATGAAAGAAACTAGTTACTTAATAATGGATGAATTCTATGGTTATCCATCTTATGAAAAATATGAATTTAAAGCTTTCTTTGAATTTGTTAATGAAATGAAAATAGATTATTATATTTTAGCTTTTTCAAATAAAAGTGTTTTAATAAAGCTAATAAAAAACAAATAATGAATATAATAGGTATATCTTGTTTTTATCATGACAGTGCAGCATGTCTTTTACAAAATGGTGTTATTCAAGAAGCAATTCAAGAAGAAAGATTCTCTAGAATAAAGCATGATAGTAATTTTCCACTTCATTCTATAAATTATATTTTTAATAAATATAATTTAGCTTTAAACGAAATTGATTTTTTTGTATTTTATGAAAAACCTTTCTTAAAATTTGAAAGATTACTTGAAACATATGTCGCTAAGGCACCTGCCGGCTTTCTCTCATTCAAAACATCAATGCCCATATGGCTTAGAGATAAGTTATTTCAAAAAAAATTAATAATTGATGAATTAAAAAAATTTTCAAAAGGTAAATTTGATAAAAATAAAATTTTATTCAGTGAGCATCATTATAGTCATGCTTCTAGTGCTTTTTTCCCTTCTCCTTTTAAAGAGTCAGTTATTTTAACTATAGATGGTGTTGGTGAATGGGCGACAACTACTATTGGTTATGGCAAGGATAATAGATTGAGAATTGATGATGAAATTAATTTTCCACATTCATTAGGTTTACTTTATTCTGCGTTTACATATTTTTTAGGATTTAAGGTTAATAGTGGAGAATATAAACTTATGGGTTTAGCACCCTATGGTGAACCAACTTATATAAATTTAATTTTAGAAAAACTCATTGATTTAAAAGATGATGGATCATTTAAGTTAAACCAAAAATATTTCAATTATTCTACAGGTCTTACTATGACAAATGAAAACTTTTCAAATTTATTTAATTTAAAAAGGAGAAATATTAATGAAGAATTCAAAACAGAGCATTTAAACTTAGCTTCTTCAATACAAAAAGTAACAGAGAACATAATATTAAAAATAGTTAAAAATATAAAAAAAAATTATAAATCAAAAAATCTTTGTTTAGCAGGTGGTGTAGCTTTAAATTGTGTAGCAAATAGTAAGATAATTGAAAGCAAGTTATTTGAAAATATATGGATCCAACCAGCATCAGGAGATGCAGGTGGTTGTGTAGGAGCGGCTTTAAATGCTTGGTATTTACATTTAAATCAAGATAGAAATATAAATAAAAATGACTCTATGAATGGATCTTTACTTGGACCATCTTACAATCAGAATGAAATTGAAAAAACTTTAAAAAAATTAAATGCAAATTTTGAAATACTTAATGAAGAATCTTTAATCAATAAAACAGCAAAATTTTTATCAAATGGTAAAGCAGTCGGATGGTTTCAAGGAAGAATGGAATTTGGGCCAAGAGCACTTGGGTCTAGATCTATTCTTGCTGATCCTAGATCAGAAAAAATGCAAAAAGAATTAAATCTTAAAATTAAGTTCAGGGAAAGTTTTAGACCATTTGCACCTGCTATAATTAAAGAAGAATTAAATAATTGGTTTGAATTTGATAAATTATCACCATATATGCTTCTAGTCTCACAATTAAAAAAAAATAAGTTGTTAAATTTATCTGCGAAAGATCAAAATTTAAAAGGAATTGAAAAATTAAAAATTAAAAGATCCGATGTGCCCGCTATAACACATGTTGATAATTCAGCAAGAATACAAACAGTTGATAAAGATACTAATCCTAAATTCTATTCTTTATTAAAATCTTTTAATGAAATAACTGGTTGCCCTATATTAGTAAACACATCTTTTAATATTAGAGGTGAACCAATTGTAAATACTCCAGAAGATGCATTTAAGTGTTTTATGGGTACTAACCTTGATGTTTTAGTAATAGGAAACTGCATTGTAGAAAAAAAAGAAGAAGATAAAAATAATTTAGAAGATTATAGATTTGAATTCGAATTAGATTAATTTTTAATTATTTGAAAAGTTTTTATTAAAAAATTAATTAAATTATCTACGGCTTAGCTATGACAGATTTAATTACAAGTTGTAAAAAAACTATAATTAACTGAGATATTTTGAAATTTAGTATGGGCTGTTCTATTGCTCGGTGTGTGAATAAGTCCTCATTCAATTACGCATGAGCGAACACCCAAAAGTTTAAGCATTTCTTTTGTTATTCGCTTATTCTTCTTTAAAAAATTTATATCATATTTATTTTGAGAAGAGAGATTTTTAATTTTATTATGCACATATTATGTACTATATATAATAATCTAATTTGAGTATTTAAAATTTATTGTTTATTTAAATTATGTTTTTAAAATTTATAAAAAAAATCACAGTCTTCTTATTTTTTGTTAATCCTGCTTTAGCCTTTCATGATGTAGAAGTTTCTAATGAGGATATAGCTACTTTAGGAGGATTATGGGTTCAAATATTTGTTTATGAAGAAAACTGTATAGATAATCAATATTACACTTTGATCACAGAAAGATTACAAGAAAGTCCTAGATTTGAAAGATACTCATCAGAGCTAGATCATTTAACTGAGAGCCAAGAATTGGCTTGGGAAAATGGTGCTGAAGGCGCAGCTTTAGTAATTGAATCAGGTGGAACAAGCTGTGATATTATTGCCGAAGTTATTTGGGAATGGTTTGGTGAAAATTAGAAAAATTTTAATTTATTTACATACATATTAAGCACAAATTTAGAGCAACTTAAAAAAAACAAAAGAAAAGAATCAAAATTAAAGAATGTAGTGGGGCGTTCTGTAGAACGACAACTAAATCATTATTAACAGAAAATAAGGACTTTTGGAAACTTCTTCGTAGAAACTTCGTAGTAAGTTTTCATTATTTGTCAGATTTCTTGTTTTAGTTCTTCGTAGTCTTTTATTCTTTAATTAAGGATAATAATTTCTTTGCTAGTCTAGAAACTGCCTTTCTTCTATCTTTTGATAGTTTTTTAATAATTTTTATATTTTCTTTTATTGTTTTATTATCAATTTTATTGAAAGTTATTAGAGCATTCATTGATTGACATAAAACAATCCAATCACTGGAATTATTAAGATAATCAGATACAATTTTTTTTGCTTTTTTTTGTTCTTTATTTTCTAATTGATTAACTAATTCTGAAAATAATTGAGCGCAAGTCCATTGTGTGGAAGATTGTTTTATCTTTGAAATTTTATTTAAGAAAATATGTTTAAAATCTAAAAACCATTCTGGTTTTTGTCTAAAAATTCTTTTAAAAGCATTTGATGTTCTTAATCTTACTATTTGGTCTGTGCTTGAATAACACTTAATTAATGAATTAATTCTATTTTTTTTAACAATAACATGTTCAACAACTTTTATTGTATTACCTAGTGAATTTGGATGACCACCAGTTAGTTCAGACTCATAATTCATTATCAACTAATTTGTTAAAATAAATCCAACAATTTACATTATCTAATAATAAATTATATATTTTCCTTCGTAGTAAACTTCGTAGAAAGGTTTTTATAAAAAATTTTTGATATTACTAGATAATATTAAAAAAGTGGGGCGTTCTGTTGCCCGGTGCCCCTAACCGCGCTCACCTAGAATCTAGGCAGCAAGTGCTAATCTATTATCGTTAGCGTTTATAAAATAGCCCGATAACGGTGGTACAATACCGGATAAAGTCTTTGTCTTTGAATTACCGTCAAACCTATTTCGTCCCCATATTTGGTGGAGACGCCGGGTACCGCCCCCGGGTCCGAATAACTTATTGCACAAAGCATTTATTATCTTAGTTGCAAAGCAACATTTCCATTATACCTCAAACTAATTATACTTGAAAGTTTTGTCTTGAAACCTAGCAATTAAAAAAAAAAATTGTTACTAATTAAAACATAAAATAAAAAAATATGATTAAAGCAATAATGGCAGTTGATGAAAAAGGAGGGATAAGTAAGGGACAAAGTATGCCTTGGCCTAAAAATTCAATTGACTTAAAATGGTTTAAAGAAAATACTATAAATAATGTCGTTGTTATGGGGAGGAAGACCTGGGAAGATCCTTTTATGCCTACACCATTAAAATCAAGAATAAATGTTCTAATTACAAGTAAAGATAAAGAATTAATAGAAGGTGCAGATTATTACTTTAGTGGAGACATAAATGATCAAATTCAAAATCTTCAATTAGAATATATGGATAAAGACATTTTTATAATTGGTGGTTCAGAAATAATTAATTTAACTTTTAAATCTATAGAACAATTTTATCTCACTAGAATCTACGGTAATTACAATTGTGAAAAATTTATTGATGTATCCTTAATAGAAAAAAATATGAAAATGGTAAAAAAAATAGATGGCGATTCTTCTTGCCATTTCGAGATTTGGGAAAAATGAAACAGTATTTAGATGCTTTAAAATATTGTTATGAAAATGGCACAGATGTTGAAAGTAGAGCGGGTGGTGTTAGAAAGTCTTTTGGTTATCAAATGCATTATGATTTATCAAAAGGTTTTCCTGCTATAACGACTAAAAAACTAGCATGGAAATCTGTAGTTTCAGAGTTATTATGGTTCATTGAAGGTTCAGACGATGAGAGAAGACTTGCTGAAATTTTATACAATGATTCAAGAGAAAATTTAAAAGATAAAAAAACTATTTGGACGCAGAACGCTCAAGCTGATTACTGGAAATCACAAGCTCGGTTTGAAGGAGATGTAGGTAAAATTTATGGAGTTCAATGGAGAAATTTTAATGGAGAAGATCAAGTCTTAAACCTAATTAAAGGACTTAAAGAAGATCCAAATGGAAGACGTCATATAATTTCTGCTTGGAACCCTCCGGAGATTAAAAATATGTCATTGCCGGCATGTCATGCATTTTCACAATTTTTTATTTCTAATAACAAATTAAGTTGCCAATTATATCAAAGGTCATGTGATATGTTTTTGGGAGTTCCATTTAATATAGCCAGTTATAGTCTTTTGACTCATATGTTAGCTAGAGAGTGTAAATTAGAAGTTGGAACTTTTATTCATTCTTTAGGAGATTTTCATATATATAATGAACATTTTGAGCAGGTTAAAATCCAATTAGAAAGAGAGCCTAATAAATTACCTGAGCTTCAATTTGAAACAAAAGATTTTTTTAAATACAACGTAAATGATTTTAAGTTAATAAACTATCAGCATCATGAAAAAATTGATGCTTTAATGAATGTTTAATCCTGAGATTTTTTTAAATTTTTTGCAATTGATATAAATTTTTTTGAAATTTCACCATCTGGATCATCTATCAAAGTAGGTATTCCATTGTCTGATTGAATTCTTAAATTTGTATCAATAGGAATTTCTCCTAAAAAAGGTATTTTAGATTCTTCAGCTTCTTTTTTCACACCATCTTTTGAAAATATATAATGTTTTTGATTACAATTATCACATATGAAATAACTCATATTTTCCACAATACCAAGAATATCAACATTGACTTTTTTAAACATGTTTATTCCTTTTCTAGCATCAGTTAGAGCTACATCTTGAGGTGTAGAAATTACTATTGCTCCAGAAAGTTTTGAACTTTGAGCTAAAGTTAGTTGAGCATCTCCAGTCCCAGGAGGGAGATCAATTATAAGATAATCTAATTTACCCCACTCAACACCATTAAACATTTGCTCTAAAGCTTTCATTACCATTGGACCTCTCCAAATTGTTGGAGCCTCAGAGTCAAGAATAAAGCCAATAGACATCAATTTTATTCCATAATTTTCTAAAGGTATAAGCTTTTTGTTTTCGTTCATTATAGGTTTTTTTGAAATTCCCATCATTCTTGGAATACTAGGACCATAAATATCTGCATCAAGTAAGCCAATTTTAAGATTTAGTGAGCTTAATGCTGTGGCAAGATTTACTGAAAATGTTGATTTGCCAACTCCACCCTTACCACTTGCAATTGCTACAATATTTTTTGCATCAATTTTGAATCTTTTCTCATCAGAAATATTTGTTTTATTAATATTTTTATCTGAGTTGATAATTACATTCACAGAAAGTATTCCAGAAATTTGTTCAACATTATTTTTAAGCAATCTTGCTATATTTAGATAAAGATCTTCTTTTTGACCTTTTACAAGTAAGGAGATGTTTACATTGCCATCTTTTACAACTGCTGAAATATTTTGATTTTTAGGATCAAAACTAAGATTTGTTTCAGGATCACTAAATTTCTTAGAAAATGTATAAATTAAAGATAAAATTTCATCAGACATACTTGATTTTTCCAGATTTACTCAAATATTAGTTATTAAATAATATAATTAGTGTTAGTAGATAGAGCCAATATTATCAATAATATATGAACTGGAATAAAAATAACAACGACAATAATCCTTGGGGATCAGGTGGAAATAATAACCCTTGGGGCTCAGGAGGGTCTGGAGACGGTCCAAATAGAAGAGATTTTGAAGATTCCATTAGAAAAGCAAAAGATAGATTTGGCAATTTTAAATTTGGTGGCAGACGTAACCTTTCAATATTTATAATAGTAGCTATTTTACTATGGTTAGCTACTGGTTTTTATAGAGTCGAGCCTGATGAACAAGGTGTAGAGCTTTTATTTGGAAGATGGAATGGTCAAACAACGGAGCCTGGATTACATTACTTTTTTCCAACTCCAATTGGTCAAACTGTTACACCTAAAGTTGAAGTAATTAGAAAAATCAATGTTGGATTTAGAAGTGCAAGTGATCTAGGGTTTGGTTCAAATTCAAATGCAGAGCGAAAAGTAATTGAAGAAAGTTTAATGCTTACGGGTGATCAAAACATAGCAGATGTTGCATTCACAGTACTCTTTAAAATAAAAGATGCTGGAAATTTTCTATTCAAGCTCAGAAATCCAGAACTTACCGTCAAAGATATGTCTGAAAGTGTTGTACGTGAAGTTGTTGGTCAAAGAGATCTTCAATTCTTACTTACAGAAGGTCGTCAAGAGGTAGAGCAAGTTGTAAGAAATGAATTACAATTAGTTTTAGATTCATATGAAAGTGGTGTTTTAATTCAATCAGTACAGCTTCAAAGCGTTGATCCACCCGATCAAGTTATCGATGCTTTTGATGAAGTTCAAAGAGCAAGACAAGATAAAGAAAGACTAGTTAACGAAGCAAACACATATTTAAATAGAATTGTACCTAATGCTCGTGGTGAAGCAGCCAAACTTGTTGAAGCTGCTACAGCATACAAAGAGCAGGTAGTTAAACAAGCTGAAGGTGTAGCACAAAACTTTATTGATGTT
The DNA here is from genome assembly GCA_902612805.1 of uncultured Alphaproteobacteria bacterium. Taxonomy (GTDB): domain Bacteria; phylum Pseudomonadota; class Alphaproteobacteria; order HIMB59; genus CACPNW01. The sequence goes on along the minus strand of CACMEY010000002.1, from coordinate 174,941 downwards.
TACAATAGTTATAAAGATGCGAAAGAAGTAACTAAGAGAAGAATTTATTTAGAAACTTTAAGAGAAGTTTTAGAAGGTAAGAACAAAATAATTTTAGATGACACTGGAAATGGACAAGGTGTAGTTCCTTACCTTCCATTGAATGAACTCAAAAAATCAGGAAATAATTAAGATGAGATTTAGTGCAAGAAATTTACTTATAGTTTTAGTTTTATTTATTCTTTTCCTTACTTTTACGGGAGCTTTTTTTATTGTAAATGAAACTAAGCAAGCTTTAGTGCTTCAATTTGGTGACCCAAGAAAAGTTGTTACAAAACCTGGTCTTCAGTTTAAAATTCCGTTTATTCAAGATGCAGTATTTTTAGATTCAAGATTATTAAATCTTGATCCTCAACCGGAAGAAATGATACTTTCAGATCAAAAAAGAATTATTGTTGATTCATTTGCAAGATACAACATTGTTGATCCTCTAAAGTTTTATCAGACAGTTAGAAATGAAACTACTTTTTCGGATAGATTTGGCAGAATTATAAACGCAGCAGTAAGAGGTGTAATTGCACAATATTCTTTAACATCACTACTGAGTGATGAACGTATTAATATTATGAATGAAATTGAAAAACAAATTAAGGTTAATGAAAATTCTTTTGGCGTTAAAATTGTCGACATTAGAATAGGAAGAACAGATTTAACAGAACAAGTATCTAATAACGTTTATCAAAGAATGCGATCTGAACGTGAAAAAGAAGCAAATTTATTAAGAGCAGAAGGTGAAGAACTTTCTAAAGAAATTGTTGCATCAGCAGATAGACAACAAACAGTAATTCTAGCCGAAGCCGAAAGAACCTCCTCTATACTAAGAGGTGAAGGTGATGCTGCTAAAAATAGAATATTAGGCGATGCTTATAGTCGTGATGAGGAATTTTTTGATTTCTTAAGAACAATGCAAGCTTGTAAAGATACTTTTGGAGATACAGAGATGTCCATGGTAATTGCTCCTGGTGAAGTTTGTGAAAAATTTTTTGGTGAAATAGATATCCAAAATTAATGTTTGAAATATTACTAATAAGCATAGGTCTAGTGCTGATCATTGAAGGAATACTCTATTTTTTCTTAGCGAACAATTTAAAGAAATATCTCGATAAGCTTTCTCTTATTAATCCACAAACTGTAAAAAATATTAGTTTATTTTTTGCTCTTTTAGGACTGTGCCTTATTTATTTCACCTTCAAATACTATGACAATTAATATGAGAATTAAATTTATATTCTTAATTTCTATTTTATTTTCAAAACCATTACTTGCTGTACCTGAGAGTTTTGCTGATTTAGTAGAACAATTATCGCCTGCAGTAGTTAGTATTGCTTCAACTACTATTGTTGAAAATAATAACCAAAATCAAATACCACAATTTCCGGAGGGATCTCCCTTTGATGATTTTTTTAAAGAATATTTTGACCGTGATCAAAGACGGTCACAACGACCAATGACAGGACTTGGTTCTGGTTTTATAATAAGTGAAGACGGTATAGTTGTTACAAATAATCATGTAATTGAAGGAGCTGATGAAATAACCGTTATTCTAAATGATGAAACAGAGTTTACAGCTGAATTACTTGGAAGAGATCCCAAAGCAGACATAGCTGTATTGAAAATTGATCCAAAAAACAAAAAACTTACATATGTTGGTTGGGGTGATTCGGATAAGATGAGAGTTGGAGATTGGTCAATTGCAATTGGAAACCCTCTTGGTTTGGGAGGAACTGTCACAGCAGGAATTATATCTGCAATCTCAAGAGATTTAGGTAGTGGACCATATGTTAAATTTTTACAAACAGATGCATCTATTAACCGTGGTAATTCCGGTGGACCATTATTTAATTTAGATGGAGAAGTAATAGGAATTAATACGGCAATTGTTTCACAAACAGGTGGAAGTATTGGTTTAGGATTTGCAATACCTGCGAACAGTGCCAAAAAAATAGTACAACAATTAAAAGATTTTGGAAAAACTAAAAGAGGTTGGTTAGGTGTACAAATTCAACCTGTAACTAAGGATTTTGCGGAAAGTCTTGGGTTGCCTGATCAAAAAGGTGCATTCATATCCAATGTCAATCCCAATGGTCCCTCTAAAACTGCTGGGTTAGAACCAGGCGATGTAATTTTAAAATTTAATAATATAGAAATTAAAAAGATGCCTGATCTACCAAGAGTTGTTGCAGAGTCAGATGTAGGTTCTACTGCAATATTAGAAGTTTGGAGAAAAAATAAAAAGATTAATATTGAGGTAATATTGGGTGAATTACCTGGAGAGGTAGTTACGGAAAGAAAAACAACTTCAAATATAGAAAGAAATTTAAAAATAGATTCTTTGGGAATTACTATTGAAGATCATGACAGTGGAGTTAAAGTAATTTCAATTGATGATGTTGATAGTAGTTTGCAAAATGGAGATATAATTACAGAAGTTAATAGAGAGATTATTAATAATATGAACTCATTTGAAGAATTAGTAAATTCTTTAGAAAAAACAGGTAGATCCTCATTATTACTAAAAATAATTAGAGGTGATGAGCAAAATTGGGTAACAATTAAATTTAAGAATAATTGAAAACTCAAATCTATTTTGTATTAGGACCCACTGCATCAGGAAAATCAAAATTTGCTTTAAGCTTAGCAAAAAAACTAAATGGTGAGATTATAAATGCAGATAGTATGCAGATTTATAAAGAGTTAAGTATTTTAACAGCTAGACCTACTATACATGATCAAAAAAAAATAAATCATCATCTTTATGGGTTTGTAAAAGGTGATATTAGATTTAATGTACAAAAATGGTGTGAGGAAGCATCAAAAAAAATTAATTATTTGGTTGATAAAAACATAACTCCTATTTTAGTTGGAGGCACAGGTCTTTACATAGAATCTTTAATTAATGGAATAGTTTCAATTCCATCTATTCCAGAAAAAGTAAAAATAGAATCAGAAAAAATGATTTTAAAAATTGGTAAGGAAAATTTTTATAATTTAGTTAAAGAGCTTGACAGTAATGCAATGATTAATATTGCGCCTAACGATATTCAAAGAATAAGAAGAATATGGGAAGTAAATTTTTTAACTAACAAAAAATTTAGTGACTGGAAAAAAAGTAAAAATAAAAATTTTATTAATTTTAAAAATTACAAAATATTATTATTTCTTCCAGATAGAAAAGAAAACTATAGACGAGTAGATCATAGAACACACTTAATGATGGAAGATGGTGCGATAGAGGAAGTCAAAAATTTACTTAAATTAAATTATAATAATAGTTTACCAATAATGAAAGCGCACGGAGTTCCTGAAATTCAATCTTATCTTAATAACGAAGTATCAATTGAAGAATGTATTTCTAAAATTCAGCAGGTCACAAGAAACTATGTAAAAAGGCAACACACTTGGTGGAGATCTTCAAATCTTAATATTTTTAAAAAATTTGATCAATTTCCGGACGAAATTGACATAAAATCCATTAATTTAGACCAAATTTAAACTAATTTATTGATTTTATTTTATCCACAGCCTATGAGCTAAAGTCAATGAATAATGAAATTACAGGCGCTGAAATTGTCTTAAAAAGCTTAGCTGAACAAGGCGTAGAAGTTGTATTTGGATACCCTGGCGGAGCAGTATTACCCATATACGATACTTTATTTAAACAGAATTCAATTAAGCACGTTTTAGTAAGACAAGAAGGTGGTGCAATTCATGCAGCTGAAGGTTATGCTAGGTCTACTGGTAAAACTGGAGTAGTTCTTGTAACGTCAGGACCTGGAGCAACAAATGTTGTAACTGGTTTAACTGACGCTATGATGGATAGTGTTCCGATTGTATGTATTACTGGACAAGTTCCACAACACTTAATTGGTAGTGATGCATTTCAAGAATGTGACACAACTGGTATTACAAGACCTTGTACTAAACATAATTACTTAGTAAAGGATGTAAATAAATTATCTTCTGTGTTTCATGAGGCATTTACTATTGCTCAAAATGGAAGACCAGGTCCAGTATTAATTGATATACCTAAAGATGTTCAATTTGCTTCAGGAACTTATGAAGAAAAAAATAAAATTATTATTCCTTCACATAGATTGTTTGAGCCAAGTCCTGATTTTGAAAAAAATAAAATCGAAGAAGCAGTAGAATTAATTTCAAAAGCAAAAAAACCAATTTTTTATATTGGTGGTGGATGTATTAACTCTGGTCCAAAAGCTTCAACATTAGTTAGAGAATTTATAAATATGGTTGGATCACCAGTTACAATGACTTTAATGGGTCTCGGTGTAGTAGGTTCATCAGATAAAAATTCACTTGGCATGCTTGGTATGCATGGAATGTATGAAGCTAATATGGCAATGCATGAATGTGATGTTATGATTAATATCGGCGCAAGATTTGATGACCGTGTTACAGGAAGACTTGATGCTTTCTCGCCAAATTCAAAAAAAATCCATATTGATATTGATGAAAGTAATATTAATAAAACTATAAATGTTGATGTTCCAATAATAGGTGATGTAAAACAAGTTGTTGAAAAGATGATCACTGTTTGGAAAGAAAAGAAATTTCAAATAGATGATAAAGCACTAAAATTATGGTGGGATAAAATAAATAAATGGAAACAGGTAGATTGTTTAAATTACAATAATGAAGGTAAACAGATAAAACCACAATACGCAGTTCAAAGACTCTATGAGTTAACAAAAAATACAAAAACCTTTATTACAACTGAAGTAGGTCAGCACCAAATGTGGGCTGCTCAATTTTATAAATTTGAGGAGCCTAACAGATGGCTGACGTCAGGCGGTTTAGGCACGATGGGATATGGATTTCCTGCAGCAATTGGGGCTCAAGTTGGACATCCAGATGCCTTAGTAGTAGATATAGCAGGTGATGCTTCTATACTCATGAACATTCAAGAAATGAGCACGGCTGTTCAATATAGATTGCCAGTAAAAATATTTATTTTAAACAATGAATATATGGGAATGGTAAGACAATGGCAGGAACTGTTACATGGCGGAAGGTATTCTGAAAGTTATACTGATAGCTTGCCTGATTTTGTTAAATTAGCTGAAAGTTATAAAGCTGTTGGTTTAAGAGCAAAAACAACTGATGAACTTGATGACGTTATAACTCAAATGATTGAAACAAAAAATACAGTAATTGCTGATATCTGGGTTACTAAAGAAGAGAATTGTTTTCCAATGATTCAAAGTGGATCTGCTCATAATGAAATGATGTTAAGTAAAGATCAAAAACAAGATAAAAAATCAGCCGAAAAAGGAAAAATTTTAGTTTAATGAATAAATCTGTTTACGCTTCTCCTGATCAAGTATCAGAGACTAAGAGACATATATTAACTGTATTAGTTGATAATGAACCAGGTGTTTTAGCTAGAGTAATTGGAATGTTTTCTGGAAGAGGATATAACATTGATAGTTTGAATGTAGCTGAAGTTAGTAATGATGAAAATATTTCTAGAATTACTATTGTAACGCATGGTACTTCAGAGGTCGTCAGTCAAATTGAAAAACAGTTACTAAGAATTGTTCCTGTTCACAGTGTTACAAATCTAGACCAAGAGGGTAATTCTGTAGAAGCCGAAGTTGCGTTAGTTTATATCTATATTTCTGAGACAAATAAAAAGAAAGTTTATCAGCTTTGTGATTTATATAGAGCTAGAAAAATTGAAAATGAAAATAATACAACAATTTTTGAAATTGCTGGTGCTTCAGAAAGAGTGAATAGATTTATTAAAGAAATTAATGAAATTACAAAAGTAGAAATTGTTAGAAGTGGTCCCGTTGCAATATCATCAATAAAAAAAAATGAGGAGGAATAATGAGAGTATATTACGATAGAGATGCAGACTTAAATTTAATAAAGGATAAAAAAATAACAATTGTTGGATATGGAAGCCAAGGTCATGCCCATGCAATGAATTTGAGAGATTCAGGAATAGAAAATGTTTCAATTGCATTAAGAGAAGGTTCAAATTCGAGAAATAAAGCAGAACAAGCTAATTTCAAAGTAATGACACCTGCTGAGGCTGCAAGTTGGGCTGATGTGATTATGATGTTAACACCTGATGAACTTCAATCTGAAATCTACAAAAATGATATAGCTGAAAATATTAAAGAAGGTACGACAATTGCATTTGCACATGGATTAAATATTCACTTTGATTTAATTAAACCTAAAGAAGGCATAGATGTAATCATGGTTGCACCAAAAGGCCCCGGTCATACAGTAAGAGCAGAATATGTAAGAGGTGCTGGTGTACCTTGCTTAGTTGCTGTTGATAAAAATCCTTCAGGTAATGCTCTTGAAATAGGAATAGCTTACGCATCTGCCATTGGAGGTGGGCGTGCCGGAATTATTGAGACAACTTTTAAAGAAGAATGTGAAACAGATCTATTTGGGGAACAATCTGTTTTATGTGGTGGTTTAACACATTTAATTTTGGCAGGTTATGAGACTCTTGTTGAAGCAGGATATGCTCCAGAAATGGCATATTTTGAATGTCTTCATGAAGTTAAACTTATTGTTGATCTTTTGTATGAGGGTGGAATGGCAAACATGAGATACTCAATTTCAAATACAGCTGAGTACGGAGATTATTCAAGAGGTCCTAGACTTATTACTGATGAAACAAAAAAAGAAATGAAAAAAATTCTTTCAGAAATTCAATCTGGTCAATTTGCCAAAGAATGGATGCAAGAGCATCAGAGTGGTCAAACCAAATTTAAAGTAATGAGGAAAGAACAAGCTGAACATCCAATTGAAGCAGTTGGAGAGAAGTTGCGAACTTTAATGCCATGGATTGCTGAAGGAAAAATGGTTGATAAATCAAAAAACTAGATGAAAGTTTAATAAAATTTTGATTAGTGTATAATTAATAAAATGACTGAAAAGATTTATATTTTTGACACAACTCTTCGAGATGGAGAGCAGTCCCCGGGTGCATCTATGAATTTAGATGAAAAACTTCAAATTGCTGAAGTACTTGACTCTATGAAGGTTGATATTATCGAAGCAGGATTTCCAATTGCTTCCAACGGTGATTTTGAAGCGGTTTCTGAAGTTAGTAAACAGGTAAAAAATTCAACGATAGCTGGTTTAGCAAGAGCGAGCTTTAAAGATATTGATCGTGCATGGGAAGCAGTACAACATGCAAAATCTCCAAGAATTCATACTTTTATTGCAACAAGTCCTCTACATATGAAATATAAATTAAAGAAAACAGAAGACGAAGTTTTAGAGGCTATAAAAAAGACTGTTTCTCACGCAAGAAATCTCTGTGATAATATTGAATGGAGTTGTGAAGATGGTGGCAGATCAGAGTTAGAATTTTTGTATCAATGCATCGAACTTGCTATTAATTCTGGTGCTTCGACTATTAATATACCTGATACTGTCGGTTATACACTACCGGAAGAGTTTGGTAAAATTTTCAAAAATGTAAAAAATAATGTTCCAAATATTGATAAAGCAATTCTTTCTACTCATACACATAATGATTTAGGTTTAGCGACAGCAAATAATGTTGCAGCTATTAAAGAAGGTGCAAGACAAGTTGAGTGTACTATTAATGGTATGGGTGAAAGGGCTGGAAATTCATCATTAGAAGAAATTGTTATGACTTTAAAAGTCAAAAAAGATCTAATGCCTTTTCATACAGATATTAAAACAGAGTCTATTATGAAAGCTTCTAGATTAGTATCATCAATAACAGGTTTTCCAGTTCAGCCAAATAAAGCGATAGTTGGAGCCAATGCTTTTGCGCATGAGGCTGGAATACATCAGGATGGTATGCTTAAACATGCTGGTACTTATGAAATCATGACTCCTGAGTCAATTGGGCTTAATAAATCCTCACTAATTCTTGGCAAACATTCAGGTAAACATGCTTTTTCAGAAAAGTTAAAAGAGCTTGGTTATGAAGTAGGTGATAATGCTTTAATGGAATTATTTGGAAGATTTAAAGATTTAGCCGATAAGAAAAAAGAAATATTTGAAGAAGATTTAATTGCGTTAGCAGAAGATAGAACATCGTCATACGATGAACACATTAAATTTGTATCTCTTGAAGTAAATGCTGGATCTGTTGAAAAAGCTGAGGCTAAATTAAAGATTGAAATTAACGATAAAGTGGAAAATACTAAAATTAATGGCAATGGTCCTGTTGATGCTACATTTAATGCTATAAAAAAACTTACTAATACTGAATTTAAACTTAAACTTTACCAAGTAAATGCAATCACAGCAGGTACTGATGCTCAAGGAGAGGTTACTGTCAGACTTGAAGATGATAATCTATCATCACAAGCAAAAGGAAGTGATCCTGATATAATTGTTGCGTCAGCAAAAGCATACATCAATGCATTAAACAGATTGATCTTTAAAAAAACTAAATCAATTAAAGAAAATGCAGCAAGTTTAAAAATAGAAGGAGTTTAGTTAATGGTAATCGATCGTTTTTTCAGTTTATTTTCTAAAGATATGGCTATTGATTTGGGCACTGCTAATACTCTAGTATATGTAAAAGGGGAAGGTGTTATTCTTAATGAACCTTCTGTTGTTGCAACAATTGAAAATGATGGAAATACACAAGTTTTAGCTGTTGGTAATGAAGCAAAACAAATGCTTGGAAGAACTCCAGGTAAAATTAAAGCCATTCGCCCTATGAAAGATGGTGTAATAGCTGATTTTGATGTTGCTGAACAGATGATAAAAAGTTTCATTAAAAAAGTTCATAAAGGAAGATCTATATCTAATCCTCAAATTGTTATATGTGTGCCTTCTGGTGCAACAAATGTTGAAAGAAGAGCAATTAGAGAGTCAGCTGATGCAGCTGGAGCAAGAAGAGTATACTTGATTGAAGAGCCAGTTGCGGCAGCAATTGGTGCAGGTTTGCCAGTTGCAGAACCAACGGGGTCTATGGTTGTTGATATTGGAGGAGGCACAACAGAGGTGGCAGTTTTATCTCTTGGAGGTGTTGTAAATTCTACCTCAGTTAAAGCGGCTGGAGATCGATTTGACGAAGCAATAATGGAATATATGAGAACAACTCATAAATTAGCAATTGGAGAGACTACTGCAGAGAGAATGAAAAAAGATATAGGTTCTGCTAGCCCCCCAGATGATGGAGATGGTAGAAGTATGAGCGTAAAAGGAAGAGATTTAATCACAGGCCTACCTAAAGAAATCTCAATTTCTCAAAGGCAAATTGCAGAAGCACTTGCTGAGCCAGTAGCCCAAATTATTGACACAATTAAAAGAGCTCTAGAACAAACTCCTGCCGAATTATCTGCAGACATTGTTGTAAGAGGAATTATGTTAACTGGTGGAGGATCTCTTTTGCATAACCTTGATAAGGTTTTAAGAAGATCTACAAGCCTACCAGTTTCAATTGCAGAAGATCCTCTTTTGTGTGTTGTTATGGGTACTGGCCAGGCGCTTGAAGAAAAATCAAGATTGAGTGATGTATTTGCCTCTGATTAAAAATTAAAATGGCACCTAAGTTTCAAATTAAGGTTTTTCAATTATCCAGATTTGTAAAAAACTTTACAATTATATCTGTCGTAACACTTTCGTTTCTTTTGGTTTTTTTTTCAAAAACTGATTACTATCTTATAAATGGTATTAAAAATTTGTCTAATTCTGTAATTATTCCTATTACAAGATTTATTTCAGCACCAGTAAATGTCTTTTCAAATTTTATTGATGAATATAATCAATTTAGAAGTTTAAAATTTGAAAACAAAATTCTTCAAGAAGAAATCATACGTCTAAAAAAATGGCAAACACTAGCAATTCAAAACTCAAGAGAGAATAAAGTTTTAAAAAAATTATTAAATGCAACTGATAATAATTTAAATTTAGTAAAAACTGCATCTCTAATTAATAGAAATGATACAATTTATAGTAAATTAATAAATTTAAATGCGGGCTCTGAAGATAAAATTGAAAAAAATATGTCAGCTATAAATGAGCGAGGATTATTAGGTAAGGTAATTGATACAACTGCAAATAATTCTAGAGTAATTCTTTTGACTGATCCTAATTTATCTATTTCAGTAAAATCTATATCTGATGGTATTTTTTCTTTACTTACCGGCAATGGAGATGGAAAATATTTAGTAAGTTCATTTGTTAAAGAAAATAAAATGCCAAGATTAGGAGACATTGTAGTTACAAGTGGTACAGCACAAATCTTTCCAGTCGATCTATTGGTTGGAAAAGTAGCTAAAGTTGAAAAAAATAGATTTTTTGTTTTACCATTCGTAGATTTTAAAAATATTGATTATGTACAGATTGTTACTTCAAAATAATGGAGTTTTCCAAATTTTTTAATTCTAATATTAAATTAAATATTATTTTAATTATAAGTTTTTCAATTTCTGTAAACTCTTTTATTTTACTGCCTAATATAAATAACGCATTCTATGTATTATTTCATCTAACTTTTATTTACCTAATTTTTTACCATTACCATTATTATCTTTATTTGGTTGCTCTGGTGTATGGAATTTTATTCGATATATTACTATTAAATAATATAGGAGCACATATAATCACTTTTTTATCTCTCTTAATGTTATTCTTACTATTAAGAAAATACTTAATTAGATTATCTTCATATCAAATAATTTTTATTTATTTTATAACTCTAATTATGTTGCTTCTAATCGAGCAATTTTTAGCAAATTTGATACATAATTATAAATTTAATATGAGTTTAATTTTAAATTTCATTTTAATTTCTTTAATTATATTTGTTCCTACTGTATTTTTGTTTACTAAGTTGGATAAGTAAAATGTTTTATTCGGAAGATAAAAAACAATATTCAGTTTTAAACAGAAGAACTTTTTTATTATATCTATTAAAAGTATCTTTTTTTGGTATTGTAGGGTGGAGATTGTATGATATTCAAATAAAAGATTCACAAAAATATAAAACTCTTTCAAAAAATAATCAAATAGACATAGAGATTATATACCCTATTAGAGGTAAGATTTATGATACTAATAATAAGGTATTAGCATCTAATATAAAAGTATTTGACGTATATATAATCCCTGAAAATACAGAGAATATAAATAAAACTTTAAATGAATTAAATCAAATTATAAATATAAATTTTAGTGATAGAAGGAAAATACTAGAATTATCAAAAAAAGTTAAAAAATTTCAAAAAATAAAAGTCTTAGAAAATATTAATTGGTCACAACTTGAAAAAATAGAATCAAATAAACTTAATATTGAGGGTATATTTATTTCTCAGGATTATATGCGAACTTATCAGTTTGATAATACTGTTTCACATTTGATCGGTTATACAAATAAACCCAATCGAGAAGAAGTTGAATTACCTTTTATTTCTAATATGCCTAATCTTGAAATTGGGAAAGATGGTATTGAAAAAAGTTTTAATCCTAACTTAATTGGTAAATCAGGACAAAGAGAGATTGAAGTTAATTCTTATGGAAGAGTAATTCGTGAAATATCAAGGCAAGATAGTCAAAAAGGAAATGATATTCAGGTAACTATCGATCTTAGAATTCAAGAATATGCATTAAATTTATTGAAAGAACACAAAGCGGGATCAGTAGTACTTATGGATATTAACAATGGTAACATATTATGTATGGCCTCAACTCCATCTTATAATCCAAATAAAATTATAAAAAAACCGAATAAGGAATATTGGAATTCAATTTTAGAAAACGAATTGTCTCCACTTACTTATAGATCAATTCAAGGTTTATATGCTCCAGGTTCAACCTTTAAAATGGTTGTTGCCATAGCTGGAATAATCCATGGGATTATTGACACAAATACCAAACATTTTTGTAGCGGAAAAATTGGTTTAGGTGACAGACTTTATCATTGTTGGAAAAATAATGGTCATGGCTCAATGAATGTTAGTGATGCAATAAAAGAATCATGTGATGTTTTCTTCTATGAAATTTCAAAAAAAATTGGAATAGATAAAATTTCTAAAGTCGCTGAAGATTTCGGTTTAGGTAAAATATATGATATCCCTTTACCTAATCAAAAAAAGGGAATTATTCCTTCACGTGAATGGAAAAAGAAAAAATATGATGAAAGTTGGTATCCTGGAGAAACTCTAATCTCAGCAATTGGGCAAGGTTTTGTTTTAACTAATCCATTACAACTTGCTGTAATGACTTCTATTATTGCCTCTAATGGAAAAAATGTAAAACCGAATATTATCAAGAAAAATAATGACATTGAATTTAATAAATTAGAAAAATACCAAAATGCAATTAAAATTATTAAAAGTTCGATGTTTAAAGTAGTTAATGAAAGTAAAGGTACTGCTTATAATTCAAGATCTACGTCTGCACCTTTTGCCGGTAAGACAGGAACCTCTCAAGTTAGAAGAATAACTGTGGCCGAAAGAGAAAGTGAAGATTTTAGGAAAAAAGAAGTAGAATGGAAAAAAAGAGATCACGCTTTATTTGTTGGATATATGCCAGTTGAAAATCCTAAATATGCTGTTTCAGTTGTTATTGAACATGGAGGTTCAGGTGCTTCAACTGCAGCTCCTATAGCAAAAGAAATTTTTCAATTTACGAAAAATTTAGAAATATAATGTTAAATAAAATTCAAAACTTAAATTATTTATTGATTTTTTTAGTAATATTGATTTCATTTATTGGCGCAGCAGGTTTATATTCAGCTGCGGGAGGATCATACAGTCCTTGGGCATCAAGACATTTAATTAGATTACTAGTTTTTATTTTTTTAGCTATTGCTCTAGCCTTAATAAATATCAAGTATATTTATCAATTTGCTTATATCTTTTTTGTTTTATCATTATTACTTTTACTTTCAGTCGAATTAATTGGTGTTTTTGGTAAAGGTGCAACTAGATGGATAAATCTATTTGGATTTAGTATTCAACCTTCAGAATTAATAAAAATAACTATAATACTAGCGTTAGCAAGATTTTATCATGATTTAAAATTTGATGAAATTAAGCGAATAAAAAATTTATTTTTTCCAATATTAATTTTATTTTTACCCTTTGCTTTAGTCGTAATACAGCCAGATCTTGGTACCGCATTAAGTATAGCAATGCTTGGAATTTTGATTCTATTTGCAAGTGGCATAAGAATTTGGAAGTTTGTATTAGGATTTTTTGTCTTAATTTTATCAATTCCTTTGTCATTAAATTCGTTACAACCATATCAAAAGGATAGAATTTTCTCTTTTTTAAATCCTGAAGCAGATGCTCTTGGGCGAGGATATCAACTCATACAATCTAAAATTGCTTTAGGTTCAGGTGGTCTAACTGGCAAAGGTTTTTTAGAGGGTTCTCAAGCTTATCTGCAGTATTTACCTGAAAAACAAACTGATTTTATCTTTACGTTAATTGGAGAAGAATTTGGTTTTATTGGCACTATGTTTATAATTTTACTATTTCTATTATTAATATCAGTTTGTTTTTATGTAAGTATTAAATCAAATCATATTTTTGGTAGAATTCTTTCTATAGGTGTTGGCAGCAATTTATTTATATATGTCATAATGAACATATCTATGGTATCTGGATTAATGCCTGTCGTTGGAATTCCACTACCTTTAGTTTCTTATGGAGGGTCAGCAATGCTTGCAATAATTATATCTATAGGATTAGTTCTTAATGCAGAATTAAATGGAAGTTTGAAAAAATTACATAATGCTTGAAATTAATAATGTTAATAAATTTTTTGGAGGATTAAAAGCAGTTCATAACGCATCAATGAAAGTTGAAATGGGTTCAATTACAGGTTTAATAGGTCCAAATGGGGCAGGAAAAACAACATTATTCAATACTATTGCAGGATTATATGATCCAGATGAGGGAAATATAATTCTTAATAATGAAGATATTTCTTTTTTAAAACCTCACGAATTATTTGCTAAAGGAGTTCTAAGAACCTTTCAAATTGCCCATGAATTTTCAACTTTAACAGTTCTAGAAAATTTAATGATGGTTCCACCAAATCAATTTGGTGAAAAATTATCATATGCTTTATTAAGTAATACTAAAGTAAAACAACAAGAAGAAGAAATAAGACAAAAAGCTATAGAAGTAATAAATTTTTTAAATTTAAGTCACTTAACTCAAGAACTTGCAGGTAACTTATCTGGTGGTCAAAAAAAACTACTTGAGTTAGGGAGAACCATGATGGTTGATCCTCAAATAGTTTTACTTGATGAAGTAGGAGCTGGAGTTAATAGAACACTTCTTAATGAAATTACGGATGCAATATTAAGATTAAATAAAGAAAAGAATTATACTTTTTTCGTAATTGAACATGATATGGACCTCATAGAAAAAATTTGTGATCCAGTAATTGTTATGGCGGAAGGTTCAGTTTTATTTAAAGGAAATTTTAATGAAGTGAAAAATAATGAAACAGTTATAGAAGCTTATTTAGGAAAAGGTATTAATAAAAATTAGAACTTTATGAGTAATTTAATTGGTAAAAATTTAACAGCTGGATATGGTGGGGTTGATATAATTCAAGATATTAATCTAGAAGTTAACGAAGGTGAAATTGTTGTTATAGTTGGCCCAAATGGAGCAGGGAAATCAACAGCAATGAAAGCATTGCTTGGTATGCTTAGTTTAACTTCAGGTTCTGTTGAATATTCAAATGAGGAAATTTCTTCAATGCTACCTCAAAATAGAATTAATTTAGGATTGGCATTTGTTCCTCAAACAAACAATGTGTTTACTGGAATGACAGTAGAAGAAAATTTAGAAATGGGAGGATTTTTAAGAGATGATGACATTATGCATACCATTAATGATGTTTATGATCTTTTTCCTATTTTAAAAGAAAAAAGAAATCAAAGTGCAGGAGAATTATCAGGAGGTCAAAGACAACAAGTAGCTTTTGGTAGAGCTCTTATGACTCAACCTAAAATTTTGATGTTAGATGAACCAACAGCAGGAGTATCACCAATTGTAATGGATGAGTTATTTTCAAGAATTATAGAAGTTCGTAAAACTGGTGTTGGCATACTAATGGTTGAACAAAATGCAAAACAAGCACTTGCTATTGCTGATAGAGGGTACGTGTTAGTAAATGGAAAAAATAGTAGAGAAGGTACAGGTGAAGAACTATTAAATAATCCAGATGTTAGAAAGTCTTTTTTAGGAGGTTAAAATGATTGATTTTCTAAATTCGATAATTGTACTTCTAAATTTTATTATAATTCCAGGTATTTCTTATGGCTCTCAACTTGCACTTGGCGCGCTTGGAGTTACATTTGTTTACGCTATACTTCGTTTTGCCAATTTTGCACATGGTGAAATCATGTCATTTGGAGCGATGATAACAATTTTATTTACGTGGTTTTTTCAATCACAAAATATTGGTTTAGGAATTCTGCCAACTGCCTTGCTAGCTTTACCTATAGGAATAATAGCAACAATTATCTTATGCATTATTTCTGATAAATTCGTTTTTCAATATTACAGATATCAAAAAAGTGTTCCTGTTGTTTTAGCAATGGTTTCAATTGGGGTTATGTTTGTAATAAACGCAATAATAAGAATTATAATTGGAACAGAAACTATAAAATTTTCTGACGGACAGAAATTTATAATGAAAGCCAAACAGTTTAAAGTAATGACAGGTTTAAATGAAGGATTAGCATTAAAATCCTCTCAAGTAATAACAATATTAATTACTATTTTGCTTTTAACTTTTACTTTCTGGTTTTTGCAAAAAACAAAAACTGGAAAATCAATGAGAGCATTTTCTGATAATGAAGATTTAGCATTATTGTCAGGTATTAATCCTGATAGAGTAGTTTTTACTACATGGATTATTGTAGGTGTTTTGGCATGTGTTGCAGGTACACTTTATGGATTAGATAAAAGTTATAAGCCAATTATTTATCTCAACTTAGTCTTGCCAATATTTGCATCAGCAATTGTTGGGGGAATTGGTAGTCCCTTTGGAGCTGTAGTAGGTGGATATGTCATCGCTTTTTCAGAAATTATGGTAACCTATGCTTATAAGAAATTTTTTGTCTATCTACTTCCAAGTTCTATAGAGCCAACAGGTTTAGTACAATTACTTTCAACTGATTATAAATTTGCTGTATCATTTTCAATTTTAGTTATCGTTTTATTGATTAGACCATCTGGAATATTTAAAGGAAAAGTCTTATGATGAAGTTTGAAAGATATGAATGGTTAGCAATCACAATCATGATCTCTTTATTTATTTTTGTAGGCTTTATTCAAGGATGGTCAGTAAGTTTAGTAATTTTAAACATGTGCATTATTTCAGCAATAATGACAATGGGAGTAAATATTTCTTGGGGTTATGCAGGAGTAATTAATTTTGGCGTAATGGGTTTTCTTGCCATGGGTGGATTAGCTGCAGTTCTTGTTTCTTACCCTCCAATTGCTGAGTCATGGCAGGTTGGAGGTAGAGGTTTAGGTATTAGTTTTGCTTTACTTGTCGTATTGGTCATTGCTGTAATGTATATTAATAAAACAGTAATCCAAAAAAGAAATAAGTATATTTTAAATTCTCTTATAATTTTTTTTGGTATTTTAATTATCAGACATTTTTATTTAAATGCTACACATAATATTGAAGATGTTAATCCTGCAATAGCAGGGTTTTTAGGTGGCCTTGGATTACCAATAATTTTCTCTTGGATAGTAGGAGGTTTATTTGCTGCAGGTATTGCATTTGTAATTGGTAAAGTAGCTCTTGGACTACGATCAGATTATCTTGCTATTGTAACTCTTGGTATTTCAGAAATAGTTGTTAGTGTTTTAAAGCATGAAGAATGGTTATCTAGAGGGGTAAAAAATGTAATCGGTTTGAAGAGACCAGTTCCTTATGAAATTAATTTACAAAACGCAGATTGGTTTATAAATTTAGTTACATATCTAAATTCATCAAAGTTAAATAATATTATTGATGTGAGTGATAGACAACAAGTATTAAACAATCTTATAATTGATGGTTCAGGAATTTTTGTAAAATTATCTTACGCCATTTTATTTCTGATTGTTATGTTAATAATTTTTTATTTTGCCAACAAAGCTCAATTATCTCCTTGGGGAAGAATGATGAGAGCTATCAGAGATAATGAAACAGCTGCAAACGCTATGGGCAAAGATGTTGTGAAGCAACATTTAATTATTTTTGTAATAGGGGCTGCAATTGTAGGTGTTGCGGGTGCAATGCTTGTTACTTTAGATGGATTATTTACTCCTTCTGGATATCGACCACTTCGTTTCACTTTTATTATTTGGATTATGGTTATTGTAGGTGGTAGTGGAAATAATTTAGGCGCTATATTCGGTGGTTTTGTTATATGGTTTTCTTGGATTGAGGCAGCACCAATTACAACATTTATTATTAATCAACTTACTATAGGATTAGAGCCAACTAATGCTTTAAAATTACATTTACTTGATAGTGTTCCTTACTTTAGATACTTATTTATGGGTTTAATTTTATTATTAATTTTACGATATAGACCGAAAGGAATTATACCGGAGAAAGTTAGGCACTCATAAAAAAACCCCAGCTAAAAGCTGGGGTTAAATTAAAATAATTTTTAATTATTAAAGAGCTCCAACAGTAACGAATTCGCCACCACTAACTTCTAACTCTTTAAACGCACCAGCGGCATCACCAAACGCATTAAATTCTACGTCTGTTGCACCTTGGTAATCAATATCTTTACCAGCAGCTAACATTTGTAAGCCGTATGATAATTGACCAGGGTTAATTACAATACCTGGAGCGTTAGATACTTTAGCAATATTGTTTAAGATTGATTGCTTATCAGCAGATCCACCAGCTTGAATTGCAAGAGCAATAATTGCTGCAGCATCATAAGACTCTCCAACATATGGAGCACTTCCATCCATGCCATTTGCAGCTGCTAGTTCTCCGAACTTAGCTGAACCTTTTGAAATAGCACCTGGCATAGAACCAAATGATCCTTCAAGATCAGCACCGATATTATCTACAATTGATTGACCAATCATACCATCAGAAAGAACAAAAGTGTCAAACGCACCTGAATCTAAAGATGCTTCGATCATTCCTTTTCCACCATCATCAATATAACCAATTACTAGTAGCGCGTCTCCACCAGCTGATGCAAGAACACCAACTTCTGATGAATAATCCGCTTTACCATCTTCGTGTGCAGCTGATGCTGTAATAGTTCCACCACCACGAGCAAATGAAGCTTCAAATACTTCAGCTAAACCTTTTCCGTAGTCATTGTTAGTATACGTTACAGCTATACTTTCAATTCCTCTGCTTAAAGCAAGTTTAGCTAGCACTTGACCACCTTTTGCATCAGATGGGGCAGTACGCCAAAAAGTTCCATTATCAGGAACTTTACTTAAACCTGGTGAAGTTGCAGATGGAGATACCATTAAGATACCATTTGGTACTGCAACGTTTGCATTAATCGCACCTGTTACACCTGAACAGTCAGCACCCATAATAGCAGTTACACCTTGTGCAACTAAATCCTCAGCAGCAGCAGTTGCAGCAGCAGAGTCTACACAAGTTGAGTCAGCTTCTAAGATAGTAATTGATTCACCACCTAAAAGATTTCCAGAGTTTGATGCCTCATCAAATGCCATTCTAGCACCATCTCTCATAGCAGGAGTTAAAGATTCAATTGGTCCTGTAAAACCAAGAATAATTCCTACTTTAATTTCTGCTAATGCAGCAGTCGTTACAGTCGACAAACTTACAATAACAGCTAGAAGTAATTTTTTCATATTTCCTCCAAAAAAGTATACTTTTTATATAGGCTACCTCATATACTAGTTCCAAAAATCAATCATGCAGTTTTTTCATAAAAATACCTAAGATTTTAGCCAAAAACCATAAATTGACTTCATTTGACTCACCGGATAAAGATCAAACGTATGTCAATTGGAATTTTAGGCGGAGGAGTTTGGGGGAGTGCACTTGCCCGAGTATTAAGTAATAATAAAGTTATCATTTATGCTCGAGATGAAAAAATTGTTAAATCAATAAATGAACATAAAATTAATCCAAAATTAAAATACAGTTCATTTAATGAAAATGTCACTGCAACTACTTCTTTGAAAGAAATTAGAAATATTAAATTTTTATTTATAACATTACCCGCACAAAACATCAGGGAGGTAATTAAGGATTCATCATTACATAATAATAATCATCATATTGTTATATGTTCAAAAGGCATTGAAATATCGTCATCAAAATTTTTAACAGATGTATTTCAAGAAATGATGCCTTTTAAATCAATTAGTATTTTATCAGGCCCATCTTTTTCAAATGAAGTATCTCAAAGTTTACCAACTGCAGTAACGCTTGCAACAAAAGATAAAAAAGATTTTGAGAATATTTCTAAACTTATACCTAACAAAGAGTTTAGAATTTATTATTCAAATGATTTAATCGGAACACAAATAGGTGGTGCGTTAAAGAATATATACGCAATAGCTGCAGGTGTTGCAGAAGGGTTGAATTTAGGTGAAAATGCTAAAAGTGCACTTATATCTAGATCTTTTGCAGAAATGACAAGGTATGCAAAAAAATTTAAAGCTGATAAAAATACATTATTTGGTTTATCTGGGCTTGGTGATCTCATTTTAACTTGTAGCTCTAAAAATTCTCGTAATACACAGTTTGGTATTAAATTAGCTTCTTCAAAATACGATAATTTTTTAGATCTTTTAAAATCGCAAGAAGTAACAGAGGGTTATTATACAGTTAAAGCAGTCTATAATATTTCACAAAATAAAAATATTGATATGCCAATAATGGAGTCTGTATACAATATACTTTATAAGCAACATGATTTAAAAGAAGAACTAAGTAATTTACTAAGTAGACCAATAACAGAAGAAAAAATTTAATTCGATGACAAAAAAAACATTTTATAACTTAGATTCAAGCTGGGTGAACAATACACAAATTAATTTAAGTGCGGTAGAGCGTCGAACATCTACTTTAACTAAAAGAAGAACTGTAAAAAAGGAATTTCAAGTCGCTTGGTTGTTAAAAGCTATTACTTTAATTGATCTTACTACGCTAAGTGGCGATGACACTTTTGGAAAAGTTGAAAGACTGTGTAATAAAGCCCTTAATCCGATTGATGATTATATTCTTCAGGATTTAGGAATAAAAAATAATGCAGTAAGAGTAGGAGCTGTTTGTGTCTATCATCATCTAATAAAAGATTGTACAAAACTAATTCAAAACAAAATCCCAATTGCAGCAGTTTCTACGGGTTTTCCTGCAGGTTTATCATCATATACGACTAGAAAAAAAGAAATTTCTGACTCTATTAAAGATGGTGCTGATGAAATCGATATTGTCATCAATAGAGGATATGTTCTCCAAAATAACTGGAAAAAATTATATGATGAGGTTCGCAGTTTTAAAGAAACTGCAGGTAAAACAAAAATAAAAGCTATTCTTGGTGTTGGTGATCTTGAGACTCTTCGAAATGTAGCAAAAGCTTCGTTGGTTTGTATGATGGCTGGTGCCGATTTTATTAAAACATCAACAGGAAAAGAAAGTATAAATGCAAATCTTAATAATAGTCTTGTTATGTTGAGAATGATTAGAGATTTTCATACAAAAACTGGAAAAAAAATTGGCTTTAAGCCTGCAGGTGGAATATCAACGGCCAAATCTGTTTTAGAGTTTTTAATATTAGTAGCAGAAGAACTAGGATTTGAATGGGTTAATCCTAAATTATTGCGAATTGGTGCTTCTAGTTTATTAATTGATATAGAAAGACAACTCTATCACTACACTAGTGGCAGGTATGCAAACAAAGAGAAACTTGCAATAGGATAATATGGATAAAGTTATTAAAAATTTTCAAAATATATCTTATGGTCCTGCACCAGAAGACAGCAAAGAAGTTACAAATTGGATAAAAAATTTAAAAAATCCAAATAATCATTTTATTAATGGTAAATTTGTAAAATCGTCTAGCTCAAAAAAATTAAATATAATTAACCCTTCTACAAATAAAAAAATAGCAACATTGTCTATTGCTTCAAAAAAAGATGTAAATGCTGCTGTTAGTGCTGCCAAAAAAGCTCATGTCAAATGGTCAAAACTTTCATCATTTGATCGATCAAAATATTTATATGCCCTTGCACGTCTCATACAAAAAAATTCAAGGTTTATTTCTGTTTTAGAGACCATTGATAATGGCAAACCTATAAGAGAAACAAGAGATATAGATATTCCGCTTGTTGCCAGACATTTTTATTATCATGCCGGTTGGGCTGCTAGGAATACAAACAACTCTGATAACTCTATTGGTGTTGTAGGACAAATTATACCGTGGAACTTTCCATTATTAATGTTGGCGTGGAAAATTGCTCCTGCAATTGCTCTTGGTAATACAGTAGTCTTAAAGCCTGCAGAGTATACTTCTTTAACAGCGCTTTATTTTGCTGAACTTTGTGAAAAAGCTAAAATTCCACAAGGTGTAATTAATATTATTACAGGAGATGGTTCTACCGGTGAATATATAACATTGCATAAAGATATAAAAAAAATTGCCTTTACTGGATCGACTGAAGTTGGAAAAAAAATAATTCAAACAAATACTAATCCAGATAAAAAAATGACAATGGAACTTGGAGGCAAATCACCTTTCATTGTTTTTGAAGATGCTGATTTAGATAGCGCAGTAGAAGGTGTCGTTGATGCGATTTGGTTTAATCAAGGTCAAGTATGTTGTGCAGGATCAAGACTCTTAGTACAAGAAAGTATTGAGAAAAAATTTATCCAAAAACTTAAGAAAAGAATGGAAAAACTTCGTGTTGGTGATCCATTAGATAAGTCTATTGATATTGGCGCTATAGTTGCGCCTGTCCAACTTAAAAAAATTAATTCTTTAGTAAATAAAGCACAAAAAGATGGAAATAAATTATGGCAACCTTCATGGTCATGTCCAACTAATGGTTTATTTTATCCTCCATCTTTATTTACAAATGTAACACCGTCATCTTTTATTGCTCAAGTAGAAATATTTGGACCAGTTTTGACAACAATGACATTTAGAACACCGAGTGAAGCTGTATCCATTGCAAATAATACACCATATGGACTTGCTGCAAGTATTTGGTCTGAAAATATTAACTTAGCTTTAGATATTGCTCCAAAAGTAAAAGCTGGAGTCATCTGGATAAATTCTACAAACTTATTTGATGCTGCGTGTGGTTTTGGCGGTTACAAAGAAAGTGGTTTTGGAAGAGAAGGTGGTTCAGAAGGTATTAGAACATATTCAAAATTACTACTTCCACTTAATAAGTCAAAAAGAGGAAAAAAATCATCTAAAGGTCAATCATCTAATTCTATAGATAGAACTCCAAAATTGTATATTGGAGGTAAACAGAAAAGACCTGATAGTGGTTATTCCTTTTCTTCTTATGATGCTCATAATAATTTTATTTGTGATGTTCCAAACGCAAATCGCAAAGATGTAAGAGATACAGTAGAGGTTGCATCTAAAGCAATTACCAAATCTTCCACTAACTTTAATAGAGCTCAAATTCTTTATTACTTAGCCGAAAATTTACAAAATCGAAAAAATACCTTTTCTAGCTTACTATCATCTCTAATTGGTATTTCTCAAAAAGATGCCGAAAAAGAATTTGATCAATCAATTGAAAGATTATTTTATTATGGTGCTATGGCTGATAAGTTTGAAGGCTCTATACATAATCCTCCTATAAGAGGTTTAACACTAGCCGTTAAAGAACCGATAGGTGTTATTGCAAATATTTTAAATGATGATTTTCCTCTTTTAAGTTTAATTACAACATTAGGAGCAAATTTTGCTGCAGGAAATGCTAGTATTATTGTTCCTGGTCAAAATACGTCTCTTTTAGCAACAGAATTATATCAACTACTTGAAACCTCTGATGTTCCAGCAGGCTATATTAACATCCTTACAACTAAACAAAATAGTTTGAATAAAATCTTAGCAGAACATGAAAATATCGATGGTATTTGGTATTTTAGTGAAAATAATAATGAGCGTTTAAAAGTTATTCAAAGTACAACATCAAATTTAAAGAGAAGTTGGTGTCCACAATCAAAAAATCTTGATTGGTCTTCGAAAGAAGAAGGTTTCTTAAAGGAGTTTTTATATCAAAGTACACAAGTAAAAAATATTTGGATCCCATACGGAGAGTGATATACTAATAATATGTTAATTAACGTCGATCCTATTTTAAGTCCTGATATATTAAAAACACTGCGAGAAATGGGTCACGGCGATAGACTCGTTATATCCGATATTAATTATCCTGCTCACTCAAATCATAATAGAGTTCACCGATTAGACGGCCTTGATATGACAACTGTTATGAGAGCTGTCTTATCTGTTTTTCCATTAGACAGCTTTGTAGACTCTGCCGTTCACCGAATGGAAGTTGATAATCAACCAAATGAAATTAATGACGCTAATAAAGAAGTAATTGATGCAATTAAGGAAGTATCAGGAGATCATTGGAAAATAGGTTCATACGAAAGACAAGAATTTTATAAGCAATCAAGATCAACCTATGCCTATATTACAACAAGTGAAAGACGACCTTACTGTAATTTTATTTTAACAAAAGGTGTTATTAAACCAGATGGTACTGTTTGGATAATCGATAAATAATTATGTCGATTAGTATTCTTGGTATTTTTGTTGCTGATCTCGTTTTTTTTGGAGAAAAAATTCCTGTTGAGGGAGAAACTATTCTTGGTAAAAATTTTGTTATTGGTCCTGGTGGTAAAGGATCAAACCAAGCTGTAGCTGCAGCTAAGGCTGGTTCAAAAACTTTTTTTATTTCAAAGATTGGTGATGATCAATTTGGATCTATGGCAACAGAGATTTATGAAAATTCTGGTGTTGATTATAGTAATGTAATTATTTCAAAAGATCATTCGACTGGTGCTGCAGGCATACTTGTAAATGAAGGAACTGGAGCCAATGCTATTAATGTTTTTCCGGGTGCAGCAGGTGCAATTACCATTGAAGATATAGATAAAGCAGAAGAGGCAATTAAAAACTCAAGTATATTTCTTACTCAACTAGAGGCACCAAAGGATGTCGTTAGCTATGCATTAAAAAAAGCACATAATTTAAATGTCAAAACAATTTTAAATCCTGCTCCAGCTGCTGAAATAGATGAATCTTTATTTTCTATAATTGATTATTTTACACCAAACGAAACGGAAGCAAGTTTTTATGTTGATCACAATGTTGAAACTCATGAGGATGCTGAAAAAGCTGCAATTCAATTATTAGAAAAAGGAATTAAAAATGTCGTTATTACTCTTGGAGAAAAAGGAGCTTTTTTTGCCAATAATGATGAAAAATTTTCTTTACCTATAGCTAATCTTTCTGATCCAGTAGTTGATACTACTGGTGCTGGTGATGCATTTAACGCTGGTTTTGCTGCGGCACTTACCGAAGGTCAAAATATTAAAGATGCGCTTAAATTTGCCAGTGCAACAGCTGGTTTATCAACGACAAAAATTGGAACAGCAAATTCCATGCCTTCTAGAGAGGAAATTGATATACTTCTATAATTATTGTATAATAGAATCAATATGCAATTATTTTTAGAAAGACTGATCTATTTTTGGGCTGGGATAACAGCTTTTGGTCTTTTAATAGCTGTAGCTTACTGGGCAATCGCAACTATAATTTATGTAGCTTTTATCTCTCTTTTTGTTGCCATTGCAGCTACTATTTTCTATCATTTTTATTGGTCCAAAAGAGATAATTAATAGTCTATAAATACCAATAAGGTTATTTATCAGTGTCAAAATATATATTTTACGATTTAGAAACATCAGGAAGAGGTAAGAAAGAATATCCAACTGCCTTTGGTACTACTCCAAAATGGGAGCAGATAATGCAAATTGCTGCAATAGTTACTGACTCTAAGTTTAATCAAACAAATCAAAATATGAATGAGTTCTGCAGACCTCGAACATCAGTAATTTCTCAACCTGGTGCATTAATAACAACGCTCAAAGGTATGAGAGAGGCACTTGATGCCCCTCAATCATCTTACGAATTAATGAAAAAAATTAATGAAACTTTTGATGAATGGAAAAAAGATGATCCAAGTTCTACTTTTATAGGACACAACATAATAGAGTTTGATGAATCAGTTCTCGAATACAATTTGTTTAGTCATATGTTTTATCCTTATGTAACAAGAAAGAGTAGGGGCGATACATTAAATTTAGCAAGAGGTTTATATGCCATCAACCCATCAAGTATAAAAACACCTTTAACAGAAAGAGGTAATCCCAGTTTTAAATTAGAAAAAATTGCAGAGATGAACAACTTGCCTGTTGAATTTGCTCACGATGCATTTTCAGATGTTAAGACATCAATTGCTCTGACAAAATATATTAACGAAGCAGACACTACTAATTGGAATCAGCTTCAAATGACAATGAGTAAAGAAGATGCCATTGAATATATTAATAAAAATAAAGGTTTTTGTTTTATGACGAGTTTTGGGGGAAGAATTAAACTTCAAGCATTGTCGATGGTATGTGAATCTCAGTATAATGGTTGGTTTCACACAATCGATTTAGCTCATGATCCAACATCATTACTAGAAGCTAATTCTGAGGAATTTAAAAAACTGATCAAAAGAAAAAATAGATACGTAATTACCAATCAGCATCCAATTATTCTGCCAGGTAAAATTGCTTCTAATTATGAGCCATACGATGAGATTGGTTCTGATGTACTAAATGAAAGAGCAAAAATAGTATTCAAAAATAAAGATTTAGCAGACAAGTTTAAACTTATGGAAATTGACAGGCGTATTGAAAAAGAGGATGAAAAATCTCAAGATAATGTATTTCCTGAAAGTGCAGCAAATGCCTTTCTTGATTTTAAACAATCAACAGAAATAGCTAAATTTCATGAACAGAATGACTGGAATGAAAAATATAAAATTGCTCTTTCAATTAAAGAACCAAGAGCAAACTTTATTTTAAAAAGGCTTATATTTGATGAAAGTCCAAAAACTTTATCAAAAGAAGATTTTAAAATGGTTCATCGAGAGTTACATGAAAGGTTAGTTATTAACCAAGAAAGACCATTTACAACAATACCTGAAGCAATGTCACAAACTGATACAGAATTAGTTAAAATGGAAGAAAGTGATGATGAAAATAAAGATCAAAAAATGCAAATTTTAAAAGATTACAATGTTTATTTAAATTTTATGGAGAAATATTTTTCTAATAAAAATGCTGAGCCTCTTCCAAGTGGGAAAGAACTGAGCAAAATAATTTTTGGTTAATGTTTGAGCTTCAATATTTTATTATTGGCATTGTCCAAGGATTTACTGAATTTTTGCCAATTAGTTCTTCTGGGCATTTAGTTCTTGTATCACAATTAACCAGTTGGCAAGATCAAGGTCTTTTTACTGATGTTGCCGTTCATTTTGGAACATTATTAGCAGTTATAATTTATCTACGATCTCATATAACAATACTAATTAAGAGTTTTTTCTCCTTTCAGCTTTCTAACAATGATAACTTAATTAAAATTATTATTGCAACAATACCTGCCGTAATAGTTGGATTTTTTATTTTTGATTTTGTTCAATTATATTTCCGCGATATTAAAGTTGTTGCAGTCACAAGTGTTGTTTTTGCTGCTCTATTATTTGTAGCAGATCATTTTAAAATGAAAATATCTTCTTGGAAGAATATGAGTTATGTGCAGGCCTTTATTATAGGGATGTTTCAAGTTTTAGCTTTTATACCTGGGGCAAGTAGAGCAGGTGTTACAATTACTGGAGCGCGTTTTTTAGGATTTGATAGATCATCTGCAGCAATTTTTTCTATGCTTTTATCTATTCCCATTATTTTAGCATCTTTAGTTTTAACAAGTTTAGATTTTATAAGTAGTTCTGAGATTAATATTAATTTATACCAATCTTTATTTGCAGCAATCGTTGCGTGTATTACTGCTCTAGTATCAATTAATATCATGATGCGAATAATACAAAGTTCAACCTTTAATATTTTTATTATTTATAGAGTTTTACTAGGATTTATCTTATTGTATTTTTATGCATAAAATATCTGGGGTTTTTAGCGCCGCACTTACACCTGTAAAAAATGATTTATCAATTAACAAAGATCTCTATCTTCGTCATTGCCAATATTTAATGAGACAAGGTCATGATGGTCTTGCAATATTTGGTACTACTGGAGAAGCAAATAGTTTTTCTGTTCAAGAAAAAAAAGATCATCTAGATTTTTTAGTATCAAATCGTATCGATCCTAAAATTCTTATGCCTGGAACAGGATCTTCATCTTTGAATGAAGCAATTGATATGACTAAACATGCTGCTAGTCACAAAGTAAAAGCTGTTCTTTTACTTCCTCCCTTTTATTATAAGAATGTTACAAATGAAGGTGTCATAAATTATTATCGAAATATTATTGAAAGAGTAGGTGAGAGTGATTTACAATATGTTTTGTATCATATCCCTCAAAATTCTTACGTATCAATTGATTTTAAGATGATTGAAATTTTATTAAAACTTTATCCAAATAACGTCGTGGGATTAAAAGACTCAAGCGGGGACAGTGATAGAATGATGAAAGTTATAAAATATTTTAATGATTTTGCCGTATTTTGTGGTCATGATAGTTTAGCTTTAAATATATGTAAGCGAGGAGGGGCAGGAGCAATTACAGCTGGTACTAATGTATGTGGTAAATTACTGAGCTTCATATTAAAAAATCATAAAAATGAGAGTAGCATTAAAAATTTTGCCGATTTAAAAAATCTACTGCAGCAAATTCGTCAAGTTATTACTTCGCATGAACCAATAAGTTTAATGAAAGCATATTTTTCAATTGTTGATAATATTCCTGATTGGAATATTGTTTTACCTCCACTTAAAAAAATTGAAGATCCTGCAAATCAAAAATTAGTATTAATATTAAAAGAATTAATAAAAAAAGTTGATCCTCTAATAGCGAATACGTGAATTAAAATATTTTTTAGCTTGATTAGCAATTAAATTTTGAACAGGTTTTAAGAAGACAGCAAAACCAATACAATCAGTAAAGAAACCAGGAGTAATTAATAGTAATCCCGAAATTAATAAGAAAATACCCCCCTTTATTTCTTCAGTAGGGATTACCCTTTGTGATAAATTTCGTTGTGCATCAAATAATAATTTTATTCCTTGTCTTCGAACAAGAAATATTCCCACTAAAGCAGTAGTTAGTATGATTGCGATAGTATTTAAAATACCAATATTGGAACCAATTGTTATAAAAATACTTATTTCTATTATTGGAATAATAATAAACGCTAGAAAAATCACTAACGTACTATACCAGTTTTTTCATCCTGAATATTTTTTTCTATTTTATTCTCAAATTCTCTTAATCTTTTATAGACACTAGCAAGTTCTATAATTGTAGGCCATGCTCTGAACAAATATTGTAGTGAACCTTCTACTCTTCCGAACGCTCTTATAATTTGTTGCATAACGCCAAGTGTCATTACTCCAGCCACAATTGCTGGTGCTAAAAAAATGTAAGCAGCAAGAACATTAGCTTGTAAATAAGCAAGTCTACCAATGCTAAAATAAAGATAATAAAGGTAACTTTTAAAGTGAATTTCTCTAACGCCTTGAAAAAGTTCCTCTAAAGATTTAGGCCTTATACTTCCATCATCTTCAGCAATAACTAGAATTTTTCTATAAGCGGCTTCTTTTTTTTGAAGATCATATTCAATACCAACTAGTCTTAGTAACCATGCTAGTACAATCATTAATATTGTACCACCTACAGCCCATATAAATGCTCCAGATACTAAACCGTATTGCCAATCACCAAACCATAAAATTGGTATACCAACTGATAAAGTCATTAGGAGGGGGAAGAACTCTACTAGTACAAGAACTGACTCAATTAAGCTCGTTCCAAGACCTTCCATAATTCTACTAAATTTTATGGTATCTTCTTGAACCCTTTGACTTGCGCCTTCGATAGTTCTCGCTTGATCATAAACACTATGATACCACTCAACCATTGCTGTTCTCCATCTAAAAAGAAAATGAGAAGTTAGGAATGAAATTGCTAGTCCTAATGCAATTGAAATAGCAGCAAGTTGAGCAAAACTAAATAAAGCACCCATGTATTCTTGCATTGTAATAGCATTTGGTGTCCCAAGTGCTTTTTGTATCATGTCATAAAATTCACCAAACCATTCGTTAATCTGTACATCAATTTGAACTTGAACCCATATTGAAGTAAGAATGACTACAGAGCCTACATAAGCCCATACATACCATTTTGGTTCAGTGAAAAATTTAAACATTTTTTATATATATGTTCAATTAACTTTTATAAAAGAAGGTAGATATTAATTATTTCTTCTTTTGACGCTTTTTGTTTCTTCTATATTTAGAGCCTCTTTTACGTCTGCCTCTATGTTTTTTTGGATATCCCATAATGTAGATATGGTATACAAAAATAAAAAATTAAGTCAAAGACTAATAATGCCAATCTTTAGCTTCATTAAATAAAAAATCCCTAAAAACTTCAAGTCTTCTATCGTTTTTAAAAGATTCAGAATAAACAAAGTATGTTTGATATGATGGACCTTCTAAGTTTGGTAGAACGCGTACAAGTTGAGGTTTGTCTGCAACCATGTAATCAGGTAAAGATGCTAAACCTCCACCTTTTTCAATTGCAAGTGACATCGCGTAAATACTATTTACTCTAAATTTAGGCCGTCTTTTTGTTCCTTCTTTTCCAATTTTTAATATCCAATCAATATTAGAAACAGGAGAAGGTAATCCAGCTCCAAAGCAAATTAAATCATGTTTATCTAAATCATTTACATTTCTTGGTATTCCACTTTTTTGTAAGTAATCTGAAGAACCGTAAATGTGGTTATGAAAATTAACAAATTTTTTAAAAATTAAATTTGCTTGCGTCGGTTTCTTTACTCTAACTGCAACATCAGCAACTCTTGCAGATAAATCAACTTCTTCATCACTCATAATTAAATTTACATCTATCTCTGGATATTGATTAGCAAATTTGGTTATTCTTGGTGTTAGCCATGCTGATCCAAAACCAACAGTTGTGCTAACTGTTAATTTACCTACTGGTTTAGTTTTTTTATCTAATAATTTTTTTTCAAAATCAGAAATTGAAAAATTAATTTGATTTACAGTATTAAATAAATTTTCACCTTGCTCAGTTAACCTTACACCCTTCTGATGCCTTATAAATAAAGGTGTCTTTAAATCGTATTCAAGATCTTGTATTTGTCTACTAAGCGCAGATTGACTTATATTTAGTTTAGCACTTGCCTTAGAAATACTTCTTGAGATTGCAATTTCGTAAAATGATTTTAATTTATCCCAGTCCATTATCTTAGGGAATTTATAACTTTATTATAGTTATTTTGATCTTGAGATAATAGATAAGATCCTACTGCTAACACATTAGCTCCATTATCTTTGCATATTTTTGCATTTTCATTATTTACTCCACCATCAACAGCTATCTCATAGTTATAATTATTATTTTTTTTAATTTCATCTAAATCTTTAATTTTTTGCACTTGATCATGCATAAATTTTTGACCGCCAAAACCAGGTATGACTGTCATAACTATTATTTGTTGTACTTTACTAAATAAATGATCAATATCTGCAATATTTATATCAGGGTGTATGGCAATTCCTGCTTTAATTTCAGCATCACTTATCATTTTAATAATTTCTTCTGGGTTATCATCAGCCTCAGGATGAAAAGTAATGATATCTGAGCCTGCTTCTACAAAATCATTAATATATTGCTTTACTGGTTTAATCATAAGATGCACATCTAAAATTTTAGAGGTAACCTTTCTTAATGATTTAACTATATTTGGTCCAAAAGTAATATTGGGGACATAGTGACCATCCATGATGTCTATATGAATATAATCAGCGCCATTCTTATCTAAATGTTGAACTTCTTCTTCTAATTTGAGTATATCAGCTGATAATATAGATGGTGAAATTTTTATCATTTAAAAATAGATATATAATATATAAATAAACATTCATAATGAATTCTATTGTTAAAAAACCCTGGGGATACTATGAGATTTTAAAATCTGGTAAAAAATTTCTTGTTAAAAAACTTTTTATTAAACCAGGTGGAATGTTGTCTTTACAAAATCATGAGCATCGGTCAGAACATTGGCTTGTTGCAGAAGGTGAAGTTGAGGTTACTTTAGATAAAAAAACTATAAATCTTGTAGAAAATGAAAATATTTTTATTCCTAAAGGCGCCTTTCATAGAATTGCTAACAAAGGTTCTAAAGATTTGATAATCATTGAAATGTGGTATGGAGAAATTCTCGATGAAAATGATATCAAAAGATATGACAAGAATTATAATATAATCTAATGTTAATTAATACTCCAATCTCCTTAGGCGAATTAGTAGATAAAATATCTATTTTAATGATTAAAAAGAAAAATATCTCTGACTCAATAAAACTTCAACATGTAAATAAAGAATTAGAATTTCTTCAGAAAACATTAAAGAAATATATTTCTGAAGATGAAATAAATGAATTTCTTCTAAAGCTAGTAAATATCAATTCTAAATTGTGGGAAATAGAAGATGATATTAGAGAGTGCGAAAGAAAAAAATCATTTGATCAAACATTTATTGACCTAGCTAGAAGTGTCTATTTTACCAATGATGAAAGAGCAAAAGTAAAAAATAATATAAATAAAGCCTTTGGCTCTGAGTTAGTGGAAGTAAAATCTTATGAGGAATATTAATTAATAAATTCTTGCAACACTTTTTGAAACAAGAGATACTAATTTTTCTTTGTAAATATTATCTTTAAATATATCAACTGAGTCCACAGCTACATTTGAAAAATGGTTTGCTCTTGTAAGAGTATCTTCAATACATTGATATTTATTAATTATTTCTAATGCCATTTCAAAATCACCATCATTTTGGTTAAGATTAGATATTGTTCTTTCCCAAAACTTTTTTTCTTTATCATTTGATCTTCCATAGGCTAATATTATTGGAAGAGTAATTTTACCTTCTTTAAAATCATCTCCAGTATTTTTACCTAATATTTTTTTGTTTGAAGAATAATCAATAGCATCGTCAATTAATTGAAAAGTCATGCCAAAGTTTGTTCCAAATGATTTCAATGCATTAACCTCGGCTTCTGTTCCAAAACCACTAATTGATCCAACTTGACATGCTGCACTAAATAAAGAGGCAGTCTTTGCATTTACAACTTCAAAATAAATGTTTTCATTTATCTCTAAATTTTTATCATTAGCAAGTTCTAAAACTTCTCCTTCAGAAATTACAACACTAGTATCTGCTAATATTTTTAACGTTTCAGTATTTCCATATTTCGTCATTAGTTGAAAAGCTCTACTGAATAAAAAATCACCAACTAATACACTTGTTTTATTTTTCCATTTCTCATTTGCTGTAGGTTTTCCGCGTCTTTGTTTACTCTCATCTATTACATCATCATGTAATAGTGTTGCCGTGTGAATGAATTCTACTGCTGCAGATAGACCGATATGATTCATTTTATTTTCAATTTCACTAGTTCCATTTCTTGTCATATAAAAACTTGCAACAGTTAGAAGAGGTCGTAATCTTTTACCACCTGATAAGATAAGGTATTTTCCAACTTCTTGAACTAAAGGTACATTACTATCTAATTTATCTAGAATTATAGTGTTTACGGATACTAAATCTTCTTTGCATAGATCTATTAATTCTCTGATTTCATCTTCAAATGAAAAATCTTTTTTTCTAAGTGGAAGAACATTATTCATATTGATTAACTATTAGAATATTATGTTAATTCATTAACTTAATTGACGCACTTAAACTCAAATTACCAAAATTACAAACAAATGCTACATAACGCTTTAAGAAAAGATTAACATTTGTTATTAGATATTATGTTTAAAAGGTTATTTTCAAAGAGCATTACAATACCGGTTTTACGTTTATCTGGCATTATATCATCACAGTCTGGCTTAACAGGTTCTGGTTTAGCAATCAATAATTTAGAAAAGTTAATTGATAAGTTATTTGCTGATAAAAAATCTCCTGTTGTAGGTTTGGTCATTAATTCACCTGGAGGTTCTCCTACACAATCCTCTTTAATAGCTAAAAAGATCATTGATCTGGCTAAGGAAAAAAATAAAAAAGTTTTAGCATTCGTTGAAGATGTTGCAGCTTCTGGTGGTTATTGGTTAGCATGTGCTGCTGATGAAATATATATTGATCAAAACTCTGTTATTGGATCAATAGGTGTTATTTCACCAGGTTTTGGTTTTGTTGATCTTTTAAAAAAAGTTGGAATTGAAAGAAGAGTTTATACATCTGGAAAAAGTAAAAGTTTTCTTGATCCTTTCAAAGAAGAAAAAAAGGAAGACATTGATAGATTAAAAAATATTCAAGAACAAATTCATGATAATTTTATTAATTATGTAAAAGATAGAAGAGGTTCAAAACTCGATCAAAATAAATTAGATGACATCTTTTCAGGTTTATTTTGGGTTGGTAATAAAGCTATCGATTTAGGTTTAGCAGATGGTATTGGTGCATTAAAACCAATTTTAGAAGAGAAGTTTGGAAAAAAAATTAAAATTAAAATAATCAGTCAAAAAAAATCATTTTTACAACGTAGGTTTTCTTCTTCAATATTTAATTCTGATGAAATTTTAAATAAAATTGAAGAACGAATTATGTTTTCTAGGTTTGGTTTGTAATGAAATTTCTAGTTTTATTTGTAATTTTAGCTTCTATTTTATTATTTTTAAGATTTAAGAAAAAAAAACAAGACAAATTCACTAATAATAAAGTAAATAATGACTCAGTAATCGATTTAGAGAAAGATCCAAGAACAAAAGAATATAAACCAAAAGATTAAGAGTTATATGACTGCACAAACAATGGAAGAGTTAGTTTCTCTTTGTAAAAGAAGAGGTTTTCTATTTCAATCAAATGACATCTATGGGGGTATCAAAGGTTTATATGATTATGGACCAATGGGAGTTGAGTTCAAAAATAATCTTAAACAAGCTTGGTGGAAATCAATGGTATATGAACGAGATGATACCGAAGGTTTGGATGCCTCAATTTTAAGTTCTCCAGTAGTTTTAAAACATTCAGGTCATGAAGATACTTTTACAGATCCTTTAGTTGATTGTCGCGCATGTAAATCAAGGTGGAGAGCAGATCAATTATTAGAAAATAATAAATGTCCAAATTGTAAATCAGAAGATCTTACTGAGCCAAGACCTTTTAATTTAATGTTTAAAACTGCAATTGGGCCAGTAGATGATGGTTCGTCATTCGCATATTTAAGACCAGAAACGTGTCAGCAAATTTTTACTAATTTTAAAAATATATTAGATTCAACTTCTAGAACTGTTCCTTTTGGTATCGCACAAATAGGAAAAGCATTTAGAAATGAAATAACACCTCGTAATTTTATCTTTAGAGTTAGAGAGTTTGAACAAATGGAATTAGAGTTTTTTGTTAAACCAGGTACTGATAATGAATGGCATGAATATTGGATAAATAAGAGAATAGAATGGTGGATTAATCAAGGAATAAAAAAAGAAAATTTAAAAAAAATTGAAGTAGAAAAAAATGAATTAGCTCACTACTCAAAAAGAACTGTTGATATCAATTATGTGTTTCCTCATGGAGAAGAGGAACTTGAAGGGGTAGCAAATAGAACTGACTTTGACTTAGGTTCACACACTAAAAATCAAAACGATTTTAAAATTACATCGGAAGTTATGAAAAACTTTTCTTCAACGACAAAACTAGCAGTTCAAGATTTAGAAGAAAAAAAATGGTATATTCCTTATGTTATTGAGCCATCAGCTGGAGTTGATAGAGGAGTTCTTGCTTTGTTAAATGAAGCTTATCGTGAAGAAAATGTAGATAAAGATAATAAAAGAATTCTTTTATCTCTAAAACCTCATCTTTCTCCTATTAAAGCTGCAGTTATTCCTCTCAAAAAGAATAATAAGGAATTAGTTAATTTATCTAAAGAAATAAAATCTAATTTGCAGAAATTGGGATTAGGTAGAGTTGTTCTAGAAAATTCAGGAAATATTGGTAAGAATTATAGAAGGCATGATGAAATAGGAACACCAATTTGTTTAACTGTAGATTTTGAAACTCTAGAAGATAAAAATGTTACAGTAAGGGATAGAGATACTATGAAACAGGAAAGAGTTTCTATTGAAAATTTATCTCAATATTACAAAAAATATTTCAATTAATAAAATTGTATGAAAAAAGTCAGTGATATTCATGCAATAAAAATTATTTTTTTTATAACTGCTTGTTATGTAGGCTTATGGGCTATTAGGATACCTACAATAAAGGATCAACTTCAAACTGATTATGTTGGTGTTGGATATATTATGTTATCATTTGCAATTGGATCCATCGTTGCAATGATTTTTGCAAATGCTCTTATTGCAAAAACTTCTACAAAATCTATTTTAACATGCACCTTAATTGCCGAAGGTTGTTTGTGGTTGCCAGTACCTTTCATTCAAGAGCTATGGCTTTTTATGGTTTTCTCATTTGTTTTTGGTATGAGTTATGGCGCATTTGAAATAGCATGCAATGTCTATGCATCAAATTTAGAAGTTAGAGAAAAAAAATCTATGATGTCAGGATTTCATGCATTTTGGAGTCTTGGTGTTTTATTTGGCTCCTTAATTACAAGTTTTTTACTAGAGTGGAATTATACTTTTATTTTTAATATACTTTTGTATGTCATTATTCTTCTTCCTTTGAGTTTGTATTTTGTCCTCTGTTTAGAGTCACAAGTTGAAACAAAATCGGAAGACTCTAGTAAAAAAAACATATTTTTTATTTGGCCCTTACTTATTTTTTTATTAGCTTTAATTGCAATGGCAAATGCACTAACAGAAGGAAGTGTTGATGCATGGGGAGCTCTCTATATGAGAGATTTCATTCAAGTTGATGGTTTCTATATTGGTTTAGCAACTTTAAGTTTTAATATTTTTATGGTTATAGGAAGATTCTGTGGTGATTGGGTAAGAGATAAAATTGGTGTGTTTCTTTTAATTCTTTTTTTATTTTTATCTACGATTATAAGTTTAATAATTTTATCTAATTTTAGTAGTATTTATGCAGCTATTATTGGTTTTTCATTATTAGGTATCGGAGCATCTTCAATTGTTCCTATCGCATATAGTTTAGCTGGAAAAATTGAGGGAATTGATAGTGGAGTAGGAATAACAATTATTTCAATTGCAGTTTACGGAACATTTATAGGAGCTCCAGCTTCACTAGGATTTATAGCAAACAACTATGGAATTAATAATATATTTGTACCAATGCTAATAATTTTTATGATTTTAATAATTCCAGTAAGTTTTTATAGAAAAAAATTTTCAGTTTAAAAAAACAAAAGATAATGAATCGTTAATTACTAAATTTTGATTTTTATTTTTTATTTCATTAACAAAATTAATATTTAGTGCTGCAAAAATGTTTGAATTTGCTTTTGATACAATTGTACCTATTTTTTTATTATCTACTATCAACTCATCTCCCTCTAAAACATCTCCATTTTTTATTTTTAAAGCATAAAGTTTTTTCTTGAGTAATCCACGGTATTTCATTCTTGCAGTAATTTCTTGACCAACGTAACATCCCTTATCCCAATCAATAGCATTTAAATTATCAAAATTATTTTCTAATAATAAAGATTTATTTTCTAAAATATCAAATGGTGAATAAGGAGTTGTATTATTAATTAAAATTTCATGATATTGTGTTTGATTAATTTCCTTCGATCTCTCTTTTTCAATTAAAATTTTTTTATTCGTTATAAGTTTTTTACCTAAATTTATATTCCTAGGATCATTTAAATAAATTCTATAATCACCTTCATAATCTAAATTAAATAATGAATAAGAATATAGATCATTAATTTCTTTAATTTCTATATCAGAGCGAAGTTTATAAATTTTTAATCGTCCTAATAAATTACTATAAAATTTATCATAAGTTTCAAAAATATATTTTTCATTTATATTGAATATAAAAAAATCTGCTAAAAATTTACCCTGAGGTGTTAATAGACATGAATAAATAATTGATCCATCGTTACATTTTTCAATATTGTTAGTAATTAAATTTTGAATAAATGATTTACTATCTTTTCCAGAAATTTCAAAAAATCTTGAATTCAAATGATGAAAAAAGTATTTATTTTTCATAATTATCTAAATATATATTGAATATATTAAAAGTGTAATATTTCTGTGAAAATTCTTGTTATTTCGTCAAATCTTATTGGAGATACAATTCTATCGACTGGAGTAATAAAATATTTTAGTAATAAAAACCCTGAAGCTAAATTTACATTTGTTATTGGTCCATCTGCTAAATCAATTTTCAAAAACTTTAAATCTGTAGAAACCATAATCACAGTTTCAAAAAAAAGATATAATATGCATTGGTTAGATATAATTTCTAA
Organism: uncultured Alphaproteobacteria bacterium; assembly: GCA_902612805.1. GTDB lineage: Bacteria > Pseudomonadota > Alphaproteobacteria > HIMB59 > CACPNW01. The sequence goes on along the minus strand of CACMEY010000002.1, from coordinate 137,236 downwards.
ATGTTATGGAAAGAAGTGGGATATAATTATTGATTTTAGAAGTTCGTTGTTATCATATTTTTTAAAACATAAGCAAAAATTTATTTTTAAAAAAAAATCTAATCTCAATCATGTTCAGCAACTATCTAATTACTTTAAATTTGATTGTTCAAATTTATTTATTGAAACAAATACACAAGAAGAAGAATTGGTAACAAAACATTTGTCTGATGATTTTAAATATTTTGTTATATTTCCAGGTGGAAATTGGAAACCGAAAATTTGGAGTATTAAAAATTATAATTCACTATTAGTCAAAATTTTGTCTCAAAATAAAAATATTAAATTTATTTTAGTTGGCTCAAAGACAGAAGAAGAAGATTATTTAAATGCAATAACAAAAAACATTGATAGTAAAAAGATAATTAATTTATTTGGCGCATCATTGACTCAAACTGCTGCTTATATGAAGAAATCTAAATTATTTATTGGAAATGATTCAGGGTTATCGCATATGGCCTCAGCTACAAAATTAAAGTCTATAGTATTATTTGGTCCAACAAATGATATGATTTATGGTCCATTTATGCATGATTCACAAGTTATAAGAACAAATGAAAGCTATGACTATTTTAAAAGTATAAATATTGATAAAACAAAGTCCTATATGGACTCTATAAGTGTAGAAAAAATTTATCTTACATTACAAAAAAATAATTATTGTGAATAAAAATATTGAAATAATTCAGCCTGATGATTGGCATGTACATTTTAGAGAAGGTGACATGTTAGAAATGGTTACTAATTTCTCCTCAAGAATAAATAATAGATGTGTAGCAATGCCCAATACAGAAATTCCCATAACAGATACTAATAAAGCCTCTGCTTATAAAGAGCTTTTAAATAAAGCATCTAGTAATAATTTTGAACCACTTATACCTTGTTATTTAAATGAAAATTTAGATTTAGAAGATTTTAGAAAAGGTATTCAAAATAAAGTTTTCTTTGGATCTAAACTTTATCCCTCAAATGCAACTACAAACTCAAGTCATGGAGTAAGCGACATTTCAAAAATTTTTAAATTTTTGGAGATTTTAGAAGAAGAAAAAAGCCCATTATTGATACACGGTGAAAAAGTCGCTGAGAATATTGATATTTTTGACAGAGAAAAATATTTTATAGATGATGAATTAAGCATTATTAGAAAAAAATTTCCCTTTTTAAAAATTACTCTTGAGCATGTATCAACTTCATATGGAGTAAACTATGTGAAAGAAAATCAAAATATTGCAGGAACAATTACACCACACCATATGCTTTTAACAAAAAAAGATGTATTTCATGATGATTCTATTGATCCCCATCATTTTTGTATGCCAGTTGTTAAAAACGAAACAGATTTAATAGAATTGAGAAAAGCAGCATGTCACAATAATTCTAAATTTTTTTTAGGTACGGATTCAGCCCCACATCCAATTCAAGAAAAAAAACCAGATATGTCATCTAAGCCAGGAATATTTTCCTCTCCTTGCTCTCTAGAATTATATGCAGAAATTTTTGATCAAGAAAATTCAATTGATAAGTTAGAGATTTTTTGTTCAATTAACGGAGCTAAACATTATAGTTTTCCAATTAATGATAAAAAAATAAAATTAGAAAAAAAAGAATGGATTATGACAGAATTATCTAGTTACAAAGATGTTCAAGTTAAGAATTTTTATGCTAATAAAAAAATTAATTGGAAAGTAGTCCATTAATCTTTATAGAAATATTTATGTCATTAGGAACAAAAATTTATACTTGGTTTAAGGGTAACTTAGTTGGTAGTGATGAATTAGGAAATAAATATTACTGCAGCTCTAAAGATTTTAAAAATTTGAAAGCAAAAAGATGGGTAATTTTTAATGGTGAAATAGAAGCGTCAAATATTCCACCGCACTGGCATGCCTGGCTTCACAAATCGATTGATAATCCTCCACTTGACTATTCACATAAATATAAATGGCAAAAAAATCATAAACCAAATATGACTGGTACTAGTGATGCATATTTCCCATCATCTCATCCTCTTTCAAAAAATTATGACCCAGAAAAAAAAGAAGAAGAATATAAATCTTGGACTCCTAATTAGAGCAACATTTTTTTTTCTCCTACCGCTAACTGTTTCTGCTGAGACTATTGAAAAAAAATATGCTTCTTTTAAGCTATTAAATAAAACCACTAATAAAGTTTCTACAAAAGATATTTTGGTAAGTTCTAAAATATCATGGGAAACTTTAAATATTGAAGTTTTGTATTGCGGTAGCACTCCTCCAACTGAAATTCCTGAAGATTATGTTTTGATAGATGTCTACGATACTATCAATAATGAAAATATTAATATTTATAAAGGTTGGATGATTTCTTCTTCTCCTGATGTTACTCCGTTAGAGAATCCTATTTATGATCTTTGGTTAGTTGATTGTAGTAACGATAAGACTTCTTGAAAATTATTAACTTCCTTAAAACAACACTCAATCTCTAAACTTTCTTTTAGTTTTTTTTCATAAATTTCAGTTTCTATTTCATACGCTCCAAACTGAACTAAATGAGGGTTAAAAAACTGTGAATCTAAAATGGTAAAATTATTTTTTTTCAATATTGCTAATAAATAAAGAAGACAAAACTTACTTGTATTGGTCTTCAAACTAAACATGCTTTCACCAAAAAAACATGATCCTATATGTAAACCGTATAAACCACCAATTAGATTTTTATCTTCATAACATTCTACACTGTGACATTTACCTATTTTATGTAATTCAATATAAGTATCTAAAATAATTTCATTAATCCAAGTATCTTGATCTTTTCTTTTAATTTCTTTGCATAACTCTATAACTTTTGCAAAATTTTGATTAATTTTAAAACTATATTTAGTTTTTTTAAACTCACTAAAAAGTTTCTTTGGATAATGAAAATTTGAAATTGGAATGATAAATCTTAATTTGGGTTTATAAAATTTTATTTCTTCAGAATTCTTACTATCAGCCATCGGAAAGTAAGCTTCTTTGTAAAATTCTATTAAGCTGTTTAGATCAATTATTTTACTCAATTAAATTTGACATAAAATTAATGTTGTAATTTCCTCTTTTAAACTCATCAGTTTGAATAATTTTTTGATGTAGTTGAATATTAGTATTTATTCCCATAATAACATATTCTTCTAGTGCTCTATTCATTTTTTTTAGAGCTTCTGATCTTGTTGCGCCGTAGGTAATTAGTTTACCAATCATACTATCATAGTGGGATGGAATTGAGTATCCATCGTAAACAGCTGAGTCTACTCGAATACCTAGTCCACCAGGTTGATGATATTGTGTTATCTTACCTGGTGAGGGTATAAAACTCTCTGGATGTTCGGCATTAATTCTACATTCAATTGAGCTTCCTTTTAATTTTATATCATCTTGTGTTATTGAAAGCTTTTCACCATAAGCGACAAGAATTTGTTCTTTAACAAGATCAATGCCAGTTACCATTTCTGTGACTGGGTGCTCAACTTGTAATCGCGTATTCATTTCCATAAAATAAAATTCATCATTTTCATATAAAAATTCTAATGTTCCAACTCCTTCATATCCGATTTCTTTCATAGATTTTCTACAAAGTTCAGAAATTTTATCTCTATTTTCATTAGTTAGAACTGAACTTGGACTTTCTTCAATAAGTTTTTGATGCTTTCTTTGAATTGAGCAATCTCTTTCTCCAAGAGTAACAACATTTCCAAATGAGTCACAAAGAACTTGAATTTCAATATGTTTAGGAGATGTTAAAAATTTTTCTAAATAAACATTTTCATCATTAAATGATTTTTTTGCTTCAATTTTTGCTTCATTTATAGCTTTATTTAAATCATCTTCTTCTGTAACAATTCTCATTCCTTTTCCACCGCCACCACTCGCTGCCTTTACTATAATTGGGTATTTTACTTTTTTTATAAAATCTTCTATTTTATTTTTATCGCTTAAATCATTTATACCTTTTACTGTTGGCACCCCAGTTTCATCCATTATTTTTTTTGCATCAATTTTGTTACCCATCATTTTGATGTGTTCCGATTTTGGTCCAATAAATTTAATATTGTGTTCTTCAATAATTTCGGCAAACCTTTGATTTTCACTTAAAAAACCATATCCAGGATGAATTGCATCTACATCAGTTAATGTTGCGGCAGTTATAATTGCAGGTATGTTTAAATAACTAGATTGTGCAGAGGCTGGACCGACACAAATACTTTCATCTGCCATTCTTACATGCATTGCATTTTCGTCCACATCAGAATGAATTGCTACCGTTTTTATTCCTAATTCTCTGCAGGCTCTAAGAACACGTAAAGCAATTTCACCTCTATTAGCAATCAGTATTTTTTTGAACATTATTCAAAAATTATAAGAGTATCACCATATTCAACTGGTTGGCTATTCAATGTAACTATTTTTTTGATAATACCAGATCTAGGAGCTTTGATTTCATTAAATGTTTTCATTGCTTCAATTAATAATAAAGTATCACCGGCTTTAACATGTTGACCAACTTTAACATAAGGTTGCGAATTTGGATCAGCAGAAAGATAAGCAACTCCTACCATTGGAGACTTAACAATATTATCTTCATTTACAACATCATTTGTATTTTCGTCCTCTTTAACTTCAGTATTTTTTTCTATTTTTTGAACTGAAACATTGTTTTCAACAAAGTCACTTGAGGTAATCTCAATTTCATAATCATTTTTTTTTATTTTTATTTTAGCAACACCATTAATTTTTGATTCTTTAACAATTAATTTAATATTCTCTAAATCTGTTTTTTCAATTTTAGTCATACTTATTTATAAATTAATTTGCATATTGCTTCAATTCCTAGAAGATAACTATTTCCACCAAATCCACATATTAAACCATGCACTCCTTCGGAAGTGATACTTTTTTTTCTATACTCTTCTCTTGAATAAATATTTGAAAGATGAATTTCTATCTTGGGCTTAGTTATTGCTCTTAATGAATCTAGAATGGCAATTGATGAATGAGTAAATGCTGCTGGATTAATAATCAAACCATCAAATTTATCATTTACTTCATGAATCTTATCAATTATCTCTCCTTCATTATTAGATTGAAAAAAAATAATTTCTAATTTCTTCTCTGTACCTTTTTTTTCACAATCAGATTTAATCTTTTCTAAACTGTCTTTACCATAAATATCATCTTCTCTATTACCTAATAGATTTAGGTTAGGGCCATTAACAACTAATATTTTTTTCATTCTATTTAAAATGCTTACTTAATTTTAAACCTTGATTTTGATAATTTGATTTAATATCTTTTCCGTATACAATATTACTATTTTTGTTCAACTTTTCATATTTAATTCTAGCTATAGTTTGACCATCTTCTAATAAAAAAGGGACTTCATTTGTTTTTACTTCCAAAACAGCATATGATCCTCCACCTAAACCAAAACCAGGATCAAAAAAACCTGCATAATGTGCTCTGAAGTCACCAATACCGGTATCATATGGTATCATTTCTCCAGCTAAATTTGGTGGTATTACTACCTTCTCTTTTGATCTTAAAATATAAAACTTGTTTTTTTCAATTACTAATTTTTTATTGTTTTTACTAATTACATTCCAAAAATCTTTTATTTTATGAGATTTAATTTTAGAAAAATTAAGAACTGGAGTATGTTTTTTGGCAACATAAGCAACGATATTTAACCCAGCTAGATCAACTGATAACTTTAATCCGTTATCAATTTTAACATTGTCTCTAGTTTGATTTGAAATTTTTCGTTTTTTATTCATGTTAATTAGTTGTTTATCAGTCAAATAATTATGATTTTTTTTTACAAGCCTCAATTGATTTAAAGAATTATTTTTTTTAAAAGATACATCAAATGATCTTGATGTTATTTCTAAAAATATCTCACCTTTATAATTTTTAGGAATTTTTTCGTATTCTTCTGCATAATCAACAAGTGTTCTGCAAAAAATATCTAATCTCCCAGTGCTACTTTTAGGGTTGCAGTGACCAAATATATTATTTTTTAAATTAAGACTTTCATTAAGTCTAACAATGTAAGTCTTGTTTTTTCTAAATATAAATTCGTTACTTAGATTTATTGTTTTAATAGCTAAATCTTTTAATTTGTCTCTAACTTTTGAATTATAGGATAAGAAGCTATACTTAATTTCATAGCATTCCTCACTTAATGACAAGTCTATGCTTGATGGTTGTATTTGATTATTTGTAATATTTTCTGTTATTATAAAATTTTTATTAATTAAATTTATATAATCTTGATAAACTAGAGATCCGCTCATTAATTTACATTCTCAATTAAATTAACAAGTTTTAATAAATCACCATCTTTAGTACTTTTAAAATTTTTTATTTCAAAATTAAACACTTCTTTTTCCATATCATTAATTGATAAAAAGAAGTTAAAAAAATCTAACCATTCATTTTTATTTAATTTTTTTGCTAGTTCAAAATATTTTAATAGAATATTTTTATTATTATAAAATTTATATAAAAGATCTTTATTGTTTTGAAAAATTATTTCTAAGTCACTATTAGATAAATCTTTTATTTCTATATTTTCAAATATTCTAATTTGACTATAATAATTTAAAGGATATTTTTCTAAATTTTTTTTATAAAATTTTTTAGCCTCTTTAGTATATCCATAAGAGAATAATATATCTGCTTTAGTTTCTAGTAGAAAATTATTATTATTCTTTTTTATTATTTCATTTAAATTCTGTAGAGACATTTTTAGATTTCCACTTCTAGCTAATTTAATTGATTCTGCATAAGCTTTAAAAGGTTCATTTAATTCACTTAAAACTTCCTCATTATCACTATAACCTACAAATTTTGCTTTTATGTAGTTAAATCTTTTATTATAACTTTCATTTAAATTATTTGTTTTATTGTCTTCGAAGTTTTTTATTAATAAAATCCTATCCTCAAAATATGGATGTGTACTAACTCTTTGATCATCTTTTGAAAAACCCTTATTTAATAATTTTTGCTCTATTGTTTCTAATAATGTTTGAATAGATTTAGAATTAGTTCTTAGTAAATTTAGTGTTTTCAATGCATATAAATCTGCTTCTATTTCTTGATCTTTACTGAATACAATATATTGATTTGATAAAGCGCCTGAAGTCAGAATACTACCTTGTAACAACTGAGGGTTTTGAGTTAATGCTGATCCAGCTATTACAGATAAAAGGCCTAAGCTATTATATTTTTTATTATTTTCTATTGTTTTTTTTCTAAGTGCAATATGATTGAGATCTATATGACCAACTTCATGGGCTAATACTGACAATAAAGCAACATAATCTGAGCAATGAATAATTAAGCCAGAATTAATATGTATTACATTATTTATATCTACAAAAGCATTTATTTCATTGCTATTATTTAATTTAAAATTAATTTTTTTATTTATTTTATTTACTTCAGTAATATCTTCAATAATTTCTTTAACAAATTCTTCTGTTTCATAATCTAGTATTTGTGAACCATAACTAATTTTTGAAGAAAAAATAAAAAATAACAAATAAATTAATATTTTTTTAAGACCACCATCCAGTTTTTTCTTCATCCTCATTTACTTCACCCTCTCTTAAATCAATATCTTTTTGTACATCAATTTTATTATCTTTATTTATTTCATTATCATCTTTATTGTTATTTTTTAGACTTTCTTTCTTTTTTTTAGTTTTTATTATTTTCTTTTTTTTGGAAACTTTAGTGGTTTTATTTTTCTTTTTTTCACTTATTTTTTCAGGACCTTTAGAATGATTATTTTCATCAATTTCAATTAAAGGATCATGTAAAGAATATTGTGGATCAAAATAAAAATTAATTTTTGATTCAAATTTATTTTCTAATGAATTTATTTCACTCTTTTTATTATTTAATAAATTTTCTGCTAATCCACTATTACATTTTACGTTAATTATTGAATTTTTATTTTCAGAGATTTTTTCTTTAATCACTTTTAGTATTTGATCTATTATTGAAGAAGAATTCAGAATTAATCCTGACCCCTTACAATAATTACATGTCTCAAAAGATTTATCTATTAAGCTCGACCTTAATCTTTGTCTTGATAGTTCCATTAATCCAAACATGCTTATTCTTCCGATTTGAACTCTTGCTCTATCTCTTACAAGGGCAGTTTTTAAACTTTTTTCAACTTTAAAATTATTTCGATAATCATCCATATCAATGAAATCTATGACTACTAAGCCTCCGAGATCTCTTAATCTTAGTTGTCTTGCTATCTCTACTGCAGCTTCTAAATTTGTTTTTAGGGCTGTATTTTCAATATTTCTCTCGGATGTATTTTTCCCAGAGTTTACATCTACTGCCACCAGTGCTTCAGTCGTATTAATTACAATAGAGCCACCAGATTTTAATTTTACATTAAGACTAAAAAGATCATTTATTTGTGTTTCAATATTATTGGAGGCAAATAGTGAGTTTTCATCAGATTTGTATTGTTTTATTTTTTTTACAAATGTTGGTGCTAAATTTTTTGTAATTTTTTTAACTTTATCGTATCCTTCTTTACCTTCAACTAAAATTTTTTCTACATCTTCACTTAGCATATCTCTAATTGCTCTTTTTAAAACATTTCCTTCTTCATGAATCATTTCCGGTGCTTCTGATTTTAAAGTAGTTTCTCTAATTTTATTCCATTGGCTTACAAGGAATGAGAGATCTTTTGAAATTTCTTTTTTTGTTCTTCCAATCCCAGCTGTTCTTACAATTACTGACATTTTTTCTGGTATTTCTACCGAAGATAAAATTTGCTTTAATTTCTTTCTTTCTTCTATATCTCCAATTTTTCTAGATATACCATCACTATTCATACTATTTGGCATTAGAACACAATATCTTCCTGCAAATGATAAATATGTTGTTAGTGCTGCCCCTTTTAAACCTCTTTCTTCTTTATTGATCTGAACAAGTAAGACTTGTTTAGGTCGAATTACATCTTGAATTTTATATTTTCTAAAATAATTAAAATATTCTTTTCTTGGGCTTAATTTTTTATTTTTTCTTTTTCTTATAGAGATAGTTTTTGCATCTGCACTCTCTTTTTCTTCATTGGATTTAGTATCAATAGTATCAATAGTATCATTCTCAGTTTCATCTAGCTCATTTATATTTTCTGAGCTATGTAAATCATCTTCTTCTTTTTCATTATTTATTTTATCATTAAGTTCTTTTATTTTTTCTTCATCTACAGCAGGAATTTTAAAGTAATCTGGGTGTATCTCTGTAAGAGGTAAAAAACCATTTCTATTTTTTCCAAAATCAACAAATGCGGCTTGAAGTGAAGGTTCTATCCTTGTAATTTTAGCTAGATAAACATCTCCTTTTACTGCATTTTTTTTATTTGTTTCAATTTCAAAATCGTCAAGTTTACCGTCTTCTGTAACTGCGATTCTTGTTTCAATGTTATTTGTTGTATCAATAAGTATATTTTTTGACATAATGCCGAAACTCCGTAAAAATTTTTATATATTAAAGTCATTTTTGAATATTTTATTATATTTGCCTAATGTCACATTTTTAACTATTTCACAATGTAGTTTACAAATATGATTAGATTGTTTGGTTATATAAAATTATTGTTAATTTTACTATGCATATTTGCATTAATTTCAATTTCAACAATTTTTTACACACTTTGGCGCTACTCACCAGAATTACCTTCATATGAAAGTATCGTAAATTATAAACCAAATTTGTCCTCAAGAATTTATAGCTCAGACGGATTGCTTTTAAAAAGTTTTTATACAGAAGAAAGAATATTTATTCCTGTAAATAGAATACCAAAAAATATTAAAAACGCCTTTTTGGCTTCAGAAGATAAAAATTTTTATGATCACTATGGTATAGATATATTTGCCATTTTCAGAGCATTATTTACTAACATCATAAATATAAATTCTGACAAAAGAGTGGTCGGAGCATCAACAATTACTCAGCAAGTTGTAAAAAATTTATTGCTAACTAATGAATTGAGTTATTCTAGGAAAATAAAAGAGATTATATTAGCTGTAAGAATAGAAAATATTTTAGATAAAGATGAGATACTTGAATTATATTTAAACGATATTTATTTAGGATATGGATCATATGGAATAGGTTCTGCGAGTTTAAATTATTTTAATAAATCTATTTATGATCTTGAACTTCATGAGATAGCATTCCTTGCTGCATTACCAAAAGCCCCAAATAATTATAACCCAAAAAAAAATTTTTTGAAAGCGCTTGAAAGAAGAAATTGGGTAATCGATAGAATGTATGCAAATAAATTTATTGAAAATGATGAACTTAATTATAAAAATGAACCACTAGAAGTGTACAAGAGAGTTGATACAAAATTCTCAGATGCTGATTATTATTACGAAGAAATTAGAAAAGAACTTTTCAAAAAATATGGTAAAGATAAACTTTATTCAGAGGGATTAATAATTAAAACAGCACTTGACTCAGAAATTCAAGAGAAAGCTAATCTGAGTCTTTTAGAGGGATTAATAGATTATCAAAAAAACCAAGGATGGAATGGTTTAATAGAGAATACGTCTTTAGAAAATTTTTTAAATCAAAAACAAGAATATAAAATTATAAACCCTTTTTATCCAAAGTGGCAAGAAGTAATTATTCATAAGGTAAATAAAAGAAATATTGAAGTTTATAATCTAAATAAAGAAAAATTAATAATTGATTTAGATAATCAATTTAATGATTGGTTATTAAATGAAAAATTTATAAAGGGTGATGTAATTTATATTGAGAAAAATAATAAAGATTACATTATAAATCAAGAACCACAAGTTAATGGAGCAATAATTGTTTTAGATCCATATAGCGGTGATATTTTAGCTCTATCTGGTGGATATAGTTTTAATAAAAGTGAATTTAATAGAGCAACACAGGCTAAAAGACAGCCTGGCTCAGCATTTAAACCTATAGTTTATTTGGCTGCATTGAATGAAGGTTACTCTCCTTCGACATTGATATTAGATGCACCCTATGTAGTGGATCAAGGTCCAGGTCTTCCAAAATGGAAACCTTCTAATTATACTGATGAATTTTATGGTTTGACAACTATGAGAACAGGAATAGAAAAATCTAGAAACTTAATGACTGTACGACTTGCTAATAGAATTGGAATGAAAAAAATTCTTAGTATGGCAAATAATTTTAATATTAGTGAAGGGTTAGATGAAAAACTCTCAATGTCATTAGGATCTGGTGTTATTACTTTAAAAGATTTAACAAATGCATATGCAATAATAGCAAATGGAGGAAAAAAAATCGAACCAAAATTAATTACAAGTATATATACAAGAGATGGAAAAAAAATTTTTGATACAAGATTAAAAAAATGTATTGATTGTAAAATTGAAAATATATCTTCAAAAATTAAAATACCAAATATAAATGAAAATAAAAATATTGTTATTGATCCAAGACTTGCTTATCAAATTACATCTATGATGGAAGGAGTTATAAAAAGAGGTACAGCAAAAAAATTGCAAAACTTAGATGTCCCTATAGCTGGCAAGACAGGTACTACAAACCAAAATAAGGATGCATGGTTCATTGGCTTTACTCCAGATTTGGTAATTGGAGTATATGTTGGATACGATCAACCAAAATCATTAGGATATAAGCAAACTGGTTCAAGTGTAGCTGTACCAATATTTAAAAATTTTGCAGAGAAGATTAAAATCAATAAAAATAGAAAACCATTTAGAATTCCGTCTGGTATCAGTTTTGTGAGAATTGATCCAAATAGTGGGATGGTTTCCAATAAACAAAATAGTATAATGGAGCCTTTTATTTTAGGTTCTGAACCATTTTCTGGAAATATTAGTATTATTGATGGTTTAGAAAACTTTAATAATGATTCCATTTCTGGAACTGGTGGTTTATTAAATTAATAATTTTATGGAATTAATAGAAAATATCGAAGCGAACTTAAAAAAAATAAGATTTAACTTTGATCTTATAAGGAGGGCAGTTTGACTATAATGCTCTTAAAAATAATTTAGAAGAATTAAGACTTAAAAGTTCAGATCCAAATATTTGGGAAAATAAAGATGCAAAAGATATTTTTCAAAATATTAAAATGTTTGAAAATAAAATAAAAGATTTTGAGAGATTAAAAAAATTAGTGAACGAAACTGAAGAAATATTCAATTATATCCAAAAAAATAATGATGATTCACTTTTAGTTGAACTTAAAAATGAAGTTGAGTCAACATTAATTTTATCTGAAAAAATTCGATATTTAAACCTATTGAATGATGAAGCTGATCATCTAAATTCTTTTATAGAAATTCATGCTGGTGCTGGCGGTACTGAAAGTCAAGACTGGGCTCAAATGTTACAGAGAATGTATGTAAGATGGGCTGAGTCACAAGAAAATTGCAAAGTTATTTTATTGCAAGAAATGCGAGGTGAAGAAGCTGGAATAAAATCCTGTACTCTAAAAATTATAATGGATTATTCATACGGATGGTTAAAAGCAGAAAGTGGGATCCATAGATTGGTTAGAATTTCCCCTTTTGACAGTAACAAAAGAAGACATACTAGTTTTGCAAGTGTTTGGGCATACCCAGAAATAGACGATAAAATAGAAATTGAAATCAAAGAGAGTGATTTAAGAATTGATACATATAGAGCTTCAGGAGCAGGTGGTCAACATGTAAATAAAACTGATAGCGCGGTAAGAATTACACATTTACCAACTAATATAGTAGTACAATGTCAAAGTGATAGATCTCAACACAAAAATAGATCTAATGCTATGAAAATGATTAAATCTAGGATTTATGAAACAGAATTGCAAAAAAGAAAAGAAGATGAAAATATAAAAAACAAAGAAAAAAAGGATATAGGTTGGGGTCATCAAATTAGATCTTATGTTTTACATCCTTATAAGCTTATTAAAGATTTAAGAAGTGGATATGAAACCTCTAATGTAAATGATGTTTTAGACGGTAAAATAGATAAATTTTTAGAAAATTCACTTGGTATATAAAATTAATTTATTTTTATAATTCCAATTTTCTTTTTTCCTATTGTTATTTTTATTTCATTTGCATCAGAGAATTCTTTCAAAGAAAAGCTACTATTATTATACAAACTATCATTGACTTTTATTCCATTAGATTTAATTAATCTTTTAATTTCGCTTCTGCTATTTACTAGATTGAGTTTTTCTATAGCATCTAATAATGTAAATTTTTCATTATCTAAATTTGCTTTGTTTTGAGAAATATTTGGTAACCTCTTATCAACAATTTTTGAACCAAATATATTGTTTGTAATTTCAAGTGCTTCTTCAGCATCCTCTTTGCCTCTTACAATTTTTGTTACTTCGTAGGCTAATATTTTTTTAGCTTCATTTATTTCTTGATTTTTCAGTAAAGAGAGTTTTTCTATTTCCTTTAATGGCAACTTTGTAAACAAATACAAAAAACGTGAAACATCATTGTCATCAACATTCCTCCAAAATTGAAAAAAATTTAAACTAGATATTTTATCTTTATTAAGCCATACTGCACCATCAGCAGTCTTTCCCATTTTCGTTCCATCACTATTAGTTATAAGTGGTGATGTTATACCAAATGCATTATTTTTATTTATTTTTCTAATTAAATCTACCCCACTTAATATATTCCCCCACTGATCTGATCCTCCCATTTGTAAAATACAATTATAATTTTTATTCAAATGTACGAAATCATAAGCTTGAAGAAGCATATAGTTAAATTCTAAGATACTTAGGGGTTGTTCACGATCTAATCTATTTTTAACAGATTCAAAAGTTAGCATTCTGTTTAATGTAATCTTTGAACCGAATTCCCTTAAGAAATCAATATAATTTAACTCAGATAGCCAATCATAATTGTTAATTATTAAGGAATTTTTTTTCAGATTAATAAATCTATCAAATGTTTTTTTAATATTATCAATATTTTTATCTATTTCATTTTTACTTAATATTTTTCTTGTTTGATCTTTTCCTGAAGGATCACCTATTAATGTAGTTCCACCTCCAACTAACGCAATCGATTGATGGCCATAAAAATCAAGCCAGTGGAGAAGCATCAATTGAATTAGACTTCCAACATGTAAGCTATCACTAGTTATATCAAAGCCTATATAACCAGATATTTTATTTTTTAATAATATTTGATCTAAATCTTCAATATCGATATTTTGATAAATAAAACCTCTTTCGTTAATTTCATTAAGAAATTCAGATTTTAGTTTCATTACTAATTTTTGTTTCAATTGTTTGACTAATGTATTCGTTTATAGAATCTTCGAATTCATTCGAATAACTCTCATAGAAATGATCAGCACCTTTTATAGGTTTAAATTTTATCTCAACTTTTTTTTGTTGTTGAAGTTTTTCAACTAATATCTTTGTTGAATCAAATGAAGCAATATTATCCTTATCTCCATGCACAATTAAACCAGATGATGGACAAGGAGCTAAAAAACTAAAATCCCTTAAATTTGCAGGGGGAGAAATACTTACAAAACCATTTATTTCGGGTCTACGCATTAATAGCTGCATTGCTATCCATGCTCCAAAAGAGAACCCTGCCACCCAACAAATCTTCGAATTGGTATTATACTGCTGTAACCAATCTAAAACGCAAGCAGCATCACTTAATTCACCTTCACCATCATCAAATACTCCCTCACTTTTACCGACTCCTCTAAAATTAAATCTTATAGTAGAAAACCCTGCCTTTATGAAAAGTTTATATAATTTGAATACGATTTTTGTATGCATTGTTCCACCTTTAGAGGGATCTGGATGCAATAATATAACTATAGGTGAATCATCTCTTTTGTTATGTGAATATTTAGCCTCTATTTTTCCTTCTGGGCCTGGAATTAATAAGTCTACCATTTGATAAAGCTAATATTGAACTTATATGATTTTGTAAATATAGATGTTTTAAATATATGAATTCTCTTGGTTTTAATAAGTCAGAAAAAGATACAAAAGTCGTAGTTGCTATGTCTGGTGGCGTAGATAGTTCAGTTACTGCAGTTATGTTAAAAAAACAAGGTTACAATGTAATTGGCATTACACTAAAATTATATAATAATTCTGATATATCTAAGAGCAAATCTTGTTGTGCTGGCATTGATATTGATGACGCCAAAAATGTTGCACAAAAAAATGATTTCAAACATTTAGTTTTAGACTATCAAGGTAAATTTTTTGATGGAGTTATTAGTAACTTTGTCGATTCATATGCAAATGGTGAAACTCCTTTACCTTGCGTTAAGTGTAATGAAACAGTTAAATTCTCAGATTTACTTAATGAGGCAAAAAAAATTGGAGCTGATGCACTTGCAACAGGCCATTATGCAATAAGAAAAGGATCTTTAAATAATGCAAGTTTGCATAAAGCAAAAGATTTTACAAAAGATCAAAGTTTTTTCCTTTTTTCAACATTACAAGAGCAATTAAATTACGTTAGATTCCCATTAGGTGATTATAAAAAATCTGAAATTAGACAGTTAGCTAAAGAATATAAATTAAGTGTTAGTGATAAACCTGATAGCCAAGATATATGCTTTGTAACATCAGACTCTTATCGAGATCTTGTGAATAATTTAAATCCTAGTGTAAATAAAAAAGGTATAATTTATGATATTGACAATAACATTCTTGGAACCCATGAAGGTATTAGTAATTACACCATTGGTCAAAGAAAAGGTATTGGTATTAGTGGCTCAAAAGAACCTTTATATGTAATAGAAATAAATAAAGATCAAAACTCAATTACTCTAGGGACAAAAGAAAAATTGAAAAAAAAAGTTATTAACTTTAAAAATATCAATTGGTTGGGAGGTAATATTCAACCTAAAGAACTTGATTGTTCAGCAAAAATACGATCAACCCAAGAAGATTTACCAGGAATTCTTGATATAAATAGTGATCATGGAACTTTTACGTTTGAAAAAGAGTTAGATAAAACTTCTCCTGGCCAAGCTTGTGTTTTTTACAAAAACGACCAATTACTTGGAGGTGGTTGGATTACCGCCTAAATTTAAAATCAGTTCTAAATTTGTTTAATTTTTGTTGAAATAACTAGATTTTTTAAATTAATGAATTAGATGAAGTATTGTGAACTCAGAAACTCTTAATACTCTAGATAGTTATAGTAAAAATAAATACAAATACGGCTTTGTAACCGATATAGATAATGAAAAGCCAAAAAAAGGATTGAGCGAAGATACCATTAAATTTATTTCTTTAAAAAAGAACGAACCAAGCTGGATGCTTGATTGGAGATTAAAATCATTTTCAAAATGGAAAAAAATGAAAGAGCCTAAATGGGCAAATCTTAGTTTTCCTGAAATTGATTATCAAGATATTTATTATTATTCAGCTCCAAAAGGTTTTGAAAAGAAGCCAAAAGATTTAAGCGAAGTAGATCCAAAACTTATAGAAACATATAACAAACTTGGCATACCCTTAGAGGAGCAAAAGATTCTAGCTGGCGTTGCTGTAGATGTTGTTTTTGATAGTGTTTCAGTTGCAACAACTTATAAAGGTGAATTAGAAAAGCTTGGAATTATTTTTTGCTCTATAGGTGAAGCTATTCAAAAACATCCTGATTTAATAAAAAAATATTTAGGTTCAGTTATTCCTCCTGGAGATCATTCTTTTTCAGCGTTAAATTCTGCTGTTTTTACTGATGGATCTTTTGTTTACATACCAGAGGGCGTAAAATGTCCAATGGAACTATCTACTTATTTTAGAATTAACGCAGAAAATACTGGGCAATTTGAGAGAACTCTAATTATTGCTGATAAGGGCAGTTATGTTAGCTATCTTGAGGGATGTACTGCTCCCAAAAGAGACGACAATCAATTGCATGCAGCTAATGTAGAATTAATCGCTTTAGAAGATGCTGAAATAAAATATTCAACTGTTCAAAATTGGTATCCAGGAGATGAAGATGGAAAAGGTGGTATTTACAATTTTGTTACTAAAAGAGGCCTTTGTGCAGGTAAGAATAGCAAGATATCATGGACTCAAGTAGAGACTGGATCCGCTATTACCTGGAAATATCCTAGCTGCATTTTAAAAGGAGATAATTCAATTGGTGAGTTTTACTCGGTAGCAATAACAAACAATTTTCAACAGGCTGATACAGGTACAAAAATGACTCATATTGGAAAAAATACCAAAAGTAAAATTATATCAAAAGGTATTTCTTTAGGTAAGTCACAAAATACTTATAGAGGTGAAGTTTCTTTTTTAAGAAAAGCTGACAAAGCAAGAAATTATACTCAATGTGATTCTTTGTTAGTAGGAAATCAATGTGGAGCACACACAGTTCCTTACATTGACTCAAAAAATAATACAGCTGTTATTGAGCACGAAGCTTCCACTTCTAAAATAAATGAAGATCAACTTTATTACTGCAGACAAAGAGGCCTAAGTCATGAAGAGTCAGTTTCATTAATAGTAAATGGTTTCTGCAAACAAGTTTTGCAAGAACTTCCTATGGAATTTGCTGTTGAAGCGCAAAAACTGGTATCTATATCTCTAGAAGGAAGTGTAGGTTAGTATGTTTTTAGAAATCAAAGACCTATCAGTAAAAATTGAAAATAAAAATATTCTTAAAAGTCTTAACTTAAATATTAATAAAGGTGAAGTTCACGCAATTATGGGTCCAAATGGATCTGGTAAAAGTACATTAGCAAACGTTCTAGCAGGTAAAGAGGATTACGAAATTTTAAATGGTAGAATTAATTTCAAAGATAATGATTTATTTGATTTAAATATCGAAGAAAGAGCACAAGAAGGAATGTTTTTAGCTTTTCAATATCCTGTTGAAATACCTGGAGTAAACATCACTCCATTTTTACACTCTGCAATTAATTCAAAAAGAAAACGTATGAATGAAGAAGAAATTGATAATTTATCATTTGCTAAGCTTTTAAAATCTAAAGCTAGTGATTTAGGTATAAATATTGATATGCTCAAACGATCAGTTAATACAGGTTTCTCTGGAGGTGAAAAAAAACGTTACGAAATTTTACAAATGAGTATTCTTAATCCAGATTTAGCTATTTTAGATGAAACAGATTCAGGCCTAGATATTGATGCTCTAAAAATCGTTACCGATGGGGTCAATAAACTTAAAACAAAAGATAATTCATTCTTAATTATTACTCATTATCAAAAACTTTTGGATTATATTAAACCAGATTATGTACATGTCATGGTTAATGGTTCTATTGTTAAATCAGGAGGATCTGAAATTGCAGCTGAAATAGAAAAAGATGGATTTCAAAAATTTCAGTAATGAACATTCAAGATAATTATCTAAAAAATAAAAAAAATATTTTTTTTTCAGAAAACAAAGATATTCAAATTCATAGAGAAAAATTAATAAATATTTTTGAAAATGATAGATTTGATAAAAAAAATAATGAAAGTCTTAGGAATATAAATCTAAAAAACTTTATTGATTTTAAGTATAAATATCTGATACCTGAAGAAACAGCAGTAATAAACAATAATCAGGAAAATAGTTATTCAATAGTTTCTGTAAATGGACAGTGCTCGAGTTTTAAAGATGATAAAATTGAAATTACTAAAATTCAAGATGAAGATTATGATGATTTTTCTAAAAATAATACAATTGAAAATAATGATCATTTTGTAAATTTAAATTCATTATTTTTAAATAGTGGTTTTAAGATTGTTATAAAAAAAAATAACGACATAAAAATTAAAATATCAAATATTATAACCGATGATAATTTAACAATTTTTCAAAAAAATAATTATATTTGTGAGGAGGGTTCATCCCTAAATCTTATTGAAGAATATGAAAATAAAAATAATTCTACATCAAATATATTAAAAGTAATTAAATTAGAAAAAAACTCTCAGCTAAATCATTTTCTAATTCAAGACAATTCTCCCGATCATAATTTAATAATAACAACTCATTCTTCATGTAAAAAAGATTCTGCCTACACCCAAAAAGTATACAATTTTTCAGAAGGCTACGTAAGAAATTTTCATTATTCTGAATTAATAGAAGCTAACTCAGAAGCTGATCTACAAGGAATATTTTTTCTAAAAAATCATAACATATCTAATAACAAAACATTTGTTCGGCATTTAGCTGAAGATTGCAAAAGTAATCAAGTTTATAAAGGTATTTTGAACGATCGCTCTAAAGCAACATACTTTAGTAACACTTATGTTGATCAAAAGGCACAAAAAACAGAGGGATATCAACTCAGCAAAGGGATACTTTTATCTGATAATGCATCGTATTTTTCTAAACCTGAATTAAAAATATATGCTGATGATGTAAAATGTAGTCATGGCTCTACAATTGGACCTATAGACGAAAATGCTATTTTTTATCTTCGCTCTAGAGGTATGAGTAAAATTGCAGCAACTAAAATATTGATATCATCATTTATTAATGAAGAATTAAGTAGTATTGATAATGAACAAATGGCTGAAATAATACAAAAGAAACTAGTAAGATACTTAAGTAAAGTTAAATGAATATTTCAAATTTAAAATCAAGATTTCCCGTATTTAAAAATAACCCAAATCTAGTTTTTTTAGATACCGCAGCTTCAGCATTAAAAGTTGATGAAATGATTGAAGCCACCAATAACTGTTATACAAATGAATATGCAAATATTCATAGAGGTAATTATGATTTAAGTTCAAAGTTAACAAAAAAATTTGAAGATGCTCGAAAAAAAGTTGCAGATTATCTAAATACATCTGAAAATAATATAATTTTTGTTAAAAGTGCTACAGAGGGTATAAATTTAATTGCATCTTGTATGTCTAAAAGATTTTTAGAAGATGGTGACGAAATAATCTTAAGTTATCTTGAACACCATGCTAATTTGATACCTTGGCATTTAATTGAAAAAAAAATAAAAATTATTCCTCTAGGTCTAAACGAAAATAGTGAGATTAATTACGATGAATTAAATTATAAAATTAATTCAAAAACTAAATTAATTACATTAACCCACATGTCAAATGTTACAGGATCAATAACTAATTTTGATACAGTAAAAGAAATTGCCAAAAAAAATAATGTACCTCTACTATTAGATGGTTGTCAATTTGCTCCTCACAAAAAAGTTGATCTTAAAGATTTAGATCCTGATTTTTATGTTTTTTCTGCACACAAAATGTATGGCCCTTCAGGTCTTGGAATACTGTATATGAAAGATAAGTGGATAGATGAATTTACTCCTTACCAAGGGGGAGGGCAAATGATTAATGAGGTAGATATTGATAAAAGTTCATATGCAAATGGTTACGAAAAATTTGAGGCAGGTACTCCTCCTATTGCGCCAGTTATTGGTTTCTCTTCTTCATTAAATTTTATGAATGAACTTAATCCAAACATTATATATGATCATGAAATGAAACTTCATGATTACGCTTTTGAAAAACTCTCAAAATTCAACAATATAAAAATATATGGATCAAATAAAAACAAAGGAGCAATAATTTCTTTTAATATTGAGGGGGTGCATAATTCTGATTTAGGTGCGATGTTAGATAAAAAAAACATAGCAATAAGAACAGGACATCATTGCTGTCAACCACTTATGAAACATTTTAATGTAACAGGAACTTCTAGAATTTCATTTGGAGTATATAATTCAAAAGATGATATCGATTATTTAGTGGATAGCATTCATGAAGTAACTAAAATTCTATTATAATTAATGGAAGACAAAAAATTAAAAGATTTCCTACCAGACAAAAATTCAAGTTATATAAAAAAGTTTTCCAATTCAAATAAAACATCAAAAATTAAAGAAGAAGAAATTATTGAATGTATTAAGACAGTTATGGATCCTGAAATACCGGTTAATTTGTATGATTTAGGCTTAATATATGAAATAAAAATAAATGATAATAACGATATTAAGATTAAAATGACTTTAACTAACCCTAATTGTCCAGTTGCCGGAACTATGCCAGAAAGTGTTGGAAAATCAGTAGAAAAAATATTAAATATAAATTCAATTGAAGTGTTTTTAGTTTGGGATCCAAAGTGGCATAAAGATTTAATGTCAGAGGAAGCAAAACTTGCTTTAGATATTTTTTAATTTAATTTATAACAACATTATGAATAATTTATTATCCATTACATCCAATGCAACTAGTCAAATTAAGAAGATTATGTCTAATGCTCCACAGGGGATGGACTCTGTTGTGATTGGAGTAGATAAGTCTGGATGCAGTGGATATTCTTACAAATTAGACTTTGGCAACTCTACTAACTTAAAAAATTTTGAAATTATACAGCAAGATGGTGCAAAAATTCTAATAGATCCAAAAGCTACAATGTTCCTTTTAGGTTCAGTAATGGATTATAGGCAAGATAAACTTTCTTCAAGATTTGTTTTTGACAATCCAAATGAAAAAAGTACATGTGGATGTGGAGAGTCTTTTAGTATTTAATAAAGAAAGAAAGGCGGAGTAGCTCAGTTGGTCAGAGCGCACGGCTCATATTCGTGATGTCGGGGGTTCAAATCCCTCCTCCGCTACCAACTAAAAAATTAAGTTGTTTTAAAAAATTCATTTAATATTTTTGTTGAATTAATTCCGCATTCAAATATTTTTAGTTGATTACTTGATATTTTTTCTTTGCTAAATACCTCTAACAAGTTTTCTATAGGTAAAGGATATTCCTTTTTATTTAATATTGATATTTTATTTTTAAGATTTTGTGATGATTGTATTTTTTTTGTATTAAAGTCATATTTTAAATATTCATTATTTTTATAATGAAATTTAATTTTCCGTTGCTTTGTTTTTAAATAGTTACCTGTTATAACTTTTATAAATATATTTTTGTAATTAAAACTCATTTTATATACTTTAAAAATTTTATCATTATCAATAATTTTTTTAATATTAAAATTATTACATTCTTTAAAATCAAATAAATAAAATAATGTTGTTAATGGATGAGTACCCCAATCCCAAATTGGGTCTATATTTTTTCTAAAAGGACCTCTAGAACCTTCAATAATATTTACTTTTAGTATTTTTTTTTGAAAAATAATTTTTTTGAGTTTTAAAAATCTTTCATCATTTAAATTTGGTAAATTTATATATAGTTTATTCTTCTTTTGTTTATGAATATTAATTATTTTTTTTAAATCTTCTAGATTAATGCATAATGGTTTCTCAACAATGCATTCAATCTTTAAATTGCTAGCAATTTTAATTACAGAATAATTCATTCTAGGATCACCAGCTACATACAAAGCATCTGGTCTATATTCTTTGAGTAAATCTTCTATAGATTCAAATACATGAATATTTTTATCATTAAAATTTTTTCTTTTTTTATTATTTCTACAAACTAAATATTTAAATTCATAATTCGAATTTTTATTGATTGAATTTTGGATAACTTTGGACCATGCTCCGCATCCAATAATACCAATTTTTTTCCTCACTTTATTTATATATAATTCTTATCTGTCCATTCATAAAATTTTTTTAATCCTTCTTTTAAATCAATTTTTGGGTGATAATTTAAATGTAACTTTGCTTTATCTATACTTGGACATCTTCTTTTAGGCTCATCTGCAGGGTAGGTTTTAGGATAGTTGATTTTTTGCATTTTAATTTTTTTATTTAAAATTTTTTCTGAAAGTTTATGTAATTCTATCATTGAAATTTCAGGCTTTGGATTGCCAATATTATATGCTTCTCCACTACGACCTTTGATTAATATTTTAAAAAAGCCACTTAAGGCATCTGTTATGTAACAAAAAGTTCTAGTTTGTTTACCACTTCCATAAATCTTAATGGATTTTTCTCTTTTTATTAGACTCGCAAAATTGGGAAGAACTCTATAATCCTTTTCCTGCATACCTGGTCCATATATATTAAAAGGTCTAACTATATTTGTATGTAATTTATATTTTTGATTGTATATGTAGCACAGTGTTTCTCCGAGTCTTTTTCCTTCATCGTAGCAAGCTCTTGGACCCATGGTATTAACGTAACCTCTATAAGTTTCTTTAATAGGTATTTCTCTTATATCAGGATCTCCATATATTTCACTTGAGCTAAAAAATAAAACTTTAGACTTTTTATTTTTTGCAATTTCTAAAATATTTCTTAGTCCAGTAACTGCTACATCCAAAGTTTCAAGTGGTTTTGCTCTATAATAGAATGGGCTTGCTATTCCAGCCGCATGAATGATGATATCAACCTTACCTTTAATATTAATTTTTTTGCCAGCATCAGCTTTTATAAATTTTATATTTCTGGACCTTATATTCTTAGAGAAGTTATTTTTACTTGTAATAAAATTATCTATATTTGTTAGCTTTATATTTTTTTTGTGATTATAATTAAAAGTGTCAATTGTTTGAGTGAAATATTTTCCTAAAAAACCATTACCTCCAGTAAGAAGAATATGTTTATTATTTAAACTTAATAATTCATTTTTTGAATTTTCTATTATTTTTTGAATATCTTCGTTTATAAAAAAATCTTTCATTATTTGTTATTTAGATACCTTTCTTAATGGTATTGGAAAGTAAAATTCGCAATTATATTTTTTTAATTTTTGTTTTATATCTATGAAATAATCATAAGCAAACACAATTACAGTATATTTTTTTTTGAATGATAAATGCTCAAATTTTTTAATTGGAATATTCATACCAGGAGAATATCTCCCAGCTTTTAATGGGCTATCGTCTATAATAAATTTTATGTGTTTACCTCCAACTAATGATAAATTGGTAATTGTAGAAACTCTTGCAGGACACCCATAGCCAATTATATATTTATTTTTACTTATCATTGCCATTATTTGATTTTTAAAATCTTTAGAGTAATGCAGAATTTTTTTTGAAAATAACTCTATGTTTTTTTTATTAAGTTTTCTATTTTCAGCAACTAAAGCATTTTTTAATTTTAAACTTTTTTTTGCGACTTGTTTATTTTTAATATAGCATCTCACAGATCCTCCATGTGTGCTTATTTTTTCATAGTTTACAAATGCCATATTATTTTTGGCAAATAATTTATTGATAGAATTTAAAGAATAATAATATGGTCGATCAAAATAAAATCTCTCAAATTGTTTTTTATTAATTATAGAACTTAAATATTCAATTTCTAAAATAAACATTCCGTCATTACTAAGTAGAGATTTTAAATTTTTTATAAATAAATTAGGATTTTTTAAATGAGTAAAAATACTTGAAGCAACTACAATATTAGGTTTTCCATAAGTTTTAATAATTTTATCTACAGATCTTTTATTGAAAAAATCAACTATAGTCGTTAATCCTTTCGAGTTCGCAATTTTTCCTACATTTATAGATGGGTCAATTCCTAAAAATCTAATATTCTTTTTTTTTAAATGCTGTAAAAATACACCATCGTTAGAACCAATATCTACTACAAAATCTTTTTTTGTCATTTTTTTTGCAAGTTTTTTAAAATGATCAACCAAGCCTTTATTAACTGAAGATAAATAGTAGTAGTCTTCAAAAAGATATTTCCTATTAATTATCTTTTTTATTTGTGCTGATGAACAATCATTACAAAACAATAACTCCATTGGAAATTTTCTTTCCTTCTTTATTTCTTTTTTGTTTTTTGGGTACTTATTTGCAAGCGGTTGAAGTCCGAGATTTGTAAAATTAGAAGTTTTTTTTGATTTGCACAGCCTACATTTCATTAATTAATGTATTAAAGGTGTAATTAAAAATTTCTATTGTTTTTTTAATTTTAAAATAATAATAGAATTTAAATATCGCGGGGTGGAGCAGCCCGGTAGCTCGTCAGGCTCATAACCTGAAGGTCGTAGGTTCAAATCCTACCCCCGCAACCAAAATTATTTTGAGATTCTTAAAATAGTTATAATAATTATTAATTATACAAAAATATCCCCAGAAATAAGCCTTTTTTTTTTATTTTTTATGATTTGACAAGGAATTTTTATACTATTATAGGCACATACTCTTTTCTTTTAGAAAAGAACAATCCTCTACTTTTTTTTGAAAAACTGTAGGGTATTGTATGCTCTTTAATTTGTTAATAAGATAATAAAGAGATACGTAGACAACAATTCGTAATAAAATTTTAACGAATGTTAATGGAATACGTATCAACAAATACTTTTGTTTTTACAAGAAGTATTCCGCTTTAACGGACGTTCCGTAATTTTTGACTTCGGTCAAATTTACTTAACTTAAGAGTTTGATTATGGCTCAGAACGAACGCTGGCGGCATGCCTCATACATGCAAGTCGAACGAAATCTTCGGATTTAGTGGCGCACGGGTGAGTAACATGTGGGAATCTACCTGAAGGTTCGGAATAACTGCGGGAAACTGTAGCTAATACCGGATGTGTCTGAAAAGAGAAAGATTTATCGCCTTCAGATGAGCCCGCACTAGATTAGCTAGTTGGTGAGGTAATTGCTCCACCAAGGCTACGATCTATAGCTGATTTGAGAGGATGATCAGCCACACTGGGACTGAGACACGGCCCAGACTCCTACGGGAGGCAGCAGTAGGGAATATTGGACAATGGGGGAAACCCTGATCCAGCAATGCCGCGTGAGTGAAGAAGGCCTTAGGGTTGTAAAACTCTTTCATCAATGATGATAATGACATTAATTGAAGAAGAAGCTCCGGCTAACTTCGTGCCAGCAGCCGCGGTAATACGAAGGGGGCTAGCGTTGTTCGGAATCACTGGGCGTAAAGCGTATGTAGGCGGATCAAAAAGTTAGATGTGAAATCCCTGGGCTCAACCCAGGAACTGCATTTAAAACTAGTGATCTAGAATTTGGTAAGGGTTAGTAGAATTTCCAGTGTAGAGGTGAAATTCGTAGATATTGGAAAGAATACCAGAAGCGAAGGCGACTAACTAGGCCATTTTTGACGCTGAGATACGAAAGCGTGGGTAGCAAACAGGATTAGATACCCTGGTAGTCCACGCAGTAAACGATGAGTGCTAGTCGCTGGTGCAATAGTATCAGTGTCGTAGCTAACGCATTAAGCACTCCGCCTGGGAAGTACGGTCGCAAGATTAAAACTCAAATAAATTGACGGGGGCCCGCACAAGCGGTGGAGCATGTGGTTTAATTCGAAGCAACGCGAAGAACCTTACCAGACCTTGACATGGTATGTTTGAATTACAGAATCGTAATTCTTCAGTTCGGCTGGCATACACACAGGTGCTGCATGGCTGTCGTCAGCTCGTGTCGTGAGATGTTGGGTTAAGTCCCGCAACGAGCGCAACCCTCATTTTTAGTTGCCATCAGGTTATGCTGGGCACTCTAGAAAAACTGCCGGTGATAAGCTGGAGGAAGGCGGGGATGACGTCAAGTCCTCATGGCCCTTACGGTCTGGGCTACACACGTGCTACAATGGTGGTGACAGAGGGCAGCAATATCGCAAGATAAAGCTAATCCCAAAAAACCATCTCAGTTCGGATTGGACTCTGCAACTCGAGTCCATGAAGTTGGAATCGCTAGTAATCGTAGATCAGCGTGCTACGGTGAATACGTTCTCGGGCCTTGTACACACCGCCCGTCACGCCATGGGAGTTGGTTTTACCTTAAGCCGGTGCGCTAACCGCAAGGAAGCAGCCGTCCACGGTAGGGTCAGCGACTGGGGCGAAGTCGTAACAAGGTAACCGTAGGGGAACCTGCGGTTGGATCACCTCCTTTCTAAGGATATTGATAGACAGTTCGCTGTTTATCCGGATTGTTGTCTATGTATCTCTTTAAAATATTAGATAGTACTGAGTGCTTATTTAATTATATTGGGCTGGTAGCTCAGTTGGTTAGAGCGCGCGCTTGATAAGCGTGAGGTCGGAAGTTCAAGTCTTCCTCGGCCCACCAATAATAAGGGGGATTAGCTCAGCTGGGAGAGCGCCTGATTTGCATTCAGGAGGTCAGCGGTTCGATCCCGCTATCCTCCACCATCATCTAATAAACATCTTATTTTTACATTGAATTGTTAATATGAAATTTAATAACTGATCAAAATAATTTTTTATTTGATTAAAATACGTACAAAATTTTTCTCTGTACGTAATTGCAATCAAGCGCAAAAGGGCATTTAGT
>CACMEY010000002.1:0-107500 GCA_902612805.1 uncultured Alphaproteobacteria bacterium | reverse complement strand
CGGGATGAACGTACCACTGGTGTACCAGTTGTTCCGCCAGGAGCACCGCTGGGTAGCTATGTACGGACAGGATAACCGCTGAAAGCATCTAAGCGGGAAACCCACCTGAATACTAGATTTCCCCATTAGAGTCGTGGAAGACCACCACGTTGATAGGTTAGATGTGGAAGTACAGCAATGTATGAAGCTTACTAATACTAATAACTCGATTGGCTTGATTACAATATCGTACAGAGAAAAGTTTTGTAACTAAAGATTTCCTGGTGACAATAGCAACAGATAAACACCCGATCCCATCCCGAACTCGTACGTGAAAGCTGTTAGCGCCGATGGTACTTTGTCTTAAGGCATGGAAGAGTAGGTCGTTGCCAGGATTATTTTATTAAATTACAATATAAATATAAAAAAAATGTTTTCTATTGTAATACCTTTATTTAATGAATCTCAGAATATAGAGATTTTAATTGAAGAAATTAATTTAAGTTTAAATGAATTCAAAAATTTTGAAATAATTTTAGTTAATGACGAAAGCACAGATAATACTTTAAACATAATTAAAAATATAAAAAATAAAAAAATCAAAATATTAAATAATAAAATCAATAAAGGTCAAAGTTTTTCTATTCATGAAGGAATTAAAAATTCATTAAATAATATTATTGTTACAATAGATGGTGATGGTCAAAATGATCCTGCAGATATACCTAAGCTTATTGATTCATATTTACAAAATGAAAATATCAAATTGGTAGGTGGAATAAGATTAAAGAGAAAAGATAAATATATAAAAATAATTTCATCTAAAATAGCTAACTTTGTTAGATCAAGAATATTAAATGATAAATGTTCTGATACAGGGTGCTCATTAAAAGTATTTAATCGTGATATTTTTTTATCATTTCCATATTTTGATGGAATTCACAGGTTTTTACCTGCACTTTTTAAAGGTTATGGACACGAAACTAAATTTATTGAAGTTAATCATAGAATAAGAAAATATGGCAAGTCAAATTATGGAACAATTGATAGACTTATTAGAGGTATTAAAGATATAAATAAAGTAAAAGGAATTTTAAAAAAATTAAAATGAATTATGTGTTAGATTTACTCGGTTTAAATAATTTAAACTTTAATGAGTTCTTATGGGTATCGTTTGGTACCATAGGTCAATTAGTTTTTTTTAGTAGATGGATAATACAATGGTTTTCTTCAGAAAGGTCTAAATCAAGTATAATCCCGGTAGCTTTTTGGTGGTGTAGCTTGATAGGGGGTATTATAACTCTTGTGTATGCTAATCATATCGGAAGCTTTCCTTTTATGTTAGCACAAGCTATAGGAATTATAGTATATACCAGAAATCTAATATTGATATATAGAAGATGAAATGAAAAAAATTAATAATTATATTAATGGATCCTTAGTCTCTATATCCCAAAAAGTACTTGCAGTTGATGATCCTTCTACTGGCGAACAAATAGGTAAAGTTGTTCTATCATCAAATGAAGATTTCACTAAAGTTATAGAAAGTTCAAAAAAAAGTCAGGTAATATGGTCCAATACTACACCTCTTAAAAGATCAAGAATCTTATCAAACTATAAAAACTTGATCGAAAAAAATATAGATGAACTTGCATCTATTGTATCAGAAGAACACGGAAAAACTTTAGCAGATGCAAAAGGTTCAGTAACAAGAGGGTTGGAGGTAGTAGAGTTTGCTTGTGGTATTCCCCACTTATTAAAAGGTGAGTTTTCACAAAATGTTGGAACAAATATAGATTCATGGTCGATTAGGCAGCCATTAGGAATTTGTGCTGGAATAACCCCATTTAACTTCCCTGCTATGGTGCCTATGTGGATGTTTCCTATTGCTATAGCCTGTGGCAACTCTTTTATTTTAAAACCATCTGAAAAAGATCCATCATGCTCTATAAAATTGGCAGAATTATTTTCGGAGGCTGGCTTACCTGATGGAGTATTTAATGTAATTCATGGAGATAAAGAAGTCGTGAAAATGATATTGAATTCAAAAGATATTTCATCAGTTAGTTTTGTTGGTTCAACACCTGTAGCAAAATATATTTATGAAAGTGCTGCAAAAAATGGCAAAAGAGTGCAAGCTTTAGGTGGTGCTAAAAATCATTTAGTAGTTATGCCTGATGCAAACTTGGACCAAGCTGTTGACGGCATAATAGGAGCTGGTTATGGATCAGCAGGCGAAAGATGCATGGCAATTTCTGTTGCTGTAGCAGTTGGTGACATCGCTGATGAACTTGTTAGTAAAATACATTTAGAAGCTCAAAAATTAAAGGTCGCCCCTTGGACTGATGTTAGCTCTGATATGGGTCCAGTAATTTCAAAAGATCATAAAGAAAAAATTGAAAATTATATTTCAATAGGTGTAAAGGAAGGAGCTACATTAATTGAAGATGGAAGAAACTATTCAATTCAAGGGTATGAAAATGGTTTTTTTGTAGGGCCAACTTTATTTGACAATGTTACTAAAGAAATGAAAATTTACAAAGAAGAAATATTCGGTCCTGTTGTAAGTGTTGTTAGGGCTAAAAATTACGATGAAGCTCTAAAACTAGTTAATGATCATGCTTATGGAAACGGAACAAGTATCTATACTTCTGATGGTGAAATATCGAGACATTTTACAACACATTCAAATATTGGAATGGTTGGAGTCAATGTACCAATACCAGTTCCTATGGCTTTTCATAGTTTTGGTGGATGGAAACAGTCGTTATTCGGAGATCATTCAGTACATGGAATGGAGGGTATTCACTTTTACACTAAATTAAAAACAGTAACTAGTAGATGGCCTAAAAGCATACAATCTGGGCCTGAGTTTGTTCTACCAACTAATTAGTAAATGAAGATTTTAGTTACTGGTTGTGCTGGTTTTATAGGATATCATTTGTGTGATTATTTATTAAAAAACAAAAAGTTAAAAATATTTGGATTAG
Source organism: uncultured Alphaproteobacteria bacterium (assembly GCA_902612805.1). Taxonomy (GTDB): domain Bacteria; phylum Pseudomonadota; class Alphaproteobacteria; order HIMB59; genus CACPNW01. The sequence continues at coordinate 104,531 of CACMEY010000002.1, read as the reverse complement.
ATAATTTAAATAATTATTATGATATTGATTTAAAAAAAAATAGATTAAAATCTTTAAAAAAAAATAAAAATTTCAAATTTAGTAAAATTGATATTTCAGATGAAAAAAAAATAACAACTAATTTTAAACAAAATAAATATAGCATAGTTGTTAATTTAGCTGCTCAAGCAGGAGTCCGATATTCTATTAAAAATCCTGAAGTTTATCAAAAATCTAATATAAATGGTTTTTTTAATATTTTAGAAAATTGTAAAAAATTTAAAGTTAAACACTTAATTCACGCTTCAACAAGCTCAGTATACGGTGATAACAAAAAATTCCCTTTAAAGGAACACTTTAATACTGATAAACCACTGTCTTTTTATGCGGCTACTAAAAAAAGTAATGAGGTTATGGCATTTGCTTATAGTAATATTTATAATTTACCAATTACAATTTTAAGATTTTTTACTGTTTATGGGCCAAAGGGAAGGCCAGATATGTCTTTGTATAAATTTACTGATGCAATTATAAATAATAAAATTGTAAGGTTATTTAATAATGGTGATCATGTAAGAGATTTTACCTACATAAGTGATGTAGTTGATGCAATTGAAAAAGTAATTTTTTCAAAAAATAATAAAGAAGTGCCTTACAAAATTTTTAATGTATCTAGTAATAATCCACAAACATTAAAAAAATTTTTGAATGAAATTGAAAAAAATTGCAATAAAATAAGTAAAAAAGTTTATTTAAAATTACAAAAAGGTGATGTACATAAAACACATGGTAGTAACGATTTAATTTCTAAGCAACTTGGATTTAAACCTAAAGTTACAATCGAAAAAGGTATTTTTAATTTTGTAAAATGGTTTAAGAAAGTAGATTGAATAAAAGTATGATTAAATTAAATCAAATAATTTTTAAGAAAATAATTTCTTTTTATTTGAAGTATATTTTCTTACTTTTATTTTTATTAATAATATTCTTTGCGTTTACAGATCTTTATTTGAAGGACCTAACCCAAACTAAGACTCAATTAAAAAAAATTGAAATGAATTTAAGCCTTTCAGACGAGAAAGCTCTATCCAACATATATAAAGTCACATATTATAATCTTGTACGAAACATTTATTCTAATTTAATAGAAGATAAAATCAAAGAAGATTTCAATCAATTATATAAAAGAAATAATATTATTAATAAAGATGGCTTTCAATTAAATCTAGAGGGAGTAGCGATTGATGTTACAGCCGTACAAAGATCTATAATTACAAAAATAAGCCAGGCATTCAAAGATAACAATTTTCTTAACTCGAATATGAGATTTGGTGTTGAGTATATTGAAAATCAAATGATAAATTCTGATAATAACTACTCATACTATTTTGATTTACAAAATATTTATAATTTAGAAAGTGAGCAAAAGATTAAAAATGATTTATTTAAAAGTTTAGATGAAAGTCTAAATACTAGTTTTTCAAAATTTAACAATGATCTTAACTTATATTATTCATATACAAATTATTTAATGGAAAAAGAAATGTTAAAATCAAATAATCCAAGATTTTTTAAAATTTTAAGCGAACAGCACGAAAAATTAAATCTTTCATATAATGATGCTAAGGCAGCTATAGATTACTTTTCTAATGCCAAAAATTATGCATCAGTGGAAGTAAAAAATTATAATTTTCAAAACTCTGTTCCATCATTTATAATTACTTTTTTATTTACCTTTATAACATTAAATGCAGTAATATTAATAATAGCATATATCTATTATTATTATAAAACTGAAAACTAGATTTTTGATTAATTTAAATAAAGTTATTTTTTTTATTACTTCAAGCTTTCCTATAGCATTAGTTTTTGGAAGATTTGCTACTGATTTATTTGTTTCTATTTCAGCAATATTTATTTTTATAATTTTTATTAAAAATAAAAATTATAAAAATTTTTTTGACCTTTTTATTATTATTTTTTTTATTTTATGTGCTTATATGGTTATAAGATCTTTATTTTCTATAGATCCTTTACTTTCACTTGAGACATCATTATTTTACTTCAGATTTGGATTATTTTTTTTAGCAATTTTATATTCTTTAAAATTTTATAAAAAATGGATGGAAATGTTTTTCTATTCTTTCTTAATAGCATACTCTATTATTATAATCTTTTGTTTTATTGAATTAATTACAGGTTTTAACATAACAATTTTCATATTCACCGGCCGTAATTATGAAATTCAAAATCTTATATATACTAATCCTAGGATTACTGGAACTTTTGGTGAGGATGTAATGCTAGGAAGCTTTATTTCAAGAACATTTCCAATTTTTATTGCCTCATTTATAATGACCTTTAAAAAAAATAAATATCAAAAATTAAATTATATAGCTTTATTTTATATTCCTATTTTATTTTATTTAAATCTTCTTAGTTTTGAAAGGTCAGCGATAATTTATTTTTTATTATTTATATTTTTATTTTCTATTTTTAATCAAAAATTCAAAAAAATAAGTATTTATATGCTTTCAATCTTATTTATAATATTTATTAGCTCTCTTTATTTTATCAAATCTTTTTTTTATAGATTTATCACTACAACTTTAATACAAAGTAATTATTTAGATAATACAATCTTTTCAATACCAAAAGAATATAAATCTTACTTTGAAACTGCATTAAACATATTTTATGAGAATTTTTTGTTTGGTGTAGGGACTAAGATTTATAGATTGGAGTGTAAAAATTATATTACTTCTATAGATCCATGTAATACGCATCCACATAATTATTATCTACAACTTCTTTCAGAATTAGGTATATTCGGTTTTTTAATTATTGCCATACTTTTTCTTTTTATTTTGTATAATATTATTAAACACATATTTTTAATAATTTTAAGACGTACTTATTTTTTAACAGACAATGTTTATTGTTTGTATATTTCATCAATAATTTGTTTATTTCCTCTTCTACCAACTGGTAGTTTTTTTAATAATTACACTAGTGCTATTTTATATTTAACATTGGCACTTCTTGTTCATTCACTAAAAAATAATTACAAAAACTGAAATAATGTTTATTAATTTGAAAATGTTAGCAACACTTTATAAAGTATATGAATAAAATCAATATATTGAAAAAAAAAATAAGAAATAAACAAGCAAAAATAGGTGTGATTGGGTTAGGCTATGTTGGGTTACCTCTAGTCATTGAATTCTTAAAAAAAAATTTTAACGTTTTTGGTTTTGATAATGATATTATTAAAATTAACAAATTAAAAAAAAATGAAAGTTATATTAATTACATTAATTTTAATAGCTTAAGTAAAAAACAAGTTTTAAATTTTAATCCAACTAACAAATTTTCAAATATAAGAGAGGTTGACATAATAATAATTTGTTTACCTACACCTTTAAGTAAAAATAATAATCCAGATATGACATTTATCAAAAATAGCTTAAAGCAAATTAAAAATTATTTAAAAGATGGACAACTACTTATTTTGGAAAGTACAACTTATCCTGGTACAACAAAAGATATAATTTTTCCTATACTAATTAAAAAAAATTTCAAAATTGGAAAAAATTTCTATGTGTCATATTCTCCTGAACGACAAGATCCAGGAAATAAAAAATTTGGATTAAAAAAGACACCAAAGCTAGTATCAGGAGCAACTTCAAATTGTTTAGAATTATCATATATACTATATTCAATGATCGTTGATAAAGTAGTTAAAGTAAATTCTTTAGAAGTTGCAGAATTAAGTAAATTATATGAAAACATTTTTAGATCAATCAATATTGGTTTAGCTAATGAAATGAAAATTATTTGCGAGAAGCTCTGTATAGACTTTTATGATGTCATAAAAGCTGCATCTACTAAGCCTTTTGGCTTTCTCCCCTTTTATCCTGGGCCAGGTTTAGGAGGGCATTGTATACCAATTGATCCATTTTATCTAAAATGGATAGCAAAAAAAAATAATGTTAATGCAAAATTTATCGAGTTATCAGCAAAAATTAATAATTCAATGCCAATCTATGTATTAAAAAAAATAAGATATGCTTTAAAAAAATATAATTTAAGTTTAAGTCACTCTAAAATTTTAATTATTGGTGTTGCATATAAAAAAAATGTAGATGATACAAGAGAGTCTCCATCTTTGAAAATTATGAAAATGTTAAAGCAAAATAAAGTAAGTGTTGATTATTTTGATCCTTTTGTTCCAATTTTAAAAAAATCAAGAAATTCCTCCTTAAAAATGAAAAGTAAAATACTAAATAAAAATCTTTTACTTAAATATGATTGCACTGTTTTGCTAACAGACCATGATGAGCTAAATTATAACTTAATTAAAAAATATTCTAAAATTATTGTAGATACTAGAGGCAAATACAAAGCCGATCAAATTAAAATTTTTAATGCTTAATAGTTTATGAATTTTATTTTTGAATTTCTTAAAGTTTTAACACCAAATCAAAAATATAATTTGATACTAATACAATTCTTAATAATTATAACGTCAATTTTTGAATTAATTAGTATCATTTCTATTGCTCCTTTTATGACTATTTTAACTGATCAAAGTTTAATTTTTTCAAATAAGTACCTTTATTTTTTTTATAATTATATGGATTTTTCAAATAAAAATAATTTTTTAATTTTCTTAGCTTCAGTTGTTTTCATATTATTTAGTATATCAATGATTATATCAATGTATACAACCTGGAGATTACTAAGATTTAGCCAATTTGTTGGATCTGAAATTAGTGTTTCTTTGTTTAAACATTATTTAAATCAAAATTGGATATTTCATTCACAAAATTCCTCTAATGATTTCTCAAGAAAAATTTTTGAAGAAGTTAAAAGGTTAACTGGTGGAATCATTCAACCACTTTTAAATTTAAATAGCAAGATTATACTTTCTTCAGTCATGCTTATAGCAATATTTATATATAATTTTTGGATAGCATTAAGTAGTTTTCTTATATTTGGATTTATATATATCTTACTTTTCTTATTCTTAAGAAAAAAACTTTTCGAAAATAGCGAAAGAATATCTTACTTGAATAAAAACAGATACAATGTTTTGGGAGAGGCTTTTGGAGGTATAAAAGAACTCCTTATTAATAATAAATCTTCAATTTTTATCAAAGAATTTATGCAATCAAATTTAAATTTTGCGTCTACCCATTCAATGAACCAATCATTTGCTCAACTTCCTAGATTTGCCATTGAATTAATTGGTATAGGCTCAATATTACTGCTGACACTTTATCTGCTCATACTTAACGATTCTGAATTAAATGTTTTACTAACAACACTCTCAATATTTGCTCTTGCTGCCTATAAAATTCTTCCTGCTTTGCAACAAATTTTTGCTTCTATTGCTACTATCAAAGGAAATTTGTCAGCATTTTATTCAATTAATATTGAATTAAAAAATTATAATAAAGTTAATAAAAACTTTTCATCTGATAATAATTTTGTTTTTAAAAATTATATTTATCTTAAAAATATTTCATTCAGTTATACAAATAAAAAATCTAAAGCCATAAATAATATATCTCTCGAAATAAAAAAAAATACAAAAGTTGGAATTGTTGGTAAATCTGGCTCTGGTAAATCAACTCTTGCAGATATATTATCAGGTTTAATTGAGAATTATGATGGCAATATGTTAGTTGATAATATTCTTATAGATCAATCAAATATTAGTCTATGGAAAAAAAATATATCCTATATTCCACAAAATATATTTCTTTTCGACTCTACAATTCTTGAAAATATCACTTTTGAAAAAGATATAAATAAAATAGATAAAGATAAATTAGCAAGGTCTATTAATGTGAGCTTAGCAAATGACTTTATTAATTTTTTGCCAAAGAAATTAAATAGCAATGTAGGACAAAGAGGTGTTCAGTTATCAGGAGGTCAAAGGCAAAGAATAGGTATAGCTCGAGCTTTATATCAAAATAAGGATATTATTATATTTGATGAAGCCACAAATTCTCTTGATTTAGAAACAGAAAAGAAGATATTCCAAAAAATTATTGAATATTCTGTAAAAAAAACTGTTATTGTTGTTACACACAGAATAGAGACTCTATCTAGTTTTGATAACATTTTTGTAATAAATGACTCAACCATACAAACATATGGCAAATATCATGATTTAGTTAAAAGTAATAAAAATTTTAGAAATATGTTAATTGATTAAAGCTACGCAAAATTAGATTAAATTATTAAAAATAAAAAAATTAAATACATAAAAACCGTAAACAAATTTAACTCAATTGAATAAGTCTATTAACAAATATTAAATATTATATTATTAAATTAAAAAAATGACAAATTTCGCCTTTGTATTTGGAACTCTAGATCAAATTATATCTACTTCTATCTTGATTTTATTTAATTTTTTTTTTATTTTTTATGTAGGTTTTAAAAATAGACAATTATTATTTAGATCAATTCTTATTTATGGTTGGCATACATGTTTTTGTTTATTTTATGTATATCATTCATTAACCTCTGTATCTGATTCATTAACTTATTTTGAGAATGCATATTATTTTAGTCTGGAAGAATCTAATATTAACTATCTGAATACATATACTCCCGCAGTAATCTTTGTTAGAAATATGGTTTCCTTTTTAATTAATTACTTCAATTTTTCATATTTAGGAGTCTTTTTGTTTTATAATTTCATTGGATTTCTTGCTTTGTTATGCATTGATAGCTCTTTGAATAAATTAATTACTTCTAATAATAAAGTAACTACAATATTAAAAAATATAATCGTTTTTATTCCATCAATTAGTTTTTGGTCTGCAGGTATTGGTAAGGATACAATAGCACTATTTTCATTGTCTTTTTTATTATGGTTGTACTTGTATAAAAAAAACTATTTATTAGTTTTATTAGCCTTTTTGCTTTTTTATTATGTAAGGCCTCAACACGCTCTTATATTAGTTATATCATCAATCTTAACACTATTTTTTATAAATAATAAAAATCATTACCTAATAAATTTTAAATATTTCAAACTTGTTTTATTTTTATTTATATCAATATCTTTCTTTGTATCTATTAATTATCTTTTAAAATTAACTTTAATCGGTTTTCAAATAAATGATTTTTATGATTTGATATCTTTAGAACTATATAATCAGTTTAATGAGCAACTAAAAATTAGACAATCTTTGCCTGATTATTATGGATCAGGCTATATTGATTTGCCAAGTATACTTTTTTTAACTGAACTTTTTACCTATTTATTCAGGCCAATGATATTTGAAGCTAATAGCTTATTTACATTAGTCAGCTCATTTGAAAATTTTATTATATTGATAATTTTTATTTATGGTTTTTATTGTTTTTCAAATCATAAAACAATTAATGATAGAGATAAAATATTTATTATTTTTTTTATACTTGCTCTAATTCCTTTATCATCTTTGACACCTAATTTTGGAATATCTGCAAGACAAAAATGGATAATTTTAATACCTTTTTTTTACTTCTTAGTTTCAACCATAGATAAATATTTAAATTTAAAAAATAATAAAATTAAATAATTATTTTATAATTTTAAGTATATAAAAATAATTGTATAACAGTTTATATTTGTTTATGTGTGGATTTCTTGGTATTGTTTCTAATAAAGCTTTAAAATTTGATAATTTTAATAACGCTCTTAAAAAAATATCTCATAGAGGCCCGGATAATTCATCAACTTGGATAAATGAAAAGTCAAATATTATTCTTGGTCATAATCGCTTATCAATAATTGATCTTTCAAGTCAAGGGAATCAACCTATGTCTTACTTGGGGAGATATAAAATTATATTTAATGGAGAAATATATAATTATAAGGAATTAAAAAAAACTTTAGAGAGTATTGGGTATAAATTTAAATCTAACACAGATACAGAAATAATTTTGGCATCATATGATAGGTGGAAAGAGAAATGTCTTGAATATTTTAGAGGCATGTTTGCTTTCACAATTTTTGATGAAAAGAAAAATAACATATTTATTGCCCGAGATAGGGTAGGCGAAAAACCATTATATTATATAAATGATAGAGAAACACTTTATTTTTCATCAGAGATTAAATCACTATTAGAATTAAAAATTGATATTCCAAAAATTAATTTTGAAACATTAGATTATTTTCTTACAAGAGGATTTAGTAGTAATAAAAATACAATATATCAAAGTATTAAAAAATTACCAGCAGCTCATTACTTAAATTATAATATTGCAAAAGATAATTTAGAAATAATAAGATATTGGAAACTAGAAAATGATTTAGTAAATTATAATCAAAATCAAAATAAAATTGAACAGTTTGATGAAATTATTAAGAGAATTATTTCTTACCAGCTTAACACTGATGTAAGTACTGGTGTACTTTTAAGTGGAGGTATTGATTCTAGTTTGATTACGTCAATTAGTTCTTTAAAAAAGAACAATATTAAAACCTTTAATGTTTCTTTTCCTAATAATTTAAAATACGACGAATCAAAACATGCTAAACAAATATCAAATTATTTTCAAACTGATCATCATCAGATTAGAATTAATAGAATAGACCCTAGTATTATAAATACTTTAATTGATATTTATGATGAACCTTTTTTTGATTCATCAGCTATACCAACATTGCTAATTTTTCAAGAAATTAAAAAATATTGTAAAGTAGTACTTGGCGGAGATGGAGGCGATGAAGTCTTTGGGGGCTATAAGCACTATAATTATATAATATATCTTGAAGTGCTAAGTAAATTCATACCAGAATTATTTAGAAAGATTCTTAAAAATATTATTTTAAAAAAAGATAATAATCATTTCAAAGGAAAAAATTGGATTAGTTATTTAGACTTAAATTTAAAAGAAAATTTACCAATAGTACCGAAATATTTTGATAATGATGAAAAATTTCAAATACTAAATAAACAATTAGATTCTCAACCCAATTATTTAAATAATAACCTTGGGAGTAGTGATCTAGTAAAAAGTTTAATGTATGAAAATTTTTCAAATTATTTATGTGATAATCTACTTGTAAAAACAGATATGGCTAGTATGAATTGTTCAGTTGAATTAAGATCACCATTTCTGGATCATAAACTTATTGAATTTCTTTTTTATAACTTTAAAACATCAGAAAAAGTTAACTTTTTTAATAGAAAAATATTTTTAAAAAAATATTCCTCTAATTATTTTCCTAAAAATTATAATTATAGAAGAAAAATGGGTTTTAGTATCCCATTCAAAGAATGGTTAAAAGAAGATAATTGGAAAGAATTCTTTTATGATAATATACTTTCTAAAAAAAATATTTTTAATAAAAAATATGCTATTGATCTAATGAATAAGCAAAATAGTGGTTATGATAATTCTAGTAAATTATATGCCATTCTAGTACTTATTCTTTGGTTTGATAATAAAAAATTTGTTATTTGAATAATTTTAAAATTGATTAATAAATAATATGAAATTTCTCTACTTAACACCAAATTTTACTAATTATAATTCTGCATATTACCAAAATGATTTAATAACATCATTGAAAAAAAAAATTCAACTAATTTTGTGGGGACCAGGTTACCAAAATTTTGATGAAAATTTAAATTTAGAACAAGTATTTAACAAATATAATCTTGATTCCAAAGATGTAGTTTGTGTGGGTCATGGTTGGTTATCTGATATTCCTAAAAATTCTATTACGAAAAACAGATATAAATGGAATAAAAATTTAAATTCAAATTCTTTAAATGATCTTGAATATTGTGCTAAATATAATTTTCAAGATCATAACAGCAAAAAAATATGTATTCTTAATAAGGAATATGTATCATTAGATGATAAATTACAATTTATAAAAAGAGGGAAATTTGATATCGCGTTCAGTCATTATTCTGAGTGTGATGAATTTGAAAGCATAGCAAATACAAAATTTGTTTTTTTACCTTGCTCAGTTAATCAAGATAAATTTAAAAGCTATGATGCTAATTATCAAAATCAAAAAAAATATGATTTATGCTTTTCAGGATTATTACAAAATCCATACATGAGAAAAAAAAATGAAAATTTGTTTGCTCTAAGAAAGAAAATACAAAAAGAGCTTTATTTTCAATTATTTGATATTCCTATTTTTCTGAACAAAATTTACAAAAATAAATCAATTTTTTGGAATGCATATCAGGAGAGCTCACTTAAAAATGCAATTTTAAAATTATCAAATAAATATAAAAGATTAAGTTTTGGTAATTACATTGATATGTTTAGGTTGAGTAAAGTGACACTAAATACTTTGTCACCATTTAATTTAATTGGTCCTAGGTATTTTGAATGCATGCTTTTAAAATCAATAAATTTTTGTGAACAATCTAAATATTATTCTAAAATTTTTAAAGAATATGAACACTATATACCATTTAAACCTGATCTTTCAGATTTCAGAGAAATGTTTCAGTTCGCAATAAGTGATTCTCCTGAAATTAAAAAAATTATTGAAGCATCCTATACTTTAGTTGTTGAAAAACATACATATGATAAAAGAGCAGAAGATTTAATAAAATATGTAAGAAATATAATATAACATGTTGTACTACTCAAATATTGATAAAAATAAAATAATTTACTCACACTTTAAATTAAAAGATTTAAAAAACAGTAGATATGATTTTTCTCCAGAAAATGAATTTATTCAAGCTTCATGTTCAAAATTTAAAAAAAATCAAAGTATTAAGCCTCACAAGCACAAAACTAACAAAAGGAATATAGATATTACTCAAGAAGCATGGTTGGTTTTTAGTGGATCTATAAAGGCTAAATTTTATGATATTGATAGTACCTTATTTGATGAAGTGTTACTTAATAAGGGTGACTGTGTAATACTTTTTAATGGAGGGCATGATTTTGTATCAATAAAAAAAGATACGATATTATACGAATTTAAAAATGGACCATACTATGGTTCAGAAAAAGATAGGGAATATATTGATTAATAAGTGCTTAATAACTAATTCAAAAAAACTTTTTAAAATTATCGATCTAGGCATTCATCCTTTTGCAGATACATTCATTGGAAAAAATAAATTAAATTTGATGGAACCTGTTTACCCTTTACAATGCTTTCTTTGTAAGGAAAGTGGTTCAATTCAACTAAAATATTTTACTGATTCTTTTATGAGGTATAATTTATATGATTATTCATACACCTCATCAAATTCAAAATATTCTAGAAGTCATTGGACAGATTATTTTAAAAAAATTATTCACAAATTAAATTTAGAAAAAAAATCAAGAGTTCTAGAAATTGGATCAAACGATGGTTATTTGTTAAATAAGTTTTATAAAAAAGATTTTAAAGTTGTTGGTGTTGATTCATCATTATTAATGACTAAAATTTCTAGAAAAAAAGGTATTAGATCATTTAATAGTATTTTTAATTTTAAATTTTCAAATATTTTAAAGAGTAAGTACTCATTTTTTGATCTAATAATAGCTAATAATGTATTAAACCATTCAAATGATCCATTAAATTTTATTAGAGGAGTTCGAAATTTAATGCATAATAATAGTACATTCGTTTTTGAGCTTCCTTATTGGTATGAAACAGTTAATACTAAAAGATATGATCAAGTTTATCATGAACATGTTACATATTTTACAATAAAATTTGCAAAAAATTTATTTAACAAGTGTGGGATGTATATTAGTGATGTTGAAACAAATTCATATCATGGAGGTTCGATAAGAGTGTATTGTAAAAAAAAACAAAAAAAATATTTAGAATCTAAAATTGTTAAAAAAATGATTTTGAAGGAAGAAAAAAAAGGTTTATTTGATCCTAAATTTTATAATTCTTTTATGAAAAAAATAGAAAATAAAAGAAATGTATTATTAAATAAATTGCTTAAAATTAAAAATTCTGGAGGAACAATAATTGGAATTGGAGCAGCTGCAAAAGGTAACACATTTTTAAACTATCATAAGCTTGATCACTCAATAATATCTTATGTAACAGATCCGTCACCATACAAAAAAGGCAAGTATACTCCTTTAAGTAGAATTCCTATTGTAAGTGATAAAATAATTTCTAAGTATAGAAAAGTCTACGGATTAATGCTTTCTTGGAATATTTCGAAAGAAATAATAAAGAAGTTAAAAAAATTTAATAAAAATTTAATTATTATAAAATAGATATGAAACACAAAAATATTTGGCTAAATGTATTTTCTCCACTTGAATTAAATGAAGACTCGAGAGGTAGAATTGTTGACATATTTTATAATCAAAATATTAATCATGTTGCAGTAATTGATTCAAAACCTAATGTTGTAAGAGGAAATCATTATCATAAATTAACAACTCAACATATTTTAATAACAAAAGGTTCTTTGACTTATTGGTATAAAAAATTTGATTCTTCAAAAATTGCAGAAAGTTTAGAATTGAATGAAGGTGATATAGTATCAACTCCTCCAATGGAAATTCATGCATTAAAAATTGGTAATAAAGGTAATCAATTTATTGTTTTTTCATCTGGATTAAGGGGCGGAAAAGATTATGAACAAGATACTTTTAGGGTAAATAATATAATTGTCTAATCATAAAAAAATTTTATTACTTGGAGCTTCAGGGGCTTTAGGAAATGAAATAAATAAATTATTTAAATTAAATAATAATTATGAAGTTATTTGTCCACCATCATCAATTCTCAACTTTAAAAAATTAGATTCAAAAAAAAATCTTTATCAATTAATTGATAAATATAAATTTGATGTAATTATAAATTGTATAGGAGTATTTGGTGATAATACTGAAAAGTTTGCTGATATTATTAATCCTAATTTGAGATCTAATTGGGAAATTATAAATTACTTCATAATCAATAAATATAATAAAAAAATAAAAATATTTTTTATTGGTTCATCATCTTATTCTGGACCAAGAAAAAATTATATGCTTTATGCTGCATCTAAATCAGCATTAAATAGCTTGTATAAAAGCGCTAAAGAATTTTTCTTGAATAAGAAAATAGATTTTTATATTAAAAATCCAAAACCATTTAAATCTAAAATGACGGGTTTTAATAATAATAAAAAATTTAAAAATGATGCTAGTATTATTGCAAAACAAATATATAAAATAATCAAAAAATAATATGAAAAAAAAAGCTCTAATAACAGGAATTTCAGGTCAAGACGGAAGTTATCTTTCTGAATACCTTCTTGAAAACAATTATGAGGTTTTTGGTATAATTAGAAGAAATTCAATTGTAGAGCATCAAAGAAATAGAATTGAACAACTAGATAATCAAATAAATCTTGAATATGGTGATTTGATGGATAGTAGCTCTTTAGAAAGAATATTAAATGCCGTTCAACCAAATGAAATATATAATCTTGCAGCTCAATCTCATGTTAGGATTAGTTTTGAAATACCACATTTTACATTACAAACAAATGGTATAGGTGTTTTGAATTTGCTTGAAACTTTTAGAACTAATTGCCCAACTGCTAAATTTTATCAGGCTTCTTCATCAGAAATGTTTGGCAGATCTGTAGATGATGATAATTGTCAAAGAGAAACTACTCGCTTTGAACCTACAAGTCCATATGGATGTGCAAAGGTTCTTGCATATAATTTAGTTAAACACTATCGTTTTGCCTATTCGTTATTTTGTAGTAATGGCATTTTATTTAACCATGAATCACCTAGAAGAGGATCGAATTTTGTTACCAATAAAGTTGTAAAAACTGCTGTCGAAATAAAACTTGGTCTAAAGAATAAATTAATTTTGGGTAACATGGACTCTTATAGAGATTGGGGTCATTCAAAAGATTATGTAGTAGCTATGAATAAAATATTAAATCATAAAGAACCAGATGATTTTGTAATATCAACTGGAATTACAAGAAGTGTCAGAGATTTATGTAAGTATGTTTTTGCAAAACTCAATTTAGAAATGGATAAACATATTTTCCAAGACAAAAAATATATGAGGCCAGAGGAGTTAAAATACTTAAAAGGAGATTCAACTAAAGCTAGAAAAATACTTAATTGGCAACCTAAAATATCATTTGAAGAATTAATAGACGAAATGATTGATCATTGGATGGACTTATTCTCAAAACAAAAATAAATGCATAATGCTGCTGTATATCTTCTATCATCAAGAAAAAAACTTCTTCCAATTTGTCTAAAAAAATTATTTGAAAATTGGAATTATAAATATCAATATCCAGTATTTGTCTATTTTTTTAAAAATACTTATAATAAAAATTTTATTAACAACATAAGAAATAAAATTTCTAACAAAATTGAATTTATAGAAATTGATTATGAATTTCCTAAAAATATCTCAGCAAATGAATTATTTTTTAACCGTAAATATAATAGATATGTCAAAGAACAATTTCCAAAAAAACGTCAGGGATATCTTCATATGGAGCATTTTGTTACTAATATTACCTCCTTTGGTAAAATTGGCTGTGTATCTAAGGAGCTAGAAAAGTATGATTATCTTATGAGAATAGATGATGACTCTAATTTTTATTCCAAAATAAATTTTGACCTATTTAATTCAATGAATAATTCAGTTTTTTCAACAGGTTATACCTGGAATAATTTCTCATGGAGACAAGAATGTACGAGAGAAAACTTATGGAATTTTTACAAAGAATACCTTAACGAAAAAAAAATACTTCCTAAAAATAAAATTCTTCTACAAGCTATTCAAAATAATGATGAAATGCAAATGCATAAATTAAAATGGTCAGCTGGAAATTTAAATATCTATAATATGAAATTTTTTAAAAATGACACCAATTGGTTACATTATTTAGATAAACTAAACAAATTTGCAGGAGATTATAAATATAGATGGGGTGATATTGAAACTATAGGTTTATTTTATTATACTTTTTTTGAAGAACCTATTTATGATTATGATCTTATTAATAAAAAATTGTATCTTAATAAGTTTAATAATGAATTATCAAGTACTGCTCCATCAACTAATTTCTCATTAAATGTTCATAATTTTTTTCTATTGAGATATTTTTACAAATTGAAAAGAATATTTAATAATAAATGATAAATTTTAAATTTATTTATAATTATTTTTTAAGAATAATTTATAAAAATTTAAAATATGATAATAATTTTTTTCAAAATGCAAATGCAGCTAATTTTATTAATAATAAAATAAATAAATATAAAGAGATAAAAAAAGAAATTTCATATCGAAATAATAAAAAGATTGAATATAAGAAATTTGATATTAAAAAATCTCACAATTATATTAACAATAAATTTTTAGTTGATTATCATAAATTATATTTAGACTCAGCTATAAAAATTTACTCAAATAAAAATCCATTATTTTTAGCAGCTAAGGAAATTTTGGAATTAGATAATGTATATAAAGGATACATTTCACATAATTTAGATAGATTTCTTGAAAATTTTAAACCTAAAAATTATGCACAATCATTTGGGTTAAAAATTAACTCAAAGACTTTTTGTAAACTAAGTCAGCATTCAATCTTTTACCCATGGTTTCATAAATACCCTTTAAGATTTCTTAGATCAGGATTATTTGGCCCAAAAGATAAATTATTTAAAAAATGGATTTCAATTAAAATTATCAATCTAGTTAAATCCATAAAAGAATTTGGATTTGTTCCAAATGATCAAGATAAAATAACTGGATATATACTAAAAAAAAATGATGATTATAGGTTTGTTGTAACTGGTGGGTCTCATAGATGTTCAGTTATTTTGGCATTTGTTGAATTATATTCAACCAGATTTGACAATTTTTTTGTTGAATTTGATAATCTTAGAGTAAAAAAGGGATTTGAAATAATCGATATTAATGAGATTGACAGTTGGCCTGCAATAAATAGCAAATATATTGAAAAGAAAGAAGCAACAGATTTTTTCAATAATTTTTTTATTAATGATTAAAAAAAAGTAATTTTCTACTATTTTAAATTAGTATAATTTATATTTAAATTATTTTTACATAGAATGTCAACAAATTCAACTTCTTTAATAAATTTTAGTGGCGATAAAAAATTAAATTTTCTTCAGGCTATATTGTGGTTATTTGGAAATATATTAAATAATTTCTTTCCAAACATTAATATAGATAAAAGAATTAAAAATTTAAAATTTAAATTTGTTTCTAGAGATCTCAAGTATTTAGATGAAAACAAATATTTATCACCTTCACGATATTTATGTGATTTGTTTTGGCTTAATTTTCCTTTTGATAAAATTGAAACCAAAGATCCACTAGAATTAAAAATATGCGAAGTAGGGTGTGGTACTGGCGTGTACCCCAAACTATTACAAAAAATTATAGGAAAAAACAAATTACATTACACTGGTATAGATATTAAAAAATACCCAGAATGGGAAAACTTTGATAATAAAAATTTTAAATTTATTATAGATAAATCAGACAATATTAAAAATTATTTACAAAATATTGATCTTTTATTTACACAAAGTGCCATAGAACATTTTGAAAAAGATTTATTATTTTTTAAAAATATCTCAAACTATGTTTCAAGTACTAAAAAACCTTTGTTGCAAATTCATCTTTTGCCATCTCATAAATGTCTTTTTAATTTCCTGAATCATGGATTTAGACAGTACAGTCTTAGAAATATTTCCAAATTTACAAAACTTTTTGATAATAATTCAAATATTTACATCTACAAACTTGAGGGATTTAAGGCTAATACAATTCATAGACAATTTATAACTTATCCCAGAATATTAAAATTGAAAGACAAAAGATTATCTAAAAACAACGAATATCTTAGAATAATTAAAAAAGTTCTTAATCAAAAATTAAATAATAAGCAATTAACTTTCTATGCTTTAGTCATTTCTTCAAATCAAAATCTTAATTTAAATTAGTATTAAAATTATTAATTGTATTGAAATCATATTTTTGAAAATTTTGATTATAAGGACTTATCCAAGGCAAATTAACAAAACTTGCAACATTAATAACTAAGTAAAGAATACATATACTAATTAATATTTTTAAATTTTCTAATATTGAAATTTTATTTATCAAAAATAAAACTGATAAACTCATAATTGGAACTGTTAAATCTGCCACCATATATCCACCCCATCGGTTTGTAGAGAATATTTGTAACCAGATGAAAAAGACAAGAATTGCAAAAAAAATAATAATTTTTTTATTTCTAGGATATACGTAAAATAGACCTAAAATAAATGATATTGTAAAAAAGTGAAAATATTCAAATAAGTTTTCAAAATATTTTAATATTGATAAAAATAATTCATTAAACATATTCAAGACACCAACTTTTGAAGCCTCAAAAAACCAACCTAAAAATCCTGCGCCTTGAATACCATAGTGATAAAATTCTATGTTAACATAATTTAAATATAATAAATAAATACATATTGGTAAAAGATGAATAAAAAAACTTAAAATACTTTGCAGATAATATTTATTAATAAAACTAAAAACTAGAATTGTAAAATAACAAGCATAATTAGGTTTACATAAAATTAAAATTCCAACAATTAAGGAAAAATAAATATTTTTATAAATTGAATAATTTTCTTTTATTATAAAAAATAAAGTTAAACAAATTAAAGGAGTAATAAATGATAACTCACTGGTGTGAAATGTTGTGGCATAAAAAATAGAATGATAATGAAAGAAAACAAGAATATTAATTAAAATCACATAATTTGTTTTAAAATAATTTAATAATAATTTTGTTAATAAGGTTATCGAAAAATAATACAAAATGAACTTAAATAATAAATAACTTGCTCCAACATAATACAAATAATTAGTGTTCAAAAAAGGGTTAATTATAAAATACGAAATATTAGAGATTAAATTAACTATAACGGGGTAACCGGGTCTTGACATTCTAATTGGATTTTCAATAAAATATTCAGGAAAAAAAGCAGCACTTAGAAGTTCGGTTGAAGAATCAACATTATATTGCCAAAAAAATGGAAAAAATTCAATAGTTCGGTAAACATAAAAGTCGGGTCTTGGGTTTAACCAAGCTATATTTGATGAAATAATGAAAACAATTAAAATAATTAGAAAATTTATTATATTAATTTTATTTATCACTTTTAAATAATAATATATTCACGTTTTAATGAATAAACAAATTGATGTTATTATACCAGTTTATAATGAAAAAAATACAATAGTTGAATTACTTAAAAAAGTTAATGATAATCGTGGTGGATTTATAAATGAAGTTATTGTTGTAGATGATAATTCAACTGATGGCACATCTGAATTGCTTAATTCAAGCAAGCATTTATATGATCAAATTTTAAGAAATGATAAGAATTCAGGTAAAGGTGCTAGTGTAAAAAAAGGTTTAAAAATTTCTAAAGCTAAATATATTCTTTTTCAAGATGCTGATCTTGAATATGATCCAAGTGAATATATTAAATTTTATAAAATTATTGAAAGTTTTGAACCAGATTTAATTGTAGGTTCAAGATTAAACTATGATCAATACTCAAGATCTCATAATATTTATAATAAATTAGGTAACATATTAATTACTAATTTATTTAATATAAAAAATAATACAACTTTTACTGATATATATAGTTGTTATATTTGTTTTAAGAGAGATTTACTAAATATAAGTAAATTGAAAAGTAATGGGTTTGAACAACAAGCAGAAATATTAAAACATATAGTAAAAAATGGAAAAATTTTTTACGAAATTAAAATTAATTACAATGGCAGATCCAAAGAAGAAGGAAAAAAAATTAAATGGTACAATATATTTTCTGTTATTTATCAAATTCTTAAATTTTGGTAAAATAAACATATTATTTTTTTGAATTAATGAAAATCCTCTTTTTAATTCCTAGATATCATACCAATATTATTCACACAATAAATGCACACATAAAACTCGATCACAGAGTGGAAATGCACGTAAAAAATTATGGCTTTATAGAAGACCACGCAAACTTAAAACCAATTAAATTTGAAGAATCTATTATTACTAAATTTATTAAATCAATTTTTAATGTTAAAACAATTAATAACTCATTTTATTTACCAAAGCTATTTAACTATTTTTATTATTTAAGAAAAAATAAATTTGATTTTGCAATTTTAAGAGTTCATGGCTTTGTATATACATATGTTGTTTCTATTATTCTAAAATTATGTAAAATCAAAATTATTTACTATCAACAAACTAATTTAGATTTATCCTTTTTAGAAAATAAGAATTTACATTCAAATTTTAGAAAATTCGAGTTTTATTTAAGGCTGGCATTTTTTGATGCTAAGTGGGTGACTCCACTTAAATATGAAAATTATGAAAATAATATAAAAAAATTATATTATTTACCATTTGTTGTTAAAGTTAATAAATTAGATTTAAATTTTTCAAAATTAAAAATAATTACAATTGGAAAATTTGTTGAAAGAAAAAATCACATTTTTTTTTTAGAATCTATATTAGATTTAATACAGAGTCATAATATAAATATTACAATTGTTGGAGAGTTATCTAATAAATACCATAAGGATTATTATAAAAAATTAATTAAATTTGTTGAAAAAAATAATTTGAAAAATAATGTTTTAATAAAAAAAAATATTGATCATGAAAAAATATATGACTTATATAAAGAGAATAATCTTTTTGTTTTACCATCAACTAATGAACCAGCTTCTATATCGCTTCTAGAAGCAATGGGTTGTGGGCTAACAAGTATATGCAGTGATACTTGCGGAACAAGAACTTATATTAAAAATGGTTATAATGGATATATTTTTAGAAATAATGATAAAGAAGATTTAAGAAATAAAATTTTGCTTATTTTAAAAAACTTAAAAAGACTAAAATATATGTCAAATAATTCATTTAACTTTGCATGTGAAAATATTTCTTTTAAAAATTATAAAAAACATTTTGAAGATGTCATTAAATAATAGAAAAAAATTATCTTTTATAATTCACTCTTTTGAATTTGGAGGCGCCGAAAAAAACATGATAATGCTTGCCAATCTATTTTATCAAAAAGGTCATGAAGTTGATATTTTAGTTGTAAATAGCAAGGGTCAATTAAAAGCATCCTTATTAAATGGTATCAAAATAATTGAATTTAATAAAACCAGAACAATTTTTTGTTTCATTGATTTAATAAAGTATTTTAAATTAAATAATCCAAATTTTCATTTTACTTCTATTGCACACTTAAATATTTTATCAATATTATGTTCTTTAATAATTCGTCCCAAACCTAATATCATAGTTAGAGAAGCAAATATTTTTTTATACACATTTGAAATTAAAAATATATTAAAAAAAATATTTTTTAAATTTTTATCAAAACATCTTTATAAAAAAGCTTATAAAATAGTTGCAATTAGTGATTCTGTTAAAAATTATTTAACAAGTGAACTTAAATTAAATAATAATAAAATTGTTAAAATTAATAATCCAGTGGATCATATTAATATTAAAAATAAAAGTAAAGAAATCATAGAGCACAAATTTTTTAAAAGAAATGAAAAAGTTATTTTGTCAGTAGCAAGTTTAACCAAGCAAAAAAATATACAATTATTGTTAAAAGCTCTAAGTAAAGTTGTTAAAAAAATAAATGTTAATCTATTGATAATTGGCACTGGTGAAGAGTATAAAAGCTTAAAAAAATTAACTCAACAATTAAATCTTGATGATCATGTTGATTTCTTAGGCAATCTAAACAATCCTTACCCTTATATGAAAAAGTGTGATCTTTTTATTTTATCTTCTATTTATGAAGGATTACCAAATGTATTAATTGAAGCCCTGGTTTGCGAAACACATATAATTGCAACAGATTGCCCAGGTGGATCTAGTGAAATAATTAAAAATTATGGAAAATTAGTAAAAAGTAATGATCAAGATGAACTAACAAAAGAAATACTATCGTTTTTTGATAAAAAATTAGAAAAAAGAAATATAAATAAAAGATATCTTGATTTTTCAATAAATAATCAATTTGCAAAATATGAAAATTTAATAATCTAATATGAAGATATTAAATATTATAACAACACTTGAAGATGGTGGAGCAGAGTCTACGTTATTTAAATTGTTATCTAATAACAAAAATCATAATTTTAAATATGTTGTAATCTCATTAATGGATGAAGGAAAATATGGGGGTATTTTAAAAAAACAAAATATTGAAGTTATAAGTCTTAATATGAAAAGAAGTAAATTCTCTTTATTTAAATTTGTTAAATTATACAAAATAGTAAAAAAACTAAATCCAGATATTGTCCAAACATGGCTTTATCATTCTGACTTATTAGGCGGATTAATAGCAAAATTTTTAAAAATAAAGATAATTTGGAATATTAGAACCTCAGAATATTACAGTAAGGATGCAAGTTTTAAAACAAGAATAATAATTAAAATTAATTCTTTACTTTCACATTTTGTACCAAATAAAATCATTTATTGCTCTAGAAGATCAATCAATATTCATGAAAACCTCGGTTACGCAAAAAAATCATATTTTATTGAAAATGGATATAATTTAAGTTTATTTAAAGAAGATTTAAATCAAAAAAAAATTTTTAGATCTAAATATAATATAAATGATAATTGCTTTGTTTTTGGATTTGTATCAAGATATCATCCGATAAAAAATCATAAATTACTGATAGATGCTGTCGAATTGGTAATAAAAAAAAATGAAAACATAAAATGTATTTTTATTGGGAAAGAAATAAAATTTAATAATTATCTGATAAAAGAAATCAAACAAAAAAAATTAGATAATTATTTTATACTTTTAGAAAATTATTCAAATATTCATGAATTTATGAATATTTTCGATTTACATGTCTTGTGTTCAAGAGGGGAAGGGTTTCCAAATGTTATTGCAGAAAGTATGTCTTGCGGCGTAGTAAATATTTCTACTGATGTTGGTGATACCTCTGAAATAATAGGGAATAATGATCTTATATTTGAACCAAATAAATATTCTCTTTCAGAATTAATTATCAAAATAATAAATATTAAAAATAATCAACAAAATAATTGGTATAAATTAAAAAAAATTTCGATAGAAAGAATCGCAAATAACTATTCTTTAGACAAAATGTGTAATAAGTACTATGAATTATGGAAAAAGATATAATTTTTTCCAATTATATTTTCTTTTGTTTAATCTTAATAAATCAATTTATTAAAAATAAAAACTATGAAAATACTTGTTTTAGGTTCTTCTGGAAGATTAGGTAACTATATTACAAATTTCTTATTTGATAAAAATTATCGAGTTCTTGGCCATTTACGCAATAATAAAAAAAAAGTAAATTTTAATAAAAAAATTGAATTCACATATATTGATATAAATACAGAAATAAATAAAACTAATTTTGATATTAATTCAATTGATTTTATAATTAATTGTGTTGTTGAAACAAAAAATATTAAATTAATGTATAATTCAAATATTACATTCCTTAAAAAAATTATAGAATTATTTGCTACTGAAACAAAAAATCATTTTACCCTAATTCACTTTAGCACAATTGGTATTTTTTCAAAAAATAATAGTACACATATTACTAAAGACAGTATTTCTAAGCCATCAAATTATTATGAAAAAACTAAAAATGAATCTGAAAAATTGATAATAAATTATTCAGAAAAATTAAATAACATGTCATATTTTATTTTTAGACTTGGAATTGTTTACGGTCCTTTAATAGAAAATAATATAATTAATGGACTTGTAAAACTCTCAAAAAATAAAGCTTTATTTACTGTTAAAAATACTTATTGCCCATTTATCGATATAAGAGAAGTTGTACAATTTACTGAATTGTGTTTTCACAACAAAATTTTAAAAAATAATTCATATATATTAACCGAAAATTATAAACTAGATGATATTGTTGATGCATTTAAAAATAAATTTAATCATACAAGAAGAATTATAAGAATTAATAAATTTATACTATTTTCTATTTTTAAATTATTATCTTTTTTTTCGAATAAAATTAATATTCAGCAATATATTTTTTTCTCTTCTAGTAAAATTTTTTATGATAATATAATTTCAGACTACAGAAAAAATTTAAAAAAATATAATCTTATTGAATATATTAAAAATGAATTAAATCATGAAAAATAAAATTGCTTTAGTTTGCACAACTTCAACTACTATTGAGACTTTTTTTAATTACCATATTAAAAATTTAAAGTCACATTATGACATTACATTGATTTCAAATTTTAGAAATAGTCCAAATTTCATAAAAGAATACAAAGATGTTCAAATTATAAATATAAATATGAAAAGAGGATATTCTATTTTTTCAGATTTTATTAATTTGATGTATTTAATTTTTCATTTTTATAAAAATAATTATACTTTTACTTTATCTTGTACACCTAAAGCTGGTTTTTTATGTGCTTTATCTAGTTTTATTTCAAGAAAAAGTATCAGAGTCCATTTTTTTACAGGCCAAGTATGGATAACTAAAAGAGGTTTAGAGAAAATATTTCTTAAATTTATTGATAAAATCATTGCTTATTTATCTACTGATTTATTAACTGACAGTATTTCTCAAAAAGAAATTTTAATTCAAAATAATATTACTAACATAAAAAAAATTATAGTTTTGGGAAATGGTTCAATCGCAGGTGTAAATTTTAAATTTTTTAATAGAAACACTAAAATTAAAGAAAAAATTAGATCTCAATACAAATTACCATTTGACTCTACAATAATCCTTTTTTTGGGGAGATTAAATAAAGATAAAGGAATATTAGATCTAATTAAAGTATTTGAAAATCTAATTGAAAATTACAATTTCAAAAAATTATATTTATTCATTGTTGGTCCTGATGAAATAAATATAAAAAAATATATTAATGATTCAATAAAACCATTTATTAGATTGGAAAATTATACCTCAACTCCACAAGAATTTATGTCTGCTAGTGATATTTTTTGTTTGCCTAGTTATCGAGAAGGTTTTGGCATGTCAGCTATTGAAGCAGGTGCATGTAATTTACCTGTTGTTTGTTCTAGAATATATGGCCTTACAGATGCCGTTGAAGAAAATATTACAGGCTTAATGCATGAACCGGGTAATATTAAGCAGATTGAAAACTGTTTAAAAGAATTAATTACTAGTCCAGAATTAAGAACGAAGATGGGTAATTTAGCTAGATTAAGAGGAAAAAAATTTTTTGATCAAGATTTTGTAACTAATCAAATGTTTTCATACATAAACCTTAAAATCAATGATGTATTAAAGAAAAAATTAACAATTGTTGCTTCTACTATAATGTCAGTGCAATTATTTTTAATTCCACAAATAAATATTTTAAAGAAAAAATACAAAGTTAGTATTATTACAAATTTAAAAAATTTTAGTCATTATGATGAATCATTATTTAAAGATTGTAATCTTGTACATATTGACATCTCAAGGGGCATCAATACTCTTTCTGATATAATTTGTTTATTTAAGCTTCTATTTAATTTTTCTATAAATAGACAAAATTTAATATTTTCACTTACACCAAAAGGAGGTTTTTTATCTTTAATCTCAAGTTCATTAATTTTAACTCCAATTCGTATCCATTGGTTTGGGGGGCAAGTTTGGTATAATAAAAAAGGTTTTATGAGAAGATTATTAAAATTTACAGATAAAATTATTGCCTTTTGTTGCACTCATGCTTTAACAGAATGTGAATCTCAAAAAAATTTCCTTATAGCTAATGGAATTATAAAAAAAAATAATATCTCAATCCTAGGTAATGGATCAATTTCAGGTGTTAATACCAATCAATTTTATAGAAATGATGTTTCAAGAGATAAAATTAGAAAGGATTTATTTATTAAAGATAATGAAATTCTCATATTATATTTAGGAAGATTGAATTATGATAAAGGAATTCTTGATTTATTAACTGCATTTAAGAATTTATTAAATCTTAAATTTAAAGTTAAATTATTATTAGTTGGTCCTGATGAAGATAACTTTAGCCACACCATTAATAACCTTCAAAAAACGGTGAAGAAAAATATATATCAATTTTCATATACAAGCTCACCACAAGAATTTATGTCTGCTAGTGATATTTTTTGTTTGCCTAGTTATCGAGAAGGTTTTGGCATGTCAGCTATTGAAGCAGGTGCATGTAATTTACCTGTTGTTTGTTCTAGAATATATGGCCTTACAGATGCCGTTGAAGAAAATATTACAGGCTTAATGCATGAACCGGGTAATATTAAGCAGATTGAAAACTGTTTAAAAGAATTAATTACTAGTCCAGAATTAAGAACGAAGATGGCAAACAATGGCAAGGTTAGATGCAAAAAATTGTTTAATCAAAAACAAGTTGTAAACAATTTTATTTCTTATATTGATGAAGTTGTATGAAATTAAAAAGGTTCTTTGATATTTTTTTTCTTATTCTTACATTGCCAATAACAATAATCTTATTTTTTATTATTGCTACTTTAAACATTATCTTTAATGGATTTCCAATATTCTTTTATCAACAAAGAGTTGGATTTAAGAATAAAATTTTTATAATCTACAAATTTAGAAGTATGCCAATAAATAGTGACTTAAATGAAAATATTAATAAACTTAGTAGATGGAATAAATTTATTAGATCTTCAAGTCTAGATGAACTTCCAGAATTGTATAATATATTAAAAGGGGAAATGAGTTTTGTTGGACCAAGGCCTCTTTTAGTAGAATATCTAAATATTTATAATGATAAAAATATAAAACGTCACAATGTTTTACCAGGAATAACCGGTTTATCTCAAATAAATGGTAGAAATACCATATCTTGGAAAAAAAAATTTGAATATGACCTTCAATATGTAAAAAATAGAAATATATTTTTAGATATAAAAATTTTATTTATTACATTTTTAAAATTATTTTCATTTAAAGAAATTAATTATTCAGATAAATTATCTATGGAAAAACTTACAAAAGATAGTGAACAATAAACTAGCAATTTTTGGATATGGAGGTCATTCAAGGGTAATTATTGATATTGCAATAAAAAATAATTTCAATGAAATTGATATCTACGATGATAATCCAAAGTTAAAAAATGTTATGGGTAATTTAGATGATTTAATTCAATCCAAAGATAACTATAACGGCTACTTTGTTGCAATTGGAATAAACAGCATAAGAATGAATATATATAATAAAATAAAAAAAACTGGTCTCAAACCTGTATCTTTAGTACATCCAAGTGCTAATATATCAAGTAATGTTGTGATTGCAAACGGTGTATGTGTTATGGCAGGTTGTTCAATAAACTCTAATACTAATATACATGAGGGATGCATTCTAAATACTAATAGCAGTATCGATCATGACTGTAATATTGGAGAATTTTCTCACATATGTCCTGGAGTAAATATAGCTGGTTCAGTAAATATTGGGGAATTAGTATTTATTGGTATTGGAAGTAACATAGTTAATAATTTAAAAATTTCATCTGAAACAAGAATAAAAGCTGGAACTACAGTTATTAAATCAATTTAAAATGCTTAATTGGCCTAAATATTCAAATAAAGAGATCAATCTTGTAAATAAAATTATAAAATCAGGTAAAGTCAATCAATGGACAGGAGAGTATGTAAAAAAATTTGAAAAAAAATTTTGTAATTTCTTTAAATTAAAACACTCAATAGCTGTTGCTAATGGTACGTTGGGTTTAGAGGCAGCTATATATTCATTAAGTTTAAAAAGAAATGCAGAAATAATTGTTACCCCAAGGTCATTTATTGCTTCAGCAAGTAGTGTTTTAAAAATGAATCATAAGCCTGTGTTTAGTGATGTAAATATAAATTCTCAAAATATAGAATTAGAAAATATTAAAAAAGTAGTCACAAATAAAACAAAAGCTATTATTTGTGTTCACTTAGCAGGCTACCCAACAAATATGAAGGCAATAATGAATTATGCAAGAAAAAAAAATATCTATGTAATAGAAGATTGCTCACAAGCACATGGAGCAAAATTAAATAATAAATTTGTTGGAACATATGCTGACATAAGTGTTTGGAGTTTTTGCCAAGATAAAATAATTTCTACCCTTGGCGAAGGAGGTATTGTAGCCACTAATAATGAAAAATTATATTATCGTTTATTATCTTATAGAGATCACGGAAAAAATTTTAATAATCTTTCTAAAATTAAAAACTTAAATCAGTTTAGTTATATTAATGATTACATTGGTACAAATATAAGAATGACAGAAATTCAAGCAGCTGTTGGTTTTGTTCAATTAGATTATTTAAATAATTGGGTAGAAAAAAGAAATGATATAATTAAATATCTTGAAAAAAAGCTTTGTAAAATAAAAAAAGGAATATTACTTATCAAAAATCCTAAAAATATTAAACACGCTTATTATAGATATTATTTTTTCATCAAAATTGAAGAATTTAAAAAAAATTGGAACTATATAAAATTAATTAATGCTTTAAGAAAAAAAGATAAAAGTTTATTTATTGGAGGTTGTCCAGAAATATATAATGAAAAAATATTTATAAAATATAAACCTAAAAACAAATTAATTAACGCAATTAATTTATCAAATTCTTCAATATGTATTCGAATTGATCAAAATATGACAAAAAAAAGAATAAATCACATTTCAAAATCAATAAAAGATATTTTTCTGATGGCTTTTAAATGAATAAAATCATTAATATTTTGAGTAGAACTCAAAAAAAAATAATTATTTTCTTTGGAGACTTTTTTCTAAATATTATTGCAACAATTATTGCATTAATATTAAGGTTAGAGAAAATAAACATTAATTTTTTTGATTATATCTCATCTTTTATTTTAGCTTTTTCTGTTTTTATAATAACATTCTATTTTTTCAAGATTTACAGGAATATATTTAGATTTTTTAATTTTGAATTAATCAAATATTTTCTTTATTCATCTATTGTTTCGATAATTATATTTTATTTACTAATTGAACTAGTTGATATTAGAGGTGCTCCAAGATCCATTGCTATTTTACAACCAATAATTTTTTTTATTTTGGTTTGCATTTTTAGAACATTTGTGTCTTATATTATTTTGTTTCTAAATAAAGATAATTTAAAAAGTAAAATTAATATTTTAATATATGGCGCAGGATATGGAGGTAATGAATTTTTAAACTATATAAACCAAAAAAATAATTACAAAGTTTTTGGTTTTATAGATGATAATCCAAAGAAAACTGGTAGTTATCTAAATGGTGTAAAAATCTTTAATTATAAAAAAATAGAAGATTTAATTATTAAAAATAAAATTGAAAAAATTTTTATTTCTATACCAAGTCTAGATAAAGAAAAAAGAAAAAAAATAATTAATAACTTATTAAAATTTGATATTGAGATACTTTCTTTACCTTTTACTGAAAATTTTGAAAAATTGAATTTTGATTTAGATAATTATACTAAAATTAATTTTGAAGATATATTTGGTAGAAATATAAAGCTAGAAATTAATTCACAGCTCATTCCTTCAAATAGATCTATAATTATTACTGGCTCAGGAGGTTCTATTGGCAGCGAACTTGCTATTCAAATCATAAATTTGAAACCAAAAAGAATAATTTTATTAGATAACTCTGAATTTAATATGTATAATTTACAAAAAAAAATTCAAAGACAAAATATATCTGAAGACATTGAAATTATTTATTTGTTAACATCTATTCTTGATAAAAATCAACTAGATTTCTATTTTAAAAAATATAAGCCTAATTATCTTTTTCATACGGCGGCATATAAACATGTCAATATTCTTGAAACGTCAGTAATACAAGCAATTAATACTAATATATTTGGAACATTAAATTTATTAAATGTTTCTAAAGATGTTGGTTTAGAAAAATTTGTCTTTGTTTCTACAGATAAAGCAGTTAAGCCATCATCAATTATGGGAAAGACAAAACGTCTTTCCGAAATAATAATTCAATCTTACTCCAATAAATTTAATAATAAAACTAGATATTCTATTGTAAGATTTGGAAATGTAGTAGGATCATCAGGATCAGTCATACCACTTTTTTTAAGCCAAATTAAAAACAAAGAGCCAATAACTATAACAGATCCAAATGTAGAGAGATATTTTATGAGTATTTCTGAAGCGGCAAGTTTAATTATTGAAACTCTAAATTTAAAATCAGATGCTTCAATTTATGTACTAGAAATGGGTGAAAGAATTAAAATATTAGATTTGGCAAAAAAATTAATTAATATTTCAGGTTATAGCATCAAAAATGAAAATAATCCCAATGGTGATATTGAGATAAAATATATAGGATTACAGCCTGGAGAAAAGATATTTGAAGAACTGTATTCAGGAGAATTAATTAAGACAGAAAATAAAAATATATATTTGTGTAAGGAAAAATTGTTTTCCTATAATGATGTTACACAAATATTAAATCAACTTGATGCTGCACTTAGAGCTTATGATTCAGATAAACTATTTAAAATTCTCAATCAGATAAAGTATAATTAATTATATCTTTTCATTTAGAATTTTTAAAAGATAATTAATTTCTGATATTTTATTATAATGTGTTAAACTTATTCTAACTACTCCATCATTAGTGTCTATTCCTAAGGCATTTAAACATCGCCATGCATAAAAATTATCATTCCTAGTAGCAATTTTATTTTCAATTAAAATATCAGAAATTTTTTTTGATGTTTTACTTTTAGATACAAATGAAATAGTTGGTGCTCTATCTTTATTATTTACATTGTCCTTACCTATGAGAATTAAATCTTTTCTTGACTTTAAATATTTTAAAATAGGATTAGCTAAATTTTCTTCATGATTAGAAATTAAATTATTTATTTTTTTTATCCTATTTCTAATTGAAACATTTTTTTCATTAAAGTGATGATTATAAAGATTATTAAAATATTCATATATTCCAATAAGAGAAACTAATTCTTCGTGATTTGGTCCACCTGGATTAATTGTATAGGGGAACTCTCCTTTCAAAAATTCGTGATTTTGATTTGGTAAATCTTTTAATATTTCTTCTTTTCCATACAATAAAGCCAAATGTGGTCCATAGGTTTTGTATAAACTAAATGTATAAAAATCTACATCTAATTCTTTGACATCAGGAAAACCATGTGGAGCGTATGAAACTCCATCACCAATGACAATAATATTATTTTTATGGGCTAATTTGCATATTTCTTGTAAATTATTGATCGATCCAACAATATTTGAACAATGAGTAACGGCTAAAATTTTTGTTTTAGATGTTATTAAATTTTCTAATTCACTTATTTCTAATTCATGATTATCTAAACTAAACTTCCATTCAATTATATTCGCTCCATCATCTTTCAATCTTCTCCAAGGACTTATATTAGCTTCATGATCTTGATTAGTTACAATTATTTCATCACCAGGACTTATATATTTTTTTAACGCATTAGATAGAACATATAAGTTTATTGATGTAGATCCTCCGATTAAAATCTCTTTTTTTTTAGCATTAATCATTGAAGCGAATAGACTTGTGGCTCTGTCCATATTTTCACCAGCAATTTTCGACATAGGATATTCAGCATATGGTTGTACCTTTGTAGATGTCATAAATTCGGTTAATTTATTTATTACATTTTGAGGCACATAGCTGCCACCAGCATTCTCAAAAAAAGACCAATCTTTTGAAAGTGGGTCTTTAAATGCTGGAAACTGCGATCTTACGTAATCTATATCGAGTTTAATATTTTCTAGTGTCAATTTTACCTCTTATTGTATATTCTTTTATTCTAATATAGAAAAAAATAAATGTATAATTTATTAAAATCTTATTCTTCATGATTGATAAACGAAAATTTTATATAAATGGTAATTGGGTTAATCCAATTATAAATAATGATTTTGAGGTTATTAATCCATCTAATGAACACTCTTACGCTGTTATCTCTCTAGGTTCTAAAAAAGATGTAGATCTGGCAGTAAATGCAGCAAAAAAAGCATTCATTACATGGAGTCAAGTAGATAAAAAACATAAGATTAGTTTACTAGAAAATTTACTTCAAATTTATAAAAGTAGATGGGATGAAATAACGCAAACAATGTCTGAGGAAATGGGAGCGCCATTAGATTGGTCTTCCTCCGCACAAACCTCTTCAGGAGCAGATCATATAAATGATTTCATTTTGCGATTAAAAAATTTCGAATTTGAAAAAAGATTTAATAAAAATTCTAATAATTATATTGTTTATGAACCTATTGGAGTATGTGGTCTTATTACGCCATGGAATTGGCCTATCAATCAAATCACATTAAAAGTAATACCTGCACTAGCAACTGGTTGCACAATGATATTAAAACCTTCAGAAATTGCACCCATGTCAGGGGTCATTTTTGCGGAAATAATTCATGAATCAGGTTTCCCTCCTGGTGTTTTTAATTTAATTAATGGTGATGGTGCTGGTGTAGGTACAGATCTATCATCTCATAATGATATTGATATGATATCGTTTACTGGATCGACAAGAGCAGGAAAACTTATTTCTAAAAACGCAGCAGATACAATTAAAAGAGTTTGTTTAGAATTAGGAGGTAAGGGAGGTAATATTGTTTTTAGCGATTCACATCCAGAAGCAGTAAGAGAAGGTGTTAGGAATATTATGAGTAATTCTGGTCAATCTTGTGATGCACCAACAAGAATGCTAGTTGAAAAATCAATCTATAAAAGAGCAATAGACGAGGCGGCTGATGAAGCAAATAAAATCAAAGTTGATATTGCTTCTAAGAATGGAAATCATATCGGTCCAGTTATTTCTAAAACACAATATGATAAAATCATTGATCTAATTAATAGTGGTATAAATGAGGGCGCTACACTCTTGGCTGGAGGTCCTGAAAAACCAAATGGTCTACAAAAGGGTTATTTTGTTAAGCCAACAATTTTCACAGATGTAACTAATAATATGAGAATTGCAAAAGAAGAGATTTTTGGACCAGTATTATCTATAATTCCTTTTGAAGATGAAGATGAAGCTATATCAATTGTTAACGATACATCATATGGTCTAGGAAACTACGTTCAAACTCAAGATAAAGAAAAAGCGAAAAGAGTTGCAAGAAAATTTAGATCTGGAGGTGTTTATATAAATGGAAATAGCGCTGATCCAGGAACTCCATTTGGTGGTTATAGACAATCTGGCAATGGAAGAGAGGGAGGTAATTGGGGTCTAGAAGAATATTTAGAAATTAAAACTATCTGCGGATGGGAATGATCTAAACTTTAATATTATTAAAATAATTTAATCTTCCTATTATTTCATCTCTTTCAATATAATATCCCTGAAGATGTCTATTTCCAGAATTTGGATCAAATTCAGTCCTCCCATGTAATACTCTTCTATTGTTAAAACAAAATATATCACCTGCTTCTAATCTAAAATCAATTTTAAATTTTTGGTTTTGAAGCAGTGATGCAAAATATTGGTAGGCATCATAGAATTTTTTCATTTTTTTTGGATCAACATCAACTGCTCCCATTGCAGCCATACTAAATCTAATATCATTAAAATCATTATCTTTTGTAAGTGTTATTATTGGTGCATGAAGAATTCTGACAGCTTTTTGAGTATAATCAGTATCTTTAAACTTAACGTGAGTTTTTGTTAAAATATTAAAAACATCTTTTTCATTTTTTTTTAAATAATTTGCAACTGCAAAACCATCTACAACAGATGATAATCCACCATTAGCTTCATTCACTAAACAATGAAGAAACTGATAACCAGGTGCATATTCAAAATAAGGTAAGTCGGTATGATTTCTTAATGCATCTGCCGTATATGCGGTGTTATTCGGCTTTGGAATGTTAATTACTTCAAATGGTGTACCAAAAAATGTTTCTCTATGATGGCTTATTCTATTTAATATTTTGAATGCTGATTTTTTGCTAGTTGGTGCATTTTTTATTAATGCAAAACCATAAGTATGAAGTAAATTTAGCCATTTACTTAAATGTTTGTCATTTTTTATTACACTATTATGATCAACAATAATTTTCTTTAAATTTTTTTTTAATTTACCATCCCAAAAAACATAAGGTGATTTATATTTTCGATTATTTATTTCGGAGTAACAATGATCTCTTAGCCATTTTAAGTTGAATTTGCTAGTATGATTACCTTCGCTCCAATCAATATTGAGTTTATTTTTTTCAATTTTATACTTTTTAGGAAATATATTTTTACTTACAGTTAAAATATTAAATACTCGCATATTTGCAGTAGGATGTATTGCTGTTGGACAATTATCTCTTAACCACATAAAATGGAATTTACTCTCAAAATTATCTTTCCACAAAATACTCAAATGGTCATTCTTTTTTTCTAATTTTTTTACATGATATTTACTACTCATTTTGAAATATTTATATCTGAATAAATTATCTTAGTATATTTAACAAATTAATGAAATCGAAAAATAATAATCTCTTGGGAATTTCTTTCATGTTATTGTCCATGTTTTGTCTAAGTATAAATGATATCACGTATAAATATTTAAGCTTTCATTTTCCTGTATGGGAATCAATATTCTTCAGAGCACTAAGTGGAAGTATCATTGCAACTTTTTTAGCAATGTATTTTGGATTTGATAAGTTGAAAACTAAAAAACCAGTTGGACATGCTATCCGAGCTCTTTCTGCTTCTGCTTGTGTGGTATTCTATATTTATGGAATTAATCATTTAATGTTATCTGAAAATATAGCTATTGCACATTCTGCTCCCATTATTGCTGCTTTTCTTGCTGTCCCAATACTTGGTGAGAGAATTGGGATTTTTAGAACAACTGCAATATTAATTGGTTTTATTGGTGTGTTAATTATTGTTAAGCCTGGTACTGACTTGTTCAAATTAGAAACACTTTATCCTCTAATATCTGCAGCTTTTATGGCTTCTGTTTATTTATCAACTAGATCAGTAATGAGTACTGATTCCAGTGTTGCAATTGTTTTTTATTACTCTTTTGCATTATTAATTACGTCAATAATATTTTTCCCTGATAATTTTATTATACCAAATGGAATTCAATTAATTTTTGCTATGAGTTTAGGTGTGATGGGATCACTAGGACATTTATTTATGTCTCAAGCAGCTAAATATGCAGATGTTGCAATTACTTCACCCTTTGAATACTCATCTTTTATATTTGTAGGAATTATGGGATATTTAATTTATTCTGAGGTTCCAACTTTAAGTATTTATTTAGGGGGAACAATAATTATTAGTACTGGAATATTTATAGCTTACAGAGAAAGAAAAAATAGCTAAATTAAAAAATTATTTCTTTTAAATTTTTCTTCTTATTTTTTTGATTTCTTATTTTATTTAAAATATTTTTTTTACCTCCACACATTAAAAATTTATTATCAATATCTTTGTCTTTTAAAGGGTTATTTTTTCCTCCTTTAATATGTGATATTTTTTCAATCAATATACTTCCATCATTCATTATTACTTTAATTATATCAGGATATTTAGGATCATAATCCTCAAAATTATTTGGCACTTTGTAAGTGATTAGTTTAATCTTTCTAGTAAATTTTAAACTTTTTTTATTTTTCGAAATATTTAAACTACTTAAATCAAATTTACCATTAATGAGAGCAGTTGCTAAACAATAACTCAATGAAAATCTTGCTTCAGTAGAATTTTTAGGTACATGAAATTTTGATACTCTGAACCAAGGTTCTGGAAACTCAATTGTAATAGATTTAATATTTTTTTTTATAAAAATTTTTTTATTTAATATTAATCCTCCCTGTATTACTCTTTGTGAATAACTACAAACTGGCCAAAACTTAATGAAGTTTGGATATTTAATTACAGAATTTCCAAAATCTGATTTTTTAAAATCATTATTTAATTTTTTAGAAAATTTACTACCATACAATTCAATAAATCCTCTTTCAATATTCCAAATGTCTTGATTAGCAGTCCCTCCATTTTTTGCAAGTAAGGCTGACTGTACCCCTGCTTGAGAAGCAAACCCTATATGAAAAGCTTTTATATCTGTACCGAATTGCTGTTTTAAACCAGATGAAAAACTTGTTGCAATAGAAATTGCATTTGCCATTTGATCTGCATTTAATTTTAACACTTTAGATACTGCTGCAGCAGTTCCAATCACGCCTATTGTATTTGCTGAATGCCATCCTTTATAATAATGATCATAGCTAAGTGCTTGTCCTAATTTTATTATCAATTCATATCCTACTACCCACCCCTGATATGTTTCCTCAATTGAGATGTTTTTCATTTGAGCAATAGATATAAGAGCTGAAAAAATTGGCGCGCTAGGATGAGATCCTGCAACGTATTCGTAATCATCAAAGTCTATAGACGCTGATCTGACTCCATGTAAAAAACATGCTGCAGAAATAGATAAATTTTTTCCTCCTCCAAATATCTTAATGTTTTTTGAATTATTATTTTCTAAACAGTATTTTAAGGCAACCTTTGATTGTTTTTCTTTAACACCTGATAATATACAAGCCAGTGTATCTATGAATGCATTTTCTGCTCTTTTATAAGTTACCTTATTGATATTAATTTTTTTTTGTGATGCCCAATCACAAAATTTTTTTTGAAAACTCATTTTTTATATTTTGCAATCATTGTAATTTCTTGTTTTTCATTAAGAATTCTTCCAATAATTTCATAATCTCGATTTTCACCAATTTCTAAAAAGAAATTATTGTTATATACAAGAGGTGCTGTAGCTTTATATTCAAAAGAATTGAACTTAATCTCGTTCTTTCTTGCAAGATTTAAAAGATAAGTTGCTTGAAGAGGCGCATGGACTAATAATCCCATATGGCCTTCATAATTTTTTGTATAATCATTATCATAATGAATTTTATGACCGTTAAAAGTTAACGCAGAATACCTAAATAGCAAAGTTGATGAACTATAAATCTCTACTTTATCTATAAACTTTAATTCATCTTTTATTTTAGGAGCAAAGGAGTTTTTAGTTATTTTTTCTCTATAAACAGCAGTTTGATCTTCTGATACTATTAACTTATTTTTATTTAAATATTCATGATTAATATTAACAAAACATAGATTGCCTGATCTACCTTTCTTAAATACAATATCTGAAATTGTTGAATTTTTTTTAATTTCAGTTCCAATTTCAAATTCATCAAATATTTTTATTTTACCCCCAGCCCACATTCTAATTTTATAAGGTAACTCGGGTAAGAAAATTCCTAATTTTGCATTTCCATCTTTTTCTAGATCATTTATTGAAGCTACATCTGGGCTTAAGCATAAAAAAATTCCCTCAGGTATGGTTTGATCACTTAAACACTTTTGATCGATTGTTTTTTTTAAATGATCAACTAATCTAGGAGTAATAATATCACTTCTTGAAATTTTCTTTCCAATCCAATCTTTGTAATTATCCATATTTAATATACTCGAGTTTACTTATAAATTAATAATAAGTATAATTTATATTTTAAAAAATGAAAAAAACATTTGACTATATAATAGCAGGAGGTGGTTCTGCTGGCTGTACATTAGCCTCAAGATTGTCTGAAAACAAAGATATTAACGTATTACTAATAGAAGCAGGTGGGTCAGGAAAAAGTTTATTCACTCAAATGCCTGGTGGTAATGGATACATTTTTGGAAACCCTAAATTTGATTGGGGTTTTGAATCAATACCTCAACCTTCTTTAAATAATAGAAAAATTTTATACCCTAGAGGTAAAGGACTAGGAGGATCCTCTCTTTTAAACGGCATGATTTACATGAGAGGTGCTCCAGGTGATTTTAATAGGTGGAGACAAAAGGGCCTGGAGGGTTGGTCATATAATGATGTACTACCATATTTCAAAAGATCTGCTTCAGCTTTTCATAGAGAAAAAAATGAATATCACTCGCATTCAGGACCTTTAAAACTTACACCAGCTGGTAATTACAATTCTATCGATAAAGCATTTATTGATGCATGTGTCGAAGCTGGGTCAGAAATTAATAATGATTTTTATAATGGCAATCTAAATGGAGTAGGCCGATATGATGTAAAAGTATGGAATGGAAAAAGACAATCATCTGCAGAAGCTTATTTGAAATTTAAACCTAAGAACTTAACAATTTATAAAAATACATCTGTTATAAAAATTTTAATTGAGAAAAACAAAGCTAAAGGATTGCTTTTATCAAATGGAGAAGTTTATGCATCATCAGAGATAATATTATCTTTAGGGGCATTTGGCAGCCCCAAATGTTTAATGTTATCAGGAATTGGGCCAGAAGAACATTTAAAAGAAAAAAATATTGATTTATTAATTAATTTACCTGGAGTAGGTGAAAACCTTCATGATCATCCTGTTATGCCTATGAATTGGGGTTTTCAAAATGACAGTTTAAGTTTCTCTAAGTATCAAAGGATAGATAGAGCTATTATAGTTGGATTAAAATATATTTTATTTAAAAAGGGATTAGCCGCAGCTCCTTTTTGGTCAACAAATCTATTTCATCCAATAAGAGAAAAAGATATGCCTGAAATACAAGTATTTATGACACCCATGTGTTTTAAAGAAGAAAAAGATAACTGGTCTATGAGTTTAGATAATTTATTAAATTTTGGCTCATTATTTTTTTCTAGAGGTAAAAAAGCTTTTCCAGGATTACACTTTCAAATTAATTTACTAAGACCAAAGAGTACAGGAAGTGTAAAACTTAAAAGCTCAAATCCTAATGATGATCTTAATATAAATCCTAATTGGTTTAACGATCCATCTGATATGGAAGATATGATAGAAGGGATGAAGCATACAAGAGAAGTATTATCTAAGGCCAGTTTAGCTAAAATTGTTTCAGAAGAATTACTTCCAGGAAAAAAAATTAAAAGTGACCAAGATTTAAAAGAATCAGTTCGAAATCATGTTCAAACGGGTCATCATCCTGCATCTACTTGTGCAATGGGTTCAAGTAATAATAAAATGGCTGTACTTGATAATCAGCTTAAAGTTAGAGGAATAGACAATCTGAGAGTAGTAGATGCTTCTTCTTTCCCAGATATGATAAGTGGAAATATAAATGCATCTGTAATTATGTTAGCTGAAAAAGCATCAGATATGATATTAAAAATTAATTAATTACAAATAAGTTGACCAATGAAAATATTTAAGTTTAAATAAATTATGTCTGAAATTCAAACCTACAAATTTTATGCAGGAAATAGATGGCATGAACCTTCTTCTGAAAAATATTTTGACAGTGAGGATCCATCTATAGGAAAAGTATGGGCAAAGGTCCCTGATTGCAATGAAAAAGATATTAATCTTGCAGTATCATCTGCTAAACAGGCTTATTATGAAGGTCCTTATGGTAAAATGCATCCAGCAGAAAGAGGGAGAACGTTAACTAGAATTGGAGATATTATTGCCAAAAATGCAGAACGTATTGGGCAAATAGAAACAAAAGACAACGGCAAACTTCCAAAAAATATCACTCCTTCTTTAACCAGCTGGCAGACTGAGAGTTTTTATTATTATGCAGGCATGTGTGATAAGTATGAAGGTAGATTAATACCTTCAGAGGTTCCAAATATGCATAATTATTTAAAATGGGAACCATTCGGAGTTGTTGCACTTATTCTTCCTTGGAACTCACCAATTGGAACATTAATCTGGAAATTAGCACCAGCAATAGCAGCAGGAAATACTGTTGTGATTAAACCTTCAGAAAGAGCATCATGCTCTACATTAGAGTTGATGAAAATTTTAGAAGAAGCCGATCTACCAGAGGGTTTGATTAATGTTGTTACTGGTTTTGGTCCTACAACCGGAGCGCATCTAATTGAACACCAAGATGTTAGAATGATAAGTTTTACAGGTGGAACAAAAGGGGGGAGTGCAGCTAGTTTAAGTGCATCCAAAAGTGTTAAACCTATTATTATGGAGCTAGGAGGAAAATCACCACAAATTGTATTTAAAGATGCTGATTTAACTTTATCAGTTAATGGAGTTGTATCAGGAATCTTTCCAGTTTCAGGTCACAGTTGTATTTCAGGATCAAGAATATTAGTACATAAAGATATAAAAGATAAATTTACTCATAATTTATTAGAAGTTGTAAAAAAGGCTAAAGTAGGTCACCCAAATAATTCTGAAACTCAAATTGGCCCTATAGCAAATAAAGAACAATATGATTTTATTTTATCTAAAATAGAATCTGCAGAAAAAAGAGGTTTAAAATTATTAATTGATGGAAGAAAAGAACAAAAGTCTGAAGGATATTATATTGGACCAACTATTTTTGATAATGTTCCTAATGAAGATGATCTAGCTCAAAATGAAGTATTTGGACCTGTCGCCTCAATACAGACTTGGGAGGATGAAGATGAAGTAATTAAAATTGCAAACGATACTATTTATGGGCTTGCAGCAGGTATTTGGACTAAAGATACTAATAAAGCTATACGTTTAGCAGATAAGATAGAAGCTGGAACTGTTTATATAAATAATTATTTTAATGCTTCTACTCAATCTCCAGTTGGAGGCTTCAAGCAATCAGGATACGGTCGTGAAAATGGATGGGAGGGAATGCAAAGTTACATGCAGACTAAATCTACTTGGCTAGCTACCAATCCATATCAACCAAACCCATTTTAAGAAGTAATTATTCTTTCCAGTTTGGCTCTCTTTTTTCTAAAAAAGCTTCAATACCTTCCTTGGAATCATCATGTAACATATTTTCCGTCATTACCTTTGAAGTAAAAGTATATGCGTCTTCTAAATTCATATCTTTTTGTTTGTAAAAAGCTTCTTTACCAATTTTAATAGTATTAAAAGATTTAGACGATATTTTTTTAGCAATTTGAAATACATTTTCTTTTAAAATATCTTCTTCAAAGACATCATTTATTAAACCAATCCTTAATGCTTTATTTGCATCTATAAGATCTCCAGTGAGAAGCATTTCCATTGCTTGCTTTTTACCTACAGTTCTTGATAATGGAACCATTGGTGTAGAACAAAATAATCCAATATTAACACCAGGAGTTGCATATTTTGCTCTGCTACTTGAGTAAGCTAAATCACAGCTAGAAATTAACTGACAGCCTGCTGCAGTAGCAATACCATCAACCATAGCTATAACTGGTTTATTATTTTTAATAATTTTCAGCATAAGTTGAGAGCACATTTGAAATATTTTTTTAAAATAGCTTTCACCTTTGTCATTTTGTAATCTTTGTGAATTTAAATCTTTTAAATTATGTCCTGCACAAAAAATTTTACCTTTTGATGATAAAATAATTACTTTTACATCATTATCTTTATCAGCAATGTCTAGCGCTGATGTTAATTCATTGATCATGTTTTCACTTAAAGTATTTTGGTTTTTCTGGTCATTAAGAATAATATTAAAAATATTATTATTTTTTTTGGTTAATATTAGATTAAAATTCATTTAATTGATTTGAATTTCAACATCTTTAGATAGTGAATTAGCGATAAAACAATACTTATGTGATCTCTCTTTCATCTTTTTCATTTCTTCATCAGAAATATTAAAATTATCTTCAAATACTATAGCTGGATTTAGCTCTATTTTTTTGACGTACATTCTTCCCTTTGCATTTTTTCCTAAATACGAAATTGCTTTATCTTTAT
This sequence comes from uncultured Alphaproteobacteria bacterium, assembly GCA_902612805.1. GTDB lineage: Bacteria > Pseudomonadota > Alphaproteobacteria > HIMB59 > CACPNW01. Next base: position 63,759 of record CACMEY010000002.1, on the reverse strand, counting down.
AATTAATAACTGGCCATTTCATTTTTGCAGCTAAAGCTAAGAATGTCATCATAAAACAACTACTTACAGCTGCAGCTAGTTTTTGTTCAGGATTAATATTAGTTTCGCTCCCCCCATAATCTGGAGATGATCCCGCATTAATAGATACATTTTCATTAAGTATTACTGTGTGATCAGTTAAGTATTTTCCAAATTCGAGTTTTTGATCTCCTAATTCCCACTTTAATTCGATTGAGTGACTCATTTTAAGAATAATTAAAAGGTAGTGAGCATACTTTACCTTTTCTCTCAATATTGTCTGGTGTTAATACGATAACATCCTGCCCATCATTCCAATAATCTCTATCAACCATAGATAGCCCAATATTGGTTTTTAAAAATGGTGAATAAATACCAGAGGTGATATTACCAATTTGAAATCTATTTTTTGAGTATACAGGAAAAGGTATTGTGCACGGAGGAGTCGGGGATCCCTCAAAAGTAATTCCTTTTATTTTTTTTTCTATTCCATTTTTTAATATTTTTTTTAGTGCATTTTTTCCAATGAAATCATGAGATAAATTGTTACAATAATTATCAAATCCACATTCAATCGGATTATTTTCTAAAGTAAATTCATTACCATAGGATAATAAACCACCTTCTATTCTATCAATTAAATTTGGACATCCAGGTGAAATATTAAAATCTTTTCCTGCTTCCCAAATAGTTTCCCAAAGTTTTTTTCCTAAACTAAAACCTTTAAGATAAATCTCAAAACCATCTTGTTTACTATATCCTGATCTAGCAATTATCTGTTTTGTTCCTCCAAATTCAAAAAAAGAAAAATGAAAGAATTTTAATTTTTTAATTTTTTCTCCAAATATTGATGACATTAATTCTTCAGATTTTGGACCCTGAATTGCTAGAGGGTAAATATCTGGCTCTATAATATCAACTTTAAAATTTCTTCCTACAGCCAAGCCTTTTGCCCAAAGTAGAACGTCTGAGTCTGCAACTGATAGCCAATATTTATTTTCACTTAATTTTAAAAGTACAGGATCATTTATCATCCCTGCATTTTCATCAATCATTGGATAATAGTAACATTTACCAATAGGCATATCTTTTATTGATCTTGGAGACATGAGTTGTATTAATTTTGTTGCATCTTCTCCTATTATTTGAACCTGTCGTTGACATGAGACATCCCAAATTTGAGTATTTTTAGATAAGTGCCAGTAATCTTCTTCAACTGTTGCTTTATATGATTTTGGAAGAAGCATATGATTAACTACAGTAAAACCGCTTACACCAGCCTCAATTACTTTTTCCGTATAGGGAGTCCTCCTAATACGTCTAGACATGTTTAATCCTGAATTACTCATTTTATTTAGACCACCATATTGAGTATCCATTTGGAGAAACAATTAAAGGTATGTGATATTTTTTAAGAGGATCTTTCATTTTAAATTTAACACTTATTGAGTTAATTATTTCACTAGTATTTCTAAAATATTTACCAGAATTAATTATCATTTCATAATCACTTTCACAATCTTCTTTCGTTAATTCAAATTCTTTAAGCATTCTTCCAGAGCTATCTGTTTTATCTTCTAGAAATACAACTTTGTTATTATTATTTACTTTATAAATAACAATTTCTACATCACTTGCATGCGTACCATCTATTGAGTTTAGTAAATGTGTAGAAAAAATTGCCATAACCTACTCTATAGACGCTTTATCTCTTTTATCACTAACTGCAGCAACTATAGGACTCATAACACCTTTAGCTTTAACATTTACACATGCAGTTTTACCACTTTCTAAAGCTCTTTTTAAAGCGGGGCCTAAATCTTCTCTTTTAGTAACAAGTTCTCCATGCCCTCCAAAACCTTCAAAAATTGAATGAAATGGAATATCTCTAAAATCAGTTGCAAAGTGTTTCCCACTTTCAAATAACCTTTCTTGTTGTTGAGATATACAGTCAAGACCTCCATTATTATCTATAACAACAACAATAGGTTTTTTTTCTTGAAATGCAGCTTCAATTGACAATCCTCCAGATAAAAATGCACCATCTCCACTTATTAAAACAACATTAGATTTAGGATTAAGATTTTTCGCTGATACTGCAAAAGGAACTCCAACACCTAACATACTGAAAGTGCCTGGATGTAATATTCCTCCAAGTTTTTTGCCTTTTGATCCAGCAATATTAATTGCAATCTCCGACCAGAAATGCGTGTTACCACCATCGATAACTAACCAATCATTTTCAGTTAATACTTCTTGAACATCTAAAGCTAATTGAAGAGGATGAATTTTTCCACCTTCTTTTTTAGCCTCTTCAGTTTCTTTATTTAAATCATCTAATGTTTTATAGATCCAAATTTTTTTCTCTTTTTTATTCTTATTAAACCATTCATTGTTTAATTTCCATTTACTGTTTTTCTTTAACTCTATGAGTTTATCCAAAAACACTCCAGGATCACAAAGTAAGTTTAAATCTGCAGCTCTATTTAATTCTATCTCTTCATGCGATCCATTAATACAAACAAGCTTAGTGCTTTTTGGAAAAAGTGGAGGATTACCAAAATTCATTTGATTATCAAGACGTGCACCAATCATAAGAACCAAATCTGATTCATGAAGAGCCATTTTTGATGGAGGATATTGATGAATATCTGCCAGACCCATGTATGTATCTACTTCTTCGCCTAAAAGCTTTTGATGGTATGGTATATTAAATATTGGAATGTTTAATTCAAAGCCCGCTTGCTCTAATTTTTTTTCTGCACCAGACCACCAAACGCCATGCCCTCCAATAAAAACAGGTTTTTGTGCACTAATTGCCAGATCAAATATTTCATTTAAACTCTCAGGATCGGGCCAAGCTTTTGCGAGAGGTTTCTTTTGATGAGTAAAAGGTCTTTCTTCTAAACCTGCGTCATCTGCAAATGATGAAAACATTATATCTACTGGTACACTTAAATGTACTGCACCAGGATAGCCATTTGTTGCAATTCTATATGCTTTATCTACGAACTCTCTTATTCTATTGCCATCTGTTATACTTGCACTGTATTTTGTTAACGGTGATGCTATAGATACATCATCTATTTCCTTAAAACCACCTGCCCCTTGTCTTTTTAGGCTACTTGATCCAGTTATAAAAATAACAGGTGATCTTTCACCCCATGCTTCCATCATTGAAGGCACTGCATTTGCAAAACCTTCTGGCCCGACAATACAAACGGATGGTTTTCTTGATATTCTAGTATGACCATCAGCTAAATGACCAGCAATTTGTTCATGAGGACAATTAATTACATTAATTTGACACTCCATAAATCCTTCAAGTGCAGGATTACAAAAACCTCCAGAAAGTGTAAATACATTATCAATACCTTTGTCTCTAAGAGCTCTTGCAACTAATGCCCCACCTCTAATCTTTTTATCTCCCATTTTAATACTTTATATCCTTAAAAAATTTCTCTGCTATAATTTTTTTATCAACTTTATTTATATCGGTTAATCCCACTAAGCCAAGATTTGTACTTAACTCTTCTTTAATAAGGTTAATGATTCTTCTAAGACCTTTTGCGCCATCCGCACCGATAGCATACATTAGAGGTCTGCCAAACATAACAAAGTCGGCTCCCAGAGCTAACGCGCGTAAAATATCACTACCACTTCTAATTCCACTATCAAAAAGTATTGGCAAATCGTCTCCCAAAGCTTTTCTTATTAATGGTAAAGCATTGATAGAAGCAGTAGCACTATCTAATTGTCTTCCACCATGATTTGATACTTGAATTGCATCAGCACCAGCCTCTTTAATTTTCAAAGCATCTTCAGAATTCATTACTCCTTTGATTATTAATTTTCCTTTCCAAGCGTCTCGAACCCTTTTTAGAGTATTCCAATCAGTTGCCCCTCTACTTTCTTTTCGTCTAAAAACTTGATCACCACTTTTGGAGGTAACATAATTCATTGGTTGTGGAGCACCTTTAAACAAAGTTGTTAAGCTCCATTGAGGATGTAGTGCAAAATCTAAAAATTGTTTTGGGCCAATTTTAAATGGATAACCAAAGCCATTTCTATCATCTCTGGCTCTTCTTGAAAGAATAGGAACATCAACAGTGAGAATTAAAACCTCATACCCTATGCCTTCTGCTCTTTTTAATAATTCCATAATAAATTCTTCACTTTGAAAAATATATATTTGCATCCACGAATGACCTTCTGAAAAAGTAAACATATCTTCAAGCGTAGTACTAGAAGCCATTGAAACACATGTTGGAATATTATTATACGCACTTTCTTTTGCTATCATTTTATCTGCTTCAGGCCATGAAAGATTTGTCATTCCCATTGGTGCAAATCCAAATGGATAATCAAAATGAAAATCAAATATTTTTTTACTTAAATTTCTATTCTCGACATTTCTGAAAACCTTAGGTTCAAGTCTAATTTGATCTAATGCTTTACTATTAATTTCAGCGAGTTTATCATCTCCTGATGCTCCATCAATGAAATCAAAGACCAATTTTGGTAATCTCTTTTTTGATAACCTTATTGCATCATCTATTGTATGGATTTTATTGCTAGCTTTAATGAGATCATTCATTTTAATATTTGTATTCTAATATAATTTATAATTCTATTATAAAATATACTAGTTTTTTGAAATACCCTTCCAAGGTATTGGACTATATGGAATATCCTCTTTTAAACCTCTTTGTATTTCACCTCTCTCATCATACATTGGTAAAGTACAAATTTCACCTTTTTGCACACTACCATCATCACAACTAACATCTACTATTGTGTCTGGTCCAAATTCTGCATTATCCATATGAACTATAGCAACACCACAAACTTGAAATGGCGACCATGTACTTGAAGTTACAATTCCAACTTTTTTATTATTAATAGAAATTTCTGAATCAACCAACGCAAAGCTATTTTCCACTCTCATACCCCATGTTAAACAATCTTTGCTTGCATTTAGTAAATAATCTCTTCCAATAAAATCCCCTTTATTAAAATCTATAAATTTTCCTAATCCAACAGCAAATGGAGATCTGTCTCTTGTAAAATCTCTCCCTGCAGATAAGAGACCTGCCTCAATTCTTCTACATCTAAATCCTGGAGAAGCTGTAAGGATCATTCCCATTTCTTCACCCTTACTGAGTATTAAGTCCCCAATTTTTTTTGAATCATTTTCTGGCCTTAAATAAATCTCCCAACCTAGTTCATTCGTAAAACCTGTTCTACTTATAATTACTTTTTCTGAAGCAATTGAAGTTTCAATCCAATCAAAGTAATTAAAATTATTTTTTAATGGTTCATCAATTAGTTTTTCTAACAGTTTTAGAGATTTAGGTCCTTGTATTTGACTTACCCAAACATTTGGATCTTTAATTTTAACATCTAAATTTTTCGAATGAGCTTTGTACCAACTGTATAAATGTCCATCACCTTGAGCAAACCAAAATTTATTTTTTTCCAATCTCAATAATAATCCATCTGAAATCACCCCTCCATCATGGTAACATGCAAATTGATAGGAGCATCGTCCTATTTTTACTTTTGAAATATTTCTAGGAAATATTTGTTGAAGTAAATTTTCAGCATCTGGTCCAGATATTTCGTATGGATGTTCACCTGTGTGACGTAAAATTATTTCTTGTCTAGCTTTCCAATACATTTCATCTGCTGTAGCATGAGATAATTTTTCAAGTGTAAATCTCCCATCAGCGTAGTTGGTATATTCTGGGTTAAGTGGTAACTCTTGATAAGTTAGAGGATGTATTTTCATAGGTCTAGCCAAATCTAAAGATCTACCAGTTTCCTTAATAACTGGCTTTACAACAAATCTGTAATTACTAACTAAATCTCCCATAAAACTTATTCAACTTATCACAAAATAATGAAAAAAAAATTTTAAAATAAATTCTTAATAGCTTCAATATGTCGTGGCTTTACTTCACAGCATCCACCAACTAGAGTAACACCTTCATTTAAAGAATTTAAAACAAACTTTTTATATTTTTCTTCTCCAAATTCTTCATTTCGAGTCCCAAGTAACTCAATGGGATCAATATAATCATAATGTCCTTCAAAACCTTCTGAATTAAATTTTTCTTCATTACTAGTAGGCAGTTCTTTAAATAAATTCATTTTATAACCAAAAGGAAGCTTTTGTTTATTAAATATAGGAATACTCAAATTAACGATTTCAGGTGATACGCAGGCTGATACTATACCGCAACAATTAAATTTTTGAATAGTTTCAAAAAGTTCATCAAGACTTTCTCCAGATGGTAATTTTCCATCATAACGTAAGTGTGCACCTACAAGAACTTGTTTATTAAATTCTTTTGAAGCTTCTAAAGCAATTTTTATTTCTTTGATGGAACACAAAACATCTAAGTAAAATATATCGACATAATCTTTTAATATTTTTGCAATTTCATGAAAATAATTAAACATTGTTTCATCAGTTTCAAAATGTATTGGGGAATATGTATTACCTTGATTAGGCAATGAGCCTGCAATAATAACTTTTTTTTCACTTTCATTTTTTGCTTTTAATGCAAGTGCTCCAGCAGATCTTATTCCAAATTCAAATTTATCAAGTAAATTATATTTTTTTAGTAGCCTCCTTCTAACACTAAAATTTGAAGTGACTATTAATTGTGATCCAGCATTTATAAAATTTTTATGCATTTCTACGACCATTTGGTGATTATTTTCATTTAATAAAGCTTGTGCTGACCAAAGATCACCTGTTGTCTCTAAACCCATTTCCATTAAAGTTTGACCGGAACCTCCATCAAAGAGGTATTTCTTATTTTTTAAAAACATTTTTTTGGAAGATTAGTAGAAATAGTGTGGCGCATTTAAATGCGCCACAAAGAAAATTAATATTTTATGCAAACCACCAACGTTCAGAAAGTTTGTTACCATCACTTTCCCAGTTACCAGCAACATCTTCACCGTGAGCAAGTTTTTTAGAACCAGCACCAACGTATTGGTTAAATGCATAAACAATTGCACCACCATCGTAGTTACAAAGAGCTTGTGCTTCCCAGTACATTGATTTTCTTTTTTCTGCATCAAGTTCTGATCTAGCAGATCTAACAAGTTCATTGAAACGAACAGTTGAATCAGTTTGAACTAGATTACCCCAAGCAGCTTCGTTCCACTCTGTGTCATCTGTGAATGCAGCAGACCACATCATATCTTCTGTAGGTCTTCCACCCCAAGAACTCATACTGAAACCTTTAGTGTTCCATACGTTACTCCAGTAACCATCTTCAGGTTCTTTTTTAACTCGAAGATCGATACCACATTCTTGAGCAGATGCTGCTATCAAGTTAGTTGCATCTGTACATCCTGCATAAGGAACCTCAGAAGTACTAATTTCAATTGGTCCACTTACTCCAGATTTTTTCCAGTGATATGCAGCTTTATCAGCATCGAACTCTCTCTGCTCTAAAGCGCTATTATGGTATGGGTGAGCAGTAGAGATCGGATGATCATTACCAACAGTACCATATCCAAGCATAATCTTATCAACAATTTCCTGTCTTTTGATTGCAAACTTCATTGCCATACGCACATCAAAGTTATCAAACGGTGGAACGTTCAATCTCATTGGAGCTGTATAGTGAGCGTAACCAGAAGCTGCTGTAATTTCTACACTAGGATTTCTAGTCAATAGATTAGCAGTTCTAAGATCAACACCATTCATCCAGTCAATTTCACCGTTTAATAATGCTGCTTGTCTAGTAGCAGGATCATTAATTCCGATTACTTCAACTGAATCAAAGTGTGCAACACTATCACCTTTGAAATAATTTGGATTTCTTTTTCCAAATTTTGCACCAACACCAGGATTGAATTCATCCATAATATATGGACCAGTTCCAATCGTTGATTGAGCATCAACAACTCCATCTTTTGTTGGTTTAATCATAATGTGATAGTCAGTAGTTATTGCAGGCCAATCGGCATTTGCACCTTTTAGCTTAAAAATAACTCTGTCATTTCCATCAGCAGAAACTGTTTCAATTTGAGATAAAAGTCCACCTGCTGCCGAAGCAGTATCTGGATTCATATGATACTGATAGTTAAGCACAACATCTTCTGCTGTCATTGATTTACCATTATGGAATTCAACACCTTTGCGAAGATTATATACCCATGTTTGAGCATCGTCTGATTCAATTGACTCAGCAAGCTCTCCAACAATTGTGTGATCTGAATCAACAACAGTTAGACAGTTCTGATATGACCAAGCAGTAGCTTGCATAAATGAGCTCTGATAAGTTGCTGGATCAAGAGTATCAGTTGCATCTGCTGCACTATTACCCCATCTTAAATGTCCACCTTTTTTTGGTGTAGCTGCAACTGCTTTATCTGCTAATGATAATGCAATTGGTAGCGTGACCCCAGTAGCAAGGACAGACATCATGAACTGTCTTCTATCAATAAGCCCTTTTGTTAGCTTTGAAGACTGTTCTTCAATGTATTTGTCTATTTTCTTATTTTTCATTTGTCCTCCCTTATAATTGAACAAAAACCTAAGATTTTTGTTCATAATTTCTAGAAATTTAACAAAAAACAAACTTAAGTTAATATATAAAAACATATATAACGTTTTAATTCAACGTATAAATTATTAATTTTAGCTTACATGTTGACCTAATTTAGACAAAACTTTAAGAATTAAGATTGTATCTTTAAGGAGGGTAATATTAGTAGAATTCATCCAATATTTAGAACAATTTTGTTAAGACTTAGCCTTGGTCTCGTTACAGTTTTTGCATTTTCTGTAATAATATTTAGTACATTCTCTTTTTTACCGGGAGACTTTGCCACGGAAATATTAGGTCAAAGTGCAACAAAATCTGCAGTAAAAGCCCTAAGAGCAGAATTGGGTTTAGATAAACCTCCGCTAACAAGATATTTTGATTGGTTAGGAAATGTTTTTCAAGGAGATTTTGGTAGCTCTTTCTCTGGAAGATCTAAAGTTCAAGGGGATCAAGGTGATAGGTCTAGAGAAGTTGTTGGTTTAATTGTCCCCAGATTAAAGAATACATTATTTTTAACAGGTGTTGCCGCCATGTTGGCTATTCCTCTATCTTTAATCTTAGGTATCTCAGCAGCATTATACAGAAACTCTTATTATGATAGGTCAGCAACTGGAGTTAGCTTAGTAACCGTATCTTCACCAGAATTTTTTACAGCCTATATTTTTATTCTTTTACTAGCGACACTGTTTCCAGTTTTTCCAACTATTTCTAATGTGGATGAAGCTTCAACTTTGGCTGAAAGATTTTACAGGACTGCTCTTCCAGTTTTTACTTTGACATTAATTACTATGGGTCACATGATGAGAATGACAAGGTCAGCGATAATAAATATCTTATCAAGTGAATATATTGAAATGGCAAAATTATCGGGAGCTTCTAGATACGAGGTAATTGTTAAACACGCACTTCCAAATGCTTGGGCACCTATTTCTCAAGTAATTGCAATAAACTTAGCTTATATGTTGATTGGCTCAGTTGTTGTTGAATATGTTTTTAACTATCAAGGTATTGGTAGGTTGATGGTCGGATCAGTCTATAATCGAGATTTACCCGTTGTTCAAGCTTGTGCATTAATTTTTGCATCAACATATGTAATATTAAATTTAATTGCTGACTTGATCGGAATTATTTCTAACCCAAGGTTACTATACCCAAAATGAGCGAAAATTTATCTTATTCTGCAAAAAGTGAAGTTGCAAATTTAATTAAAAGAAGAACTAGATTAGAAAGATTAAAAATTGCCTTATCAAAAGCTCCAATCTCAGCTTGGTTTGGTATGATTGTACTATTTATATATTTTTTTGCTGCAATATTTGCTCCTTTAATTGCTCCACATGGAGAAGCAGAAATATTCCCAGTAGCTTATGCTCCTTGGGGTGATGGTCATATATTTGGTACTGATCAAATAGGAAGAGATATTTTTTCTCGCATTATCTATGCTGCAAGAAATACAATTGGTATTTGTTTATTGGCTGCTTTTATTGCTTTAGGAATTGGAACAGTGTTTGGAATTATAGCTGCTCTGGATAGAAGGTATTTAGATCAGCTATTAAGTAGAATAGTAGACACGCTTATGGCTATACCTGTAATGATTTTTACTTTTATACTTTTATCAGTTTTTGGACCTACTAATTTTAATTTAATTGTCATTTTAGGAATTTTGGAGTCAACTAGATTTTTTAGAATATCAAGATCAGTTGCTGTTGGTCAAGTTGTTCTAGAATATGTAGAGGTCGCGAAATTAAGAGGTGAAAATTTATCATATATTATTTTCAGAGAAATACTTCCTAATATAGCTTCACCTTTGATTATTGAGTTTGGTTTAAGGTTCATATTTATAATTTTTACAATATCTAGTTTAAGTTTTTTGGGAATTGGCATTCAACCCCCTTCAGCAGATTGGGCATCAATGGTGAGGGAAAATGCAATACTTATTCAATATGCGCAATATGATATAACAGCAGGTTTAACACCATTAATTCCAGCTGCTGCAATTGCTTTACTTTGTGTATCAATTAATTTTGTTGTTGATTGGTATCTTTACATTACTAGCGGATTAAAAGATGACGTTAAATAAATCAAAACAACTTCTGCTTGAAATGAAAAATATCCATATTGATGGATTTTCAGATGAGAGATGGCATAAAATTTTAAAAGGTGTAGATTTGACTTTACACAGAGGAGAAATACTAGGATTAATTGGAGAGAGTGGTGCCGGAAAATCTACTATGGGTAAAGCTGCAATGGGCTATACCCAACCAGGTTGTAAGATTATAAAGGGAGAAATTAATTTTAATGGCATAGACCTCGCTAAACTAACTGAATTTGAAAAGAGAAAAATTTGGGGAACTAAAATATCTTATGTTGCTCAATCAGCAGCAGCATCTTTTAATCCTGCTCATAGATTAATGGACCAAACAATAAGTGCTGCTAATAGATTAAAGATAAATCCAACGGATGTATTAAAAAAAGATGCGGTTCAACTTTATGAATCACTACAGCTTCCAGATGCGGAAAATATAGGAGATAGATACCCGCATCAAGTATCTGGAGGGCAACTACAAAGAATAATGACTGCAATGGCTATGTCCCCAAGACCAGAGTTAATTATATTTGATGAGCCCACAACAGCTTTAGATGTAACAACTCAAGTTGAAGTATTATCTGCTATGAGATCTATAGTAGATAAATTTAATACAGCAGCAATATATATTACTCATGATTTAGCCGTAGTTGCGCAAATGGCTGATAGAATAAAAGTTTTGCGATACGGTGAAGAAGTTGAAGAAGCTGAAACAAGAGATATGCTATCAAACCCAAAAGAAGAATACACCAAATCTCTATGGTCAGTAAGATCACTGATCAAGCCTGAAGAAACAAATGAAGATTATATGTTGTCTATTAAAAATATTGATGCAGCATATGGCTCATCAAAGGTCTTACACAATGTTTCTATAGATATCCCTAAAGGTAAAACAGTAGCTATAGTTGGTGAAAGTGGATCAGGAAAATCAACAACAGCAAGAGTAATTACAGGCTTACTTCCTCAATTAAAAGGAGAAATAATTTTTGATGGAAAAAAATTGTCTCCAAAGCTTGAGCAACGGTCAAAAGAAGAATTAAGAAGAATTCAAATAATTTTTCAAATGCCTGACACTGCAATGAACCCTCGTCAAACTGTTGATGAAATAATAGGAAGGCCAATAGAATTTTATCAAGGTATAAAAGGGAAAGAAAGAGAAGCAAAAGTTATTGAATTATTAAAAATGATTGAGCTAGATGAAACTTTTTTAGATAGATTACCATCCGAATTATCTGGAGGTCAAAAACAGAGAATATGCATTGCAAGAGCTTTAGCGGCTAACCCAGATTTAATTATTTGTGATGAAGTGACATCAGCGCTAGATCAAATTGTTCAAGAAGGAATATTAAAATTACTCCAAAAATTACAAAAAGAGCTTGGTGTAACTTATATTTTTATTACTCATGATATAGCAACAGTTAAAGCAATCTCAGATGAAATAGTTGTTATGTATCAAGGTGAGGTAGTGGAACAGGGTTTGAAAAGTAAAATTTTAAATCCACCATATCCTGATTATACAGAGCTTTTATTGTCATCAGTACCAGAAATGGATCCTGATTGGCTAACCAATCTTCTGAATAAAAGATCTTCCTAGTAAATCTATTTTTTAAATAATGAATATATTTAAATTTTTACTTAATTTTTTTTCTAGCAAAGAAAATAGAATAGATAATCTAGAGGCAAAAAATATAATGATAATTGAGAACAATTTTAATAAAGATAATTTAACATTAGGTTCTATTTACAAAGTAAATCAAAATATAAAACTAAAAAATTTTAAAAATAAAATTCTTGAAGACAACTTAACAATAGTAGTTACTGACAATAAAGGTAAAACTATTGGATATATTTCTAAAAAAGAGATAGATAATATTCAATAAATGAAAATTAATCTTAGTAAAAAAAATTATATTATTTCTGCTGGTGCAGATGGCTTAGGTTTTGCTATAGCAAATAAAATAATCAGTTCAGGTGGAAAAGTATATTTATCTGATATAAATAAATCAAAAATTGATAAAATAAATTTAAACAAAAAATATCGTAATAAAATATTTGCTAAACACTTAGACTGCACAAATCCAAAAGACATTAAAGAATATTTTAAGTCTCTATCTAACTTAAAAAAAATAGATGGATTAATAAATAATATAGGCATTGCAGGACCTACAAAGTATCTTCAAAATATTTCAATAGATGAATGGGATAACACGATTAAAACCAATTTAAGTTCACATTTTTATTTCACAAAATTTGCTATTCCATTTTTAAAAAATGCTAAAAAAGGATCTATTATTAATTTATCTTCAACTGCAGGATTATATGGTTTTGCTCAACGTTCACCATATGCATCAAGTAAATGGGCAATAATTGGATTAACTAAAACATTAGCAGTTGAATTAGGAAAATTTAAAATACGTGTGAATGCAATTTGTCCTGGTTCTGTTAATGGCGATAGAATGGATAGGGTAATAAATGCAAAAGCTAAATTAATAAATTCTTCAAATAAAAAAGTAAGAAAAGAATTAGAGTCAATGGTTTCATTAAACACATTTGTAGAAAAAGAAGATATTGCATCAATGGCAATATTTTTATTGAGCGATGCTTCAGAAAATGTATCTGGTCAAATCATGACTGTTGATGGAAATACTGAAAGAATGAATTAGTGGATAACAACGCTGACTACATCATTGTTGGAGCAGGGTCAGCAGGTTGTGTTTTAGCTAACAGATTGTCTTCACAGTCAAAGAATTCTGTAATTTTATTAGAAGCTGGCCCATCCAGTAAAACCTGGAAAGTTGATATGCCAAGTGCTCTTCTATATGCAATGCATGACCCAAAATATAATTGGAAATATTATACTGAGCCTGAGCCATTTCTAAATAATAGATCTTTATATTGTCCAAGAGGTAAAATGATTGGGGGATGCTCTTCGCATAACGGAATGGTTTTCGCTAGAGGTCATAAAGAGGATTTTGATAGATGGTCTTCAAGTGGTTTAACTAATTGGTCATATGAAAAAGTTTTACCTTTTTTTAAAAAATTAGAAACTTGGTCTCATGATAGTAATGTAAGAGGTAAAGAGGGCCCATTAAAAGTAAATAAATCAAACATAGATAAAAAATACCCTCTTTTTAAAAAAGTTTTAGAAGCTGCACAAGAAGCTGGATATAAAATATTTAATGACTCTAACAGTATTGATAAGGAAGGTTTTGGAACTTTTGATGTAACAATAAACAAAGGTGTAAGACAAAGTGTTGCTAAGGCATATTTAGAACCAATCCAAAATAGAAAAAATCTAAGAATAATAAATAATATTGATGTTAAAAAAATTCTTTTTAAAAATAAAACTGCAATTGGTGTTGAAACGATTAAAAAAAATATAACCAATAATTATTTAGCCAATAAAGAAGTTATACTTTGTGCTGGTTCAATTAATTCACCTAAAATTCTTCAATTATCCGGAATAGGTAATGAAACGTATCTTAAAAGCTTGGGAATAGAAGTAATTAATAATTTAGTTGGGGTGGGAGAAAATTTACAAGATCATTTAGAGATGTATATTCAATATAAATCTAAAAAAAAAGAAACATTACATTCTTTAGCAACAAATTTTCTCTATCAAGCAATAGAAGGATCAAAATGGTTTTTATTTAAAAAAGGTAGGTTAGCAAACTCACACTTAGAGTTAGGAGGTTTTGTTAAATCTGACAAATCATATGATCACCCAAACCTACAATTTCATTTTTTTCCCTACTTAGTTATTAATCATGGTTTAGAAAATCCTAATTTTGAAGCTTTTCAATTTCATGTTTGTCCAAATAGACCAAAAAGTAGGGGGTTTGTTAAAATTAAAACAAATAACTATAAAGATGATCCTAAAATACAATTTAATTATCTTAAGCATGAAGACGATTTAAAACAAATGAGAGAAGGTGTAGGAATTGCTAAAAAAATTTTATCTCAAAAAGCACTTAAAGAGTACGTTGGCACAGAAATTAGGCCTGGGAAGAATGTATCTAATCAAAATGAATTAGATGAAGTTATTAAAAATACATCTGAATCTGCGTATCATCCGTCATGCACAAATAAAATGGGTGAGGACAAAACCTCAGTTGTAGACCAAGACCTAAGGGTTCATGGAATTCAAAATTTAAGAGTTATTGATGCTTCTGTAATGCCAGATATTGTTAGTGCTAATTTGAATGCAACAACTATTATGATTGCTGAAAAAGCTTACGACCAAATAAATAGTACCTTTAATTAGAGAGATAAAATCTAATTTAATTAGATCGTTTTTCTTCTAAGAGTCCAACCGTATCTTTCGCTGTAGTATGCTTCGATACCATCAGCAAGATTAAGGTCATAATTTGAGTCTATAGATCCTTCAAGAACCTTATTCTCAATAGAACTCTGCTCTAGGCTTTCTTTTTGGTTATTAATATTTTCTGTTAATTTACTATTCAT
The DNA here is from genome assembly GCA_902612805.1 of uncultured Alphaproteobacteria bacterium. Lineage (GTDB taxonomy): Bacteria > Pseudomonadota > Alphaproteobacteria > HIMB59 > CACPNW01. Next base: position 48,621 of record CACMEY010000002.1, on the reverse strand, counting down.
ATTTACAGATTTTACAAATACATAATAAAATAAAAAAAAACTAGAGTTTTTCTTAGTTTTAATGTAAAGAAAATTACTTTGAATTTATTATTTTTGTAAATTTTGTAAATGAATATTGAATCTGACATAAATTTTGGCCCAAGGTTAAAAAAACAAAGGATAAGTAAAGGTTTTTCACAAGCTGAATTATCAAAAACTATTGGCATATCTCCTAGTTATTTAAATTTAATTGAAAGTGGAAAAAGAAAAATACCACTTTCCTTACTAATTAAAGCAGCTGATAAATTAGATTTATCAATTAAAGACTTCTCAACAGAATCTAGCAAACGACTTCTTTCAGATGTAATGGATGTTTTAAGCAATGAGATTTTTGATGATTTAAAGATAACCAATCACGACACAAGTGACTTTATTGGTTCAAATCCTAACATAGCTAAAGCATTACTAACAATAAATGATTCTTTTAAAAGTTTTAAAGAAGATATGCAAAATCGACTTGAAACGATGGATGTAAATGCAAATCAAATTGAAAAACCAACAAGACTACCTGTAGAAATCGTTTCAGATATTCTTCAAGAAAATAAAAATTACTTTCATGATTTAGAAGTAAGTTCTGAAAATCTAAGAAAAGAAATAGGTCTTGAAACTGGACCTAACATTGGTTCTGGATCTAAATTATCACTTTATCTTAAAGAAAAACATGGAATTGAAGTTAAAATAGTAACCATAAACGAAGATGAAAAAATAGTTAAAAGATTTGATGAAAATTCAAAGATTTTTTATCTTTCTGAAATGTTAACTTATACATCAAGAAACTTTCATTTAGCATCACAAGTTGCTTATTTAGAGGCTAATGATGTTATCAATAAAGTTATTAAAGATAATAACGTCGAATCAGAAGAAGTAGAACCTTTGCTTAAACTATCTTTACTAAATTATTATGCTGCTGCTTTTATGATGCCTTATAACGATTTTTTAAAGAGTGCTAAATTACATAAATATGATGTAGAAATTTTGATGCATCATTATGCTTGTAGTTTTGAACAAGTTACACATAGATTAACAAATCTTCAAAGACCTGGAAACGAAGGAGTGCCATTTCATTTTTTAAAAACAGATATAGCTGGAAATGTCTCAAAGCGATTTTCTTTATCTGGTATTCATATACCAAGACATGGAGGTTCTTGTCCTAGATGGAATGTTTATACTGCTTTTTTAAATCCTGGAAAAATTCATCCTCAAATATCTAAAATGCCAGATGGACGAGTATATTTTTGTATCGCAAGAGCTTTTGAGAAAGGAATTGAAAAACATGGAATGCCTAAAAGCTTTGTTTCGATTGGTTTAGGTTGTGATATGAAATACGCTAAAGATCTAATTTATTCTGAAGGAATTGATCTAAATAATAAAAAATTACAAATGCCAATTGGAGTTTCTTGTAGGATATGTCCTAGAGTGGAATGTCAGCAAAGAGCTTTTCCTCCAATTGATAAAGAACTTAAATTAGATATTAAATATCGAGGGACATCACCATACGTTACAATTTAGCTAAATTTTAACTAACATTTTGCCTAAATTTTTACCATTCAGTAGATCTATAAATGCTTTTGGAGCATTTTCTATATTTTCATAAATTGTTTCTTTAAACTTTATTTTTCCTTCAGATAGCCAATTTCGCATATCAGTTTCAAAAGGCTCATTATCATTTTCATGATCAAAAATTAAAAAACCTTTTATAGTTAATCTTTTTACTAATACGTGAGCCATATTTTTTAATCCAACAGGTGCAGAAGTTGAATTCATTTGGGATATTCTTCCACAAATAATAATTCTTCCAAAATTTTTCATTCGAAAAATTGCAGACTCTAAAAAATCACCTCCTACATTATCAAAGTATAAGTCAAATCCTTCAGGACAAATTTCTTTTAAGTGAACAACAAGGTTATCAATTTTTTTATAATTAAATGCTACATCAACATTTAATTCATTTTTTAACCAATCAACTTTTTCATCTGATCCAGTACTAGCATATACTTTGCATCCTAAATTTTTTGCAATTTGACAAACTGTTGAACCAACACTTCCACCTGCTGAAGATACAAGAATACTTTGTCCTTTTTGTATATTCCCATGATTAAAAAGACCAATATATGCAGTTTGCCCTGTCATTCCTAAAGGTCCAAGATAAGTTTGCAATGGAAGATTGGAATTTTTTATTTTTTTTAAATCACCGCCTTTGCAAACGAAGTTATCTCTCATTCCAAAATTACTGAAAACAACATCTCCTTCTTTAAATTGTGAATCTTTTGATTTTTGGACTGACCCAATTGCATAACCTTCCATTTCCTCGCCTAATAAAAAGGGTGGTTTATAATTTTTACGTTCTGTCATCCTTGCTCTCATATACGGATCAACAGATATCCATGAATTAAGAACATGAATATTATTTGTTTCATCTAATTCTAAAGTTTTAGATTTAATTTCAAAATCTTCTTCTTTAGGTAACCCAGTTGGTATATAATTTTTTAAAGCTACATATTTTGAGATTATTGTCATAATTATAATTTATATTTTTTCTTTAATTCTAGCAAATCTATTAAGAAATTATCTCTTATGTTACTTAAATCTTTTATAGAATGATTCTTTGATTGTTTTTTTGCGCCTTTAATGATTTTTTCTTTAAGTTTTTTTGTTAGTTTTGGAGATTTAAGTTTAGTCCATGGAAGCTTCAATGCTGGTCCAAACTGATCTAGCATATGTTTCATACCCATTTCTCCTCCCGCTAAGTGAAATGTCAAAAAAGTTCCCATTAGAGCCCATCTCATACCGGGACCATAAGTTATTGCTTCATCTAAATCTTTTGTAGAAGCATATCCATCATTTATAATATGTAAACCCTCTCTCCACAAAGCTTCTTGCAATCTATCAGATAAAAAGCCCGGTAATTCTTTTTCTACCAATAATGTGTTCATTTTAATTTTTTGATAAAATTTTTTTGCTTTATTAAGATATAAATTTGTAGTTTTTTTACCTTTGACAATTTCAACCAAAGGGAGAATATATACAGGGTTAAATGGATGAGCTATTATTAACCTTTTTGGATTAATACATTTTGATTGTAAATCTGATGGAAGTAAACCAGATGAACTTGAAGCAATTATTGAATTTGAGGGTGAATATTTACTTATATTTTTTATAACATCTTTTTTTAAAGTTAATCGTTCGGGTACATTTTCCTGAATTAAATCTGCATTTTTTACTGCTTCTTCAATACTGTCTACGATTTCCAAATTTTTGAAATTGATTTTTGTATTATATAATTTCTTTATAATTAAGTTTGTTCTTGTTATTTCTTCTTTTAGAAAATGTAATTGCTGAGAATTTTTATCAAATGCTTTGACTCTTATACCATTAGCGAGAAATCTAAGTATCCAGCCAGTACCAATTACTCCAGTTCCAATGACAGCAATATTTTTCAAATTAAAAATGTTTTTTTAGTTTTAATTTCTCTCTAGTCTGTTGAGGTGATAAAATAGAAGCTCCCATATCTTCAACAATACATCTTGCCTTTTCAACCAACTGTGCATTTGATGCAAAAACTCCTTTTTTTAAATAAAGATTGTCTTCAAGTCCCACACGAACATTTCCTCCCAAAATAACTGCCTGTGCAGCCATAGGCATTTGTGATCTTCCTATTCCAAAACCAGACCAAACACCTTCAGAAGGTACCATTTCAGCCATAGCTTTCATTGCGCTCGTTGTTGCAGGTGATCCCCAAGGTATGCCAAGGCATATTTGATAAAAAGGAGGGCCATCAATTAAACCTTCTTTATAAAGTTGGTTAGCAAACCATAAATGACCCATTTCAAAAGCTTCCATTTCTGGTTTCACTCCAAGCTCCTGCATTTTTTTTGCTGCAGCTCTTAGTTGTATCGGTGTATGAATAAATGTCATGTTTGAGTCACCAAAATTTAGTGATCCGCAGTCTAAAGTACAAATTTCAGGTAATAATTCTTCAACATGTTCTAATCTACTTAATGCATCGATCATATCTGTATTTGCGCCCACTGGATTTAAAGGATCTTTACCTGTTCCAACTTCAAAATCACCGCCCATACCTGTGGTAAAATTTAAAACTACATCAGTTTCAGATGAGCGAATTCTATCTGCCACTTCTTTATAATAACTTAAATTCCTAGAAGGTTTGCCATCAGGTTCTCTTACATGTACATGAGCTATTGCTGCACCCGCTTTGGCAGCTTCAATTGAAGCATCAGCAATTTGTTTTGGTGTTATAGGTAATTCAGGATGTTTGCCTGCTGTATCTCCTGATCCTGTTACAGCACACGAAATTATTACTTCATTATTCATTATTTTAAACTACTATATTTTTTGAATTAATAAAGAAAAACAATGAAGATATATTTAAATTCAGGAAGAGTAAAAAAAGAATGGACTGATTACAATGGTCATATGAATTTGGCATTTTATATTCATCTTTTTGATGCTGGATGGGAAGTTCTTTTACAAAAATTTAATATGGGAGAAACTTCTGCAAAAACAGAGAAGAAAACTACTTTTGCCGTAGAGTCACACACAACTTATGACAAAGAAGTGAAAGAGGGTGATGAAGTAGATATTAATTTGTTATTTCTTGATAGGGATAAAAAAAGATTAATTTATAAATTAGAAATGATACATAAACTTGAAGGTTATCGAGCAGCAACAACAGAGGTTTGTTCTTTGTATGTTGATTTAAATGTTAGAAAAGTTTCTGAATTAGAATTAGAAAAGCAAAAAGATATAGATAAATTTATTCAAGAAAATAAAAATAACTTTGATCCAGGTAACCTGACACTAATCAATAAGCTAAAAAAATAATTATAAATTTCTATAAGGTGTTCTATTAAATATTCTTTGAACCATTGGAACAAATTCTTTTAAAGGAATTGTATCATAATTTGGATCAAATGATGCTTGATCCCATTTTTCACAAAAATCTATAGTGTCTTTAAAGAATTCATGACCTTTGAATTTATCTCTTAGATTTCTATCTTTTCCATAATAATGATTATAGTAGTAGGCTTGAAACAAACCGTGTTGTTCTACAATCCATCTTGTCTTTTCAGATACAAAGGGTTTTAATACTGCAGCTGCAAGTTCAGAATGATTAAGAGGTGCAATTTCATCACCTATATCATGCAATAAGGAAGCCACCACCATTTCTTCAGAAGCTTGTTCACGTAACGCCCTTGATGCAGTTTGAAGAGAGTGTTCCAATCTAGATACCTTATAGCCACCTAAAGAATTGTCTAAACTTTCTAACACTCTTACTATTCTATCAGCTGTACCTTCAATAAATTTATCTTCAAAATTAGCAAGAAGTTCATAATCCTCTTTATCACCATGTTTCATTTCAGTGAATTTTACTTCATCTTTAGACATGAAATAATTATACATATTTTTAAATTTTATGAAACTAATTCCTGAATGGCATGAACACCAATATTGTTTGATTGCTTGGCCGTGTAATAAAGATCTTTATGGTAAAATTATTAATAAGGCTAGAGATGAAGTTGCAAATGTAATTAATGAAATTGCAAAAACTGAGCAGGTTATTGTTCTATCAAATAAAGAAGACATTAATGAAATTCAAAATAAAACTGATCATAAAAATATAGATATTGTAGAGTGTAAATTAGATGATTCTTGGATGCGAGATATTGCACCGATATTTTATATCGAAGATGAAAAATTAAAATCAATTAGTTTTGAATTTAATGGTTATGGCAAGTATCCAGATTATTTAAATGATAATAAAATATCAAAATTTATTTCAAACTATTTAAATATCCCAACAAAAATTTCTGACTTAGTTATTGAAGGAGGAGCAATAACCTATGATGATAAAAAAAATTTATTTAGCACTAAAAATGTAATATTTAATAAAAATAGAAAACAAAAACATAATAGTGAATATATTATTAAAGAATTAAAGCTCTTGTTTGACTTAAATTATATTTTTTTATTTGAAAATGGACTAATGGAGGATGATACAGATGGTCATGTCGATAATTTATTATGCCCGATAGGAAAAAATCAATATTTAATTGCCACAACTCACAAATTAGATCCTAATTATGAAATATTAGAAAAAAACAAAGCTGACCTTATTAAATTTTTTAGAGATACTAATCAGACATTTGATTTAATTGAAGTTCCCTTACCTACAAGAAAAAAGATTAATAATAAGAATATTATTAGTTCATATATAAATTTCTATTTCAGTAAAAATAAAATTATCTTACCTAAATTCAATGTTAAGGAAGATAATGAGGTAAAATTAACTTTTGAAAAGTTATTCCCAAATAGAGAAATTATGATGTTGGAAACAGAAAATATAAATTATGGTGGTGGAAATATTCATTGTATAACAATGAACGTACCAAAAATATGAAAGTAAAAGTAGCAACATCACAATTCAAGGCTATTAAAGGAGACTTTGACGCTAATTTAAATAAAGCAATTAGTTTAGTTGAAAAAGCATCAAATGAAAATGTTGATATTTTACTTCTGCAAGAATTGTTTCAAGATTATTATTTTTGTTCAACAAAAAATGATAAATTTTTTGATCTTGCAATTGATTTTCCTTCTAATCAAATGTTCGAAAAATTATCTAATATTTGTAAAGATAAAAACATTTCATTACCAATTAGTTTTTTTCAAAAAAAGGAAAATAAGTTTTTTAACTCTCTAGTTATGATTGATTCTTTAGGTAAAATAAGTGAAGTTTATAATAAATCTCACATTCCTGAAGGACCTGGCTATAATGAGAAGTATTATTTTGAAAAAGGCAACACAGGCTTTATGGTTTTTGACACCCCTCTGGCAAAAGTTGGCTGTGCAATTTGTTGGGATCAGTGGTTTCCTGAATGTGCGAGAATATTAACCTTGAAAGGTGCAGATTTAATTTTATATCCATCAGCAATTGGCTCTGAGCCACATATGCCTGAATTAAATTCAAAGGATCATTGGATTAATACAATGGTAGGACATGCTGCTGCAAATCAAATCCCTATAATAACTTCGAATAGAATAGGGAAGGAGGTCGAAGCTGATATTGAATTAAATTTTTATGGCAATTCTTTTATATTGGATCATCTTGGAAATGTAATAAATCGTATGAATGATAAGGATGAGGGAATAATAACTGCAACTTTAGATTTGTTAATTTCAAGAGAATATAGAAAATTATGGGGTAACTTTAGAGACAGAAGGCCTGATCTATATAAAAAAATTCTCGATTTTTAATTTATTTTATTTAATGTAATTTTTATTTAGGAGGGGAATAATGCTTAAGTATTTTATATCTCTATTAGTTTTAATTTCTTTTTCAGCTCAGGCTAAAGAAGAATTATTTATTTACAATTGGTCTGACTACATTGCCGAAGATACAATTGAAAATTTTGAAAATGAATTCGGCATTGATGTAACTTATGATGTTTTTGATTCCAATGAGGTTCTTGAAGCTAAACTTTTAGCTGGTGGGTCTGGCTATGATATTGTTGTGCCTTCAGGTTCTTTTTTAGAAAACCAAATCAAGGCTGGAGTTTTTCAAAAACTTGATAAAGCTCAACTTTCAAACATTGGTAATTTAGATCCCGATGTACTAGCAAAAATTGATGCACATGATCCAGGAGGTCAATACTCGATAAATTATATGTATGGTACTACAGGTATTGGCTATAATACTGATAAAGTTGATGAAAATGATATTACAAGTTGGAGCATTTTGTTTGATCCAGCTATTGCATCAAAATATGCAGATTGTGGAATCGCAATGTTGGATGCTCCTACAGAGGTTATGGAAATCGCTTTAAAATACGTTGGAAAAGATCCTTATACAGAGGATGAGAAAGATTATGAGGTTGCTCTTGAAATGTTACAGCAAATAAGACCTTACATAAGATATTTTGATTCTTCTCAATATATCGATGATTTAGCAAATGGAGAGATCTGTTTAACTATGGGTTGGTCAGGTGATGTTTTTCTAGCTGCAGATGAAGCTGCAGATGGAGTAGAAGCTTGGTACTCAATTCCATCTGAAGGAACTGTAATATGGTTTGATATGATGGCTATTCCAGCTGATGCAAAAAATGTTGAGAATGCACACAAATTTATAAATTATATTTTAAGACCTCAAGTTGCTGCTGATATTACAAACTATGTTTGGTATTCAAATCCAAATAAAGCAGCCAATGAACTAGTTGATCCTGAAATTTTTGAAGATCCTGCTATTTATCCAGATGAAGCAACTTTAAGTATGCTTTTTGCTGATACTGCAGACTCTCCGAAAAAATCTAAATTATCAACTAAATATTTTAATAAGTTTAAAGCAAATTAAAAAATATACTTCATTTCAGCACTAATATATTAATATTAGTGCTGATTTAAGATGGATAATAATTTTCTTGTAATTGAAAATATTTCTAAATCCTTTGGAGATAACAAAGTTTTAGAAAATATTAATTTAAATATTTCAAAATCTGAATTTTTTGGCCTCTTAGGATCTTCGGGTTCAGGCAAAACTACCTTACTAAGAATACTAGGTGGATTTGAGAAGCCAGATACAGGACGTGTAATGCTCGACGGAACGGACATAACAAATCTTGAACCTTTTGAAAGACCATTAAATTATATGTTTCAATCGTATGCTCTATTTCCTCACTTAAACGTATTTAATAATTTAGCTTTTGGAATAAAAGAAAATTTTACCCAAAAAGAAATTGAAATAAACGTAAGAAATATTGCCGAACTTCTATCTATTGAACATTTATTAAATAGAAGAATTAAGCAATTATCAGGGGGAGAGCAACAACGAGTTGCCCTTGGAAGGTGCTTAATAAAAAAACCTAAGTTATTATTATTAGATGAGCCTCTTGCAGCACTAGATAAAAAACTAAGATCAAAAACACAATTAGAGTTAACAACACTCCAAAAGAAACTAAAAATTACATTTGTTTTCGTCACCCATGATCAGGAAGAAGCAATGTCCTTATCTGATAGAATGGCAATAATGAAGAATGGTCTTATTTTGGAATGCTCTAGCCCTGAAGAGATTTATGAAAATCCTAAAAGTCTTTATACTGCCAATTTTATAGGAATTGCAAATATTATTAAAATTTATAAAAAAGATGAAAGTTTTTATTCAGATGATTTAGGTATAAATTTTAAATTAAACAAAGAATTAAAAAATACAAAAACTAATATTTTACTAAGACCAGAGAAAATAAAAATACAATCAATAAATAATTTGAAAACAAGTTCATTTAATTCCTTTAGTGGAGAAATTTTAGAAAAATCATATTTGGGAAGCTTTACACGTTATGAAATTAAAATTAAAAATATGATAATTTCAGTTTTAGATCAGAATTTTAACTCCAACTCAAATTATAATTTCCCAAAAGGGGAGAAAGTCATTTGTAGTTGGGAAAGTGAATCAATTAAGGTTTTAGAGGATTAATTGAAAAATAAATTATTTGAAAAATATTTTGTTTTTAGTCCTTATTTTTGGCTTGTTCTATTTTTTTTTATACCATTAGCTATAATTTTTAAAATATCAATTTCGGTATCAGAATGGGGGATGCCTCCTTATCAAGATATTTTTCTTTTTGATAATGGATTTAAGATCAATACCACATTTGAAAACTATGTTTATATATTTAGTGATTATTACTACATTGGATCTTTTGTAAACTCTTTGATTCTCGCTCTAATATCTACTTTTTTTTGTTTACTTATTGGGTTCCCATTAGCCTTTTATATTGCGACTTCAAATATCAGATTAAGAAATATCCTATTAGTTTTAGTAGTTATTCCATTTTGGTCATCATTTTTATTAAGAGTATATGCATGGAAAATAATTTTACAGAATAATGGAATTTTAAATGTAATACTTCTAAACCTAGGCATAACATCAGAGCCACTTCAGTTATTATACAATCAATACGCTGTTATCATGGGAATTGTATACACTTATTTACCTTTGATGATTTTACCACTTTATGGATACTTAAATAAATTTGATTTAAATTTAATTGAAGCATCTAAAGATTTAGGACTAAATCGTATTAAAACTTTTTTTAAAGTTATACTTCCTTTGTCTGTTCCAGGAATTGTTGCTGGATCTTTATTAGTTTTTATACCTGTTGTTGGAGAATTTATTATACCTGAAATGTTAGGCGGTAGTGATAGATTGTATTATGGAAAAATATTATGGGAGGAATTCTTTGTTAATAGAAATTGGCCAGGTGCTAGTGCTTTAGCTTTTAGTGGAATTATTATTTTGGTTTTGCCAATTGTTATTTTTCAAATACTTTATTCGCGTTGGAGTCAAAAAAATGAAATCTAGTTTAATCAAAAGTACAGTTATTTTTTTAGGTTTATTTTTTTTATATTTTCCAATTTTAGTTTTAATTTTTTACTCATTTAATGAAAATAAGAGAGTAATGGTTTGGAAAGGATTTTCTTTAAGATGGTACAATGAATTATTTAATAATGAACAAATAATTGAGGCATTTATTATTAGTATTAAAATTGCAGCTTTGTCTGCAACTTTTGCCACAATTTTAGGAGTTATGATTGGATATTCACTTGTAAGAATAAGAAAAATTCCATTTAAATCATTTTATATTTTTCTTTCTTCAACACCTTTGGTTTTACCTGAATTAATTTTAGGTCTTTCAATGTTGCTTTTTTTTATAAGCTTAAATAATGTAATTGGATTTCCATCATCTAGAGGACAATTAACTATTTTTATATCGCACGTTACTTTTTGTATTGCATTTGTCGCAATTATTATTCAAGCAAGATTAACTGACTTTAACAAAAATATTGAGGAAGCTGCTATGGATCTAGGCTATAATTATACCAAGGTACTCTATAAGATAACTTTACCAATAATTTTGCCTTCTATTATTGCTGGTTGGTTATTAGCTTTTACAATTTCTTTAGATGATCTAGTTGTTGCGAGTTTTACTACTGGGCCTGGAGCTAACACATTGCCAATTGTAGTTTTTTCTAAAGTTAGATTAGGACTGAGTCCTGAAGTAAACGCATTGTCAGCAATTTTAATGTTTGCTTTAATAATAATTGGTTTATTTTATTTTTATTTTAATAAAAAATTTAAACATTAAGTAATAAATATTCTCGCTCCCAAGAACTTATGACTGATAAATAAGCTTGATACTCAACTCTTCTTATCGCAGCAATCGACCTTACAAATTTTTCATTAAATATGGATTTTATATCTTCATCATTTTCAAAAAGAGTTAATGATTCATCCATATTTTTAGGCAGATTAGAATTTTTATCTTTAAATGCACTATCTTTGGTTTCTGGATTTGGTTTTAAATTGTTTTTCATTCCTAAATATCCTGACGCTAAATTAGCAGCAAAAACTAGATATGGATTTGTATCAGATCCAGGAATTCGATTTTCAATACGTATACTCCTTTCCTCAATTGATGGAATTCTAAAACCACAACTTCTATTACCTATTCCCCATTTAACATTTTTAGGAGCGCCCCAAGTTGCAAACAATCTTCTAAATGAATTTATATTTGGTGCGTATATTGGCATTAATAATGGAGTATATTTTTCCAAACCGCCTAAATAATTTTTCATTTTTTTTGAAATTTTAGTTGATTGATTAAAAAAAATATTTTTATTTTTTTCATTATATATCGATTGATGTATGTGCATCGCACTACCAGGTTGGTTCTCCATAGGTTTTGCCATAAATGTTGCATGAAGTTTATGTTTCAACGCCGACTGTCTTAGAGTTCGTTTAAATAAAAATACCTGGTCTGCTAGATCTAAAGGATCACCATGCTGAAAATTAATTTCCATCTGAGCTGAACCAGATTCATGGTTAATAGTATCAATTTCAATATTTTGTGCTTCACAATAATTATATACATCTTCAAAAAGATGATCAAATTCGTTAACAGCATCTATTCCTAAGGCTTGCTTACCTGTTTCCTGTCTGCCTGATTGACCCACTGGAACTTCAAGGGGATAATCTGAGTCAGCATTAGGTTTTACTAAATAAAATTCTAATTCTGGTGAAATAATTGGAATTAATTTATCTTTTTTATAAAGTTTAAGAATATTTTTAAGAGCATTCCTACTAGAATTTATAACATCATCTCCGTTAAGATTTATTGCATCGCAGATAATTTGTGCAGTAGGGTCGTCGTACCATGGCACTACTCTCATTGTATCAAAATCTGGTTTTAAAATTACATCAATGTCAGTTGGATTGTAAACACTTCTTGGTAAAGCACCGGCAGAGTCTTCAGTTGCATAATCTCCTGATATCGTTTGAATAAAAGTTGACTGTGGTAATCTGTGACTTTCATCTTCAAGTCCTTTTAAAAATTTATTAGTTGGTAAAATTTTTCCCCTTGCTATACCTCCAAGATCTGGAACTAAACATTCAACTTCTGTAATAGAGTTTTCATGAAACCAATTTTGAAATTTTTCAATCATATTGAGACTGTTTGTTTACTAATTATTATTAAACCATTAAAGATAAGTTAATGTTTACTACAAAAAAAAGAACCTTTAATCAACATGATAATGAAAAAGAGAGTTTTTATAAATTTTCAGCACCTAATTTTCCTAATCAAATTAAATTAAATGAAAATATTTCAACTGATGTATGTATTATTGGAGGTGGATTAACAGGTATTTCTTCAGCATTAAATTTATCTAATCAAGGTTTATCAATAACGATTTTGGAAGCAAATAAAGTTGGATCTGGTGCTTCTGGTAGGAATGGCGGTCAACTAGGAATTGGAATGAGAAAAGATCAATTCTACTTAGAAAAAAAATTTGGTATTGAAAAAGCAAAATTTTTTTGGAAAGTTGGATTAGAAGCTGTTTCAAATGTAGTTAATTTAATTGAAAAATACAAAATTGACTGTGCGCTTAGACAAGGCGTTCTTCATGTAGGCAACACAAAAAAAGATTATAAATATTTTCAAGATGAAATTGAGCATATGCAGAAGAATTATAATTATAATAACTATGAATACTTTGATCAAAATTCAATAAGAGATGAAGTTAATAGTGACAGATATTTTTCTGGAATGCTTTTAAAGGATTCTTATCATTTAAACCCATTAAAACTGACATATGGTTTAGCAGAACAGTGTTTAGCAAATGGTATAAATATATATGAAAATTCTCCGGCTGATAAAATTGTTGATAATCAAAAAGAAGTTATAATTCACTCTGGAAAAAATATTATTAAAGCAAAGAAAGTAATTATTGGCTGCAATGGTTATCTTGACAATCTTTTGGGATCAAAAAGAAATTATTTTATGCCTATAAATAATTATATTATTGCAACTGAACCTCTCGGAAAAGATCTGGCAAGTAAATTAATCAAAAGAAATTGTGGCGTAATAGATTCTAGATTTATGATTGATTATTATAGATTTTCAGAAGACTACAGACTTCTTTTTGGAGGACCTGAAACAATTACATCTCATTTTGTAAAAGATGCAAAGAGTTTTGTCTCTAAACGAATGTATAAAGTTTTTCCTGAATTAAAAAAATTTAAAATTGAATTTTCTTGGGGAGGTACCTTGGCAATATCAATTAATAGATTACCTATTTTTGGAACTATAATGAATCAAAAGTTATATTATGCTCATGCTTACTCTGGGCATGGGTTAGCTATGAGTATTATGGGAGGAAAAATGGTAGCTGAAAAAATTTTAAATAAATCAAATAATTTTGATATGTTTGAGCAAATTAATCATTTTAAAATTCCAGGTGGCAACATGTTTAGAAGACCATTGTATTCTTCAGCCATTATTTATTATAGGTTAATGGATTATTTAAATAGATTGTAATTACTTAATTGCTCTTCTTAATCTGTCATTTATAGTTTTGCCAAGCCCTTTATCAGGTATTTCTACTACAGCAATTTTTTTGCATCTACTTTGATCTAATTTATGAAGATAATGATAAAAATTTTTTGCTGCTTCATTTAAATTTTTTTTATTACTCAAATTTAAATTAATTATTTTAGACTTTAATTTATTATTGCCAAAATTTAATAAACCTTCATTTTTTAGTATTCTCTTAGCATTCATTCTTATTGGCTTTAAAGTTGAGTAATGTTTTTTTAAATTACCAGGAGAAATAGATGATTTCTTTTTAATTTTTACTTTTGCATATTTATTTAGCTCTTCAACAGTTATGCTGCCATATCTTAATACTTCAATTTCATTATTGGTATCAATTCTAACAACTGTGGACTCTAGTCCATGAGAGGACTGTTTATCTTTTAAAACAAATATTTTTTTTACTAGAATAGGATCGATATCCATAATATTGGTTACTGAAGTTCTTTCTGACAGATTAGCGCTAGGGGCTGCAATAGGTAGGTCAAATAAAGTAATTAATTTTTTAGCCAACTTATTACCGGGAATTCTGCAGCCAACTAAAGTTGAGTTGTTAGAGACAAATTTTGATATTTTAGAATTTTTCTTTTTTTTTAATATTATTGTCAAAGGACCAGGCCAGAATTTTGAACCTAATTTTTTTTCAAATTTATTTAAAATAAAATATTTTTCTATTTGTTTAATACTTTTAAAGTGACAGATAATTGGATTACTTCGTGGTCTTTTTTTTACTTTAAAAATAGATTTTACAGCCTCATCATTTGTTGCATCTGCTCCAAGACCAAATACTGTTTCTGTGGGAAATATTACAAGTTCTCCACTGCTTAATAAATTTTTTGCAATATCTAACTTATTTTTTTTCATATTTTTTTATAAAATGTTTCCATCTATCTTTAAAATAGTTATTATCAATACTTGTATATGGGAAAAGTTATAGCATTTTCGAATCAAAAAGGTGGTTCAGGTAAATCGACTCTTTCAGCAAATTTATCAGTTTTGTGGAGCAATAGTGGTTACAAAGTAGCTGTTATAGATGCTGATGCACAAAAAAGTCTATCATATTGGCTTGAAGCAAGAAAATCTTATTATGGTGAAGATGATATTGGAATAACTCAATTAAATTTTGATATAAGGAATTTAATAGACGAAATTAAAGCCATAAAAAGAAAGTACGACTTTATAATAATTGATAGCCCTCCATCTATAACTTTTGAAACAATGCAGGTTGTAAAAGCTTCTGATAGGGTATTTGTTCCAGTACAACCAAGTCCAGTAGACTTAATGGCTACACTTCCTTTTTTAAAAATTGCAAAACAAGAAAGAAAAAATCCAATAATTATTCTTAATAGAGTGATGCCGAGAGCAAAATTAACTGACGCAATGATTTTGCGTTTAAGATATGCTGGTGCTAAAATTGCTCGCTCCCGACTGTCTAGCAAAGTATTATTTGCAGAAACATTCTCAGTTGGAAGGGGTGTCGTAGATATAAGTGTTACATCAGATGCTTCAAAAGAAATAATTAATGTTGGAAACGAAATTTTAAGAAATTTCTAACTTAATGTCTGATATTACAACTGTTATACTTGCTGCAGGCAATAGTACGAGATTTAAAGCAAGTAAATCAAAGCTTTTTTATCCATTATGCGGGTTACCAATTGTTTCACATATTTTTAATATTGCAAAAAAAATATCTGGTAAAAATATATTAGTTGTATCTAATGAAAAAAATAAAGAAGAATTAAAATTAATATTAAATACTTCAAAGTTAGTTGTTCAAAAAAAACAAAAAGGAACCGCTGATGCAATTGAGCAAGTTAAAAAATATGTTAAATCAAAAAATATTTTAATTTTATTTGGTGATACACCTTTAGTTGAAATTAAAGATATAAGAAAACTAGTAAGTAAATTTAAAAAAAGTAAAGCGAAAGCTTCATTAATTGCATTTAATACTTCAGAGCCACATGGTTATGGTAGGTTATTATTAAATAACAACTACGTTGAAGAAATAATTGAGCAAATCAATTTAAAACCTGAACAAAAAAAAATCAATTTATGTAATTCTGGTATTTTGATAGCAAATACTAAATTATTATTTGATAATTTAAAAAATATTAAAGAAAATAAAATTAAAAAAGAAAGATATCTTCCTGATATATGTAAAATTTTTTCAAAAAAAAATATTCCTATCAATTATATTGAGTGCAACAAAGAAACAATGTTGGGCATAAATACATTGGATGATTTTAATGTTGTACAAAATATCTTGCAAAAAAAATACGTAAAAAATTTTATAAAAAATGGAGTCAATTTTTTAAAACCTAATACTTGTTATTTAAGCTATGACACCAAAATTGAACCTAATGTTACAATTGAAAGCAATGTTACAATAAAGGAAAAAACAATTATAAAAAAAGGCTCAATAATTAAAAGTAATTCATACTTAGAAGAGGTTACAATAGATGAAAATTCACAAATTGGTCCAAGTGCTAGATTAAGACCAAAAACAAAAATCGGAAAAAAATCAAAGATTGGTAACTTTGTTGAAATAAAAAATTCTAAAATTGGAAATAATGTTTCTATTGCTCATCTTTCATATGTTGGAGATTCAGAAATAGGAAATAATGTAAATATAGGTGCTGGCACAATAACTTGTAACTATGATGGAAAGAAAAAACACAAAACGATAATAAAAGATAATGTATTTATAGGTTCAAACACATCACTCATTGCTCCAGTTGTAATTGAGTCTAAATCTAGAATTGGCGCAGGTAGTGTTATCACTAAAAATATTCCCAAAAATTCACTTGCTATTGAAAGATCAGCCTTAAAAATTCTAAGAAATAAAAGATCTAAATAATAACCCTTGTTTCAAGATATATTAGGGTTTATGAGCCTTTTAAATTATGAGCGATAAATGGTCACCAAATAGTTGGAGAAATAAAAATGCTCTTCATATGCCTAACTATCAGAATGAAGATCATCTAAATAAAACTCTAAATGAAATTTCCAAATATCCACCTTTAGTTTTTGCTGGAGAAGCGAGACTATTAAAAAAGAAACTTGGAGAAGTTTCAAACGGGAATGCCTTTTTATTACAAGGTGGAGATTGTGCAGAAAGTTTTGCAGATTTTCATCCAGATAATATTAGAGATACATTTAAAGTTATTTTACAAATGGCTGTTGTATTAACGTTTGGCGCTTCTTGTCCAATTGTTAAAGTAGGAAGAATTGCTGGACAGTTTGCAAAGCCAAGATCATCTGCCACAGAAGTTATTAATGATTTAGAACTTGAGTCTTATAAAGGCGATATAATTAATGGCATAGACTTCAATCAAAAAGACAGAGATCCTAATCCAGATAGATTAATTCAGGCCTACAATCAGTCTGCATCTACACTTAATCTTTTAAGAGCTTTTTCTCAGGGCGGTTTTGCCAATTTAAATAAAATACATCAATGGAACCTAAATTTTGTTAAAGGTGAGAATGCTGCTAAATTTAGAGAGATATCTTCTAGAATTGACGAATGCTTATCTTTTATGGAGGCATGTGGAATAAATGGAAACAGTGTAAGACAATTAAATGAAACAGACTTCTTTACAAGTCATGAAGCTTTACTTCTTCAATATGAGGAAGCATTAACAAGAATAGATAGTACTTCTGGTAAGTGGTACGATGTTTCAGCTCACATGTTGTGGGTAGGTGACAGAACACGACAAATTGATGGAGCACATATTGAATTTTTAAGAGGTATTGAGAACCCTATAGGTATTAAAGTGGGTCCAAGCACAAAGACAGAAGAACTATTAAAGATATTAGATGTGTTGAATCCAAATAATGAAGCTGGAAAAATAACGCTGATATGTAGAATGGGTCATGAAAAAGTTAGTGGAATACTTCCAAAAATAATTAGATCAGTTAATTCAGCTGGTAAAAATGTTGTTTGGACTTGTGACCCCATGCATGGAAATACTATCAAATCTAACACGGGTTTTAAAACTAGACCATTAAAAGATATAATTTCTGAAATTCAGCAATTTTTTCAAATTCACAGAAGCGAAGGAACATATCCAGGCGGCGTCCATTTAGAAATGACTGGCCAAGATGTTACAGAATGTATGGGAGGTCTTCAAGAAATAACAGATGAAGATTTAAAAAATAGATATCACACATATTGTGATCCGAGACTAAATGCCTCGCAGTCTCTAGAATTGGCTTTTTTATTATCAGATTTTTTAAAAGAAGAAAAATTACTCTCAAAGCAATCTTCAAATTTATAAATTTATATTTATATATTACTTATGAATTCAAAAGATAAAATTGTATATATTACCAATTGGATTAAAGATTACGCTAAATCTATAAATAATAATCCAACTACACTAGTAATAGGGGTGTCAGGAGGAGTTGACTCAGCTCTTACTAGCATCTTATGTGCTCAAACTGGTTTAAAAACTATAGCTGTTTCAATGCCTATTAAGCAAAATTCATCACAACATGATTTAAGTTTAAGACATTTAGAATTTTTAGAGCAAAATTACCCAAATGTAGAAACAAAAATAATCGAGCTAGATAATGTTTTTAAAACATTTCAAAATACGATGCAAAATTTTGATAGTGAGTTAGCTTTTGCAAATTCAAGATCTAGATTAAGAATGGTAACTCTATACCAAATAGCTCAAAGTAATAATGGTATAGTTGTTGGTACTGGAAATAAAGTTGAAGATTTTGGTGTTGGATTTTATACAAAATATGGTGATGGAGGCGTAGATATATCACCAATAGCAGATTGTACTAAAACCGAGGTGTGGGAATTAGCCGAAGAAATTGGGGTTATAAAAGATATTATTAGCGCAGCACCGACAGATGGTTTATGGGATGATAGTAGAAATGATGAAAGCCAGCTTGGTCTTTCATATAAGCAATTAGAAGAAGCAATGGATAATAAGTCTAGTGAATATTACAGTAGATACGAAGAAATTAGAAGGCCAAATCTTCATAAGATGAAGCCTATTCCCGTTTGCGAAATTCCTAAAGAATAATATGAAGTGTAGGTTCGCTCCTAGCCCTACAGGAAAAATACATATCGGTAATGCTAGATCAGCAATTTTGAATTGGATTTTTTGTCAAAAAAATCAAGGTGAGTTTGTATTAAGAATTGATGATACTGATGCCAATAGGAGTTCTAAAGAATTTGAGACAAGTATCAAAGATGATCTTAAATGGCTTGGATTAAATTGGAGTTACACTTTTAATCAGTCCTCTAGACAACATATTTACAATGAGAAAATCCAAATTCTAAAACAAAAGAAAAGACTTTATCCATGTTTTGAAACAGAAGAGGAATTAGCTTTAAAGAAAAAATCTTTGTTATCATCTGGGAAACCACCTATTTATGATAGATCATCATTAAATCTAAGTGATGAAGAGGTAGAAAAAAAAATAGAATCAGGAATCCAACCCCATTGGAGATTCAAATTAGATCATGAAAATATTAGTTGGAAAGATATTATTAAAGGAGATGTTTCATTTGATGCAAAAAATTTGAGTGATCCTGTTTTAATTAGAGCTGATGGAACATTGTTATACCATTTACCTTCAGTCATTGATGATATTGAAGAAAAAATTACACATATTATTAGAGGGGAGGATCACATAGCTAATACTGCCTATCATATTCAAATTTTTAAGGCTCTTGAATCTTCTATTCCATCATTTGCTCATCATCCATTCTTAGTTGATGAAACTGGTAAGGGTTTTAGCAAAAGACTTGGAAGTCTTTCAATTGAAAATTTTAGAGACGAAGGATATGAAAATATATCGTTACTTAATTATTTTCTTTTTATTGGTTCGAGCAGTAATATTGATCCAATCAAAGATTTAAATGAAATAGTAAAAAAATTTGATATTCAAAGCTTATCTAGATCTTCTGCTAAATTTTCAATTGAATCCTTAAGAAATCTTAATGAAAATACCATTAAATTATTTAGTTATAATGAGATTAGTCATAAGTTAAAAAATATAAAATCAAATTTTCAAAAAGAGAGTTTTTGGCGTTTTATTAAAAATAATATTTCATTTATTAAACAAGCTAAAGAATGGGAAGAAGTAATTACAAAAATAAATAATGCTAAAGATTTAAATATTGATGATAATTTTATTAATACGGCAGTTGATGAATTACCCGAGGATCCTTTTGATGAAACAACATGGGATCATTGGACATCAAAAATTAACAAAAAAACTGGGCTTAAAGGAAAAGATTTATTTATGCCTTTGAGGTTGATTTTGACAGGAAAATCTCATGGACCCGAATTAAAATATCTACTACCATTATTTGATAGAGACGAAATCTTGCAAAAACTTGGAAAAATCTAGTAAATTTTAATTTATACTCTATTAGCGATCTAGTAATTATGGAAGATAAAGTATATTTATTTGATACCACACTTAGAGATGGTCAGCAAACAACAGGAGTTAATTTTTCTGTTAGTGACAAAATGAATATATCTCAACATCTTGATGATTTAGGAATAGATTACATTGAAGGTGGATGGCCGGGAGCAAATCCTACTGATAATGATTTTTTTTCAAGAAATACAAAATTTTCAAAAAGTAAATTAACTGCCTTTGGTATGACAAGAAGACCAGGGAGAAGTGCAGATAACGATCCAGGATTAAATGCACTTATTAATTCAAGTGCAAGTTGTGTTTGTATTGTAGGTAAATCATCATCATTTCACGTAAAAAATGCTTTAGAAATATCTGAAGATGAAAATTTAAAAATGATCAGTGATAGTATTCAATCAATTAAAAATAAAAACAAAGAGTCAATTTTTGATGCAGAACATTTTTTTGATGGCTTTAAAGAAAATAAAGAGTTTGCATTGAATTGTATTAAAGCAGCGTATGAGGCTGGTGCAAGATGGGTTGTTCTTTGTGATACAAATGGGGGAACTCTTCCAGATGAAATTTACAATATTGTTTCGGAAGTAGTAAAAGTTATACCAGGTCAAAATGTTGGTATACATGCTCACAATGATACTGATAATGCAGTTGCAAATGCATTAGCAGCTATTAATGCTGGAGCAAGACAGATACAGGGAACGATTAACGGTTTAGGAGAAAGATGTGGAAATACTAATTTAATTTCCTTAATTCCATCTTTGGTTTTAAAAACAAAATATAAAACAAACATTTCAAAAGATAAATTAAAAAATTTAATTCACATTTCTAGAACATTAAATGATATTCTTAACATGCCTTCAAGAAAAAATGCTCCTTATGTTGGAGATCATGCTTTCTCTCACAAAGGCGGATTGCATGCATCTGCAATAGAAAAAAACTCATCAACTTATGAACATATTGAGCCAGAAATAGTTGGAAATTCTAGAAACGTAGTAATTTCTAATCAAGCAGGAAGATCGAATATATTAAATCAATTAAATAAGATTAATATTGATCTACCTAAAAATGAAATTAACAATATCTTAGAGATTATCAAAGAAAAAGAATCTGAAGGATATTCATTTGATACTGCTTTAGCTAGTTTTGAATTATTAGTAAGACGTCACCTTGGTCATTTTGAGGATTTTTATAATTTAGAAAAATTTAGAGTCACAGATGAAAGAAGATGGAACGCTAAAGGTGAAATTGTTACTGAAGCAGAGGCTACAGTATTTTTAAAAGTTAAAGATTCAAATATGATGACAGTGGGTACTGGAAATGGCCCAGTAAATGCTATTGATAGTGCATTAAGAAAAGCCCTAATTGATTATTATCCTGATCTTAAAGATTTAAAGTTAACTGATTACAAAGTTATGATTCTTTCATCAGAAAAAGGTACTGGCGCTATTACAAGAGTTTTAATTGAATCATCTGATTCCACAAATACACATTGGACAACTATTGGCGTATCTCCAAATATTATTGATGCATCTTATAGCGCTATTTTTGACAGCATTACTTTTAAGCTATTAAATGATTTTAAGAATAAAAATTGACTCCAAAAAATCCAAGCATAATTTTAGTTAGACCCCAACTTCCTGAAAATATTGGAATGGTTGCTCGTGTAATGCACAACTTTGGTCTAAAAGATCTAATTGTTGTTTCGCCAAGAGATAATTGGTTAAATAATAAATCAATAAATGCAGCAAAAAAAGCAATGAAAATCATTAAGAATATAAAAGTTTATGATGATTTAGAAATTGCACTTTCTAACTTTTCTTATGTTGTGGCCACAACGAATAGAAGAAGATATTTGGAAAAAAATTCAACTAACGATTTTAAATTCATTAAAAGAAAAATTATTGTTAATAAAAAAACAGCAATACTTTTTGGCCCTGAAAATTCAGGACTTTCAAATGAGGATTTAAGATTATCTGATATTATTTTTACAATTAAAACAAGTAGTAAAAGTAATTCATTAAACCTTTCTCATGCAGTTACTATTCTATGTTATAAATTATTCGAATTGAATGATTTTAAAATAACTAATTCAGCTTCAATTGAAAAAGATAATATTATTAAATATCAATTATCTAAATACTTAAATTATTTGATTGAGAAACTTGAAAATAAAAATTTCTTTATTCCAAGTGAAAAAAAAGAAAGTATGAAAAATAATATTTATAGTATTTACACAAAAATTCCTCTCACAAAGAAAGAATTGCAGACTTTATGGGGAATTACTAAAAAACTGAATAAATAAGCCAAAAATTGAGTATATTAAATTTGACATAGTACTTTAAATCACTATATAGCCCTCATAATAATGACAAAAAGACATAACGCTAGATACAAAATTGATAGAAGGTTAGGTGTTAACTTGTGGGGTAGACCTAAAAGCCCCTTCAATAGAAGAAACTCAAAGCCTGGTCAGCATGGTGTACAGGGACAAAGAAAGAAACTATCAGATTATGGAAATCAGTTATTTGCTAAGCAAAAACTTAAATTTTATTACGGTGATTTAACTGAAAGACAATTTAGGAATATTTTCAAAAAAGCTTCTAATATTAAAGGTGATACAAGTCAGATTTTAATTGAACTTTTAGAAAGAAGATTAGATGCTACAGTTTATAGAATGAAATTTGTACCTACAATTTTTTCTGCAAGACAGCTAGTTAATCATGGTCATGTAAAGGTCAATGGAAAAAGAGTGAACATCCCATCTTATAGTGTTAGCGACGGAGATGAAATCTCAATAAGAGATAAAAGTAAAGAAATTAACTTAATTGTAGAATCAGTTAGTTCTCAAGAAAGAGAAATTCCAGAATACTTAGAAGTTGATGTAAAAGAGTTGAAAGGTCGTTTTTTAAGAGCGCCTCTAATTCATGATGTTCCTTATCCTGTAACTATGGAACCTAATTTAGTTATTGAGTATTATTCAAGATAATTTCTTTTTTATAACTATCATAAATATAAATTATTATTCCTATCCAAATAATTATAAATGATATTAACTTAATTTGTAAAATTTCTTCATTAAGAATAAATACTGAAGTTATAAAATGAAATGTTGGTGCTAAGTAAAATAAGACTCCAGCTAGACCTAATTGAATAAATTTTAAGCCCAAATTAAAAAATAATAATGGAAAAATTGTTACAGCTCCTGTTAGAATTAAAAATAATGATGTCTTCAAATCAATACTAAAGATACTATTTTCATTTTGCCAAAATAAATAAACTAAGTAGGGGGTAGATATTAAAGATATTATGAAAGTCTCATATAGTAAGCCAATTGGGGGGTTAACATTAACTTGTTTTCTTAATAATCCATATATTGCCCATGAAGTTCCAATCCAAATTATTAGGAATGGAAATTGATTTAAATTAATAAATAAGAATAATATACCTGATAACATAAAACATACAGATGCAAATTTAGGCTTAGTTATTTTCTCATTTAAAAAAAAATAACCAAGAACAATACTTATCATTGGAGTAATAAAGTAACCCATTGATGCATCCTGAACTCTTTCTTGTCCTACAGAATAAATAAAACCTGCCCAGTTACCTGCAATAAGAAAAGCTGTAATTGTTAAAATAAAAATTCTTTTTCTAGATTTAAATATTTCAATAAAATCACTTATGTTTGAAATTAAAATTAATAATAATAATAAAAAAATAAATGACCAGAAACCTCTGTGAGCTACAACTTCAATAGTCTCAACGTGATTTAATTCATTAAAAAAAAGGGGTTGTGGAAGTCCCCAAAAAATTGATGCAACACAGGAAAATATTACACCTTTAGAAAATTTATTATTTAACAATCTAGGACGGGTTTACGTCTATTCCATTTGTATTGAATAATTCTAGTAATTCACCACTTTCAAACATTTCAGTTATAATGTCACAACCACCTATAAATTCTTTTTTAACATAAAGTTGTGGTATGGTTGGCCAATTAGAATATGTTTTAATACCTTCTCTCATTTCGTCACTCTCTAACACATTCACACTTCCAAATTTAACACCTACTTTATTTAATATTTCAACTACTCTTGCAGAAAATCCACACATTGGAAATACAGGGGTGCCCTTCATGAAAAGCATTACATCATTTGAGTTAATTTCATTTTCTATATTTTGAGATACATGGTCGTTATTATTCATTATTACTCCGATACAGTTTTTAGCTTAAGTGCGTGCAAATCACTACCCATTTTACCATTAAAAGCATCATAAACCATCTTATGTTGTTCTATTCTTGTTTTTCCAGAAAAGGATTTTGACGTCACTGTAGCACTGTAATGATCGCCATCTCCTTTAAGATCTTCAATTTCAACAGTTGCATCTGGTATAGCTTCTTTAATAAATTGTTCAATTTGTTCAAAAGTCATTGGCATACCTATAAAATAGTTCAGATATTAAAAAAAATAAAGACTATTTAATTTTATTTTTAAAAATCCAATCTATTTTCTTTAGATCGTTATCATCTTTAATGATTTTTTCGATTTCTTTTGAATTTAATTTTTTGTTTAATTCTTTATTTTTTTGTAAAACTTGAGAAAAATTCTTATTATTATTCCATGTTTCCATGGCACTTTCTTGAACAATTTTATAGGCTTGTTGTCTTTTCAATCCTTTTTCAATTAGTTTTAACATAATATTGTGAGTTCTATGTAAACCTCCAAGCATATTCAAATTTTTTAACATATTTTTTGGATAGACTTTTAAATTCTTTATAATGCCATTTAAACGACTCAGTGCAAAATCAGTTGCAATTGTAATATCTGGTGTCGTAATTCTTTCAACACTAGAATGACTAATATCTCTCTCGTGCCAAAGTACAACATTTTCTAGTGAAGGTATTACACCACTTCTAATATAACGTGCGATACCTGTTAAGTTCTCACTTAATACTGGGTTACGTTTGTGAGGCATAGCAGAAGAACCCTTTTGCTTAGAAGAAAAACTTTCTTCAACTTCTAATACCTCTGTTTTTTGTAAATTTCGAATTTCCACTGCAAACCTCTCAATAGATGATGCTAAAATTCCTAGTACTGAGAAAAAAAACGCATGCCTATCTCTTGGAATTACTTGAGTTGATACATCTTCAGAATTTAGTTTAAGTTTTTTTGCTACATAATCTTGAACTCGTGGGTCTATAGAATTAAATGTTCCAACAGGTCCAGAAATAGCACAAACAGATATTTCGTTGATCGCCTGATCAAGTCTTTCTAAATTTCTTTTAAACTCAAAATAAAAGGAAGATAATTTTAATCCAAAAGTAATAGGTTCAGCATGTATACCATGACTTCTTCCAATCATTAATGTGTCTTTATATTTTTTAGATTTGATTTTTAAACTTTTAATACATTCTATTAAGCTTTTTCTTATTATTTCAGAGGTTTGCTTAAGTTGTACAGAAAATGAAGTATCAATAATATCACTTGATGTTACACCAAAATGAAAATATTTTGATGAGTCGCCAATATATTTGCTTACATTGTTAATATAAGCAACAAC
Source organism: uncultured Alphaproteobacteria bacterium (assembly GCA_902612805.1). GTDB lineage: Bacteria > Pseudomonadota > Alphaproteobacteria > HIMB59 > CACPNW01. The sequence goes on along the minus strand of CACMEY010000002.1, from coordinate 22,675 downwards.
ATCATGTTTTGTTTCTTTTTCAATTTTTTCTATTTCTTTAATATTAAATTTTGCTTTATTTCTTATTTCTTTTGCTGCTTTTTTTGGAATAACGCCGAGCATTGCTTGTTTTTCTGCAATCAAACACTCAATCTCTGTCCAAATTGTAAATTTATTTTCTAATGACCAAATCTTTTCAATTTTAGGTCTATTATATCTAGGTATCATTTTTTCTACTTATACATCCTTTATTGGAAAAGCTGTATTATTTTTAGATAATGTAAATATTTCATTTCCTTCATCTGTTATTCCAATTGTATGCTCGAATTGAGCAGATAAAGATTTATCTTTTGTTACAGCTGTCCATCCATCATTTAGTATTTTTGTTTGCCATCCACCTAAATTAATCATTGGTTCAATTGTTAAAAACATTCCAGGTTCTAACATTGGTCCCTCACCTGGTTCTCCAAAGTGTAAAACACTAGGCGGAGTATGAAATTCTTTTCCAATTCCATGACCACAAAAATCTCTTACTACAGAATAACCTTTTCCTTCTGCAAGTTTCTGAATTTTATTTCCTATATCACCAATATGCTTACCAGGTTTAGCTTCACTAATACCAATTAATAAAGATTCATAAGTTATTTTCAAAAATTCATAATTTTTTTTATTTGTCTTGCCTGCAACAAACATTCTTGAACTATCACCATGCCAACCATTTAAAATAACTGTTACATCTACATTTACTATATCTCCATCAGATAGAATTTTTCTTTCAGAGGGAATTCCATGACACACAACATGATTAACAGATGTACAAACAGATTTTGGAAAACCTTTATAATTTAAAGGTGCCGGTATTGCTTTGTTTTGAATAATTTGATTATGACATATCTCATTTATTTCTTGAGTACTTATTCCTGGAACAATCTTTTCATTTAAAGAATCTAAAACATCAGCTGCTAAAGAGCCAGCTTCCCTCATGCCCTCAAAATCTTTTTTTGTATGTATTGGGATATTGTTGTTTCTCATTTAAAAAATAATTACTTACGATTAATAAATAATATATAGAAAATATCAATTAATCATATGAGTTCTTTTACTGCAGGAGTTATCGTTATTGGTGATGAAATACTTTCTGGTAGAACCCAAGATACCAACTCAAATTATATTGCAAAAAAATTATTAGAAGCTGGTATTAAGTTAGAAGAAGTCATTGTTATCCAGGATGATAAAAAAATTATAATAGAAAACGTTCTAAAATATAGCTCAAAATATTCTTATGTTTTTACTACTGGAGGAATTGGGCCAACTCATGATGATATAACTTCAGAAAGTATATCTGAAGCCTTTAATTTACAATATGAAACAAATAAAATGGCTTTTGAGATTCTTGAAAATTATTATCCAAAAGGTGAATTTAATGAAAGCAGGCAAAGAATGGCCAAAATGCCATTTGGTTCAGAGCTTATTTTAAATCCAATGACCGCTGCACCAGGATTTATTGTAAAAAATATTTATGTTTTACCTGGTGTGCCAGAAATAATGCAAGTTATGTTGGAGGAATTAATGAAAAAAATTAAAAAAGGTAAGCCAAAACTTGTTACAACAATTAATACTAATTTATACGAAAGTAAAATTGCAAAAAATTTAAAAAATATTCAAAACAATTATACAAATGCTTCAATCGGAAGTTACCCCTATTTTAATCTTGCAGCTAAAACAGGCGGTGTTAACATAGTTGTTTCATCATGGGAGATGACATCTATTCAACCAATAGTTGATGATATAACTAAGATGATTGAATTAAATGGTGGAAAAAGTTCTATAGTTTGATATTAATCCAGAAATAGGCCTCGTGGTGGAATGGTAGACACAAAGGACTTAAAATCCTTGCCCTTTTGGGAGTGCCGGTTCAAGTCCGGCCGAGGCTACCAATCATTAAATTATGTTTGCTTTTATTACTATTGGAACAAATAATTTAAAAAAATCATCTGCATTTTATAGTAAAATTTTAAAACCTCTAAAAATTAAAAAAGTATTATCTCATCATCGTTATTTTGGTTATGCAAAAAAAGAAACACCTACAAAAATAGAATTATACTTGATTAGACCTCATAACAAAAAAAAAGCAACCATAGGAAATGGTACAATGATTACTTTTAAAGCTAATTCTAAAAAAACTGTTAATGAATTTTATAAAATTGGAATTAGTCTTGGAGCAAAAGATGAAGGAATACCTGGCCCCAGACATGGTAAAGATTATTATGCATATTTAAGGGATTTAGATGGTAACAAGATTTGTATTTTTAAAAAAATTTGATCTTAATAATTAAATTGCTCATTCAAAATTTTATCTTCAATAGAGTGCTTACTATCGAATAATACAGTGCATTTATTTTCATCTGAAGAAACAATATTCACTTTACTAATATCTCTAAATTCAACATTGTCTGCTGTTACGCTAGATGAGCGTTCATCATTATTTAGTACTTCAAGATCAATTTTACTAATTTCAGATAACAGAGCACCTCTCCATCTCCTTGGTCTAAAGGCACTAATTGGAGTTAACGCAAGTATATTTGAGTCTAAAGGTAGAATGCTACCATGTGCGGATAGATTATAAGCTGTACTTCCAGCTGATGTAGATAACAAAACCCCATCACATATCAATTCTTCCATTTTTACTTTCTCATTTATTTTGATTTTAATTTTTGATGCCAAATGAGTCTGCCTCATAAGAGAAACTTCATTATATGCATATGCCTCAAAGATTTCATTATTAACACTTTGTGCAGTCATTTTTAATGGTTTAAAAGTAGATTTTTTAGCATTGATAATCATGTCATTTAAATTTTCATTACTAAGATTATTCATTAAAAACCCAATCGAACCAAAGTTTATTCCAAAAAATGGTTTGTTTAGTTTATTAAAATTATGAAGTGATTTTAAAAGTAATCCGTCGCCTCCAATTGGAATAATGTAGTCGGCATCTTCCACAGAATTTTGTCCAAATAATTCTGTTAGTTTTTTTTCTGTATTTTTTGCCTCAGGATTGTTTGATGATAAAAAATGAAATTTCATTATCCACCTGTTACATTCATATGTCTTTTCATATATTTATTAATTTTTTCTCCAATCATAAAATCATGTTGTTTTGGTTTAATATTAAGAGCAAACTTAATTTTTTCTTTTATATAATCATCACTATAATCTTTTCTCATTATTTCTCTAAAATCAACAAAGTCATTCTGACCAAGGCACATGAAAAGTTTACCAGTGCTTGATATTCTTACTCTATTGCAAGAGGCACAAAAATTATTTGTTAAAGGACTTATAAACCCAATTTTATTAGAAACTAAATCACTAGTATAAAATCTTGCTGGACCTCCAGTACTATAATCAATTTTAGAAAATTTATATATTTTGTCTAGTTTTGAAAAAGTATCAGATAATGAGATAAACTGATATTCTCTTGATATATCTGTTTCTTCCATTGGCATTACTTCGATAAATGTAAGATCAATTTTTTTATTACTAGTCCAATTTATTAATTCTTCAATTTCATTTTCATTAAAATCTTTAATTACTACAGTATTAATTTTAATTTTTATCTTGTTATCAAGTGCTTCATTAATTCCATCAAAAACTTTTTCAATATTTCCAAATCTTGTTATTTTATTATATTTTTTAGGATTAATTGTATCTAGAGAAACATTAATCCTATTAATACCATTTCGCTTTAGTAGTTTGGCATATTTTTTTAATAATGTACCATTTGTTGTCAGTGTTATTTCCTTTAGATTTGTTTTTTCTTTTTTGGTATTAAGTTTTTCAATTAATTTTATAATATCATTTCTTACCAAAGGCTCACCCCCAGTTAATCTAATTTTTTCAACTCCGAGTTCTATAAAGTTGTCACATAATCTTTCAATTTCTTCTAAAGTGAGTATGTCTTTTCGTGGGAGAAATTGCATTTTTTCTTTCATACAATAAACACATCTCAGATCACATCTATCTGTAACAGATACTCTTAGATAATTTACTTTTCTTAAATACTGATCAATTAGTTGCATTTATATTAATTATTTTTAATTCAACTTCTCTAGGGTTAATAGTTTTTTTTCCAACATTTTCAAAATTAATTGTAACGATATTATTAATACATGATTGTACTTGGCCAATTCCCCATTCTTTTTCTTTGCTGACATTTACAACAAAAGTACCTGGTGTAAGATCACCTATATAAAAATCTGACATTTAAAAAAAATTAACTAATTCTTTTTTCTGCTTTTTCATGCATTTCTTGAGCTTCTAAACTCAATGTTGCAACTGGTCTTGCTTCTAATCTTTTAATACTAATTGGATCACCTGTTTCATCACAATACCCATAAGATCCATCTTCAATTCTTTGAAGGGCAGCATCAATTTTATTAATTAATTTTCTTTCTCTATCTCTTGTTCGAAGTTCGAAAGATCTGTCTATTTCTTCAGACGCTCTATCAGTTATATCTGGTTTTGCTTCATTCTCATTTTGAAGATTATTTAAAGTTTGAGATGATTCCTTGAGTAAATCTTGCTTCCAACTTACTAATTTTTGCCTAAAATATTCTTTCATTTTGGCATTCATGAATTTTTCTTTCTGAGTTGGTTTATAATTTTTAGGTAATTTTGTCATAATTTTAAAACGTTGCTGATTTATCAAATGATTTTATTTATTCAAGCAATATTGAAATTTTATTAATTATAAATAATTCATAATTTTCAATAATTTAATTATATTTTTATAAAAGAACAAAAATAGAACTTTTAAAAATAGAACAAAACGTGTACAAGTAAACATGATTTGCAAGAATCTTAATAAAAACATAGGAAATTAATGGAGAAATGTAATGTCTCAAGCTAAATTAAAAGTAGTAAATAACGAAAATTCAATGGATAAAGAAAACAGAAGTAAATCTCTAGAAGCTGCTGTCAGCCTAATAGAGAAAAATTATGGAAAAGGCTCAATAATGAAATTGGGCTCTAAAACAAACGTAGATATTGAAGCAATATCTACTGGTTCATTAGGGCTTGATATAGCTCTCGGTATAGGCGGAGTTCCAAAGGGGAGAATTATTGAAATTTATGGACCTGAAAGTTCTGGTAAAACTACTTTAGCTACTCATATTGTTGCTGAGTCACAAAAACAAGGCGGTAATTGTGCATTTATAGATGCAGAGCATGCTCTAGATCCAGCATATGCAAAAAAATTAGGTGTAAATTTAGAAGAATTATTAATTTCCCAGCCTGATACAGGTGAGCAGGGTTTAGAAATTGCTGATTCTTTAATTAAATCTGGGGGTATTGATGTGTTAATTATTGACTCAGTTGCGGCACTTGTCCCAAGAGCTGAACTAGAAGGCGATATGGGAGACTCATTACCTGGTTTACAAGCTAGATTGATGAGTCAGGCTTTAAGAAAACTCACAAGCTCTATCGCTCAATCAAACACTCTAGTTGTATTTATAAATCAACTTCGAATGAAAATTGGCGTTATGTTTGGTAGTCCTGAGACAACTACAGGCGGTAATGCTTTAAAGTTTTATTCTTCTGTAAGAATGGATATTAGAAGAATTGGGGCAATTAAAGATAAAGATGAAATCATTGGAAATCAAACTAGAGTAAAAATAGTTAAAAATAAAGTTGCACCTCCATTCAAAGTTGTTGAATTTGATATAATGTACGGAGAGGGTATATCTAAATTAGGTGAATTAGTTGATTTAGGTGTCAAAGCAGAAATTATTGATAAATCTGGATCATGGTTTGCTTACAAAAATACTAAAATAGGACAAGGTAGAGAAAACGTTAAAAACTTTCTTAACGACAATCCAACTATAGCTAAAGAAATTGAAAATCAAATTCTACAAAATGCTGGAATAGTTGAAAAAGCTATGATGGAAGGAAAAGTAGAGAATAAAGAAAAAGAAAAAGAAGCTAAAGAAGCTGAAGAAATAAAAGAATAGTAAATATTATTTTTGTTTGGCGCCTATTTCAAAATAGGCGCTTTTTTATTTAGACAATAGAGTTTTCAAGTTATAATACCTTTTCATGAATTCAAATCAGATTAGGTCAACATTTCTCAATTATTTTAAAAAAAATGGGCATGAGGTTATTCATTCTAGCTCTTTAGTGCCAGATAATGATCCTACTCTAATGTTTGCTAACTCTGGAATGGTACAATTTAAAAATATTTTTACAGGTAAAGAAATAAGAGAATATAATAGAGCAACTACTGCTCAGAAATGTGTAAGAGCAGGCGGAAAGCACAATGATTTAGAAAATGTAGGATACACCACAAGACACCATACTTTTTTTGAAATGTTAGGAAATTTCTCTTTTGGAGATTATTTTAAAGAGTTGGCCATAGAACTAGCATGGAATCTAATTACTAAAGAATACGCAATAAATAAAGATAGACTATTAGTAACTGTTTATTCTGATGATCAGGAAGCTTTTGATTTATGGAAAAAAATAGCTGGATTGTCTGAAAATAAAATAATTAAAATAAGTACTTCAGATAATTTTTGGTCAATGGGTGAAACTGGTCCTTGCGGTCCATGTTCTGAAATATTTTATGATCACGGTGATAAATACGAAGGAGGCCCTCCAGGTTCTCCAAACGAAGATGGTGATAGATTTATAGAAATATGGAATTTAGTATTTATGCAATATGAGCAAATATCTAAATCTGAGAGAATAAATCTACCAAAACCCTCCATTGATACTGGAATGGGATTAGAGAGAATGACAGCTCTTCTAGATGGTTCTAATGATAATTATTCAACAGATTTATTTCAACCAATTATAAATGAATCAACAAAACTATGTGGTGATGAAAGTTCAATAACAAATCCTAGTCACAGAGTAATTGCAGATCACTTAAAATCCTCCTCTTTTTTAATTGCCGATGGAGTAATGCCTTCAAATGAAGGTAGAGGATACGTCTTACGAAGAATAATGAGAAGGGGAATGCGACACGCTCATTCTTTAGGTAATAAAGAACCTGTATTTCATAAGCTATTTCCTATTTTTTTAGATGGAATTAAAAATTCATATCCTGAGTTAGATAGAGCAAAAGATCTGATCACTAATACATTAATGAATGAAGAAACTAAATTCAAGGAAACTGTTGAAAAAGGAATTAAAATTTTAGATGAGGAAATTTCTAACTCAACAAATATATTTAATGGAGAAGTAGCATTTAAATTATACGACACCTATGGATTTCCCTTAGATTTAACACAAGATTATTTGAAAAGTAAAAATATTGAAGTCGATATAAAAACATTTGAACAAAAAATGTTAGATCAAAAGGAAAGAGCAAGACAAAGTTGGAAAGGTACAGGAGACATCCAGGATGAAGGCATTTGGTTTGAAATAACTTCTAAAATAGATCCAACAGAATTTTTAGGATATTCTGATATGGAAGCTGATTGTAAAATAATTTCAATCATATCAGAAAGTAAGTCAGTAGATAAAATTAAAAAAGATCAAGAAGCAATTATAATATTAAATCAAACACCTTTTTATGGAGAAAGTGGTGGTCAGGTAGGAGATCATGGTTTTTTTGAAAATGATAGCTTTAAGTTTGAAGTTATGAATACTACAAAAATATTTGGAAACTATTTTCTTCACAAAGGTAAAGTAATTAGTGGTGAATGTGATATTGAAGATACTATTAAAGCAAGAATTAATACATTGAATAGAGATTTTATTAAATATAATCATTCTTCAACTCATTTATTACATGCTGCTCTTAGAAAAATACTGGGAAAGCATGTCACGCAGAAGGGCTCACTTGTAAATTCAGAAAAACTTAGATTTGATTTTAGTCACAATAATCCAATTGAAAAAGATCAACTCATGAATATTGAAGAAATTGTAAATGATCAAATTCAAAAAAATGGAATTGTTGAAATTAAAATTGTGGATCAAAAAAAAGCTATTGAAGAAGGTGCGATGGCATTGTTTGGAGAAAAATATAGCGATGAAGTAAGAGTAGTAACAATGGGTCAAGAAAATGAATCATTCTTTTCAAAAGAATTATGCGGAGGAACTCATGTAGTTAAATTAGGGGAAATAAGTAAATTTAAAATAACTAATCAATCTAGTGTTGCGTCTGGAATAAGAAGAATAGAGGCTGTATCTAATGTTGCAGTGGATAAATATATTAAAGAAATAGAAAGAAATTTATTAGAAAAAAATAAAAACCAAGATAATCAAATTGAAGATTTAAAGAATAAAATTAAAAAGATTAATGCTGATTATAATTTTAAAAATCAATCTAAAGACAAAGATTTGTTAATTAAAGAATTAATTCAGATACACGAAAAATTAAAACAAAATATGTCTATATCAAAAAATATTGATAATATTGTTGTAAAAAAAATCAAAGAATTAAATTTCATATATTTGATTGCTGAAGAATACCCTAATAAATCTTTGAAAACATTTATTGATGAGCAAAAAAAACAATATAACAAAAATAGTGTTTCGTTAATAATTTCAAATAATAATAACAAACTATCTATAGTGCTAGGAGTTACTGAAGATATTACCGACCTTTTTGATGCTTCAAAAGAAATAAGAGAAATTTCGATTATTCTAGGTGGCAAGGGTGGGGGTGGTAGAAAAGATCTTGCTCAAGGAGGAGGATCAGATGTTAGTCAAATTAATAAAAGTATAAAATACGTAGAAGATAAATTAAACTCTATTAGTTAATTTGAAAATTGTTTTTTATTGCGCTTAAAAAATCTTGAGTGTTTAACCATTTCTGATCTTTGTTAATTAATATTGCTAGATCTTTTGTCATTTCACCACTTTCTACAGTTTTGATACACGTTTCTTCTAATTTTTTAGCAAAATTTATTAATTCATTATTACCATCAAATTCTCCTCTAAAACTTAAACCTCTTGTCCAAGCAAAGATTGATGCAATAGGATTAGTTGAAGTTTCTATACCTTTCTGATGATTTCTATAATGTCTTGTAACAGTTCCATGTGCTGCTTCAGCTTCTACTGTTTTACCATCTGGGGTCATTAACACACTTGTCATTAAACCTAGTGATCCAAATCCTTGAGCAACAGAATCTGATTGAACATCTCCATCATAATTTTTACAAGCCCAAATAAAATTACCTTCCCATTTTAAAGCTGAGGCCACCATATCATCGATTAATCTATGCTCATAAAGTATGTCTTTCTCTTTAAACTTATTTTTAAATTCATTATCAAATACATCCTGAAATAAATCTTTAAATCTTCCATCGTAGACTTTTAAAATAGTATTTTTAGTAGAAAGGTAAACTGGCCAACCAAGGTTAAGTCCATAATTAAAACAAGCTCTAGCAAAGTCTTTAATTGAATTATCTAAATTATACATTGATAGGGCCACACCAGGTTTTTCAAATTCATATACATCTTTTGTAAATCCTTCAGATCCATCTTTAGGTTCAAAAACCATTTTAAGAGTTCCTGGTTTATTAATTAATGTGTCAGTCGCTCTATATTGATCACCAAAGGCATGTCTAGCAACTACAATTGGATGATTCCAGTTTGTAATTATTCTTGGAACATTTTTGCATATAATTGGCTGTCTAAATATTGTTCCTCCCAGTATATTTCTTATTGTTCCATTGGGAGAACGCCACATTTGTTTTAATTTGAATTCCTCTACTCGATTTTCATCAGGAGTAATTGTTGCACATTTTATTCCTACACCATATTTTTTCACCGCCTCGGCAGCATCTATTGTGATTTGATCATTTGTCTCATCTCTTTTAATCACTCCAAGATCAAAATATTTGATATCTATATCAATATAGGGCAAAATTAATTGTTCTTTGATGTACTCCCAGATGATTCTGGTCATTTCATCTCCATCCATTTCAACTACAGGGTTTTTAACTTTTATTTTTGCCATTTAATTAATATATTTTTTAATTGATCTACCGTATCTATAATGTGAAAACTATTTTGTAAATTTTTATTTGAAAAATTTTCATCTTCAAAAAATTTAAATTGCTGAAATAGATTATCCCAGAAATTATTTTTATTAAAAAATATTATTGGCTTATTATGAATCCCCATTACTTTCCAAGATACAACTTCTACTATTTCTTCTAAAGTACCTGTTCCTCCTGGTAATGCTAAATACGCATCACCTAACTCAAATAGTAACTTTTTTCTTTCAGACATATTATCCACTATTTTTAATTCATCTATATTCTCAAAAATTATTTCTCTCTCAGATAAAAAATTTGGAATAACTCCCGTAACTATATTTTTATATTTTTTTGCTGTCTTAGCAACCACACCCATAATACCAACTTTTGCCCCACCGTAGACAATATTTATTTTAAATGATGATATTAATTTGCTAATTTCTTCTGCATCTTGATAATATTTATTACTTAATTTATCTGAAGATGAGCAATAGACAGTAATAGATTTAATAGTCATAAATTTAATGTTTATTAGAAAAAATTTAACTAGAAATTTTATTCTTATACCAATTCTTAATGTTTTCTCTAAACATTAATGCTGATGGTGTTACAACTAATGTGAGAAATGTCGCAAAAAGTAGTCCAAATACTATAGCTGTTGATAATTGAACCCACCACTGGGTATCTGGCGAACCTCTGGTTATTTCTCTAGATATGAAGTCAACATTTGTCATTGTAACCATTGGTAATAATCCTAGTACTGTTGTAGTTGTTGTAAGTAAAACTGGTCTCAGTCTCTGTGCCCCTGTTTTGATAATGGCTTCTCTAATACTAGATGTTTTAGTCTTTAAAAAATCAAATGTATCAATCAATATAATATTATTATTTACAACTATTCCAGCAAGAGCAATTACTCCAACTCCTGACATAACAATACCAAATGGCTGTGCTGTTACCATTAGACCTATAAAAACACCAGCTGTGGACATTACTACAGCAAAAAGAATTAAGAATGCACTATAAAAACTATTAAACTGCAATAGAAGTATCATTAGCATTAAGAATAAAGCTACACCAAAAGCTCCTGTTAAAAATTCTTGAGCTTCTTTTTGATCTTCATTTTCTCCAATAAGTTCAGCCCTTACTTTGTTATCTAATTCATAACGAGGTAAATCTAAAGTTCTTCCTCTCCAAGACGGAGCAGTATCTGAAATTCCTAATACGTACTCAAGTTCTTTTACTTTTCCGTCAGGATAAGTTCCAGGCTCTACATCTGCCTGAATATTTATAGCATTTTTTGAATCTACTCTAATTATATTTCCTGTTCTGCTATTTGGAACAATTTCTACAAAATTGGATATTGGAACTAAACCATTTGAAGTAGTTACTCTTAAGTTATCAATTCTATCCAATGTTCTTCCTTCATTTGGATAACGAAGATAAAGTGGTATACTTTCATTACTATCATCAGGTCTATATTCACCAAGTTTAAGACCGTTTGTTGCAAGTTTAATTACATTACCAATTGATGTAATGTTAGCTCCAAACTTAGAAGCTTGTTTTCTATCTACATTAATTTCCCATTCTATCCCAGGTGCTGGTAAATTATCTTCTACATTCATTAACTTTGGATAACTATCCATGAATTTTTTAAGCTTAATTCCTTCAGCTATTAAAAGTTGCTTATTATCACTGGTTAATTTAATGTTAATTGGTTTACCTTCACCAGGACCACCTTGTTGTTCTCTTGACTCTACTTTAATCCCATTGATGCTTTTTGTGGCTTCCAAAATTTCTGCAAGAATTACTTTTGATTTTCTTCTTTTATCCCAATCTGTATATTCCAAACTTATTGATCCAATAAAGTCTTCTGATGCCTCTGATTGTTCACTTACATTTCCACTTAAAGAATAAATATTTTTAAATTCTTGTCTTTCCGATTGAAGCTTTAAAATAATATTCTCAACTCTTGATACATAATCTTTTTTTTCTTCAACTGAGAGATTACCTCTTGCAAAGACTACGATTTTTGCAAGATCTGGCTCAACATCTGGGAAAAATTCTACACCTTCTCCAACTTTAGTATAGGTGTAGTTTACAGCAACTAATATTACTAAAGCACTAATCATCACCTTTAAAGGATGAAATAATAAGAAGTTTAATACTTTTGCATAAAATCCAACAAAACCAGTTACGTTTAAAACAGGTTCATTTGATTCTGAAGATAAGATTTTTGCATTTTTAGAAACTAATTTATCTGTAGAATTTACATTTTCTGAAATTTTATAAACTCTTGGTATAATTCTTATAAATACAAATATAAATAAAGCGAAGCTCAGTAAATATTTTCCAATTGTTATAAATAAACTAAATCCTTGAAAGTCTAATAATCCAAATCCATAAGATAAAAGATTGTAAAAAATTAATGATATTAGTAATGGTACAATAAATTGTAGAAGTATTCTTGATACAGTATTTAGAATAGATCCTAAAACTGGTACAAACAGTAGTGCCATAAACAAAGAAGAAATAAGAACACATATAAGTGTTATTGGTAAATACTTCATAAATTCACCAGCTATACCAGGCCAGAATATTAATGGTAAAAAGGCAGCTAGGGTAGTTGCAGTCGATGATATAATTGGAAGTGACATTTTTTTTGATGCGTTTGCGAATGCATCTTTTACACCAAGACCTTCTTTCATTTTTCTATCTGCGTATTCAACAACAACAATTGCTCCATCAACTAGCAATCCCACAGATAAAATTAGAGCAAACAATACTACTATATTAATAGTAAAACCCATTACAGACAGAGCTAATAAACCCGATAAAAACGATCCTGGAATAGATACACCAACTAATAAACCAGACCTAACGCCTAATGCGCCTAAAATAATGATTAAAACAAGGATTATAGCTGCTATAACGTTATTTTGCAGACTATTTAACATAGTTTTAATTCCTTTTGATTGATCATTACCAAAAGAAATTTCAACATTTTCAGGAAAACTTTTAGCAGTAATTGCAGTTATTCTTTTTACTTCTTCAATAGTATTAATAATATTTTCACCAATTCTTTTAGAAACATCAATAGTTATTGAATTAGATCCATTTACATTTGCATAAGATTGCCTATCTTCAAATGTTCTTTTAACTTCAGCAATATCCCTGAAAGTAATAACTGAATCTCCGTTAGTTTTAACAGGAGTATTTAATACATCTTCAATAGTTTCGTATAAACCTGGAACTTTAATATCAAAACTTCCGTCACCAGTGTCTTGACCACCAGCAGATACCATTTTATTATTTTCTCTTACAATATTAATAAGACTCTCAAGATTGATACCATAGCTATCAACTGCAGTTGGATTAATTAGTATGTCAACTTGTTCATTTCTTTTACCACCTATTTTAGCTTCTAAAACACTAGGAATTGTTTCTATATCATCTTGCAAAATATCAGCTAAGTCTTGAAGTGTTCTATTAGGCACATCTCCACTTAAAGAAATAGATAGGATAGGAAACGTACTTATATTTACTTCGTTAACTGTTGGTTCATCTGCTTCACTAGGTAGATCACCCTTGGCTCTATCAACTTTATCCCTTATATCAACCATAGCTTGATCAGAGTCAAAACCAGCATCAAATTCTAATAAAACATTGCCTCCGCCTGAATAAGCTGTTGATCTTACTTCTCTTACTCCTTCAACAGTTTTAACTTCGTCTTCAATTGGTTTAACTAAAAGCCTTTCAGAGTCTTGTGCAGAAATACCATTTTGACTTAGTGAAATATAAACTATTGGTATGCTTACATCAGGAGATGATTCTTTAGGCATTGTGATGTAAGTAGATGAGCCTGAAAAAATTATAAAAATAAGTATTCCCATGAAAACTCGAGAATGGCTAATTGCATAGTCTATAATATTTATTTTCATTTAGATTAGTTTATTGTTTCACCAATACTTATATATTCTTGACCACTTACAATTAAATTTACTTTCTCGGGTAATCCAGAAACCCACATGCCATCTATTGTATCCTTAATTGTTTTGGTTGGATAGAATGTAACCTTATTATCATTATCTACAGCTTTAACACCTACGGTCCCATCGTCTAATAATGTTAGTATAGAAGGTGGTATTTTGTGAGCTTTAAGTTCTGAACCTTTGATAATAATTTTAGTTGTTATGCCACTTTTATAAGAGAGATCTTTGTTATCAGCTTCAATCGTAATTTCGAATGTTCTAGTACTAGTTTCGGCTGATGGAGAAATAAAAGATATTATTCCATTTTTTTTAATACCATTACTATCTTCAATTAAAGCTTTAGTGCCAACACTCACTTTATTTACATCAAATTCAGATAAATAACCTTCAATCTTGATAGGGTCTAAATCAATTATAGTAAATAGGGGAGTACCAATTGAGATAAATTCAGTTTCCTCAACCATCTTTTCTGAAATAATTCCATCAAATGGTGCCTTGATAGTAGTTTTTTCTATATCAAGTTTTATGTTCTTTAAAATTGATTTTACATTTGAAATTTGAGCCTCAAGGTTTGCTAAGGTAGATTCAAATTTTATTTTAATATCTTCTCTATCCGCTTGAGCATTGGCAAGATTAAAAGATGCTAAACTTAATTTTGATTTTGAACTTAAACCTTTATCAATAAGTTGTTTTGCAGATGCATATTCTATTTCATACAATTCAATTCTCTCAACATTTTGTCTAAGTAGATTATCTCTGTTTTTTTCATTTAAAATTAATTCTATATTAAGTCTCTCTAAATCTTTTTTTGCACTAGAAAGTTTTTCATTTCTATCCTCTAGTGAGATTGTAATCATTTCAGCATTTTGAGATACTCTATCTCCTCTTGCAAATTGAACATTATCTATGTTGCCAGATGTTTCAGATTTAACATCAATTTTTTTATTATGAATAGTTTGACCTTGTAATTCAATAGATTGATCAATTAAACTGGAAGTAAATACCTTTGTTTCAACAGAAAATGTAAAATCTTTATTATCTTTATTTTTTGTATCTTGTGAATATGATGTTTCTGTTACAGTGCTAGTATCTGTATCATCGTCTTGCGCAACTACATTATTTGTAAATTGACCAGAACCAATCCATCCAACAACAGCGGCAAGTATTATGAAGGCTATAAATATTGATCTTTTCATTAAATATCGTACATGTCATATATATTAAAGTTACTAAAAAACAATTTTTTGTTAACTTTATTATCTTTTATGAAATCAAAAAACTGGGTTAATAGACAAAAAAATGATCAGTTTGTAAAGAAAGCTAAACAGTTAGGGTATATAAATCGAGCTGCGTTTAAACTAGAAGAGATTGAGCAAAAATATAAAATAATTGAACACTCTAGAGAAATACTAGAGCTTGGATCTTCTCCAGGTGGCTGGACTCAAGTCATCTTAAATTATAATTTAAAAACCAATATAACCTGTTTTGATTTATTAGATATGAAAATGAATAATCAACGTATAGCTTTCTATAGAGA
Organism: uncultured Alphaproteobacteria bacterium; assembly: GCA_902612805.1. Taxonomy (GTDB): domain Bacteria; phylum Pseudomonadota; class Alphaproteobacteria; order HIMB59; genus CACPNW01. The sequence continues at coordinate 7,184 of CACMEY010000002.1, read as the reverse complement.
GGATTTTTTAAAATATAATTTTACTAATTTAAAAAATAAATTTGATTTGGTTTTATCAGATGTAGCTCCTAATACAACTGGTCATCAATCAACAGATCATCTCAGGATAAGTCAATTAATATATGAAGTTATAGACAGATTAGAAATAATATTAAAAAAAGAAGGATCATTTATATTCAAAATTTGGAAGGGAGAGGAAGAAAAGGAAATTATAAAGATGCTTAAAAAAATTTTTGATAAAGTTGAGTATTTTAAGCCAAAATCATCAAGACAAGAATCAAGTGAAATATTTATAATATCAAGAGGATTTAGATTGCATGAAGAGTAAATTAGAAACTATTTTAATTGTAGATTATGGATCTCAATACACACAATTAATAGCGAGAAGAATAAGAGAGTTAGAAGTCTTTTGTCTTGTCTATCCTTTTAATAAAATTACGAAAAAAATTTTAAATGAAATCAAACCATCGGCATTTATATTATCTGGAGGACCTAGATCAGTACTCGACAAAAATGCCCCAAAATTAAATCAAGAAATTTTAAAAATGAAAAAACCAGTTTTAGCAATTTGCTATGGTATGCAATTAGTAACCAAAAATTTGAAAGGTGTAGTAAAACGTTCAACGCATAGAGAGTATGGTCACACAATTATAAATATTAAGAAAAAATCACTTTTATTTAAAGGAATTAACAAACTAAAATTCAAAGTATGGATGTCTCACGGAGATAATATTAATAAAATACCTAAACTTTTTTCAATAACGTCTTTATCTAATAACAAAATTATTTCATCTATTGAAAACTATAAAAATAAAATTTACTGCCTTCAATTTCATCCTGAGGTCTACCATACGGATTTTGGTCTAAAAATAATTAATAATTTTGTTTTTAATATTGTAAATATAAAAAATAAATTCGAAATTCAAAAATTTATTGAAAATAAATTATCAGAATTAAAAAATGTAATTAATAATAAAAAAATAATTTGTGGTTTATCCGGAGGTGTAGATTCCACTGTTACTGCATACTTGTTAAGTAAGGCTGTTAACAAAAATCTTTATTGTATTTTCGTTGATCATGGTCTTTTAAGAAAAAATGAAGCTAACGAAGTGTCAAAAATATTTTCTAAAAAATTTGGAAAAAACTTTATTAAAATAAATGCTTCTAATATTTTTTTAAAAAAATTAAAAAACGTTTCTGATCCTGAGAAAAAAAGAAAGATAATTGGCAAAACATTTATAGAAGTTTTTGATAAAGCAGCTAAAAAAATATCAAATGTAGATTATTTAGGGCAGGGGACTCTTTACCCTGATATTATAGAAAGTATTCCATTTTTTGGAGGTCCAACAGCTAAAATCAAAAGTCACCATAATGTTGGGGGTTTACCAAAAAAAATGAAATTAAAAATTGTTGAGCCATTAAGAGAATTATTTAAAGATGAGGTAAGAAATGTTGGAAGGCAATTAAAAATAGATAAACATTTACTTTTAAGGCATCCTTTTCCAGGCCCAGGTTTAGCAATCCGAATACCTGGGGTAGTTGATAAAAAAAAGATCTTAATTCTTCAAGAAGCAGATCATATTTTCATTGATTATCTAAAAGAGAAAAATCTTTATAATAAAATATGGCAAGCTTTTGTTGTTCTTTTACCAGTAAAATCTGTAGGTGTTATGGGAGATGAAAGAACATACAATTACTCTGTTTCACTTAGAGCTATTACTTCAGTGGATGGAATGACAGCTGATTTTTATATGTTTACAAATAATCAACTTAAAGAAATATCTTCTCGAATAATTAATAATGTTAAAGGTATTAACAGAGTTTTGTACGATTTTACTTCAAAACCTCCTGGAACCATTGAGTGGGAATAATATAAATAATTGAAATTATTATATTTTTAAATTTAAGATTTATGTATGCATTTTAAGAATTACTAAATTGCCTATATCGTATTATTAAAAAAACACATTTAAACTAACCTAAAATTTAATTTAGGAGGTATAATCAAATGAAAATATTTTTAATATTTATTACTTCAGTTCTCTTATCTTTCAATAGTTTTGCAAATACTAAAATATCTTTTGCTTTAGATTGGAAATTTGAAGGACCAAGTGCACCTTATTTCTATGCAATAGATAAGGGATATTTTGGTGAAGAAAATTTAGAAGTAGAAATATCTGCGGGTAAAGGATCCTTAGATGCTATTCCAAAAGTTGCAACAGGAGCTTTTCCTATTGGCTTTGCAGATATAAACAGTTTAATCAAATTCTTAGATCAAAATCCTGGAGCGCCAGTTATGGCAGTTATGATGGTTTATGATAAACCTCCATTTGCAATTGCTGGAAGAAAAAGTCTTGGTATTACAACTCCATCTGATTTAGAGGGAAAAATTCTTGGTGCGCCACCACCTGATGGTGCATGGGCACAATTCCCACCATTTGCTTCTGCAAATAATATTAATGTTGATAATATAACAGTGGAGCCAGTAGGTTTTCCAACAAGAGAACCGATGTTAGCTGAAAAAAACGTTGATGCTATAACAGGGTTTTCATTTTCAATGTTTTTAAATTTAGTTCGTCTTGGTGTTCCTGAGGATGATATATCAATTATGTTGATGGCAAACTATGGATTAGAATTATATGGTAATGCCATAATAGTTAACACTGATTATGCGGATGCAAATCCTGAAATAGTTAAAGGTTTTTTAAAAGCTGTATCTAAAGGATGGACTGATGCTATGAAAAATCCAGAAGAAGCCGTGAAGAGCATGGTTGAGCGAAATCCAGCTGCTGATTTAGCTTTAGAGACAAGAAGATTGATACTAGCAATAGAAGGAAATGTTAATACCGATTACGTAAAAGAAAACGGTATGGGTAATATTGACATTGCAAGAATGGAAAAAGCTTTAGGACAGTTAGCAGAAACATATGAATTCTCATCTGATCCAGAGATTTCATCATTTTTTACCGATAAATATTTACCTTAATATTTTTTTATGGGGTAGACTATTTCTACCCCATATACTAATCATAACTTATGCATATCAATATTGAAAAGGTTTCTCATCAATATGAAACTAAACAAGGTATGCTTCCTGTTTTAAAGGATCTTTCCCTATCAATTAAAAGAAAAGGTTTTACTGCTATAGTTGGACCTTCAGGTTGTGGAAAATCTACAATAACTAGATTAGTCAGTGGATTAATTAAACCAACTCAAGGCAGTATTTTTATTTCAAATAAAAAAATTACATCCCCACTTTCTACTGTAGGAATGGCTTTTCAAAATCCAGTTTTGTTAGAATGGAGAAATGTAATTAAAAATATAATTCTTCCACTTGAGATAGTATCAAAAAATATGACTTATAATCAAAAGAGATCGAATGCATTAGATCTGCTTAAGTTAGTGGGATTAGGAGAATTTGAAAATAATTTACCATCTGAATTATCTGGCGGGATGAAACAAAGAGTTTCACTTTGTAGATCTTTAGTTCATAGTCCAGAGGTCTTAATTTTAGATGAGCCTTTTGCTGCTCTAGATGCATTTACAAAAGAAGATTTGTGGGATGTTATGCACAAATTAAAAAAAGAAAGAGACTTCACATGTATTTTAATAACTCATGATTTAAGAGAAGCTGTTTATTTAGCTGATCAAGTAATTGTTTTATCCGGAAGACCAGCTTCATTACAATACGACGTTAAAACTAATTTTAATGAAGAAAAAAAAATCTCTGATTTATATTCATCAGAAGTATCAAAATTACTTGCAACACTTAGAAATCAAATCGAAATAGCTCAGAATAAAAATGATTAGAATCAATAATTTTATTATACCTTTATTTAGCCTTATAATTTTTTGTTTGTTATGGGAATTATTGGTTTGGTATAATAATTGGCCAAATTATAAAATGGCTTCCCCTTCAGATTTATGGCCAGCATTTTGGAAATTTAAACATCTCTTTTTAATCTACGGTTGGGAAACTTTTTGGAGAACTGTTGTAGGATTAATATTATCTGTTTTGATAGGATTAAGTTTGGGTATTTTGATGGGGTTTTCAAAAACTATTAGAATAGGTTTATATCCTATTCTTGTTGGTTTTAATGCTATTCCTAAAGCAACAGTAGTTCCAGTAATTGCATTAATATTTGTTGGTATGCACAATATGAATACTATTATAATTGTAATTCTTATTTCATTTTTCCCCATTTGTGTTTCAATTTCGATTGGATTGTCAACTTTGGAAAGAGAATATGAAGACATACTTTTATCCTTAGGTGCAAATAAATTTGAGATTTTTTACAAAATTGCTTTACCAAAAACATTACCTGAATTTTTTGGAGCACTCAAAGTATCAACAACCCTTGCTTTTATTGGAACTAATTTAATGGAGATTATTGAGCCACATGGAAAGGGATTAGGTCATTTATTTGATAGTGGAAAAATTAGTGCTGATTATCCATTAATGTTTGCAGTTTTGATTACATTAGCTGTTATGGGAATATTTTTATATTATATTGTTGTTTATCTAGAAAATATTTTTGCAGGATGGGCTATAAGGAAATAAAGTACTAGATGAAAGAACATACAATTACTCTGTTTCACTTAGAGCTATTACTTCAGTGGATGGAATGACAGCTGATTTTTATATGTTTACAAATAATCAACTTAAAGAAATATCTTCTCGAATAATTAATAATGTTAAAGGTATTAACAGAGTTTTGTACGATTTTACTTCAAAACCTCCTGGAACTATAGAGTTGTAATAATTACAATATAATAAATTTCTAAAATTACCTATATAAATATATTAATTAATATTTTAAAAAAAAATCAAAATTATGTTTAGGTCAGTTATCAAAAAAATAATTATTACTTATCTACCTAGTTTATTTTATTTTATTAAAAGAATTTATTTTGAAAATTATGTTCTTCCAAAAGAATTTAAAAATCATCTTAAAAAACTTTCTAAAAATGATACAATTATTGATTTAGGTGCTAACATAGGAATGGTAACAGAAAGTATTGCAAGAAGAGGTGTGAGAGTTATTGCATTCGAACCTAATTCAAAAGCTTTTGATAAACTTCAAATTGTTGCAAATAAATTTTCTAATATTGAGGCCCATAAACTTGCAGCAGGAATAATAAATCAAAAAAGTAAACTTTATCATCATAAAAAATCATCTTCAATTAATGAAGATTTATCTCAAGCAAGCAGTTTGCTTTATAACAAGCCTAATGTATCAAATAAAATTTTTGAAGAAATAAGAGAAATAAATTTTTCAGAATTTCTTCAATCATTAAATCTTTATGTAGAATTTATAAAAATAGATATAGAAGGTTATGAAATTGCACTAATCAATCATATGTTAGACAATAATGTTCTAAATAATATTGGAAAAATATACTTAGAAACACATGAAAGAAAATTTGATGAGTTAATTAAACCAACTCAAGATCTGAAAGCAAGAATCAAAATGGAAGGTTATCAAGACAAATTTTTTTATGAATGGCACTAAAATATTTATAAATAATTAAATAAATTATTCTAAAATTTTAAAAATTTTTCTATTTAATGAAGAGAGTAAAGTATCTAAATTCTCATATTTTTTGTCATGATTTTTAGACTTTAATTTATAAAAGATTTTTCTTTTTTTCATCTCTAATGATTTATTTAAAATACATTCAGGTGCAGCTAAGCTATGTTTAAAAATGTAAAAGAATGCATTATTTTTATTAAAATCAATAGCATAATCTTTCCATTCTCCACTTGAAACACCTTTAGAATAAAGGTTTAATATTTTTGCAAGTTCATCTTTAGAAAAGTAGAGATTGTGATTGTTAGTTGAAGCACTAGATGTTACTAAGCCCATAAATTAAGAATATAATAAAAATATATGCCTGTAAATGCCCCAAATGACAATTTAGATGTGTTAGCACCGTCATTTATTCTTAAGAATATTGATAACAAAATGATTTCTCTGGAGAGTGCAAAAGGAACAAATGGCACGGTTATTGTTTTCATGTGTAATCATTGTCCTTATGTTAAAGCTATAGCAAGTAGATTGAAGAAAGATGCAGATGATTTATTTGAACATTCTATTAATACAATTGCAATTATGTCTAATGATGTAATTAATTATCCAGATGATTCATTTGATAATATGAAAATATTCTCACAGAAATATAAATTTAATTTTCCATACCTTTATGATGAAACTCAAGAAATAGCAAAAAATTATAATGCTGTTTGTACCCCAGATTTTTTTGGTTTTGATAAAAATTTGAAATTAAAATATAGAGGAAGAATAGATTCAGGGGTAATGAATTCAAATGATAATTCTAATATTGAAAGAGATCTTTTTAATGCGATGCTTAAAATTAAAAATGAAGGAGTAGGTCCTTCTATTCAAATAAATAGTATCGGATGTTCTATTAAGTGGAAATCATATGAATGAAAAAAATAAAAATTATAGCTTGTATAAAAAGATTCAAAATTTTATCTTTACAAACTATATACAATTAATAATTTCATTAATAGTCTTACTAATTCTATTTGTAGGTTTTCAATTATATAATTATTTTAAAATTCAGGATATTAAAAAAACTAGTGTAACTTTTTTTGATATTATCCAAGATAATCAAGAAAATTTAAGTAATTTAGAAAACTTAATTAGTGATGAAAATATTTTTTCAGTTTTATCTAAATTAAAATTAATTCAAAAAAATAATAAAAATAAAAATTATAATTTATCTAACGAATTATACAAAGAATTAGTCAATTCATCAAATTTAGACTCTCTATATAAATCCTCTATTGCTGCAAATGCTGCTTATACGATGATAAATGCAACATATGAAGAAAATACAAATAATTATTTAAATGATATATCAATGTATTTAAATAATATTAGTGAGGAGTTTGAAGGTTATTTTTCAATTAAAAAAGAATTAGAATATTTATTTATAGTGTCAGAAATTGATATAAATAAATCTGAGTATAAGAATAATTCAAAAGCATTGGATAAATATAATGAAATATTTAATTCAAATTCAGTCTCTGCTTCTATAAAAGAAAGAGTAAAAAAAATACATGAGTTTCAGCTTTATAAGTAAAATATCACTATATTTATTTTTCTTATTTATTTTTTCATGTCAGAATGCAATCTTATCTTTAGATAAAAAAGAAA
>CACMEY010000001.1 GCA_902612805.1 uncultured Alphaproteobacteria bacterium | reverse complement strand
GGAGGTACTATGTTTGCGACATGGAAAATAAGAACTGACTATGCAAATGCAGTAGATATTTTTGATAAAGTTTCACCTTGGTTTAAAGAAAGTGGAGCTCGAATGACTAATGTTACACATAATATTGGTGGTGATGATAATACATTCACTATGGTAGCAGGATTTGAGAGTTATGAAGCATTTGGAAAAAATGATGATGCTTGGGCTTCATCTCCAGAATGGTGGCAGAAAATGCAACCAAATTTTGTAAACAACCAGTTAGTTGAAACTGTTTATTTAACTGAATTGATTGGAAATATTAAAGGTGCTACTGAGCAAATGCCTGTTTGGGCACATTTTGTTTTTAGTCATCCAGATGTGGATGCTATAAAAAAAAGTTTTGAAATTGATGAAAAACACTACATGTCAAATGGTTCATCAGGAATTGCAATTCATAGAATGTTTGGTGATAGAAATAATCAATATTTATTTGCTGCAAGATTCAACAGTATGCAAGAGTTAGGCAAGTGCATGGATGCTAATCAAAATTCTCCAGATTATTGGGCAAGTCATAAAGATTATTATGCAAACTTAAATATTCATCTTAATTATAATGCCAGAGTAATTAGAAGAAATATTTATTAAAAAAGGAGGTAAAAATGATTGTAGGAAGTTGGCAATATAAAATTAGTAATGACAGAGCAATGTCAGGCTACAAAATTGTTTCAAAGTATGCAGAAAAATATGGTGCTATAGGAACTTCAATAGCCACACATCAAGGAGCAGATACATCTGTCTATAATATTGATATTGGATATAATAATTATCAACACTTTGGTGAAATGGATGATAGTTGGAGTACAGATAGTGAATTTGGTTCTGAGATGGAAGCTTATTTTGGAATGAGTGAACATGTTAGAATGAATTTCTATGAACCTTTAATGCACGAAATGCCATTCAATGGTGTTAAAAGCTGCTTTGCTATCTGGAAATTTTCTCACTCAAATAGAGAGTTAGTTATAAAAGAGTCAGAAAGTTTCTTTAAATATTGGATGGATAATGGATCAACAGGTTGTACCGTTGGAACTCTAAGTGGAGCTGATTTTGGTCAATATGGCTTTGGTGCCAGATTTAACAATATGGCTGATTATGGAAAAGCAGCGGATAAGTTGAATGGAGATAAAGTATGGGACAATCATCAAGAAATGCTTAGCTCAACAATTTGGGATGGATTTAATCTCAGAAGAGTTTTAGCTGAAAATGGCTGGAAAGAATAAATATTTTGATAATTTTACAATGAATGAGCACAGCGTAATTGATGGACCATAAAATAATGCGGACTTTTTAGTCCGCTTTTTCTTTTGATTATCATTAAATCAATTTAATTTATATCACTGTGGATAATAATTTTTTTAGATCCAATATATTTTTGGTGAAAATTATGATTCTTTTTTAAATTTTCCATTAAATTAGAAATTAAATCTTATAAGCTGTTGTTTTTTAATAATAATTTTTAAAAACTTTTATGACATATTATTTAAATATTTATAAAAAAAATGGGGGTAAAAATGAAAATTATATCAATTTTTATTAGCTTCTTGTTTTTATCATTTTCTTTAAATGCTGAAACTATCAAGTATTGGACTACTGAAGAACAGCCTGCAAGAATGATGAAACAAGTTCAAATGGCTGTAGATTTTAATAAAGCTTCTGGCCATAATGTTACTGTTATACCAATTTCAGAGAGTGAAATGGGTAAAAGAGCTGTAGCCGGTTTTGCTGCAGATGATTTGCCAGATGTAATCTATACTACTTTACAGTATATTTTACCTTGGGCTGAAGAAGGCATAATTGATGTAGATGCTACAAACGAAGTAGTTAAAATGTTAGGTGCTTCTACTTTTGGTGAAAAAGCTCTAGGCATGGCAAGTTACGATAGTAAATTTGCTGGTGTACCAGTTGATGGTTGGACTCAAATGGTAGTCTACAGAAAAGATCTTTTTGAAGAAAAAGGTTTAGCTGCACCAAATACTTTTGATAACATTCTAAAAGCAATTGATGCACTTCACAATCCACCAAATATGTATGGATTTGTGGCTGCAACAAAAACTGATGAAAACTTTATGAGTCAGGTATTAGAGCACGTGCTTTTAGCAAATGGATGTTCACCTGTTGATTCTTCAGGGATTGCCGAAATGGGTAGTGCTTGTGTTGAAGCAATTGATTTTTATGAAGAATTAGCAAAAGCAAGTCCTCCAGGTGATTTATTCTGGCAACAATCTCGTGAATTATATTTTGCTGGTAAAGCAGCTATGATTATTTGGTCACCTTTTATTATGGATGAATTAGCTGGTCTTAGAGACTCAGCGCCTCCAACAATAAATGATGATCCAACTTCACCAGAATTAGCAAGTAAAACTGGTTTCATTACTAACTTTGCTGGTCCAAGTAACCCAAGTGGTGCTGCATGGGCAGACGTTAGATTTATGATTATTACAGATTCTGCGAACACTGAAGTTGCACAGGAATGGATTAAATATGCTGTTGGCGATGGTTATGTTCAAACTTTAAGTATCGCTCCTGAAGGTAAATTTCCTGTTCGTAGAGGAGATGCTTCAGATTCAGATAAATTTGTCCAAGCTTGGAGTAGCACACCTGTAGGTGTAGATCGAAAAGCACCACTTAAAGATTTATATGATGCATCAGTTATTAATGACATTGTTGCAGGACTAGATGTTGCTGAAAGATGGGGAGTCAAAGAAGGCCAGCTATCTGCAGCTTCAAAAGTAATTAATAGTCAAATTATAAATCGTGAGGTTAGAGAAGTTATAGATGGTAACAAATCTGCTAGTGATGCAGTAGCTGCTATCAATAGCCAAATTAGCGATATAGACTAAATTTTTTTTTTATCGTATTAAAGGCGACATATATTGTCGCCTTTTCATTAATGTTTAACTTAAATAAAGAAGCAAAATTAGCATACACAATGCTAATTCCTACAATTAGTATCGTTTTTTTAATAATATTATTTCCTATTTTTGGAAATTTTTGGTTAAGCTTTAAAGAAGTTAAACTTGGAGATTTAAGAGCGCCACAACCTATCATAAAAGAAAAACTTAAGACTAAGGATATAGAACCTGGAGATGATATTTTAATTGAATATAGATTCAAAAATAGTTCACAAAAAAAACCAATATTTAATATAGAAATTACTGATAAAATTTCAGAATTTGTTTCACCTGTAGAAATTTCTGAAGGATGTTCAGTAAATAATAATTTATTGAGTTGTTATTTTGAAGAATGGAAACCAAAATATAATGAAAAAATAATTTTTAAATTTAAAGCGAATGATAATTTTGAAATAGATAATTTCAATCCAAAAGAAAGCAAACCAAGAGGTGTTGCTGATGCAGATAATATTTTAACAAACTTAAAATTTTCTCTTAAAAATTTTCAAAAAATATTACAAAAAAATGAAACAATAGAAAATATAAAGGTAACTTTTTTATATTCTTTTTTTGCTACTATCGGAGCATTATTTTTAGGTATAAGTGCTGCTTTATTACTTGAAAAAAATTTTTTAGGAAAAGGATTTTTTAGAGGTTTATTTTTATTTCCGTTTGTTTCTCCTGTAATAGCAGTAGCATTTACCTGGGTTTACATTTTAGATCCTTTTAAGGGCTTTCTTAATAATTATTTATTAAACAACGAATTTATAAGTGAGCCAATTTTTTTCTTAGGACTAAAAAAAGTTGATTTTCTTGGGTTTGATTTTCCATTTACTCTATTTATTGTAATTCTTTTTGAGAGCTGGAGATATTTTCCATTAGCTTTTTTATTTATTCTAGCAAGATTACAAGCTATTCCAAAAGATCTTTATGAGGCATCGGATATTGATGGAGCAACAAGAATACAACAGTTTTTTTACATTACATTACCGCAATTACTTGGAGTTATTTCGCTACTTTTCATTTTACGTTTCATTTGGAACTTTAATAAGTTTGAGGATATATTTTTATTAACAGGGGGTAATGCTGGAACTAGAACATTAACGGTTCAGGTTTACGATGAAGCTTTTGCACTTTCAAATATGGGCACTGCATCTTCAGTAGCTGTACTTATATTTATTCTTCTGGCAATTTTTGTTTTCATTCATCAAAAAATAGCACCTAAGGATATAGAAGAATGACAAATAATATTTATCAGTTTTTTTTCATTTATTTATATTCAATAATTACGCTATTTTTATTATCTGTAATTGGAGATTTTGTTTCAATATCAATTTTTCTCTCAAAAAATATATTTATTTATAAAAATATTTTTCTATATTGTTTCCTCTATGCAGTTTGTTTTTTTGCAATACGAATTATAATTACCAATCAAATCTCTAACATTTTTATTTTTATTATATCTTTAGCTTTATCGTATTTTTTTCTTATTAATAAAGAAATTAATGCCTATCAATTATTAATTATTATATCAGTGTTTATAGCTTTTAATCTACTGTTACAAAAATATTTTACAGCTAAAAATTTTAGTAATTTTTTATTTGAAGTTTCTTTTTTAAAATTTCTTAAAACAAATAGTTTAATATTTTTTTCTTTTATAATTATTTTTCCTTTTTATTTAATGTTTGTATCAAGCTTAAAAAGCCAAATGGTTTTGTTACAAAACCCAACTGATTTAAGTATTCCATTTTTTTATTCAATATCAGATTTTTTTTCTAGTTATATTGCAGTTATCACTCAATACAACTTTTTAAATTTTGCTTTAAACAGCACTATTGTCTCATTTGTAACAGTTTTCGTCAGTTTGTTTTTTTCTATTCCAGGTGCATATGCAGTTGCACGCTTAAGATTTGCAGGAAGATCAAAAATATCATCATCTATTTTAATAATATATATGGTTCCGGCAATAGTACTTGTAATTCCACTTTATGTTATATTTAGTCAGCTTGGTTTTAGGAATAGCTTATTTAGTCTAATGATTGTTTATCCGGCAACAACTATTCCTGTTGCACTTTACATGTTGCAAGGATATTTCAAAGGTATCCCATATGAACTAGAAGAGTCTGCTCTTATTGATGGATGTTCTCGAATTGGGGTAATCTTAAGAATTACATTACCGTTAAGTGTGCCAGCAATTTTATCTGTTTCTTTGTACGTATTTATGATTGCTTGGAATGAATTCTTATTTGCTTTTATGTTTTTAGATAATCAAGAATATTTTACTATACCAAGAGGTCTTTATACTCAACTTGATGATCAGGAAGTCCCAAGACAATATTTGATGGCTGGGTCTGTGATGATAACTGTCCCTGTACTATTATTATTTTTTATTTTTGAAAGATATTTGGTAGGAGGTTTAACTGCAGGAAGCGTTAAAGGCTAATCAAGTCAATCATGAATGATTTGAGTAAATATTTTGCTTATGCTAATATTAGATAAGTGCTGATATAGTATAATGGTTATTACAGGCCGTTGGTAACGGTCAGATTCAAGTTCGATTCTCGGTATCAGCACCATAGAAATGAAATATGCAATAATAATTCTAATTTTATTTATAAATTTTGAAATAATGGCCAAACAAATATCGGATTTTAATTGGGAGAAAAGAATAGTTATAATTTCCTTTGAAAAAAAAGAGGATCAAATATTTCTTTTTACTCAAAAATTTGTTTCTGAAAATAAATGCTCAATAAACGATAGAAATTTGAAATTTATATACTTTGAAAAATTCAAAAATAAGGAATTTGAAACACCAACTTTTCTAAATAAATATGGAATATGGTTAATCGGATACGACGGCTCGATTAAAGATTATAGTATAAATGAAAAAATTTTTATACGCTTATTTAAATTGATTGATTCTATGCCTATGAGAAAAAATGAAATGATAAATGATCAATGTTAAATTTTTTTGAAATTTCTAAAGATAAAAAATAAATTTAAAATACTCAATATAGAAAAGAAAATTGCATTAGTTGCAATAATGTTTAGACTTGTTTCACCAGGACTATTCGTAAAAACATATCTCCAGAAATTTAATGATACTAAAACTTGAAAAATAAATATTAAAAAAATAAATGGTAGTTGTTTTTCTATTCCTCTGAACATAATTATTATGTAAGCTAAAACAAAAGTAACAAATATTATTCCTATAATTTCTGATAAACCTGCTACTGCATGATTAAAAAAACCTAAATTGTTTATAGCAAATTCATCAGTGAATATTAAAAGTTGAATAGCGTAGTATGAAAAGAAAATAATATTTAGAATAATGATAAAAATATCTATATTTTTTTTGAACATAACTGTGTATCATGTAAAAAAATTAAATAATCAATATGGAAATTACATTATACTATTTTAAAATCCCTTTTTGGAGAGCAGAAGTTACAAGATTAGCTTTATTTATAGGAGGCATTCCATTCAATGATTATCGTGTTGAAGGAAAAGAAATAGATGACTTGAAGGCAACGGGATTATTACCAAACAAACAAAAAGCTCCTTTTAAGCAATTACCTGTATTGGATATTGATGGAAAAATAATTGCGCAAACAGGAGCAATTGCCAGATTTTGTGGAAAGTTATCCGGCTTATATCCAAAAGATAATGATTTTGATGCGGCACAAATTGATCAAATAATTGATGCGGCACAAGACATAAACTATCTGGTAACTCTGTCTAGTAGAGATAAAGATAAGGAACGATTAGAATTGGCTAGAAAAATATTAGCAACAAAACATCTACCAAAATGGTTTCAGTTTCTTGAAAATTTACTTGAGAAAAATAATGCATCTAATTTTTTTGTCGGTAAAAAGATTTCTATTGCTGATTTGGCAATATGGAGACTACTTGGCTGGCTAACCTCCGGACTTTTAGATGGTGTACCAACCGATATATTAGAACCTTATGAAAGGTTAAAAAAATTGAGAGAAGAGGTATATAATCATCCTAAAGTTCATGAATGGATGATTAAAACATATGGGAAAGTTATATAATTTATAAACATGACAGCCTTAAGTGTTAATGTAAACAAGTTTGCCTTAGTAAGAAATGCTAGAGGAGCTGATTTACCAAACTTAATTGATATTAGTGATAAATGTTTAAACTATGGTGCTGATGGAATTACAGTACATCCACGTCCTGATGAAAGACACGCAAAATTTTCTGACCTAGAACCTTTAAAAAACTTATTATCAAAATTTGAAAATAAAGAATTTAATGTAGAGGGATACCCATCAGATTTTTTTGTCAAAAAAGTAATTGAAGTTAAACCAGATCAAGTAACTTTAGTTCCAGATCCACCTGGTGCTCTTACCTCTTCTTTTGGTTGGGACTGTGAAACTAACAAAAATTTATTAACAGATATAGTTAGTGAATTTAAGAGTAATAATATTCGCGTTTCAATATTTATTAACCCATCTATAAAAACACTGGAAAATTTAGAAGTAATAAAAACTGATAGAGTAGAACTTTATACTTTTGATTATGCTCATAACTTTAATGAAAATAAGGAAAAAGCAATTAAAGATTATATAAACGTAACAAACTATTTAGAAAAAGAGTTTCCAAAAATTGAATTAAATGCTGGTCATGATTTAAATTTGATAAATTTAAAGTTTTTTTTAGATAAAATAAATAATATTAAAGAAGTATCTATTGGCCATGCTCTCATCTGTGATACTTTTGAATTTGGCTTACAAGAAACAATCAAAAAATATTTAACCTTAACAAATAATTAAGTGACTTTTATATTTTGGCTTCAGTTTGCTACTGTCTGTATTGCAGGAGCAATGTCACCTGGCCCAAGTTTAGCGTTAATTATAAGAAATAGTATTACAATTAGCCGATTTGCTGGATTTATGACTGCTGTTGGTCATGGGATTGGTATGGGTGTGTACGCAGTTTTTGCAATTACCGGTCTTATAATTATTTTAACAACGAATGAAATACTATTTCAATTTATACAAATTATTGGAATTCTATTTTTATTATTTATTGGCTTCCAATTTCTTTTAAAAAAAAATCAAGAAATTGAACATATAAATAATCAAAAAAATATTAATTCATTCTTACAAGGTTTTTCTATAGCAATTTTAAATCCTAAAATTCTCATATGGTTTTCAGCAGTATTTTCACAATTTGTAAAAATTGATGATTCCTTTTTTTCGCACTCAATTCTTGTCATTACTGCATCTGTAATAGATGGAATTTGGTATATTATAGTTACAGTTGTAGTAACAAGTTATGGAATGGGTGATTTTTTCCAAAGAATAAAACATATTATTCAAAAAATATCAGGATTAATTTTAGTCTTAATTGGTGTTTTGTTAATTATCGATTTCTTCTAAAACTCTTAAAATATTTTTTCCCATAATTTTTTCAATTTCAGTATTTTTATATCCTCTTTTTTCTAAACTTTCTTGAATTATCATGTGATTTAAACAATCATTCCATTTATTTGGCAAACAATCAAGACCATCATAATCACTACCTACTCCGACATAATCAATACCTATTTTATTAATTACATACTCAATATGATCAACAAATACTTCTATACTTGGACATATATTTGCTAATTTTTTTTGAAGAAAATGTTGTTTTGCTATCCACTGAGAAGTTTTGTTAGAATATTTTCTTTCAATAGAATTTAATTCATCAAGATATTTTTTTCTTTCTTTAGTTTCTCTTTCTTTAAAAGATTTATCAATAAAAAAAGGATACGGATTAAGGCCAATCAAACCTTTTACTTTTTTGATTGCTTCAATTTGATCATCTTTTAAATTACGAAAATGAGGACACAAATTATATACGCTAGAATGTGAGGCTATAAAAGGTTTGGTACTTATTGATGCAATATCCCAAAAACTTTTCTCTCCAATATGTGAAACATCAACTAGCACATTGTTATCTTGGCAAATAGAAATAACTTCTTTCCCAAAGTCGTTTAAACCATGACTTTTAAGTTTTGAAGAATTGTAGGTCTCATCATAATTTGATGAAACCCAATCCAAAGAATGATTCCAAGTTGGACCAAAATAGAAAAGACCTCTTTCAATAAAATGATATAAATTATTAATATCATTTTCTAAACCTTCTCCACCTTCCATTGAAATGGGAAGCATTAACTTATTGTTATTAATCGCCTCATTTATGTCTGAGAGTTTTTTTGGAATGACAATTTCTTCGTGTGATGAAATTCTTTCAATCTCATCATACATTTTATCAGCTCTTTTAAAAAAATTTGGTTCTTTAGAATTACTTGAGACCCAAATAATTACAATTTCTAAATCAATTTCAGATTTTAATAATCTTGGTATGTCCGTATGCCCATGGGATGTAAGTTTTGTAACATCTTCACCTTCGATAACTCTTTGCACAAGATCATTATGCAAGTCAGCTACAAACATTTAATTATTTAATAATCTCCATTTTAATTATTTTATCTGGATCTGCAGGTGGTTCACCTCTTGTGATATTATCTACATATTCCATACCTTCGGTAACTTGAGCCCAAACAGTATATTGACCATCTAGAAAAGAGCAGTCATTAAAACAAATAAAAAATTGACTGTTAGCACTATTTGGGTTTTGTGCTCTTGCCATTGACACGGCTCCTCTTCCATGGTTTTCTGATGAAAATTCAGCCTCTATATCAGGAAGTTTTGATCCACCTGTACCAGCCCTTGATAAGTTAAAACTATCATTACTTGAATTCCCAAATTCTACATCTCCTGTCTGAGCCATAAACCCATCTATAACTCTATGAAAAACAACACCATCATACTGTCCTTCTTCTATAAGTTGCTTGATTTGTTTAACATGTTTTGGCGCTACATCTGGTTTTGTCTCTATTACAACAATTCCATCTTTAAGTGTCATATGGATAATATCTTTTTTTTCATCAGCCATTAAAATCTCTCCTTTTAAAAATATTGAGAAAATGAAGATGAAAATAAATAGTTTTTTAAATTTAATCATATTTGTTTTCTTTACCTTCACCCAAATTGTTTTATATATATGTAATGCACATCTTTGAAGAAAATATCAAGAAATTAGATTTAAATATTCCTGATATGCCAACACCACTTGCAAATTACGTTCCTTATAAAGTTTCAGATAGTACCGTTTATGTATCAGGTCAAGGACCCGTAATAGATGGTAAAATTTTGTATAGTGGAAAAGTTGGTGTAGATATTTCTGAAGATGAAGGAATAAAAGCCGCTGAAATTTGCTGCATTAACATTATCGCAGCTCTAAAAACATCAATAAGTGGAGATTGGGATAGATTAGACACCTTTTTGAAACTTGGGGGTTTTGTTAATTGTAATGATAACTTTACTGATCAACCTAAAATCATAAATGGAGCATCAGATTTATTAGTTAGTATATTTGGTGATAAAGGAAGACATGCCCGGTTCGCAGTTGGATCAAATGCTCTTCCACTCAATATTTCTGTTGAAATAGACGCAATAATTAAAATTAAATAGCATACTCAAAATGAGTGAACATTTTTTTTACTCTTCGCTCAGTAACATCAAAAGTTCTGAATGGAATGAATGTGTTGGAAATGATCATCCATTCTTACAATATGAATTTCTACACGCTTTAGAAAAAAGTAATAGTGCAAATACCAAAACAGGTTGGCAGCCATATCATTATATTGAACAAGAAAATGATAAAATTATCTCATTATGTCCTCTTTATATAAAGAACCATTCTTTTGGAGAATATATTTTTGATCATTCTTGGGCTGATGCTTATCATCGATATGGAATAAACTATTATCCCAAACTTCAATCTGCTATACCGTTTACGCCAGTAACTGGTGATAGAATTGTTTTAAACAAATCAGTAAAAGATAAAAAAGGAAAGCAAGTTCAGGTAATTAATAATATTATACAAGAGGCAAAAAAAATAAATGTTTCTTCTCTCCATTTTAATTTTATCAATGATGCATCAAATTGGAATGGTATTGATAATATTATGGTTAGATCAGGAATACAATTTCATTGGAACAATAATGAATACAAAAATTTTAATGAATTCTTAAATGACTTATCCTCAAGAAAAAGAAAAATTATTAGACGAGAAAGACAATGTATTGAAAATAATAATTTAACTGTAAAATTACTTAATGGAGATGATATTAAAGAAGAGCATATAAATTTTTTTTACGATTGTTATTTAGATACAACAGGTAGAAAATGGGGTTCTACTTATTTAACTAAAGAATTTTTCTTTGATATATTACAGAATTTTAAAAATAAAATATTGCTTATAATGGCTTATCAAGAAGATAAAATGGTTGCTTCTGCAATTAATTTTCTAAGTAAAACTCATTTGTATGGACGATTATGGGGATCAAAATATGAAGTACCATTTTTACATTTTGAACTCTGTTATTATCAAGCAATTGAATACGCAATTCAAAATAAGATTCAAATTGTAGAAGCAGGCGCTCAAGGTGAGCATAAATTACAAAGAGGTTATGCGCCTACTAAAACATGGAGTGCTCATTGGATTAAAGATCAAGAATTTAGCAAAGCTATTCAAAATTTTCTTGATAATGAAAGTCAGCTAATTGATAACCAAAAAGAAAAATTAGAAGATTATCTGCCTTTCAAAAATTAGGCTAATTCTTTTTTTACTTCTTGTTTATTAGAAAATTCAAAGTTAATTTTTTTATCTTTGCATGTAATTTCAACATGCCCACCTTTAGCTAGTTTACCAAAGATAAGTTCTTCAGCCATCGGTTTTTTAACTTTTTCTTGTATTACTCTACCTAATTCTCTAGCACCATAAACTTCATCATAACCCTCTTCAGCTAAAAATTCCTTTGCTTCTTTATTAATTGATAATGAAACTCCTTTATCTTCGAGTTGTGCTTCAATTTCTATAATAAATTTATCTACTATCGAAAGTACAATATTTTTAGATAAATGATTAAAATGAATAATTGAGTCAATACGATTTCTAAATTCTGGTGAAAAAATTCTATTTATTGCATCACTACTATCATCGTTAGATCTTTTTGCATTAAAACCAATTTTGTTTTTAGATACATCAATTGCACCAGCATTAGTTGTCATAATTAATATAACGTTTCTGAAATCTATCGTCTTACCATTATGATCGGTTAGTTTTCCATAATCCATTACTTGTAAAAGAATGTTGAATAAATCATAGTGAGCTTTTTCAATTTCATCCAATAATAATACACAATGAGGATTTTGATCGACTCCATCAGTTAATAATCCACCTTGGTCGAAACCTACATAACCAGGAGGGGCTCCAATAAGTCTGCTCACTGTATGACGCTCCATATATTCTGACATATCAAATCTAAGAAGTTTAATACCAAGTGTATTACTTAATTGTTTAGCTACCTCAGTCTTCCCTACTCCTGTAGGCCCAGAAAATAGATATGAGCCAATTGGCTTTCCATCTTCTCTTAATCCTGCTCTTGCCAACTTAATAGAAGATGATAATTCTTCGATGGCCTTGTCTTGACCAAAGACAAAATTTTTCAAATCTCTCTCTAAATTTTTTAAACTGTTCTTATCACTTTGATTAACAGATTTTGTTGGAATTCTAGCCATTAAAGCAACTACTGCTTCAATATCTTTCGAAAGAATAATTTTTTTTCTCTTTTCTTCTGGTAATAAATATTGAGAAGCTCCTGCTTCATCGATAACATCAATAGCTTTATCTGGAAGCTTTCTATCACCTATATATTTATTCGATAACTCAACTGCACTAATAATTGCTTCTGGTGAATATTTAATATTATGGTGTTCTTCATAGTACGTTTTTAAACCCTCAAGAATTTTTACAGTCTCATCTTTTGATGGTTCCTTAACATCAATTTTTTGAAACCTTCTTACTAAAGCTCTATCTTTTTCAAAATAATTTTTAAATTCCTTATACGTTGTTGATCCAATGCATTTAAGAGTGCCATTTCCTAGTGATGGTTTTAATAAATTACTTGCATCCATTGAGCCTCCACTCGTTGCTCCTGCCCCGATAACTGTGTGAATTTCATCAATAAATAGAACGGCTTTTTCTTTCTTTTGTAATTCTTTAAGAACAGCTTTTAATCTTTCTTCAAAATCACCTCTGTATCTAGTACCTGCTAATAATGCACCCATATCTAAAGAATAAATTACAGCATCCTCCATAATTTTAGGTACTTTTTTTTCTGTAATTCTTTTTGCTAAACCTTCAGCAATTGCTGTTTTTCCAACTCCAGGGTCTCCAACAAATAAAGGATTATTTTTTTGTCTTCTGCATAAAATTTGAATTGTTCTATCTAATTCTTTGCTTCTACCAATGAGCTTATCAATTTTACCATCTTTTGATTTTTCATTAAGATTTATACAAAATTGACCTAAAGCACTTTTCGGTTTTTGTTGTGTATTATTATCATTTGTTTGACTATCTACAAATTCTTCATTTTCAAAACTTTCATTAGCTTTTGAAATTCCATGTGAAATATATTGAACCGCATCTAATCTACTCATATTTTGTTGGTGAAGAAAATATACTGCATGACTTTCTTTCTCAGAAAATAAAGCTACAATCATATTAGCTCCTGTAACACTCTCTCTTCCACTCGATTGCACGTGTATAGCAGCTCTTTGTAAAACTCTTTGAAAACCATTTGTTAATTTTGGCTCTCCTGTAAAATTTTCTTTAAGATTTTCTAAATCGTTAATGATAAATTTTTCAACGTTTTCTTTTAAATTTGATATATCAACTGCACACGCTTTAAGCACACTAATTGCGTCTTGATCTTCCAAAAGAGAATATAAAAGATGCTCTAGAGTTACATACTCATGCTTATAGTTAGTTGCTAATTGATATGCTTCTCTTAATGTTTTTTCTAAATTTTGTGACAGCATTAATTTTTTTCCATTGTACATTGTAAGGGATGTTCATTTTTTTTTGCCATATCCATTACCGATTTACATTTAGACTCGGCTACCTCATAAGTAAATGTTCCACACACTCCAATACCATTTTTATGAACATGTAGCATAATTTGCGTTGCCTCTTCTTGTTTTTTATTAAATATTTTTTCTAAAACCATTACAACAAATTCCATTGGAGTATAATCATCATTTAATAATAGGACATTATACATAGAAGGTTTTTTTGTTTTTGGTTTAGAGTCTAATAATAAACCCCTTTGAAAATCCTCATTATTATTGTTATTTTGATCTTCATTTGCCATATTTATTAAATAATATGTTTTGAAATATTTTAAAGTATTTTTATGTTTGAAAGCATCGAAAATCTTATGTTAATCAATGAAAAATGAAAAAAAATTTATTATTAATCATAATTTTAAATAGTTTTTTCATAATAAGTTTTTCATCAAATATATTTGCTAAAAAAGCAGCTATAGTAATCGATTTTGATACTGAAGAAGTTTTATTTGAAGTCAATGCTGATACTAGAAATTATCCAGCATCCCTTACAAAAATAATGACTTTATACATTGTATTTGATTACATCAAAAAAGGAAAACTAAGCTACGATAGTCAATTGAGTGTATCAAGCGTTGCTGCATCAAGATCACCAAGCAAGTTATATTTAGAAGAAGGTTCAAGTATTAAAGTAAGAGATGCTATTAATGCACTTATAATTAAATCGGCAAATGATGTAGCTACCGTGGTAGCAGAAAACATAGCAGGAACTGAAAAAGAATTTGCAAAACTTATGACTCAATATGCAAAAAATCTTGGTATGAGCAATACAACATTTAAGAATGCATCTGGTCTTCCTAATAGAGCTCAATTAACAACTGCAAGAGATATTTCAAAACTATGTCATAAGCTTATTACAAATTTTCCAAATGAATATAAATTGTTCAGTAATACAAAGTTTTCTTACAAAGGTAAAACTTACAAAACTCATAATAAATTAATGCTCAGTTATGAGGGGGCAGATGGAATTAAAACGGGGTATATAAAGGCATCTGGTTTTCAATTAGCTTTTTCCGCTGTAAGGGACAATAAAAGACTCATTGGTATAATTTTTGGAGGCGATACTGGGAGCCAAAGAAATAAATCTCTTAAAATTATAATGGATAAAGAATTTGCTGAATTAAATATAAAAATTAATGATAAGAAAAAAGAAATTGTTAAAAAAGAAGTAGAAGTAAAAGAGGTTAAAAAAAATAATTATTCAATTGTTGTTGGAACATTTAAATATAGAAATAATGCTGAAAAACAAATTAATTTAATTAAAAGTAAATATCCAGTTTCTACAAAAGATAAAATTTCAAATGTAGTTCTCGTAAAAGTGAGCGGCAAACAACTTTATGAATCTAGATTTGAAAACTTTTCTAAAAAAGAAGCGTATACAGCATGTAAAAGACTAAAAAAATATAACCGTGATTGTTTTGTTAGATTGTAAATTTATAATTTACACCACTTAAAGATAGTTGATTTTCGATAATTTCTATCAAAGACTTAAGGCCTTCTTGAGAAGTAGACTCTGCTCTACAGGTCAATTGGTTTTGAGTATTACTAGCTCTCATTAAAAACCACCCATTATTATTTTCAACTCTTATACCGTCAATGTCAATTATTTTACCATCTGTATTTTTTATTCTGTCTTTAATTTCGTCAATAATTAAAAATTTTTTTGTTTCATCAACATCAAATCTTGTTTCTGGTGTTGAAAATGTTTTTGGATAAACATTAATTAATTCATTTAATGATTTTTCCTGGTTACATAATATTCTTAATAAACGTAATGCAACGTACATAGCATCATCATAGCCATAAAAATCATCAGCATAGCAAACATGGCCGCTCATTTCTCCAGATAATGGAGAGTTCAATTCTTTCATTTTTTCTTTTATTGGTGAATGACCTGTTTTTGACATAATAGGATCGCAATTAATTTTTTTTGCTTCATCAAAAAAGACTTTGCTACACTTAACATCCATGATTATTTTTGGATTATCATATAAATTTGTAATTTCAGAACATAGTAATAACATATACTGATCTGCCCAAACTAAATTACCTAAATTGTCTACTACACCTAGACGATCTCCATCTCCATCAAAAGCAAGGCCAATATCACAATTTTTATCTTTAACTACTTTTACTAATTGTTTCATATTCTTCGGCACAGTTGGATCTGGATGATGGTTTGGAAAATTTCCATCAACTTCTTCATTAATTAAAATATTATCAGAGTTATTTAGGTTACTTGTAATCTCCTTAATCACCGCTCCCATTGCACCATTTCCGATATCCCAAGCAATTTTTATTTTTTTATTGAGATTAATATTTTGTAATAATCTATTGATGTATTCTTTTTTAATATCTTTATTAATAATCTCTCCTTCTGTTAATTTTAAATTATTTTGATCAATTAATTTTTGAAGGCTTTGGATGTCTTCAGAATAAAAAGAGTGCTTATTTAAGACCATTTTAAAGCCATTGTATTCCGAAGGATTGTGAGACCCTGTAACCATTATAACAGCATCCGCTTCGAGATGATAATGGGCAAAATAAGTCATAGGGGTTGGTCCCATACCAATATTCATAACTTTTGCTCCAGAGTCTTTTAATCCTTCACAAAGAGCTTGATGTAGATCTGGTGATGTTAATCTTCCATCGTAGCCAGTAGCTATTACATTAGATTTTAATCTATTACTTACAGTATATCCAAACGTTCTACCAATTGTATATGCTGTATTTTGATTAATATTATTTCCAACTACTCCTCTGATGTCATACTCTCTTAAGACCTCTTTATCAAAATTTTCAATTTTCAATTTATTTTCCAGTGCCATAGTAATTAAATCCCAACTCTTTTAAATCCTCTGGAATATAAATATTTCTAAGATCAAAAATTATTTTTTCTTTTAAAATTTTTGATATTTTTTTGAAATTTAATGCCCTAAATTCATTCCATTCTGTTCCAATGATAATTGCTGATGCTCCCTCACAAGCTTCATAAGCAGAATTGAAAAAAATAAGATTTGAATTTTCTTTTTTGGCATTATTCATTGCTTCAGGATCATAACATTGAACATTATATCCCTTTTTAAATAGGTTAGATGCAATTTTCATGGAAGTAGAATCCCTAACATCATCAGTATTGGGTTTGAAGCTTAAACCAAGAAAACAAATAGTAGATTTATTCTTAATTTTTGAAATTATTTTGTCTGAAATTTTTATTATACGATCTTGGTTAGATTTATTAACGGCATTAATAATTGATAAATCAATATTTTTGTTTTTTGCTGTTGAAGCAAATGCCTTAACATCTTTTGGAAAACATGAACCACCAAATCCCGGTCCGGCATTCAAAAATTTAGATCCAATTCTTTTATCTATACCCATTGCATATGCAACTTGCTGAACATCAGCACCAACAACTTCACATAAATCGGCAACTTCATTAATGAAGGCTATTTTTGTTGCTAGAAAACTATTTGATGCATATTTAATTATCTCTGAAGTTTCTATAGATGTAGCTACAATTGGTGTTTCTTTAAGAAATAAAGGCCTGTATAGTTCCTTCATAATATTTTCAGATTTTTTATTTTCTGTTCCTATAACTATCCTATCTGGTCTGATAAAATCATTGATTGCGGATCCCTCTCGAAGAAATTCTGGGTTGGATACAACATCAAAAAGTTTTTGATCAATTTTATTTAATATAATTTTTTTTACTTCTCTTGTAGTTCCAACTGGAACAGTAGACTTCGTTACAACTAAACAATATTTTTTTATATTATCAGCAATTTCTTCGGCAACCTGCCAAACAAAACTTAAATCAGCCTCATCTTGTAATCTTCTTGTTGGAGTTCCTACAGTAATAAAAATTACATCTGTATTATCCAAGTTATCTTTAATATTTGATTCAAAAGATATTAATTTTGTTTTATTAATATGCTTGTCCAAAAGGTCGTCCATACCTGGTTCAAAAAATGGGCACTTTCCTGATTTAAGCATTTCAAGACGTTTAATATCTTTGTCTACACATGTTACAGAATAACCAAATTCGGCAAAACATGCTCCTGTTACCAAACCAACATAACCGGTTCCAACTATAGTAAGATTCATTTTTTAAGATTTTTCTATTATTTTGCTAAATAAACTAAATATTGTTTGTTTGTTATAAAATAATATTGAGAAAATTACTGGAAAATAATTTATTTTTTATTAATTATAAAGAAAATATGCCAAATAATAATAAAATACAAACAGGTATTAATAACATATCAAATGAGTGGTTTAGGGCAAATATAGATCGCAAAACACTTAAAAATCTCTCTAAGAGAACAGATTATGAAGGTTGGAAGCATATCATAATATTTACATTATCTCTAACTGGACTAGGCATACTATCAGCTTACACCTGGCAAACCTGGTGGTTTATTCCTGTATATCTTTCTTACTGTATGTTCTGGGGGGGTGCAGATGCTATTTGGCATGAGTGTGGTCACAGGACAGCATTTAGAACGCGTAAGCTGAATGATTTGTTTTACCATATTGCAAGCTTTATGAATAATTTTGAACCCGTAAGATGGAGATGGAGTCACTCTCTTCATCATAGTTATACAGCCTCAGTTGATCCTCATGACTATGAAGCAGACGGAAGTATTTTTTCTAAGCACACCCTTTTCAGTTTTTTGATAAATTTTATTCCAGGTATTGGTTTTTTTACTATTCACAAATCACTTTATATTGAAATTATTCAACATGCTCTTGGAATTAAAACTGATGTAATGAGAGATTGCATTCCTGAAGATAAAATTAAGGATTGTGTTAATAGTTCAAGAATTTTTGTTTTACTTTGGATATCAATAATTGCTATTTCAATTTATTTTGCTTCATTACTTCCTATATTATTTTTTTTGGTACCAAAATTCTTTGCTACCTTTAATGGTGTTTGGGGTTTAACTCAACATATGGGTTTACAGGAAAATACGAAAGATCATCGTCTCTCTACTAGATCAGTAAGATTAAACCCGATCTTTAGTTTTATATATTGGAAAATGGAATACCACATTGAACATCATATGTTTCCTATGGTGCCTTCATATAACCTTCCTAAATTGTACGAAGTAATAAAAGATCAAATGCCAGAACCACAAACATTATATTCTGCGTATAAAGAAATAATACCTGCAGTTATAAAAAAATCAAAAAATCCTGACTATTTTATTCCTGTTCAAGTTCCAAATAATTAAACTATACTTGACACATCTTCAGCTTTAGTTTTATCTATATCTTTATATGGAGTTAAGAAATTTTATTGATGGTAAATTCATTGATTCACTCTCAAAGAAAAATATTCCTGTTTTAAATCCGGCTAATCAAAAAATTGTTGGTAATATTGATGAAGCCTTAGATGAAGAAATAGATTTAGCTTTCAAAGCTGCAAAAAGAGCATTCGATAAAAGAATTTTAGTAGATATGGATGCAAAAGATAAATCGAATATGATGAGAGCTATTGCTCAAAAATTAAGAGAACGCAAAGAAGAAGGAGGAAAACTCCTTAGCCAAGAAAATGGCAAAACGATTAAACAATGTATTGATGAATTTAAAGGTGCTGCCGATACTTTTGATTTTTATGCTGGGTTAACAGATAAAATAGAAAATAAACTTATACCTTCTGGACATGATACTTTAAATTATGTTGTACTTGAACCTTTTGGAGTAGCTCTTCAAATTGTTCCGTGGAACTATCCTGTTTCTATTTTTTCAGGTATGGTTGCACAAAACTGGATTGTGGGAAATACAATAGTTATCAAACCTCCTGAATTGTGTCCCATATCATCTAATTTTTATGGTCAAATTTTTAAAGATGTAGGCGTGCCAGATGGAATTATAAATATTGTTCATGGTTATGGTGAAACAACTGGTCGAAAACTAGTTCAACATCCTGGAAGTGATTATATTGTTTTTACAGGATCGCCTGAAGTTGCATCTGAAATTCTAAAAGAAACAGCAGATAGAATTATTCCTACTCATTTTGAATTAGGCGGAAAGTCTGCAGCTATAATCTATCCTGATGCCGATATTGATAAAGCTGTTGATAGTACAGTTAAAGGAATTTTTAAACCTAATGCTGGTCAAATATGTGTTGCAATGTCTAGGGTAATTGTTCATCCAAAAATAAAAGATGAATATATGACAAAGTTAGTTGCCAAAACGCAAAAACTAAAAATTGGTGCTGGGGACGAAGATGGAACTGAAGTGACACCTTTAATATCAACTGATCAAATGCAAAGAGTATCAAATTATGTGAAATCAGGAATACAATCTGGAGCTACTTTAACAATAGGTGGAGATAAAGCTGAAAGAGATGATGGAAATTTCTATCAACCAACTATTTTTGATAATGTTAAAGTTGATGCTACAATTGCTCAAGAAGAAATTTTTGGTCCTGTAACATCAGTATTTGATTTTGAAGATGAAGAAGAAGCAATAAATATAGCCAACTCAACTAAGTATGGTCTAGCTTCTGGAGTATTCACTTCAGATGATCAAAAAGCTAAATGGACAGCTGATCGCATTCAAGCTGGAATTATTTGGCAAAATGATTGGTTTGTTGATGGAAACAATCTTCCTGGAGGCGGTTACAAAAGATCTGGTTATGGAAGAGATGGAGGAGTTGACGGTGTTTATAGCCATGGTCAAACAAAGCGAATAAGTAAAAGACTCTACTAGTTGACATTCACAAATATTATCTTAACAATATTGTAATAATACTTTTAAATTAATTCATGGGAGGAATTATGAAATTTATTAAATTATTTTTAATCACTGTATTTCTTCTTCCAGTTTCTATGCACGCATATGCTGCTCCAACTGGACAAGATCTTGGTGATAAATGGTGCTCAGACGTAAAAATGCATTTCTATGCTGGCGGTCCTGAGGCTGGTGGCTTTGCTGGAATAGTTGCAGCAGGGGCAATGAATGCAATAAGAGATACGGGCGCAGATGCTGAAATTATTTACTCAGAATGGGATTTTGAAAAAATGGTCCGACAACTTAGAGAATCAGTTGGACTTGGAGTAGATGCTATTGCAATGATGGGGCATCCGGGAGATGAAGCTCTAATGCCTTTAGCAAAACAAGCTGCCGAAAAAGGTATTCTAATGACATATCAAAACGTTGATCCATCAGGTGTAAGAGCAAAATTTGGTGGTGGATATGTAGGAGCAAATTTAGCAACTCAAGGTAAAGCTCTTGCAAGAGAAGCAATTAGGCAATTTGGTTTCAAAGCTGGAGATCACGCTATAGTAATGGTTCCTATTGGAGATTACGCTAGAGCTCAAAGAGAAGATGGTGCTAGAATCATATTTGAAGAACACGGAATGACAGTTACTGTTCTTGATGGACAACCAGCTTATGCTTCCGATCCTAATATGACTATTCCGGTTTTCTCAGCTGCATTAAATGCCAATCCTGAAACAAAAGTAATTGTTCACTCTGGAAGTGATGTAATGAATGTTGCAGAAGGTATTGCTAAAGCTGCTGGTTATGGACCAGGAGAGTTACTTCAAATTGGATTTGATACAAGTCCGCAAATTATGTCGGCGTTTGAAAAAGGATATGTTCATCTAACATCTGATCAACAACCTTTCCTTCAAGGGTATCTTCCAGTGTTATCACTTTGTCAAACAGCTGTACTTGGTACTGGTGCAATAAACCAAGATACTGGTGCAGGATTTGTTGATACGAATAATTATCAAGCTGTTAAAGCTCTTGCTGATGCAGGCTTAAGATAGGTAAATATTTTGCTAACCCATTTTAATGGGTTAGCATTTCAAAATTTATGGAAAATATCATTGAATTAGATAATGTTACAAAAAGATTTGGCGGTATTACCGCTCTAAACAAAGCATCATTAAAAGTAACCAGGGGTGAAGTGGTAGGTTTAATTGGTGATAACGGTGCAGGTAAATCAACATTAATTAAGACACTAGTAGGCGTTTATAGTCCTGACGAAGGTGACATACTTATAAGAGGGAAAAAAGTAAACGCTTGGAATGCACTCAAGGCTAGAGAGTCTGGTATAGAAACTGTTTTTCAAGATAGAGCTTTAACACCACAACAATCGATAGTTAAAAATATTTTTATGGGTAAGGAACTTCGATATCCGTTTGGTTTTATAAAAGAAAAAGAACAAATTTTTGAAGCAAATAGATTAATAAGAGAAATAGGTTTTACATCAAAATTAATCAATGCTGAATCTCCAGTTGGAAATTTATCAGGAGGTGAAAGACAAGGCGTAGCAATTGCAAGAGCAATTTACAATAAAGCAGAATTAATTGTTCTTGATGAGCCAACAAATAACTTATCTCTTAATGAAACACAGAAAGTTTTTGATTTTGTCTTAAATGTAAAAAAATCAAATAGATCTGTTTTATTTATTGGTCATAATATTTATCATGTATACGACATATCAGATAGATTTGTAATTTTAGATAGAGGAGAAGTCGTTCATCAACTCAATAAGAATGACATATCTACTCCTGAAGAACTCATGAAAATAATGAGAGATACTATAGGGGCACACTTATGAGCAATAATAATTCATTTTTAAGTAATTACTTTCACAGAAATGGAAGAGCTTTAGGAAGCATAGGATACTTTGTACTTTTAATGGTAATTTTTTTAATTGGCGCACCAGAAGCTTGGATAAGGCCTAACCTTCATCAATCAGTATTTGTAATGATGCCAACTTTGATATTTTTAACTATACCATTAGTTTTTCTAGTTGCATCTGGTGAAATAGATCTTTCCTTTGCCTCTACTTACGCTGTAGCAGCTTATGTTTTTGCATTATTAGTTAAGAACGGTGTTGATCCGGCTATTTGTTTAGTTCTTGGCATTTTTACTGGAGCAGCTATTGGTGCTCTCGTTGGAACATTAATTGTTGTATTTAGACTTTCCTCTCTTGTTGCGTCACTTGGAGTATTATTTTTATTGAGAGGTGTAATTCTCTTATTGTCTAACAGCAGATCTATTACGATTATGGAAGTAGAGAACCACTGGATCTACCCTCTTTTAGTTGGAAATTTTTATGGCTTCCCAATGCAAATTTTTTGGGCAGCAATATTTGTAATTTTTTGTTATTATTTTTTTAATAAACATGTTTTTGGCATTCATATTCAGCATGTAGGAGATAATTCTGTCAGTGCAGAACAGATGGGTATTAATGTAAATGCCGTAAAGATTAAAGCATTCATGTTTGTAGGTATTGGCTCTGCTATTGGTGGAATTTTTACAACGATGATTACTTATACATTTTTTCCAACTCAAGGATTTGGTTATTTATTACTTGCACTAGCAGCTGTTTTTGTTGGAGGCACTCCTTACTGGGGAGGGTTAGGAACTATTATTGGAGCAGTATTTGGCGTTGGTATAATTGCCTATATGGAAATAGGAATCATTGCCATTGGTTGGAGTGGAGAGTGGAGACAATTTTTTAACGGCTTAATTATATTGTTAGCATTATTAGGACATCGTCTTCATGGAGAAAGAGTTAGATAATGATAAATTTAGTAATCTGGAATGAATTTCTTCATGAAAAAGAAAACGATCAAGTTAAATCTATTTACCCAAAAGGTATACATGAATGCATAAAGGAATTTTTATCAAAAGATAGAGAACTTAGTATATCAACTGCAACGCTTGAAGAAAAAGATCATGGCTTATCAGAAGAGTTATTAGAAAAAACAGATGTATTAATTTGGTGGGGTCATAAAGCACACAAATTGGTTGAAGATAAAATAGTAGATAGAATTCAACAACGAGTATTAGAAGGTATGGGACTTTTAGTATTGCATTCAGGTCATCATTCTAAAATATTTAAAAGAATGATGGGAACATCAGCTAATCTTCGCTGGGCAGAAAGAGGAGAAAAAGAAAGAATTTGGGTCTGCAATCCAGGTCATCCAATTGCAGATGGTTTAGATGAATACTTTGAAATAGAAATGACTGAAATGTACGGGGAACCCTTTCAGGTTCCAGCGCCTGATGAAACGGTATTTGTAAGTTGGTTTGAAGGTGGTGAAGTCTTTCGATCTGGTTTATGCTACAAAAGAGGGAATGGTAAAATTTTTTATTTCCGACCTGGTCATGAAGCATACCCTGTTTATCATAATAAAGATGTACAAAGAGTAATTAAAAATGCGGTTCATTGGGTAAGCCCAGAAAAAACCTCTGGTAAATGGATTGATTACTTTGGAAGAGGTATAAATAATATGGAAAGAAAAGAGCCAGTAGAACCAATTGAAATTAAAGGGCCGCAAACAGATCATACTTATAAAAAATGATTAAAATTGCTATTGTCGGAACAGGTAGTATTGCCGAATGGCATGCTTCTGCTTTTAAAAATCACAAGGACTCTGAAGTTATAGCTGCATGCGATGTTAATGATGATAGACTGAATGAATTTTGTAATAAATTTCAAATAGAAAACAGATACAATAGTGTTGATGAGCTTCTAGAAAATAATGAAATAGATGCAGTTACAAATACAACACCAGATGCTTATCATAAAGAAATATCAATAAAGGCAATAAAAAAAAATAAGCATATTTTTTGTGAAAAACCTCTGGCAGAAAATTTTAAAGATGCAAAATTAATGTGCGAAGCACTTGAAGGAAAAAATTTAATTAATATGGTTAATTTTAGTTACCGTAATTCATCAGGTTACCAAGAATTATGTAAAATGGTAAAATCTGGAAAGATTGGAAATGTATTTCATATGGATGCTAATTATTATCAATCATGGTTAACATCTAATTACTGGGGAAATTGGAAAGAAGAAGACAAATGGTTATGGAGATTATCTACTAAGCATGGAAGCAAGGGGACTCTAGGTGATATTGGCGTTCATATATTTGATTTTGCTTCATTTCCAATTGGTAAATTAAAAAAATTAAATGCTCATTTAAAAACATTTAAATCTAAAGGTGATAAAATTAAAGATTATGTTTTAGATGCTAATGACACTTTTATTTCTATGGTTGAATTTGAAAATGGTGCTATTGGGACTGTTAATGCAACTAGATTTGCTACAGGTTATAAAAATAGACTAGAGTTAAGAATATTTGGCGATAAGGGAGCAGTAAAAATTGAATTTGATGACGCAAAAACTGAAGGTAATAAGTTTATGTTTACTAAGGACACTCAAAGACAATTATCTGGTAAAGAAGATAATTTAAAATGGGAAGAGATCCAATGTGAGCCATCTCAAACTAATTTTGAGAAATTTATAGAAGCTATAAAAAATAATAAGAATGATGAGCCTGATTTTTATAGAGGAGCTGAAATTCAAAATATACTTGATAAATGCTATGAAAGTAGTGAAAATGGTAAGTGGGTTAATATTTAATGAGACAATATAGTTGAATATTTAACTTTAAATTTATTTACTTTTTTTTATAAATAACTTCATGAATGAAAAATTAGATAATGTTGATGAAAAATGGTTTAGAGCTGAAATAAGTAAAAAAGACTTAAAACAATTATCTAAAAAAAGTGATCTTAAAGGATTGCGACACGTCACCTTGTATTTCATATTATTATTTTTCTTTGGTTATATGTCAGTTGCAACCTGGGGAACATGGTGGACTATATTATGGTTATGGTTATACGGAGTTCTTTTTTATTCCAGCAATCCTATTTGGCATGAGTGCGGTCATAGAACTGCATTTAAATCAAAATATTTAAATGAAATCTTTTATCAGATAGGTTCTTTTATGACGGACTTCGAACCTACAAGATGGACGTGGAGTCATTTTAGGCATCATAGTAATACATCATCGGTTAATGATCCTCATGATTTTGAAGCTGCATTATTTCATGAGTACCCAAGTTTAAAAAGTTTTTTATTTAGTTTTGTACCATTTTATGAACTGATATATTTTAAAAACTCATTTAAATTTGAAACAATTAAGCATGCACTTGGATATACGACACCTGTTATGAGAGATTGCATACCTGAAAATGAAATATCAAAATGCCGTCTCATTTCTAGAATACATGTTTTATTATGGATTGCCTCATTTGCTTTATCATTTTATCTAATGAATCCACTTCCTGCACTTTTAATATTCTTCCCAAGATACTGGGGTAACATAATTAATATATTTAATATGACTCAACATCTTGGACTGCCAGAAGATATCAAAGATCACCGATATACAACTAGATCAGTACGATTTAATCCAATTTTTAGTTTTTTATATTGGCATATGGAATATCATGTTGAACATCATATGTTTCCTTCTGTACCATCGTATAACTTACCTAAATTGAGCAATTTAATTAAAGATCAGTTGCCTAAAGCTAACACTAGTTTGTATGACGCTTATAAAGAAATATTACCAGCTATAGTCAAACAGCATAAAGATAATAGTTATCACATATTAAAAGAAGTGCCTTCCAGCAGTTAAATACTATTAGATTTTAATAGTTTTTTAACTTTCACTCCAATTTGTTCACTTTAAATTATTTAGCCAATTGACATTAATATAATGATGGTGAATAGGTGGTTTATATTTGTACAGTAACTGTACAATTACATTTAAGTAGGAGGAAATATGAAATTATCTCTAAAATTAATCGCTACTTTTTTTGTTGCATTAATGATGTCATTCAACGTTTTTGCTGCAAAAATTACCATTACAATGGGTGGCGATGACGAAAGAGCTATGAGAGAGCATTATAGATTTGCTCTTGATTGGGCTGAAGAAAATGGTCACGAAATTGGTTATGTTTACAGACCAGCTAGTGCAACTGATACTCTAAATTTGTATCAACAAATTTGTAGTTCAGGATCAAGTGATATCGATATTTTTATGATTGATGTTATTTGGCCAGGAATTTTTGCTGATTGTGCATATGATTTAAATAATATTTTTGATGATGCTCACAAAGCAGATTTCTTTGAAGGTATTGTAGGTAATAACACTGTTGGTGGTAAATATGTTGCTGTTCCTTATTTCACGGATGCAGGTCTTTTATACTACAGAACAGACTTACTTGATAAATATGGCAAAAGCCCACCTTCAACATGGAGTGAATTAGCAGAAACTGCTCAGTTCATTCAAGACAAAGAAAGAGCTGCAGGAAATGCTAAAATGCAAGGTTTTGTATGGCAGGGTGCTGCTTATGAAGGTTTAACTTGTGATGGTATTGAATGGGTAAACTCATTTGGTGGTGGAAATATTATTGAAGCAGATGGTACGGTTTCAATCAATAATCCAAATGCCATTGCTGCACTTAAAACTGCTGCTTCTTGGGTAGGAACAATTTCTCCTGAAGATGTTGTTACTTATAAAGAAGAAGATGCAAGAGGTGTATGGCAAACTGGTAATGCAGTATTTATGAGAAACTGGCCATATGCATGGAGTCGTTCACAAGCTGATGATAGTCCAATTAAAGATAAAGTTGGAGCTATGGCACTACCTGGTGGTGGATCAGATGGAAAAATGACTGGTGCATTAGGAGGCTGGCAATTAATGGTTAATAAAAATTCAAAGAATCCTGAAATTGCAGCTGATTTAATTAAACACATGACAAGTGTTGAAGTTATGAAGACTAAAGCAATTGATACTTCTAATCTTCCAACAAGACCTGTGTTATATGATGACCCAGATGTAAAAGCAGCAAATCCTTTCTTTGGAATGCTATTTGATACATTCAATAACGCTGTTGCAAGACCATCAACTGTATCTCATAAGTATTATGGACAAGTTAGTAACGTGTTCTTCAATGAAGTACATTCAGTATTAACTGGTTCAAAAAGTGCTGAAGATGCAGCTGCTGCAATGGAAAAGGACTTAAAAGCACTGTCTAGAAAGTTCTAATTATATATTTTTATTACTGGCGCTTAATGCGCCAGTAATCTAATTAGATTATCATATGGCAAAAATTCAAAGAACAAAGCTTTCAAAAGAAAGAATTAGGTCCGCATGGATATTTTTAACACCCATGTTTATCTGTCTTTCTGTCGTTGCCATATACCCTCTTATAACAACAATAAATTATAGTTTTACAGATGCTAGATTAGGAGATTTATATAATTATAATTATGTTGGATGGTTTCATTACGAAACTCTGTTTTTTTATGATGAGTGGTGGTGGGTTTCGGTTAAAAATACTTTTATCTTTTCTTTTTTTTCTGTTTTTTTTGAAACCATAATTGGTGTCACCTTTGCATTAATTTTAAACAACAACATGCCGGCAAGAGGTATTGTAAGAGCTGCAATTTTAATACCTTGGGCAATACCAACTATTGTTAATGCAAAAATGTTTCAATGGATGTTTAATCAACAATTTGGTGTTTTTAATGAAATTTTATTGGACTTAAGCATAATCTCAGAACCCATAGCTTTTTTAGCTTATCCAGATAGCTCCATGGCAGCTGCTATTATTGTGGACGTTTGGAAAACAACTCCTTTTATAACATTACTAACCTTAGCAGCTCTGCAAATGATACCAACAGATATTTATGAATCAACAAGAATTGACGGTGTAAGTTCATGGAAAGTATTTTGGAATATTACTCTACCACTAATTAAACCAACTTTAGTTATAGCAATTATATTTAGAACATTAGATGCTTTGAGAGTCTTTGATTTACTATATGTTCTTACTACAAATTCTAGAGAAACAGCTTCAATGTCCGTATACGCCAGACAATGGTTAGTTGATTTCATGGAAGTTGGACAAGGATCTGCTGCATCAACTCTATTGTTTGCATTTTTGACAATTGCCACAATTCTTTACTTAATTATCACGAAAACAAGTTTTGATAGACAGGGAGTTTATTAATGAGTTGGAAAAAAATATCTCTGGTATTCTTATTGTTAATAATTTTAGTTTATACATGCTTTCCTTTTTATTGGGCAATCGTATCGGCATTAAAAAAAGCTGGTACAGGGACTTTTATTGTAGAATATTGGCCTAGCGAACCTGTTCTTAAAAATTTTATTTATGTTCTTAATAGACCAGCATTTGGTTCCACATTTTTTAATTCATTTTTAGTCTCAACATTAACTGTTTTATTTTGTCTTCTGATTGCATTGACAGCTTCTTATGCTTTAGGAAGAATTCAATTTAAAGGAAGAACAGTTTTACTTCTTGGAATTCTAGGCACATCAATGTTCCCTCAAGTAGCAATATTATCCGGAATGTTTGAATTAGTAAGAAGTCTTGGTGTTTATAATACGTATCAAGGTCTGATAATGTCATATGTTGTTTTTTCTTTACCATTCACTGTATGGATATTGACTGCATTCATAAGAGATTTACCTATTGAAATTGAAGAAGCGGCAATGGTTGATGGTGCAAATTCTTACGTAATTTTATTTAAAGTTTTTTTACCTTTAATGTGGCCAGCAATGGTAACAACAGGAATATTAGCTTTTATAGGAGCGTGGAATGAATTTTTATTTGCATTAACATTAACTATATCACCAGAGGTTACTACCCTTCCCGTATTCATGGCTAGTTTTCGAGGAGAAAGTGAATTTGAAATACCATGGCCAAATATTATGGCAGCTTCGGTTCTTGTTACTATACCTGTTTTAATTGTGGTATTAATTTTCCAAAATAGAATTGTTAAAGGACTTACAGCTGGTGCGGTAAAAGGATAAAAATCCTTTTAACTATTGATTTTTATATAAAATTGTCGTTAAATATAAATATATTTGTATGATGAGTTTTCATACACTTGAAAGATCGCTCAAAGGAGGATGAAGTGGCAGATATAAATATAAATACTGTTAATAAATATTTTGGAGATGTCCATGTAATTAAGGATGTATCTCTAGATATCAAAAGTCAATCATTCACAGTTCTAGTTGGACCTAGTGGTTGTGGAAAATCAACTATGTTAAGAATGATCGCAGGACTTGAAGATATAAATTCAGGTACAATTTCAATTGATGGTCAGGTAGTTAATGATTTGCCACCAAAGCAAAGAAATATTGCAATGGTGTTTCAATCTTATGCATTATACCCTCACATGACTGTATTTGATAACATGGCTTTTGGTTTGAAATTAGAAAAAAGATCAAAAGATGAAATTAATGAAAGAGTCAATGAGGCGGCAAGAATTCTTCAAATAGAAGATTATCTTCAAAGAAAACCAAAACAACTTTCCGGTGGTCAAAGACAACGTGTTGCTATTGGAAGAGCAATTACAAGAAAGCCAAAAGTTTTCTTATTTGATGAACCACTTTCAAACCTTGATGCTGCATTAAGGGTTCAAATGAGAGTTGAATTAGCAAAACTTCACAATGAACTAGAAGCAACAATGATCTACGTTACACACGATCAGAC
The DNA here is from genome assembly GCA_902612805.1 of uncultured Alphaproteobacteria bacterium. Lineage (GTDB taxonomy): Bacteria > Pseudomonadota > Alphaproteobacteria > HIMB59 > CACPNW01. Next base: position 202,851 of record CACMEY010000001.1, on the reverse strand, counting down.
AGAAGCAATGACACTTGCTGATGATATTGTTGTTCTTGATACAGGTATCGTTTCACAAAAAGGATCTCCATTAGAACTTTATGATAGACCTAATAATATGTTCGTGGGTGGATTTATTGGATCACCAAAAATGAATTTTATATCAAGTAAGATATTAAGCAAAAGTTCTGATGCTACAGAAGTTGATATTATGGGAATGTCAAAAATATCAGTCTCTAAAATGTCAGCATCCTCCTCAGAGGGTGATTCAGTAACCCTAGGAATTAGACCAGAACATTTAGTAGTAAATGGTGACGCAGATGGATCTTGGGAAAGTAAAGTATTCGTTGTAGAAAAACTTGGTGACGTTACTTACCTATACCTTGAAAAAGACGGAGAACCATTAGTTGCTGAAACTGAAGGACATTCAGAAATTAAAGTTGGTGATACTGTGAAAGTTGGTTTTCCTGCTGGTAGATGCCAATTATTTGATAGTTCAGGACAAGCATTTAAATAATAGAATCGTATTAATTATTGCCCCTAATTTAAGGGGCAATACATCCTTTTTCTAAAATTTTCAATAAATATCATAAATTTAAACTAGAATAGATATGGGCAGAGGGTTCATATTATTTCCTCCTATAAGAAGTATTCCTCTTATAAAACTTTTCTGCCCACCAAATTTGAAAAGTTATTTAAGAGGGATACCAATTATAGTTTTTGTTTTGCAGTCCAAGAATTTTCTTTATTTATTGGAATATGTTTATTAAGAGTTAAGAGAACATTTTCAGCTAATTTTCTATACGTCGTTAGTTTTCCACCATAAATGTTTAATAATGGCGCCTGTGAACTATCTTCATTTAAATCGAATATATAGTCTCTAGTAACTTTTGAAGCTTCTTTGAAATCTTCAATAAGTGGTCTAATTCCAGAATAAGAACTTACCACATCATCTCTCGATATTTGTTTAATGAAATATTTATTTACTGAACTTAATAAATAATTAATTTCACTTTCATCAATTTTTGGATTTTCTGGTGAAAAAACTTCTGTTTCGGTGGTGCCAATAAGAGAATATTCATCTTTATAAGGGATAACAAAAATTATTCTGTTATCTTCATTTTGTAAAGTAAAAGCTTTTTTCTGAGTGTAAAGACTTTTAGTTATTATGTGACTTCCTTTTACAAGTCGAATTGATTTATTTGAATTTAATTTAATGACATTGCTTAAAACTTCATTTATCCAAGGTCCGGCAGCATTTATAAGAATTTTAGATTTAAGTACAGTATTATCATCTAAAGTTATATCCCAAATATTTTTATTTCGTTTTGCGTCTATAACTTTTCTATTTTGAATAATCATAGCGCCTTTTTTCTTTGCATCTTCAACATTTAACTGTACAAGTTTTTTATCGTCAACTTGTAAATCATAATATTGGAAACCAATTTTAAATTGATCTTTTAAAATATTAGGGATTTCCTTTTTAATATTTATTGTTGAAGATTTTGGGATAGTCATTTTACCACCAATATTATCATATAAAAATAATCCTAATTTTATTAACCATTTAGGTCTTAATGATTTTTGATAAGGTATAATAAAAGGTAATGGTGTTGTTATATTACTGGCAATTTTTTTAATTACTTCTCTTTCTTTGAGAGATTCGCGTACAAGGCGAAATTCATAATTTTCAAGATACCTTAATCCGCCATGTATTAATTTTGTAGACCAAGATGAAGTGGCTGAGCCGACTGTATTTTTTTCAACTAAACAAACTTTTAAATTTCTTCCTGAGGCGTCTCTTACAATTCCAGCACCATTAATACCTCCGCCAATAACTAAAATATCAAAAGTTTCATTCATACTTAAATTAAATAAATTTATTAATTTCTTGAATTATTATTTCAGGGTCAGTTAAATGTATAGTTAAAAAACCAAGTTTCTTTGCAGCCTCAATATTCTCATTTTTATCATCAATAAATACAGTTTCCTCGGGAATAAGATTAAAACGACTTGTAGCTAACTTATATATTTCAGCATTAGGTTTAACCAATTTTTCTTTTCCAGATATTATTAGGCCATCAAATTTATTTAAGAATGGATATTTTTTATCCATATCTTGAAATGTTTCCCAAGACCAGTTTGACAAAACATAACACTCATACTTTTTATTTTTTAAATCATCTAAAACATTAACTGAGTATTGAAAAATTTTTCTGAACATTTTATGATGATTTTTATAATATAATTTAATTTTATCTTCATAATCAGGATAAGAATTTATAAGATCTTTTTCTGCATCTTTTATAAGTCTTCCAGCATCTTGTTGGATATTCCATTCATCATTGCAAATATTATTAAGGAAATTGTCTCTTTCCTCTTTGTCTTTAATTACATCTTTATAAAAATAGTGAGGGTCCCAATCAAAAAAAACACCGCCTAAATCAAAAAGAAATTTCATGTATAAGTATTTTGTTTATAAATAAATATTAAATGAGTGCATTAATAGACTATATTCAAATAGAAATACACAAAACATATAATAAAAAATATTCCAAAAAGTACATTGAAGATAAATTAATTCCAATCATAAATTATATTTGCTCTAGTAAATCAAAAAAATTCCTATTTGGAGGTTCTCAAGGTATTGGAAAATCATCATTTATTAATATCATCTCTAAAACTATTGAAAAATTTTATAATAAGAAAATACTTTTACTAAGTTTAGATAATTATTATTTATCAAAAAAACAAAGATTACTATTATCAAAGCAAATACATCAATTGTTAATAACTAGAGGTGTTCCAGGAACACATGATATTGGAAAATTAGTTAAAAATATAAAACAATTCGATAAAGATAAATACCCCATTAAAACCCCAGTATTTGATAAGTTGATTGATGACACATCAAAATCAACAAAAATAACTAAAACTAAATGTGATATTCTTTTCTTAGAAGGCTGGTGTTGTGGAAGTTCAGAGATTCCAAAAAAAATTCTCAATAAAAATATAAATAATTTAGAAAAAATTCAAGACCCAGAATATCAATGGAGAAATTTCTATAATAATCAATTAAAATTTGAATATAAAAAATTATTTAAACTATTTGATGAATTTATTTTTTTGAAAACATCCTCTTTTGATAATGTTTTTAAATGGCGATTAAAGCAGGAAAAAACTAATCAATCAAAAAATAAAAAATCAAAAAGAATGACTCCAAATGAAATTAAAGTTTTTATTCAACATTATGAGAAGATAAGTAAATGGATGATTAAAGATTTAAATAAAAAAGCTCAGATTGTGATTAAATTTGAAAAGAATCATAAAATTTCTAAATTAAATTTTAACTAGAAAAAAATCCATCTTTTAACTGAATTACAATACCTTTCAAATTCATCACCAAATTTTTCTTGTAAGTATTTTTCTTCTTCATAAATTACAAAATTATTTAACCAAAAAAATAATCCAATAGAACAAAGAAAATACATAATGTTTTCAAAAGTAAGAAACATTCCAAAGTGAAATAAAACAAAACATAAATAAATTGGATTTCTTGAATAAGCATAAATTCCAGTTTTTATAATTTTATTTGTTTCAGTTTGTGGAGGTAATTTTTCTTCATGAGCCTGAAAAGCATTTCTTGAAGAAAAAAATATAATCGGCATTAAAATAATAATTAATATTCCTAAAAGATTAAGGAAATACAAAAGTGGATACTTCGGAAAAATAAATTCGCCTAAAATGTAGGAAGCTATCAAAAGATAAACTGAAATATAAAGTGGATTTCCTTTAACATCTGGTCCCATTTAGAGCTCCTCTATTGCCTTACCTAGACTTTCATAATCACTAAATACATCCAAAGCGCCATTGTCAAATAATTCATTTTCATCTCTATTTGAATGCCAATGTTTTCCTGCAATAAGCCCAAATACTCTTACTCCTGCAGCAGTAGCAGCCTTGACACCCACACCACTATCTTCAATAATAACTGTTTCTTCTAAATTAAGTGAATTATCATTTAAAACCTTTAAGTATATATCTGGGTCAGGTTTTGGTCTTTTAACCATATCAAATGAGTAAACTTGATCACTTAAAAAAAATTTATCTAAGCCAACAAGTTTCAATCCATCAAGAATTCTATCCTTATTACTATTAGATCCAATGAAATGATTTTTTTCTGACTTACTTATATAATCTTTTGCTCCATCTACTGGTTTTAAATCTTTGGAATAAACTTCTGAAACAATATCGAATATATCGTTTGTAAATTTTTTTTTATTTTCAATCTGATATTTAGCAGATAATAAATCTATTACTTCAACTGTTTTTTTTCCAGCATATTTGTAAAATTGTTCCTCTTTAAAAGAATGACCAAATTTTTTGAAATATTTAGCAAATGCTTTAGAAGCCAGTACCTCACTATCAACTATGACACCATCAAAATCAAAAATTATATTTTTAACCATAAAATATTTAAATTGCTAAGTTAATAAATAAAGAATTGATTGTTTTAAGTAGTGCAAACCATATCCTGACCACAGCATAGAGGTGATTTTATTTTACCATGATCATTAGGGCATTTAGAAATCTGAACAACACTACCATCGTCTTTATTTAAAGTATCATTTACTAAAGGTGCATTACATTTTGCACATGTTGCATTTACTGCCATTCCACAACTTTTACACTCATATGTCGCCATATATTTATATATATATTATAAGGATAGTTTCACAAATTTAAAAGTACTATATCTATATTTCTAATTTTTTATATTCAGCCCCATTCAACCAGTCTGGATTTATCTCTATTCCCCAACCAGGTGTATCTTCAATTTTAACCATTCCATTAGAAATCTTAAATGGATCACCTAAAAATAAATTCTGTTGCCAAGGATAATAATCTTTACCCTCAATTGAAAATTCAAGATAGGGTCCTGAATTATTTATTGCTTTTAAAAAATGCATTGTGCAAATTGTTACTAAAGATAAATTAGCTGTATGTGGGGTACATATAAAACCACCCTTTTCAATAATTTTAGCAACCTTCAAAGCTTTTGTTAAGCCTCCCATATACATAACATCAGGCTGAAAAATATTCACAATTTTTCTTTTAACCATATCTCTCCAAATTCTTAGATCACAATCTTGCTCTCCCCCAGTAACATCTATCTTCAAACTATCAGTAACTTTTTTGGTTTCTTCTGGTTTCCAGTAAGGGCAAGGTTCTTCAAAGTGAGAAACATTATTATCTTCTAAAAGTTTACCAATTTCTATTGCTTGTATAGAGCTATAACAACTGTTTGCATCAACCATTTTAATTACACTATTATCTAAAGTCGAATTTATTGTTTTGACTATACTAGGTGTTCTTCCTTCCCATTCATCAACTCCTCTTCCGCATTCAGAACCAACTCTAAATTTAAATGCATCGACGCCCTTTTCATCAAAGAGTTTCTTGAATCTATTTGCTTCTTCTTCTGGTGTAATATCTCTTTTCATTGATGAGCCATAAATTCTTAAGTTTCCTGGTGATCCTCCTATCAATGAAACTACTGGTTTACCTTCTATTTTACCTTTCAAATCCCATAATGCTGTATCTAAACCAGCAATTGCACGTAAAAGATATGATCCTGGAAATTTATGTTCTCTTTCAAAGATAAAATCTTCTAAATCATCGAAATCAAAATATTCTTTTCCTAAAACCCAGGGCGCTACTTGTTTATGAAAAATTTGAGCTGTGATATCTGCATGATAAGTTGACATTTGACCATAACCAATTGAACCATCTTCAACTGTTATTTTTACAAAACTTACATATGGTTTTGTGAATGTTTCAAGTTTAACTATTTTCATAAATTAAATTTTATTTAAATCCTCAATAATAAATTTACTTCCAAGATTAGCAAGCATCATTACAGGTGCATTTATATTGCCAGAAGTAATATTTGGAAAAACAGATGCATCAGCAATCCAAAGATTCTCCATTCCATGAACTTTTAATCTTTCAGAAACAACTCCCTTTTTAGGATCTTCATCCATTTTACAAGTACCACAAGGATGATAAATAGAAACTGCATTAGATTTAAAGTGATCAATCATTTCTTCTTCGCTAGCATTTAAAAGATCATGCGTAACACTTTCATTTCTTATTTTTTTTATACTGTTTGTATTTGCCAAAACTTTAGAAAAATTTATTGCACATTTAACATCATATATATCTTCCTCATGCGAAAGAAAATTTGGATCAATCACTGGAGCATCATAAAAATAAGGAGATTGCAATGCAACTCTACCCAAACTTTTTGGTCGACATGAATTATAACCAATAATAAAACCATTAAATTTATCAGTTTTTAAGAGAGGTCTTTTATTTTTATGAGTAATTGAATAAGTTAACGGATTAAAATATATTTGTAAATTAGGATAATGATGCTTTGAGTTCCAATTTATATATCCTCCAGATTGATTAATACTTAGTGATAATGGTCCTTTCCTATTATAAAGATATCCTAGTACAGAAGTAATTCGGCCTGGCCAAGTTCCTAAAGATTTATTTAATGAATGATGATGAGTTTTAAATAAATAATCTAATCCTAGATGATCTTGAAGATTTCTTCCAACATTAGAATTATCAATTTTTATTTCTTTATCAAATTGTTTTAAATGCTCTTTATCACCAATACCAGAATGCATTAATAAATAAGGTGTCATTATTGACCCAGAGCATAAAATCGCTCCATGAGATAGTTTGATTATCTGTTCTGTTGATTTATTTTTAATTTTAATACCTATAATTTTTTTATCTTTAATTATTAAATTTTTTACTAGAGTATTGTTTAGTAAAGTTAGCCTAGGATTTTTTAATACAGGCTTTAAAAATACTTTTGATGATGAATGTCTAATACCGTTGTAAGTATTAATATTATAATGACCTACTTGATTTTTAATTGATGTAGTTAAATTTGTATTTTTTTTAATACCAATTTCATTACTAGCATTAAAAAAATATTCTAAAATTGGATGATGGTACTTACTTACATTATTTACTGGGATCTTTTCTTTAGTAAGAAATGCTTTATCATCATTTATTTGTTGCTCCATAGAACTGTATACTTTTTTAATATTTTCAAAACTCCATTCCTTATTACTGCCCCAATTCTCATAATCTGTTTCTAATCCTCTTGCATAGACCATTGCATTTATAGAGCCAGAGCCTCCTAAAACCTTTCCTCTTGGATAATAAATTTTCCTATTAAATAAATTATCTTGTTTTTCTGAATAGAAGTTCCAATTAATTTTTTTATTGTAAAATGTCATTCCATAACCAAGAGGAACGTCAATAATAGGATTGTTATCTTTTGGCCCAGCCTCAATAAGAGCTATATTGAAATTAGTTTTTCTCAGGAGTTTATTTGCTATTATACTTCCTGCAGAGCCTGCACCAATAATTGCTATATCAATATTATTCAAATTAGAATGTTTGTGTTACTTTAGTTAAATATCTAGGATTGTCTGGATCTAATCCCTTTTCAAAAGAATAGTTAATTATCCATGGATAAAATTTTGATAGTACTATAATTGGATCTAACTCTATCATTTCACTAGTTTTATATCTTAATTTTGTATTTGAGTTTTCATCATAGGTAATTTCATAATGAAGATTAGTTAGTGAAATTATTTGACTAGAATCTTTTGCTACTATCATACCACTTTTATCTCTAAGTGATATAGTAAATAACTTGAATGAGTTTTCTATCAAGCTTTTTGGACCATGCATTACTTCAGCGCTACTAAAAGGTTCTATCATTTCTTGACATAACTCTTTAAACTTTAAAGATATTTCATTAGAAATTGCGTAACCAACGCCCCTACTAATTATATATCCATTACTTATCGTTTTATCTAATATATTTGAATTCCATTGATTTTGATTATCTAAAATTAAATTATCACTTAGCTTTTCAATATACTTATTAATATCTTTTTTATTGAGAGTATTAAAAACAAGCTTTAAAATTATCAATAAAGACAAAACAAAAGTTTTTGTTGCTGCAACACTTTTTTCTTCTCCAGCATTTATATCAAAAAAATAATTGGATGTTTTTAAAATGGGGCTATTTAAATTATTACTTATTAATATGGTCTTTGCTCCCATTTTTTGTACCATTTTATGACATTCAATTAAATCTTCACTTTTTCCAGATTGAGTAATGATGAAAACTAATGCTCTAGAAAAATCAAATTTTGATTCTTCTAAAGTTATTATAGATGGAGGCATGCTGTATGTTGGTAAACCAAGATATTTTGCAAACATATAAGACAAATAAAGAGCTGCACAATCTGAAGTACCTCTTGCAACAGTAACAACATAATCAATTTTCTTTTCTAATATTAAATTTGATATTTCTTGATAATTATTTTTATCATTCAAGCTAAAATGATTGATTTTATTTGGAATTGAAAGTGCTTCGGATAAAACCTGTGAACTAGACATTAATTTTTTTTCCTCTTAAATAAACTTCTTTAAGATTAAATTCTTTATCTAAAATAAGGAAATTACTTAAAAAATTTTTTTTGATTATACCGACACTATCTAGATTCAAATATTTAGAAGCATTATAACTAGTTAAGGCAACTGCTTCTTCTAATGAAAAGTCCATTGATATTAAATTTTTAAAAGTTTGATCCATAGTAATAATACTTCCTGCTAAAGTACCGTCAGACTTAATTTTTACTGAATTATTTTCTTTTTTTATATTATTTTTTGCAAAAATATATTCTCCATCGTTCAGTCCACTAGCGTTAATAGAATCTGTTATTGCATACAACCCAGGAATACATTTTTTGGCAATTTTAATTGCTTCTTTACTAACATGTATATTATCACAAATTATTTCAGCATATTTTCCTTTTGAAAGAGCGGCTGATAAAACTCCAGGAGATCTATGATCATTACCAGACATAGCATTATACAAATGTGTAAAACCAACTTCATGATCTTTCATAATTTTTTCACAGCAAGAAAAATCTGCTAAGGTGTGGCCAAACTGAACCTTAATATTTAGATCTACTAAATCATTTATAAATTTATGCATCCCATCAATTTCTGGAGCTAAAGTAATTATTTTTACATGAGAAATTTCAAGAATTTTTTTTATAAAATCTAAAGATGGTTTCTCTGTTAAATTTGGTTGAGCGCCAAGTTTATTAGGATTAATAAAAGGCCCCTCTAAATGGATTCCAAGAATATTTGCATGATCATTCTTTATTTCATTAAATCCTTTTAATGCTGAAATAGTATTTTCTAGTGAATTAGTCCAAGTAGTTGGCATTATTGAAGTTGTTCCATGCTGTAAATGATATTTTGACATTTCGATGATTGATAGTGATCCATCCATTACATCAAATCCATTACCTCCATGACAATGCAAATCAATAAAACCTGGAAGAATGAAATTTTCAAAATCATTAGAATTATTTTTTTTTATATCAGTGATATTTTCATTGAAATATAGGTCTCCAATAAAAGAAGAATCATGATTAATTATTTTACCAGTTATCTTGTGCTGATCATTCATTTATAAATGTTTTATATAGCAATTTTTCAATTTTAAATAAACTTACCAGTTTTATAGATGAGGATTAATTTTTCTAAATTTTTTCTCTAATTTATCATTATTTTTTTTAGCATTAGGCATATTAACGCTAATATAGAAAGGGAATAATTTTTCATTTTTCAAAATATTTCCAACTTCTATTAATATTGAGTTTAAAATAAATGAACCTGTAATTGTGGAAGCAGGTCCTACCATATTATTTTTTATATTTATAATAGCATCACCAGGAGGTATTTTATTATCTATAAAAATATCAGTAATTTCAAATAACCTTTTATTTAATTTCGATAAAGGTGCCTTTTTTGAATATTTTACTGATGTTAATGAAATAGTTTTAATTTTTTTTTCTTTTGCAATTAATGCAGCTTCTACGGGAGCATGATTAACACCTGAATTTGAAACGATCATCAAAATATCTTTTTTAGTAATTTTATACTTAGCTAGAGCATTTTTTGCAATATTAGGTGTTCTTTCTAATGCTGTTGCTTTTCTTGCACCTTTTTTAAAACTTAAATTATCATCTCTTATAGGACATGCAGCAGCAAACCCCCCTGCTCTATGGAAAGATTCTTCCCCTAATAATCTAGAATGGCCTGTACCAAAAATATATAATTGACCACCTTTTTTATATGAATTACTAATTAATCTAGCACATTCTAAAAATTTTTTTTCTTCTTCCTTAATAATTTTTTTTAAAATTGTATTTATTTTAGAAGCATAACTTCTTGTTAATTTACTCATGAGAATTTTTGTTGAGTACTGGGGCAATGTTTGCCCCAGTAATAAGTTTTGTTTATTTGTATTCTTCTAGCTCTTCAGCAGCTTCAGCTACTAAATCTGCAGCATCTCCTTCACCAAGAATTGCACCTTGGATCATAGAGTTCATAACAGTTTGAAAAGCTTTGTAGTCTACAAATAGTGGCTCTGGTCCACCATCGCCAATAGAATCAATAAACATCATCCAATAATCTTCATTGTATGGAGCTTCATTTCCAATTTGAGGATATTGCATAATTGGTGTTAGACCCCAGTCAGTATCAAGACTGTATTGAGAATCACCTGATGTGATTATGCTAGCTAATTCCATTGCTTCTTTTTCAACACCTGTGTTTGAGAAAACTGCAACACTATCAGTGATTAAAAGCGTACCTTGGCTTCCTTGTGGTCCAGCTGGAATTCTAACTGTTTTAACATCTAGACCTTCCTTATGCTGACCTCTACCCCAAGGTCCATTAATATACATAGCAATTTTTTCATCATTAAATAGTTCTGTTAACTGAGATCTCTCCCAAGCTAAAGGACCTTCCTGAGCAACGTTTGCTAACTTTCCATAAAATTCTAATGTTTCAACAGTATTAGATGAATTCAAAGTTATTTCATTTGTCATTGGATCAATAACTTGTCCACCATTACTGTATAGGTAGTTTAAGAATTGGTGCATAGTATTATCAAAATCTTTACCAGCTAGTCCAATTCCTGCTGCTCCATCAACATTTTTTGTTACAGCTTCAGCCATTGAATATAATTCATCCCAACTTTGAGGACCTTCACATGCAACACCTGCTTTTTCTAAAAGACCACAATTCATGAAAAGTGCTTTAGTTGAAAACGCATGAGGGAAACCCCAAGTTTTACCCATATGTGTAACTGTATTTAAGATACCTGGTTGATACATTGCTTTTTGTGAATCAGGAATATTTGTTTCTAAAATATGTCCGTTTTCTGCAAGACCTTTTAGAGTTCTTGATCCAACATATGAAAATGCAACGGGATCACCTGCAATTGCAAGATTGATTACTTTATCCTGACATGTTCCCCAAGGAACAGCCTCTAGAGTTACAGTAACTCCAGGATTGTCTTCCATGTACTTATCAGCTATTTCAACATAGTTAGGTCTTAGCTCACCGCCACAGAATACTCCGTGTACTTCAGCAGCATAAGTTTTAAAACCAACTAGTGAAAGTATAGCAATTGTAAGAAATGAAGATAGTTTTTTGAAATTCATAATTCCTCCATTTAAATATAAAAAAGAGATAACATTAACTGGCTCTATGAAGCAAGTTAGTTTTTGGGTATTTTTCTAGTTTTTTACTGCCCCAGAAGTGAGTCCAGCAACAATATATTTCTGTAGAAAAAGAAAAATTATTAAAACAGGGGCTATACCAACAAGAGAAGCTGCCATCATTTCATTCCATTTGACTGTTGTGTAGCCAATAAATTCATACAGTCCTGAAGGGATAGGCATATATTCTTTTTTCTGATTAAATGTAATCGCAAATAAGAATTGTTGAGCATAAGATCCTATAAAAGCGTATATCCCAACAACTACCAGACCAGGTGTACTAAGAGGTGCGATGATGTGTCTAAGTATTTGTACTCTTGAAGCCCCATCTACAAAAGCTGCCTCTTCTAAATCTATTGGTATTTTCTCAAAGTAAGACTTTAGCAACCAAATTGCAGTTGGAATTAAAAAAGCAACACCGGGAACAATCATAGCTTGATATGTATTTAGCAAACCAAATGTTCTTAATACTTTATAGAGAGGAATTAATAAAACTGCCCCTGAAAACATATTAATTGCTAATAAAATATAGAGTGAAGAATTTTTAAAAGGAAATTTAAAACGTGCATAAGAGTAAGCTGCAGGAATTACAAAAAGCAAAGTAATAATAGAAGTAACTGAGGCAAGAAAAAAACTATTAAAAATATATCGTGGAAGCATTGGTACGGTATTCCACATTTCTCTATAGGCCCAAAAAGATAAATCATCTGAATAAAATTGGTATGGAGATCTAAATAAATGATCTAAAGGTCGAAGCGATGCATAAAACATTTCGACAAAAGGCAAAAGAATAAAAATCATAAAGATTAATATTCCCAAATATAATAATATCTTTTCGTATATATTATATTTATCCAATTTAGTTTTTTACCGCACCTGCGGTAAGTCCCTCAACTATATACTTTTGTAAAAATACAAATAATAATAAAACAGGCAACATTCCTACTAAAGCAGCTGCCATCATTTCATTCCATTTAACACTTTGATATCCTATAAATTCATATAACCCTGTTGGAATTGGCATGTATTCTTTTTTCTGATTAAATGTAATCGCAAATAAAAATTGTTGAGCATATGCACCTATAAATGCATAAATACCAACTACAACTAATCCAGGTGTACTTAAAGGAGCTATGATGTGTCTGAGTATTTGTACTCTAGAAGCTCCGTCAACAAAAGCTGCCTCTTCTAAATCTATTGGTATTTTTTCAAAGTAAGACTTTAGCAGCCAAATTGCAGTTGGAATTAAAAAAGCCACCCCAGGAATAATCATAGATTGATAACTATTTAATAAACCTAAAGTCCTTAACAATTTGTATAGAGGTATTAAAATTACTGCTCCTGAAAACATATTAATTGCTAAGAGTATGTATAAGCTCGTATTCTTAGCTGGAAATTTAAAACGTGCGTATGCGTAAGCTGCAGGAATAACAAAAATAAGAGTTAGTATAGCAACGCAGGAAGCCAGAAAAAAACTATTAAAGATATATCTTCCAAGCATTGGTACGGTATTCCACATTTCTTGATAAGCCCAAAAAGATAAATCATCTGAATAAAATTGGTATGGTGAGCGAAATAAATGATCTAAGGGTCGAAGCGATGCATAAAACATTTCAATAAAAGGCAAAAGAATAAAAGTCATGAAGACAAAGATGCCAAAATAGATCAATATTTTTTCAAAAGGATTATATTTATTCATGAGAAATTTTCTTATTGATTCTAGCAAGTAAAGCTAAGTAAAATCCTGCAAATAACATTAGTAAAATCATTACGACTACGGCTCTAGCAGCCCCTCTTCCAAATTTATAATTTCCTAATGCTTGCTTATAGGTGTCGATAATTAATGTAGTTGTTGAACCTCTTGGCCCACCTTCAGTCAATATCCAAATTATTTCAAAGGAGTTGAATGTCCAAATAGCAGATAGTAATGACATTGTAATAATGACAGGAGTGATTTGAGGTAATGTAATTTTAAAAAATCTATCCCATCTTGAAGCACCATCACAATAAGCAGCTTCGTATAAATCTCTTGGCACACCCTGCATTGCAGCTAGAAAGAAAACGGTTACCATTGGTGTTCCAACCCATACATCTGCTATGATTGTAGAAATAAAGGCACTTTGTTTGTAAGCAAGAAATCCAAAAGGACCGTCCAAAATTCCAGTTCGCATACCTACACCTGCGATAATTCCAAAATAACCGTTATATAACCATAACCAGCCAAGCATCCCAATTGCTATTGGGACTACCCATGGAGGCATTACAAGTACCCTGAAAATTGATCTTCCTTTTAAATTAGCATTAAGTAAAACAGCTCCAATTAAACCAATAATAAGTTTTAAAGAGACAGAAAAAAACATCCAAACAAATGTTCTGGTCACTATTCCATTAAATTTTTTACTAGAAAACATTTTTTGATAATTTTCTAAACCAACATAATCTTCTCCTGCTAAGCTTGAATTTGTAAATGATAGTCTAATTGTTTCTAATAATGGCCATGCAACTATAAGAATTATATAAAGAGCAGCAGGAGCGATTAGTGCATATGCTATATATGTTTGGGCTGTATATGATTTTAATTTTTGATTCATAATTACTAATTTAATAAGGAGTCGAATTTATCCCAAGTGCTTGTTAAGTCAATTACTTTACCAGTATTTCTAGCTTCGTCAATTTTCATAGCAACAATTCCTGCCTCCATACATTCTATTACACCAACAGGTAATTCTGTATTATTTTTTAATAAATAATTGTTAATGTCTTGAGCCATCATGCTATCTGCGCCATAATGACCTTTAATTTCTTTTCCAAAAGCTGCTCCATAATCTTCATCAATAAGTACATTATTATTTTCATCATGTGCTTTCATAAATCCTCTAACAAAATCTCCCTCAATCATTCCTGCAGATCCTATAACTGCAAATCTTCGAAATTCGTCTGGAACTTTCATATTAGTGTGAAAAGAGAGTACTGCTTTATTTGCATATTCTATTATTGCTACTTGATGATCGACAATATCAGCATCACTATCAAAAACATTTGATTTTGACTCCCAACCTTTCAGTCTGTCTTTTGTATATTGTTCATGTGAACCCTCTGGAAGATTATCGGGTATAAAAGATCTTCTTGAACCAAAACTAGCAACTTTAATAGGTCTACTCTTCGTAATCATTGAATAGAAGTCAATATCATGGCAACATTTTTCCAGCATAAAGCCTCCTGAATATTTTTGTTTTCTTCTCCAGTTTCTCATAAAAAAAGCACCGTGCGAAGGTACTATATGTTCTGAAGCTTCAATCGATATTATATTTCCAATAGCATTTTGATTTAATAATTTTCTTACAGATCTTGCTTGCTGTGAATATCTTAAAACTAATCCAACTATAATTCTTTCTTTGCCATATTCTTTTATTAATTTTGCTAACTCAAAAGTTTCTTGTTCATTTATTACTATTGGTTTTTCTGCGAAAATTTGTAATCCAGCTTTCAATCCAAGCTTAATATGATCTAAATGTAGATGATTAGGAGAGCCAATCATTAACATATCTAATTTCTCTTGATCCAACATTTCGCTTAAGCTTGAATATGATCTATTTGGAAAAAAATTATTTTTCTCAGCAAAATCTTTACCTAATGGCTGAGGATCTACATAAGCAACCATTTCAAAATTTGGATTAACTTTTGAAAATTCATTATAAACACCTGCTGTCCTACTCCCAAAACCAACTGCGCCTATTTTCATATTTATTTTACTTTAACATTAAAAATTGTGATATCGCCAGCCTAATTTTTTTAAAAAATTCATAGAATTTAGAAGTGCTGAACGAAATTCTATCCATTTTCTCGAAATTTTTCCTTTCCATGCAACTTCTGATAAAGTTGCTAATCTTGGGTTGATCATTTGATCAAAAAATTTTTTATCTGTAATTGTCTCTGACCACAGTTGACCCTGTAACCCTTTTATCAATACTGATTTATTTATATCTTTTGTTGGGTCCCATTCATAAATATCTTTTACTTCTATAGTTGCAGCCCAACAAATACCTCTTTCTTCAGTTGAATTATTATAAGCCATATCAAAATATGTTTTTTGACCAGGACAAAGTATTGTTTCAAATCCCTTATTTGTAGTTTCTTTTGCAACATCTGAATGCTCCCATGAAAAGATCAAACATGATTTATCAATTTTTCCAGCACTTCCACCCACACCATGATCGATATGAGGAGACACTGCCGCCTCATTCCATGCAGCTGTTCTTTTATTTTTTGATTTTAGAAAATCTATTAAAAAATTCATATAGTAATCTTGATATTCCTCTTGTGATTTAATATTATTTTTTTTCATAAACTCGATAATTGCTGGAGAACCTTCCCACGCATTACTTGGTCTTTCATCAACGCCAACATGAATTACATCATATGAGAAAATATCACTTACTTCATTCAACATATCTTTTAAAAAAGTTACAGTTTTTTCTAAGGAAGGATTTATCGTATTATTCTTATACGAACCAACATCTTCACTAACTATATTTGAAGACTGTTCTCTGAGTTCTGGCATGATTTCTAGTAATGCCCAAGAATGTGCTGGTAAATCAATTTCAGGCATAATCTCGATATTTAATTTTTTTGCATATATAATTAAATCTTTGATATCTTCCTGTGAGTAATATCCGCCGTATTTATCATAACCACTTCCGTACAATGGTGGTATTTTAAAATTATATCCTCTGTATCCTCCATTTAATGCTAGATCTGGATATTTTTTAATTTCAATTCTCCACGCTTCGTTATCTGTTAAATGCCAGTGGAATCTATTAAGCTTAAATAATGCCATGTAATTAAATAAACGTTTGATTTCATCAATAGTATAGAATTGTCTTGCACAATCGAGATGCATTCCTCTCCATAGATATTTTGGATTATCGTGTATTGTACAAATTGGAAGCTTTGTTTGATAGAAATCAATTAAATGAACTAAAGATATAAGACCATATAGCTTTCCACCATAAGTATTGTATTTAATCTCAATATTATCTTTTGTTATCTGCATAAAATATTGATCGTTTAATAACTGATCATCTTTTTTAAAGAAAATTGGAAATCCTTTTTCAGAAGTAAAATTAATATCCAATTTGGAAATAATATTTTGCAAATTAGAAATAATCTCAATTTCTGTATTCAGATTAAATATTTTATTTTCAATATTTATAAATTCATTTTGTAAATGAATTTTTTCTGGCTCAGGAATAATAGGTATAAAATTTTTTGTTTTTAAATCTTCATAAGTTTTCTTTTTAATTGGTTTTTCAAATATCAAATCTGAAACATTTATATTTAATTTACTATTGTTTAATGTATCGATAATGAAAATACCTTCCGGACCACACGAAAGGTTGAAGTTACCAATTTTAGGAATTTGTAAATCTAATAAAATTGTATTTTTTTTTATAGATAACTCGTAATAACGTCCAATTTGCTTAGTTATTTCGCCTCCTGATATAGATTTTATTGAATAAACTAATGAGAAACACAGTTTCAAATTTGAATCTACTAATTTATCATCAAGAATAATTTTTAATTTATTTTCATTTGTAAAAGATATATTAATTTGATTAGTCATAACTAGTAATTATATGAGCTTCAAAGATATATTTAATATAGACGCAGAAGTAAAGCAAAGTGCTCACGCAAGAGTCAATTTAATTGGTGAACATACCGATTATACTGGTGGATATGTTATGCCTACACTTTTATCTTTTAAAAATAACATTGAGATATCTCAAAATAATTCTAATGAATTCATAGTTTATTCTCAACATTTTAAAGAAAAAAAAACATTCAATGATTTCAAAAAATCAACTAACAATGAGTGGGTTGATTATATAAAAGGTTGTTTGCATATTTTTTTTGATGAAAATAAGATTTCATCTAGATTTTTAAACATTTTTATTTCATCTGATATACCTTTAGAAAGAGGTATTTCATCATCTTCAGCATTGTGTGTTGCTACACTAAAAGCACTTAATGCTTTTTTTGAAACAAAAATCAAAGATCCAGAAATTGCAAAATTAGCAAAGAAAGTAGAATTCAACTATATAGGTGTTTCTGGTGGAATAATGGATCAAATGGTTTCTTCTATTGGTATTCATGGCAAAGCATTTTTTATGAATTGTAAGAATTTAGAATACGAACTTATTAATTTTCCAGAAAATTGGAAATTTTGTTTGATTGACTCTGAAGTACAACGAAATTTAAGAGATAGCTCTTATAATGAAAGATTTGCTGAACTCCAAGAGGCTGAAAAAAAACTTGGTGTAGAATATTTAGGTGAAGTTAAAAAAGAAAATTTTCAAACAAATAAATTTGACAATAATACTATAGCAAAAAGAGCAAAGCATGTAGTTTTTGAAAATGATAGAGTGATTAATGCAAAAAAAAATTTAATAGAAAATAATATTCAGGAGTTTGGAAATTTAATGAATAAGAGTCACGAATCATATTCTAAAGATTTTGAAGCATCTACTTTAGATGTTGATTTAATTGTTCAGAAATCGGTTGAATGTGGTGCTCTAGGCGCCAGATTGACTGGTGGTGGATTTGGTGGTTTTACAGTTTCATTAATTGAAAGAAATAATTTTAGTAATTGGTATAGTAAAATATTAAATTTTTATCCTGCCGAAAAGATCTTCGAAGTCAATTAAGGTTTTAATAACCTTCTAAGCTTACCCTCAGTGACATCATGATCAATATAACATCCCTGTAGATGTCTAAAACCGGTATTTGGGTCAAATTTAGTTCTTCCATGTAATAATCTCAGGTTATCAAACATTGCAATCATTCCTTTAGATAATCTAAATTTAATTTTGAAATCATCAGAATTACAAAGTTTGAACATATATTTTCTAGCCTTATAAAAAAGATCAAGATTATTTTCATCTAATAATGGAACATAATCAAGTCTTCCACTAAATCGTATTTGTCTAAAGTTATTATTATGATCTAGTTCAATTAATTTTGCTTCATCAACTAAAATAGTATCAATATCTGTAAATTTAAAAGTAACATTAGTTTCAGTTAATACTTTATAAAATTCAGGTTGGTTATGTTTTAAAAAATTTGCAACACTAAAACCATCAACTAAACTTGAGTCTCCTCCTGTAGATTCATTAGCAATACAATGAAGTAATTGAATTCCAGGAACAGGCTTTCTATATGGGTTATCTGAATGCGAAGTTAACTCTAATGCAGTATAGGCAAGATCATTTGGATTTGGTTTTGAGACAACGTTAAATAATTTTCCAAAATTTGTTGCTCGAACCGGGCCTAGTTTTTCAGCAAAATTTATAACTTCATCTTCTTCTGCTTTTGTATTTTCGATTATTACATAACCATATTGATAAAATACTTTAAGCATATTGATAAGTTCCTTTTTGTTCTCAAAGATTTTATTATTATCAAAAATTTCTAAATTTTGTTCACTGACATTCCATATTTTTTTTTCAGGTATGACATCAATATTATTGATTTCATTATAAAGATCATCGACATTAAAAGATCCTTTTGCTCCATCACTAAATTCAACATTTAATATATTTTCGTTAACATTATGAAAATTTATAAATAGATTATCATCTAAGAGGCTTGGTTCATATAAACGTTGTAAATTATTTTGGTCTACAAATTCACTCCCATTTAATCTTTCACGAAGCCAAATACTATGCAGTTTAAACTCTGATAATTTTCCTTCATTAATAGAAATTATTTTTTTTCCCATTTTTATTTTATTAATTAATATTTAAATATGTGTAAATTATAAATTATAGTTAAAAATAAAAAAATGGTTGAGAAATAAATGATTAATTATTCTCCGAGTAGAGAATCATCCAAAACTCTAGTTTCATATGCTGAATAAGAATGCCAGCCATGTACTGTTTGATCAAAATCAATTACACTACCTGTCATTAATCCAGATTCTTCTGAGCACATAAAAGCTAATCCCTTTGCTACATCAATAGGTTTAATCAATCTGTTAAAAGGAACTTTTTTTTCTTCATCTTGTAACCAATTAGGATTTTTTTTATGAACTCTTGTTTGAATATCATGTTCAGCAGGAGTATCCGTCCATCCAATATTTAAGGCGTTTACTCTTATTTGATAACTAGCGACAGAATTTGCAATATTTTTTGTCATTGTAGCTAAAGCAGCTTTTGATCCACTATAAGCAACAATAAATGGCATACCACTATACATCGCCATAGATAATACATTTGCAATTGTTCCTTTGTTCTTATCTCTAATCATTATTTTAATTGTCTCTTGCATTAATATGAAAGGTGCACGGGTATTAATATTATAATTATTTTCATAATTTTCTAGAGTAGCACTTAGAATTGTTCCTCTTTCTGTGTATCCTGCAACATTAATTAAAGAATTTATTGTTCCAAATTTTTTATCAGTCTCCAAAACAATTTTTTTGCAATCATCAACATTTTTAAGGTCTGCTTTTATATACAAACACTCAGTGCCTAATTTTTCAATCTGATTTTTAACTTCAAGACCTTTATTTTCTTGTCTCCCACAAATTGTAATTGCTTTCGCACCTCTGCTAGCTAATAATCTTGCTGTTTCAGCACCACTACCTTGTGTACTACCTGTAACTATAATGACCTTATCTTTAAATTGTTCATTCATAGAATTTATCTATAACTAAAATTTTGGTTTTACAACTTTATTTAATTTTACTGATTTAGTAGCTGAATTCGCAAGAATTAAAGCATTCTTTCCATCTTCAAAAGTGACTGATGGATTTTTTTTATTTTTTATTGATTTAATAAATTGATCTAATTGTATTTGATAAGCATCTTTGTATCTTTCGATAAAAAAATTTTTAATAGGTTTTTTTGCAAATGATAAATTTTGATTATAGTAATTGATATCATTATTTGGAACATTATCAGAAATTAACATTCCATTACTTCCAAATACTTCGAGTCTTTGATCATAACCATAGACGGCTCTTCTTGAATTATTTATATGAACTAAAACCCCTTTTTTTGATTTCATAAAACACATAGTTGTGTCATAATCATTGGTAACCTTAAAATCATTTGAGACATTTACAGAACCTTGTGCAAAAACTTCTACAATTGGATCATTATTAAGAATAAATCGTGCCAAATCAAAATCATGTATTGAACAATCTCTAAAAATTCCACCTGATTGTTTTAAATAATCAATACCAGGTGGAGAAGGGTCTCTACTTGTGATTACAATCATTTCAATTTTACCAATCTTTCCTGCTAGAACCTCACTTTGTACTTTATTATGATTAGGATCAAATCTACGATTAAAACCAATTTGAATAATTGGTTTATATTTTTTAATTTTTTGCCAACATTTATTTACTTTATTTATATCTAAATCAATTGGCTTTTCGCATAATATAGCTTTATTACATTCTGCTCCTAGAGAAATATAATCTGTATGAGTCGGGGTGGCAGAAGCAATTAAAATAGCATTTATTTGATCTGAAGAAATTGCTTCCTTTGCAGTCTTTGCAACTTCACAACTATATTTTTTTGCAATTTTTTTAGCAGAGCTTGTATCGATGTCATAAACATATTTGAGGCTCGCTTCTGGATGATCATTTATGATTGACGCATGTAATTTCCCAATTCTTCCTGTGCCTAGTAAGGTAAAATTAATCATTTTAGATTTTTATCCACTTTGAATTTAAATTAGAAGATTTTTTTGCTGCATAAATAAATTTAATACCAGCTACACCATCATCAATTGTTGGAAATGAAAATTTTTTGTTTTTATTATGAATCTGATCAGCAAATTCTGAATAAATATTTGCAAAAGCTTCAAAAAAACCTTCTGGGTGACCAGCAGCAATTCTTGAAGATGATAGTGAAAATTTAGATACTAATTTACTTGCTCTTGTTATAACTTTCATTGGTTTATCTAGTTCTGTAAACTTTAGATTATTTGGATCATCCTGTAACCATTCTATTGAACCTTTTGTTCCATACACTCTAATTTTTAGACCATTTTCTCCACCAGTAGCAGCAGACGATACCCAGATTATACCTCTTGCCTTATTTCGCATTCTTAATAATACAAAAGCATTATCATCAACTGAAATTTCTGAGGATAATGAATTTACTTCTGCTGATATTTCGTTTGCTTCTAATCCAGTCACATATCTCAACAAATGATACGCGTGAGTTCCAATTTCAGATAATATCATTGAGGGTCCAGATTGTTTTTTATCTAGTCTCCATTTTAATGTTCTTTTTTCATCTTTCTTTTTTACTCCGACTGTATAACCTTGGGGGTACTCAACATTTATTAAATTGATTTTTCCTAATTTATGATTTGAAATAATATTTTTTGCCTCTCGTAGCATTGGATAGCTTGAGTAATTGTGTGTTAATGCAAATACAATTTTATTTTTTAAAATTACTTTTTTTAATTTAACAGCATCCTCAACCGTTGCGGTTAAAGGCTTGTCACAAATAATATGTATTCCTTTTTCAATAAATACTTTTGCTATCTTATAATGATCACCCGATGGAGTCATTATTCCAAGCGCTTGAATACCATCATTTCTTTTTGACTCAGCGGATGCCATAGACTTATAATCACTGTAACAACGATCATCAGCTAATCCTAATGAAGAACCAAAAGATTTAGATTTTTTTTTATCTTTTGAAAATATTCCAGCAACAAATTCAAATTTATTATCAAATCTTGCTGATAACCTATGAGTGTATCCAATAAATGAATTAGGACCTCCACCAATAAAACCAATTCTAATTTTATTTTTATTATTTAAAGTATCATTTCTAAGTAAGTCTAATCTACCAAAAGCAATTTTGGATTTTTTTTTCATTAATTAACTATGCCACCATCAATTACATAATTTTGTGCGGTACAACCAGAACTTTGATCAGATGCAAAAAACAAAACCGGCTTTGATATATCTTCGGGCATAAGCATTCTCTTAATACATTGTCTCTCAAGTTGAGTTTTTTTAATTTCTGGAGTAAGCCATAATTTTTTTTGCCTCTCCGTAATGATCCAACCAGGAACAATACAATTTACTCTGATGTTATAGACACCTAAATCTCTTGCTAAAGTTCTTGTTAATCCCATAATAGCAGATTTTGCAGTGGTATATCCAGGCATACCACCTTGAGAAATCATCCATGAAAAACTACCTATATTTACAACAGAACCTTTTCCTAAATCTTTCATGTCTTTATAGACAGCTTGGGTTGCAAAAAAATAATGTCTTAAATTAATATTCATTCTATCATCCCAATATTCAGGGGTGACACTATCTAGATCATGTCTCTCATCATTTGCTGCATTATTTACCAGAATTGA
Organism: uncultured Alphaproteobacteria bacterium; assembly: GCA_902612805.1. GTDB lineage: Bacteria > Pseudomonadota > Alphaproteobacteria > HIMB59 > CACPNW01. Next base: position 179,791 of record CACMEY010000001.1, on the reverse strand, counting down.
AATTGGCCCAATTTCTTTTTTTACTTTTTCTAATGAACTTTTAAGTTGATCTATATTTTTTAAATCACATTTTATAAATAGACTATCAATATCATATTTGTTTTTAATTTTTTTTGATAACTCGTTACCTAACTCATCATTTATATCTAAAAATGCAACTTTTGATTTTTGAGAAGCAAATTGCTCGACAATACTTTCCCCAATTCCTGAGGCGCCCCCTGTAATAAGCACTACTCTATCTTTTAGTGATGGATAAGTTGCGATTTCGTTCATGATTATTTATGATATATTAATCTAAGTTATGTTTAACATAATCAAATTAAATGAAAAAGATAATATTGGAATTGCTCCAATGGATATTCCTCAGAATATTAATATAAATTATGGAATTAAATCTATAAATAATATTCCTTATGGCCATAAAATTTCTTTAAAAAAAATTAAAAGTGGTGATTTTATTTTTAAGTATGGTCAGATAATAGGAATCTCTAATAAAAATATAGAACCCGGTGAACATGTACATTCCCATAATATGGGATATAGTGAATTCAAAAGAGAATATATCCGTAAAGATATTAGAAATGATATTAATAAAAGTGAAAAGACAGAATACTTTAAAGGCTTTAAAAGGAATAATGGATCATCAGGTACTAGGAATTATATAGGTTTAATTAGTACAGTTAATTGTTCAGCAACAGTTGTTAAGAAAATATCTGATAAAATAAATAATTATTTAAAAAATAATAATTTTGATAACATTGATGGGGCAGTTTGTTTAAAACATTCATCAGGTTGTGGGATGAATACTTCTGGATACGCCATGAATGTATTTAACAGAACTATTGAAGGTTTTAAAATTCATCCTAATTTTGGAAAAGTTTTTGTTATCGGACTTGGATGTGAATGTGCCCAAATAAGTTTGTACAACAATGATCAGGAAAAAAGAAATATTGAATATTTGAATATTCAAGATGAAGGTGGAACAAATGAAATAATAACGAAAGTAACTTCAAAAATTATTAATCAACTAAATGAAATTAATAGTATTTCTAGAACAAATATACCCATTGCAGAACTAACAGTTGCTTTGCAATGTGGTGGTTCAGATTCGTATTCTGGGATAACTGCAAATCCTGCACTAGGCTTTGCTTCTGATATGATTATTGATCATGGTGGAACAACATTACTATCAGAGACTCCAGAAATATATGGAGCAGAACATTTATTATTTGAAAAATCATCCAATGAAAAAAATATAGATAAACTAAACAAACAAATTGAATGGTGGAAAAAATATGTTGCTAGCAACGATAGCACATTAGATAATAATCCAAGTCCTGGTAATAAAAAAGGAGGTTTAACTACAATTCTGGAAAAATCATTAGGTGCAGTATCCAAAGCTGGAAATAGAAATATGGTTGATGTTCTCGATTATGCTGAACAGGTAAAAACCAAAGGTTTTAACTTTATGAATTCTCCAGGTTACGATCCTGTATCTGTAACTGGTCAAGTTGCTTCTGGTGCTAATGTTATTTGTTTTACTACTGGTCGAGGTTCGTGCTTTGGATTTAAACCCACTCCAAGTATTAAAATAGCAACAAATACAAATATGTATAATAAACTTAGTGAAGATATGGATATCAATGCTGGTACTATTATGGATAACGTTGCAAGCGTTAATGAAGTTGGCAAAGAAATATTTGATAAAATAATTTCAGTTGCATCTGGTGAAAAATCAAAGAGTGAAATAAATGATTATGGTGATGATGAATTTAATCCTTGGATAATTGGAGCAACGCTATAAATTTATAAATCACCTTTAAAAGCGTTAATATACATTTTTAAAAAATCTTCTGCATTAACTGGTATAGGATTTGTACTTGTGGAAGGATCATTAAAAGCCATTAAACTCATTTTTTCTAAATTTTTGTCATCATCAATTATTTCACTTAAAGTATGAGGAATATTTAAATTAGATCTGAGCTCTAAAATCCAATCCATAAAATTATTAAATGTTGCTGATTTTAAATTAATATATCTTGCAATATCAATAATTTTTTCTTCAATACCTTTTTTATTATATTGTAAAACATATGGCATAAAAACTGCATTAGTTAATCCATGATGTGTATTATAAATTGCACCAACAGGATGACTTAAAGAATGAATAGCGCCTAAACCTTTCTGGAAAGCTATTGAGCCCATAGATGAAGATGCTAGCATATGCGATCTAGCTTCTAGATTTGATCCATCATTAAAAGCAAGAACAAGATTATTTTTTACTAATCTAATTCCCTCTATTGCAATACCTTGCGAATAAGGATGAAAAATATTCGACAAATATGCTTCTAAGCAATGAGCTAGTGCATCCATTCCTGTAAAGGCTGTTAGATTTGCGGGGAGTGGAATAGTCAAATTTGGATCAAGGATAACAATTGAAGGAAGCATTTTTGGATGAAAAATTATTTTTTTTTCTTGTGTTTGTTCGTTAGTAAAGACTGATGCTCTCCCTGTTTCAGAGCCAGTACCGGCTGTAGTAGGTAAAGCAATTATAGGAAAAATTGAATCTGCATTAGCTCTAGTCCACCAGTCACCAATATCTTCAAAATCCCAGATTGGTCTTTCTTGCTTGGCCATGAATGCAATTGCCTTTCCTGTATCCATACCCGAGCCTCCCCCAACAGCTATTACTCCATCATGATTATTTTCATTAAATGCTTTAACACCATCTTCAACATTTTTACCTGTAGGATTTGATTTAACATCACTAAAAACAATTGCCTGTTTATCTAAACAATCATTTACCTTATTAATAATGTTTGTTTTTAAAATTCCATTATCAGTTACAATTAATGGTTTTTGAATATTTAATTCTTCACAGGCTTTTTGTATTTCTATTATTCTATCAACACCAAACCAGATTGTAGTAGGATAATTCCAATTTATATTTTCCATAATCTTAAATATTTCTAATATGATAACTTTTTGCTCTCGTTAAATGATCAAATCCTAGAACAGATAAAGTAACACCAATACCAGTATCTTTTACACCGGTCCATGCTAAGCCGGGATCTAAGTAATCACATCTATTCATAAAAAAAGTTCCTGTCTCAACATTTTTTCCAAAATTTTCTGCAAAAGACTTATCATTTGTCCAAATACTTGCTGTTAATCCATAAGAACTATCATTCATTAGAGATAAAGCTTCATTTTCATTTTCTACTTTCATTATTCCCACCGAAGGGCCAAATATTTCTTCCATCATGTATTTCATCGAATGATCGACATTGATGAGTGCACTAGGGCTTACATAACAATTATTACCATCATCTAAATTAAATTTTTTGTTATCTATAATATTCTTTCCACCTTGACTAATTGCGTTGTTAACTTCAGATCTAATATTATTTGCAGCAGATTGCTTCACTACTGGACCTAAATTTGTCTCCAACTCTAGTGGATTTCCTAAAACATATTTCTCAGTTACATCTTTAAATTTTTCTACAAATATGTTGTATATTTTTTTATCAACATAAATTCTTTCAATACCACAACAAGATTGGCCAGAATTGAAGTATGATCCATCAACTAAATTTTCAACAGCATGATCTAAGTCACAATCAGCTCTAACATAAGCAGGATCTTTTCCACCTAACTCTAAACCAGCACCAATAAATCTAGTGCCTATAGATTTTTTTATTTGCTTTCCTCCACTTACAGAACCTGTAAATAAAACATGATTAATTCTTGAATCTGAAATTATTCTTGATGTTTGATCATGATCTAAATGTAAATACTGAAAAATATTTTTAGGTAATGAAGATTGTTTAGCTGCCTCATATAATTCTTCAGCACAGAGTGGGGTTTGAGAAGAATGTTTTAATATAACTGCATTACCGGCAAGTAAACTTGGTACAATTGAATTAACAGAAGTGTTGAAAGGGTAATTCCATGGTGCAATTACAAATATAGTCCCTAGTGGTTCTTTGTTTATATAATTATCAAATTCATCATTTTTAATTGATACAACTCTTGATAGTGCTCTATCAGCATTTTCAATCATATAACGAGCTCTTTCTTCAAAACCTCGCATCTCTCCTGGGCACTGTGCTATAGGTCTGCCTATTTGCTTACATAAATTACTAGCAACATCCTTATTTTTTAAAAATATTTCTACAAAATTTAAAACTGACTTTTTTCTTTCTTCTAGAGATATATTTTTCCAATGCTCTCTTACAGAATAGGAATTACTGAGACTTTTTTCAATATCTTCTTCTGTTGCATATTCTCTTTTAACTAAGACGGAGTTGTCTATTGGAGTAATAGTCTCAAACATTTAGTAGAATTAGCCTCGTTCGAAATATCTTCGTAATTGCCAATCATTAACTGACCCATCATAATCTTTTTGCTCCCATTCAGCAGCATGGATATAATGATCAAGTACATCTTGTGGAAATATCTCTTTTAAAAATTTAGATTTTTTAGCAAGTTGGATTGCTTCGTTAAGTGTTTTAGGAACTTCATTTACTTTTTTCTCATATATATTCCCTGAATAAGGTTTATCTAATTTAAGTTTATTTTTAATACCGTATAACCCAGCACCAACTAAAGCTGCAAAAGAAAGATAAGGATTAACATCCGCTCCTGGGACTCGACATTCAATTCTTATGGATGATCCATGACCAGCTAGTCTAAACCCAGCAGTACGATTATCAATGCCCCAAACAGATTTTGTAGGAGCAAATGATCCATCTTGAAATCTTTTATAAGAATTAATATTTGGTGCTAAAAAAATTGAAATATCTGGTAATAATTTAATTTGTCCCGCAAGATAACTTTTAAAAATATCAGACATTCCATATTTATCCTTAGGGTTATAAAAAATATTTTTCTTTGTTTTCTTATCGAATAAAGAGTTATGAATATGACATGAACTTCCACAAACTTCTTTGTTGTATTTAGCCATAAAGGTTACGGCTTTGTTATGTTTGTAAGCAATTTCTTTTGTCGCATTTTTAATTAAAATATGATTGTCAGCCATGTTTAATGCATCGGAAAAAACAACATTGATTTCTTCTTGTCCTGGAGCTGCTTCACCCTTTGAACATTCTACATAAATTCCACTATCTAGAAGAGAATTCCTTAATTCCTGCATCACATCCTCTTCTTTCGTAGTTTGGAAAATCATATAATCTTCAATATACCAAGAAGACTCTTTAAGTTTTGTATAATTATTATTATGAATTTCTTCATAAGTTTGATTAAAAAGAAAAAATTCTAATTCTGAACCAACCATAGATTGAAATCCCATTTTGTCCGCCTTAGCTAAAACATCTTTTAATATCTGTCTTGTTGAATGAATAAGTGGTTTTTTTCCTGAATGGTCTAAACAATCACATATTACTATAGCTGTTTTATTTAACCAATTTGCTATCTTTATCGTTTTGAGATCTGGAATTACAGTCATATCACCATAACCCGTTTCCCATGAAGAAGATTTATATCCGGGTACAGTAAACATATCCATATCGACGGTATAGAGATAATCGCACATATGCGTTTCTTTATAGACATAATCAATAAAAGCTTTTCCAGTAACTCTTTTACCATTTAGTCTACCTTGCATATCTGATACGCAAACTAAAACTGTATCTATTTCTTTTTTTGTTATTAGTTTTTTTAACTGATTAAATGTAATGCTCATGTTTCTTAAAATTAAATTTGTATCATTTTCATATCCTAAATGATAAAGAATGAAACAAAAATAATTGATTAAAAAACGCAGAAAATGGAAAAATATAAGAATTTTATAAATAATAAATGGATTGAAAGTGAGTCCAAAGAAACAATAAAGGTTGATGATCCTTCAAATGGTAAAATCATTGGCGAAATTTCATGTGCAAAAAAAAATGAAGTTGATCTTGCGGTTGAAGCAGCTAAAAATTCTTACAACAGCAGAGTACTTGTTGATATGCCTTTACTTTCAAGAGCAAAACTAATGAGAAAAATTGCAGAAGAGACAAGAAAGGTTTCAAAAGAAGGTGGTGAGCTTCTTTGTTATGAAAATGGAAAAAATATCGCTTCAGCAATTAAAGAATTCAATGATGTAGCAGATATGTTTGATTATTATGCAGGCTTAACAGATAAACTTGAGGGTAAAACAATACCTGTTGCAAAAAATGTTTTTGATTACACAGTTTTAGAACCATTTGGTGTATCAGCACATGTTGTGCCATGGAATTTTCCATTATCAATGATTGGAAGATCACTGTCATGTTCTTTTGCTACAGGAAATTCAACAATTATAAAAACTGCAGAATTAACTCCTTTGTCCGCAACAATTTTTGCTAAAGCAATCCAAAATGCTGGTGTTCCAGATGGACTAATTAACATAATTTGTGGATACGGAAATGAAGCAGGATCTTATCTTGTATCTCATGAAGATGTAAATCACGTAGTTTTTACAGGTTCAGTCGCAACTGGAAAAAAGATACTTCATGCTTGTGCAGACAAAGCTATTCCTGCTGTAGTTGAATTAGGCGGTAAGTCAGCTGGTATTGTTTACCCTGATGCTGATTTAAATGAGGTTCTAGAAAGTGCACGTTCAGGAATTTTTAGTGTTGCTGGTCAAATATGTACAGCGATGTCTAGATTGGTAGTTCATAAATCAATCAAAGATGAATTAGTAGATAAGCTTGTTGATATGAGTAAATCGTTAAAAATTGGACCTGGTATAGAAAAAGATACAGACCTAACTCCAGTTATATCAGAAAATCAGCTTCAAAAAGTTGAAGGTTATGCAAGATCAGGAATCCAAGAAGGAGCAGAAGCGGCATATGGAGGAAAAAGATTAGAACGTGATGGATATTTTATGGAACCAACAGTTCTAAACAATGTTAAACAAAGTATGACTGTAGCTAGAGAAGAAATTTTTGGTCCGGTTCTCTCAGTTCTTGAATATGAAGATCAAGAAGAAGCAATTGATATTGCGAATGATACTGAGTATGGTTTAGGTGCTGGAGTTTTTACAAAAGATCTTAAAAAAGCATCTTGGACTGCAAGCAAATTAGAAGCTGGTCAAGTATATGTAAACAAATGGTTTACCGGAAATCATGCAACTCCTTTTGGAGGTTATAAACAATCAGGATATAGCCGTGAAAAAGGAGTAGATGGACTTAAATCTTATCTTCAAGTCAAAAATGTTGGAATTAGTTTAGGTTAAAATCGGTTAGGAGAATAAGCGCCAATATCTATATTTGGCAATTGATCTTTTGATAAACTATCAATAATTTTTCCTGTAACAGCCCCTAAAGTCCAGCCAATATGTTGATGTCCAAAAGCATAAATGACATTATTATTTTTGCGAGACTTTCCAATAACAGGTAATGAGTCTGGTAAGGTAGGCCTTCTCCCCATCCATGTTGATTTCACTTCTTTCAATTGGGGTAAAACCTTTCTTGATTGTCTCTCTATCATTTTAAGACGTTTTTTATTAGGTGGTTTATTTAAACCTGCTATTTCAACTGTACCAGCAGCTCTTATCCCATCATGAATTTGTATTAAATAAAATCCAGATTCAGACCAAGCAACGGGACGACTTATTAATTTCTCATCAGTTTCAAATAAAAGGTGATATCCTCTTTCGGTATCAAGAGGGAATTTATCTCCAAGCTTATTCGCAATTTGATTGGACCAAGCACCAGCACTTACAATTATTTTATCAAAATAAAGTTTTTTATTTTCTAAAAATAATTCAATATTTTTTTCTTTCTGCGTTAAATTTTTTATATTTTGATCTATATAAATACCACCTAATTCTAAAAACTTTTCAAAAATTTTAGTACTTATTGCTAAAGGATTTGTTGTGTGTCTCGATCCAGTGAAGACTTGCCCAGAATAATAAACATCAGCTAAATTTGGTTCTAATTCTTTAACTTCATCTTTATTTAAGTTTCTTACTTTAACGTTATTATTTTTTCTAATAATGTTTGCGTATTCATAATTTTCATAAGATTTTTTTGAATCAAAAAGATAAAGATTTTCTTCATAGTTAATATATTCTTTTACATTTACATCTTGAAAAATTTCATCGTAAGATATTTGCGAGTGTTTTAAAAGGTTGGTGAGAGAGCTTGCTATTTCATTAACTTTTTCTTTTTTACAATTTTTTAAAAAACTAATTGCCCAAGGTAAGTTCTTCAAAATATAAAAAAAATCAACTGCCAAAGGTCCATCTTTTCTTAAAAGCATTGATGGTATATCCCAAATCAATCCAGGATAATTTACAGGAACATTTGCATAGTCTGCAAAAGTACAAGCATGCCCAAAACTTGTCATTGAACCAGGCTGCTCCCTGTCAATTAAAGTTACATTAAATCCAGATTTTTTTAAAAAATATGCGCTACATATACCAACTATACCAGCACCAATAACAGCAATGTTCTTCACTGTTCTATCGAGCTTTAATACCTCTGAGTTTTTCAGATCTTCTTCTAAGTACTTCAACTGTAGTTAATAAGAATATAGAAAGAAGTACTAAACATGTAGCCATACATAAAATAACAGGGCTAATTTCTTGTCGTATTCCGGCCCACATTTGTTTTGGAATAGTTAACTGATCAATACTTGCCATAAACATAACTATAACGACTTCATCAAAGGATGTAATAAAAGCAAATAAAGCTCCTGATATAATACCTGGTAAAATCAACGGCATAATGACTTTAAAAAATGTTCTCATTGGTTTAGCACCTAAACTTTGTGCAGCTTTTACCATATTCATATCAAAACCAACTAATGTTGCCGTTACAGTAATTACTACAAAGGGTGTAGCAAGAGCAACGTGTGCAAGAATTACACCTGTGAAAGTATAAACAAGATTTATTCTTGCATAGAAGAAGAACATTCCTGCAGCTGTTATAATTAGTGGAACGATCATTGGTGAAATTAAGATTGCCATTATCAAACCTTTATATGGCATGTGAGGCCTGCTTAATCCTAATGCGGCTAAAGTGCCTAAGGCCGTAGCAATAACAGTTGCTATGATACCAATATAAAAACTATTTACTGTACCTTTCATCCATTTTGTTGAACAAGGAACAGTAGAGGAAACAACATCAGCACTACAATCACCAATCATATTTCTATACCATCTAATTGACCATGCTTCTGGATCAGGAGGCCATGCAAGCATTCCTTCGGTAAAAACCATAAAAGGAGAAACACTAAAAGATATTGGAATAATTGCAAATAGTGGTGCTATTAAAAAAAAGAAAACTACCGTACAAAAAAATAAGTAAAAATAATAGTAAGTTCTTTGAACTGGTGATGCGTAACTTGGGAGAGCCATACTATTATCCTAACTTTATGTTATCTATTCCGACAATTTTATTGTAAAGCCAATAGAAGATCAGCATTATACCAAGAAGTATAGCGCCAAGAGCAGCACACAATCCCCAGTTAAGTGTTGTTTTTAAATGATAAGCAATCCAACTCCCAATCAATTTACCATCTTTTCCGCCAACTAATTCAGGTGTTATAAAATACCCAATGGCAAGTACAAAAACCAATAAACCGCCAGCACTTATACCAGGAATAGTCTGAGGTAAGTAAACTCGCAAAAATGCAGTTACAGGTTTTGCTCCTAAATTTTGAGCAGCTCTCATGTGGCTTTTTGGAATAACCCTCATTACACTGTACAAAGGTAAAATCATAAATGGTAATAAAATTTGAGTCATTGCTATTAATGTTCCAACTTCATTATAAACCATTTGTATTCGACCATCGTCGCTTATAACGCCTAGCCAAACTAAAATTCCATTTATAACTCCATTTTGTTGAAGCATTACAATCCATGCTGTTGTTCTCACAAGTAAAGAGGTCCAAAATGGAAGTAATACAAAAATCATCAGAAGATTGCTGTATCTTAGAGGTAAATTAGCTAAGAGATGAGCAACCGGGAAACCAAGAATTAAGCAAAAAATTGTTACATAGACACTGACCTTAAAAGTTCTAAGCCACGTTTTAATATACATTCTTCTTTTTTCATCTTGTAAAACGACATCTCCTTCTTCATCAAATGTTCTATCGAGAGCATTCCAATAATAAATTGAAGATCTATCTTTTACCATTTGATTAAATGAGTACCAATAAGTTGGATCCGCCCACAGCTTATTTATATTAATAAATGTATCTTTATAAGAAACTGGTTCTTCGCCTTTTTTTACAATTTTTTTTATTTCTCTAGTTGTTTTTTTTATTAAACTTTTCCAACCAGATTTTGCATAATTCATTCTTGTTAAGGCTTTACCTATTTGTCTCTTGTCTCCATTGGCTAATTCAAAAAAAAGACTTTTATATACTTCTTCAGGTGGTAGTTCGTCAGCTCCTTTATCCCAATTTTTGTATTCATCAAAAGTATTAGGAAAAACTGAATTAATTTGACTATCATCAACGCTCCTAAGAAGCATATCTCCAATAGGCATTACAAAAGTTACAAAAATGAAAAGGAGTAAAGGAAAAACAAGAAGAAATGCACGTAGTTTATTTCTTCTTTCAGCCTTACGAAGACTTTGTTTGAGTGGAATTCCGTCTGTTGTTAATAATTCCGCTGTAGAAATAGTAACCTCCAAATAAAAAAGGCGAGATAATTCTCGCCTTTAGATTAAATTACAAATTTTATTTTTTCAAGCTTAGTTACCCATCCAAGCAGCATAACGCTCATTAATTTCTGCACCGTAATCTGACCACCATTGAGGATCACTTACGATTGAAACTTTTAAACGTTCTGGTGTGTTAGGCATGTGAGGCATAATATCAACACCTCCTGGTCCCCAAGGCTCATTATTTTGAATGATTGGGATACCAGATGCTCTCATTGGTCCATATGTAATATATTTAGCTTGTTCAGCTTGAGCTTCAGGAGTTGAAGCATGCATCATAAAGTCAATAGCTGCATCTCTATTAGGAGCTCCAGCAGTTAGACAAAGATACTCTTGATCTAAAACCTGACCTTCCCAAATATACTCAAAGTTTTCACCTTCAGCTAAATTTGCTGCACCTACACGACCGTTATATGCAATAGCCATAATAACTTCACCACTTTTTACTAACTCAAGTGGTTGTGAACCAGCAGACCAGAAAACAACATCGTCCTTAATTCTGTCCATAACTTCAAATGCTCTATCAATAGCACCTGTTTGGTTAGCTAAAACAGTTGGTACTGCATTTGGACTTACTCCATCTGCTACCATTGCTTTTTCGATTATACCTGTTGCCCAAGTATGAATACCTCTTTTGCCAGGAAATTTTTCTGTATCAAAAAAATCTGCCATACTGTCTGGTTTTTCACCTGGGAATGCATCTGGATCGTAAAATACCACGTATGTCCAAAAGATTTGTGGTACACAACAGTCCCAACCAGAGTGGTATTCAAGACCATTATTTTCCATATCTTCTGCAATCGACTCACCGTCAGGACCAGGAACACCTAAAGTAGCAATTTCACTTGAAATATCTTCAAATAATCCTTCATCACATCCAGTTATTGCATCAGATGGTAAAACATCTACTAGATCCCAAGTAACGCTTCCACTTTCTACTTGAGCTCTTACTTCACCTAAACCTCCATTGTAGTTTTCAAATACAATTGAGCTAGGATCAGAGTATGTATCAGCATAAGCTTTTTGTTGACTTTCTGTATAAGCACCACCCCATGATGCAACCGTTACAGCACTAGCTGCAAAAGGAGCAAATACAAGTGACACAAATAAGAAGGCTTTTAAAAATTTAGACATATATATCCTCCTATTTTTAATTATTTAATCTTAAGATTATGTCCGTAATGCGAGTGTAATAACATGTCGTTAAATGAAAAAAAAGGGGTAAAAGTAAAAAATTTTGGCTAAATATAAAGAAAAAAGTATAATTACAGATCTAATGCTCGAACATCCTCAGAATTCCAGCTTAATTTAAGTTCGTCACCTTCTTTATGATTAAAACTTCCTTCATTTGGAACCTTGACTATGAATTCATTATTTCCACAAACATCAAGCCTAGCCCTAATATGATCACCTAAGTAAATTAATTCTTCAATTTTTCCTGAAAAATTGTTGGAACCAGATGCTGAATTGTCTATTGATACACGTTCTGGTCTAATAGATAGTTGAGTTTTCTCTCCAACTTCATTCACATTAATTTTTAACGCTTTAACAATTCCAAATCCTCCATCTAACTCAACAGTACATGAGGATCCATTCACTTCCCTAACAACACCATTAAGTGTATTATTTTCACCTATAAATTTTGCAACAAAAGAATTTTCAGGTTTTTCATACAAGATATCAGGTGTAGATAATTGTTGTACAACCCCATCATTGAATACAGCAATTCTATTAGACATTGTTAATGCTTCACTTTGATCATGAGTAACATAGACAACTGTTATGCCAATCCTATCATGAATATGTTTTATTTCGTATTGCATCTGTTCGCGTAAATTCTTATCGAGTGCACCTAAAGGTTCATCCATTAATACTAGACGTGGTTCAAATACCAGTGCTCTAGCCAAAGCGACTCTTTGCTGTTGTCCACCAGATAATTGAGCTGGAAATCTTGTACCAAAATTACCTAACTCAACCATATCAAGTGCTTTCTGCACTTTTTCTTTAATGTCTGGTTTTGAAATTTTTCTCACTTCTAGCGGAAATGACAAATTTTCCGCAACAGTCATATGAGGAAATAAAGCATAGTTTTGAAAAACCATTCCAATTTCTCTTTCATAGGGTGGTATTTTACTTATTGGTTTAGTATCTAAAAATATTTCACCGTTTGTAGGTGTTTCAAAACCAGCTAACATCATCAAGGTTGTTGTTTTACCTGATCCTGATGGACCCAACATTGTTACAAACTCACCCTTAGCAATATCCAAGTTTAAGTTTTTTACTACTAGTACTTCTCCATCATAACTTTTATCGATCTTTTCAAATTTAACGAAACTTTGAGATGTGTCATTCATAATATATATTGTAATGAAGCTTGAATAACTGCATGAAAACAAATAGTCAAAAGTTAATTTAAAAAATGTTCATATTTGGAGTGATTTTTGCTTTAGTTGCTGGAATTTTGTTTGGCTTAATTGGTCCTACTACAAAAATAGCATATAATTCTGGTGCTTCTGTAGCATTAACTATTTTTTTACGTTACGCAGTTGCCTCGATAATTATATTACCTTTTATCCCTTATCAAAATAATCTATTAAAAATTTTTAAAAAGAACTTAAAATATTTTTTATCTATATCAGCGGGTTCAATATTTTTAACGCTTGGATTATTGACTTCAGTTATATTTATTGAAGTTAGTTTTACAATTCTTATTTTTTGCCTCTACCCAATATATGTTCTTTTATTTTCTATTATTGTCGATAAAGAAAAAATTTCATTAACTGTAAGGATTCTCTTTTTTGTTACATTTTTAGGAATTATTTTAGTTATAGGGCCATCTTTTAAAGTTATAAATATAGTAGGTATTCTTTTGGCTTTTCTTGCATCACTGGGATCAACTAGTATGATTATAGTAAATCAAAAAATGTCTATTAAAGGTATTTCACCAATACCAATTAATATCTTTATAAATGTTTTTAATACTTTTTTCTTCTTTGTAATATTAAAAATATTTTTTTCTTTAAATTTTAATTTTGATATCAATATTTATCTTTTAATTTTAATTCCTTCGGTATGTTATAGCTTTGCACTTTTATCACAATTAATTGCTATCCCAAAGATTGGACAATCATATACTGCTTTATTTTTGTATTTAGAACCAGTGGTAGGTGTTCTTGGAGCTGTTTTTTTATTAAAAGAAAATTTAGAAACTTATCAAATGATTGGTGCTTCGATTGTAATAATAAGTTTGCTATCAGCTTCTTTTATTAGTCGTAGAAACTAAAATTGATTTTTCATGAAGTTAAACCAATTCTGACCTATTATTTTTGTAGAAACTTTTTCTGAAATATTATTTTCACACATTAAATAAAATAAATTATTTAAGTCACTTGGTTGCTTATACCAACTTGGTAACTTAGGCCATTTTGGATTTTTATCTTTAGATTCTCCATAGTCGATATTTTTGGTCCACTTTCCATTTCTCATCCACATAACTACATCATCAGGCCAATTTAAACAAAGATCAGAACCTATTCCAATATTGTCTTCACCAATTAGGTTTACTAGCTCCTTAATCATTTCACAAAAATCTTCTATAGTACAATCACCTAAATTTTTAAGATGGTAAGGATATAAACTTAACCCAATAAAACCATTTTTTTTAACAAGTTTTTGTAAAATATCAGTATCAATGTTTCTTTTAGATTTATGAAAGAAATTTGGATTAGCATGAGAAATTGCCACAGGTTTATTTGAGAATTCAATAGCATCAAGACAAGTTTGCTTTCCTGCATGACTTAAATCTACAATCATGCCAAGTCTATTCATTTCTTCAATAACAGCTTTTCCAAATCTTGAAACACCTGAGTCTTTAGGTTCAAAACATCCTCCAGCAAGTGGGGTTTGATTATTATAGGTGAGTTGCATAAATCTCACACCTGCTTCAAAAAATTTTTCAATTAAAAATATATCATTCGCAATAGGAGCAGAATTTTGAAAACCAAAAATAATTGCAACTTTATTATTTTTTTTAGCATCCAAAATATCTTCGGTAGTTTTTGCGTGAGCAATAATATCATGATGCTCTTTAAAAAGACGGTGCCAATAATTTATTTTTTCAAAAGACTCTTCAGTATTTTCCCAATACACTAATGTCACATGAATTGCATTTAATCCAGCTTGGTGGGCATTTTCAAATAATTCCCTGTTCCAGTTACAATATTCCAATCCATCAATTAGAAGTATATCTTCACTTATTTTTGACATAGATTAATACTTCTATTAATGAAAAAACCAAAATTAACTATAGATATTTAATAAATGTTACAAAAAGTAAGAGAAAACGATAACTTCATGAAACTATCAAGAATGGGTTCACGCTATCCTTCTCGGCTTAGTTTTTCTAGAAGTATGTTAAGAAGATTGATCAACGACAACTGGGAAATACATAAGTCGAAATTTGATTTAGATAAACATGGTTTCGGCACGGTTGTTTATGAAATAATTATTAATAAGCAAACTTATTCACTTGTATGTTTCTCTGCTTTCCTAGATGATAAGGATAGAAGTGATAGAGTTATCGCTAGTAAATGGGATACAGCCTATACATTACATGTAGGTAAATTATCTGATCAAGATCTAAATAGATTAAAAAAAACAATTCCTCTTCAAGAATCAGGTCGTAATTCTCCAGATGAGTTAATTCTTAGCAGAGCAAATAAAAGTGTAAGATTGTTTCAGTATGTTGTCGATTGTCTTTCAAATGGTAATCAGCCAGATATTTACGAAATAAATAAAGTTGGCTATTTGTTAAGAACTACTGCTGTTTATGGTAGTGGTAAATTTGGATTATCAGATTTTACTAATACAAAAAATACAACTGTTTTCAATCAGCCCTTTAGAGCAGAAATGTTATCAGTTTATTTAATTAGAGAATTCAGTATTGAATTAGTTGAACATGTTGCAAGGCAAATAAACCCAAAAAAAGCAGTAAAGTTAGATAGAAAAATTAAACAACATTTAGGTATTGGTAATTCAACAGGTTTAGGTATGGCACCTTTTATCATTAAACATCCAAAGTTGATTAATAAGTGGATGAAACAGTACACAAAGACATTAGAAGAAATTTCTCAAATTGAGTTAGATAATATAGTTTTCGAAAAATATAAAAATCTTTTGAATAAAGCTCTAAATTATCTTGAAGAAGTTAACACAAGTGATGAATTCCAAATTAATAAAAATAAATTAACTACTGAAGATTTAAAAAAATATATTTCCTACATTAATGACCTAGATCTTTCTCAAAAATTTAAATGGTTAGATATTTTAGATTATTGTGATTCGAATTTTAATAATGATACTAAGGAAATTGCAAGAGTACAACTAATTGAATTGTATCCTCAAATATCAGAAGAGTTAGCAGAAGATATGGCAGATGAGGAGATAATGGATATTGATGGAAATCAATCTATTGGAGATTTGAAAAAAACAATCAATGATAAATATTCTTGGATAAAAAATATTGATTTTAATAATAAAGATAGCAATTATTTATTTTGGTATGTTTCAGCAGCTAAGTTAGAACCTAGACTGGGTGAAAGATATAATGAACAGGGAAGTGAATTGGAGCAAAATCTAGGAATTGCAAAAATGGTTAATGAATTATTTAAGCAAATTAAAGATGTAGATGAAAATCAATTAATTTGTGAATTTTTGTTAATGCATCCAGAATACAGAGGAATTGTTAAGAGAATTCAATCTTTAAAAAATTATCCTTTTTCAGAAGTTCAAGATAATGTTCTTGATAAAAAAACAATGCCAATTGATATGTTAAGATTTAAGTTATCTTTTTTTGGAGCTAATCGTTATGATCCTAAGTCAGATAGATGGTTAAGAGTAAGTTTTTTTTCTGGAGCCCCTTATTTATCAGATCTGAGTAATAAAAATGTTGATGAATGGGGTTTTGCAACAATGAGTACATATTAATATCTGTGAGTTATTCTTACTATGAAGTCTACACTAATACACAACGAGCTTTTTCAGGATTAGGATTCACTTATGGATCAGATGAGGATGCTGCATTTATTACAACATGGCTTGAAATATTTGGTTTGGATGGGATCAAATTATTAAAATTAAAAATTGAAGAATTAGATAACACTTTCAATGCCAGTATAGATCCGTCAAAAATAAATGATGAGTTTGATTGTGAAAATAAATCTTTTTTGGTGATAGGCCCGGGATTGATTGATTATTTAGTATCAAAAATAGATAAAAGGGATGATTTTAAATTAACTTTTAAAAATTGTAGTGACCCCATATTCCTAATACCTTTGCTTTATAAGTATGCCAAAAAAAATATCTATTCACAGTTTTTGTTAGATCAAAAAATTGATGTACAAATAACAAATGAAAATATTAGGGTTAATAGAGAAATTATCTCTACAAATTATCAAAGAAATTTTGATCTTTTACTCACAAAGAAAATTTTTAATGAACAAAAATTAGATATTAATATTTCATCATCAAATATAGATAATATGCTCTCTAAGGGTATTAATCCTGATAAAAAATCTTGGGATCAAATATCTAAAATAGCTTTTAGAACTTTTGTTCCTGAGTCAGAGGAATCTAGGGCAAAAGGTGCCGGAGGTGGCGATGCAAATGATTAATTTACTATACGCAAATTGCTAAATACATTAGTAATTAGTTGATAACCAGTTTCCATTACTCTAAGATAATCTATCTATCTCTCTAATACTTCGTATCCAAACTGATCTGCTGTTTCAAGAAGGATCTCCCAAATTGATAAAGCAAAACCTCTTGGTATATATAGACAGTAGTTATTGGAAGTTATTTTAAATAGCTTAACACTAACATGATGAATGGCTGTGCTAGCAGATGATAGACCTGGAAAATTCCTAGCTCTTAAATCAATTGGAAGATGTCTATTTAAAAATAATGATGAATTATCTCCTGTAATTTCAATACCTGTGAAAGCATGAGACATGTCTAAAATTGTTGCGATTTGCTCACTTATTTCAATTTCTTTATTAAATAGCCACCATTTCAAAGGTTCCATTCTCCATAATGATTTATTTTCAAAAATTATCCCTTTATTAAAACTAGGAATATTTTTAATTTTTAGTTCTTTTGATATTAAATTATTCATTTCATCAATTTTGTCAGGCCAACAAGCAATTTGTAAAATTTCTAAACTTTTTAATTCTTTAAATGTTAGAGATTGTTTCTCGCTTGATGAATATTTTCCAACCTTATAAATTGTTTCTAGTGCAGAATGTCTATGCATACATTCGTTCTCCTTTAGGATCAATCATATGTGGTGAAACAACTTTTAAATTCATTTGTTTATTTCTTACAGGATCTGCCCCAACTAAATTGGTATCTTTCCATTTATCTAAACCACCCTTGACAAAACCTAATCCAATCCAATGTCCAAGTTCAGGAGAATAAGTAACTGAAGTAATTCTTCCGATACCCTGTCCTTTAATATTATTTTTTTCACAGACAATAGTTCCAGCATTAAAAGTTTCTTTTAGGTTTGTAGGAAAGAAGCCTACTAGAATTTCACGATCATTATTTTTTAAAACTCCTCGTTTTCTCATTGCGCTTCCAATATATGATTTTTTTGTAGATGCCATTTTGCTTAAACCTGCATCATCAATTGTTACCCTCCCATCAAGCTCAGCAGCTGTTACATGACCTTTTTCAACTCTAAGTGCACCTAAAGCTTCTAATCCATATAAACATCCATCATATTTTTTTGCATTTTCCCAAAGTAAGTCCATCATTGTATTGGCAAAATCTGATTTGACATAAACTTCAAAAGCTAATTCGCCGGAAAAACTAATTCTTGCAATCCTACAAGGAATATTACCTTTAAGAAATGTTGAAGTAACACCCATAAAAGGTAAGTTATTATTAGTTATAACCATAGAATCATCGACACAATTATTGAGAACTTCTCTAGATTTAGGTCCTGCAACTGATACGCCTGCCCATTGTTCAGAAACACTAGTCACATTAACATTAAGATCTGTCCATCTAGTTTGAAGTAATTCTTCTAACCATGACATCACTTTTGCAGCTTCACCTGTAGACGTCGTCATAAAATATTCATTTTCTGCTAATCTCCAAGATGTGCCATCGTCCATTACAATACCGTCATCACGCAACATGATACCATATCTAGCTTTTCCAACTTGTAGTTTTGAAAAACCATTCGAATAAATTCTATTTAAAAATTCGGTAGAGCCTGGTCCTTGAATAGCAATTTTGCCTAATGATGTTACATCACAAATTCCAACTGTTTTTCTTACTGTTGATGCTTCTCTTATATAAGAGTCACTTAAAGTTTCATTTTCTTTGGGATAATACCAAGGTCTTTGATACAATCCAACTTCAATCATTTTTGCACCATGATCAATATTCCATTGATGCATTGGCGTTACTCTTAACGGCCTAAAATGTTTTCCAACATTTCTTCCGCTTAAGGCACCTATAGATACAGGAGTATAAGGTGGTCTAAAAACAGTAGTTCCAACTTCTGGAATTTCTTTATTTAAAAGTTCAGCCATTAAAGATAATCCAATGATATTTCCCATTTTTCCTTGATCGTTTGCCATACCTAAAGTTGTGTATCTTTTAAGATGCTCTACCGAAATGAAACCTTCACGATGTGCGAGTCTTACGTCATCTGTTGTTACATCATGTTGATAATCTACAAAACTTTTTGATCTAGATTTTTTATATTTTACTTCATAAAGTGGTTGTATGGGATTTTTCCATCCACCAGGTTTTGGGAAAAAATAATTTGTTTTAGAAAGACCTAAACGGTTCAACGCATCAGTAGTTCCTGCTATCCCGGAAGCAATACAATCATTTTTATTCCATAAACCTCTAGAAGAACCTACTATTGTAATATTTTCTTTTGTGTCACTTGGTAAAAAACAAGCATTGTTATAATCCCATTTAGGCTTTACGCCTCTGTGAGATAACAAATGTACAGCAGGTGACCAGCCACCTGATAATAGAACTTGATCACAATTTATAGTTTCAGATTTATTAATAGTTTCACTTTTTGATATATCTAAACT
Source organism: uncultured Alphaproteobacteria bacterium (assembly GCA_902612805.1). Lineage (GTDB taxonomy): Bacteria > Pseudomonadota > Alphaproteobacteria > HIMB59 > CACPNW01. The sequence goes on along the minus strand of CACMEY010000001.1, from coordinate 160,014 downwards.
ATCAATTTTTTTTGAACCATTAATATTATAAGGCACATACCCTTTTCTAATTTCAAAACTTTTATTTGTCTCAATTTCAAGATTAGTTCGTGAATCAAGAACAGTTACATTGGCCCCCGCTTCTGATAATTGATTTGCTGTTTCATAAACAGAATCATTATTTGTAGCTATCACAATTCTTTTTCCGGTTAGTACACCATATCTATTCAAATAATGCTTTGATGCATTTACAGTCATTACACCAGGAATATCATTATTATTAAATGCAATGTGTCTTTCAATTGCTCCAGCACCAACAATTATATGCTTTGCTCTAATGGTCCAAAATCTTTGGCGTGGCATGTTTACATTTGGCGCTGATATATGGTCTGTTACTCTCTCTAATAAACCAACAACGCAATTATCATATAATCCAAATGCAGTAGTTCTAGTCATTATTTTTATGCCTAGATTTTCAAGTTGATTTTTAATTTGCGAGTTATCAAAATCATTTTCTGCAAGTTGATTTCCTCCAATAAGACTATCTTGCTCAACTAAAATAACATCTAATTTTTTTTCTGCTGCCTCTATTGCAGCTGCAACACCAGCAGGTCCTGATCCTACTACAATTAAATCGCAAAAATCATGAGCATGCTCATAAGTATCTGGATCAGGTAACCCAGAAGCACTTCCCATTCCCGCAGCTTTTCTAATAAACTTTTCAAAAAACATCCATATGGCTGTTCCTTTACCCCATTCAAGTGGAGGTATTCCTATAAAAGTTTTATAATAAAAACCAGCTGCAAAAAACCTACCTAAATAATTATTTATTCCAGCTAGATCAAAATTTACATTTGGAAATGCATTTTGACCACTTGCTTCCAAACCATTATATAATTCTTGTGTTGTTGCTCTTACATTTGGATCTCTTCTATCTTTTGAACCAATAGTAACTAAAGCCCCGGATTCCTCGACTCCACTAGAAAATATTCCCCTTGGTCTATGATACTTAAAACTTCTACCAACTATACCGATATTATTTGCAAGTAATGCTGATGCTAGAGTATCTCCTTCAAAACCTTTGTAATTTTTTTTATCCCACCTAAAGGATAAAATTTTATCTCTATTAATTTTTCCATAGTTATCTATTCTTCTTGTCTTCATTTATTATTTTTTACAACCTTCTGTAAATCCGGATGGCATGGTTTGACACTTTTTATTTCATGAGTGATAGTAGAACGTTCAACTACCAACCACATTCTACATCCATTAGAATGATGCCATGTTTCAAATTGAAAACCTTTTATATTTTTTCTGAAAAATATAGCTTCAGTCCATTCTTTCTCTGATGCATCTAACGAAGGATAATTGATTGTTGCATCACCTCCATAACTAAATTCACTATGATCTCTTTCACCACAATAAGGACAATTGATTCTAATCATTTAACCGTGCAATTTTGGATCAGGTCCTGCGCCACGTTCATCAATATTGATACCTTTTTCAAATCTTTCTAAATTATGATTTTGCACGTAGTTATGCGGGCTTTCATTTGCAATTAAGTCGGCAAAATACCAACCTGATGCAGGACTAGCTTTGAAACCGCCATAGTTCCAACCAGCATTTAAATAGAGATTAGATATTGGCGTTTTACAAATAAAAAATGATCCGTCCATTGTCATGTCCATAACACCTGCCCAATGACGAAGTAATCTTATTCTTCCAAGTGAAGGAAATATTGCCATGGCCGCTTCGGCAACATCTTGAACCATAGGAAGATTTCCTCTTTGAGCATATGATTTATACCAGTCAAGATCACCACCAAACACCATGCTTCCTTTGTCTGACTGCGATATATAGAAATGCGCACCACCTACACCATAAACAACAACCTGGTCTAGAAGTGGTTTAACAGCCTCAGATACAAATGCTTGTAGTTTATGGGATTCAATTGGCAGGTTGCCTAATTCTGCCATTTGCCATAATACTGAAGTATTGCCTGCAACAGCAAATCCTATTTTCTTTCCTTTTATAATTCCTCTTGAAGTTTGAATACTTTCAATATTTCCATTCTTTCTTGTAAAACCTGTAACTTCACAATTTTGCAGAATGTCTACACCTAATGTATCTGCAGCCCTTGCATAACCCCATGCAACTGCATCGTGTCTTGCATTGCCTGCTCTTTTTTGAACTGCAGCTCCAAGTATTGGAAATCTAGAATTATGATAATTTAAATGCGGAATTTTTTTCTTTAAAGTTTTTAAATCCCAAAGTTCTGCATCAGTTCCGTGGAGTCGCATAATATTATAAATCCGTGAAACTGAATCTTTAGCACCAGGGCTATGAAATAACGAGACATGAGCTCGTTGGCTAAACATTACATTATAATTTAATTCGTGACTTAAATTTTCCCATAACTTTAAAGAATGTTCATAAAATTCGTGGTTGCCTGGCATCATATAATTTGATCTTACAATAGTTGTATTACGTCCAGCGTTTCCTCCACCAATCCAGCCTTTTTCTAAGACAGCTACATTTTTTATATTATGATTCTTTGCCAAATAATATGCCGTGGCAAGACCGTGTAAACCTCCACCAATTATTACAACATCATAACTACTTTTTGGTTCTGGATCACGCCATTGTCTAGTCCAATAAGACTGACCATTTAAACCGTTTTTAATTACATTCCAGGCATTAAATTTTGTCATTTGTTTTATTAATTATTAGAATAGTTGATGAAAGTAAAATGAATTAAATCGCCATGCTAGTGTTATTTAATCACAGTTAACTTAATGAATCTGGCCATGTGTCATTTAATCTATAACCTTCTGGAAAAGGATCATCCTTATCGATATATAAACTTTGTTTTCCAGTAATAAATGCACTACCTGTTATTTTTGGAATAATACAATTTTTGTTATTAATTTTAATTTCCTTTTCAATACTTGCTTTAAATGAAGATCCTATAATAGACTTTGATATAAACTCTTCATTTATTTGTATTTCATTTTTTTCTTTCATTACTGCTAATCTTGCTGAAGTGCCTGTACCACAGGGTGAACGATCAAGTTTCCCAGGTCGTATAACAACTGTATTTAATCCTGTAAGTAATGATTGATTATTTTTTTTTAAGGGTTCAATAAATTGGCAAAAGGAAAGATAGTCTAATCCTTTAATTGTAGGATGTTCAAATCCTATAGATGCGTTTGCTTCTTTCAATAATTCTTTAGCAACATTTACAAATTTATTTGCATTCTTTGGTTCAATTTTAAGATTAAAATCACTAGCATTACAAATTAAAAAACTGTCACCTCCAAAAGCAGTACTTACTTTAATTGTACCATAATTTTTAGTCTTTAAATCTACATCTATTTTATCTGCAAAGCAGGCAAGATTAGTTAAAGTGACACTTTTAACTTTCTTATTTTCACAATCAGCAACAACTTTTATTAAACCACCGGGAGCTTCAAGTGTAAGCATGGTTTTAGGATATTTCATTTGAACAATATTTTTTTCTAATAAGACTGTCGTTACACAAATTGCATTTGATCCGCTCATTGGAGGATTATCTTCTGGTTCCATAATTACAAATCCAGCATCTGCATTTTTATTTGAAGGTTCTAAAATAATATTACAATGTTTAAAAACCCCTCCCCGAGGTTCATTTAAAAAAAAATTTCTCCATTTTTTATCTAAAAAAAGTTTTTTAGAAGCTTCCTCAGGTGAATTAAACTTCAAACCTTTAATTCCAGTTACAACATCTCCAATTTCACCACAGCAATGTGTGTTAAATACTGTGATTTCGTCCATGTGAAATTATTAGGTCATCAATATTTTTAGAATGATGTGTAATTTGTTCGTATCCATCTTTTGTTATAATAAAACTATCACCAACTTGTGATCTAAAATTATTTGCACTTGCTCCGCCATCAACGGCAAATACCATTCCAGGCTCCAGTACTGTTTTATTACCAACTACTAATTGTGGTTCCTCTAAAAAGCTAAAGCCTGTACCTCTTCCACATCGAAAAGTAGGATAAGGGTATCCCTCAGACTGTATAGTATCTGCATAAGCAGCATGAACTTCTTCAGCTGTTACTCCAGGACCAAGAATTTCAAGAGCAGCTTTTTGAGATTTAACTGCAGTCTCAAAAGCTTTTATTTGTTCATCAGATTGAATTTCTTCTACCCAAAATATTCTGTCAAAACCTAATTTAAACCTATGGAAATTTGTAGAACCACAATAACATACGAATACGGGATCACCTTTTTTTATAATTTTGGTTGAAGCACGATGGTGAGTTTTAGGTAAATCATGACCCGATGTCATAACAGGTAAAAAGTGAATATTTGGGGACATATTGATATTATCAGGATAAAATTCTTTTAAAAGATCTGCAGCTTTTCTTGTTCCGGCTTGTGATTGTGCAAGTGCAACCTCATACTCAGGAACATTATGACCAATTGTTTTTTTTGCTGCCTCCATCATAGCCATACCAACTTCGCCAGCATGACGAGCTATATTCAATTCATGATTAGATTTAATCATTCTTATATTATCTATTAATTTGGTTAAATCCCCAGGATGGTCTTGAAGTAATTCGTCTAAATAACTCTTAACCATTGGATTAATTTTAAATTTTTCAATAAAAATATTTTTATGCTGATTGATGATTTGAGGTAATAGTTCTCTCCATTCATTTCCAATACCATCATTCCATGTTTCAACCATATCTACAGGACAAGATTCTGGTACTAATAAAACATCAAGAAGAGGTGTAATTAAATAAGTTTTATGATCATTTGAAACAACTAATAATGTTGGTCGATAAAAATCCATATGAAGGAAGTCATGGTATCCTGTGAAATAATATATCGAGTCATCATCAGTTATAATTGAGAGATCAATATTGTTCTCAGACATTTTTTTCTTTAGTTTATTTAGGTTTTCAGAAAACATTTATTTTAATTGTTGTTCTACCAATTCAGTCCAATATGAAGAACCTATGACTAATAATTCGTCATTAAAATCATAATTATCAGCATGTAAAGGTCTGGAATGCTGCTCTGATGTTCCGTTACCCATTAAAACAAAGCAACCAGGTTTTTCATTTGCCATAACAGAAAAATCTTCTGAGAATAAACGTGGTTCTATATTACCATTACATTTATCACTACCAAGTAAAGAAACTGCAGCTTTTGTTGCAGACTCAGTTTGATTTTTTGAATTAAAAGTTACAGGACAGGCTGTTTCATATTTAACACTACCATTAACACCATGTGCATTGCAAATCCCTTCAACAATTTGTAACATTTTAGAAGCAATTTTTTCATTTGTTTCTTTTGATAAAGCTCTCGCGTCACCAGTCATTTTTACCATACCTGGCAGAACATTTTTTTTACCATCGGTTATAAATTCGGTAATAGACACTATACCATTGTCTGCTGGATTTAATTTCCTAGACACTATCGATTGAAGTGCTACAGCTATTTGAGAACCAACAGTTATTGCATCTACCCCCATATGAGGTAATGCAGCGTGCCCACCTTTAGTTTTTATTTCAATTTCAAATAAATTTTCGCTGGCTGTAATAGCTCCATTTCTTGTACCAAATGTTCCAATTTCCATATTAGGAATATTGTGCATAGCGTAAACTTCATCAATGTTAAATTTATCAAACAATCCTTCATCTATCATTGTTTTTGCACCGAATGTATTCTCTTCATCAGGTTGAAAAATAAAATATACCGTACCGTTAAAGTTACCTTTTTCTGATAAATATTTTGCTGCACCTAATAACATTGTTGTGTGACCGTCATGCCCACATGCATGCATTCTGTTATCAAACTTGGACTTATAACTAAACTTATTAGTTTCATGTATAGGAAGGGCATCCATGTCAGCTCTTATACCTATAGATTTTGAACTATTTCCTTTTTTTAAAATTCCAACTACTCCAGTTCTGGCAATACCAGAATGAACTTCTATTCCAAACTCTTTTAGAAGTGTTGACACTTTTGCTGCAGCATACTCTTCTTCAAAACTTAATTGTGGGTGCATATGAAGATCATGACGCCATTCTACTAATTGGTTATGTAATGACTGAGTTTTCATAACCTACATATTATTAAATTCTTTAATCTTATTGTCTAGAGAAAGCATATATTCATAATGTGAATTCCAAAATTTTTGATCTTTTCTTTTTTCAAATTCTTCAAGACTTACACCTTGTTGCTCTACCCAAGTAAAGTACCCTAAATTAAATATTCTTTTCTTATCCATGTAAGAAAGTTCTAGCATATTATCAGTAGATATTCCTGATAAGTGTTTTCCAAATAGTTCAGCACAAACTATTTCATCATAATTATTTTTAAAATCAGCAATGGTCTTGTTCAACTCTGACATGTATAAATCTGCACCATCTGTAGCGACCGTTATAATTGCGTCATCACTATTTAAATCCATATATTTAGCTAGTTTTATTGATGCCAATATATTTGCTATTGCTGAAAAGCCAAACTCAGGAAGTCGTGAAACAAAATCAGGCTCAAAATTTTTTTTCTCAATTAAAAACTTTTTTCCTATTTCAGTATTAAAAATCATATTTAGATTATTGGTAGCTTGATCAGAAACATCTACGACAAAATCTGTATTCATTACATTATGAATAAGGGGAACATGTTTGTCACCAATTCCTTGTATATTATGTTCACCATAACCTCCATGAAGCAAAGTTGGGCACTCCAAAGCTTCAACAACTGCAATCTTCGTCTGTAATTTATCTTTAAGATAATCTCCTGCTGCTAGAGTACCACTTGATCCTGAAGCACTTACGTAAAACCTAGGAGTTAAATTACTGTTACCTTTAACTTTAAGAAATGATTTTTCAAAAGATGGACCGGTTACAGAACGATGAATACCGTAATTATAATACTCATCAAATTGATTTATAATATCATTTTGATTATCTTTTTTTAATTCATTACAAGCATCGTAAATTTCTTTAACATTACTTTCTGTGCCTTTTGTCTTTATGATATTTTTTTTATCTTCAACCCAATTATTCAACCATTCAAATCTCTCATTACTCATTCCTTCAGGAAGTATTGCAATACTATTAAGACCCATTATCCGAGATATTGCTACTCCGCCCCTACAATAATTTCCTGTAGAAGGCCAAACTGCTTTATGTTTTTCAAAATCAAAAGTGCCATTTAATATTCTTGGAAGCAAACAACCATAAGCTGCCAAAACTTTATGAGCTGTTATTAAGGGAAAATATCGTCCCATATTTACAATTATCTTTGCCTTAACACCCGTGAATTCTGTTGGTAGCACAATATATTCAGGCTCATTTCCAAAACCTGATTGATCTCTTTTATTAAACCAATGAACTCTAAAGAGGTTAAGAGGATTGATATCGTTATTATTTATTTTTTTTAGAGAATTTTTAATATCATCATTAATAATTTGAGGGTCTTGAAGTTCACTAATACTGGGCAAGACAACTCCTTTTGATTTGAAGTAATCAGACGTTTTTTTTATTACTGCTTGACTCATAAATTAAATATTGATGCCTAAATAATTTATTTTACAAAGATTATAAGCAAATCTTGATATTGCAGTATCTTGTACGCCAGTTCCTGTCAAATCACATATTGTTATATCTTCTTTATTTTTTCTTCCTAAGCTTGGATCGTTAATAATATCGCCAAGTTCATTAAATTTTTCTTTAGAAGAAATTATATTTTGTTTTAAAGCATGATGTAATTCACCCAAAACACTTGTTTGTAATTGATTGTCAGGTACATATTGATCGCAATGTTTTAACATCTGAGGATCTAATTCATTTTTTTGTTCTGCATCTGATCCCATTGCTGTTATGTGAGTCCCTTTATTTATCCAATCAAATTCCAAAAGTGGTTTTTTACTAGGAGTCGTTGTAACGATTATTTCTGATAAACTTGCCAACTCCTTGCAAGAAGAAGCTACATACAAATCTAAATCTAAATCTTTAAAACCTTCGATAAATTGGTTTGCTTTTGTCTCATCTCTTGTCCAGACTATTATTTTTTTTATTTTTCTAACTAACATTATTGCTCGAAGTTGTAATTTGGCTTGAATTCCAGCACCAATAATACCAACAGAATTAGCATTTTGATTTGATAAATATTTTGTAGCTATTGCTCCTGCTATAGCTGTTCTAGTATCTGTAAGATAACCTTCATCCAATAAAACAGATTTTACAACTCCAGTCTTTGAATCTAATAAAACCATCAGTCCATTACTAGATGGCAAACCAAGTTTTGGATTATCGAAAAAACCTGAAGCGATTTTTATTGCAAAACTATCAAGACCCTCAACGTATGCAGCTTTAACATCTGATTCACCATGATATTTTTCAATATCAATTCTCATTATAGGTGGCATCATTACCAATCCCTTTGATAAACTTATGAAAGCCTCCTCTATTATTGGTATGAGATTTTTATTTAAATCTACATGTTGAATAATATCATTTTTATTAAGGATGAGCATGGCTTAAAACTTTGTTAAATAGTTCCGAGTCAATATTTCCACCACAAATTAAACAGATTATATTTTTTCCTAAATGTGATGTCAGTTTTTCTTTAACAACCATTACACTTGTTGCTGCTGCACCTTCTGATACAATTTTATGTTCTAAAAAATTTATTCTAATTCCCTCGGCTATTTTTTCTTCACTCACTAAAACAAAGTCATCTACGTATTTTTGTACAATATTAAACGTAAATTTATTATCTAGACCAATACTACCCCCTAAACAATCAGCTAAAGTTTCAGTTTCCTCTACATCAACAGGCTTACCTTCTTTTAGACTTTCATACATTGAAGGGCCTCTTTCCATAGATACGGCAATAATTTTTGTGTTAGGTTTTTGAAGTTTAATTGCTTGTGCTATTCCAGATATAAGACCGCCACCAGATGTTGGTATAATTACTGTATCAACTTCGGGAAATTCAGTAAGCATTTCAAGGCCAACTGTACCTTGACCAATAATAATATCTTCATCATCAAAAGGATGAATTAATGGGATATTTTTTTCTTTCGCAATTTGTTTAGCATACAAATCTGCTTCATCACTATTCTTTCCAATAATTTCTACTTTTGCACCTAATTTTTCAATAGCTTCTTTTCTATATTCTGGAACCATTGAAGACATATATATTGTTGATTGAATGCCCAATACGTTTGAAGCATAAGCAACCCCTTTACCGTGATTGCCTGTAGAAACTGCAATGACTCCTTTTCTTTTGTCATCTTCACTTAAAGAAAGAAGTTTATTAACAGCACCTCTTAACTTAAATGAACCAGTGATTTGAAAATTTTCTAACTTTAGTTTTACTGTAGTATTTTTTGATAAGAAATTAGAATTAATTAATGGTGTATAATTAACATAAGGTAAAATTTTCTTATGTGCATCTTGTATTTGTTGAAGCGTAATCAATTTAAACCCTATTTAATGTAATTTAAATAGGTTACCAAAACCATCAATTTTTTGATTAATATTAGATAATCTTAATGAATCCCAAATAATAGCTTGATTACTTGAAATGATATCTGTACTTAATTTTGACTCTAATGTTTCGATAATATCAATTACTTTTAATGCAGTACAAGAAACAAAAATACTATCAACATCTGTTAAATTAATTGAAGAAATTGTTTGCATTAAACTATCATGAGTAACTTTGGCGATTTCCGAATCATAATTTAAATTAAATGAACTAAATGATTTAATTTCAAATCCACTATCAATTAAATATTTGTAAACTTTAACATTAACATCTTTTGGATAGGGAGTAAGAACAGCAATTTTTTTATGGTTTAACAATTTAAGTGCTTTGACAGCTGCTGTAATAGGTGTAGTAATTAAAGTATCAGGTTTAGCCTTGAAAATTTCAGATCTTATTCTTTTTTCACCAATTTCAATAGTACCCGAAGTACATCCATACGCTACAACTTGTATTTTTTCATTGGGTAGTATTTGGTTTGTTGTTTCTGTAAGATGATCAGCCATTCTCATATAATTTTCATGAGTTAGAGGATTTAAAAAAGGTATCCTATTAAAAAATAGATCAACTGGTAAATTATGGCAAATTTTTCTAAAATCCTGCTCTATGGTAAAATCCGTTGATAGTGTAATTATACCAATTCTAGAAAAGTTTGTGTCATGTAAATTGGCTTTAAAATTATTTTGATTAAAACTATTCATTATTGATTTGGAAAATAATCCTCACACTCACCCTCTCTATGAACATCAGTAGTGGCACAATGTAGACTACCACCAAATGCATAAACGTCTCTAAAAGGAACAGGAATAACATCCAATCCAAAACTTTCCATTTGTTTAATCATTTTTTCTTCCGTTGCTTCGACACATATAGTTTTAGGATCAATTATCAAAACATTCATTGACAACCAGATTGATGAATAACACATAGGTGGTGGACTATTATGAATAGAAGGTGCTGCTTCATAAATTTCCCATTTATTATCATCGAAAATTTTTCTTTGCTCTGATGATATTTTTCTATTCGGATTAATAATTATAACTCCTGGTTTAATAGGAGTAAAACATGCATCAATGTGAGTTGGAATTAAATCACCTGGTAAATTAATTTGATGAACACGATGATTTGGATAATGCCTTCTTAACCAATCTAAACCACTTAAATTTGATGTAAAATTGTTATGATAAAAAAGATCTTTTCCAAAACGTAAAATTTCTGCTGCATCAAAAAGTGGTTCTTTTTCGGTCAATATCATGTCTCTATTTTCGATTTTTTTATATCGTTCTTCTTCCGTTATGCCTTCAGGAAGATAATTAGACTTATAAGATTGATTTGTTAATCTTGGTTTAGGTGCCGACTCCCATCTCATATTTTTATCTTCTGAATAATATTTTTCAAGTAGTGGCCTATAAGCAAGGTACTCAAACCATCTACATCTGTAAGACATGGGCGCCTCTAGCATTTCATTTCCTACAGTAAGAATAACATCTCTTGGAGGCATACAACCAAACATACCATCATTAGACCAATCGGGTGTCTCAATACTCTTAGAAAAATCAATAGGTGTTGGTCTATCAACTTTTATATTTAGGGAATTTAATATTTTAACAAAGTTTTCTAATTGTATATTTGCTTTATCAATTGACTCCTGTGAGCGTGGTCCGTGAGATCCTGCCATACCACTATCTTTACTTATTTTTGGTTCAAGTGCCGGTTCCATTGGAGGTATGTTGGCATTTTCAACTGCTCCAACTATAACATGTTTTAATGGATCCCATTCATTCCAAGAATTAACTATTGTCATTATATTTTCCTTAATTTAAAACTAAGCATTATAATTAAAACATATGGAATTAAATAACAAATCACTCTTTAAACAAAAATGTTTTATAAATGGGGAATGGGTTGAAAGTTCTTCAGGTGAAACTCTTGAGGTAAATAATCCAGCATCTCTTGAAATAATTGGCAACGTTCCAAAATGCTCAGTTTCAGAAACTAAAAAAGCTATAGATGATGCCGATACTGCTTTCCAAACTTGGAAAGAAACTACTGCGAAAGAAAGATCAGTTATTCTTAAAAAATGGGGTGAGCTAATTACAGTAAATGCAGATGATTTAGCTAAAATCATGACTGTTGAGCAAGGTAAACCTCTAGCTGAAGCAAAGGGTGAAATACTAATGGGTGCTTCATATATTGAATTTTATGCTGAGGAAGCAAAAAGAGTGTATGGTGATATAGTTCCTGATCCAAGACCTGGAAAAAGAATTGTAATAATTAAACAACCTGTTGGTGTTGTGGGAGCAATAACTCCATGGAATTTTCCAAATTCAATGATCACAAGAAAATGTGCAGCCGCTCTAGCTGTTGGTTGTACTACTGTTGTTAAACCAGCAAGTCAAACACCCTATTCAGCACTAGCTGTAGCAGTGCTTGCTAAAGAAGCTGGTTTTCCAGATGGTGTATTTAATGTAATCACTGGATCGGCAAGTGAGATTGGTAAAGAGCTAACAAGTAACCCAATTGTAAGAAAAATTTCTTTTACAGGATCTACGGAGGTTGGAAAAATACTTTTAGAGCAAAGTGCCTCAACAGTAAAAAAAGTTTCTATGGAACTTGGTGGTCATGCACCCTTTATTGTTTTCGATGATGCAGATATGGATGAAGCTGTTGCAGGCGCGCTTCAAAGTAAATTTAGAAATAGTGGTCAAACATGTATTTGTTCAAATAGAATTTTTGTCCATGAAAATATTTATGATGAATTCCTAGAAAAATTTACAAATGAAGTCAGTAAAATAACAGTGGGTAATGGGCTTGAAGATGGAATTGTATCTGGTCCTTTAATTGATCAATCCTCTTTAGAAAAAGTAATTGATCATGTTCAAGATGCAGTAAATACAGGAGCTAAAATAGCAATTGGTGGAGATGTGCATTCGCTTGGTGGTAATTTCTATCAACCAACTGTTCTCTCAAATGTATCTACAAAAGCAAAAATAACTTTTGAAGAAACATTTGGACCTGTTGCACCTCTTTATAAATTTTCTAGTGATGATGAGGTGATTAAAATGGCTAATGATACACCATATGGATTAGCTTCATATTTCTATTCAAGAGACATAGGAAGAATTTGGAGAGTAGCTGAAGCACTTGAATATGGGATTGTATCTATCAATAATGGACTACCAACAATTGCTGAAGTGCCTTTTGGAGGTGTAAAAGAATCAGGAATGGGAAGAGAAGGTTCTCGTTATGGCCTTGATGACTATTTAACTATAAAATATATTTCAATGGGTGGTATTTAAGAAAGCCAAGCAGCTCCTCTTACACCACTTGAATCACCATGAATATTTTTTACAACTTTTGTGTGAAGGGTATCTGTAAAAACATATTTTTTTAGAGCATCATTTATATTTTCGTAAATAAAATCGATGTTTGACATACCTCCACCCAAAACAATCACATCTGGATCAAGAATATTACAAACTAGAGATAAGCCTCTTGCTAAATGATCGACATATTGATTTAGTGCAAAGATACTATCTTTTTCTTTATTATTAAAACCATCTAATATTTGATGTGAATTATAATTTTTATTGCAACGTAAATTATAGACAGATGAAAAGCCTGGTCCAGATATATAGGTCTCTAAGCACCCATCTTTTCCACAATAACATTTTTTGACATATTTTTTTTCATCTTCTGTTCTACTCGGCAAAACTACGTGTCCCCACTCTCCGCTTATGCTATTACGACCTCTTATTACTTTTTGGTTGATACTGATACCACCACCTACACCAGTTCCTATTATGACTCCGAAAACAATTTCAAACCCTTTACCAGCTCCATCTACAGCTTCAGAAAGAGTAAAACAATTAGCATCATTTTCCAAATTCACATTTCTATCCAAAATTTTATCTAAATCTTGCTTAAAAGGTTTGCCATTTAACCATATAGAATTAGCATTTTTAATTAAAGCTGTATCATTTGATATGGCTCCTGGCATTCCCATACCAACAGACTCTGCTTTGCCGTGTTTATCTTCGAAATGATTTATAATGGATAGTATTCCCTTAATTGTTCCATCATAACTTTTTTCAGTATTTATTCTTTTTCTATCTATTTCAGTTCCATTTGGATCTAAAAGAATACCTTCAGTTTTGGTACCACCTACATCAATACCAATTTTCATTAATTATTATTTTGTAATAATTTTATGTAAAGTTGGAATCAAAGCAACTGCTAATGCAATTTTAAACAGTTCGCTTGGAATAAATGGTAAAAGACCAGCGGCTACTGCTTTTTCGAAACCAATAATATAACCAAGATAAATAATACCAAATAAAAATATAATAGTAGAACCAATTAATAGAGATAATGTTGCCTTAAAATATGTTTTGCTAAAACCTAAATTTGCTAAATAGCTTATAACAATAGATGCAAATAACATACCATAAAGATATCCTGCAGTTGGGCCAACTAAATAAGCAATTCCACCACCTGATGCAAAGACAGGAAGTCCTATAGCTCCTTGAAAAAGGTAAAATGCAACTGTAGCAAAAGATAATCTAACACTATATGTCATTCCTATTAAGAATATGACAAACGTCTGCATTGTCATTGGCACTGGCCAAAATGGTACTTGAACTTTAGCGGAAATCGCTAATAAAATTGAACCAAATAACATCAATGTTATTATAAGAAAATTTGAATTTATATTTTCAAAATTTTTTAGTTTGTTTATTAAAATTCTATTTTCGTGCATATGTTTTCCTTTAAATAGTATAATTAAACTAATTTATATTTTGCTTCAAGCTTATCCCAAAAATCTTTCTCTAATTTTACATTGTTTAATGCATTAATTTGCTTCAATCCTGTAGGTGAAGTTACATTGATTTCAGTCAGATAATTTCCAATTATATCAATTCCAACAAAAAACAGATTGTGCTCTTTTAGCTTCGGTCCCAAATTTTCGATGATTTCTTTGTCTCTATAAACTAAGTCAGTTTTACTAGCCTTTCCGCCAGCATGAAAATTTGCCTTTAAATTACCTTCTTGGGGTATTCTAGCAACTGAACCAAAATATTCACCATCAAAAAAAATGATCCTCCTGTCACCATGCTCTATCTCATTGATAAATTTTTGGACCATTATAGGCAAGTGTAAATATTCCTCTAATATTTTAGAATTGAAATTACTTTTATCAAATCTATGTATCCCCTCCCCTCCATTGCCATAAAGGGGCTTGGTTATGATATCTTCTTCTTTATCTAAAAATTCTTCAATAATTTTTAAATCTTTTGTTACTAAAGTAGGTGGCATAAATTCTTTAAAATTAAATGTAAATAATTTTTCAGTAGAATTTCTAACTGCTGTTGGATCATTCACAACAACTGTTGAAGATGGAAGTAAGTCCAAAATATAAGTCGATGTGATATAATTCATATCAAAAGGAGGATCTTGTCTTAAAAAGACAAATTGAAAATCTTCTAATTTGGCAATTATTTTATTAGATTTAAAATTAAAATAATTTTTTTCATCTAGCAATAACTCTAAATAATATCCAGAAGCTTGAATAGTATTCTCTTTTATGAATAAATCTTTTGGATTGTAATAAAAAATATCATAATCTCTGTCTTGCGCCTCATAACCTATTAAAAAAGATGTATCGAATTCATAATCAATTTTTTCAATATTATCCATTTGAATTGCTATACTTTTTTTCATTAGAAAATTTCTTCCTCATATATTTTATTAATATTTTTTTTCCATTCACCATGATATTTACGGATTAATAAATCAGCCGGTGAATGGCCATTTGATAGATTTTGTTCTAAATCTTTAAGATAAAATGTTTCATTATATTTTTCATTTTTTACTAGAATATTTCTTTTTTCTAAACCTGATTTTGCAATTTCAAATAATTTTTGTGCAATATCCAACAAAATGCCATTTTTGAATTTGGTTTGTAGACCTTCTCTTGGAACTAAACTATTTATTAAATTTCTATCATTTTGAGTCCAGCTCTCAACGATTTCATTAGTTTTATCAATACCATCATCATTATATAAAATGCCAATCCAAAAAGCAGGTTGAGAACATATTAAATCCCATGAACATGCATCCATGGAACGTATTTCTAAGAATTGCTTTAATCTAACTTGAGGAAATAAAGTTGATAAGTGGTTTATCCAATCTTCAATAGTAGGTTCAATGTGTAAATCTTTAGAAATATTGTTTTTAATAAAATCTCTAAAAGTATAATTAGTCATATCTATATATTTATGATTTCTAATTACAAAATACATTGGCACGTCAAGCGCATGCTCCGCATATTTTTCAAAATTAAAATCTTTATCAAAAACAAATGGTAATAAACCTGTTCTATCTTTGTCTGTGTGATGCCAAAAATGAGATCTTAAACTCTTATATTTAGAAACTTTTTTTTGATCAAAAGGTGAGTTAGCAAATATTGCAGTTGCAATACCTTCAAGATTTAACATTAATCTAAACTTAGCAATCATGTCTTCTTCAGAATGATAATCCAAATTTACTTGGTTAGTACAAGTACGTTTCATCATATGATGTCCCAGAGTACCAACTTTAGGCATATATTTTTTCATTATGGAATATCTTTGTTTTGGCATCCAAGGTAATTCATCTAGGGATAAGCTAGGTTCCACACCTAAGCCCAATAATATAAAATTAAATTCTTCACCAATTTCTTTTAACTCTTTTAAATGCCTATTTGTTTCTGTGCAGGTTTGATGAATATTTTTTAATTGAGCTCCAGATAATTCAATCTGCCCGCCTGGTTCTAGAGTTATATTTTCACCAAATCTTTCTAGAGCAATTATTGTAGTATTTTTATCATCATACTTTGGTTTCCATCCCTTATTTACAAATTTTAAAAGAATATCTTTAATACCATTTGACTCTTCATAAGATAATTGTTGTAAACTGTCTTTTTTTAAAACAAATTTCTCGTGTTCTACTCCTATGCGTAAATCATTCTTGTCTTTAATTCCTTTATAAAAGTAACCTATTAGATCGTTTTTTCTTAGCATTGTTTCAAGTTAAATAGGCCAGGTTATATTAAAAATAAAGTTGCTAATCCAAGAAAAGATAAAAAGCCAAAAACATCAGTTATTGTTGTCAAAATTACTGCAGATGCTAAAGCAGGATCAATTTTCAACTTATCTAAAATTAGTGGAATTACAATACCTGAAAAACCAGCAATAAGTAAATTAAGTATCATAGCAAGACCTATTATTAAACCCAAAAGCAAATTATCAAACCAATAAATAGAAATTAAAGATATTATAATAGCGAATATTATACCATTTATACCCCCAATGAGAGTCTCTTTTGTTATAATTTTTAGAGCATTGCTAGCTGTTAATTTTTTCACTGCAATAGCTCGCACTGCAACTGTTAAAGTTTGAGTGCCAGCATTGGCACCCATTGAAGCTACTATTGGCATTAGAATAGCTAAGGCTACTACTTTTTCTATAGCAGCTTCAAATAAACCTATGACTATAGAAGCTACTACGGCTGTCATTAAATTTACAATTAACCATGAAATTCTTGATTTTGTTGTAGTAACAACTGACTCATATAAATCTGTATGATCTACACCTCCAAGCTTTAAAATATCTTCTTCTCTTTCTTCTTCTATAACCTCTACAACATCATCAACTGTAATTGATCCAATTATTTTTTTTTGATTATTAATCACTGGGGCACTGACTAATCCATATTTATTAAATAATAATGCTACATCCTCTTGATCGGTATTTACATCTATTAATCTTAAATCTTTATTTATTATTGAATTCAATTCTATTTCTCTTTTTGAACCCATTAATCTTCCCAATGGAACTACGCCTTTTACTTCTTTATTATTGTTGATTAAATAAATATCATAAAAATCTTCAGGCAAATTACCTTTATTGTTTCGTAAATAGTCAATTGCTTGACCTACATTCCATGACTGAATAACAGCAACGAATTGTCTTTGCATTAATCTTCCAGCTGAGTCTTGAGGATAATTTAATCCTTCTTCAACCAATGTTCGTTCTTCTTTATCTAAATTTTCTAAGAATATAGTCTGATCTTTTTCTTCTAAATCTTCGGCCAAGTCAACAGCATCATCAATATCTAAACTTTTAGAATTATTAGCTAATTGTTTTATATCTAAAGTTTCAATTATTTCCTCCCTAACACTATCATTTAAATAAGTTAAAATTTCAGGATCAAAATTCTTATCAATTATATTCAATAGGCTTAATCTTAAAACTGGGTCTAAATTTTGAAGAATATCTGCAATATCTGCATTATGAATATCTTTTAAATAAGATAAAACGTTATCATATTTATAATTTTCTAAATAATCAGTTACTAATTCAACAGATTTACTTGAAAAATCCTGGTCTTTTTTAATAATAATTTCTTCCATATAAATTGGTGCGGCTGAGAAGACTTGAACTTCCACAGGATAAATCCCACAGCGACCTCAACGCTGCGCGTATACCAATTCCGCCACAGCCGCCTATATAGTAGATTAAATATCAGATAGAATATTAACTAGCAATAAAGTAAAATAAACAAGATGAAAGAGATAGAAGTTAAAATATCTAGGAATGAAATAAATTATGATGAGGCAGTCAGATTCATGGAATCAAAAGTAGAAAACATACATAACAATCTGTCTAAAGAATTATTATGGTTTTTAAATCATAATCATGTTTTTACTCAAGGGACTAGTGCTAAAAATGATGAGATATTAAAATCAAGTATTATTGATGTAATTAAAACAAATCGTGGAGGTAAAACAACATATCATGGCCCAGGTCAAAGAATTGTTTATTTTATGTTAAATTTAAATAATAAAAAAAAAGATATACGAAAGTTCATATCTTTAATCGAAGATTCGTTAATTACCTTTTTAAAAAATTACAATATTGAGGCTAGAGCATTCAAAGATAGAGTGGGTATTTGGGTAATTAAAAATAATAAAATATCTTTTGATAAAGAAAAAAAAATTGGTGCTATTGGTCTTAGAGTAAAAAAATGGATTACTTATCATGGTATGAGTTTTAATATTAATCCTGATCTGAGATATTATGATTATATTCACTCATGTGGTTTAAAAGAATATGAAAATACTTCCATGGAAGAATTAGGTATTAATTTGGATCAAAGTGAGTTTGATGAATATTTTAAAAATATATTTATAGATAAGTTAAAAAGAATCTAAATAAGCTTGGAAATTTTTAACTAATTTTAAATCATTTTTTTTAATAAAAGTTATAAAATGATCTGGTAAATCTGCAACATACTCTACTAACTTATTATTAATTGAAAATTTTAAACTATAAGCATGTAGCATTAATTTTTCTTTTCTTAACTTGGATAAAGCATTATATTTTTTATCACCTATAATAGGACAGCCAAGATTTTTTGAAACAATTCTTAACTGATGCGTTTTGCCAGTTTTAGGATTATATAATAACTGAGAAATCCCATTTTTTGTATTAAGTAGTTTATAATTAGTTACACTATTTTCAGTTTTGAGTTTTTTATTTTTTATAATCAAATTTACTTGTGATGTTTTATTTTTAGGAGTTCCGTCACATAAAGCTATATAAATCTTTTTAATAAGTTTCTGTTTAAAAAGCGCAGAAAAATATTTTGCATATTTTAAATTTTTAGCAATTAGTAGTAAGCCTGTAGTTTCTTTGTCTAGTCTATGTACGAGTCTATAATTTAAGTTAATCGTTTTAATTATATGATCAATAGATACATTAATTTTACTACCACCTTGAGTGGCAATCTCATCCCATTTGTTTAAAACCAGAAAATCATTATTTTGAAATATTATTGATTTATTAAACTTTATTAAATCTTTTTTAGAAATTTTTATGTTTTTCTTATAAATTATTCTATTTTTATATAATTGGTCATGAAAGTTTAAAATACTTAAATTATCATTAATTTTAACGAGATAATTTGAAGTAGTGCGACGATTATTAATTAATATATTTTTTTTTCTTATATTTTTTTCAATAAAACTTTGAGTAAGAGAAGTGTATAAATTTTTCAAATACTTATCTAATCTCACTTCATAATTTTCTTTAATTTTAATATTTTTTATCAATTTGTTACTTATTTATTATTATTCCTAAATATGCAGATAAAATACAAATCGATATTGAAAATAAAATATAAACAAAAGATACAAAGATTTTTTTTTCCATAATTAAATTAAGTGCTTCATAAGAAAATGCAGAAAAAGTAGTAAAAGATCCGAGTAATCCAATAATTAAAAAAAATTTAATAAAGTCTTCAGAAAAACTCTTTAGATAATTAGAAGTAATAAGATATCCAATCAAGAAAGATCCTAAAATATTAACTGAAAGTGTCCCATAAATACTAGTTGCAAACAAAGATTTACTTAAATTAGTTAATATAAATCTTAGAACAGCTCCGGTTGCTCCACCTGTGGCTACAAGAATAATATTAAACAATAGCTTCTAAATTTGAGGTTGTTGTTCTAGTTCTTCTTCTGAAGATTTTTTTTCAATGACTGGACCGCTATCTAATCCTTTGGCATTTTCATCTCTATCAACAAATTCAATTACTGCTGTAGGCGCATTATCACCAAATCTATTTCCAAGCTTTATAATTCGAGTATATCCTCCATCTCTACTTTTATATCTATCTGAAAGAACATCAAAAACTTTTTTTGACATTTTTTGATCTTGTAAAATCGAAATTGCCTTTCTTCGTGAAAATAAATCACCTTTTTTACCTAAAGTTATTATTTTTTCTACAAATCTTCTAAGTTCTTTAGCTTTTGCTAAAGTTGTTGTTATTTGTTCATGTTTTATAAGAGCATTTGACATATTCATGAACATTGCTTTTCTATGGGAGCTAGTTTTATTTAACTTTTTATTTTTTATATTATGTTTCATTTTAACTACTTGTTAAATGGATCCTCATATTTTTTTGCAAGTTCATCAATATTTTCAGGAGGCCAATCTGGAACCGACATTCCTAAATTAAGTTCCATTTGCTGCAGAACTTCTTTGATTTCATTAAGTGATTTTCTTCCAAAGTTAGGAGTGCGTAACATTTCAGATTCTGATTTTTGAACCAGGTCTCCAATATAAATGATATTATCATTTTTTAAGCAATTAGCGGATCTAACAGAAAGTTCTAATTCCTCAACTTTTTTTAATAAGTTAGAATTGAACGAAAGCTTTTCTGTCTGTGATTGATCAGGAAGTATTTCTGGTTCATCAAAATTGATAAAAGGTTGTAATTGATCCTGTAAAATTCTTGCTGCTAAAGCAATAGCATCGTCAGGCGTTATTGCACCATTTGTTTCAACCTCAAAAACTAATTTATCAAAATCAGTTACTTGGCCAACTCTACTATTTTCTACTTTATATGAAGCTTTAACTACTGGGCTAAACATTGCGTCTAGTTTAATTTCACCAATAACTTTATTTTCATCTTCGGCAACTTCAGCAGAAACATATCCTTTGCCAGTTTCAACATTTGCTTCAATTTCAACATCAGCATTAGAATCTAAGGTCATAATTAATTGATCAGGATTTAAAATTTCTGTTTCTGAATCGGTTTCAAAGTTACCAGCTCTTATTTCACCAGAACCATTTGATTTTAAATACATTTTTTTAAGACCTGGAGAATGTACTTTTACTGCTATAGACTTCAAATTTAAAAGTATGTCTGTTAAATCTTCCTTAACTCCTGGAATAGTTGAAAATTCGTGAACAACACCTTTTATTTTTACTGATGTAATTGCAGCACCTTGTAATGAAGACAATAAAATCCTTCTTAATGAATTACCTAAAGTCAAACCAAATCCACGCTCTAATGGTTCTGCAGTAAGTTTGCCTATTCTTCCATTGTTGTCATCTACATTCACTTCCATTTTTGTAGGTTTAATTAATTCACTCCAGTTTTTTTGTAACACTTAAATACTCCTTTTTTATACTCTTCTTCTTTTTCTAGGTCTGCAACCATTATGAGGTATGGGTGTAACATCCGTAATTGAAGTAATCACGTAACCTATTGACTGCAAAGATCTTAATGCTGACTCTCTTCCTGAACCAGGTCCTGAGACTTCAACTTTTATATTTTTTAAACCAAATTCTTTTGCTTTATTGCCTACATCCTCAGCAGCTATCTGTGCTGCATATGGAGTTGACTTTCTAGAACCCTTAAAACCTTTATGACCTGATGAAGACCATGCAAGTGCATTACCTTTTTCATCTGTAATTGTTATTATAGTATTATTAAAAGATGATACAATATGGGCAACACCAGAAGATAATTTTTTTTTAATTTTAGATTTTTTTTTCTCAGCCATTTTAACCTTTAGTAACTTTTTTCTTTCCAGCAATTGCTACTGCTTTACCTTTTCTTGTCCTCGCATTGGTATGAGTTCTTTGTCCTCTAACAGGAAGTTTCTTTCTATGCCTAAGGCCTCTATAACAACCAAGATCGTTTAATCTTTTTATATCTAATGATATTTTTCTTCTTAAATCACCCTCTACAGAATAGTCTTTGTCAATTAAGTCTCTTATCTTATTAACTTCTTCTTCATTTAACTCACTTACACGCTTTGAAATATCTATTGAAGCATTATTACAAATGTCTAAGGCATATTTCTTACCAATTCCAAATATGTATGTGAGTGCAATATTTACCTTTTTATTAGTGGGAATGTTAACACCTGATATTCTAGCCATATTGAAATCCAAAAAAAATGAATGAGGGTGAATACATGATAATTGCACAATTAGTCAAGGAAAGATATCTAGATTTATGGCTGTTTTTCATGAATTTTTTATAATTTCTACAATATTTTTAGTAATTTCATCAATATGAAAAGATCCATCAATTTCAAAATAAATATCGGGACTTAGTTCTTTGTAAAACTTAGAGACTTTCTCTGTAGTTTTGAGATATTCATTATATCTAGTCTCTATAACGTTAATTTTATCATCATCTCTACTCTCTAATGAAGATCTTTTTACAATTCTATTCCTCAAAATTTCATAATTTAAATTAATATTAAAAATATAATTTATTTGAAGTGATGATTTATTTAAGAAATCATTGAGAAATTGAGATTGTTTTAAAGATCTAGGGTAACCATCGAGTATGAAACCTTTGTGATTTTCATTAGCTAATCTTGCAGCAACAATAGAATTTAAAATATCATCAGATACCAATTTGCCTGATGACATTATTTCTTTTAACTCTTTGGCCAAAGTGTCTTTTTCAAGAATTTTTTTTCTTAATATTTCACCAGTAGAAAGATGAGATAAGTTGAAAAGTTCAGATATTAATTTTGCCTGAGTACCTTTTCCTGCACCTGGAGGACCAAAAAAAATTATATTGGTCAATTTATCTTCTACCTTTTAACTTGGTCTTTTTTAATAATCCTTCGTATTGATGCTGAAAAAGATGCGATTGAACTTGAGTAATAAAGTCAATCATAACAACAACAACAATTAGTAATGCAGTACCTCCTAGATAGAAAGGGATAGAGGTTCTCGACAACAAGAACTCAGGAAGCAAAGCTACAAAAGTTAAATATATAGTTCCAATAGTGGTTAGTCTTATCAAAACAAACTCTATATAGTTTGCTGTATTTTCACCTGGTCTTATTCCGGGTATAAATCCTCCATACTTTCTAAGATTTTCTGCTTGTTCATCTGGGTTAAAAACTATTGAAGTATAAAAGAATCCAAAAAATATTATCATTGCAGCATATAAGGCCAAATAAAGAGGTTGTCCTCTTCCCAAATAGCTTGATATCAAAATAAAGATATCACTTGAAGATCCAGCTCCAAAACCTGACATTGTATTCGGAAGAAGTAAAATTGAAGAAGCAAAAATAACTGGAATAACACCAGCTGTATTTATTTTTAATGGTAAGTGAGAACTTTGACCTCCATATATTTTATTTCCAACTTGTCTTTTTGGATATTGCACTGGTAAACGTCTTTGTGCTTTTTCAATAAACACTATGAAAATTATTAGTAAAAGTATGAGTATTAAAATACCTAATATAAAAGCGATGCTAAGTTCACCTGTTCTTCCTAATTGTAAAGTGGATACAAAAGCACTTGGGAGATTTGCAATAATACCAGCAGTAATAATTAAAGAAATTCCATTTCCTACACCTCTTGATGAAATTTGCTCACCTAACCACATTAAAAAAACTGTTCCTCCCACAAGAGTTATTACTGTAGTAAGCCTAAAAAATAATCCTGGTTCAAATACAATGTTTCCATACATAGTTTGCATTGATTCTAAACCAATTGATACTCCATATCCTTGGACTGCTGCAATAATAACAGTGACATACCTTGTGTATTGTAATAGTTGTCTTCTGCCTTTAGATCCTTGCTCTTTTAATGTTTTAAGATGTGGAATTGCTGATTGCATTAATGTCATTATGATTGATGAAGATATATAGGGCATTACACCTAGCGCAAAAATACCCATTCTACCTAAAGCCCCACCTGAAAATGTATCAAAAATACCAAGAATACCAGATGATTGTTGTTCAAAAAATTGTTGTAGAGCAATAGGATTTATACCAGGTATTGGCAAAAAAGTTCCGAGACGAAAAACTATTAGTGCTCCAAGTGTAAATAAAAGTCTTTGTCTTAATTCAGTAGCTTTACCTAAAGCACCAAAATTTAAATTATTTGCTAGTCTATCTGCAGCCGTTGCCATTTATTTCTTTGTAAGTTTTATTTTTCCACCATTTTTTTCTAAAACTTCGATTGCTTTTTTTGAAGCAAAAGAAATTTCTAAATTTATGGCATTTTTAGGTTCACCAATATTAAGTAATTTTAGGTATCCCTTAGAACTTTTAAATATATTTTTTTTAAAAAGGGTATCTTCAGTTATTTCATCAGGATTAAGTTTATATTTTTGTACCAAATTATTAATCATATTAAAGTTTATTTGTTGAATTTTTACTTTAAAGGGATTCTTAAATCCTCTTTTTGGTAAACGACGATAAAGTGGCATTTGGCCTCCCTCAAAACCATTTATAGAAACACCAGATCTTGATTTTTGACCTTTAACACCTCTTCCAGAAGTCTTTCCTAGACCAGAACCAGCACCTCTACCTCTCCTCTTATTTTTTTTACCACTAGTTAATGTTGACTTTAATTCATTAATTTTCATATTTAGCTATTTTTGTTATTATTAATTTCAGTAATTTTCTTTGATCTTTTTGATGCTACAGACTTTGGAGATTCAGACATTTTAAAAGCATTAAGTGTAGCTTTTAACATATTATGTGGGTTTGATGTTCCAGTTGATTTGGCAACAACATCTTTAATGCCAAGTGATTCAAAAAGAGCTCTCATAGGGCCTCCAGCAATTATACCAGTACCAGGGGAAGCAGTCCTGAGAATGACTTTACCTGCTCCAAATCTACCAACTGTATCATGGTGAATAGTTCTGTTTTCTTTAAGATGAACTCTAATCATTTTACTTTTTGCATTTTCAGTAGCCTTTCTAACTGCTTCTGGAACTTCTTTTGCTTTACCAGTCCCAATTCCAACTCTTCCATTGTTATCACCCACTATCATAATTGCAGCAAATCCAAATCTTCTTCCACCTTTAACAACCTTAGCTACTCTGTTAATTGTAACTAAATGTTCGCTTAATTCGTTTTTTTCATTTTCAAACATAAATACCTCTAAAAATTAAGTCCTTCTACTCTCGCTGATTCTGCAATGATTTTTACTAAACCATGATACTTGTATTTTCCTCTATCAAAAGCAACCTTATCGATTCCCTTAGATATTATCTTTTTAGCAATATCTTTACCAATCATTTCTGCCAATTCTTTTCTTGATAATTTTTTATCCCTAAATGATTTTTCTACAGAGGAAGAAGCTACTAATGTTTTTCCACTAGTATCATCAATTAGTTGTACATATAGATGGTTGTTAGATCTAAATACTGTTAACCTCTTTCTATTAGATACTTTTTTTGTTTTGTATCTTACTCTTTGTTTTCTATCCATCATAACTATTTCTTTTTTCCCTCTTTTCTAAAAATAAATTCATTAGAATATTTAATACCTTTACCTTTAAATGGCTCGGGTTTTCTAAATGATCTTATCTTGGCTGCAGCGGCGCCTAGTTTTTCTTTGTTAATACTTGTTAATTTAATTATATTTTGTTTAGGACACTCTATTTTTATATCATCTGGAATGTCAAAATTAATATCATGACTGTATCCCAATTCTAGTTTTAGTTTTGTACCTGAGACACTAGCTCGGTAACCTGTTCCATTGAGTTCTAAAGTTTTGCTAAATCCATTGGTTACACCATGTATTATATTTGCAATTATAGCCCTAGTTGTTCCCCAGTTTGGATCATTATTTATATCTTTAACAGGTAAGACTTTTACTTCGTCTCCATTTATATCAATATTGAAATTGGAATTTATTGCCACTTTCATTTGACCTAATTTACCTTTAGCAAAAAATATTCCTTCATTAAAACTACATTCAATTTCATTTGAGATTTTAATAGGATTTTTAGCAATTCTTGACATCAAAAAACCTCACACAAAATTTCGCCGCCAACATTATTTTTTTTTGCTTCCTGATCTGACATTACGCCTTTAGGTGTAGAAAGAATAGATATACCCAAACCCCCATACGGTTTACTTAATTCGTTAATTTTTGAATATTTTCTAATTCCAGGTTTAGAGATTCTTTTTATTTTTTTTATTACTGGATTTCCATTAAAATATTTCAAATCAATCTTAATTGAATTTACTCCTTTTCTCTCTTCTATATCTTTAAAATCTCTTATGTATCCTTCATCTTTGAGGACAGTTAAAACATTCATATTTAATTTTGATTTTAAACATAAAGTAGATACTTTATTTGCTTGGTGAGCATTTTTAATTCTTGCAAGCATATCTGAAAGTGAGTCATTAAAGGCCATAATATTCTCCTACCAACTTGATTTAACAACCCCTGGTAAATCACCAGTCATTGAAAGTTCCCTAAGTTTTATTCTTGAAAGACCAAATTTTCTATAATTTCCCCTTGGTCTACCGGTAATCTCACATCTGTTTCTATGTCTTATTGACGAACCATTTCTTGGAAGATCATTTAGTTTATTTTGATAAGAAATTCTTTCCTCTAATGAAATGTTTTTGTTTTTAATTTTAGACTTTAGCTCATCTCTTTTTAATTTATATTTTTTAATTAACTTTTGTCTAAATAAATTTTTTTGAACTGAACTTAACTTAGCCATTTTTCTCCTTAGTTAACTTGTTTATCTTTAAAAGGCATATTAAAACTTTTTAGTAATTCTATTGCCTCATTATTATTTTTAGCTGAAGTACAGATTGTTATATCCATACCAATTGTTTTTTCTACTTTATCGAAATTAATTTCAGGAAATATTACATGCTCTTTAATACCCATTGAAAAATTGCCTTTTCCATCAAAACTTTTAACATTTAAACCTCTGAAATCTCTTATTCTGGGAATAGCGATATTTACCAAGCGATCAAGAAACTCGTACATAATTTTGTTTCTTAATGTAACCTTAACGCCTAAAGGCATACCCTCTCTAATTTTAAATCCAGAGATTGCTTTTTTTGATTTTGTTTTAACTGCTTTTTGACCTGCTATAAGTGTCAAATCCTCCAGAGCTTTATCAATCAGCTTTGAATCATCCTTTCCATCACCAATACCCATATTTAAAATAATTTTTTTGATTTTTGGAACTTCAAAAATATTTTTTAAACCAAGTTTTGACATTAACTCCTTTTTAATTTGATTATTGTATTCTTCTAATAATCTACTCATTTAAATTTCCTTACCTGAAGATTTGTTAATTCTAACTTTTTTATTATTATTGAGTTTAAAACCTATTTTAACACCTTTTTTTAATTCAGGATCATAAAATGAAAGATTTGAAATATGCATTGGCATTTCTTTATCGATAATACCGCCTGGCTGATTATTGTCTGGTTTTTGGTTTTTTTTAACTCTATTTATTTCAGAAACAATTGCTTTCATTTGTTTTGGCATCATTTTAACTATTTTACCAGTTTTACCTTTATCTTTTCCAGTTAACACAATAACTTCGTCACCTTTTTTTAATTTAAATTTATTATTCATTAAATAACCTCAGGGGCTAAACTAATTATTTTCATAAACTTTTTACTTCTAAGTTCTCTGGTAACTGGACCAAAAATTCTTGTTGCTATAGGTTCATCTTGTTTGTCTAATAAAACAGCTGCATTTTTATCAAATCTAATTGCCGTACCATCAGATCTTTTAAAATCCTTAGATGTCCTAACAATAACAGCTTTGTATACATCACCTTTTTTAACTTTTGCTCTTGGTAGGGCATCTTTTATAGATACCACAATTATATCTCCAATAGATGCAGATCTTCTTTTAGAGCCGCCCAAAACCTTTATACATTGAATTTTTCTAGCCCCAGAATTATCTGCAACAAAAAGATTAGATTGCATTTGTATCATGAATTTTCTCCAGAGCTAGATATTACTTTCCACTTTTTTAATTTAGAAATTGGTTTTGATTCAATGATAGATACTGTGTCACCAACAGTAAATTCATTATTTTCATCATGAGCATGGTATTTTTTCGTCTGTCTAATAATTTTTTTATAAAGTTTATGCTTAATTCTTCTGGTAACATCCACAGTTATCGTTTTGTTTGAATTAGACGATGAAACTACCCCAGATAATATTCTTTTAGGCATTTTTATCTCCATTTTTAATAGATAATTTTGTTTTTAAACGAGCAATTTCTTTTTTTGCCTTTCTAATCTGAGAAGTTTTTTCAAGCTGACCAGAAAATTTTTGAAAGCTTAAATTTAAAAGTGTTTTTTTAAAATTAAGAATATCTTCTTGAATTTTTTTATTGTCTTGATTAATTCTTTTATTCATTAGATATTTCTTTCTACAAATTTACATTTAATAGGAAGTTTTGCTGCTGCCAAAGTCATAGCTTTTCTTGCATCATTTACATTTACACCATCAACTTCAAACATAATCCTTCCAGGTTTAACCCTGCATGCCCAATATTCTATTGATCCTTTACCTTTTCCCATTCTGACTTCCGCAGGTTTTTTTGAAACTGGTACATCTGGAAAAATTCTAATCCACATCCTACCAGCTCTTTTCAAATACCTAGTGATTGCTTTTCTTGCGGCTTCTATCTGTCTAGAGGTAACTCTTTCTGGCTCCATTGCTTTAAGTCCAAAGCTTCCATAATTCAGAGCGTAGTTCCCTTTTGAGCTACCGTGTATTCTGCCCTTAAACTGCTTTCTAAATTTAGTTTTTTTTGGAGATAACATATTCATTATCTGACACTCCCCTGGTCAATTTGTTTTTTCTCACTTGCATATGGGTCCTTAAGAAGAATTTCTCCTTTATTAATCCAAACTTTAATTCCACAAATTCCATAAGTCGTTTCAGCTTCTGCAGTTGAATAATCAATATCACCTCTTAAAGTATGTAAAGGTACACTACCTTCGTGATATTTCTCAGTTCTTGCAATTTCCGCTCCACCTAACCTTCCACTACAAACAACTTTTACTCCTTTGGCCCCTAACCTCATTGCAGATTGTACCGCTTTTTTCATTGCTCTTCGAAAAGAAATTCTTTTTTCAAGTTGAGATGCAATATTTTCTGCAACAAGTTTAGCCTCTACTTCTGGTTTTCTTATCTCTTTAATATCAAGAAAAACTTCAAGATTAGATATATTTGAAAGATCATTTTTTAATGTTTCAATATCGGCACCTTTTTTTCCAATAATAATTCCTGGTCTCGAGCTAAAAATAGATATTCTTATTTTTTTTGCAGCTCTTTCTATATTTATTTTTGAAATACTTGCGTTTTTAAGTTTTTTTTCAACATAGTTTTTAATTTTCAAATCTTCGTGCAATAATTTAGTGTATTCCTTTTTTGAATACCATCTAGATGACCAAGTTTTATTAATTCCTAATCTAATACCGTATGGATTAACTTTTTGTCCCATTATTTTTTTTCCTTATTATTTTGATTTCTTTCTTCGACCACAATTGTAACTTTACTAAATGGTTTAATTATTGATGCTGCTCTTCCCTTAGCTCTTGGTCTCCATCTTTTCATCCTTAGGCTTTTACCCACAAAAACTTCTTTTACAAAAAGTTTATCGATATCTAATTGTTTATTGTTTTCAGCGTTTGCAACAGCGGCATTTAAAACTTTTAAAATGATCCTTGAGATTCTCTTAGAGGAGAATTGAAGTTGATTTATAGCAGAGCTTACTTTCATATTTACAATACCATTCACTAATAGAGATAATTTCGTTGGACTGATCCTTACCATATTATCTTTTGCAATTGCTGTTAGATTTTGATTCATTTTTGCTCCGCTTTTTTATCTGCAGCTGTGTGACCTTTAAAGTTTCTTGTTGGAGAGAATTCGCCTAGTTTATGACCTACCATTTGTTCATTTACGGTTACAGGAACAAATTTTTGCCCGTTATATACTCCAAATGTTAATCCTACGAATTGTGGTAATATTGTAGATCTTCTAGACCATGTTTTTAAAACTTCTTTTCTTCCAGATTGTGACAACTTCTCTGCTTTTTTAATCAAAGTTTTGTCTACAAATGGTCCTTTCCAAACTGATCTTGTCATTTATTTCTTTTTCCTCTTAATTATAAAAACATTAGTTTTTTTGTTATGTCTTGTTTTTTTCCCTTTAGTGGATACACCCCATGGGGTTACCGGATCCCTACCACCTGATGTTCTACCCTCACCGCCACCATGTGGATGATCTACTGGATTCATAACCACTCCACGTACTTTGGGTCTAAAACCTAAATATCTTTTTCTACCAGCTTTACCTAACTTAATATTTTTTTGATCTGCATTAGATACCTCTCCTATAGTAGCTCTACAGTTTTTATTTATATGTCTTATTTCTCCTGAAATTAATTTGATTTGAACATAAGGCTGTTCTTTTGAAACAATTTGAGCAGAAGTACCAGCTGATCTTATTAGCTGAGCACCTGCACCAGGTTTTAATTCTACATTATGTATGTTTGTGCCAACAGGTATGTTATTTATTGGTAAACAATTTCCGTTTTTAATGGCTACATTTTCACCAGAAATTATTTTTTCTCCAACTTTAATATTTTTCGGTGAAATTATATATTTTAGCTCACCATCCTCGTACTTAATTAAGGAAATAAATGCAGATCTATTTGGATCATATTCGTTTCTGATAATTTCAGCGTTTATATCGGTTTTTGATCTTTTAAAATCAATTACTCTATATTTTCTCTTAACACCACCACCCATTCTTCTAGACGTTATTTTACCTTGATTATTTCTTCCTCCAGTTGAATTTAATTTTTTAGTAAGACTTTTATAAGGTTTTTCTTTAGACAGTTCTTTTTTTGAAACTAAAACAGTTCCTCTTAGTCCTGGAGTAGTTGGTTTAAATTTAATAAGCATTATTTTATCTCCAGCGAAGAATCAATTGTGTTACCCTCATCTAATGTAACTATCGCTCTTTTTGTATCTTTTCTAAAACCGTATTGACCCTTAAATGTTTTTCCTTTGCCTCGTAAAATAGAAGTGTTTACTTTATTTACTTTAACTTTAAAAATAATTTCAATAGCTTTTTTAATTTCAATTGAATTAGAGTTTTTTGAAACAATAAATGAATATTGATTAAATTGTTGTAAATTTGTAGATTTTTCTGTTGTTAGAGGTTTCTTAATAATGTCATATGCTCTTTCAAGTGATATATTTATAAGACCATTTTTCATGAAAGCCTCTTCGTTATTTCATTGACTGATTTTTGCTCTATAAAAATTTTATCAAAAGTTATTAGGTCTTTAACGTTAATACCTTTTTGATTCAACACTGAAATTTTTGGTATATTAGAAGACGCTAACTGGAAATTTTTATCTAAACCATTTTCAGAATAAATGAATAGAGCAGATTTATAATCAAATTTTTTAAGATCAGAGTATAACTCATTAGTTTTGAAACTTTTAATTTCAAACGTATCGATTACTATGATTTTTTGTTCTGTGAGTTTAACAGATAGAGCTGATTTTAAAGCTAATTTTTTTTCTTTTTTATTTAAACTAAAAGAGTAATCTCTATTTGTAGGCCCCATAGAAACAGCTCCACCTCTGAAATTAGGTGGCTTATTACTACCTTGTCTAGCGTTACCTGTACCTTTTTGAGAAAAAGGTTTTTTACTACGACCACTTACTTCGGATCTTGATTTAGTTTTATGAGAACCCTGCCTTGATTTAGCATTTTGGTATCTAATATATTGATGAATTAAATCGGGAAGTTTTTTCACACCAAAAATACTTGCGTCTAGGTCTATATCTCCAACAGTTTTATTTTTAAGATTTAGCACAGATTTTTTCATTTACGATCTCTTAACTGCATCTTTTAAAAATATAATTGAGTTTTTTTTGCCTGGAATGGAACCTTTAACAATTAAAAGATTATTAGCATTATCTATATCTATCACTCTTAAATTTTGTTTGGTTACTTTTTTATTACCCATTCTTCCAGCCATTTTTTTTCCCTTAAAAACTCTTCCTGGGTCTTGATTTTGTCCTGTCGAGCCATGTGATCTATGAGAAATTGAAACACCATGTGAAGCTCTTAGTCCTCCAAAATTATGTCTCTTCATTACACCTGCAAAGCCTTTTCCGATTGATATGCTGCTTGCATCAATAAATTGATCTACTTTAAAATGGTCTACATTTAATTTAGTTCCAATTTTTAAAATATTATCGTTATCTACTCTAAATTCTTTTAATATTTTTTTAGGATTTATATCTATAGTGGTAAATATTTTTCTTTGAGGTTTATTAATATTTGAAATATCTTTTCCAGTTTCTATAGACGCAATTTGCACAGCATTGTATCCATCTTTTTCAGTTGTTTTAACATTAGAAACTATACATTCATCTATCTTCAGTATTGTAACGTGGGTACTCATGCCATTGTCTTTATAAAAAGAACTATTTCCAACTTTTGTAGCTATTAAACCCGACCTCAACATGTTATATTTTAATATCTACTTCTACTCCAGCTGACAGATCTAATTTCATCAAAGCATCAACTGTTTGTGGTGTTGGATCAATAATATCTAAGAGACGATTATGTGTTCGTATTTCAAGCTGGTCTCTACTTTTTTTATCAATATGAGGTGACTTATTTACTGTAAACCTTTCAAAACGTGTTGGCAAAGGAATAGGGCCCTTAACTTTAGCCCCTGTTCTTTTAGCTGTATTAATTATATCTAGAGTACTTGTATCCAAGAGGGAGTTATCATATCCTCTTAATCTTATTCTTATATTTTGATTTTCCATTACGCTAACTTTGCCTTTACTTCTTCTGCAACATTAGAGGGAACTTCTTCATAATGATCAAATTGCATTGTATAGTTTGCTCTTCCTTGAGATAAGGATCTAAGGTTGTTTACATAGCCAAACATATTTGCAAGTGGAACCATAGCATCAACAACATTTGCATTACCTCTAGTCGACATCTCCTGGACTTGGCCTCTTCTACTATTAAGGTCACCAATTACATCACCCATATATTCTTCGGGTGTAACTACTTCTACTTTCATCATAGGCTCAAGCAGTACAGGACTTGCTTTGGATATACCTTCTCTGAAAGCAGCTCTTGCAGCTATTTCAAAAGCTAGTACACTAGAGTCAACATCATGATACGCTCCATCATATAAAGTAGCCTTGAAGTCTATACATGGAAATCCAGCTATAACACCAGTTTGTTGCTGGGCAATTAAACCTTTTTCAACACCGGGGATATGTTCTGTTGGTATGTTACCTCCTTTAATTTGATTTATGAATTGGTAACCACTACCTGCTTCTCCTGGTTCAAATTTAATCTTTACTCTAGCAAACTGGCCAGCGCCACCTGATTGTTTTTTGTGCGTATAATCAACGTCAAATGAATTAGAAATAGTTTCTCTATAAGCCACTTGTGGCGCACCTACATTTGCTTCTACTTTGAATTCTCTTTTCATTCTATCTACAAGAATTTCCAAATGTAATTCACCCATGCCTTTAATAATAGTTTGTCCACTTTCATGATCTGTTGTTACCCTAAAACTTGGATCTTCTTGAGCAAGTCTACCTAATGCTTGTCCCATCTTTTCGTGATCCACCTTTGTTTTTGGCTCAACTGCAACTTCAATAACGGGATCAGGAAAATCCATTTTTTCCAATACTATTGGTTTATCAGAAGCACACAGTGTCTCACCAGTAGTAACATCCTTTAACCCTACTAAAGCAACAATATCTCCAGCATTAGCTGTTTTTATTTCTTCTCTATTATTGGCATGCATAAGTAACATTCTTCCTATGTTTTCTTTCTTACCAGAGTTTGAATTTAAAACAGAGTCTTTAGTGTTAATAGTACCTGAATATATTCTTGCAAAAGTTAAACTTCCTACAAAAGGGTCTGTCATAATTTTAAAAGCTAAAGCACTAAAAGGTTCATTATCTTCACACTTTCTAATTAATTCTTTAGTATCATCGTTAACATCAACGCCCTTTACACTTGTTACATCAGTTGGTGACGGCATATAATCAATAACTGCATCTAAAAGAGGTTGAACACCTTTATTCTTAAATGCTGATCCGGTTAAAACTGGAACAAATGATCCCTTTAAAGTACCTTTTCTTATACATAACTTAAGTTCATCAATAGATGGTTCATTACCTTCAAGATAACTTTCCATGATGGCATCGTCTTCCTCTACTGCTTTTTCAATTAATTTTATTCTATATTCTTCAGATTGATTTTTTAAATCTTCAGGTATTTCAACTATATCAAATTTTGCACCTAAGCTCTCGTCTTGCCATATAATAGCTTTGTTAGATACTAAGTCCACAACTCCTTTTAAGTTACTTTCAATTCCAATTGGTAACTGAGTTACAAGTGGGTAAGAACCTAAACGTTCAGATATCATATCTACGCACATAAAGAAATTAGCACCTGTTCTATCCAATTTATTTACAAAACACATACGAGGTACTTTGTATTTATCTGCCTGTCTCCAAACAGTTTCGGATTGAGGTTCAACTCCTGCAACACCATCAAATACTGCGACTGCTCCGTCTAAAACTTTTAGAGATCTTTCAACTTCGATCGTAAAATCAACATGACCTGGTGTATCTATTATATTAATTCTATGATCTTTCCAAAAACATGTAGTAGCTGCAGATGTAATGGTAATTCCTCTTTCTTGCTCCTGTTCCATCCAGTCCATAGTCGCCGCACCATCGTGAACCTCACCAATTTTATGAGATTTACCGGTATAATACAAAATTCTCTCTGTTGTTGTTGTTTTGCCAGCATCAATATGAGCCATAATTCCTATATTTCTATATTTAGATATTTGATGTGATCTTGTCATAATTTTTTTACCATCTAAAATGTGAAAACGCTCTATTAGCGTCAGCCATTTTATGTGTCTCTTCTCTCTTTTTTACAGCATTACCTTTGTTATTAAATGCATCAATTATTTCGTTTGCAACTCTTTCTCTCATAGTTTTCTCATTCCTTTTAGTAGCTGAGTCAACAATCCATTTCATTGCTAAAGTTTGAGCTCTTTTTGGCCTTACTTCCATTGGAACTTGATAAGTTGCTCCGCCAACTCTTCTAGATCTTACCTCTAAAGCTGGTTTTACATTGTTAAGTGCATCATGAAAAAATTCAATTGGAGTCTTGTCAGTTTTTTTTGAAACTATTTCAAAAGCACCATAGACTATTTTTTCTGAAGTAGATTTTTTACCATCAAGCATTATACGATTCATGAATTTTGCCAGAACTAAATCTTTATATTTATGATCTGGAAGAATTGTTCTTTTTTCTGCTGCTCTTCTTCTGGACATAACTATTTAGGACGTTTAGCTCCGTATAGAGACCTTCTTTGTTTCCTAGATGATACACCTTGAGTATCTAAGGTTCCTCTTAATATATGATATCGAACACCAGGTAAATCTTTCACTCTCCCACCTCTAATTAAAACTACTGAGTGCTCTTGAAGGTTATGACCTTCGCCCGGTATATAAGCAGAAACTTCTTGGCCATTTGTAAGTTTAACTCTTGCAACTTTTCTTAAGGCAGAGTTGGGTTTTTTGGGTGTAGTTGTATAAACTCTAGTACAAACTCCTCTTTTTTGAGGACTCTTCTCTAAGGCAGGAACCTTGTTCCTTTTTTTTACTGTAGATCTACCTTTTCTAACAAGTTGGTTTATAGTTGGCATTTTGTCCTCAAGTTAAGTGTTTGGATATACATCCACGACCTTTAACAAATCGTAGGGGTCTTTATTAATTGATTAAGATAAAGTCAAGAGGATATAGTAAAAAATTCTTAATTTTCTACATTATCTGAAGCATTTTGATCCTTAATCTCCTTATCTCTTTCAAATGCAATATTCTCATAATCTGAGGTCATTTTACCTGTACCTGCTGGAATTAACCTACCAACAATTACATTTTCTTTTAGGCCATTTAGTCTATCAACTTTACCTAAAGTAGCTGCATCAGTTAATACTTTAGTGGTTTCCTGAAAAGACGCTGCAGAAATAAAAGAATTTGTTTGTAAGCTTGCTTTTGTAATACCTAGTAAAACAGGATCATAAATCACTTCTTTTTTGTTTTTTTCTAACAATATTTTATTCAATTTAAGTACATCTCTTCTTTGTATTTGTTCTCCTGAAATTAGATTTGAATCTCCAGGATCTTTTATTAAAACTTTTTGAAGCATTTGTCTTGCAATCGTCTCAATATGCTTATCATTGATATAAACACCTTGTAACTTGTAGACAGACTGTACCTCTCTGACTAGATATCTTGCCAACTCCTCAATACCTAAAATTCTAAGAATATCATGAGGAACAGGTGTCCCTTCAACTAAAATATCACCTTTTTTAACAAAATCACCTTCTTGAACATTTAAATATTTTGATCTTGGTATTAAAATCTCAAAAGTATCTTTCTCGTCTAGTGAAGTAATAATAACTCTTCTTTTATTTTTATAATCCTTACCAAAAGAAATTTTACCATCAATTTCACACATTATAGCAGGATCTTTTGGTTTTCTTGCTTCAAATAATTCAGCTACTCTTGGAAGACCTCCTGTTATATCTTTAGTTTTAGAAGATTCTTTTGGAATTCGCGCAATTACTTGGCCGGCAGATACCTCTTGTCCATCCTCTACGCTCAAGATTGAATCAATTGACATAGGATAATTTGAAAAGTTAATTTCTTCATTTTGCTCATCTGAAGGTTTATCATTAACATTTAAAGCAGGTTTAAAGTTTTTGCTTTTCTGATTCTGACTCCAATCAATAACTATTTTACTTGATATTCCAGTTGTATCATCAACTGATTCTCTAAAGGAAATGCCCTGTTTTAGATCTATATATTTTACAAAGCCATTTTTCTCAGCAATTATTGGTAATGTATAAGGGTCCCATTCAGCTAAAATTTTGTTAGCTTCAACATTTTCATCCTCATTTACAAGAAGTTTTGATCCAAAAGGTATATTTGTTGAAAATTTATCATTTTTTTCATCAGTAATTTTTATTTTTGCGTTTCTTGTTAAAACAATTTTATTTTTGAAACGGTCTTCAATTAATTTTATATTTTCAAATTTTACAGTACCTTTAAAAGGAGATGTAGCATTTGATTGTTCAACTGAAGAACTAGCTGCTCCACCAATATGAAAGGTTCTCATAGTTAATTGAGTTCCAGGTTCTCCAATAGATTGTGCTGCGATTATACCAACAGCTTCACCTATATTAACAGGTGTACCTCTTGCTAGATCTCTTCCATAACATTTAGAACAAATTCCATCTTCGGTTTCACATGTTAATACTGATCTGATTTTTATTGATCTAATTGCCAATTTAGAGATAGGATCTAAATGCTTTTCTGAAATTATTTCACCTGATTTAACAATGCAATTTTCATTTTCATCTAAAATATCGTTAACAGGTGTTCTTCCTAAAATTCTCTCCGTAAGAGGAGAGGTAATGTTTCCTGACTCAACTATCTCCTCAACAATAACTCCATTTGAGGTATTACAGTCTTCTTCACGTATAACTGCATCTTGAGCAACATCTACTAGTCTTCTGGTCAAATACCCACTACTTGCAGTTTTTAATGCGGTATCAGCAAGTCCTTTTCTAGCTCCATGGGTAGAAGTAAAATATTCAAGAACAGACAAACCTTCTTTAAAATTAGACTTGATTGGATTTTCAATAATCTCTCCTGAAGGTTTAGCCATTAAACCCCTCATACCTGACAATTGTTTTAGTTGGGCTGCTGAACCTCGTGCTCCTGAGTGAGCCATCATGTATACAGAATTAATTGGTTTGTCATCAGATGGAGTTGATATCACATCCAACATTTTATCAGCTACCTTGTTGGTACATTCAGACCAAGCGTCAACAACTTTATTATATTTCTCTCCTTGAGTAATTAAACCATCTTGATATTGATTTTCATATTCTTGAACTTTTGCTTGAGTTTGATTTAAAAGATCATCTTTATCAGAAGGTATAATTAAATCGTCTTTTCCAAAAGAGATTCCAGCAACTGCTGCATATTTAAACCCAATTTGCATTATATGATCAGCGAAGAGAACAGTCTCCTTTTGTCCACAAAATCTGTAAACGGTATCTAATATATTACTAACT
This sequence comes from uncultured Alphaproteobacteria bacterium, assembly GCA_902612805.1. GTDB lineage: Bacteria > Pseudomonadota > Alphaproteobacteria > HIMB59 > CACPNW01. Next base: position 121,647 of record CACMEY010000001.1, on the reverse strand, counting down.
TCTTTTTTTGTTAAAACTTTATTAATCATATCAAAGTTAATATTTTTATTTTTAGGTAAAATATTTCCTAAGATCATTCTTCCAGGTGTTGTTTCAACCTTAATTACAGATCCATCAAAATTAGTAATTCTTGCTTTAATTTTAGAGTGAAGACTCACATCTCCATTCTCTAATGATTTTATAATTTCATTTAAATCTATAAATGTTTTACCTTGGCCAATTTGATTATCTCTAATAATAGATAAATAATAAATACCAAGCACTATATCTTGTGAAGGAACAATGATTGGTTTACCACTAGATGGTGATAAAATATTATTTGTGCTCATCATTAAGACTCTTGCTTCTAACTGAGCTTCAAGACTAAGTGGGACGTGAACGGCCATTTGATCTCCATCAAAATCAGCATTGAAAGCAGTACAAACTAGTGGGTGAAGTTGAATAGATTTGCCTTCAATTAAAGTTGGTTCAAAAGCTTGTATACCAAGTCTATGTAAAGTTGGGGCTCTGTTAAGTAGCACAGGATGCTCTCTGATGACCTCCTCTAATATATCCCATACTCTGGGGTCCTCTTTTTCAACAAGTTTTTTTGCAGCTTTTATAGTGTTTGCCCATCCATAAATATCCAACTTATGAAAAATAAATGGTTTAAATAATTCTAAAGCCATTTTTTTTGGAATACCACACTGATGGAGCTTAAGATTTGGACCTACAACAATTACTGATCTACCCGAATAATCTACTCTTTTACCGAGAAGATTTTGTCTAAATCTACCTTGTTTTCCTTTTAACATGTCTGATAAAGATTTAAGAGGTCTTTTGTTTGTTGATGTAATTACTCTGCCTCTCCTACCATTATCAAATAAAGCATCAACTGACTCTTGAAGCATTCTTTTTTCATTTCTTATAATTATGTCAGGTGCTCTAAGATCAATTAATCTTTTTAATCTATTATTTCTATTTATAACTCTTCTATAAAGATCATTTAAATCACTTGTTGCAAATCTACCTCCATCAAGAGGAACTAATGGTCTTAATTCTGGAGGTATTACCGGCAGAACCTTCATTATCATCCATTCAGGTTTATTTTTTGAGACTATAAATGATTCAATTAATTTAAGTCTCTTAGTAATCTTTGTCTTTTTTAATTCAGACTTAGTTTCTGTAAGGTCAATTTTTAACTGATTGTAATCTGTCTCTAGGTCAATACTAAGAAGCATTTGCTCAATTGCCTCAGCACCGATAGCAGCACTAAATGAATCTTCACCATATTCATCTTGATATTCAATAAATTGTTCTTCAGAGATAATTTCTCCTTTTTTTAAGTCAGTAAGTCCAGGCTCAACAACAATAAATTGCTCAAAATATAGAACTTTTTCAAGATTTTTTATTGTCATATCTAAAAGAGTTGCAATTCTGCTTGGTAGTGATTTCATAAACCAAATGTGGGATACTGGGGCAGCTAACTCTATGTGTCCCATTCTATCTCTTCTGACTTTGGAAAGTGTTACTTCAACTCCACATTTTTCACAAATTATACCTCTAAATTTCATTCTTTTGTACTTGCCGCACAAGCACTCATAATCTTTAACAGGTCCAAAAATTCTTGAACAGAATAAACCATCTTTTTCAGGTTTAAATGTTCTATAATTAATTGTTTCAGGTTTTTTAATTTCTCCAAAAGACCAAGATCTAATGTCATCCGGGCTAGCTATTGAAATTTTTAGGCTGTTGAAATTTTGTACACCGAGATTTTGATTAAAAATGTTCGTTAATTCTTTATTCATTTGTACCTATTAAGTTTGTTAAATTATTTTCTTGTAAATTTTCTTTAAAATCTAAATTTAAACCAAGAGATCTTAATTCTTTTACCATTACATTAAATGACTCTGGAGTACCAGACTCAAAATTGTTATCACCTTTCACAATTGACTCATAGACTTTTGTTCTTCCAGCGACATCATCAGATTTGATAGTTAATATTTCCTGGAGAGTATATGCAGCGCCATATGCTTCTAATGCCCAAACTTCCATTTCACCAAATCTTTGTCCTCCAAATTGAGCTTTCCCTCCTAGTGGCTGTTGAGTAACAAGGCTGTATGGCCCAATTGATCTAGCATGAATTTTTTCATCTACTAAGTGATGTAATTTTAACATGTACATATAACCTACTGTTACTGGTCTTTCAAATTTTTTACCTGTAATCCCATCATAAAGTATTTCTTGTCCAGTACTTGAAACACCAGATTGTGTTAATAAACTTGTAATATCTTTTTCTTTTGCGCCATCGAAGACAGGGGTTGCAAAGGGAATGCCCTCTTTCAAATTGTTACCTAATTCTAAGATTTCGTCATCATTCATATTTTTAATAATTTTTTGATGATTATCAAAGTCATAAATTTCTAAAAGCTTTTCTCTTAAATCTTTGGTTTGACCTTCTGATTGTATTTTTTTTATCATTTCATTAACCTGTCTACCTAATGAAGCTGAAGCCCAACCAAGATGTGTTTCCAATATTTGACCAATATTCATTCTACTAGGAACACCTAGCGGATTCAAAACAATATCAACAGGTGTGCCATCCTCAAGGTAAGGCATATCTTCGACAGGACATATCTTTGAAATAACTCCTTTATTTCCATGTCTACCGGCCATCTTATCACCTGGTTGAAGCTTACGCTTAACTGAAATAAACACTTTTATTAATTTAAGTACACCAGGCAATAGTTCGTCTCCACTTTGAATTTTATCAATTTTATTTTCAAATTTTTGATTTATGTTGCCTAATTGATTTTCGTAATTTTTTACAAGTGATTCAATTTGATTGCTTTTCTTTTCATCAGAAATATTAATTTTTAATAATTCAGATAAAGAAAACTTTTCAATTTGTTCATATTTAATAGTTGTATTTTTTGTTAAAGTATCTGTTCCAGATAAATATGTTTGGTTATTAAGCAATTCTCTAAGGTGATTTCCAAAACTTTTTTCAAGTATTTTTAATTCATCGTCTCTATCTCTTGCTACAACTTCAATTTGATTATTTTCAATACTTATGGCACGCTCATCCTTTTCAATTCCCCTTCTAGAAAAGACTCTTATTTCAACGATTGTTCCTTTAACTCCTGGTGGTACTCTTAAACTAGTATCTTTTACATCAGCAGCTTTTTCACCAAATATAGCTCTTAATAACTTTTCTTCTGGGGTCATTGGAGATTCACCTTTTGGAGTTACCTTACCAACTAATATGTCTCCAGAATTAACCTCTGCACCTACATAAACAATTCCGGTTTCATCTAAATTTAATAACATTTCTTCACTGGCATTTGGAATATCTCTTGTAATTTCTTCGGGCCCTAATTTTGTATCTCTTGACATTACTTCAAATTCTTCAACATGAATTGAAGTAAAAACATCATCTTGAACTACTTTTTCAGAAATAAGTATTGAATCCTCAAAATTATATCCATTCCAAGGCATGAATGCCGCTAAAACATTACGTCCAAGAGCGAGTTCTCCTAATTCTGTAGCTGGACCATCTGCAATAACTTGATTCTTATGAATTTTATCGCCAACATTCACTAAAGGTCGCTGGGATATACAAGTATTTTGATTTGATCTTTGAAATTTTGATAAGTTGTAAATATCAATTTTATTAAGTGTTTTATCGTTTCTATCAGTTATTCTTATAACTATTCTGTTGGCATCTAATTGGTCGACGATACCTTCTCTTTTTGCTACTATTGTTGAACCACTATCTTTAGCAACGGTATACTCCATTCCAGTGCCAACTAAGGGAGCTTTAGGTTTGATTAAAGGTACAGCCTGTCTCATCATATTTGACCCCATCAGAGCTCTGTTAGCATCATCATTTTCCAAAAATGGAATTAGTGATGAAGCAACAGAAACTAATTGTTGAGGCGAAACATCCATTAAATCAATTGCGTCGATGTCTACATTTATAAATTCACCATTTTTTCTACAACTAACTATTTGATTTGCAAATTTTCCTTTTGAGTCAATTTCAGCATTTGCTTGTGCAATTACAAAATCCTCTTCATCAATAGCACTTAAATATATTACTTTGTCTGTTACTTTACCTGAATTTACTATTCTATATGGAGTTTCAATAAATCCATATTTATTTATTCTAGAATATGAAGCCAAACTATTTATTAATCCAATATTTGCACCCTCTGGAGTCTCAATAGGACAAATTCTTCCGTAGTGAGTTTGATGCACGTCTCTTACTTCAAATCCTGCTCGTTCTCTATTTAAACCGCCCGGTCCAAGAGCTGAAACTCTTCTTTTGTGAGTTATTTCGCTTAATGGATTAGTTTGATCCATAAATTGACTTAATTGACTTAGGCCAAAAAATTCTTTTATAGATGCTACAACAGGTTTCGCATTGATAATGTCCTGAGGCATAATATTATCTACTTCAAGAGAGCTTAATCTTTCTTTAATCGCTCTATCCATTTTCAGCAAACCAATTCGATATTGATTCTCAAGAAGCTCTCCAACTGATCTCACTCTTCTATTGGCCAAGTGATCAATATCATCAATTTCACCTCTACCATCGATTAATTTATGCATATGCTTAACAACATCTAGAATATCACTTTTATCAAGTATCCTTTGATCAATTGAAGTATTTTTTTTAAACTTAGCGTTTATTTTCAATCTACCCACAGAAGATAAATCATATCTATCGGAATTAAAAAATAAGTTGTTAAAAAGGTTTTCAGCTGTTTCGATAGTTGGCGGTTCCCCAGGTCTTAATATTTTGAAAACTTCAAAAAGAGCCTCTTCTCTTGATCTAGCCTTATCTAATTGCAAGGTATTTCGTATATAAGATCCTATTCCTATATTATCAGCCTTAAGAATATCTAGTTTATTAATTTTATTTTCTTGAATAAATTGCAAAAAAACATCATCAATTTCATAGCCAGCTTCAAAAAAAATTTTACCATTTTCTTCATCAATTATATCTGATGCGATAAAAAATCCTATAAGTGATTCATTATTAATTGATAAGTTAGCAACATTTTTCTTCTTTAGATCATTTATAATTTTTTGATTAACCTTTGTTCCTTTAGTCAAAAGAATTTTTCCATTTTTAGAATCCAAAAGATCATAATTTAATATTTTTCCTTTGAAAAAAGAAAGTTCCTGTTTAAATGACCAACCATAATCATTTTTTTTGTACATTACATGACTATAAAATAATGATAAAATTTCTTCACCTGACATACCCAGAATTCTTTTAGGATCCGGCTCAATCTTGTTATCTTCACATTCTTTTAAATAATTTTCAGAGATATTACTTAAAAGACATTTAAACAAAGTTGTAACAGGAAACTTTCTTTTTCTATCAATCCTTGCATGAATATTGTTTTTTGCATCATGTTCAAAGTCAAGCCAGGAACCTCTGTATGGGATTATTCTGGCATTAAAGAGATATTTACCACTTGTGTGAGTTTTTCCAAAATCATGATCAAAAAACACGCCTGGTGAACGATGCATTTGACTAACAACTACTCTCTCTGTACCATTTACTACAAAGGTAGCATTTTTGGTCATTAGGGGTATGTCACCCATATAGACTTCTTGTTCCTTTATATCTCTTACAGATTTTGTTCCTGCAATTTCATCAATATCCCATATTATAAGACGAAAGTTAACTAAAAGTGGAGCACCATAAGTCATTCCTCTTTGAGAACATTCATCTACATCATATTTTGGAATACCAAGATTATAACTTACATAGTCGACTGTTGCTCTTTCTGCATAATCATGAATTGGAAAAACAGATTTAAAAATTGAATGAAGGCCAATATTATCTCTTTTATCAGGATCAGTTTTTAATTGTAAAAAACTATCAAAAGATCTTTTTTGAACCTCGACTAAATTTGGAAGTGAGGTTACTAAAGGAATTTTACCAAAAGATTTTCTTATTTTTTTAATATTTATATGATCTAAGCTCACATTTTCTCCTTCATTCAAACTTTTGATTTAAAGGCCTTTTCAAAAGGCCTTTAAATTATTTTAATGCAACTTTTGCACCAGCCGCTTCTAATGCTTTTTTCATTTCTTCAGCTTCTTCTTTTTTAACCCCTTGTTTAAGTGGTTTAGGTGCACCTTCAACCAGATCTTTTGCTTCTTTTAAGCCTAAACCAGTGATGGTTCTTACTTCTTTAATAACAGCAATTTTATTTGATCCAGATTCAGATAATTCAATATCAAATTCTGTCTTCTCTTCTGCAGCAGATTCTCCACCACCTGCAGCTGGAGCTGCAGCAACTGCTACTGGTGCAGCAGCGGATACTCCCCATTTATCTTCAAGCAACTTACTTAATTCAGCTGCCTCAAGAACGGTAAGAGAAGATAGATCTTCAACAATTTTATTTAAATCAGCCATTTATTTCTCCTTATTACCTAGTTCGACTCTTGTTTATTGCTACTGTTAGAACTAATTAATCTTGCGATTTGTGCTCCAGGTTCAGCTGTAATTGAAGCTATCTTTTGAGCAGGCGCTGAAATTAGTCCTATTATTTTTCCTCTTAACTCATCTAAAGAAGGTAATTTTGCAAGAAAATCAATTTTTTCTTTATCAATTTTCTCACCATTATAACCTCCACCAATAATTTTAAAATTTTCAAATTTTTTCTCAAAGCTAACTGCTACTTTTGCTGGTGCTACTGCATCATCAGAGTAAGCAATTGCTGTTGGACCTTTGAAAAGCTCAGAAATATCTTTAAATTGAGTTTCAGATATAGCAAGTTTAGTGAGTCTGTTCTTAGTTACTTTAAATTTTGCTCCATTATCTCTCATTTCTTTTCTAAGTTGCTCTGTTTCATTGACTGTTAGCCCAGAATATTCAGCCACAATCACAGAAGTAGCATTTGAAAAGTCTTCCTTGAGATTACTTACAAAATCTTTTTTTTCAGAACGTTTCACGTCAACCTCGGTTTTAATTGGACCCAAAAGATCCAATATTAGCTAAAATTAGTTTGCCCACCAAACTAATTTAAAGCCTGTCAAGAAGCAAATCAATGACTCGCTTCAGTCTATGCAGGAAATTAAGCTTTATGCCCCTGCAGTCTTTGACAGGTGATGATCATAGATCATCTATTGGATTAATTAACGCAAGCTTGCTTGGTTAATATTTAATCCAACTCCCATAGTTGAAGCTATGGTAACCTTTTTTATAAAAGAACCCTTAACAGCATCAGGTTTACTTTTACTAACTGAAGAATAAAATGTTTTAATATTTTCTAACAAATCTTCTTCACTAAAATCTAGTTTGCCAACACCAGCATGAACGATACCAGACTTATCATTTTTGAATTTGACTTGACCTGACTTAGCATCTTTTACTGATTGAGAAATTTCATTTGTTACAGTACCGAGCTTAGGGTTTGGCATTAATCCTTTTGGGCCAAGTATTTTTGCTACTTTACCTAATTTAGGCATCATATCTGGAGTCGCAATTAAAACATCAAATTCTATTTTTGATTTAGAAATTGTTTCAATCAAATCATCACTCCCTACCAAATCGGCACCATTACTTTTTGCATCTTTTTGTTTTTCATCATTTGCAATAACTGCAACTTTTACAGTTTTTCCTGTTCCATTAGGAAGATTTACGACACCCTTAATATTTTGATCAGTTTTGTTGCTATCAATTCCGAGATTGATAGAAATATCAATAGTTTCTTTAAACTTAACGAAAGATTTTTCTTTTAAAATTTTAATAGCTTCTAGCGGTTCGTAAATCTTTGAAGTGTCAAAATTATTTAACATTTGTTTTCTATTTTTTGTTATTTTCATTAACCAACTACCTCCATACCCATTGAAACGGCAGAACCTTTAACCATGTTCATTGCTCCATCTAGATCAATAGCATTTAAATCTTGCATTTTTTCTTTAGCAATTTTTTCAATATCTTGCATTGAGACTTTACCTACTAATGATCTTCCAGGAGTTGAGTTTCCTTTTTTTATTTTTGCTGCTTTTTTAAGATAAAAACTTACTGGTGGTAATTTTGTAGTAAAATCGAAGCTTCTATCTTTGTATGCTGTTATAACAACTGGAATTGGCGCACCTTTTTCTAAATCTTTTGTTTTATCGTTAAATGCTTTACAAAAATCCATTATATTCAATCCTCTTTGTCCAAGGGCAGGACCAACGGGAGGTGAAGGGTTTGCTCCTCCAGCAGGAATTTGTAATTTAATTAAACCTAAAATTTCTTTAGCCATAGTTTATACCTTTTCTACCTGAGAATATTCTAAATCAACAGGAGTTGATCTTCCAAAAATTGAAACAGCTACTCTTAATCTTGCTTTATCTTCATCTATTTGTTCGACCTCTCCATTAAATGATGCAAAAGGTCCATCAATTACTTTTACTTGTTCTCCAACATCATACATTATCGCAGGTCTAGATTTTTCAACTCCATCAATAACTTGTTCAGATATTCTTTTTGCTTCAGCATTACTAATAGGAATTGGCTTACCTTTGTTACCTAAAAAACCACTTAACTTTGGAGTTGTTTTAATAATATGCCAAGTATCATCATTTAAGCTCATTTTAATAAGTATGTAACCAGGAAATATTTTCCTTTCTGTATTAACTCTTACACCTCTTTTTACTTCCACAATGTTTTGTACAGGGACAGATATTTCTTCGATGTGTTCTTTAACGCCAAGTTTTGTTGCTTGATCTAGAATGCTATCAGCAACTTTTTTTTCATAACCTGAGTAGGCATGAAGAACGTACCATCTTGCTTTATTCATTAAAAACCTGAACCTATTTCAATTATTTTTCTTATTGAAAAAGACCATATTTGATCGGTTAAAAGAAAAAATAATGAGAATAATATTATTAAAAGTATGACTATTGCAGAAGATATAAAAGTATCTCTTCTTTGAGGCCAAGTAACTTTTTGTAATTCTTGTCTAACTTGTCTTACAAAAAGAGCTGGCGATGTTTTCTTTTTTTCAATATTCATATTTTACTTCCTCTTGGCAGGAGTGGCAGGACTTGAACCCGCAGCCCCCGGTTTTGGAGACCGGTGCTCTACCAGTTGAGCTACACTCCTAATAAGTAATGGCTAACTGATAGAACGATCCCTAAAACTATTCAATAATTTCAGCAACAACTCCAGCGCCAACTGTTCTTCCACCTTCTCTAATTGCAAATTTTAAACCTTTATCCATTGCAATTGGAGACAAAAGAGTAACTTCCATAGCAATATTATCACCAGGCATTACCATTTCGGTTCCTTCTGGTAATTTAATTGTTCCAGTCACATCAGTTGTTCTAAAGTAGAATTGAGGTCTGTAGTTTGAAAAAAATGGAGTATGTCTTCCACCCTCTTCTTTTTTTAATACATATGCTTCTGCTTTAAATTTTGTATGTGGTTTTATTGAGCCTGGTTTCGCTAATACTTGACCACGTTCAACTTCTTCTCTTTTAGTTCCACGAAGAAGAACACCAACGTTGTCTCCGGCTTCACCAGAATCTAAAAGTTTTCTAAACATCTCAACTCCAGTACAAGTAGTTTTTTGAGGTTCTCTTATTCCTAGGATCTCGATTTCCTCTCCAACTTTAACTTGACCTTGTTCAATTCTTCCAGTTACAACTGTACCTCTACCAGAAATTGAAAATACATCCTCAACTGGCATCAAGAAAGGCTGATCTACAGGTCGGCTAGGTTGTGGTATATGTTCATCAACTGCTTTCATTAATTCCATAATTGAGTTTTTTCCAATTTCATCATCTCTTCCTTCAAGAGCTGCTAAAGCTGAGCCCTTAATGATTGGGATAGTATCACCTGGGAATTCATATGAAGTAAGAAGTTCTCTAATTTCCATCTCAACTAGATCAATTAACTCTTTGTCATCTACTTGATCAACTTTATTCATGTATACAACAAGAGCAGGTACACCTACCTGTCTAGCTAAAAGTATGTGTTCTCTTGTTTGAGGCATTGGTCCGTCAGCTGCATTAACAACTAAGATACCACCATCCATTTGAGCTGCGCCAGTAATCATGTTCTTAACATAATCTGCGTGTCCAGGACAATCTACGTGAGCATAATGTCTTGCTTCAGTTTCATATTCTACGTGTGCAGTAGATATTGTAATACCACGTTCTCTTTCTTCAGGTGCTTTATCTATATTTGCGTAGTCTGTAAATTCTGCTCCACCTGTCTCTGCCAATATTTTTGTTATAGCAGCAGTTAATGTTGTTTTACCATGATCAACGTGACCAACGGTACCTATGTTACAATGCGGTTTGTTTCTTTCGAATTTTGCTTTAGCCATTTTATTACCCCAATAATATTTTGTTATGGAGCGGGTGAAGGGAATCGAACCCTCGTAGCCAGCTTGGAAGGCTGGAGCTTTACCACTAAGCTACACCCGCAACTAAACTGACTGCTTCACACACTCACTTTAATGCTTTAATCCTATTACCTCCATAATGGTGGAGGGGGTAGGATTCGAACCTACGTACGCTCACGCGGGCGGATTTACAGTCCGCTGCCTTTAACCACTCGACCACCCCTCCGTTTGAAGAAATTGGCCAATACTAATAAATTAGTATATATGTCAATCTAAAACAGCAACTTCACCTTTGCAAAATACGTATACTCGTAAAAGCAACGGCCTTTTAGACAAAAAATGCTATTTTGTACATATCTAGATTGTATTAATTAGACAAATCTGTGATATTAAATGATGACTAAGTTTAGAAACAATAAATCTAATAAAAATCAAGGAATTCATACAATTTTTGGTCAACATTCTGTTAAAGCAGCTCTTCAAAATGAAAAAAGACAGCATATTGAGCTAATAATTAGTAAAAATCAGGTAAATTTTTCCAAAAAATATGAATCTAAAATACAAAAAATTACTATTCTACCTCAAAATGAATTTGCAAGAAGATTTGGAAATGAGAACGCAACACAGGGATTAGTTCTAAAAACAAAAGATTTTGTAAAGCCAAGTTTAGAAGAATTTGTAAAAGTACAAAGTAAGAAATCAAAATCTGTAATATTAATTTTAGATCAAGTAACTGACCCTCAAAATATTGGTTCAATAATGAGATCATGTGCATTATTTGATTGTGAAGGAATTATAGTTGGTAAAGATAATGCACCAGAACTGACTTCATCACTTTATAAATCAGCATCCGGTGCTGCAGAAATTGTAAATTATATTAGAGTTACAAATATAAGAAGAGCTATTTCTTTTTTAAAAAAAAATAAATATTGGATTTATGGCTTTGACAGTTCAAAAATTAGTAATTCAAAGTTAAAATTTTCACAAAAATCAGTATTAGTTTTTGGCTCTGAAGGAAAAGGAATTAGAGAATTAGTTAAAAAAGAATGTGACGAAATAGTTCAGATAAACATCAAAAATAATTTAAAATTTGAAATTGATAGTTTGAATGTTTCTAATGCAACATCGATTGCTTTATATCAGTTTTACTCAACGTAAATATTATTAAGTTGGTGCCGCGTGTCGGAATCGAACTGACTACCTGATGATTACAAATCAACTGCTCTACCAAATGAGCTAACGCGGCATAAATTTTGCATTTATATTAAATTATAAATTCGACAAGAATTTTATAAATTAAATTCCGGGGATATAAGGAACTCCATCACCCTTTACTCTTTCGTTTAATTCACTTAATGTAGAGCATGCTGTGATTGGACTAAATACAAGAAATAAAATTATCAATGTTTTTTTAATCATAAGATATTTATAACTTCTCAATTTTTGCAGCACAATATTTAAATTCAGGAATTTTTCCATATGGATCTAAAGCTGGATTAGTTAAAAGATTAGCGGCAGACTCATTATAACAAAATGGAATAAATATAACTCCGTCAGGAATCGCCCTGTCTTGCCTTACTCTAATATTTATTGACCCTCTTCTAGTTGTGACTTTTATTTTATCACCAGCTTTCATATTATTTTTAATTATATCTTTAGGCGATATTGAAACTGAAGGTTCTGGTTCAATAGCATCTAAATTTGATGCCTTTCTAGTCATAGCTCCAGTATGCCAATGCTCTAATTGCCTCCCGGTAGTAAGGATCATCGCAAATTCTTTATCCGGTACTTCATCTGGTGCAGTCACACTAGCTGGAATAAATTTACCTTTACCATTTTTGTTTGGAAATTTATCACCAAAAACAATTTCATCTCCTGGGGTTGTTGGAGATTTACTTGGATAAGTTACAGAGTTTTCATTTTCTAATCTTTCCCAAGAGATGTTGTTTAATGAAGGCATTGTTAGTGACATTTCTTCATATATTTCCTTGGGATGTTTATATTTCCAATTTAAACCCATTCTTTTTCCAAGTTCGTTCGTTATCCACCAATCTTCTTTAGCTTCACCTGGAGAGTCTAAAGCTTTTCTTCCCATCTGTACTTGTCTATTAGTATTAGTAACTGTTCCATTTTTTTCAGGCCATGCCGAAGCTGGAAAAATAACATCCGCATAAGTTGCTGTTTCAGTTAAAAAAATATCTTGAACAACTAAATGGTCTAACATTTGTAGAGCTTCTCTTGCATGATTAAGATCAGGGTCGGACATTGCTGGATTTTCACCAAGTATATACATCCCTTTAATTGTATTCTCATGAATAGCATCCATAATTTCAACAACTGTTAGACCTTTTTTATCATCTAAAGAAGTGTTCCAAAGTTTTTCAAAAAAATCTTTATTATTATCTTTATCAACTAATTGGTAATCAGGATACATCATTGGTATAAGACCAGCATCAGACGCTCCTTGTACATTATTTTGTCCTCTTAAAGGATGTAAACCAGATCCTCTTTTTCCAACATTCCCTGTCATTAAAGCTAGAGAAATTAAACATCTAGCATTGTCGGTACCATGTGTGTGTTGAGAAATCCCCATCCCCCAAAAAATTATTCCTTTATTTGTATTGGCATATAAGCGTGCTACTTCTCTTATAAGTTCTGGATCGATACCTGTTTCGTTTTCCATTATATCAGGTGAATAATTCATTAAATGTTTTCTTAATTTTTCAAATCCTTCAGTTTGTTTTTTTATATATTCGGAATTAAACAAATTTTCTTCGACAATAACATTCATTATTGAATTTAAGAGAGCAACGTCAGATCCTGGTTTAAATTGCAACATATGTGTTGCATGTTTTTTTAAGGAATGCCCTCTAGGATCCATCACAATTAATTTAGAACCCTTTTTAGCAGCATTCTTAAAAAAAGTTGCTGCAACAGGATGGTTTTCAGTAGGATTTGCTCCAATGACTATTATAACATCAGAATTTTCAACTTCATAGAATGGAGCAGTAACAGCTCCTGAACCAATAGTTTCTAATAAAGCAGCTACAGAAGACGCATGACAAAGTCTTGTACAATGATCAACATTATTTGTATTAAAACCAGTTCTGATTAATTTTTGAAATAAATAAGCTTCTTCATTTGAACATTTAGCTGATCCAAAACCTGCAAGATTACTCTTACCATTTCTTTGTTTATTAAGTTTTAAAAATCCTCGTGCAGCATAATTTAGAGCTTCATCCCAAGATGCTTCTCTAAAATATTCATGAATATTCGAAAAATTAATACTTGGGTGTAAGTCTTTTGGTTTATCTTTAATTCTAATCAATGGCTTTGTAAGTCTTTCTGGATTATTTACATAATCAAAACCAAACCTTCCTTTTACACATAATCTGTTCTTGTTTGCTGGACCATCAACACCATTAACGTATTTAATTTTGTTATCTTTTACATTGTATTCTATCTGACAACCCACACCACAATAAGGACAAACGCTATCAATTTTTTTATCTACCTTACTATGGCCAACACCATCTTGATCTACAATGGACGCTGGCATTAATGCTCCAGTTGGACAAGCCTGTACACATTCACCACATGCTACACATGTGCTATCACCCATTGGATCATCAAAATCGAATACAATTTTAGAATTTTCTCCTCGATATGCCATTCCGATGACATCATTGACCTGAACTTCTCTACATGCTCTTACACAAAGATTACATTGGATGCATGCATCTAGATTTACAGCCATACTAGGATGAGAAACATCTGCCTGACATGAAGTTTTTTTTGGAAATCTACTATCTTTAACTTCAACTTTGTCTATCCATTTCCAAAAGTCAGAATTATTATCATGAGCAATTTCTTTTTTTGGCTGGTCTGCTAGAAGTAATTCAAAAACTAACTCTCTAGATTTTTTAGCCTTTTCTGAAGAAGTTTTTACTTTCATACTATCAGTTGGCTTTCTAATACAAGATGCTGCCAACACACGTTCTCCTTCAATTTCAACCATACATGCTCTACAATTTCCATCTGCTCTATAGCCAGGTTTATCAGAATAACATAAATGTGGGATTTCTGTTCCAAGTCTATTTGCAACTTGCCAAATAGTTTCTTCAGCATTTGCTTCAACTAACTTTTCGTTTAAATAAAATTTTGTTTTCTCTTTAGTCATAAGTTATTTCATTGCTAAAATATTTTAAAACAGAATTTAATGGGTTTGTTGCAGCCTGTCCTAAACCACATATCGATGCTTGCGCCATAACTTCACTTAAATCTTTTAATTTTTCCTTGTTCCAATTTTTTTCTTGCATTAATTTTACAGTTTTCTCCGTACCGGAACGGCATGGTGTACATTGACCACAACTTTCCTCTTCGAAAAATTTTAGTAAATTCAGTGCAACATCTTTCATATTATCATGATCCGACAATACAACTACTGCCGCTGAACCTAAAAAACATCCGGCATCCATTAATTCTTTTGATCCATAATCAAGTGGAATATCATTCATAGAAGCGGGTAGGATACCACCTGATGCACCTCCTGGAAGATATCCTTTGAAAGTATGTCCATCTGCCATACCATCACAATACTTATCAATTAATTGTTGAATTGTTATACCGGCTGGGGCAACTTTTACTCCTGGGTTCTTTACTCTTCCAGATACTGAAAAACTATGGAAACCCTTATTTCCATTGGACCCCTTTTCAGCAAACCACTTTGCTCCTTTTTCAATTATATCTCTTACCCAAAAAAGAGTTTCTAAATTATTTGTTAAAGTAGGACATCCAAATAAACCAATTTCAGCTACATAAGGCGGTCTATGTCTTGGCAATCCTCTCTTGCCTTCAATACTTTCTATCATTGCTGACTCTTCTCCACAAATATAAGCTCCTGCCCCTCTTCTCACTATAAAAAAGTCTTTTGGAATTATTTTTTCATCTTCCATTTTATTTATTTCATCAAGTAAAATTTTAATAACTGTTGGGTATTCATCTCTCATATAAATATAAACTTTTTGAGCATTTATATAATAGGAGGCAATTAAAGCTCCTTCTAAAAATCTATGTGGATCACTTTCTAAATATGACCTATCTTTAAACGTTCCTGGCTCACCTTCATCACCATTAACAGCAACATATTTTTTACCATTGTAATTTGAAACAATTTCCCATTTTTTTCCTGTAGGAAATCCAGCGCCACCCTTACCTTTTAATCCACTTTCATTTAAAGAATCCAAAATTTGTTTTTTTGAGATAACACCATTTTTTATTTTGTTCGCAATTTCATAACCGCCTTTTTTTTTATAAGAAGATAAATTTATATAATCTGGAATGAAGGGATCAAAATTTTTTTCATTAATTGTTTTTTTAACTTTATCAAAATTAGCCACATCAACATAATTTTTTCCTACGCAAACAGTAGGAGCAACATTGCATCTTCCCATGCATGGCCCAGGTACGACTTTTATATTTTTATTTTCTAATTTTTTTATTTCTTGAAGTAATTTGTGTGCGCCAAATAATTCACAAGTTAAACTTTCACAAACCCTTACAACATTCACTGGGTTATAATCTTTACTATCTTTAACTATATTAAAGTGAGCATAAAAAGTTGCAACTTCATAAATTTCAGAAAGTGGTAAGTTAATAATAGTTGATAAAGCTACTAGATGTTTATCGTACAAAACACCAAATTTATCCTGTAATATATGCAAATATTCTATTAATTCATCTCGCTTAAAAATTAACCCTGAAAACAATTTAGAAACTTCATCTAAATATTTATCTTCGACTTGTCTTCCTTTTGGAGTCCAACGTCTTTTCTTCTTTTTTAAAGAAGTTTCTGTTTGAGAAACAAATTTATCCATTCCAATTAATATTATACTATATATTAAGTATCAGAAAACTATGAAAGATTCAGTTGAAAATGAAGAATTAGTTCTTGATACTAGTGGTACAGAATGTCCTATACCAGTGCTTAAGGCTAGAAAACTTGCATCAGAATTAAACAAAGATACAATTATTAAAATTATTGCAACTGATCCTTTGGCTGAAGCAGACTTTGAACATTATTGTGATCAGTCTAACTATGAATATTTAAGTTGTAAAAAAATAAAAGATAAAATTGTAATTCGTTATAGATTTAAAATTAAAAATTAAAATAGACTTTCATAATTATAAAAATCAAAAATATCTCCTTTGTTTACTTGAGAAACATTTTCATCAATTTCAATTATACCATCAGAATAGGATATAGAACTAATCATGCCAGATCCTTGTTTAGGAAATTTATTTGCAATATTTTTATTATTTATAGTTTCTTTATTTACACGTAACCACTCCATTCTTTTTGTTTTTTTCTTCATAGAAAAATTTGCTGTAATTTTACTTGATGATGGGAGCTTAAAATTTCCACCAGATAATTTTTCTATTAATGGTCTTACTAACATTGCATATAGTAATTGAACAGAAACTGGATTACCTGGTAAGCAAATTATGCAGCAATTATTTATTTTTCCTACTGCAATTGGTCTACCTGGTTTTATTGCTGCTCTCCAAAAATATACCTTACCTAATTCAGATAAAACTTTAATTACATGATCTTCATCACCAACAGATGCACCACCAGCAGTTATTATTACATTAAATTTTTTTGAAGTATTAAAGATTTTATTTTTAATTGATTTAAAATTATCTTTAAGATTTCCACAATATTTTTTTTCTATAAAATTCTTATCAAGTAAATTATATAAACTATAATAATTTGAATTATTAATTTCAGAATTTTTTAGATTTTTAGTTGGTTTTCGTAATTCATTACCACTTGTAAAGAAACCAATTTTAATTTTTTTAAATACTTTTATTTTACTAATACCAGTAGCAGCAATTAAATTTATATTTTGTTGATTTAATTTAGACCCCTTTTCCAATATTTTTTGGTTTTTCTTTATATCTTCACCCTTTAATCTATAATTATCTCCAAATTTTGGAATTTTAATTAAATGAATTTTATTTCCTTTCTTGTATGTATTTTCCTGCATAACTATAGTTGATGAATTCGTAGGCATTTTTGCGCCAGTAAAGATTCTGACTGCTTCACCAGGTTTTACTTTTATATTTTTGTTATCTCCAGCAGCTATTCGTCTATTACAAAAAAAAATTTTTTTTGTTTTTAAATCTGCTTTTAAAATAGCATAACCGTCTACGGCAGAATTATTAAAAGGAGGTAAATTTATTTTACTTTTTATATTTTCGTAAAGAAATCTATCCTCAGAATTTTCTAAATTAACTTTTTCAGAATTAAAAATTACAACCTTTTGTTTTTTAAATAAATTAACAATTTGTTTTTTGGTTAGAGGTGATTTATTCATTAAAATTCTCTCAAAATAAAATCAACTATATTATCAATTTCGTCATTCTTAAAAATTTTCAAGTCAGTTTTAAGTTTATTATTTGTAATAATAGCTTTTATATTTTTAATTTGTGTAAATAAGTAATTATTACTATCATTTTTAATTATTTCAATTTTTGGGTGATTTTCATTTTTAAAGCCCTCCACTATTACAATATCAATTTCTGAAAGTTGATTAATTAATTCATCTAATGTTTTTTCTTTTGAATTGTTTATCTCAGATATTTTAACCCATCGCTTCGATGAACTAACTATTACTTGAGAAGATCCCGCTAATCTATGCTTAAAGCTATCTGTATTTTCATGATCTATATCAAATTCGTGATGTGCATGTTTAATTGAAGCAACACGAAAATTATTAGAACTAAGTTTATTTATAATTTTAGTTGCAATAGTCGTTTTCCCTGAATTCTTCCAGCCAACAATTCCTACTATTTTCATTTAATAGATCTATTATTTAATAAATATACTAGAGAGTAAATAATTATTGTTATTGATATTAAAACTAAACCTAATGCCATAGCGTATTCTAAATTTCCCATTCTAGTTTCTAACGATATAGCAGTTGTCATTACTCTTGTATAATGATCAATATTACCACCCACAATCATAACTGCACCAACTTCTGAAATTGCTCTGCCAAAAGCAGATAATAAAGTTGTTATTAATAAAAAATAACTATGGTTAAATAGAAGTTTAACAGAACCCCAAAAGGGAATATTTAAGGATCTTATCTGATCTTTAAATTCAAACCAATTTTTAGAAAATATCTCATGAGATAATGAAGCAATTATTGGAAAAATTATTATAGTTTGAGCAATAATCATGGCAGAGGGTGTATATAGAAGCTGTAAGATACCTAAAGGTCCACCTGATGCAAAAATAAAATAAACAATTAAACCAACTACAACTGGAGGAATTCCCATCAATGAGTTTATAATTATTAAGATAATTTTTTTGAAATAAAAATTATAAATTGCAAAATAATACCCTACTATAAACCCTAATAATGATGCAATAATTAAAGCAGTAAAACTTACAAATAATGATAAAAGTATAATGTCCCATAGTTCATTATCTAAAGTAATAATTAATAGTATGGAATTTGTGAAAATTTCTAATATGTTCATTTATATTATTAGTTTAATTACAACATATGGCAAAAAAAGAGAAATATTTAGTCTCACCTGATATTAATAATAAGTCCTTAATTACAAAACTAAATGGTTTTGATGAGAAAGGAAATAAAATAATTTCTAAAGTTATTAATGAAAAAGCTCTTACAATTTTTCTTAATAATCAAGAGATAGTAACGCTAATGTCTATTAGTGATCACCCAAAATATCTTGCAGTTGGGTATTTATTAAATCAAAATATGCTTAAGAAAAATGACAAAATTAGAAAAGTTGAAATTGATAAAGATTTAGGTGTGGTTGTTGTACGAACAAAACGTAAAACAAATTATGAAAACAAATTAAGAAAGAAAACAACAACTAGTGGTTGTGCAATAGGTACAGTATTTGGAGATATCTATGCGGAAATAAAAAAATCAAAATTAAAATCCAAAAAGAAAATTAAACATAAATGGATTTATGAAATTTCAAAAAAAATTACATTGACACCTAGCTTATATTTAGAAACAGGAGCAATACATGGTTGTGCCATTATTCATAATAATAAACCATTGATTTATATGGAAGACGTAGGGAGACATAATGCTGTAGATAAAATTGCTGGTTTTATGTTTTTAAAAAAAATTAGCTCTTCAAATAAAATTTTTTACACTACAGGAAGACTAACTAGTGAAATGGTTATTAAAACTATAAAAATGGGTATTCCAATATTAATTTCTAGATCAGGATTCACAGCATGGGGTGTAGAGCTGGCGAGAGGCTCGAATTTAACACTTATTGGACGAGCAAAGGGAAAAAAATATTTAGCACTTTCTGGAGAACATAGAATTGACCATTAATAAGGAAAAAATTTTGTTTGCCATACTTGCTGGAGGTCAATCAAAAAGATTTGGAGGTGGATTTAAAGCTTTTGCTAAAATAAATGGAATTACAATCTTAGACAAAATAATAAACAAGCTTAAAAAATATAGTAATGAAATAATAATAAATGCTAATGACTTAAAAAGTTTTAAGAAAATTAATTACCCAGTAATTGAAGATAGATTCAAAGGTTTTGTGGGACCTTTAGCAGGAATTCACACATCAATGTTATGGGCTAAAGAAAATTACACAAACAAAGAATGGGTTTTTACTGTTCCAAGTGATACTCCATTTTTACCCGATAATCTTTTCGATAAGTTTTTAGAGGCATATGATGAAAATGTAAAAATATTGATTGCAAGATCAAATAGTAGACATCATCCTGTAATAGCAATGTGGCATATATCGTTAATAACTAGTTTAGAAAATGAGTTAATTTTAAAAAATAGTAAAATTATGTTTTGGGTTAAAAAGCACAAATATAAATTTGTTGAATTCGATAAAAGCCAAGAAAAAAATTTTTTCAATGTTAATACTCAAGAAGAATGGAATACTGCAAAAAATATCTAAATTTGATATAAATATGTAAAAAATATTTTTTTTGTATAAAGAATATTTTAAATGGTAAGCTCAATATATAAAATATTTCCAGGAATTATATTTTGCTTTGTAATTGCTTATTCAGGCATATATCTAAGTGATTTTATTGGAAAAGAAATTTTAAATTTAAATAAAAGTCCAATATCTCCAATAATGCTATCAATAATATTTGGTCTTTTGATAGGAAATATATTTCATATTAATAATTTTTTATTAGAAGGAATTAAGTTTTCTTTAAAATTTATTCTAAGATTAGGAATAATATGTCTTGGTATTAGACTAGGTCTTTTAGATATTTTTAAAGTTGGAATAATTGGAATACCTCTAATTGTTGCTTGTATTATTATATCAATCTTGGTTGTAAATTATTTATGCAAGTTATTAAATGTTTCTTCAAAAATGGGATCATTAATTGCAGTTGGAACAAGTATTTGTGGAGCATCTGCAATTGTAGCAACTAGTCCTGCAATTAATGCTGATAAAGAGGAAGTAGCTTATGCCATAGCTAATATTACAATATTTGGAATAATTGCAATGTTCCTCTATCCATTTATGGCATATTATCTTTTTAGTGGAGATGAGTTAGCATCAGGATTATTTCTTGGAACTTCAATACATGAAACTGCTCAAGTTGCTGGGGCTGGATTGATATATGCGGAACAATTCAATTCACCAAAAACTATGGATATAGCGACAATTACAAAATTAGTAAGAAATGTCAGTATGATAATCGTTATTCCTACAATAAGCTATATGTATCTAAGAAATAATATTGGTAAAAATAATAGCAAACCATCAATAATATCTATGTTTCCAATTTTCATAATTGGTTTTATTCTTATGGGTCTTATAAGATCAATTGGAGATTATGGAATTCAAAATAGTAATTTAGCTTTTGAAATATTAACCAATAATAACTGGCAATTAATCATCAATATTATTAAATCTATCGCCGAGTATTCTTTAGCAATAGCAATGGCAGCTGTTGGCATAAGTACAAATTTAGTTTCTTTAAAAAGCTTAGGCATAAGACCATTTTATGTTGGTTTTTCTGCAGCTTGTTGTGTTGGAATTGTAAGTTATATCGGAATCATAGTACTAAATAATTTTATATAATTTTCTAAAATAAATATAATTTGTACTTATTAAGTAATAATTATATAAAATTCATAAAAAAATATGTCAATTTACCTTCCAATAGCTGAAATGAACGTCAATATTTTTCTTATTATCTTTATTGGTATGAGTATAGGGATACTTTCAGGAATTTTTGGTGTTGGTGGTGGATTTTTAATGACACCACTATTAATTTTTTTAGGGATACCTCCAGTTGTAGCTGTTGGTTCTGAAGCTCCGCACGTTTTAGCAACTTCAGTTTCAGGTTTTATTGCTCACTGGAGAAAAAGAAATGTTGATATAAAGATGGGTATATTCCTTTTAATAGGAGGTTTAATTGGCTCCACAGTTGGTGTAAATATTTTCAGTTATCTAAAAAACTTTGGACAAATAGATTTAGTTATTCAGTTATTATTTCTTTTCTTTTTAGGTTTTATCGGTTTTAGTATGGCTTTTGAAAGCGCAAGAACCACAATAAAACACTATAGAGCAAGAAACACTAAAAGAACAAAACTGCATCAACATTCTTGGTTTCACGGACTTCCATTCAAAGTTCGCTTTCATAGATCAAAACTTTATATAAGTGCGATACCACCTGTACTAATAGGGTTCGCAGTTGGAGTAATGTCGGCAATGATGGGAGTTGGAGGAGGATTTATAATGATACCTGCAATGGTATACATACTTGGAATGCCGACAAGTATAGTAGTTGGGACATCTTTATTTCAAATCATTTTTGTTACTGCTAATGCAACATTCTTTCAATCCTACATAAATTATAATGTAGATATTGTGCTGTCTGCACTAATGATATTTGGAGGAGTTATTGGTGCACAAATTGGTGTAATTTTTGGATCTAAATTAAAAGCAGAATATTTGAGAGGTATTTTGGCTATATTAGTATTGGGTGTTTGTGGTAAAATTTTTACAGATCTAGTTTTAAGACCTAATGATTTATTTTCATTGGTAATGATATGATATCAATATTTAATTTTTCAACTAATTTATTGATCGTAGTTTGTCTCTTCATATATTTTATTTTTACAACCATTGGTTTTAATCTCGAGAATATTGAATATTTTTTAATTCTAATAATTGTTATAAACTCATTTAACAAAATTTATATTTGGTCAAATTTCAGAGTATTTATTAAAAAAGATCTTAATAAAATATTTAAAGACATATTATTTAATGATTCATTTGCAAAACTAAGTATAGTTATTTTATCCACTGTAATTCCTATTTATATGCTTATGCAAAAAAATATATTAGTGATTGATATATTGATTGAGAAAGCATCTTTTTTATTAGTATCAATTTTTGCATTAATTGGATTTTATTTAGAATTTTATATTTTAGAAGTGACAAAAATAGATGATTAAAAATTTATATATAAAGTTTGCTTTTAATCTAACAATTTTATTGACTGTAATTTTTTTTTATAACTTTCTTAATGCTGAAGAAATTTACTTTGACTTATCTGAGGATAGTATTGAATTAAAAACAGATTTTAATGGAAAAGAAATTATTATTTTTGGATTACTAAAAAATGATCATGAGACACTTTTGACAATAAAAGGGCCACCATCAAAAATGAGAATACAAAAAAAAGAAAGGTATTTTGGAATATGGATAAATAATCAATACGTTACCTATAGTAACATACCGTCTTTATTCTTTTTATCCTCCTCAAAAGAAATTAACGATATCTTGCCTGAATCGATATTAATTAATGAGGATCTAAGTTTTGAAAAAATTTTAAATAATAAGACTTTTAATCAAAATTTTATTTTCAAAAATGACCAAAAAAATTGGAATGAAAATTTTGTTAGAATAAAAAAAGAACAATCATTTTATAAAAGTTTTGAAATGAAAAAGATCAAAGATAAATTATTTCAAACTAGTGTTTTTTTTCCAACAAATACAATACCAGGGATTTATAATGTTGATATTTACTATATAAGAAATAATACAATTATGAGTACTGATCAAAAAAATATAGTTATAAAAAAAACTGGTATAGGAAGTCAAATATTTGACTTTGCTAATGAAAATGCAGCTACATACGGAGTTTTTGTAATTATCTTTTCAATATTTTCAGGTTTTATTGCTGCTGCTTTATTTAGGAGAAGTAAATGAGTGATGATAGATATATTCTAGTTGTTGCAGATAATTCAGAAGAAATGAATACAGCTCTTGAATATGCTTGTGCAAGATCAAAAAAAACAGGAAGAAAGATTATAATTGCAACATTCATAGAGCCTTTGGATGTTCTAACAACCAAGGGTGTTACAGACATTATGAAAGAGGAAGCTAGAGAAGAAGCAGAAACAATTCTTAAAAAAGCTGCCTCATTTGTCCAAGAAAGAACAGGTGACTATCCTGCTCTCTCTTTAAGAGAGGGGGATACTATATCTGAATTAAAACAATTATTAGATGAGGAAAAAAATATTAATGTTCTTGTTTTAGCTGCCAATACTGATCCAAATAGTAAAAACCCTGGTCCAATAATAACTTCTCTGGTGAGTAATGAAATAACAAACCTAAGAATACCAATAATGATTGTGCCTGGAAATTTATCATTTGAACATATTGCGCAAATAACTTAAAAAAATGTCTAAAGAGATAGCTAAAATATTAGTAGATATAAAGTCTATTAATTTTTCATTTGATAAATATTTTACTCTTACATCAGGCTTGGCTAGTCCTGTATATGTTGATTGTAGAAAAATTATTTCTTTTACAAAAGAAAGAAATTTTATAATTGATAAAGCCATAGATTATATAACTAAAAATAATATTGAGACAGAAATTATTGCTGGTGGGGAGACCGCTGGAATTCCTTACGCTGCTTTTATTTCTCAAAAATTAGATAAACAAATGATTTATATTAGAAAAAAAACAAAAGGTTTTGGAAAAAACAAACAAATTGAAGGTGAATTTGAAAAAAATCAAAAAGCTCTTTTAGTTGAAGATCTAGCTACTGATGGAGGTAGTAAAATAATTTTTGTTAACGCAATGCGTGAAGCTGGATTAAAAGTTAAAGATATATTTGTAATATTTTATTATGATATTTTTAATTTCAATGAATCAGAATTATTTAAATTAAATGTAAATATGCACTCACTGTGTACTTGGAAAGATGTAATAAATTATATTGAAAGCGAAAAAATATATTCTGAAAATAAGGTTTCAAACTTAAAAGAATTTTTAGAAGATCCAGAAAAATGGAGAAGCAAGTATGCGTGAAATAGTTGTTGTCAGTGGAGGTTTTGACCCAATTCACAGTGGTCATATAAAATTAATTAAAGAAGCTGCTAAACATGGTGAAGTTGTAGTTTTGCTAAATTCTGATTTATGGCTTCAAAAAAAGAAAGGTAAGGAATTTCTTCCTTTTATTGAAAGAACTATAATTATGAATGAGTTAAAAAATGTTATTGATGTTATAGAATTTGATGACGGAGATAAAACGTGCATCGATGGTCTTAAAAAAGTAAAAAATAAATATCCAAAATCAATTATTAAATTTGCAAATGGAGGTGATAGAAATAATAGTACAACACCAGAATCAATATTCTGTGAAAAAAACAATATAGAGTTACTTTGGGGTATAGGTGGTGACAATAAATCAAATTCTAGTTCATGGATTTTACAAAAATGGAAAGAAGATAATTAAGGATATAATTTTCTTGTAACCCAACCATCATTTTCCCTACGGAATTCAAGTCTGTCATGCAATCTAAATGGCATATCTTGCCAAAATTCAATTAATATAGGTGATACTAAGTAACCATTCCAATGTGAAGGTCTTGGTACATCATTATCTGAAAATTTTTTTTCAAACTCTTCTACTCTTTTAGTTAATGTCGATCTATCATCTAGTTCTTCTGACTGTAATGAAGCCCAAGCTCCTATTCTACTTCCTAGTGGCCTTGAATTATAATATTCATCAGCTTCAGCGTTTGAAATTTGTGAAACATTACCTTCTATTCTTATTTGTCTTTGAAGTGTTTTCCAATGAAAATTTAAAGCTACACTATCGTTGTTTTTAATTGCTCTACCTTTTTTGCTATTTGAATTTGTGTAAAAAACAAACCCTTTATCATCATATGATTTAAGTAAAACAATTCGCGAGCTGGGTTTGCCATCAGAAGATATAGTAGCAAGGTTCATAGCATTTGGATCATTGATTTCACTTTTCTTTGCCTCTTCAAACCATTCTTGAAAAAGTTCAATTGGTTTTTTATCAGAATTTATTAATTTTTGATTTGATTGCATATTATAGATATGAATATTATTTTATAAGTATATATATCTATATTTATAAAAAAACACTGATTTACAATATGTTGATGCAAAATAAAAAAGGTCTGATTATGGGAGTGGCAAATGACAGATCTATTGCTTGGGGTATTGCGAAAAAATTAGCAGAACAGGGAGCAGAAATTGCACTTACTTATCAAGGAGAAGCTCTTAAGAAAAGAGTTCAGCCACTTGCAGAAGAAATAGGGTCTAACACTATTATTCCTTGTGATGTTTCAGACTCACAAAGTATGAATAACGTTTTTGAAACACTTAAAAATAAATGGGGTGAATTAGATTTTCTTGTTCATGGAATTGGTTTTTCTAACAAAGATGAATTAAGAGGTAAATATTACAATACATCTTCTGATAATTTTAAACAAACTATGCATATATCATGTTATTCTTTTACAGAAGCTTGTAGGCTAGCAGAACCTTTAATGAATAATGGTGGATCAATTTTAACTTTAACATATTATGGATCAGAACAAGTTATGCCTCATTATAATGTTATGGGAGTTGCAAAAGCAGCTTTAGAGGCAAGTGTTAGATATTTAGCAGTTGATTTGGGAGAAAAAAATATAAGAGTTAATGCTATTAGTGCTGGGCCAATTAAAACTTTGGCAGCATCAGGAATAGGTGATTTTAGATTTATTCTAAAATGGAATGAGCTTAATGCTCCACTTAAAAGAAATGTAAATCAGCAAGATGTTGGAAATTCTGCTTTGTATCTCTTAAGTGATCTTGGGAGTGCCGTTACTGGTGAGATACAACATGTCGATTGTGGCTATCATACTGTAGGAATGGTTGCAGTTGATGAGAGTGAAAGTGTTTCAGAATTATTAGGTGAATTTACAAATTCTAAAAAATGACTTCAAATTCAATAGGAAAAATCTTTAACTTTACTACATGGGGAGAAAGCCATGGTAAAGCTATTGGTTGTGTTGTCGATGGAGTGCCATCAAACATAAATTTAACTGAAAAAGATATTCAACCCTATTTAGATAAAAGAAAACCTGGTCAGTCAAAATTTACAACTCAAAGAAAAGAAGAGGATAAAGTTGAAATACTATCTGGAACTTTTGAGGGAAAAACAACAGGTCATCCTATTTCTCTAATTATCTACAATCAAGATCAGAGATCAAAAGATTATGGTGATATCAAAAGTAAATTTAGACCAGGTCATGCAGATTATACATATTGGAAAAAATATGGCATAAGAGATTATAGGGGTGGTGGTAGATCTAGTGCTAGAGAAACTGCAATGAGAGTAGCAGCAGGGGCAATAGCAAGAAAAATCATAAAAAATAAAATTAAAAATCAAGTTGTAATAACAGGTGCATTAATTCAAATAGGTAATCATAAAATTAATTATGATAATTGGAATAATAATTTTATTCCAAAAAATAATTTTTGGAGTCCTGATAAAGAAATTATTAAAATATGGGAAAACGACATACAAACTGCAAGAAAATCTGGTTCCTCTTTAGGTGCAATAATTGAAATCAGAGTGAAAGGTTTGCCAGCTGGATTAGGAGAACCTATTTATGAAAAAATAGACTCTGATATTGCTAAGGCATTAATGTCTATTAATGCTGTTAAGGGAGTAGAAATGGGAAATGGATTTAGTAGTGTTTATGAAACTGGAATTTCTAATGTTGATGAAATGAGAATAAAAAATAAAAAACCTTTATTTCTTTCAAATAATAATGGTGGAGTTCTTGGGGGTATTACAACAGGCCAAGAATTAATTACTAGATTTGTAGTAAAACCTACAAGCTCAATATTATCCCCAAAAAAAACAATTAATACAAAATTAAAAGAAACAACAATATCTACTAAAGGTCGTCATGATCCATGTGTTGGTATAAGAGCTGTTCCTGTTGGTGAAGCAATGGTTGCCACAACTATAGCTGATCATTGTTTAAGATTTCTTTAAAATACTATAAATCAAAAATTCTTTATTTCCTTTTGGTCCAGTTATTGGACTTTCAACTAAACCTACAACTTCAGCCTTAATTGTTTTTTTAAACCAATTCGATATATCATTACATACTTGTTCATGAATAAATGGATCTTTCACAATACCTTTTTTCAAATTTATTTTATTAGTTTCAAATTGAGGCTTAATTAGTGAAATAATCTCAGCTTTACTTGATAAAAGCTTCAGACTAGGTTCTATAACCTTTGTTAGACTAATGAAACTAACATCACAGACTACTAAATTAATTTTTTCATGAATTATTGAGTTATCTAAATATTTAGCATTAAAATTTTCTATACTAATAATTTTTTTTTCTTTTTTTAATTTTTCATGAAGTTGATTTGTACCAACGTCAATAGAATATATTTTTTTAGCGTTTTTTTTTAAAAGAACTTCAGTGAATCCACCAGTTGATGAACCAATATCTAGACAAATTTTATTTTCAATATCAATTTTAAAATAATCAATTGCTTTAAGTAATTTTAATGCACCTCTTGATACCCATGGAGGATGAAGTTGTTTAATTTTTATTTTTGAGTTTTCATTAAAACTGTTACCACTTTTTGTAATAATTTTATCGTTTACATAAACTTGACCAGCCATGATCATAGATTGGGCTTTTGATTTAGTTTCAGCTAAGTTTCTATCAATTAAAAGCTGATCAAGTCTTATTTTTAGATTTTTACTCAAATTTGAAAATTACTTAAAATCTTCTTTTGTAACTTTATTATTTTCTTGCTTAATTTTTTTAATTTGGCTTTCAATACTTTTTAACTTTTCCTCACATGCTTTTTTTAGACTCATTCCCTCTTCGTAAAGTTTTACAGACTCTTCTAAATCAACTTCACCATTTTCTAATTTCTCTACAATAGACTCTAGTTTTTTTAAATTATTTTCAAAATTATTATCTTTATTCATTAGTTGTATCTATTTTAGTAATATTTGATGTTTCTATATCATATATTAAAGCATAAACTTTTTCATTATTTTTTATTGTAAATAGAATCTTATTATTATCAATCATATCTATATCTGTAATTTTATGCCCTTTTTCTAAATTTAAATTATAATCAATTAAATTTGTTTCTAAATTACTTTGTTTTTTTGTTGTTTTTATATACAAACCATAAACAAGGGCTAAAAAACAAATTAAAATTAATATACCTAAAAATATTACAATAAATTTAAGAATTTTTTGAGACATGAACGAATTCTATAATGTTAAATTAACTATAAATAAACAATTAAGTTCACAAAGATTAGATAAAGTGCTTGTTTCAAAATTGGAAGAATATTCAAGAACACAAATAAAAACTTTAATATTAAATGGTAATGTAAGTCTTGATGGAAAGGAAATAAAAGATCCATCTTATTTAACTAAAGAAAATGAAAATTACTTTATAAATATTATCTTAAAGCAAAAAACAAAACATTCAGCTGAAAATATTGACTTAAATATTATTTTTGAAGATGAGGATTTAATCGTTATAAATAAACCTTCAAATTTAGTAATGCATCCAGCCCCTGGAAATGAAAGTGGTACTCTTGTGAATGCTCTTATGCATTACACCAATAATCAACTAAGTAATTTAGATGATAATGCTAGACCAGGAATAGTCCATCGTTTAGATAAAGATACTAGTGGAATTCTTGTTGTTGCAAAAAATAATAATGTTCATATTAATTTGGCAAAACAATTCAAAGACCATACGATATCTCGAAGATATAAAGCAATAGTTTGGGGAACTCCTGATAATCAATCAATTGAAGGGTACATAGAGAGAAATAAAAAAAATAGAAAAAAAATGAGTTTAAATAATAAGGGTTTTGGAAAATATTCTAAAACCGATATTAAATTAGAAAAAACTTTTGGTATTGCCAGTATAGTTGACTGTCATTTACATACTGGAAGAACGCATCAAATTAGACTTCATTTAACTTCTAAAAATTCTCCAATCATTGGTGATAAGATTTATGGAAAAAGTAAAATTAATCAATTTGGAAAAGATAAAAAAACATTTAATAAATTCATGATTTTAAAAAATTTTGAAAGACAAGCATTGCATGCTTATCATCTTGGTTTTGATCATCCTACATCAAAAAAAAGGATGGATTTTGATATTGAAATTCCTGAAGATTTTAAGAATTTAATTGAATTATTGCTTAAATATTAAATTATATTTTATTTATGATATAGGCGTATTATGAATTTACCAGTACTATCAAGTGAAGGAAATTTAGCAGTATACTTGCAGGAAATTAAAAAATTTCCGATGCTCACTGCTGAAGAGGAGTACATGTTAGCTAAACGTTATAAGGAACATGGAGACTCAGACGCTGCGCATAAACTAGTTACAAGTCACCTTCGATTAGTTGCCAAAATAGCAATGGGGTATAGAGGATATGGCTTACCTGTTACAGACTTAATTTCAGAGGGTAATGTTGGAATCATGAAAGCAGTTAAAAGATTTGATCCAGAAAAAGGTTTTAGATTAGCAACATATGCAATGTGGTGGATAAGAGCTCAAATACAAGAATATGTTTTACATAGTTGGTCTTTAGTAAAAATTGGAACTACCGCAGCTCAGAAAAAACTTTTTTTTAATTTACGTAAAATTAAAAATCAGCTAACCTCAATTGACTCAGGTAATTTATCACCAGAAAATGTTAGAGAGATTGCAACTCGATTAGATGTAAAAGAAGGTGAAGTAATCGATATGGAAAATAGACTGTTTACATCAGATCAATCTTTAAATGTTAAAATTGGAGAAGAACATGATACTGAATGGCAGGACTTAATAGAAGATAAACAAGAAACTCATGACAGAATAATTGAAAATAAAGATGAACTTAATTATCGAAGAAGTTTATTTTCAAAAGCTTTTGAAGTCTTGAACGAAAGAGAAAAAGAAATTATTAAACTTCGAAAACTAAGTGAAAATCCATTAAAGTTAGAAGACTTGAGTAAGAAATATAAAATTAGCAGAGAAAGAGTAAGACAAATTGAAGAGAAAGCATTAGAAAAACTTCAAAAGGAAATTTCAAATATTAGATAAAGTTCCATTTATATCAATTGTCTCTTTTCTGTCAGGCCCTGTTGAAACAATTGAAATATTAGTTTCCATAAGATCCTCGAGTATTTGAATATATTTTTTAGCATTTTCTGGAAGATCATTAAATTTGTTAATTCCTGCAGTTGATTTTTCCCACCCAGCAACTTTTTTATAAACAGGTTTTATCTTATCAAATAAAAATTCTTCACTAGGCAAATAATCGTAGTGTTTGTTATCAATTAAGTATCCAGTACATACATTAATTTCTTTTAATTCATCTAAGACGTCAAGTTTAGTAAGTACAATGTCTGTAATACCATTAAGTTTAATTGATTGTTTCAAAAGTACACTATCAAACCAACCACACCTTCTTTTTCTTTTTGTGACTGTTCCAAATTCTTGACCTTTTTCACCAAGATGTTCTCCAATCTCGTCCATTAGCTCAGTTGGAAATGGGCCTGATCCAACTCTAGTAGTATATGCTTTTGTAATTCCTAAAATTTTGTGATTTTTTCTATCACTAAAGCCTGTGCCAGAGAATATCTGACCTGATATTGTATTTGATGATGTAACATAAGGATATGTTCCAAAATCAATGTCTAACATTGATCCTTGCGCCCCTTCAAAAACAATGTTTTTATTTTTTTGACCTAATTCATTTATTATTTTCCATAATGGAACACTAAAAGAGTTAAGATAATTAGACATGGATAAAAGTTCTTCATAATAATTATGTGTAATTTTATGAATATGTTTTGAAATTTTATCTTTATGAAATTCATAAAGGTTATCAATTTTTTGTTTTAAAAATATTGGATCTTTTAAATCACAAATTCTTATTGCTCTTCTACCTACTTTATCCTCGTATGCTGGACCAATGCCTTTTTTAGTTGTTCCTAGTTCTTTTTTTCCTCTAGTGGTTTCATTTATTTCATCAAGAAGTTTATGAATAGGTAAGATTAAACAAATATTATCAGCAATATATAAATTATCTTCGCTTACTTTTATTCCTTGTTCTTTAAGATTATTAATTTCATTAATTAGTGCCCAGGGATCTAACACAACACCATTTCCAATAGCACATTTTTTATTATTAATTATTCCTGAAGGTAATAGATTAAGTTTGTAAACATTATTATCTACTTTAATTGTATGACCTGCATTATTTCCACCTTGGTATCTGACTATTAAGTCAGCTTTAGAAGAAATCCAATCAACAATTTTACCTTTTCCTTCATCTCCCCACTGGGTTCCAACTATTGTATAAAACATTAGATCTGCTTAACTATCTTATTCATCAAATAATACTTGATTCCAAATTTTTTCGCCTCTTTTTTTATATCACTATTATCTTCAAAAGTTTTAAATAAACTATAACCTTTATTTATTAATTTTTGTTTTATTTTATCACTCGTATTGAATGAAATTAAAATTTTTTTATTTTGATTGATTAAGGATGAAGATCTTAAAATTGTATCCATGTAACATGTGTATCCTATTGCAGTCTCGGAATTACTACCGTATTTTAAATTATATCGGCCTCCTCCAGCTATTTCACCTCTTACATCTTTAGCAAAAAATGTGAATTTTATACCCTTGTAGTAATTTTTGTTTTTTTGTAAGTCAAAAAAATCTATATTTAAAGAATCATTCTTTGAAGTTTTAATTAGATTAGATATTTTTATTAGTCTTTCTACTTCATTGTTATAGCCTATTATTTTATTTAACTTTGAAATATATTTTTTTTTGGTTTGAATTGCTCCAGAACATAAATGTAAAGTTTTAAATGAATTATATAATTCATTTTTTTTTAATAATTTTAAACAATTTTTAATATCTTTAAGCTTAATAAATTTTTTTAATTGATTTTTTAAATCTTTATCAATTATTTTTTTTAACAAACTATCAAGAAAAAATGGCGCTGTAATTTCGATAACAATATTTTTAACTCCAATTTTTTTTAAAGTTTCGTAAGCAAGATTAATAATTTCTACATCTGCCTTATAGCTTTCAGATCCAATAATCTCAGCACCAACTTGCTGGAATTGCCTTTCAGGTCTTAAAATAGTTCCCACTTTTCTAACAACTTCACCATAGTAACATAATTTAAGAGGTCGTATTTTATTAGCTAATCTAGATGAAGCAATTCTAATTATTTGAGGAGTGATATCGTTTCGAATACTTAATTGGTCTTTTTTTTTGTTAGTTTTTAAACTTAAAGTATTGTTGTCTAAATTTTTGCTAAATTCAATTAGTGGAGTCTTAATTAAAGTAAAACCATTATCTCTAAAATAATTTATTATGCTATTTTTGTATTTATGCTCAATAGATGCATCAAAATTTAGACTATCTTTAAAACCTGCAGGTACTAAAAATTTATTAACCAAGATAGGGCCTTACTAATCTTTTTATTTCTAAAGATTTCTTTTTAACCTCTGTAATTTCTTGCCCTTCAACTAGTATTCTTACTAATGGTTCAGTTCCAGACAACCTAACAAGAGACCTTATTTTTTTATTATTATATAGTTTATCATTTTTTAACTTATCAAGAATTTTTAACAGTTTGTTATTCTTTGTTTTATACCTTAAGTTAATTTTTTCTTGAGGAAAATCATTATACAAATCAAAAAGTTTACTTGCCTTATTTTTATTTGATATTAAAATTTCAGTAATTTTTAGAGCTGCTAAAATTCCATCCCCAGTATTAGAGTGTTCTGACAATATTATATGTCCTGATTGTTCACCACCAATCATAGATTTGGATTTTTTCATCTGATTTATAACGTTTATATCACCTACAGCTGTTCGTTTAATATTTAATTTTAATTTATTTGTAAGATAATTTTCTAATCCCATATTAGACATGACTGTTATAATAACATCATGTTGATTAGATTTTTTCTTGGGTTTTACATAACTTTTACATAGTAATCCTATAATCTTATCACCATCAACTTCTTTTCCTACTTCATCTACAACTATTAATCTATCTCCATCACCATCAAATGCAAATCCAATATCTGCTGTTTCTTTTATGACATTTTGTGAAAGTGATTTAACGTCAACTGCGCCACAATTTTTATTAATATTCAAACCATCGGGATTATTATTTATGGCTATTACATTATGGCCTAATTCCCAAAATAAATTTGGGGCTATATTGTAGGTAGCTCCATTCGCACAATCTAAAACAATTTTTAATTTTTTCTTGGATGACGTTTTATTTAAAGTACTCTTTAAAAATTCTGAGTACCTGCCTGAAGCATCTTCTAATCTTTTTGCATTTCCAGATACAAATGTGTTGTTTGTTACTTTAGAATATTTTTTATTATTTAAAACTATATTTTCAACCTTTTGCTCTATTGATGAACTTAATTTTGTTCCAGTACCATCAAAAAATTTAAGTCCGTTATATTCATATGTATTATGAGAAGCTGTAATCATTACACCAATATCAGCTCTTAAAGTATTAATCATCAATGGTACAGCGGGTGTTGGAAGTGGACCAACTAAAATTACATCCATGCCCATAGAAATAAATCCAGCTGTAACAAGAGGCTCGTATAAATACCCAGATAATCTTGTATCTTTACAGATGACAACTCTACTATTTTTAGAATTTTTCTTTTTGAGAAGAAATGCTACTGTTTTTGATATTTTTAGACAGGTTTCTGCAGTAAGAGGCTCCTCATTAACCAAGCACCGTATACCATCGGTACCAAATATTTTAGACATTTGTGTCTTTTATTCAAAAATATAAATAAAGTGAAGTAATTAAATTAGTTTGCCGGTGCCGTAGCGGATCCGCCTGTTTTTGGAACAGATGTGGCTGGTTTTTTTGGTGTGTTTATATCATTATCAAAATCATCTCGAGTTGGCTTTATACCTTTGATTAAATCTTTAATTTCATCACCTGATAATGTTTCATACTCTAAAAGTCCTTTTGCAACTATATGTAATTCTTCAATATTTTCTTGAAGAATTTTTCTACAATTATTTTCAGCCTCTTCTGCAAGAGATCTAACTTCTTCATCAATTAATTTTGCTGTGGAGTCAGATAAATTTTTTGATTGCGCAACAGAATGGCCAAGGAAAACTTCCTCACTATCGCTGTTATATCTAAGGCGGCCCAATTTTTCACTCATACCCCATTCAGTAATCATTTTTTTTGATAGATTTGTCACCATTTGTATGTCGCTAGCCGCACCATTTGTAATTTTATCTTTACCAAAAATCATTTCTTCAGCAATTCTGCCCCCAGTAGCTATTAATAAATGAGCTTTCATTTGATCTTTTCGCATAGACAGCTGATCTTTTTCTGGGAGTCTCATAACCATACCTAAGGCTCTGCCTCTTGGAATTATTGTTGCTTTATGGATTGGATCAGATGCTGGTGAGTGAAGGGTTGCTACTGCATGACCAGCTTCATGATAAGCTGTAAGTTTTTTTTCATCTTCTGACATGACCATAGATCGTTTTTCAGCACCCATCATCACTTTATCTTTAGCACTTTCAAAATCCTCAAGTGTAACCATTCTTTTATTTTTTCTAGCAGCTAGTAATGCTGCTTCATTAACTAGATTTGCTAAATCAGCTCCAGAAAAACCTGGAGTTCCCCTTGCAATAATTTTTGAGTCAAATTTTGGTGAAACTTTAATTTTTTTAATATGAACTTTAAGTATTTTGTCTCTTCCCATTACATCAGGGTTATTAACTGTTATTTGACGGTCAAATCTTCCTGGTCTAAGCAAAGCTGGATCAAGAACATCAGGCCTATTTGTTGCAGCAATAATGATTACACCTGCATTAGCTTCAAATCCATCCATTTCCACAAGAAGTTGATTTAAAGTTTGTTCTCTTTCATCATTCCCACCACCAAGACCAGCACCACGATGCCTTCCAACAGCGTCAATTTCATCAATAAAAACTATACAAGGTGCATTTTTTTTACCTTGGTCAAACATATCTCTCACTCTACTAGCTCCAACCCCTACAAACATTTCAACAAAATCTGATCCTGAAATAGAAAAGAAAGGAACATTTGCTTCACCTGCAATAGCTCTTGCAAGTAAAGTTTTTCCAGTACCTGGAGGACCTACTAGAAGTGCACCTCTTGGAATTTTACCACCTAACCTGGAAAACTTTGAAGGATCTTTTAAAAATTCAACAACTTCCTCTAATTCTTGTTTAGCTTCATCAATACCTGCTACATCGTCAAATGTAACTTTACCAACTGCTTCATTTAATAATTTAGCTTTAGATTTACCAAAGCCCATTGCTTTTCCACCACCGCCTTGCATCTGGCGCATAAAGAAAATCCAAACTCCAATTAATAGAAGCATTGGAAACCACGAAAGCAATACACTCAAAAGTGGATGCATTGATCTTTCGGAAGGCTCAGCAGTAATTTTCACGCCACTTTCATTTAATTTATCTACCAAATTAGGATAATTAGGGACATACGTGCTAAATGATCGACCGTCATTTAGAAATCCTGTAACATTGCTTCCATTAATATTTACTTCAGAAACATTTCCACTTTCTGTTGCTGCAATAAAGTCAGAAAAGGAAATTTTTGAAGTATTTCTATTATTAGAAGTTCCTTGGAAAAGATTGAAAAGCACAATTAAGAGCAATCCAATTATAATCCATAATACAACGTTTTTACTTATGTTTTTCATCTAATTAATACATAGGAATTTATTATAAAAACACAATAGTTTTGTAGAAAATTAAACAAATTTCTTTGAAAATGTAAGAAAATTATCATTTTTTTTAACAATCATACCTTTGAGATTAAAAATATTAAAATTTAATTTCTTCATTTCACTTATTAAGATCTTAGTTTTTTTCGATCGAGGAGCATTAGATTGATAAAATAAAAACTGATATATTCTTCGTATAATATTTTCAGAAGTAATTTCATTTAAATTTTTTAAATTATGAAGGCGAACAACAATTTGTTTACTGTCAACATGAACAATATTTTTAAGAAGTATCTCAAATATCATTTGAATGAAATATGGTGAATAAAAAAGCATATTCTCAAAATCTTTATTTATTTCTTTAATTGTTTTTTGGTCAGATTTTTTAAGAAAATTTCTTATAATAGGACGACTATAATTTAAATTAAAATTTGATGGATCATTAATATATTCTATTTTATTTTTCTTATTATAATTCAATAATGCATCTTTAGAAAAATTTAAAAGCGGTCTAATTATGCAAACTTTATTATAAAGTGAGAATTCAGACATTGATTTTAAACCATAAAAATCACTGCCAGCGATCTTTCTATTCAAAAAAGTTTCTAAATTATCATCTTTGTGATGAGCAATAAATAAATGCAAAAAATTATTTTTAATACAATAATCTGTAAGTAAATTATAACGATTATCTCTAGCCTCATTCATACTTTTCTTACTCACTTTATCTTTGTTTACACTTAGAATTTGAGAGTTAATGTTGTTTTTATCCAAGTAGGTGGAAATAAACTTAGCTTCCTGTTTAGAATTTTTTCTAATACGATGATTTACGATTAAAGCGATCAAGTTTCCTTTTTTGTATTTTATAAAAGCATTTACAAGGAATAATAATGACATACTATCTGGACCACCAGAAACTGCCACAGCAACAGATGGTTTTTTTTCAAAAGTATATTTTTTTTCTATGTTTTGAATGAATTCTTTATTTGTAAGCTTCATTCATTATTTTCTAAACAATTATACTCAACAATTTGTTTTTTGGTTTGAGGAATTATTTTATTTTTTGGAAAATCAATAATTAATTTTTCCATAGTTTTACAAGCCTCAGTAGTTTTTTCGACTTGGTATAATGACTGAGAAAGTTTGAGAAGCATTTCTGCAGCTTTAATACTATCTGGAAATTTTTGGAAACCTTCTGCAAATATAAGTGCTGCTTCTCTATAATTTTTTTCTAGAATATATAATTCTCCAAGCCAATAATGTGCTGAACCTGATAGTTGATTATCAGGATTGTCTGAAATAAACTGTTCGAATGAAGTTTTGGCATCCTGCCATTTTTTATTTCTAATATTATCAAATGCTTCTTGGAATTGATCTTCAGGTGATAAGACCTCTTCTTTTTCATTTGAAGTTACTTCCTGATCTTCAGATATAGCTTCTTCATTTGTATCATTTGTGTTTTTTGAAATATTTAATGTTCCAAGTGTATTTTCAGTTTCAATATCACTTAAAGTATTGCTTTTAACTTCAGAACCATCTTGTGAAGCTTCATCAATATTTACTTCAACATTATTTAAAGGAACTGATTGGAAATTATTAATAACTAATTCTAAATTTTCTAATTTGTTAAAAATATCATCTAATTGAAAATACAATTCTTCTAAATTAGAAGTTAAGTTTTTTATATCGTTTTCAATATCATATATTCGTAAATCGATAGCAGAAAGATTTTTAACAAAATCATTATTTGTTCCACTTGATTGATTTGATGAATTTGAAAATACTTCTTTGGAAAGATCTGAGACTTCTCTTTGTAATCTCTCTAATTGTTGGGAGATTGTAAGATCACTTTCATTAGAGATAGCATAGCTTGAAAAAAATAAAATCAAAACTGTGAGTATGTATTTAAACATTACCTAATTTTAATTTCTAATTGAGATAAAAATGTGGCGCTATATTTCTATAGCGCCAAAGTATTAAGGAATAATTATTAATTAACTAAAGTTACTGATCTTCTGTTTTGAGCCCATGCTCCATCATTTGATCCGACAACAGCAGGTCTTTCTTTACCATAACTAATAGTTGAAACCCTGTCAGGATTTATTCCTAATCCTATGAGATAATTTTTTACAGCCTGAGCTCTTTTTTCACCAAGAGCTAAGTTGTACTCCCTAGTTCCTCTTTCATCACAATGCCCTTCGATAGTTACTGTAACATCGCTATTTTGTTTAAGCCATGCAACCTGATCTTGCAGTAACTCTAGAGCGTCTGAGTCTAAATCTGAACTATCATATCCAAAAAATACTCTATCACCAACATTAACAATTAAATCTTCTTGAGATCCAGAAACTATTCCACTTCCTGCAGTTTCAGTAATAGTGCCTTCTGAGGATACATCACTTCCAGAACTACTTGATCCTGATCCAGAAGAGTCTGCTGAATCTTTTGGTGTCGTTGCACAAGCGGCAACAAATAAAACCATAAATATAGAGATAAAAAACTTGTAAAACATAAATAATGCTCCCTTAATACTTTGAGTAGATATACTAAATTATTAGTAGTTCCTTAACATTTTTTTCAAAATTTCGTATATTTTTTTGTATTATATTGAATTAATGCATCAAGGGAGACCATGCTGGATCAGACCCACCTAATGGAGTTATTACTTTTCTTTCATTAAAACCAGTTAAATCAATAGAATATAGACTGGATTCACCCCCTGATCCATCTTCAGCAGTTCTCTCTTCTTTAAAATACATCAAAAATCTACCATTTGGCGCCCATGTTGGCCCCTCAACATGAAATGATTTTGCAATCATTCTTTCATTTGAGCCATCAACCTCCATAACACCTATATAAAATTGCCCTCCCTCTTGTTTAGTAAAAGCAATCATGTCACCTCTTGGAGACCAGACTGGTGTGTAGTAACTTCCCGCTTCCCTGCTAATTCTTTTAATATTTTTTCCATTATTATCACTTACATATAAATGCCTTCGTCCACTTCTATCTGAATTAAAAACTATTTTTTTTCCATCAGGTGAAAAACTTGCAGAAACATCTATTGAAGAATTATTTGTAACTCTTTTTGAAATTCTCGTTTTTAAATCAAGAATATAAATTTCAGAATTTCCAATTTCTGGATCAGTGTAGGACATAACAATTTGATTACCATCAGGTGAAAAACGTGGAGCGAATGTCATTCCAGGAAACTCACCTACTATTTCCTGTTTACCTGTTTCAATATCAAAAATGTAAACCCTAGGATTATTTCTGTTTACGTAAGACATGTATGTAATTTTTTGTGAATTAGGAGAGAACCTTGGAGTTAAAACTAGATAGGATCCGTCTGTTAAAAAACGATGGTTTGATTGATCTTGATCCATGATTGCTAATCTTTTTTGTTTATTATCTTTTGGTCCTGTCTCAGCAACATAAACTATCCTTGTATCAAAGTAACCACCTTCCCCAGTTATATTTTTAAAAATGGAATCTGAAATAATATGAGCAACTCTTCTCCAATTCTTTTCATTAGTCTCATATTTTTTTCCAACTATTTGTTTTTGTTGGAACACATCATACAATCTAAATTCAACAGATATTTTTCCATTGTTAGATGAAATTTTTCCTGAAACTAAATGTTGTGCTTTTATTAACTTCCAATCTTCAAATCTAGGTTTATTAGATAGAGATTGATTATCTTGAATAAATGATCTTTTATCTATTGGTAAAAATAGTCCAGACCTTTCTAGATTATCTGAAATGACAGTTGAAATATTTTTACCTACTTTAGTTAATTGTGAGTTTTTTGAGTATAGTTCTGTTACAGCTATTGGAGTTGGCTTCACGCTACCTTGTGTTAGAGTCACTTCTAAAGAGAAGACTTTAAAACTAAAAAATATAAAAAAGGTTATAAAAAAAACTTTTTTCATTAGTACCCTTTCATAATACTATAATCGAAAGTAATTGTAAGATTTTTCCATAGATTATATTTATCTTTTGGAAGTTTTAACGGTGTACATTCTGGGTTTAAGAGAGTTCTCATTGCGCTATCAGTAATCGGTCCATAAAAAGGATTAGTTTTAGCTATATTTGTGTCAACAATGCGAATACTATTTGGTGCAACTTTCATATTTTGTAATACTTTAGCTGAAATTGTTACTTTGTCTCCTCTTTTTATAACTGCACCTGCTGGAGCATTCCAACATGAAGATAATTGCTGCCTTAACATATCTATTTCAGATATTGATAGCATAATATTGTTATCAGTATCATCTGTACTTTTATTATCAACTTCTTCGATTTCTTCTTTAACTTCATTTTGAACCATATTTGTTTTTTCATTTCTTAAATCTTTAAGCATTGATGCTATGCTAAAATCTTTCTCAGGTTTCGGCTTTGGTTTAGATACGGTTTTATCATTTTCCAACTTTGGTTTATCCTTTATATTTGTTTCAACATCTAAATCCGATTTAACATTTTCATTATTTATAATTTTTGGCTTTGGCTTGAGTTTTGGTTTAATTATATCAGTTTTAATTGTTTCTACTTTTTTCTTAACCTCTAAAATTTCCTTTTCTTTGACAACTACTTTTTTTGTTTCCTTAACCTCTAAATTTGGAGTTTGTTTCATTTCCACAACTGGTTGATTTGGATTAGCTTTTTCTTCAATTTTAGTTTTATTTATTTCAACATTTTTTTTTACTTCTAATTGATCTGATGAATTAAATTTTTTTTGCTTAGTAATTGTTTCCTTATTTTTATTTTCTGGTTTTTCAGTATCAGATTTTTTCAAATTGGTATTTTTATCAACATTAAGTATTTCAATAGGTATTACGTTTGGAACATAGATTTCTTTTGTGGAAAAAAAATTTGGTAAGCCGACCATAAATAAAAGGATAATTAAATGTATTAGTGTTGAAAAAATAACTCCTGATGTTTTAGGATTTAAATTTTCAAAAAAGTTAATAATTTTTAAACTATTATAGCTTATACGGCCCATCTATTGCTCAAGATTTTGAGTAATTAATGCAACTTTAATATATCCTGCTGAATTTATTATGGACATAATTTCCATAATCCTTCCATAAGCTACTACCCTATCCCCTCGTATATAAA
Organism: uncultured Alphaproteobacteria bacterium; assembly: GCA_902612805.1. GTDB lineage: Bacteria > Pseudomonadota > Alphaproteobacteria > HIMB59 > CACPNW01. The sequence continues at coordinate 80,012 of CACMEY010000001.1, read as the reverse complement.
TTCTTGCTTCTGTGTTTTGTTCAGTAATAGCGTTTAGTCGAGGAATTAAATTTTCTACTTCAACCTTTGATTCCCCAATGTAGACTTCTCCGTCTAACTTAACGGTTATCTCAATTGGATCTTTAATATCAGTTAATGCAGTAGCTTTAACCTTTGGTAAATCAACTTTAATTCCAACCGTTAGAAGAGGTGCGGTAACCATAAAAACAATTAGTAAAACAAGCATAACATCTACAAAAGGTGTAACGTTAATTTCACTCATTTGAGTGTACCTTTGCTTTTTTCGTTTGTTTAAATTATTTGAAGTAATCAATTTATTTTTTCTCTAATTGTCTAAAAAAAATTGTTGAGAATTCATCCATAAATGTTTCCAAGGATATAAAATATTTTGATAAATCGTTTGAAATTTTATTGTACGCAACTACAGCAGGTATAGCCACAAAAAGACCTAATGCAGTTGCAAAAAGGGCCTCTGCAATTCCTGGTGCAACTACAGCTAAATTTGTATTCTGAGCTATTGCAATAGACTTAAAACTATTCATTATACCCCAGACTGTTCCAAATAACCCAATAAAAGGTGCAGTTGATCCAGCAGTAGCGAGAAATGTTAAATTTCTTTCAACATTTTCACTTTCTTTATTGAAAACAACTGTCATTGATCTCATCATTCTATCTTTTAAAGAATTAATATCAGATGTATCATTTTCAAACTGAGCTTTACTTTTTTTCCACTCTAAAATTGCCGCACAAAATAACTTTGATTTTGGATCTGTCTGATTAAAGTTTAACGTTTCATATAAATCTTCAAATGAATTTCCAGACCAAAAAATATCTTCAAATTCTTTTTCAAGTTTTTTTAATTGTCTAATTCTTAAAATTTTTGAAATTATTACATTCCAAGAATAAAGAGAGGCTAAGATTAATATTATAATTACAGATTTGACAACAATGTCAGCCTGCATGAATAAAGCAAGCATTGAAAAATCTGGTGCTTCTGTAGATAAATTTGTACTATTAATATCTGCCATAATTATTATTTTTTAATTTTTTCAAGGTCGCTACTATGAACCATAACCCAAAACCCTGGTCTATTTTTTTCACATAATGCTATTACTGGTGTCTTACCCTCCTCTTTGGCAAGTTTTGCAGTATCATCCCATAAACTAATTGCTGTATGTTTTGCTCTTAGTTTACATTCTATAAATAATTCTTCATGGATTACATCAGCTCTTGTCACTTTACCATTACCGCCACTCAAAGGTGTCCTTTTCCCATTGAAATAGTTTGCAACATCTCTTTCTCTTTTTTTCCAGGCTTTATCAGGCATCTATATTCCTTTCATTAGGCTGTGAGTGAAGATAGAACATTATCATCAACTTCAAAATTTGATGATACAACTTGAACGTCGTCATTGTCTTCTAAAACTTCAAGTAATTTAAATAGTTTGTCCGCTGTTTCTTTTCCAATATTTATATTATTTTTACTTTTCCAAATTAAATTTGCAGAGTTAGTCTGACCATACTGTTTAATTAATTTATCATTAAGTTCATGCAAATGGTTTTGATCACAGTATATTGAATATTCTGTTTCATTAATTTCATAATCTTCACTATTATTTTCAATAAGAAATTCTAGAAGCTGATCTTCTTTTACTAAGTTTTTATCGAGAGTGATATTTCCAAATCTGTCAAAACCAAAACTAACACTTCCTGTTTCACCCAAATTACCTCCATATTTACTAAAAGAGGACCTAATCTCAGCAGCTGTTCTATTTTTATTATTTGTAAGTGCCTCAACTATTATTGCAATACCTTCAGGGCCATATCCTTCATATCTTACTTCTTCATAATTGCTATCAGGATCATTTCCTTGACCTTTTTTTATTGCTCTCTCAATATTATCTTTTGGCATATTGAGTGACTTGGCCGACGAAATTGCAGATCTTAATCTAATATTACTCTCAATATCTTCACCTCCTACTTTGACAGCAACAGAAATTTCTCTTCCAAGTCTTGAGAAAACTTTTGCTCTTTTTTTATCTTGAGCACCTTTACGATGCATAATATTTTTAAATTTCGAGTGCCCTGCCATTACGAGTAGATTTATAAATATTTAATCCGATGTTAGTAAAGATATAAAATATTAGATAAATGTGTCTAATATATGTAAATTATGTCTCTTGAATTGGGGTGATATTTTTAGCTAAACCAGTATTAGTATCAATCTCTATTAAAGCCCCGCATACTGTTATGTTTTCAGTGGCAGGTGTAAATCTACCTTCTGCCCTGTACCCCTTAACAAATCCATGTATTGGATTATTTATATCAAAACCAATTATTGAATTATAATCACCTGACATTCCAACATCTGTTTGATAGGCTGTACCTTTAGGTAAAATAACACTGTCTGCCGTTGGCACATGAGTATGTGTGCCTAAAACTGCCGTAACTTGTCCATCAACATAATATCCAAATGCCTTTTTTTCAGAAGTTGCTTCACCATGCATATCAATAATTATCGCATCACATGTACTGCCTAACTTCTCTTTTTGAAGAAATTCAATGATGCCTTTAAAGGGATCGTCTAATGATAAATTCATAAATAATCTGAGCATTACTTGTACTACTATAATTTTTTTTCCATTTAAAAGTTCAAGCTTATAATATCCTTTTCCAGGAACCCCATCAGGATAATTCAAAGCTCTGATTATTTTTGGATTTTCTTCAATATAAGAAAGCATATCTCTTTGATCCCATGCATGATTGCCAAGTGTAAGTAGATCAATTCCGCTAGAAAATAATTCTTCTGCATCTTTTTTTGAAAGTCCATAGCCAGAAGTAGCATTCTCACCATTAGCAATAATCATGTCTGTATTATATTTAGATTTGAGTGTTGGAATAATTTCTTTAATTTTTTTTCGTGACGCCTTACCGACAATATCACCTATAAAAAGAATTTTCATTGAAAACTATATAAATTTTTTTCAGTAATAACATAATCCACTTTAAAATCAAATTTCTCTATAGGTATGTAATCTAACTTTTGTTCTTCATATGCATAGGCTACAGAGATGAATCTGTGATTAATTTTATTTAAATAAGCAAATGTCCTGTCATAATAACCTCCACCATAACCTAATCTATTACCCTTCTTATCAAAAGCTAAACAAGGTACAAAAATTAATTCAGGATTTAAAATTTTATTTTTATTTTGAGGCTCTGATATATTCATATGTCCTTTTACAAAATTCTCTTCACTCTTAAATTGTTTAAAGATTAAATGACTATTTTTTTTTTCAATTACAGGGAGACATAAAATTTTATTTTTAATAAAGAGAAGATTGTTAAGCTCTCTTGTATTTATCTCAGAATTTATAGGAATAAAACTAGAAACTATATTAATTTCTTGAAAGTTAATTTTTTCAAAAAGCTCATTAAACAAAGTTAAAGCAAAATGAGATGGTTTATTATTAAAAATCTTATCTCTTATAATTTTTTGTTTTTTTCTGATAATTGATTTTTCATCTTTAATATTATTCATAATAAGAATTTTTAATTATATCAATCAAACCCTCTACTTTTTTATTTATTTCATCAAATTCTTGATCTAATTTCAATTTTTCATCTTCTAAAATTTTTTTTTCATTTTGTAGTTTTAGTATTTTGTCTTTAAGTTCTAAATTGTTCTTTAGATATTCTTCATTCTTGGTATCATTTACTTCTGAACTTCTTTCTATATTTAATTTTTCTGAAAGCTCTGCTTGAAGCTCAATAGAGAGAAGTGATAACAATATAGTATCACTTATTTTTCCATTAGAATATTTTGGATTTTGTAATTTATTATCAATTTTTTCATTAATTAAATTTATTGAATCTATTATTTTTTTTTCATCTTTTTTTTCGTATTCTAATGATATTTCTCTATTTAAAATTTTTGTCTTATAAAAAGGCATAGTTATTTCTTAATTAGAAGTTCCAATTCATCAATATACTCGGACATTAGTTTTCGTAAATTTTTAATTTCATTTTCAAGATTTTTAATTTTTTCTTTTTTAGAAATATGATGATCCCTAAAATCTTCTAAAGCTGATCTTAGATTATTTAAGTTTTCGCTTAGAACTGTAATTTTTTTTTGTATTTCCATTATAATTTTATAGTTTGTAATTTTATAATTGTCACTGTAATGAACCCATATTAAATAATTTTATATCAACCATAAAGGTAAGTATTTGAATAATTTAAATAATATCAACAATCTAAGACAATTATCAAATTGTATTAGATTTTTATCAATGGATGCAGTAGAAAAAGCAAAATCTGGTCATCCTGGTATGCCTATGGGTATGGCAGACATCGCAACAATTCTATATAAAAATCATTTAAAGTTTAATCCGAATGATCCTGAGTGGATTGATAGAGATAGATTAATTATTTCAAATGGTCATGGCTCAATGCTTTTATACTCTTGTTTGTATCTAACAGGATATAAAGACATTGACATAAATCAAATTAAAAACTTTAGACAATTACATAATAAAACTGCAGGTCACCCAGAATACGGAAGTGCAGAAGGAATAGAAACAACTACTGGGCCTTTGTCTCAAGGTTTAGCAAATGCAGTTGGAATGGCGCTAGCGGAAAAAAAATTATCAAATAATTATGGAAAAGAATTATTCGATCATTACACTTATGTTTTTGCTGGAGATGGATGCTTAATGGAAGGTTTAAGTCATGAAGCGTGTAGTCTCGCAGGACATTTAAAATTAAATAAGCTTATTATGTTTTTTGATAATAATTCTATTTCCATAGATGGATCAACAGATCTTTCAGTTTCAGACAATGTGAAAAAAAGATTTGAAGCTTATAATTGGAATATAATTGAAATAGATGGTCATAAATATAAGGAAATTGATCAAGCTATAATTCAAGCAAAAAAAAATGATGCTCCAACAATTATATCTTGTAAAACTAAAATTGGTTTTGGCTCTCCAAACAAAGAGGGTTCAGCTTCATCACATGGTTCACCTCTTGGTGAAGATGAAATTAGTTTAACAAGAAAAAAATTAGAATGGAATTATTCGCCGTTTGAAATTCCAGATGATTTATTACGTGAGTGGAGAAGTTTCTATAAAAGAAATGAAGAATCAAGAAATTCATGGTTATCAAAAAACAAAGAATTAATTGAAAGTAAAAATTTTAAAGATAGTTTTTATCAAAAAATTGACCGTCAAATTCCAGAAAAACTTAGTGAATTAAAATCTGAGCATTTTAATGACAAAACAAATTGTGCTTCAAGAAAATCGAGTGAGCTAACGCTAAATTTAATTTCAAACTATCAAAAAAATCTTATTGGTGGATCTGCTGATCTTACTGGATCAAATAACACTAAAGCAAAAGATATGAATGTAATTACATCTAATAATTTTAATGGAAATTATATTCATTACGGCATCAGAGAACATGGAATGGCTGGAGTAATGAATGGCATTGCTTTACATAAAGGTTTAATTCCATATGGAGGAACGTTTTTGGTATTTACCGATTATTGCAGACCTTCAATTAGGTTATCAGCTATTATGAATATACCAGTTATTTATGTAATGACGCATGACTCAATAGGATTAGGAGAAGATGGACCAACCCATCAACCTGTTGAACATCTTGCATCTTTAAGATCTATACCAAATTTAACAGTCATTAGGCCTTGTGACATTATTGAAACTATAGAAGCATGGGAATGTGCAATCAACAATACTGGACCAACAATCTTAGTTTTAACAAGACAAAATCTACCGATGTTACAAAAAGATAATCGCAAAGAAAATCTTGTAAATAAAGGTGCTTATAAAATAAGAGATTTTAAAGAATATGATGCAACAATTTTATCTTCTGGTTCTGAAGTTGAGATTGCTTGCTCTGCATCAAATAAACTTTTTGAAAACAATAATTTAAAGATAAGAGTTGTAAGCATGTCTTCATTTGAATTGTTTGAGAAAAATGATGGTGGTTATAAAAATGAAATTCTAGGAAATAAACCTATTTTTGCCATTGAGGCTGGAGTAATAAATGGTTGGGAAAAATATATTAAAAATGAAAATTTTGTTGGCATGTCAACTTTTGGTGAAAGTGGTCCATACAAAGATTTATATAAGCACTTTAAGATAACAGATGATTACTTAATTGAAAAAATAATTAAAAGTTTATAAAAAGGAGAAATATGAAAGTTGCAATAAATGGATTTGGAAGAATTGGAAAACTTGTTTTTAGAGCTTTATTAGAAAAAAATCCTAAAGATATTAATATTGTAGCTATTAATGAACTAGGAAGTGTTGAGAGCAGTGCTCACTTACTTAAATATGACAGTGTTCACGGTATTCTTAAAGATGAGATTAGTTCAATCAAAAATGGATTAAAAATTGGTAAACATAAAATTAATTTTTATTCCGAAAGAGATCCAAATAACCTTCCTTGGAAATCACTAAAGGTAGATGTTGTTCTTGAATGTAGTGGTGTTTTTACTTCAAAAGAAAAGGCTATTTCTCATTTAAATGCAGGAGCAAATAAAGTTATTATTTCAGCACCAGCTTCAAATGTAGATGCCACAATTGTTCAAGGTGTAAATAATAATACCATTAAAAAAAATCATAACGTAATTTCAAACGGATCTTGTACTACTAACTGTCTTGCTCCTTTAGCTATGGTTCTTGATGAAAAATTAGGAATTGAAAGTGGTTTCATGACAACTATTCATAGTTACACAGGTGATCAAAGAACTGTTGATCAAACCCATTCTGACTTTAGAAGAGCAAGGGCTGCAGCTGAATCAATGATTCCGACTTCTACAGGAGCGGCAAAGGCGTTGAGTCTAGTCTTACCAAAATTAAAAGGTAAACTAGATGGAACAGCTATTCGAGTACCTACTCCTAATGTCTCACTTATAGATCTTACATTTGTAAGTAAGAAAAAAACTAGCCCAGAAAAAATTAATTCTATAGTTCTTCAAGCTTCAAAAACTAAAAAATTAAATGGAATTCTAACAACAAACTCGTTACCTCTAGTTTCAATTGATTTTAATCATAATTCAAGCAGTTCTGTATTTGATATGAGTCAAACACAAGTTGTCAAAGATAAATTCTGTAGAGTTTTATCATGGTATGATAATGAATGGGGATTCTCAAATAGAATGATAGACACTATGGTTGATCTTAAAAAATTTATTTAGTGCCTAAAAAAATTTGTTTTGCAGTATCTACACTAACACAAATTGAAAATTTAATAGAATTTCGAAAATCAAAATTCAAAACTTCGATAATATTTATAAAGTATTTTTTAATTAATGGTTTTGGGATAGAGTGGCTTAGAACGTTAATAAAACATATTAAAAATAAATATAAGACACACAATATTAAGTTTTTTATCGACTCAGGCTATGATCAAGGTCTTAGTATATTATTAACTCACGAAAATATTGATTATTTAAAATTAAAAAATAATAAAATCATTTTAAATAAAATTAATCAAATTGCTAAAAAAAATAAGGTTTTATTAAATCCAACTTTTGATGTAGTAGATCTTACGAAAATTAAAAATATACAAAAAAAACTTAAAATAAAACTATGAAAATAGATGGAAATGAAATTAAAGTTGGAAATATTTTAGAGATTAATAACAAACTTTGGAAAGTTTTGAAAACACAGCATACTCAACCAGGAAAGGGTGGTGCCTACTTACAGGCTGAACTTAAAGAAATAAGAGAAGGCACTAAGATGAATAGTCGATTTAGATCATCAGAAACAGTAGAAAGAGCTATCCTTGATGAAAAAGAATTTCAATATCTTTATGATGATAATAATAATTTTATATTCATGGATAAACAAACTTATGAACAAATAGAACTCGGCTCAGACATATTAACTGAGGATCAATCAAAATTTTTAGTTGAGAATAGCGATGTTATTATTAATTTCTATAATGAAAAACCCGTCGGAATAGACCTGCCTGATACTGTAGAATTAACTGTTGTAGAAACTGAAGGTGTTGTAAAAGGTCAAACAGCTGCTTCATCATATAAACCTGCTACTTTAGAAAAGAATATTAAAACATCTGTACCTCAATTTATTGCAGTTAATGATAAAATAGTAATAAGTACAATTGACGGTAGTTATATCGAAAAATCAAAAAATTAATGCAGCCTTCTGTAATTAATATCTTTGAAAAGGCAGTAAAAAAAGCTGGTAAAATATTATTAAGAGATTTTGGAGAATTAGAAAATTTACAAATACAATCTAAATCAGTTGGAGATTTTGTAACAAATGCAGATATTAAAGTAGAAAAAACACTTTTAGAAACTCTAAAATATTATTATCCAGATTATTCTTATATAACTGAGGAGACTGGTGAAATAAAAGGTGATGAAAACACAATTATAATTGATCCAGTTGATGGGACATCAAATTTTATTCATGGCATACCTCATGTTGGGATAATTGTTGCTAAAATGACAAATAATGAAATCACAGATGGGGTGATTTATAATCCTATTTTAAATGAATTTTTTTGGAGCTCAAAAGGTAAAGGTTCATGGTGCAATAATAGTAGACTTCGAGTATCAAACAGGCAAATATTTTCTGATTGTTTGATAGGAACTGGTCTTCCTTTTGGAGACAGAATTTACAAAAACTATTTAAGAGAAATTGATGAAATACTAAAATCCTCTGCAGGAGTAAGAAGACTTGGCTCTGCAGGCCTTGATTTAGCTTATGTTGCCTCTGGTAAATTAGATGGTTTTTGGGAAAAAGATCTAAATTTATGGGATGTTTCAACAGGTATTCTATTAGTTAAAGAGGCTGGTGGGAAGATTTCAACTATAGATGGTAATACATGGGAAATAAATTCTCGTGATTTAGTTGCTTCAAATAATAAAATCCATGATGAACTAGTTCAAAAACTTACTTTACTTTGAAGTCTATATAAATATAAGCAATTTATGAAAAAAGATATACATCCTAAATATCACGAAATAAACGTTGTAATGACTGATGGATCTACTTTCAAAACTAGATCTACTTGGGGTAAAGAAGGTGATACTCTTAAACTAGAAATTGATCCTAAATCTCATCCTGCTTGGACTGGTGGTAAAGCTGGTCTTAATGAATCTGAAGGACAGGTAGCTAGATTCCAAAAAAGATTTAAAGGCTTAAAAATTAATAAATAATTATTTAAAAAACTTTTCAGCATTAAGTTTTAAACTCTCCTTCTTTTTTATCTCATCTTCAACTCTCAATATTTCAGTTTGAAGTTCAGAAATATAGTTTTGTAAATCCTCAACACCGAAATCATCCAAATTTAATATTTTAACTGTCTTTTGTTTTTCATCAACTTCAAAAAAATCTGTCATAGTCATATTTTGTTATATATTATTTTTTGATTATATTATATGAGCCATTTATGAAATATCCTTTAATGCCAAAAGCAACAGCGATATGGTTAGTAGAAAATACAGCTTTAACGTTTGATCAAATAGCTGAATTCTGTGGATTACATGAATTAGAGGTTCAAGGAATTGCTGATGGAGAAGTTGCTGTAGGTATGAGAGGTTATGATCCAATTGATAATAATCAATTGACAAAAGAAGAAATTGAAAGATGTGAAAAAGATAATGCAGCTCGTTTGAAACTTATTAAGTCTGATGTAATTGATGATTTACCACCAAGAAAAAAAGACTCTAAATATACACCTCTTTCTTTAAGACAAGAAAAGCCATACGCTATTTTGTGGCTTATAAAAAGATATCCGACTGAATTAAGTAGTTCTCAAATTGCAAAACTTACCGGCTCAACAAAAAATACGGTAGAGGCTATAAGAAATGGTACATACAGAGAGGCAGTTCTTGAGGCAAAAAGTCCAATGGATGTTGGTTTATGTACTTATAAGGATCTAGAAAGAACTTTAAATAGAACTAGAACAAAAAAAGTAGATCAAGATAACTAATTATTTTTTACAACGTAATTTAGATAGTAGATCATCAAGATCATCCAAAATAATATCATTGAAATAATAAAAACCTGAAAGTTATATATTTTTATAACTCCGATGGGTTCACCAAGATAATAGGTTAAAGGTCCTAAAACTCCACTTAAAATTATTCCTAAAATTTTGTAACTTTTAAAAAAGGTAAGAATTTCATCAAAAAGAGTACTAAAACTTAACCACAAAACAATCATCCACAATGGCAAGGTGCCAAGTTTAGCAATTGTTTCAAAATCATATATTTGGAAATAAACTAATAAAGTATCAAAAATATATCCTGGAACTGAAATCAAAAATGAAATCTTAATAAATTTTTTTTTATTTTGGTTAAAATAAAAATAAGTTAGTAGAAAAATAATTCCAACCCAGATGCCCAGCATAGGAATTGAAAATTTTATTTCACCAAATACACAGGCTAACCAAGTTAATTGATAGCCAGTTAAGACTAAAAATACTTTTAGTTTTTGCATTTCTATTTTTGAATTAAAAAATGAGAAACGTCAGTAGAACTATTTGAGAAACCTGTTTCACAATACGATAAATAAAATTCCCACATTCTTTTAAATTTAATATCGAAGCCAAACTTTGATAAATCATTCCAAGATTTTTGAAATTGTTTATTCCACATTTTTAGTGTTTTTGCATAAGAACCTCCAAAACTTAATTTTTCAATACATCTTAACCCAACGTGTTTTGCTGAATATTCAAATTGTTTTTTAGTTGGAAGCATGCCACCAGGAAAAATATATTGTTGAATAAAATCTGGTCTGTTTTGATAATCTTTAGCCTTTTGTTCATCAATTGTTATGACTTGTAGTGCAGCCATACCGCTATCGTTGAGAGAATTACGAATTGTATCAAAGTAATTATGCCAGTATTTCTTCCCAACTGCTTCAAACATTTCAATTGAAACAATATTTGAATATTTTTTTTTGATATCCCTATAATCTCTGAATATAACTGATACTTTTTCAGACAAACCTTCATTTTGAATTTTTTCAGAAGCATATTCATATTGTTCCTTAGAAATTGTTATAGCATCAACTGAACAATTGTAATTTTTCGCTACAAATGATGAAAACCCACCCCATCCACATCCAATTTCTAAAGTTTTAGAATTTGAGTCTAATGATAAAGTTTCAGCAATCTTTCTATATTTGTTAAATTGTGCATCCGATAAATTGGTATTCTTATTATCAAAAAGAGCAGAAGAATAGGTCATGGTTTTATCTAACCACTTTTCGTAAAAATTATTTCCTAAATCATAATGATATTTAATGTTTTTTTTACTCTGTGATTTTGAATTGTTATTTAAAAAATGTTTTAATTTAGCAAAAGTAGCAAAAAAAATATTAGTATTTATACTTTGTAAAAAATAACTCTCATTTTTGTGAGAAAGTAGTAATAAATTAGTTAAATCGGCGCTTGAAAAGTAACCATTCATATAGGCTTCTGCAAAACCTACAGAACCTTTTTTAAAAATTAAATTTAGAAAATTATAATTATGAATTTTAATACTTGCAGATATATCCTCTTTTTTTCCTACAAACACTCTCTCCTCGCCAGTAGGAAATTGAACTGTTAATTTTCCATATCGAATTTTAGATAAAAAGTTTACTAATAATTTTTCGACAGTTTTATCAAAATTTGTTTTAAAAAAATTCATTTAAAAATTACCTTCAAAACTCACTGTATCATTTGGCTTCTTTTTTCGTGCATAATATTTACCACCTTTGTAAATTATTTTTAAAGCCTCATAAAGAATTCCAGCCATTACCTTAAAACCAAAAAGTGGATTATAATATAAAAATTTAAACATATTTTTTGAATTAAAATCTATAAATTTGCCGTGCTGGGTAGCTGTTAGAACTTTTTTATTATTTTTATCATAAAGATCAATATTAATATTTATTTTATCTTTTTGCATTCGATTAAAAAATTTATAATTTGCCTCCATTTCTATAAATGGGGATACATAAAACTGCTTTGCACATTCATGAGATAATTTAAAATCTTCAAAATTTACATTTCCTTTAAAAATATAGGTATGTTGTTCATTAGTCGTATTTTTGACTTCATAGAAAATAGATATTAATTTTTTATCATCATAACAATATATAATTGATAAGGGATCAAATACATATCCCAAAATTCTTGGAAAACATAATATCATTATATTAAGATGTTTATATTTAATATTAAATTTAGAGAGGGAATCTTTTACAAATGTCTTTATTGACCTTTTGTCTCTATATCCATGATCATTTTCATAAATAGAAAAAAGATTAAAAGAGTTTAATGAAAAAAGTTTATAGTTTTTATTTAATTGATCAATATTATCCAAATTAATAAAAAGACTTGGTACCTCATATTTCAATGTGTGTTTGAATGGAATAAATCTTTTATGTATAATGCTAGATAATAGTATTTGAGAAATCATTTAAAATTAATTTGCAATCTATTATAAAAATTTTTCTCTCTCTTCCAAGGTAAATCACAATTTAATAATTTACAAATATAAGAAGATGATTGAATGCCGTCTTCATGAAAACCATATCCAAGGTAAGCTCCACAGAAAAATGTATTATTCTTTCCCTGAATTTCCATAACATTTTTTTGAGCTAAAATAGTATCAGTAGTATATATCGGATGATTAAATGTTGTTTCGTTAATTATATTTTTAGGCTTTTTATATGGATTAACAGTTACAAAATAATTTTGTTTAGTTGGTAATTTTTGCAAGAAATTCATCCAATAAGTTAAAGTAAATTTAGAAGATGATGGCTTATTTAAAAAATTCCAACTTGACCAAGCAATTTTTGATTTAGGCATTAAAGAGTGATCGGAGTGAAGTATTGCTGAGTTAGTTGAATATTTAAATTGTGAAAATATTTTTACTTCTTCTTTTGTTGGTTTTTCCAAAATATCCAATACTTGATTTGCATGGGTTGCGAATATTACCTTATGAAATTCTAATATATTATTTTTCTCATCTTCTATTTTAATTTTACTATTTTCTCTAATAATTTTTTTAATTTTGAAATTTGTTTCATACTCAAAAACATTTTTATTAATAATTTTTTTTATATATTCGTTACTTCCCCCTTCTACATATTTCCATTGAGGTCTTTTTTTTAAATTAAATAAAGCATGATTTTTAAAAAAATTAATGAATGTTATGAGAGGAAAATTTTTTACATCACTTATATTGCTTGACCATATAGATGATATCATAGGTAAAATATGATAATTTATTAGGTATGTTGAAAAATTATTAGTTTTTAAAAAATCATTTAAGGTTTTAGTTTGCTCTAAATCACTAACATTCAAGCTATTACATAATAAATAAAGTTTTCTTATTTCAAATAACATTTTAAAAAAATTAAAAGAAAACACATTTCTAAAATTAGCAAAAAGAGAAAAGATATTTTTGCCACTATATTCAATTTGAGGATCTTGATTTGAGACAGCAAAAGACATATCTGAATTTTTGCATTTCACATCAAGTAATTTAAAAAAATTTGTTAAATCAGGATAATTATTTTCATTGAATACAATAAACCCTGTGTCGACTGGGATTGTCTTTGTTGATTCTTCAACATAGATAGTTCTTGTATGTCCGCCCAATCTATTATTTTTTTCAAATAGATAAACATCATATTTAGAAGACAAAAGGTAAGCTGCACTTATTCCTGAAATACCAGAACCAATAATTGCTATTTTTTCTCTCACATCAACTAATAGTTTTAAACGCTGATAGTGCTCTATTTCTTGTTTCTTTTAAATCTACAATTGGTGCTGGATATGAAGTACCAATCTCAAAATTATATTTCTTTTGATCCTCCATAGACATCTCCCAAGGATTATGAATATATTTTTTTGGAATATTATTCAACTCAGGAACAAATTCTTTTACATAATCACCATCTGGATCAAATTTTTGACCCTGCAATATTGGATTAAAAATTCTAAAATATGGACTTGCATCAGCACCACAACCTGATATCCATTGCCAACCTGCAGAATTAGACCCAACGTCAGCATCAACTAAAGTATCAAAAAACCACTCTTCTCCATTTTTCCAATGTAACAATAAATTTTTTGTTAGAAACGAGCCTACAATCATTCTTACTCTATTATGCATCCAGCCTGTTTTATATAATTGTCTCATTCCAGCATCAACAATTGGAATACCAGTTTTACCATTATGCCATAATGATAAATTTTTAGCATTTTTAATCCATGGAAATTTATTAAATTTACTTTGTATAGGTTTATGAGTCATATCTGGATAATGAAATAAAAGATTATAAGAAAAGTCTCTCCAGCCAAGTTCAGCAAGAAATTTTTTTTTATTTTCAGGATCAATTTTTTTTTCAATATTTACGGTATCATAAACTTCCAAAGCTGATATTTCTCCAAAATGAAGATAAGGTGATAATTTTGAAGTTAAATCTTTATCGGGTCTATCTCTTCCAACCGAATAGTTATTTGCTTTTTGCGAAATATATTTTTTTAATTGTAATTTTGCATTACTTTCACCAGGTATCCAATATTTTTCAATTTTTTTGATCCATTTCTCTTTTTTGTTTGTTAGATTTAAATCTTGTATAGTTATTTCATTTTTAAATTTTGAATTTGCGTATCTTATTTTTGTATTTTTAAATTTAAGATCTTTTAGTTTTAGTAGTTCATCACAATGTCGCCAGTAAGGGGTAAATACTTTAAAAAAGGTTCCACTTTTATTTTTAATATTCCAAGGTTCATTTAAAAGATATCCTTTATGAGAGTCGCATTCTATTTTAGATGAGGTAACTATAGATTTAATTTTAGTATCTCTTTTAATTGAATATGGATCATATAGTCTATTCCAGGATACATATTTAACATTTGAATTCTTTAGTATTGAAGATATAATTTTCTCTGGATCACCAGCAAATATATTTAGTTTGCCATTATGTTTTTGTATTGAGTCATATAAACTAATTAAGGATTTTTCTAACCACCATTTGGATGTTGATCCAATTCTTTGATTTAAATCTAAAATATAAATTGGAATTATCTGTTCAACTTTTTTTGAAAGTGACAATAAAGATGGATTTTCTTGTAATCGCAAATCTTGTCTAAACCAATGAATTCCATAAGTGGCTACCATGAGTTTAAATTATGTTAATTTAGAATAAATTAAAGAGGTAAATCTATTATTTACTATGAGGAGGCATTTTTTTCTCTACGAACCAAACGTGTTTTTTTAAC
The DNA here is from genome assembly GCA_902612805.1 of uncultured Alphaproteobacteria bacterium. Classification (GTDB taxonomy): domain Bacteria; phylum Pseudomonadota; class Alphaproteobacteria; order HIMB59; genus CACPNW01. The sequence continues at coordinate 64,728 of CACMEY010000001.1, read as the reverse complement.
ACAGGATCATATTTTTTCATTCGAAGCTTTTCAGCAACTTTCAATCCTTTTGTTGGTTTTCTTACAATATACTTAGTTCCTGTTTTTGGATTTTCTTCAGGTACTAGTTGTTTAAGAGCGAAAGAAGTTTTTTTTGCCATGAGGTGTCTATACAGAATAATTATATGAAATAAAGTATTATTTATTCATAATCGAAAATTGACTGCTTAATAAAACGGTTAAAATTTCCTCTTTTTTTATCAAGTTTAATTTGTTTATTTCTTTCAAGTAAGTTTTTTTTCTTTTCTTCAGATGTTTTATCAAAACAATTATGACAAGATACACCGGGTTCATAATATTTAGTATAAGTATCTTTAATACTAATGGGTAACCGACAAGCATGACAAAGTTTGTAAGTTCCATCTTTTAATTCATTTTTCAAAGATACTCTTCCATCAAATACAAAACATTCACCATTCCACATTGAGTCTTTTCTTGGAGTTTTTTCTAAATACTTTAGTATACCTCCGTCTAACTGAGCAACATTTTTAAAACCCTTCATCATCATATATGATGAAGCCTTTTCACACCTTATACCTCCAGTGCAAAACATTGCAATTTTTTTGTCTTTTGACTTATTTAGTTTTTTTTGAACAAAAGATTTAAAGTCAGTGAAACTTTTAGTTTTTGGATTAATTGCCCCTTCAAAAGATCCTATTTTAACCTCAAATTCATTTCTTACATCAATCACAATAGTGTCTTTGTCTTGAATTAGTTGATTCCATTCATTGTATTTAACTTTTTTTCCAGATATTTTTGTAGGATCAGCAAATTTGGTTCTGAGCGTGACTATTTCATTTTTATTTCTAATTTTTAGTTTTTGAAAAGGCATATATTTATATTTTGATCGTTTAAGATTAAGTTTCTCAAAACTAAAATTTTCAAGATATAGAATGAAAGAATTTATGTTTTTTTCTAAGCCAGCTATTGTTCCATTAATGCCTTCATTAGCAATCAATATTGTACCTTTTATTTTATTAAATTTGCAAAAATCTTTAAGTTTAGTAATGATATCATTTTTATCTTTAATTATTTTGAATTGATAAAAAGTAATTATAGTAAAGTACTTGTTGTTCATTTATCTAATTAATATAAAAAACTTTAAAAATTTATGTCTAATGAAACCATTAATATTGTTAAAAATTTTCTCAATAGTTATTCTATAGAAACAACTCCAAATGTTTACGAAAAATATGGAGGCTTTTCTGAATTTCTCAATAAAAATCATGACGTTTATATAACTTATTTACCAGATGAAAATTCAAAAAATGTTATTAGAACGGCAAAAAAATTAAAATTAGAAGGTTATGATGTTATACCTCATTTGCCTGCGAGAACTATTGTAAATAAAAATGACTTAGAAAAATATATTGGCGAACTTGCAAATGAATCTGGGTGTTCAAAAATTTTAATTATTGGTGGTGGTGGAAATCAAGCTGGCGAAATCTCTTCCTCAATTGATGTTTTAAAAACAGATTTTCTTTCAAAATATAATTATCAATTTGTAGGTGTGGCTGGACATCCCGAAGGAAGCCCAGATATTTCAAATGAAAATTTAGATTTAGCAATTAAACAGAAGAATGATTTTGCAAAAAATGTTGATTTTAAAATGTACTTAGCAACACAATTTTTTTTTGAAGCTAAATCTTTAATCAACTGGGAAAAACACTTAGCAAAAATTGGAAATAAATTACCAATCCACGCTGGAATACCAGGTCCTGCCTCTATTAAAACATTAGTAAATTATGCAAGGACTTGCGGTATTGGAAATTCTTTAAGATTTATTACAAAACAGGCTTTTAACTTAACTAAACTTGCAACATTGAGCACTCCTGACAAATTAATTTATGATCTTGCTGAACATAGCGAAATAAACAAAGACTCTAAACTTGAAAAAATACACTTCTATGCGTTTGGTGGTATGAAAAAAACATCAGAGTGGTTAAATCAATTTAATAACTCAAATTTTTCTTATAATAATAAACAGAAATTCGAGTTAAATTAGCTTCTTCACAATTTTTTTATCTTTTAATAAAACAAAAGTTGTTTGATATTTAAGTTAATTTATAGATTAAGAATCTAATAATTAAGGAGTCTCATGTCAGATATTGAAATAGCAAGAAAAGCTAAAATGAAACCTATTAGTGAAATTCTAAAAGGGCTTGATGTACCAGACACACCTGAAGCCTTCAGTCCCATGGGTCGTCATATAGCAAAAATAAACTTGGAGTACATAGAGTCACTTAATAAAAATAAAGATGGTAAACTTGTTCTAGTCTCAGCAATAACTCCAACACCAGCAGGAGAAGGTAAAACTACAACTTCTGTTGGATTAAGTGATGGTCTTAATAAACTAGGAAAGAAATCGATAGTTTGTTTAAGAGAGCCGAGTCTTGGACCATCATTCGGTATGAAAGGTGGTGCAGCTGGTGGAGGCTATGCTCAAGTAGTACCAATGGAGCAAATTAATTTACATTTTACTGGAGATTTTCATGCAATTACATCTGCTCATAATTTACTTTCTGCATTGATTGATAATCATATCTACTGGGGAAATAAATTAAATATTGATGTTAGAAGGGTTGTTTGGAAGAGAGTAATGGATATGAATGATAGATCACTAAGATCTATTGTTGTTGATTTAGGAGGAGTTGCAAATGGATATCCTAGACAAGATGGTTTTGATATTACTGTTGCATCGGAGATAATGGCAATTTTCTGCTTAGCAAAAGATTTACAAGATCTTGAAGAGAGAATTGGAAATATAACTATTGCTTATACACGAGACAAAAAAGCTATTTATGCAAAAGATTTAAAGGCAGAAGGTCCAATGACAGTATTATTAAAAGATGCCATTAGGCCCAACATAACACAAACGTTAGAAAATAATCCTGCTATAATTCATGGTGGACCATTTGCAAATATTGCTCATGGTTGCAATTCTGTAATTGCAACTAAAGCTAGTTTAAAATTAAGTGATTACGTTGTAACTGAAGCAGGCTTTGGAGCTGATCTAGGAGCAGAAAAATTCCTTGATATAAAATGTAGAAAATCAAATTTAAAACCTGATTGTGTGGTTTTGGTAGCTACAATTAGAGCACTAAAAATGCATGGAGATGTTTCAAAAGAAGATTTAAAAAATGAAAATGTAAATGCTCTTAAAAAAGGTTTAGTAAATCTAGAAAGACATATTAATAATGTTAGAAAATTTGGATTACCAGTAACTGTTGCTATTAATCATTTTGTCACTGATTCTAAAGCTGAAGTTGATGCCGTTCTAAGTTTTTGTACAACTCAAGGAGTCAAGGCCTCTATGTGTACTCACTGGTCCGATGGTGGTGATGGTGCAACTGAATTAGCTCAAAATGTAATAGATATTTGTGAAGACAATAAGAATACATTTAAATTTTTATATGAAGATGATTTAACTCTATTCAAAAAAATAGAAAAAATTGCACAAGAGATTTATCACGCAAGTGAAGTTGTGGCAGACACGAAAGTACGTCAACAATTGAAGGATTTTGAAACTAAAGGATTTGGCAAATTACCTGTTTGCATTGCAAAGACTCAATATAGTTTTTCAACTGACCCTAATTTAAAAGGTGCCCCTACTGGCCACGTTTTACCTATTAGAGAGGTAAGATTGTCATCAGGAGCAGAATTTATAGTAGTTGTTTGCGGTGATATTATGACCATGCCAGGTCTACCAAGTGTTCCTGCGGCAAATTCGATAAAGCTAAATGACCATGGAGAAATTGAAGGTCTTTTTTAAAACTGCTATAAAGAGTTATAATGTTTAATAAAAATAAATACTCATTTCTATCTATTGCTAGAAATGCTTTAAATCATCATGAGAATTGGCAAAAGACGTGGAATAGTCCTGAGCCAAAAAAAAGTTATGATGCAATAATTATCGGTGGTGGTGGACACGGTTTAACTACTGCTTACTATTTAGCAAAAAACCATGGAATTAATAATATTGCAGTAATTGAAAAAGGTTGGATAGGCGGTGGGAATACAGGGCGAAATACCACTATAATTAGATCAAACTATTTATGGGATCAAAGTGCAGCTTTATATGAGCATGCATTAAAACTTTGGGAAGGTATGTCTCAAGAATTAAATTACAACGTAATGTTTTCTCAAAGAGGGGTTTTGAATGTTGCTCATAATCTTCATGATGTAAGAGAATTAAAAAGACGATGGCATGCAAACAGACTAAATGATATCGATTGTGAATGGCTTGATACAAAGAAAGTTAAAGAATTTTGTCCAATAATAAATACTTCACCAAACATTAGATATCCTGTTTTAGGAGCAACGCTCCAAAGAAGAGCAGGAACTGCAAGACATGATGCTGTTGCATGGGGTTATGCAAGAGGAGCTGATGAAATGGGAGTTGATATAATTCAAAATTGTGAAGTAACTGGTATTAATGTAAAAAATGGAAATGTAACTGGTATTGAAACAACAAAAGGATCCATTAATTCAAATAAAATTGGAATAGCTGCTGCAGGGCATACCAGTGTTATTGCCAATATGGCGGGTATCAAATTACCTTTGGAGAGTAAACCATTACAAGCACTAGTTTCAGAGCCAGTAAAACCAGTCATTGATACTGTAGTAATGTCCAATACAATTCATGCGTATGTATCGCAGTCAGATAAAGGAGAACTAGTTATTGGTGCTGGAACAGATGGATACACTTCATATACTCAAAGAGGTGGCTTTAACATTGTTGAAGATACATTAATGGCAATAGTTGAATTGTTTCCAATATTTTCTAGAATGAAAATGCTTCGTCATTGGGGAGGAATTGTAGATATTTGTCCTGATGCAAGCCCCATTATCAGTAAGACGCACATAAATGGATTATATTTTAATTGTGGTTGGGGGACTGGTGGTTTTAAAGCAACGCCAGGTTCAGGTTGGGTATTTGCTCACACTATAGCTAATGATCAAGCACATGAATTAAATGCTCCTTTTACAATAAATAGATTTTCTAGCGGTGAATTAGTTGATGAACATGGTGCAGCAGCCGTAGCACATTAAATCATGTTTTTAATAAATTGCCCATACTGTGGAGAAAGAGATCAAGCTGAATTTTCTTGTGGTGGTGAAGCGCATATTGCAAGACCAAAAAATCCTCCTGAACTCTCTGATGATCAATGGGCAGAATATTTATTCTTGCGAAAGAACGAAAAAGGTATTCATTATGAAAGATGGAACCATGAATATGGATGTAGACAATGGTTTAATTTAGCAAGAAATACAGCAACCGATGAAATTCTTGAAGTATATAAAATGGGAGAAGCTCCTCCCATATTAAAAGCAAATATTCCAGCTACTCCTTCAGGTGAGCCAAGTATTGGATCAGGGAATTTATCAACATCGAAAAAAGATAGGTTTTAAAAATAAAGATGCGATACAAAAATAATAAAAATCTAGAAAATAATAAGTCTGTTAGGTTCTATTTTGATAATAAAGAATATTTTGGATTTGAAGGTGACACTCTGGCTTCTGCACTTCTTGCAAATGATGTTCACTTAGTTGGAAGAAGTTTTAAATATCATCGACCGCGGGGTATTTATACCGCAGGTAGTGAAGAACCTAATGGAATAGTTCAGCTTGAGACCAAAGAATATACCGAACCTAATAGAAGAGTAACTGAAGTCCAAATATATGATGGGTTAAAAGCTTTTAGTCAAAATAATTGGCCGTCAGTGAAATTTGATGCTGGCGCTATAAATGATTTACTATCCCCATTTTTTCCCGCAGGGTTTTATTATAAGACCTTTATGTGGCCGCCAAAGTTTTGGAAAGCATATGAGTTTTTTATAAGACACGCTGCAGGACTTGGTAAATCTCCAAAAAAGGATGATCCCCACAAATACGAACATTTTCATTATCATTCTGATGTTCTAATTGTTGGAGCAGGAGTGAGTGGATTAATTTCAGCAGAAATTGCAGCGAATAAAAATTATAAAGTTTTACTAGTTGAGCAAGAAGAGGATCTCGGTGGTGAAATTTTATCCACAAAAAATCAAGACATTAAAATTGATAATTTACCGATTAATGAATGGAAAAATAAATTAATTGATAAACTTTCTAAAAATTCAAATGTAAAAATAGTTAAAAATACAACTTGTTTTGCATACTTGAATTATAATTTATTACTAGCAGTGCAAGAAATTGATCCAGAAAAAGGTTTAAATAAAAAAAATGATATTAAAGAAAGAATTTGGAAAATTAGATCAAAGAAAGTTATTTTAGCAACTGGCGCAATTGAACGACCAATAATATTTAACAATAATGACAGGCCTGGAATTATGCTTTCTAACAGTGCGAAAAAATACTTAAATAAGTATGGAGTTGCACCTGGAAAAAATTTAGTTTTTTTTACAAACAATGATAGTGCCTATGAAACTGCAATAGATTTTTTTGAACAAGGTATAAAAGTAGAGGGTATTGTCGATACCAGAGATAGTAGTGATGGATATTACCCTAAAAAAGCAAATAAATTAGGTATTACTATACTAAAAGGTTATGAAATTAGTGATACTGTTGGAAGATTAAAAATTAGAGAAGTTAAATTAAGAAAAATAAAAACTGAAAACAATAATGAAAAATCTTCTATTAATATTAAATGCGATCTTTTAGCAATTGCTGGTGGTTGGACTCCTACTGTTCATTTATTTACTCAATCAAAAGGAAAACTCAAATTTAGAGATGTAGATGGAAGTTTTATTCCTAATGAAGTTTATCAAGATACATTGTGTGTTGGAAGTTGTAATGGTGATTATAATTTAAATGAAATATTATTAAAAACTCAAGAAGATACTAATAAATATTTAAATGATAATCAGCAAAATGAACTTGGCGAAGTAAATTACAAATCAGATGATCTAAAGCAGGACAAACACGAAAATGTTTGGATTACATCAAAGAACAGTATCTCAAGAACAAAAATGTTTGTAGATTTTCAAAACGATGTAACAGCAAAAGATATTAAACTAGCTTTAAAAGAGGGTTTTCAATCCATTGAACATGTCAAACGATATACAACTACAGGAATGGCAACTGATCAAGGCAAGACCAGTAATGTTAATGCACTTGGAATAATATCAGAGTTAACAAATACTGAAATTTCCGAATTAGGTACAACAACATTTCGTTTACCCTATAAGCCAGTAACATTTGGAGCAATTGCTGGACGTCATATTAAAGAATTTTTTGATTTAGAGAGAACAAGTCCAATGCATCAATGGCATATTGATAATGAAGCTTTATTTGAAGATGTAGGTCAATGGAAAAGAGCCTGGTATTATCCTCAAAGAAATGAAAGTTTTCAGTCTGCTTTAAATAGAGAAGTAAAAGCAACTAGAGATAGTCTAGGGATATTAGATGCATCAACGCTTGGTAAAATAGATATTAAGGGAAGAGATGTAAGCGAATTCTTAAATAGAATTTACACAAATTCTTGGTCAAAATTAGAAATTGGAAAATGTCGATACGGTGTAATGTTAGGCGACGATGGGATGGTTATTGATGATGGTGTAACAACTAGATTAGACGAGTATCATTATCTCATGTCAACAACTACAGGAAATGCGGCATCAGTAATGTCAAAATTAGAAGATTGGTTACAAACAGAATGGCCAGAGTTAGAAGTATATTTAACATCAGTAACAGAGAACTATGGAACAATAAGCTTAAATGGACCAAATTCAAAAAAATTAATGCAAAAACTATTACCAGATTTTGATTTCTCAAAAGAAAATTTTCCTCATATGAGTTTTAAGAATATAAATATTGACGGAATAAAATGTAGAGTCATGCGTATAAGTTTTACAGGTGAAATGTGTTACGAAATAAATGTTCCATCTGGCTATGCTAAAAATCTTTGGGAACTTTGTATAGATAAAGGTAAAGAATTTAATATTACGCCGTATGGTACTGAAGCAATGCATGTACTTCGTGCTGAAAAAGGTTTTATTATTGTTGGTCAAGAAACAGATGGATCAGTGACACCAATAGATCTGGATATGGACTGGATAGTTAGTAAGAAGAAATATGATTTTATTGGTAAAAGAGCATTATATAGAAGTGATACTATTAAAAAAGATAGGAAACAACTGGTTGGATTAAAAACTAAAGATCCAAAAAAAATTCTTGAAGAAGGATCTCAATTGGTCGAAGAAATAACTGCCCTACCTATGAAAATGGTTGGCCACGTGACCTCTAGTTACTATTCACCTAATTTAAAAAGTTCTTTTGCTTTAGCTTTAATTAAAGGTGGTCTTAAAAAAAAAGGAAGTGTTTTAATTGCTCCAATGGAAAATGAAAATATTGAGGTTGAAATAACTAGTCCAATATTTATTGATCCTGAAAATCAAAGGGTTAATCAATGAGTTTAAGTTACAGTAATGTTTTGAATATAAATAAAAAAAATTACAATGGAGTAACAATAGAAGAAAGAGCTTTATCAGGTAAAATAAATATACGAGGTAAAAGTTCAGATAAAGAATTCATGAAAAATATAGGCTCAGTATTAAATCTTGTTTTGCCAATTGAGCCAAACGTTAGAATTTTTAATAATAATATCAGCATTATGTGGCTTGGTCCTAATGAATGGTTAGTTGAAACACCAGAAAATGAGAAAGATAAAATTATTTCTTTACTAGAATCTAAACTCAATCCAGAAAAAACAGCGATAACTGATGTTTCATTTAATAAAACTGTTTTACGCCTTGAAGGGGAAAAAGTTTTTATTTTACTTTCTAAGTTTCTTGTAGCCAACTTAGAAAAAATTTTGGAAACTAATTTTTCTGTAGCTCAAACTATATTTATAAAAATTCCAATACTTTTTATTAGAAATAATACTGATAAAGAAGAGACTTCACTAGATTTACATTTAAACAGATCACATGCAAAATATGTTTATGATTTATTAGTTGATGGTAGTAAGAATCTTAATATTTAATTTATTTTTTATCTTGATTTCTTTAAGCACAGTATCATTTGGTAAAACTATATTTGGAAAAGCAAAAGTAATTGATGGTGATACTATACATATTAACAAAAATAAAATAAGACTGCATGCTATTGATGCACCTGAAACAAATCAAACATGTAATAAAAATAGCAAAGTCTGGAATTGTGGTTTGGAATCAACAAAATTCTTAAAAGAATTAATTGGGAATAATAAAATTGAGTGCATAACACAAGGTAAGGATCGATATAATAGATTTATTGGAATCTGCTATAAAGATAATTTAGATTTAAATAGTGAAATGGTTCTGAATGGATGGGCAATAGCATATCGCTATTATTCAAAAGATTATGTTGAAGAAGAAAAAGAAGCAAAACAAGAAAAAAAAGGTATGTGGATTGGGGATTTTGAAGAGCCCTATTTATTCAGAAAGAAAAATAAATAATCAACCATGATGTTGGGAATCTTTTAAATAAATTAAATCTTCTATTTCTTTATCTTTATTTTTAATTATTTTTTTTAGCTCATTTAATTCATTTTCAAAACTACGATTTTTTTGTTCGATTTGTCTAAGTTCTGATTTTAGTATTGAATTTTCAATATTTACTTCTTCCATATCTTCAGTTGATGCAGAACTTTCTAATTCTATTTCTAATTTTTGAACAAGATCCTCGTATTTTGACAATTGTTTATTTAATTCAGTTATTTTATTTTCAAGTTTGCTAAGTTTCTCAATACTTTCCGAATTATTTTCTAATGTGTTATTTTCTAGATCTGATATATTGTTTAGAGATTGTTCATAATCATTCTTAATTGTATCGAATGATTCATTTAAATCGCTTATTTCTTCACGTAAGTTTTTTATTTGATCATCTCTAAATTTTAATCGCTGATTTTTTTGAAATATCTCAAGTTTAAGTTTTTCTATTTCAGATCGTAAACTTGATTCATCAACAACATTACTAGGAATGATTTCAATAGGTGGCTCAGTTTGATCAGTTGAAAAATCTAAAGAAGGCAAATACAAAAAAATACCAAAGATAAATATAATTGAAATGACTAGTAAGATTCTGTTTCTTCTTCTTCTTCTTGCTTGTAAACCAACAAAACCTACCATACGAACCCTATAAAACGGTAAGTCTAAAAAATAAATATTTAATTATTAAATTGTGGATCTAAAGAATATGTGGTTGACCTTAAGTACTGAGTAATTTTTTTGATATCTCCAATTTTTACAAGGTTTTCGTAAGGTATAAGTGAACCAAAGTACATATAGATATCATCACCTATCTTTCTTTTCAGTTCATACATACACAAAGAATATCTAAATGTTTGTCCGATTTTATTAGCAATGTGGTAAAGTTGACTATTTTGACCGTCAAAAAAAATTGGTAACACAGGGCTTTTAGTTTTAAGAACTAGTTTCGATACCCATTGTTTCCACTCACCATCGTCAGCTTTTGTATTTTTTTTTAAGTTTTGTTTAGTTGCTATCGTTCCAGAAGGAAAAAGAACTAAAACACCTTCATTATGCAAAACTTTTTCAGCTTCTTTACGTGTATTAATATTAGTTATTAGAGCTTCTCTATTTTCATTAAAATCAATTGGTAATATTTTATCTTTTACTGCCTCTGCTTGCCTTAAGACTTTATGTGTAACCATTTTATAATCTTGTCTTACTTTTGAAATTGCTGAACATATGGATACGCCATCAGCAACTCCAAAAGCATGATTTGCTATAACAATTAATTTTCCTTTTTTTGGAATGTAACTGCCATCCTGAAAATTAGTTATTAAATTAAAATTTAATTTATCTACTGCATCATCCCAAAAAAGCTCGGGAGGTCTATTTTCAGATAAATATTCATCATATAATTTTTTTAATTTTAATTTTCCTGTTAATAATTCAGTAATCTTAATAAATATTTGGCCAATAAAATTTACTTCCGCAGTTGCAAAAGTAAATACGATTTTATTTTTATTCATAATGAAAATGAATTAATTTAAATAAAATAAGTATTTTTCAAATATATTACATATTTGCATAATTTGGCCCCCCACTACCTTCTGGTACAACCCAATTTATATTTTGTGATGGTTCTTTAATATCGCATGTTTTACAATGAATACAGTTTTGTGCATTAATTACAAATTTAGGATTTTGACTATCTGTCTTATCAATCTCATATACACCAGCAGGACAATATCTTTGAGATGGCTCATCATAAGCATTTAAAGTAAATTTTATTGGTAATTCCTTATCCTTTAACTGTAAATGCACTGGCTGATCAGCTTCATGGTTAGTTCCAGTCAAATACACGGAACTAGTTTTATCAAAAGTAAATATTCCATCATATTTTGGATAATCTATTTTTTTTGAATCTTTTGCTAATTGTAAAGCTTCATGATCAGCATGTTTGTGTTTTAGAGTAAAAGGAAGCTTGCCTCTAAATATTATTTGATCAATTCCTGTAAATATTATTGCAGGTATTAGTCCCCAATTAAAACTAGGTTTTACATTCCTTGCAGCAAACAATTCTTTATAAAGCCATGAACGTTTAAATTTATCTTCATATGCTGCAAGAGGTAAAGATTTACTTAAATAATCATTAATCGTTTCAGCAGCTATAATTCCACTTTTCATTGCAGTATGTGAACCTTTAATCTTTGGCATATTTAAAGTGCCTGCGTCACACCCAACTAGTAATGCGCCCGGCATATACATTTTAGGTAAACTTTGAATACCACCTTCAATAAGTGCTCTTGCTCCATAAGCAATACGTTTTCCATTAGTGAGAATTTTCTTAATTACTGGGTGAGTTTTAAATTTTTGAAATTCATCATAAGGGGATAAATATGGATTTTTATAATCAAGACCGATTACGTATCCTAAAAATATTTGTTTATTTTCAGCATGATAACAAAAACTGCCACCATAAGTTGCATTATCTAATGGCCATCCCGCAGTATGCATGACAAGACCTTCCTCATGCTGACTTTCATCTACTTCCCAAATTTCTTTAAACCCAATTCCGTATTGTTGTGGTGACTTATCTTTTGATAAATTATATTTTTTAATTAATTCTTTTCCTAAATGACCTCTACAACCCTCAGCAAAGACTGTTACTTTAGCCTTAATATTAATACCTGGTTCAAAACTATCTTTTTTGTTACCATCTTTATCAATACCCATATCACCTGTTTGAACACCAATTACATTATCATCATCTGAATATAATATTTTAGATGCTGCAAATCCTGGAAAAATTTCTACTCCTAAACTTTCAGCTTCACTTGCTAGCCATCTACATAAATTTGCAAGACTAATGATATAATTCTTATGATTTTTTTGTACACTAGGAAGAAGCCATGTAGGCCAATTTAACGAGCCTTTCTTAGATAAGAATAAAAACTTTTCTTTTGTTACTTTAGTTTTAATTGGTGAGTCTTTAACTCTCCAATCAGGTATTAATTCATCGAGTGCTCTTGTTTCAAACACATTACCACTTAAAATATGGGCTCCTACCTCTGATCCCTTTTCTAATACACAAACATTAATTTCTGGGTTCAGCTGTTTTAGTTTAATTGCAGTTGAAAGGCCTGATGGACCAGCACCTACCACTACAACATCATAGTCCATTGACTCGCGTTCTACTTCCATTTTATTTATTGTAATAAATTAATTTATTGTTGAATAGTATTTAATTTATCTAGTTCAGAAGATAATTGAGGCAATGCCTCAAATAAATCAGCGTTTAATCCATAGTCAGCGACATTAAATATTGGTGCTTCTTCATCTTTATTGATTGCAACAATTACCTTACTTTCTTTCATACCCGCTAAGTGCTGTATTGCACCAGAAATTCCGACGGCAATATACAAATCTGGGACAACTACTTTGCCAGTTTGCCCAACTTGATAATCATTAGAAACATAACCAGCATCTACAGCAGCACGAGATGCTCCAACTGCCGCATTAAGCTTATCTGCTATTTCATTTAAAAGTTTAAAATTTTCGGCACTTTGTAATCCTCTGCCACCGGATATCACAACTCGAGCAGTACTTAGCTCTGGTCTTTCAGATTGAGATTCTTCTCTATCTATAAATTCAACACTGCCACTATCATTATCAAAAGAAATATTTTCGACCTGTTCTTTTCCGCCGCTAGTTTCTACAGGATCAAAAGATGTTGGTCTTACCGTTACTACTTTAATTTTGTCATTTGATTTAACTGTAGCAATAGCGTTACCAGCATAAATTGGCCTCATAAAAGTATCAGAACTTATAATTTTTATAACATCACTAACTTGTGCAATATCTAGTTTAACGGCAATTCTAGGAAAAATATTTTTTCCAAAAGTTGTTGCAGGTGCCATTATATGGGAATAATTATTAGCCAAAGATACAACGATAGGCTCGATATTTTCAGCAATTGGGTTTTTAAGTTTTTCATTATTTGCTAAATATACTTTTGCAACTTTTTCACATTTAGAGATATTTTTAGCTAACTCTTCACATTCATGGCCTGTTACCAAAACATGGATATCTTGGTCTATTTGTGATGCTGCAGATATAGTATTTAAGGTTGATGATTTGATATCTATATTATTATGCTCTGCTAATACTAATATTGTCATATAACTTTTGCCTCATGTTTAAGTTTTTGAACCAATTCAACAACATCACTTACCATAATTCCTTTTTGTCTGACAGGCGGCTCTTCTACTTTTATTTGTTTAATTCTAGGTTCTATATTTATACCAAGTGAAGATGCTTCTTTTGTATCAATTGGTTTTTTCTTTGCTTTCATTATATTTGGTAAAGAAGCATATCTAGGTTCATTCAGTCGAAGATCACATGATGCTACAAATGGTATAGACACTTTTATTCTTTCTAACCCTTCATCTATTTCTCTAGTAACGATTGCATTTTGCCCATCAATTTCAATTTTAGATGCAAATGTAGCCTGAGGCCAATTAAGTAAAGCAGATGTCATTTGACCGGTTTGATTAGAGTCATCATCTATTGCCTGTTTTCCCATTAAAATAATTGAGGGTTTTTCTTCTTCAGCTACTTTAGAAATTATTTTAGAAATAGCTAGGGGTTCTAAATCATTGTCTGTTTTAATATGAATACCCCTATCAGCTCCCATTGCTAATGCAGTTCGTATAGTTTCTTTCGCTTTATCATTACCTATAGAAAGAATTATAATCTCATCTGCTTTACCAGCTTCTTTTATTCGTAGAGCTTCTTCTACTGCGTTTTCATCAGGAGGATTCATAGACATTTTTACATTATCTTTTTCAACTCCAGAACCATCAGCTTTAACCCTGATTTGAACATTATAATCTATGACTCTTTTTACGGTAACAAGTAACTTCATACTATTGTTTTAGTTTTTCATTTCTAGGATCATAAGGACTATCCTCTATAACAGTTACATTGTATTTTTTATCTAATATATCCATTTCTAATTTTTGACCAATGTCAGCAAATTGTGGATCTACCATACCAATAGCTAATGATTTTTTCACTCTAAAACCATAGTTACCTCCTGTCGCACGACCTATAACTCTTCCATTATTATAAATTGGATTATTTCCCAATGCATCTGCATCTTCAACATCATGAACCTCTAAAGTTACCATTTTGTTTTTAAAACCATTTTGCTGCCATTTAACGAGAGAATCTCTTCCAATAAAATTCCCTTTGTTTAAATGTACAAATCTATCTAACCCAGACTCAAAAGCTGCGTATTCTATAGACATTTCTGTACCAACCAATTTATATGTTTTTTCAACACGTAAGCTTTCCATCGCTCTTATTCCAAATGGTTTAAGTCCATGATCTTTTCCTGCTTCCATCAATTTATCAAAAATATGGTTTTGATATTCAATTGGGTGATGTAATTCCCATCCGAGTTCACCAACAAAATTCATACGCATTGCGATACTAGGAGCTAAACCAACATTAATTTTTTTTGATGATAGCCAAGGGAAATTTTCATTAGATAAATCAGTCTTGGAAATTTTAGAGAGAATATCTCTTGATTTGGGTCCTGCTAAAACAAGTACACCCATACTATTAGTTAAATTTTCATAAATCACTGATCCATCTTTTGGCATCCATTTATGAATCCAATCATGATCTAATCTTTGAAATGCTCCTGCTGAAACTAAATAAAAGGAATTTTCTTTTTCTTTTGCAATTGTGAATTCTGAGTGAACTCCTCCAGCAGTGTTTAACGCATGACAAAGATTAACTCTTCCAATTTTTTTTGGAATTTTATTTGCAACCAAGTAGTCTAGAAACTCTTCTGCACCAGGTCCTGAAATCCGGCATTTAGCAAATGCAGTCATATCTAGAAGGCCGGCATTTTCCTGAACATTTAAGCACTCGTTGCCAACATGCTCAAACCATTTTGATCTTCTAAATGACCAATCATCTTTTTGTGATTCTTTTAAAGGCGCAAACCAGTTAGCGCGCTCCCAACCAAACTTTTGTCCAAAAACTGCACCAAGATTTTTTAATCTATCATAACAAGGTGCTTGTCTTAATGGACGTCCCTCTTCTCTTTCTTCATCAGGATAGTGTACTGTAAAGACATTCGCGTAAGCTTCTTCATTCTTTTTAATCAAATATGCCTCTGTAGCATAATCACCAAATCTTCTTGGATCTACACCTAACATATCAATTGTAGGTTCGCCGTCTACTATCCATTCTGCAATTTGCCATCCAGCTCCGCCAGCTGCGGTAATTCCAAAACTATGACCTTCATTTAACCAGAAATTTTTAAGTCCCCATGCCGGTCCAACAATTGGACTTCCATCCGGTGTATAACAAATAGCACCATTGTAAACTTTCTTAACTCCAACTTCTCCAAAAATAGGAACACGATGCATTGCTGATTCAATGTGAGGTTCTAAACGTTCTAGATCTTCTTGAAATAATTCGAATTCAGATTCTTTGTCAGGTCCGTCAACATAGCAAACTGGAGCTCCTTTTTCATAAGGCCCTAATATTAACCCTCCTCTTTCTTCACGCATGTACCAAGAACTATCAGAATCTCGTAAGACCCCCATTTCAGGAAGTCCTTGTTCTTTTCTTTTTAATATTTCAGGATGATCGTCAGTAACTATGTATTGGTGTTCAACAGGTATAACTGGAATATCAAGTCCGACCATCTTTCCAGTCTGTCGAGCAAAATTACCACTACATGAAACTACATGCTCACATTCAATCGAACCTTTATCGGTTTCTACAATCCATAAGTCATCTTTATTTTTTTTAATCCCTATTACAGAAGTATTTCTATAAATTTCTGCACCTTTATCTCTTGCTCCTTTTGCAAGAGCTTGAGTTAGATCGGCTGGTTGAATGTATCCATCTTCAGGATGCTGAATTGCACCTATCAATCCATCTGTATTACAAAGTGGCCAAATTTCTTTTACTTGTTCAGGTGTTAAAAATTTAACATCTACACCTATCGTTTTTGCGACTCCTGAATATTGATAATACTCATCCATTCTATCTTGAGTAGTTGCTAAACGGATATTAGAAACCACACTAAAACCAACTTTTTGTCCTGTTTCTTCTTCAAGAGTTTTGTAAAGTTTGACTGCGTATTTATGCAATTGACCTACCGAATAACTCATATTGAATAATGGAAGTAACCCTGCTGCATGCCATGTTGATCCTGAAGTTAATTCCTTTCTTTCAACCAGAACTACATCTGACCAACCCTTTTTGGCTAAATGATAGAGAGTGCTAACGCCTACTGCGCCTCCACCGATGACAACTGCTTTTGACTTTGATTTCATTATTACTATTTAATACTGTACTTCATTAATCATATTAAATAAGGTGGGTCAATCATGAGATACTTCAAAAAAATAATTTTGGTGGTTATAATGAGTGCGTTTATTTGTCTTCCTATAAAGGCTGAAATGACTCTTAAAGAATTGTTTTTTGATGAGTCTAAGCCTTTTCATTTAAAAATATTAGATGTTATTCCTGAAGAGGGAATTGTTCAAATTGGTGATGAAAATGCGAACAATATCATTATTGAATTTATGGATTATTTTTGTGGATACTGTAAAAAAGTCCATCCTGAATTGCTTCAGATTGCAAGTGAAAGAAAAGATACACGAATAGTATTCTTACAACATCCAATTTTAAGTGAGTCTTCTAAATTACTAGCAAATATGGTTATAGCTGCAAACATGCAGAACAAAGGTATCGATTTTCATAATGCATTGTTTGAAGTTGAAGGAAATTTAAATAATGCAAAACTAAAACAGATAATTGAAAACCTTGAGTTAAATGATGCTAAATTAAATATCGATATGACAAAAGAAAGTGTTAATAATATTGTAAGACTGAGTTCTTTTTTAGCTAATGGATCAGGTGCACGTGGCACTCCTACTTTTTTTGTTAATGAAGAACTTGTTGTTGGTTATATCTCTATTGATAGAATTAAAGCTTTATTAAAATAAAGAAGCTCTATTAATTAAATAGAGCTCCTTAAATATTTTATTTATCTACTACTTCTCTAGTATTAGCGTTATGTGATTCAGTAAATGGAATTGGCACAACTTCTGCGTCTACTGGCACACCAGGTGAGTCTGCATATTGATCAGGTAGATGAACCTTGAATTTACGACCAAAATTTCCAATAGGAAAACCATTTTTATTTAGAGTTCCATCAAATGGCACATAGCCCATAGCAATGTTCCTTCCTTGCTCAGGATGATACCAAGGAGATGTTATGAATCCACAAGGTTCATTACCATCTTCTGAAACAAGCCAAAAATCAGGAGCATATTCTTCGATAGGTTTTCCACCTAAGCTTAAACCAACTAACTGAAGCTTATATGGTTTTTTTCCATCTTTTAAATCTGCCTTCATCTTTTCAAGAACAGTCTTACCAACATAATCTGAAGTTTTATTCCACTCACCTTTACCAGATAGAGATACTTGATAGCCTAAATTACATTGAAAAGGATTATGCTGATTATCCATATCTTGACCCCAAGATAGAATTCCTGCTTGGATTCTTCGATGATGAGCCGGAGCTATAACCATAAGATTATGTTTTTTTCCTGCTTCTAAAACAGCATTCCACATATCATCAGCATACTTAGTAGACTCATATAAATAAATTTCAAATCCAGCCTCTCCAGAAAAACCTGTTTGAGAAATTATACAATCTCTTCCCCCTACTTTTGCAGCAGCAAGTCCATAGAATGGCATTTCATCAACTTTGACTTGATCACCTATTAAATCATTCATCAAAGCATGCGCTTTAGGGCCTTGAATTTGAACTGGGCTTACATCAATTTCATCAATATGAACATTGAATCTATTATCATGATTTACACCCTGTAAATACAAACCAATATCTGAATCAGATAATGAAAACCAAAACTCGTCCTTTGAAATTCTTAAAAGAATAGGATCATTTAAAACACCGCCATATTGATTACAAAGAATAACATATCTTCCTCTCATTGGAGATATTTTAGTAGCATCTCTTGTTATGACATAATCAACAAATGCTTCAGCATCAGGACCTTTAACCTGAATTTGTCTTTCAACAGCAACATTCCACATAGTAACGTGGTTTTTAATTGCCTCATACTCAACCATTGCTCCACCATCTTCAGGTTTTACGTAACCTCTTGGATGATAAATTCTATTATAAACTGTTGCTCTCCAACATCCCGCCTCCATTGACAAATGCCAATATGGTGATTTTCTCACTCTGGTTGAAATAAGCATTTGGACTGGTGTAGGACCACTTTGTCTTAAATTGTAGGGAACCTTTCTGTCCGATTGATCCACCGACGTAGAATGTTTAATCATTATAAACTCCTTAAATAAATATGCTATTTCTGTATTTAATCTTTAAATACTCTGCAATGATAAAATGTAGGTGATGTAAAAAAAATGGTGGACCTTAATTAGGTCAAAATTTCGTCTTAGTTTTGACAGCAAATTTTGATATTTATACTCTATGAATTTTAAATTATTACTACCTATTATCTCTTTACTAATTTTTTTAGGCGGTTGTTCGGCTAGCTATAAACAACTCTCTAAAATGGAAAATAAAGAACCAAAAAACTTTCAAGAACACTTACTATCCGAATACAAAAAAAGAGCTAGTTTCGAGGCAGAAGAAATGCACGATTGGAATTCCGCAAAATTATATTCTGAAAAAGCTCTCAAGAGTTTAGAAACTGATGAAATATATCCAGAAAAAATTTCATATTGGAAAATTCCAGAAGAAAATATTAATGAAATAAAAATTGCATATGAAAACCTAATGACAATTTATAAAGATGCTAAAAATATTGATCCTATTAATTTGGCAAGAGCTATTTCGTCATTAGATTGCTGGTCAGAGCAACAGGAGGAAAATTGGCAAACATGGGATATTAATAGTTGCAAGAATGATTTCTTAAAAGCCATGCATAATATTTATGAAAAAATATCTACTCAGGAAAATGAGCAGGAAACTTCAGATAACAAAGATAATAATTTAGAAAATGAAACAAAAAATGAAGTAACAATTGTGACTAAAAATGAAAATAAAGAATTAATGCAAATAATTTATTTTGATTTTGATCAATTCAATTTATCTGAAGTTAGTAAAGATAAAATAAAAAAATTTTTAAATAATTATGGAAGAGATATTAATGAATATCTCGTCGTTGGACATACTGATACTAAAGGAACAAATAAATATAATTTATCATTATCAATCAAAAGAGCAGAGGTTGTAAAAGAAATTTTAATTAATTATGGAATTAATCAAAGTAGTATTAAAATTTTAGGCAAAGGTGAAGAATCTTTAGCTGTAGATACTCCAGATGACACTAAACAGCCCGCAAATAGAAGAGTGGAAATAAAAAAAACAAATTAACTTTTGTTTATAAATATTTTGGTATATTGAGCTTCTTTCAATGTATTCCAAAACTACAAAAAAAATAAACATTACTGTTAAGCCTTATTATCTTGAAGACCAATCTGAGCCTGAAGATCAGCATTATGTATGGGCGTATAAGGTTACAATTGATAACCAAGGTAATGAAAAAGTACAACTTGTAAACAGACATTGGAAGATTATTGATGCTAATGGTACTCTTCAAGAAGTACGAGGTAAAGGTGTTGTAGGCGAACAACCTATATTAAATCCAGGTGAAAAGTTTGAGTATACTAGTGGCACACCTTTAACTACTTCTTCAGGTTTCATGGAAGGAAGTTATGAGATGCAAGGCGATGATGGAAATTCTTTTGATGTTCAAATACCTCAGTTTTCATTAGATACACCATTTGAAAATAATAAATTAAATTAATTCACAAATACAATGAGAGACTTCAGGTCGATATTAAACATAATTGGAATGCTGATATGTATTGAAGCAGTAGCAATGCTGATACCAATGTTCTTTGATCTTTATTATGGTAATTATGATTGGTTACAATTTTTTTACTCAAGCTTAATAACATTTTTTATTGGTATAATTTTATATTTTTCATTTAGAAAAAAAGATATTAAGCTTGGAATAAGGCAAGCATTTTTGTTAACAATTTCATCTTGGTTAGTAATATCTCTTTTTGGTGCAATTCCATTTGTGTATTCATCATCTTCCCTTTCATATACAGATGCTTTTTTTGAGTCAGTAAGTGGAATTACTACAACTGGTGCAACTGTAATTAATAATTTAGAAAACTTATCAGAGGGTATATTAATTTGGAGATCTCTTCTCCAATGGTTTGGTGGTATAGGAATAATTGTTCTTGCAATGGCTATTTTGCCAACGTTACAAATTGGAGGAATGCAACTCCTACACATGGAACATGATGATCCTTATGAAAAAACAATTCCTAAAGTTAATCGATTTGTAATTGAATTATTTCTACTTTACGTATCATTGTCAATTATTTGTGCCTTTTTGTATTTTGTAAATGGAATGCAAGGTTTTGATTCAATTATTCATGCAATGACTACTATCTCAACTGGTGGATTTTCTAATTATGATGAATCATTTTCATATTTTAATTCATTTAAAATTGAAAGTATAAGTATTATTTTTATGTTGGTAGGAAGTTTACCATTTGTCTTGTATTTGCAATTTTTACATAATCAAAAAAAATTTATTTTTAAAGATGATCAAATAAAATTATTCTTTCTAATTTTATTTATAATTATTTTATTAACGACAATTTGGCTAATTACTAATCAATCTATAGATGCAATTTCTGCTTTTAGAATTGCTATATTTAATATTACATCAATTTTAACTGGCACCGGCTATACTAGTAGTAACTTTTCTAATTGGGGAAGTTTTGGCATTGTAATAATGATGATAATTATGTTTATTGGTGGGTGTGCAGGATCAACCACAGGAGGAATTAAAATATTTAGATTGCAAATACTTTTTAGAGGAGCAATTACCCAAATAAGGAAACTGACTCAACCTCATGCAGTATTGATGATGAGATTTAATGGGAAATCAGTTAATGAAAACACTTATAACTCCATTATGGGCTTTTTCTTTATGTATATATTTTTATTTATTTTATCAGCAGTAAGTTTAAGCTTATTCAATTTAGATTTTTTAACTGCCTTTTCAGCTGCTGCTTCTGCAATTTCAAATGTTGGCCCTGGTTTAGGCGAAATGATAGGGCCTAGTGGAAATTATTTTTTATTAGATAATGGAGCTAAATGGATATTATCTCTAACAATGATTATCGGAAGACTAGAAATTTTTACAGTACTAGTTTTATTATCTATTAATTTTTGGAAAGCTTAAATACTTAGATAATCTCCCATATAAATAGATAATTGGTTTTTTGTTTCGTTAATATAATCTTTCATTGTTGTTAATAATAATTCATTAATAATTATTTCAACTTCATTTAATGAAATATATTTTTGAGATGTTGTAGATCTAGAAGTTTGAACAGTGGTATTTGCCTTTAAAAAACCACTGTCATCGTAGAGTTCATATTCAACTAAAAAAAATAATTCATATTTATATATAGTTTTTTCTTCATACTTTTTTGCATCAACATTCTCAATTTCATTTTTTGTAATAGATGCATCTAAAATATTAATAACTAATTTATTTTCATTTCCAATTATTAATATGTTTTTGTTATGCCATTCCACAATTACATCAATCGGTGATTTTTGGATTTGTTCTTCAATATTATTTTGAGAAAAAACAGAATTATATTTTTTATTAATTTCAATATTTTTTGAATAAATTGAAATAGTATCAAGATTTGAAGTATCAATTTCAATTGGTCTTAATATTTCAACTGGTTGACATGATAACACCAAAAATAAAATTAAGGTAAAACTACTTTTTAAGTACATAAATTAATATAGCTTGTTGAACGTACATTCTATTTTTTGCTTGCATTAATACAACAGAATTTTTTCCATCAAGAACTTCTGAGGTCACTTCTTGTCCTCTTTTTGCAGGTAAACAGTGCATAAATATTACATTATTTTTAGCATTGCTAATAATTTTTTTATCTACAGTATAATTTTTGAAATATTTTTCTTTATTTTTATTTTTTTCACCCATAGAAACCCAAACATCAGTCATTATACAATTTGAATTTTTTGTACCTAATATAGGATCAAAAAAATGGTTTAAATTTTTATTTTTATATTGTTGAAACTCTTTTTTATGATTTTTAAAAATTTCTTTTGGAATGATTAAATTGAGTTTGAAATTATAAATATTTTGCAGATGAATAAGAGAGCGTAAGACATTATTATAATCACCTATCCAAGCAATATTAACATTTTTTATACTTTTAAGATACTCTTGTAGAGTTAAAAAATCACCAAGTATTTGGCATGGATGACTATATTCAGTTAAACCATTTATAATCGGCAAAATATTTTCTTTGCTTAAATTTACTATTTGTTTGTGATTATTATTTCTTATCATTATGCAATCAATATATTGACTTAATACATTAAGAACATCTTCAGCTTTTTCTCTTTTATTATCAAAGCCAATATCTTTACTTTTCAATTCTAAAACAGAACCTCCTAATTTTTGCATACCTACATTAAAGCTTAATCTGGTTCTTAGTGATTGTTTTTCGAAAATTAAACCGAGAGTTTTATCTTTGCAAGAAGAAGTATATTTTTTTGGGTTTTTTTTGATTTTCTTAGCAAGAGAAATTATTTCATCAATTTCTTTTTTTTTAAAACTATTGATATCAATAAAATGCTTCATCTTGATAGTTCTTTTAAACTTTTTTTAATTATTGTTAATGATTTATCAATCTCTTTATAAGATACAATAAGTGGTGGGGCTAATCTTACTGTATTATCTGCAGCAGGTACATTTAGTAATTTATTTTTTTTAAGTTGTTCAGAAAAATCTATATTGCTAATATTTGTTTTAATTCCTAATAAAAGTCCTGCACCTCTAACCTCTGAAATAATATTTGATGAATTCTCTAATTTTTTTAAATTTTTCCAGAAATATCTCGCTGTTTTATCAACTTTGTTAAGAAATGTTTTACTAGAGATAATTTTTAAGACTTCTAAACCTACACTCATGGCTAACGGATTACCACCATAAGTTGATCCATGACTACCTTTAGTCATTGCAACACATGCTTTGTTTGTTGACATACAAGCACCAAGTGGAAAACCCGATCCAATACCTTTTGCGACAGACATAATATCAGGTTTTATTTTTGCCCATTCATGTGAAAATAATTTACCTGATCTTCCAAATCCACACTGAACCTCATCAAAAAAAAGTAAGATTTTCTTTTCGTTACAGATTTTTCTTAGTAATTTTAAAAAACTTAGATTGGCAGGACGAATTCCTCCTTCCCCCTGAATTGGTTCGATAATAATACCAGCTGTTTTTTTGTTTATTGCCGATATTAATTTTTTTTCATTATTAAATTCGATTTGTTTAAACCCTCTAAGCATAGGGCCAAAACCATTAGAGTATTTTTTGTTTTTTTGTGCAGAAAGTGCTCCATAAGTTCTTCCATGAAAAGCACCATCAAAAGTAATAATCTCTGTTTTGTTAGTCTTGTAATATGAATGATATCCTCTGATTATTTTAATTCCACATTCAATAGATTCAGCTCCTGAATTAGTAAAAAAGACTTTGTCTGCAAAAGAATTTTTACAAAGTAATTTTGCAAATTGTTCCTGTTTTTTAATTTTATATAAGTTTGAAACATGCCAAAGTTGTTTCGATTGCTTATTAAGTGCCTCTATAAGCTTAGGATGACAATGACCAAGAGAATTTACAGCTATTCCACTTGCAAAATCTAAATATTTTGTATTTTTACTAGAGTATAAATAACATCCTTTGCCTTTTACAAATTCAAGAGATTTGTTCCCATAAGTTGGCATTACGTTTGATAAAAGTTTACTAACCATATTTAAAATTTAATTTTATATCCTTTGCGAAACATAAAATAGCATAATAAAATTAATATAATATTAATAATTATTAAGAAGATTGATCCTTGAATTAATGAGCTATCAGAAATACCTGTAAAAGCATATCTGAAACCATCAATATTATAGAAGAATGGATTGAATGAGGAAACTGTCTGCCAAAATTCAGGAAGTCTCGAAATTGAGTAGAATGTTCCTGATAAAAAAGTAAGAGGTAAAACAATAAAATTAGTTATACCTTGTTGTTGATCCCATTTGTCTGCCCAAATGCCAACAATTGTTCCCAAAGTACCCATCATTGTGCATCCCATTAACGTAAAAAATAATAAAGCAATGTAAGAGTGAACAGCTAGAGGAACAAATATCATAACTCCAAAGGTAGTAACTATACCACATACAATTCCTCTACAAACAGAACCGATAATAAAACCAAATGCTAACTCAACATTATTTAATGGGGCCATTAATATGTCTACAATATTTCCTTGAAATTTTGATTGACCAATACTTGATGCTGAATTAGCAAAAGAGTTTTGAAGCATGGTCATCATTATCAAACCAGGTGCAATAAAATAAGGAAGATCAATACCATTTATTGAATTAACTGATCTACCTAAAGCAAGACTAAAAACAGCTAGAAATAACAAAGAGCTAATAGCTGGACCAATCACAGTTTGTATTCCAACTTTTAAGAACCTAAAGACTTCTTTTTTTACTAATGTAAGAAAACAAAGATAATTATACTCAATCATATTAGGAGTTTTCTTTTAATATATTTAAATTATTTGTATATTAATTTAGTGGACGAACAAAAACTCTTAAAATACGCGGTTGATTACTTAAGCAAATACGATTCCTCAAAGAATAATTTAGTTAATGTACTTAAAAGAAAAGTTTTAAGATTAAATGTAACAAATTTTGAGAAAAAAAAACTCATAGATATTATTGAAAGTATAATTTTAAAATTAGAAAAAAATAAATTTATTGATGATGATAGATATAGCTCCACAAAAATTCTTTCTTTATCTAATTCTGGAAGATCTAAAAATTTTATTTTCAATTACTTAATAAAAAAAGGCGTGAATAAATTGCAAATTCAAAATAATTTAAATTTAATGAAACAAGATAACGATGATTGGGAATTACAGTCAGCAAAAATATTTGTAAAGAAAAAAAAATTGTTAGAAAAAAATGAAAGTTATGAAAAAAAATTAGCAAAAATGGCAAGAGCTGGTTTTAGTTATGATATATGTAAAAAAATATTAGGTTAACTTTCTTTAATATGAATCTTACCTTCGAGTAACCTAGCAATTTGCTTAGTTGTTTCAAATCTTTCAAATGAAATTCTGATAATTGCAGTTAAAGGTGCTGCAAGAAGAACTCCAATGAACCCCCAAATCATTCCCCAGAAAATTAATGATAATATAATCGTAATTGGATGTAATCCAAAACTCTCACCAAATATTTTTGGTTCTACAAAATTTCCGACAATTTGATGAATAATAGTAGGTAAAATTATAATTAGTACAACTATTGTTGGATCGCTATATTGAAGGAAAGCTATTGGTAATGGAAGTAAAACAGCTATTACAGAACCAATAACTGGAATAAAATTTAAAATAAATGTCAAGCTTCCAAATATGAAAGCTAATTCTAAACCTAATAGCCAATAAATTAATCCTGCTGCAATACCTGTAAAAGCTGATGTTAAAAATTTTGTAAATATATATTTTTTTACTAATCTAATAATATCGTTCCACTCATCAGAGGTATTCTTAGGAGGAGTGCCAAGTAATAAAAAAAGGGTGATGATTACAACTAGAAGAAACTTAGAAATAAAATTCGCACTATTACTTAATATGGTTGCAGCCCAATTAGTAATGGGTAAGTCTGCAATTGTGTTTCTGATTGTTTCTCTATCTATATCGATTTCAAATTGTTGAAGCTGTATTATGACTGCCTCTATTAGAATTATTACCTTTTGATTATAATCATCCGCAGACTCTAAAAATGTTGCGACTGAAGAAACAATAAAAGGTACAATAATTGAAAATAATAGTACAATTAAACAAATACTTATAAAAACTGCAATAAATCTATGAACGCGAAGATTTATAGTCTGAAAATCAATTATTGGATCAATTAATATCCTTAAAAGCAGTGCTAAAACAAATGGAACCATTATAGGTTGAGAAAAATTTAAAATAAATGCCACAGCAATACTAGCTAATATAAAAAGAGATCCAGAAATTACACGATTACTTTCGTTCATTATTTTTTAGTAGATTGAGGATTAAAAATCTCAGTTTTTTCGTCAGATAATTTTTCAACATAAAGTGATTGGCTTGGAAATGCAAAACCTGCTTCGTTATTTTCAACAATTTCAATTATTTTTACAGCAAGAGTTTCTTTAATTTTCAAAAATTCAGCCCAATCATTCGTAACTGTAAATGTTTGTACTAACATATCAATAGAACTATCAGAAAAACTATCTATTCGAACATAGAAACCTGCATTTTGATTTTTTGCAAAGTTATCATCTTTCTCAATTAAAGAATTTATCTCATCTCTAATTTTTTTTAATTGATCAATTGTTGTTCTGTATTCTAATCCAATTAACCATCTTATGCGTCTATGATGTCTTCTGGTATAATTAGTAACAGACTGTTCAGCAAATTTATAGTTTGGCACCATTACTGGTGTTGAATCAAATCTTCTAACAAGAGTAGACCTAAATCCAATTTGCTCAACAACTCCTTCAACTTCACCAGAAACTAGTATTACATCCCCAACTGTAAATCTTTTTTCCATAAGGATCATAATGCCACTAATTAAATTTTTAAATAAATCTTGAGCACCCAATGCAACCGCTACACCAAATAATCCTAATCCTGCAATTACTGGCCCGACTCTTATGCCCCATAATTCTAAAATTGCTACAGCACCAAGAACAATAACAAGTATTTTTAAACCTTTAAGTGTCCAATCAACTAAAGGTTTTGAAATTTTTGACTCAAAGTTTTTTATTACAAATGAAAATGGAATAATCAATTGATGCAATAGCCAGAATATAAAAATTGTTATCAAAGATCTGTTTAGTAAATCTAAAAAATCTTGATTATTATCAGAAACATCCAAGTACGAAGAAGCTATAAAGAAACCTAAAACTACAGGTAGAAATTTTAATGGTCCATCAAGTACTTCAATTACAGCATCATCGATTTGATTAGATGTCCTTGATACGATTCTTGATAATCGATTAAGAATAAATCTAGCTATAAGCCTTCTGAGTAAATAAAAAAGTAGGAAAATTACAAGGCTTACTATGATATCAGTAGCATTTATGCCAAAAACACCGTTATTCCAAACATCAAAAAAAAGGTCTGTAAAGCTATTGAATGTTTCCATAAGCGATATATTTATTATTCACTAACATGAATTTTAAATTTTTACTTGTTTTTTTGATTATGCTTAACCTAAAGAATACATTATTAGCTAATGAAACAGTGAATTTATACGACTTTTCATTTGAAGATATAGACGGCAATCAAGTAAATTTAGATAAGTTTGATGGTAAGCCAATTTTAATAGTGAACACGGCTTCTAGGTGTGGTTTCACTCCTCAGTATGGTGATCTCCAAAATTTATTTTTGAACTATAAAAATAGTGATTTAACAATAATAGCTACAACAAGCAATTCCTTCAATCAAGAGTACTTAGACACCGAGGATATTAAACAAATTTGTTTAGTTAATTATGGGGTAGGTTTTGTTACTTCTTCACCAATGAATGTGAAAGGAAGCAATGCTCATCCAATTTATGCATGGATTGAGGAGGAGTATAACGAAAAACCTAAGTGGAATTTTTACAAATATTTATTTGATAGAAATGGACATCTTATTAAATCTTGGTCTTCTATGACAAAACCAGACAGTTCGAAAATTACTAATCAGATTGATCGTTTAATCTAAAAAAAAAGGGCAAATAAATTGCCCCTTTCTTTAAAAATTTATTATAATTACATCATGCCGCCCATGCCGCCCATGCCGCCCATGCCGCCCATGCCGCCGCCCATATCAGGCATAGCAGGTGCTGCAGATTTATCTTCAGGAGCATCAGCTACCATAGCTTCAGTTGTAATTAATAAACCAGCTACAGATGCTGCATCTTGTAGTGCAGTTCTAACAACTTTAGTTGGATCAATTATACCAGCATTTACCATGTTGGTGTATTTGTCCATTTGAGCATCATAGCCAATATTATGATCTTTACTCTCACGAATTTTACCAGCTACAACTGCTCCATCAACACCAGCATTTTCTGCAATTTGTCTCATTGGATTAAAGAGTGCTCTTCTTACTATATCAACGCCAATCTTTTGATCATCATTAGCAGTTTTAACTGACTTCAATGAATTTGTAGCATACGCTAGAGCTGAGCCACCACCAGGTACTATACCTTCTTCAACGGCTGCTCTTGTTGCATGCATTGCATCTTCGACTCTGTCTTTTTTCTCTTTAACTTCAACTTCTGTAGCTCCACCAACTCTGATAACTGCTACACCACCTGCTAATTTTGCAAGCCTTTCTTGAAGTTTTTCTCTATCATAGTCGGAAGTTGTTTCTTCAATTTGTGCTCTGATTTGATTACATCTACCTTCAATGTCTTTCTTTTTACCAGCGCCTTGAACAATAGTAGTATTTTCTTTATCTACAACTACTCGTTTAGCAGTACCCAACATTTCTAGATTTACATTTTCTAACTTTATACCAAGATCTTCACTTATCACCTGACCGCCAGTTAAAATTGCAATATCCTCTAACATAGCTTTTCTTCTATCTCCAAAGCCTGGAGCTTTAACTGCAGCTATTTTTAAACCACCTCTTAGTTTGTTTACAACTAAAGTAGCTAAAGCTTCACCTTCAATATCTTCAGCTATAATTAATAGTGGCTTAGTAGATTGAACAATAGATTCAAGTAAAGGCAACATTGGCTGTAAACTCGATAATTTTTTTTCATGAAGTAATACATAGCAGTCACCAAGTTCGGTGATCATTTTTTCTGCATTAGTTACAAAATATGGTGAAAGATAACCTCTATCAAACATCATACCTTCAACAACATCAAGTTCAGTATCTAAGCTCTTTGCTTCCTCTACAGTAATCACACCTTCTTTACCAACTTTTTGCATTGCACTTGAAATCATTTTACCTACTTCAGCATCACCATTTGAAGCGATAGTGCCTACTTGTGCAACTTCCTTATCAGTTTTAATTACTTTAGATTTTTTTCTGATTTCATTAACTACAGCATCTACAGCAAGATCAACTCCTCTTTTAAGATCCATAGGGTTCATTCCAGCTGCAACAGCTTTCATTCCTTCAGTTGCAATTGCTTGTGTTAATACGGTAGCAGTAGTTGTTCCATCACCAGCAATATCATTAGTTTTACTAGCAACGTCTCTAACCATTTGAGCGCCCATATTTTCAAATTTATCTTTTAATTCTATTTCTTTAGCAACACTTACACCATCCTTGGTGATTCTAGGTGCGCCAAAAGATTTATCCATAACAACATTTCTACCTTTAGGTCCTAATGTTACTTTTACTGCATCAGCTAGCTTGTTAACACCGGTTAACATTTTTGATCTAGCATCTGATCCAAAAAATATATTTTTTGCAGACATTTTTTTATCCTCTCTTAATTACTATTTCTTTTTCTTACCTGAAGTTATAATTCCCATGATGTCAGACTCTTTCATTATCAAAAAGTCATCACCATTCATTTTTACCTCAGTACCAGACCATTTTCCAAAAAGTATTTTATCTCCTTTTTTGACATCCAAAGGGACTAGTTTTCCTGTTTCATCTCTTGCTCCAGAACCAACTTCTAATACTTCACCTTCCATTGGTTTTTCTTGGGCTGTATCAGGGATAATTATTCCCCCTGCTGTTTTTTGATCAGAGTCTACTCTTTTTACTAAGACTCTGTCATGTAAAGGTCTAAATTTCATATTTCCTCTTTTGTTAACTAATTGAAATTAAATAATTTTTTATTAGCACTCTCATTATGAGAGTGCTAGTTATTTAAGCATTATTAAAGTCTATTCAAGAAGAAAACAAAAAAAAAATTCGAATTAGTCAAAGTTATGATATTTTGAAAAAAATGTTATTTTTCAATGTTTTTTTTAGAACTCTTGGTTTCTTGAGCGCATTATTAATTTTTTTAATAATTATTAATTTTGTACTTCATTTTTCCAATGAACAGAGAAAGAAACAGTTCGTAATGACTGACGGTTTACCTAACTCTAATAATATTATAGCTAAGATTAATTTAGATGGGCCAATATTTAATAATAACAGTAATATATTGGGAAATAATCTTTACGATTACATCAACCCTTCTCAGATAAAATCATATTTGGAGGAATTAAAAGAACTACAAATCAAAGCTCTAATTATAAATATTAATTCTCCAGGTGGCACAGTAAGTGCTACTGCTGAGTTGGAACAAATTATTTATGAATTTAAAAAAAACACAAACACTAAAGTATATTTTTATACAAAGGAAATTTTAGCATCTGGAGGATATTGGGTTGCAACCACAGCTGATAAGATATTCGCGTCATATGGATCTATTATCGGTAGTATAGGAGTCAGTGGGCCAAGTTGGTTCTACTATGACAATCCAATAAGTTTATCTTCAGGAATCTTTGGTCAATCGATTGAAACTAAAGACGGAATAGAAGTTTTTAACCAGAATGCTGGCGATGGAAAAGATTTGTTTAATCCATATAGAAAACCTACAAAAGGTGAAATTCAACACCTACAGAATATTGTTGATGATGTTTATAATGATTTTATAACAAAAGTTTCAAAAAGTCGAAAAATTGAAATTTCTAATATAAAAAATAATATTGGTGCATTAATTTATAGTAGCAATCAAGCAAAAAATAATTTTTTGATTGATGATATTTTAAATTACGAAACACTTATAAGACTAATAATTAAAGAAAATGAATTTGAAGATTACAAAATTTATGAAAATAAAGTAAGTAATTCTATATTTGAAAATCTGCTGGTAAAATACAAAAATCAAAATAAAGATAAATATACCTTTGAAAACATTTGTAGAAATTTGGAAACTAATATTAGTGTTGTAATTCCAATATATTTAAAAGATTGTTAAGTTAAATTATTTTACTTAGATCCTGTATTTTAACAATTAGGTTTTTATAGTAATTGCTTTGAAATAATATATTTTTATGAATATATTTTTTAACTAAAGCAGAATGATTTTTAACTTCAACTGTATCTGAAATGACTTTAGTATGCTTAAGATTATTGATTAGACATAGGTTTAAATATCTGTCTTCAAGCATTTTTTCATGATCTCTAAAAGTAGGTGTGATTTCAAAAATTTCAGTTCCGGGTTTGCAAAAAATAATATTTGCTAAATTAGACCCATGTGGAGCTATAATTTTTTCAGCATTTGAAAAGATTTCAATTTGTTCATCAATTTCATATAATTGAGGATTAATAACTTTATATCCTTTCTCTCTCAATAGAGTTACCACATCGCCTTCATTTATAATTTTTCTATAATTAGAATCTTCTCTAGTTACATATATTTTTTTACTAACTTCTTTATTAGTTTTTGGATTTATAAATTTTTTTAATATTTCAATTGAATCATTCATACTCAAAAACTGAGGAAAATCAGAATCGATAAAATGATAAAAATCATCATCTAAAAACACAAATGTAAACTCAATATTTAGAGATTTTAGAATGCTTCCAATAAAATTTCTATATTTGTTTGATGAGTTTCTATGAATTGCTAGTTTAAGTTTTGTGTTTTTATTAAAGAAAATCCTTGGAAGAAATTGTAGTAAGTTTGAATAATAATTATTACCAGCATTTGATCCAAGAACAAAAATTTCTTTAAAATTTTTTAATGAATTTTTATTTTCTGTAAAATTATCAAAATATTTTTGCGAATAAAAATGAGAGGTGCTGTTTAGATCTCTAGTAAATAATGATGAGAATGTTTCATTATTCTCAGTAATTGGAAAATAGTAAAAAGAATCAGCAAAAAAATTACCCTTAAGTATATTACAATTAATTGATAAATTACTAAAATTTGTATTAACAAACAAGTTTGATAAACGTTTATCATTTTTTATTTTGTTTGTATTTATATCAATTATCATTTTTATTCATTTAACTAATACAGATTTGAACAAATTTGTATAATAACATTTTAATTTGGCGCGCCTGAGAAGAGTCGAACTCCTAACCTTATGATCCGTAGTCATACGCTCTATCCAATTGAGCTACAGGCGCTTATAATATTATACACTTTATACAAATCGTATGCTACTTTATAAAAATATTAGCATGAAAATCATAATCGCATTTATTTCAATAATTATTTTTTCCCAAATATGTAATGCAGAAATTGGTAAAGAAACCGGTCTAAAAATTCCAAGGTATATATCTTTAAAATCTAATGATGCAAATATTCGTGTTGGTCCAAGTAAGAATTATCCTATTGAAATTAAATATATTAAAAAAAATTACCCCTTAAAAGTATTAGAAGAGTATGAAGATTGGAGAAAAGTAGAAGATTTTCAGAAAAATTTTGGATGGATTCATAAAAGTTTAATATCCGGTAATAGAACAGGCATTGTTTTATCAAATGATAATAAAATTATAAAATTATTAAACACTTTAAACGGTAATGTTATTGGAGAAATAGGAAGTGGAAATATTGTTTTTTTAGAAAAATGTAAAATTGATTGGTGCTTAGTGTCATTTGGAGATTACAGAGGGTGGATAGATAAAAAAAATATTTGGGGTATTAAAGAAAAAGAAATAATTAATATTAACTTTTTCCAAAGATTTGAAGATTTTTATTGGAAGAGTATTAATTCTCTAAACAAGATACAAAAAGGATTTTAATTTGGCTGGGGCGGTAGGATTCGAACCTACGAATGCCGACTCCAAAAACCGGTGCCTTACCGCTTGGCGACGCCCCAAATTATGATTACTCTCTAGTATTTAGCACAAAATAAGTCAAATTCTTCGAGTGCGACATTACCATAAAAAGGAATAAAAAGGAGAAAAAGTGATCAGCATTGATTCAGGGCAAGGGATTTACATTTTTAAAGCTAAACCTATTTAATTTTTATGAGAAAATTAATTACTATAATTTTGTTCTTATCAATATTTTTACCAATTTCTCAGGTCAACGCAAACACAGAAAAGTTGTACGAAAAACTTGTTAATGATTGGTCAACTATTTTCCCTGATGGAAATAGAAATGCAGCAGGACCAAGATTTTTTAAATATATTTTAGATCAAAACTTAGAATATGAAGAGTTTATGCAATTTAACAAGTTATACTGTGCTGTTTCAGGTTCCATAATTCCTCCAGATGCTCAACCAGATGAAATTTTTCTTACTAATGAAGCAAATGAAGAAAGAATTTGTGGTGAATATTATAAATGTTGTTGGCCTTGCTTATGCGATGTAATGAAATATTCAGAAACAAAAAAAATTAACATTGATTTTAAAGATCAATCAAAAGACATTTATACAATTGTTATTGATAATCCATGCAATAAAAATGATTTTCCTCAACTTGTTAATAGAGATTATTTTTGCGAAGGTAATGAATTAAATAAAGAATACACATATTCAGTAGATAATAAACTTGTTATTGGAGTGTTGCATAATGCAAAAATATGTGATGATTACGATATTGATTACATAAAAAATGACCAGATAACTGGTCCTATGTGCGAAGCTAGAAACAGTATGCCTCTTGAAGAACTTAATTTTGGAATGGGTGACATATTTATTAGATTGGCAAATTGAAAATACTTGAAATGCGCAAGTTAATTTTTATTTTTATTATATTGATACCTAGTATGGCTAAGGCAGAATTTTTTTCTAATATTTCAGAAATAATTGAAAATAACAATGATCGATTAAGTTATGGAGTTTCAGTAACTGACTTTAATAAAGATGGAACTTTTGAATTTATTGTTACAGGTTTTGGTTACTCTAATCTATCTCTTAGTTATAAAAATGGAAAACTTATTAACACAATAAATGATCCTTTATTTATTGATGAAGATAGGAATACTATTGGTGTATCTGCTTGCGATATTGATCAGGATGGTTTTGAAGAAATTTATTTTTTAAATACTGATACTTATAGTGGAGAAAAAAAATACTCTGATAGATTGTTAGATAATAACAATAATAATATTTTCGATTATTTTGAATTAGAAAAAAATTTAGAAAATTTAAATTTGACTGCAGGCAGATCAGTTGTTTGCGTAGACAGAAATGGATCAGGGAAATACGGTATATATGTAGCTAATTATGGAGGACCTACTAGATTTTATGAAATTGAAGAAAATGAAGTTGAAGATTTAGCTCCAATGCTTGGAATAGATCAAATAACTGGAGGAAGAGCAGTAATTTCAGGACATATAGTTTCTGATAATATGGATATATTTGCAGCTAATGAGAGAGGTCCAAATTTTTTATATAAAAATATTAATGGTAATTTTAATGATATTGCAATTGAAAAAAATGTGCAAGATACTTTTCAAAATGGTCGCGGAACTGCTTTAACTGATTTTTTGTACAGAGGTGAACTTGATATTATAACGAGTAATTGGGAAGGTTATCATCGTATTTTTGTAAAACAAAAAGAATCTTTTCTCGATATGTCTTCATTAGATTTTAGATCACCAAGTAGAATACGAACAATTATATCGGCTGACTTTGATAATGATGGTTATGATGAAATTTTTTTAAATAATATCGGTCAACCAAATAAACTCTTTCGCATCCTTGATGAAGGAAAATTAGAAGAAATTAGATTAAATGAAGCACTTGAAGCACAAGGTCTAGGAACTGGTGCTGCTGTTGCCGATATTGATGGAGATGGAATTTTAGAATTACTTATTTCTCATGGTGAATCTGGTGCTCAGCCGCTAAGTTTATTTAAAGCAAATGTATTAAATACAAATTATCTTAGAATTAAACCTCTCAACACTTTTGGTGCTCCTGCTAGAGGTGCAACAGTTACTTTGCATACAAATTTAAGAAATCATGCCAAGACTATTGATGCAGGCTCAGGATATTTGTGTCAAATGGAACCAGTAGCACATTACGGTTTACGTGAAGGTGAAATCATTAAAAATATAACAATCAAATGGACAAATGGTACAATTGATAGTTATGAAATTAATGATATAAATAATACATTAGAATTTAAACAAGGAATATAATTTAATGTCTGTTGCTGAAACATTAAAAAAACCAGCTCCACGCTTTCATTGGAAATGTAAACATACATGGAGAAGAAGTGCTAAAAATACTGCTTGGTGTTTGCTAGGATGTAGTATTGGCGATTTTGGAACTATACTCTATTTTCAATTAACTGGCATTCCTTGGCCTACTCTTTATATTATGATCCTAGCAATCATTAATGGTATTATTACTAGCATCATTTTAGAGACTGTCGTTTTATCAAGACAAATGATTATCAGCAAAGCTTTTAAAACAGCCATAGGAATGAGTTTAATTTCAATGGTGTCTATGGAAATAGCTATGAATGCAGTTGACTGGATTATTATGGGTGGCGCTAAACTTGTATGGTGGGTAATACCTATAATGCTTCTTGCAGGCTTTCTAACGCCGTGGCCATATAATTATTACAGATTAAAAAAGTATAATATTGCCTGCCACTAATTAAATTAATTCACATACAAATATTGAAATTGGTATAAACCAACATATCTGATCCTGATGATTAGAATATTTCTTACATTATTATTTATAAGTTCCACATCATTTGCCGCTAGTACTAGCTCAGATGACAGTGCAACTAGCATTTCAGCTAGCGAACAAGTTACAAAATTATACGATAAGGCTTACGAATTAGTTTATTATAAGAAATTTGATAAATCTATTAAATTACTTGAAAAAATTGCTAAGCGTAAAGACCTAGGTGAAAAAAAAGCTGATGTATATAACCTACTTGGTTTTAGTTACAGAAAGCACAGTGAGCCAAATCTAGATAAGGCCTTTGAAGCATATAGAATTGCTTTAGACGCAAATCCTGAACATTTAGGAGCACATGAATATCTTGGAGAACTTTACATCACCCTTGGTAATATGAATAAAGCTAATGAAATGTTATTAAAATTAGAAACAATAGCTGGAACTAATTCTATGGAATATAGAAAATTAAAAAAAGCAATTGATAATTCATAAATATAACAATTGCTCTTTATATAAGAGCAATTTTAACTGATGATAATCTATACTCTTAATTTTATAGTAACAATCCTTATAGGTTCTATGATTTTCTTTATGGCTGTCGTCTCACCCTCAGTCTTTGCCACATTAAGTACTAACGCCAGCAGTAAATTTTTAAGAACAATTTTTCCTAGAATGTTTTTATTTGGGTTTATAATAGCTCTTTTATCTTTAATCCTTAGTTATATTTCAGGTAATAATTTAAATTCTATTTTATTAGTAATAGTGGCTGTAAGTTTTATTATTAATAGAAATTATTTAACGCCCAAAATTAATAATTTAAGAGATAAAGAATTAGAAGGTGATAAAAAAGCATCATCTAATTTTAAATATATGCATTTGCTTTCTGTTTTATTATTTATATTGAATTTTATTATTTTAGTTAGCACTGTAATTATCAATTACTTTAATTTAAATTTATAAACTTTATCCTGTCCCACAGGATAAATACTCAGATTATTCTTACCTAATACATCACTTATTTGTTTAGAATAGACATCCAATCCACCCGTTAAAATTCCAAAACTTGGTAAAATGAATATTTTTTCATTATGCACGAAAGATGTTTTAAAAATAGTTTTCCCTCTGTGTACAATTTTTACTTTTGGATGATAGTGACCACAAATTTGAAATAAAGATGTTTTGATAGGCATGTGAGTAAATAAAAATTTACCAATTTTG
The DNA here is from genome assembly GCA_902612805.1 of uncultured Alphaproteobacteria bacterium. GTDB lineage: Bacteria > Pseudomonadota > Alphaproteobacteria > HIMB59 > CACPNW01. The sequence goes on along the minus strand of CACMEY010000001.1, from coordinate 27,208 downwards.
TAATTTGTAAAATTTTTAAAACCTTCAATTTGTATGTTTTTATCATGATTACCCTTGATCCATATGAAATTAGTATTTTTCGTATATTGACTAAGATTTTTATAGTCTTGATCTTTTATACTCAAAGCTGAAAAAACATCGTGTAATAAATCACCAACTATAATTAAATTACTTGGTTTAATCTTATCTAAACTAACAAAAATTTTGTTTAATATTTCTTTTGTATCATACGGAGGTAAGAATTGCTTATTCCTTGCATAACTAATAGATTTTCCTATATGTAAATCTGATACGATCAGAGTATTTAGTCTTTTCCAATAAAGAGATTTATTTGGATAAGCATGAAATTCCTCATTACCGAAATTAATTAATTGATAATACATTAGCCTCTTTTAATATTTCATTTTCTAAATCCTCTAAAATATATTCATCAGTTTCTTTTTTTGATAAATTTTCCCTATTTATTTCAAGAATAATTGGAACAGCCAATGGTGAGATACATGTAAGTTTATTTAATATAATTTTTTTATCAATTTTTTTTAAGATTTCTCTAAGTCTATCATAATCAATCATATTCTTTTTTGCGTCTTCATATGATGATTTTAGAAGAATGTGATCTGGTTCATTTTTTTTGAGAACTGTATAAATTAGATCAGAACTAAATAAAACTTGCTTTCCAGTTTTTTCTATCCCTGGCAACCTTCTTTCTATTAAACAAGATATAATTGCATTATCTCTAAACAATCTTTTGACTATTGAAGTTTCTTCGAGATAATTATCTAAATGCTTATCTAACAATCCTAAATTTAGAATTGTTTTAATTTCTTTAACTTCTTTTAAAGACCATAAAACAATAGCATAATCATTTGCAACAAAACCTAGAGGTTTATAGTTAAGTTCCTTAAAGCCTCTAAGCAATAAAAATCCTAGTGTTTGATTGGCATGCCATCCTGCAAAAGTATAGATAACAGTATAAAAATTTTTTTTTCGAGGAAATTGTTCCACTAGATATTCATCTTTTTTAGGGATTTTAGAAATATTTTTTTGTCTTTTTAACCATTCAGTAATTTGCTCTGGATATGATTCCCACATATTACTTTTTGCCAATAAAGCCCTAACTGAGTTAGCCAAATTTGTTGATAATGGCATTCTACCTCCAGAGTATGATGGAATTTTTGAAATTAAAGATTTACTTCTTTTAACTTGTACTAAATTATTTTTCATTGATTGAAATTCTAGTACTTGACCAGCAAATATAAATGAATCACCTTGAGAAAGATTTTGAATAAAAACTTCTTCTATATTCCCTAACGTTTTTGTTCCAAGTTTTATTTTTAACATCGGATTTTCAATTATTGTTCCAACATTCATGCGGTATTTTCTTGTTTCTCTTCTATTTACTAGCTTATAAATATTTTTATTTTCTCTCAATTGGAAGATTCTCTTAAATTGATCATAATTTTTTAAAACATATCCTCCATCTTGTATGAGATTAATCAATTGTTTAAAATCATTAAGTTTTAATTTTTTGTATGGATATGCTTTGATAATTTCTTTGTAGAGATCATTAATATCAAATTGCCCCGCACAAGCTGTTGCAAAAATATGTTGAGCTACAACATCAAAACTTCCTTCTTTTAAATCTATTTTATCTAAGTTATTTTTTTTTATTTCTTCAATAGCAGCTTTTGCTTCGATAAATTCAAAACGATTAGTGGGTACTAAAATTGCTTTTGAAGGTGTATTTAAATTATGATTTGATCTTCCCACACGCTGTAATAATCTATTAATTCCTTTAGGTGCTCCAACTTGAATAATTTTTTCTACATCTCCATAATCTAATCCGAGTTCTAAAGAAGATGTCGCAACAACACAGTCAACTAATCCTTTGCTAAGATTATTTTCTACTTTTAAACGTAAGTTTTTTTCTAATGAACCATGGTGAACAGCAATTTTTAATTTTTTCTTATTAATAAGCCATAAATTTTTAAACATATATTCGGCTTGCGCCCTCGTGTTAACAAAAATAATAGTTAATTTTGATTTCATTATTTCTTTATAGATTTCATTAATAGAATACGTAGCCATATGACCAGACCAAGGAATTCGTTCTTTTGATTCTAGAATTTTAATCTTAGGTAAAACTGAGTTTTCATAAGAAACTATTTTTGGTTTTTTGCGGCAAAGCCATTTTTTGGCATCTTGTTTATTCTTGAGAGTTGCTGACAAACCTATTCGTTGTAAATTTGGAGAGAAAGTTTGTAGTCTTTCAATATTTAAACTTAGAAGATCAGCTCTCTTATTATCCAAAAAAGTATGTATCTCATCAATAATTATATATTTTAAATTGTGAAAAAATTCTTTCGCATTCTCATACGAATTTAATAATGCAAGTGACTCTGGAGTTGTAATAAGGATATTAGGAGGTTTTTGTTTTTGTTTTTGTTTTTTATATTGTGTTGTATCTCCTGTTCTTACCTGAAATGAAATATTTAAATCAAGCTCTTTAAAAGGTTTCTCTAAATTTCTCACAATATCGTTTGCAAGAGATTTTAAGGGAGAAATATAGAGAGTATGAAGACCTTTAAATTTTTTAAATTTTATTAAATCATCTATTGGATTAATAAACCCTGTTAATGTTTTGCCAGCACCAGTAGGAGCAAATACAACAACATCAGACCCAGTTCGAACATGATGAAACGTTTGCATTTGATGTGGAAACCAGGACCATTTTTTTTTCTTCATCCACTTGTTTAGGGGGTGTAATAATAAGGGATTCGATTTATTTATATTCATATGGATTTCATTAATCATCAACTATTTATCAAAGATATAAATGTACATATAGATCCAATATTTCCGAAAAAAACAGCAATTATTACACATGGTCACGCAGATCACGCCCGATTTGGACATGATCATGTTATTGCTACTAGACAGACAATAGACATAATGAAAATTCGCTACGGAGATAAATGTGCGAAGAAATTTACTCCTCTTAGATACGGGCAAAAATACTCGATTAAAAACTTTGATTTTACATTATACCCTGCAGGACATATTTTAGGGAGTGCTCAAGTTTTAATTGAAAAAAATAATCATCGTTTAGTCATCACAGGTGATTATAAAGTAGGAAAAGACGAAACATGTAAAAATTTTAAATTGGTTAAATGTGATACTTTAATTACCGAAGCAACATTTGGATTACCCATATTTCAACATCCAGATCCCAAAGATGAAATTCAAAAACTTATTCAATCAGTAAAAATAAATAAACATAATTGTCATATTGTTGGTGCGTATGCACTTGGCAAAGCGCAAAGAGTTATGAATCTTTTACGCCAGCAGAAATATAATGAGACAATTTATATTCATGGGTCTCTAGAAAAATTATGCCAATATTATTCAAAAGAAAAAATTAATATTGGAAAATTTGAAAAAGTCTCTTCCAAGGATAAAAGCTTTTATGAGGGTAAAATAATTATTGCTCCTCCTTCAGCATTAAAGGATCGTTGGTCAAGACGATTTCCTAATCCTATTATTTGCATGGCAAGTGGCTGGATGACAGTTAAGCAAAGAGCAAAACAACAAGGAATTGAACTACCATTAGTTATTAGTGATCATAGCGATTGGAATGAATTACTAGATACAATTAAAAAATCAAAAGCAAAAAATATTCTTATTACGCATGGTCAGGAAGATGCATTGGTTTATTATTGTAAGAAACAAAATCTTGTTTCAAAGCCTCTTTCCATCCAAGGAAGAAGTGATGAGGAAATAGAATGAAAAAATTTTCTTCCTTACTTCATAATTTGATTTTAACACCAAGTCGAAATACCAAAATTAAATTACTTCAAGATTATTTTAAAAAACTTGATATCAACCGCTCATATGCGCTTGCAATTTTATCTAACCAGCTTTCATTTCAATTTATTAAAGCATCTAAACTTAGAGAGCTTGTCTACGAACAAGTAGATCAACATTTATTTGATTACTCATATGACTATGTTGGTGATTTAGCAGAAACAATATCATTAATTTGGCCAACAAAAAAAGATGGTAAATCGCAAAATTTATCTACCTTAATAGAAAATATAAAAAAAATTAAAAAGTCTAAAATTAACACAGAGTTTAGTAAAATTTTGAGTGAACTATCTAATAACGAAAGGTGGACTTTAATTAAAATTTGCACAGGTGGATTGCGAATTGGAGTCTCGGAAAGATTAGTAAAAACGGCCTTAGCTGATCTGTATGACAAATCTGTAAATGAGATTGAAGAAATTTGGCATGGTCTAGAATTTCCATATGAAAATTTATTTCAATGGTTAAAAAATGAAACATCAAAACCAAAAATAGATTTTAAAAAATTATTTCATCCTATGATGCTTGCTAATCCTATTGATGAGGAAAAAGATTTTATAAGATTAGATGCGAATGAATTTCAAGCAGAATATAAATGGGATGGGATTAGAGTTCAGCTTATGGTTTCATCAAAAAGTGTTTCACTATACTCAAGAACAGGTGATAATATATCATCTGCATTCCCCGAAATAATTGAAACTACTAAAGGTGATGCGGTTATTGATGGAGAATTACTTGTAGGGAGAAATTTTAAGCCCTCTGGTTTTAATGATCTACAACAAAGATTAAATAGAAAAAAAGCATCAAAAGATCTTCAAAAAAAGTTTCCTGTTTTCATACGAGCTTATGATATCCTTTTTTATAAAGGAAAAGATCTTCGAAAATTATCTCTCGTTGAAAGAAGAAAATATTTAGAAAAATTTCAAAAAGAAAATAAAACTAATCAAATTGATTTATCTTTCATCATTAATTTTTCGTCCTGGGACGAATTAACTAAATATAAAAATAACTTTCATGATGATTTGAACGAAGGAGTCATGATTAAACTCAAAAATAGTGAATATTTACCAGGGAGAAAAAAGGGGTATTGGTACAAATGGAAAAAAAATCCCAAACTAGTTGATGCAATTTTAATGTATGCTCAACGAGGACACGGAAAAAGATCATCGTATTATTCAGATTATACTTTTGGTGTTTGGAAAGAGAGTGAATTAGTACCAATAGGAAAAGCGTATTCCGGTTACACTGACAAAGAACTATTAGTATTAGATAAATTTATTAGGAATAATACTATCAATAAATTTGGTCCTGTGAGAGAGGTAAGAAAAGAAATAATTTTAGAAATTGCCTTTGATGATGTTTTTCTAAGTAAAAGGCATAAATCCGGAGTTGCATTGCGTTTTCCTAGAATACACCGTATCAGGTGGGATAAACCTTTGAAAGAAATATTGAGTATTTATGATTTTAAGAAAGAATTTAATTTGTGAGAAATAAAAATTTAAAGAAAGAAATTTTATCAAATTTTAACAAATCAAATTTTAAAAAAGCTATAGAATTATGTCATTTTATTGATAATGATAATTTAATAGACTTTAAAAAAGAAATTATAATTTTAAGTAATTTCAAATTAAATAATTTTTCTAAAACAATTAAAATAATTAAAGAGTTTTATAAAGAATCAGAATTAAATCAAAAAGAAAAAATTATTGTTGTTTTATCATTATGCTATTTAAACATTAAAGAATTTAAGAATTGTATTTCTATTGCTAAAAAAGCTGTTTCTAAAGATTCCAAAAATAATATAATTAATAGCATAATTGGAATAGCCTATGGTGAGTTAGAACAATATATTGAAAGTAATAAATATATAATCAAATGCTTAACTGAGAATCCTTCAGATTTAGAAGCAAGATATAATTATGCACTAAATTTATTTAAATTAGAAAATTTTTTTGAGTCAGAAAGAGAATTTGAATACATTATTTCTTTTGATAAAAATTTTAAAAAAAGTAGTTTTATGCTTGGTGTAATTAAATCAAAGCTTAATAAAAATAATGAAGCTATAGAAATTTTTATGGAATTAATCAAAAATGGAAACAATCATGGAGAAATTTTATTTAATATTGGAAAAGCTTATCAAAAAATGGAAAAATTTTTAAAATCAAATGAATATTTTAGTAAAGCGATAGCAGTTAATTACAAAGAGTATTCATGTTTAAACGAACAAGGAATAAATTTTAGAAGGTTAAATGAATACGATAAAGCAAAAAAGTTATTTGAAAAATCAATTAGCTCAAATAAAACATATAGAAGAGCTTATAATAATTTAGCTATATTATTTCAGAAGTATGGAAATTTTGAAGATGCTTTAAAAAATTTTAATAAAGCCATAAAAATTGATCAGAACCACGCGTTAACATTGTTCAACAAATCAATGTGTCTACTACAAATGGGAAAATATGAAGAAGGTATTGAATTATATAAGTGGAGATTAAATGGAAAACACTCTTCAAATAAGTTTTTTGATTTAAGTAATATAAAAAATAAAACTATTTTAATAACTTGTGATCAAGGACTAGGAGATACTATATTATTTAGCAGATTTTTAATTTTACTATTAGAACGTAAAGCGAAGATATTATTTTTAGTTCCAAAAAGTATTTTTAATTTAATGCAAAACATTGACCATAGAATTAATGTAATACTTAAAGAACCAAATAAAGATACTTATGATTATGAATGTAGTCTTGGTGATTTGCTTAAAATATTTAAAATCAGTTCTAACAAAATACCAAAATTTAATTCCTATTTTGATATTCCTGATAGATATATAAAAAAATGGAATAAAAAAGTAAGTAATAGAAAGTTCAAAATTGGAATAGCTTGGCAAGGTAAACGCGGAACGATGGTAGATGAGGGAAGGTCGATTGAACTTAAATATTTCAGTGAAATATCAAAATTAAAAAATGTAGAATTAATTAGTTTACAAAAAAATGATGGTGTAAATCAAATAAAAGAATTTAGTAAAAATTATAAAATACTTAATTTTGATAATGAGTTAGACATTGAGGAAAAATTTATGGATACAGCTGGATTAATGAAAAATTTAGATTTAGTTATTTGTTCTGACACTTCAATACCGCATTTGGCTGGAGCTTTAGGTGTTAAAGTTTGGATAATTTTGCAAAAATATCCATATTGGTATTGGTGCTCTGAAACAACTCAATCTTTGTGGTATGACTCTATGACAATTTATAAACAAAATAAAATTAACAATTGGGATGAAGTTTTTGAAAAAATTCAATATGATTTAAAAAAGGTATTAAATAATAATTATTAAAGTGTTAAAATAAATAATAAATATGATTAAAGAAGAAAATTTTGGTTATAGAGATAAAAGAGGTCATTTCGTTCCTAAAGAAGCAGCTGATAAAAATCCTATTTGGATACTTCCTTTTAATTTAAAAAAAATTTTTGATTGGTTTATCTTTTCATATATTTTTTCATGGAATCTTGTTTACTTAGCTGTTGCTTTTATAGCTTACTATTTTTTTACACCAGCACTTTCCGAAATGAAAAATCTTTCGCCAGGTTGGATTTCTGAAATTTTAATTCGGAACTATGTAATAGGTACAATTTTTTTTAGTTTAATTCATATTCCGCTTTATGTAAAAAAATCTCAAGGAATAAAATTTAAATTTAATCCAAACTGGCCAGAAAAAATACAAAAGATTTTTACATTTAACAAACAAATATTTGATAATTTATTTTGGAGTTTGTTTTGGGGTGTTCCTATTTGGACAGCTTACGAGGTTTTGTCTTTTTGGTTTTATGCTTCTGGTTTGATACCTTTTGTACAATTCAGTGAAGCTCCCATTTATTTCTTTATTATTCTTTTACTAATTCCAGCATTTAGAGATGCTCACTTTTATTTAATTCATCGGTTCTTGCATTTTAAATTTATGTACAAGATTGCTCATTCTGTTCATCATCGAAATGTTAATCCTGGGCCTTGGTCTAGCCTATCAATGCACCCTATTGAACATTTATTATATTTTTCTGGTGTTATGATTCATTGGGTTATTCTCTCACATCCACTGCATGCCACTTATCATTTATTTCATGCAGGCTTAGGATCAGCAAATGGTCATATAGGTTTTAAACAAATGATGATTAATGATAAGAGAGCAATTGATCTCAGTAATTATAATCATTATCTTCATCATAAATATTTTGAGGTAAATTACGGAAATCTCATGATTCCTTTTGATCAATGGTTTGGAACTTATCATGATGGATCAAAAGAAATGCATGAAAAAATGCTTAAAAGAGTTAGTATTAAAAACTAATTTTTCTTAACAATTTCAATCAGTTAACTAGCTTTAATCTGTATCATTTTATACCTTGTTTAAAGGTTAACATTATGTTTATATGGATATTATATGCTAGCTAGTAGTGTATTTTACTCAATAGGAGGAAATATGAAAAAACTATATGTGGTTATAGTTGCAGTGTTGGCTCATCTGATGTTTATTTCATCAGCCTCAGCTCAACCTACAAACAGTAACCAATTATCCGATCCTCGTGTTAGACAAGCTTTGTGTATGGCTATTGACATGAAAACAATCGGTGAAACATTATTTGAAGATCAAATCATAATGGCGGATAGTTTATTACCAAACGGTCCAATGAAGTCTCCAAATCTACCTGATTACAGTTACAATCCTGAAAAGGCTCGTCAACTGTTAGCAGAGGCAAATTGGGACTCTAATAGAGAACTTGATATGGTTTTCTATTATGGAGATCAGCTAACAGCTGACTTCATGGCAGCAATTCAAGCATACTTTGCTGATGTTGGTGTAAAAATGTCTTACCGTCTATTACAGGGTGATGTTGGTGCACAACTTAATTCAGTTCCTGATGATGGTGTGAACGGACCAGCTGCTGTTGACTATGACTTAGGTTATGGTGCTCGTGCAGCAATTGCAATGCAAGAGTATTACAATACTTTTAAAACAGGTCTAAACCCACAAACTCCTGGTGATCCAAAAATGGATGCGCTAATTGAAAAAATCAATTCAAGTGCAGACCCAGAAGTTTTAAAACCTGCTTTCTTTGAAATACAAGAATATCAAATGGAGCAAGTTAACATTTGTCCATTGTACTATCAAAAATTATTCATCTATGAGAGTAATAAAGTTGATAGAAATGGTGGAGCATATGGTAACGCTCAGTATAACTATAACTGGGGAATTACTGATTGGAACGTAAGTGGTGGTACATTACAAACTAACACTGGTCCTGTTGAATTCTTTGAACAACCTTGGTACAACCTTGGTTTATGGATACACAACAAAGTTGTATTCGATAGACTATTAGTTGCTGATGGTGCGTTACAACCAGTTGGATGTTCAGCTTGTGAAAGTTATGAGTTAGCTGCTGATGGTTTAAGTCTAACATTTAAACTAAAAGATGGTCTTACTTTCCATGATGGAAACGATGTAACTGTTGAGGATGTAGCATGGAGTATTCGTACTGCTATGAAAGCACCTCAAATGCACGCTCTAATTGGAAACACAGTTGGATCAATCAAAGGTGCTGATGCATTTAAAGACGGCTCAACTGATGATGTTTCTGGTATTAAATACAATATTGCAGACAGAGTTATTACGTTAGAATTAACAAAAATTGATCCTAACATCTTAACTACGTTCACTCAATTTGCTATTTTACCTAAGCACTTATTAGGTGATGTTGATCCTTTGAAATTCCAACAAAGTGATTTCTGGCAAATGCCAATAGGATCTGGAGCATTCAAAATTACTGAAGTTAAAATGAACGACTTTGCGAAGTTCGAACCTTTTGACGGCTATCATGGCGGTAAAGCTGGTTTTGATATCATTGCTTACCCAAGTTATGATGGTGATGGTAACTTAATTAAGAATGCTGCTGCAGGAAAAATGGACTACGGATTTACTAAAAACGTAGCCGATGTTGCTGCACTAGATGCTATGGACAACATGGGAACTAAAGCTGTTGATATCCCTTATACTCGTATGATGTGGATTATGCAGTATCCAAAACCATAGTTAATTTAATCATTAAAGCTGAGGCATACGCCTCAGCTTTCTTTTTTTAATAATAACGGAAAGTAAAAGTGACCACTTATATTATTCAACGTTTATTTATTTTCTTTCCAATGTTGCTTGTAATAAGTTTTCTTGTTTATTCAGGATTAGAATTATCACCAGGTGATGCTGTTTCACATATGATCAGTCCTGAACTCGCATCAACAATTACTGCGGAACAACTTGATGCAATGCGTGAAGCGTATGGGCTAAATCAAAGTTTCCTTACACGATACTGGATTTGGTTAACTAGCATGGTTCAAGGAGACATGGGTTATTCCATGGCAGGTGGTGTTGCTATTTCTGAAATAATGGTAAAAACAGTTCCTGCAACTTTAGAGCTATCTATGGTAGCATTATTTTTCTCAACAATTTTAGGATGTTCTTTAGGAGTTATTAGTGCTCTTAAAAGAGGTTCCGGTACTGATAATTCTCTTACGGTTGCTGGAATGGCTGGAGTTTCTATACCTGAATTTTTTTTTGGACTTGTAGCTATTCTTTTATTTGCAATCGAATTAAAGTGGCTTCCCGTTGGAGGTAGATTACTACCTCATTATGAAACACTTTGGGATCGTATACCAAATATTGTTCTCCCCTCATTAGTATTGGCATTAATGATGACTGCAGGAGCTATGCGTTATGCACGTTCATCAATGTTAGATGTTTTAGCACGAGAATTTATTACTACTGCTCGATCAAAAGGAATGCCTGAGTGGAGAGTAAATATATTACACGGATTTAGAGTAGCCCTAACACCAGTTGTTGTACTAATTGGTTTTCGTCTACCTTTACTTATAGGGGGATCAACTATTATCGAACAAGTTTACCAATGGCCAGGAATTGGGAGTATGTTTATTCGCTCTGTGCGTGCTTCTGATTATCCTTTAGTTATGACAATTTCACTAATGTATGTTTTTGTTGTTCTTACAGCAAGTTTAATAATAGATGTTTTAACAGCGTTAATTGACCCAAGAGTTAGGTTAGGAAAAGAATAATGGCAAAGTCTTCACTAGATAAGAAATTTGATCAAATAAGAAAACGTGAAGAGGAAAAAACTTTTTCTACAAAAAAAAGAAGTAGAATAGTTAATAAATTTTTAAATAACCGTTTAGCGGTTTTAGGTTTAATCATTTTTACAATAATTATTTTAGCTTCTATTTTTGCTCCTCTTCTCTCACCATATGATCCAATGCGAGTAGATTTACGTTCTATGAGACAACCACCATCATTTGATCATTGGTTTGGAACTGATAGTACAGGACGAGATGTGTTTACAAGGGTCTTATTTGGAGGCAGAGTTTCAATATTTATCGGTTTAGGAAGTGCTATTCTATCAGCTGTTGTGGGAATAGCGGTTGGTTGTTACGCTGGATATAAAGGTGGTTGGATTGATGTTATTGCTCTTAGAATTTCTGAAATATTTATGTCTTTCCCTCAAATTATTTTAGTTTTATTACTCGTATCCATTACAGGTCAAAGTTTATTTAATTTAATGGCTATATTTATCCTTACAGGTTGGGGAGGTATGTACAGACTTGCTCGAGCTAGAATGTTGTCTTTAAGAGAGGAAGAATATGTTCAAGCACTAAGAAGTTTTGGCTTATCTACATTTACGATATGCTACAAACATATGTTGCCGAATGCATTAAGTCCCATAATGGTCAATATTACTCTATCAACGGCAATGTTTATTTTAACAGAAGCAGGACTAAGTTTTCTAGGTTTAGGGGTACCGTTAAATATTCCTACATGGGGAAATATTTTAAATGTTGCACAAGATATTTTAATTTTACAAAATTATTGGTGGATGTGGGGACCAGTTGGAATTGTTATTTCAGTTTTTGTTCTTTGTGTTAATTTTATAGGAGATGGTCTACGAGATTCAACAGATCCATCACAGCAAGGTTAGTAATGGAAGATAAAAATAATATAGCGCTTTCAGTTAGAGATCTTAAAACTTTTTTTTATACGAATAATCGATGCAACAAAGCAGTTAATGGAGTTTCCTTTGATGTTGAAAAAGGTAAAACACTTTGTATCGTTGGTGAAAGTGGTTGTGGTAAAAGTGTTACCGCAGCTACAATTATGCAATTACTTCCAACACTATCAAGAATTGAAGAGGGTGAAATTAAATTTCAAAAAGATGATAAAATTATCAATATTGAAAAATTAGAAAAAAATGGAAAAGAGATGCGAGAAATTAGGGGCTCAGATATTGCAATGATATTCCAAGATCCCATGACAGCACTTAATCCTGTGTACACAGTCGGATTTCAAATAAGTGAAAATCTTAAGTATCATACTAATCTCAATAAAAAAGAAATAAGGGAAAAGTGTATTTCTCTTCTGAATGACATGGGCATACCACTTCCGGAAAAAAGAGTTGATGAATATCCTCACAGTTATTCTGGCGGGATGAGGCAAAGAGCAATGATAGCAATGGCCATGGCTTGTAATCCAAAAATATTAATTGCGGATGAGCCAACAACAGCTCTAGATGTTACAATTCAAGCACAAATATTTGAGCTAATGGATAAATTAAAAAAAGAAAATGATACGGCTATTATTCTTATAACGCATGATATGGGAGTTGTAGCAGAATTAGCTGATAATGTTGCAGTCATGTATATGGGAAACATTGTTGAAGCTGGAACAGCAGACGACGTTTTAAGACGACCAACACACCCCTATACTAAAGCTCTATTGGAGTCAGTACCTGTACTTGGAAGAGGGAAGAATCAAGATATCAATCCTATTAAAGGATCAACACCTGATCCCTATAATAGACCTATTGGTTGTCAATTTGCTCCAAGGTGCAATTGGCAAACAGAAAGTTGTGACGTGATGCCAGAAATCACACAAATAAATGAAACTCACCAAGTAAGATGTCACAAGTACGAACAATTTTTTGAGAAATATAAATGAAAAAAGAAATACTTAAATTACGCGGTGTAAAAGTACATTTTCCAGTACAAGCAGGTGTGTTTAATCGTGTTGTAGGGCATGTTTTGGCTGTCGACGGTGTAGATTTAGATATTTTTAGAGGTGAAGTTTTAGGTCTTGCTGGAGAAAGTGGTTGTGGAAAGACAACTCTTGGTAAAGCCATCCTAAGATTGGTAGAACCTACAGATGGAGAAGTAAAATATATTTCACAAGATGATGATGAAACAGAATTAACATCTTTAGAAAAAAAAGATATGGATCCATTTCGAAAGAAGTTACAAATAGTCTTTCAAGATCCGCACTCCTCTCTTAATCCTTCATTTACAATTTTTGGCTCGCTTCAAGATCCATTAAAAAAATTTGGTATAAAATCAAAAGAGGAAAGAAGAAAAATTATTGGTGATCTCCTAGAAGCAGTAAATATGCGCAGAGAATATATGGATAGATATCCTCACGAATTTTCAGGAGGACAAAGACAAAGAATTGGTATTGTCAGAGCTTTATGTCTTGAGCCAGAACTTATAGTTTGTGATGAAGCGGTTAGTGCTCTTGATGTATCAATTCAGGCACAAGTACTAAAATTATTAATGCAACTTAAGAAAGAAAAAAATCTAACCTACCTTTTCATTACTCATGATTTGAGTGTAACAGAATATCTATGTGATCGAATTGCTGTTATGTATCTTGGGAGAATTGTTGAACTTTGTGATTCTGAAGATCTATATAATAATACTCTTCACCCCTACTCTGAAGCTTTGATTTCAGCTATCCCAGTTGCAGATCTTGACAAACAAACGAAAAGAATTGTTTTGGAAGGAGATGTACCAAGTCCAGTTAATCCACCTAAAGGCTGTCCTTTTCATCCTCGGTGTCCTAAAGCAACTGACATTTGTAAAACTGAGGTACCAACATTAAAAAAATATTCAACAAATGGTAATGAACACTATGCATCTTGCCACTTGATTGATTTACCCGAAATTAGCTAAATGTCTAAATATGATCCAAAAGATCTAAATGGTGTTATGCCTGCTATGATCACATCGATTAATAAAGATGAAACTATAAACAAGGAAGGTTTAAGAAAAATAATCAATCATTTAATAGACGAAAATGTTAATGGCTTGTACGTAACTGGTAGTACAGGTGAAACTTTTTTAATGTCACCAGAAGAAAAAAAAGAAGTGCTTGATATTATTGTTGAAGAAGTAAATGGCAGAGTTCCTGTTATTGCGCATGTTGGATCTATTGGAACTAAAATTACAACTGATCTAGCAAAATATGCCACGCATGCTGGAGTCGACGCTTTATCAGCATTGCCACCTTTTTATTACAATTTTTCTAATGAAGAGATTTATAATTATTATAGTGACATTGCTCAATCCTCACATTTGCCAATTATTATATATAATATTAGTCACGCAAATTTGATGGACATTGATATGTTAAAAAGATTGGCCGCTATAGATAATATTAAAGGAGTTAAATATACGGCAGCAACTCATTTTAATTTTGAGAAAATAAAAAAAGAAATTGGAGCATATTTTAAAATTTATTCTGGTATGGATGAAATGGCTATCTCTGGTCTGATATCAGGTGCTGATGGTATGATTGGGTCATTTTATAATTTAATGCCAGAAATGTTTGTAGGAATTTTTGAAAATATAAAAAATGGTAATGTTGTTGAGGCAAAAAAATTACAAGACAAAGTCAATATGATCATTTTGTATGCATTAAAAAAATCAGGTTATCCATTTATTAAAATGGGATTAAGTTGGATGGGAATTGATTCAGGGTATGTAAGAAAACCTTTTTCAAGTATTGTCAATACAGAGATAGAAAAGGAAATAAAAGATGATTTAAAAAAATTAGTATCTGAAAATGATCTTTCAGAAATAAAATTTTTAAAAGCATTATAATTAACTCTGTGAAAAAAAATATTTTAAAAAAATTAAAAAATAAAATCATTGTATCATGTCAACCTAATGAAGGTGGGCCTCAAGACAAGACGTCTATTGTTGTTTCAATGGCAAAAACTGCAATTATAGGAGGTTGTGGTGGCGTGCGAATTGAAGGAGAAAAAAATATACGAGCAGTCAAAAAAAATATTTCTTTACCAATCATTGGCATAATAAAAAATGACTTAGATAACTATAAAGTTAGAATTACGCCTCTCTTAAAGGATGTCGATAAAATTATTAATAGTGGTGCAGATATTATAGCGTATGATGCCACAAATAGGAAAAGGCCTTTTCCAACAAAAGAAATTATTTTAAAAATTAAAAAAGCAAATCGTTTAGCTATGGCAGATTGCTCAAATCTATATGATGCTAAAAATGCTATTTTAGAGGGTGCGGATATTATTGGTACAACACTTTCCGGTTATGTTGGTAAACAAGTAAAAGATACGGATAAGCCAAATATAAAATTAGTTAAAGAATTTAAAAAACTTAATTGCTTTGTAATGGCTGAAGGGCGTTACAACACTCCAGAACTTGCAAAGCAAGCTATACAAGCAGGAGCAGATGCAGTTACAATTGGGAGTGCTATTACGCGTATTGATAATATTACGAGTTGGTTTGTAAAAAAAATTAAAAATTAAAATGAATAAAAAAATATTTAACAAATCAGGTATCGCAATTGATTTTGGAGCCACTAAGATATCAGTATCTCAAATAATTAAAGGAAAGTTTAAAAAAACTATTACTGAGCCAACTTCAATAAATAAAATAGCAAATAATTACATTCAACAAATTGAAAAAAATATTAAAAACTTAAATATATCTAAATCTAAAAAAATAGGCATTGCTATTACAGGTAGGGTTGACCAATACGGAAATTGGTATCCAGTAAATAAAGAAAATTTAGGAACTTTCAAAATACCTCTTAAAAAGCTTATAGAAAAAAAATTTAATACAGCTTCTACAATAATAAATGATGCAACGGCTGCAGCTTTAGGAGAAGCAAATTATGGCAAAGGTTATAAATACAAACGTGTGGGATATATTACAATTTCAAGTGGTATAGGAGTTGGTGTAATTTTAAACAATAAACCTCTTCTCTCAGAAAATGGATTAGCAGGACATTTAGGATTTACAACTTCAACGTTAGCAAAAACAAAATGTGGGAGCGGTAGAATTGGAACTTTTGAAAGTATCGCTTCTGGTAAAGCAATGAGTAAAATTGCTAAACAAAAAGGTCATAAAAATATTAATGCTAAAGAAATTTTTAAGCTTAGTTTACAAAATAAAAAATGGGCAAAAAAAATAATCTATCTATCTGCCAAATCTATCTCAGAACTGTGTGCAAATTTGAAAGCTATATTTGATATAGATATAATTATTCTTGGTGGAAGTATTGGAATGGCGCAAGGTTATGTAGAGCTCGTAAAGCAAAATTTGAAAAAAGAACCTAAATTGTTTCACGTAAAAGTAGTAAAGTCATCTCTTGGAGTAAAAGCAGCAAAAATGGGTGTTTTGCTATAAACACTAGAAACTGATTGTGCTTTTAATGAAAATTGCATAGGTTAATTAAAATGGGAAAAGGACAAAAATTATATTCAAAAGCAAAGCAAATTGTTGCTGGTGGTAATATGCTTTTATCAAAAAGACCTGAAATGTTTTTACCTGAACATTGGCCTGCTTATTTTACTAAAACAAGAGGTTGTGAAGTATGGGATCTCGATGGAAATAAATATATAGATACCTTAATGATGCCAGGAACTAATTCACTTGGCTATAGTCATCCAGAAGTCGATGAAGCTGTCAAAGAAACAGTCGGAAATGGTAATATGTCTTCACTTAATGCTCCGGAAGAAGTTGAACTCACGGAAAGATTAGTTGAGCTACATCCATGGGCAGATATGGCTAGATTTGCAAGATCAGGAGGTGAAGCTAATTCAGTTGCTATTCGTCTTTCAAGAGCTGCATCTGGAAGAGATAATGTAGCATTTTGCGGATATCATGGCTGGCATGATTGGTACTTAGCCTCAAATTTATCTGACTCAAAAGGTTTAGATGGTCACCTACTACCCGGTTTAGATCCTCATGGTGTACCACAAAATCTCAAAGGAAGTGTATATCCATTCGAATATAATAATTTTGATAAACTAGAAAACTTAGTAAAAACTAAAAATATAGGTGTTATCAAAATGGAAGTTTACCGAAACAAAGAACCAGAAAATAATTTTTTACAAAGAGTTAGAAAATTAGCAAATGATAATAATATTGTTTTAGTTTTTGATGAATGTACATCAGGATTTAGAAAAAATTATGGTGGCTTGCATATGCTTTATGATGTTGAGCCTGACGTTGCAATGTTTGGAAAAGCTCTTGGAAATGGATATGCTGTAACTGCAGTCCTTGGTAAAAGAGAGGTAATGCAAGCAGCAGAAAAATCTTTTATAAGTAGCACCTTTTGGACTGAACGAATTGGATCTAGTGCTGGTCTTGCGACACTAAAAGTTATGGATAAAGAAAAATCATGGGAAAAAATTACAAAAATTGGTGAATACGTAAATAGTGAGTGGATAAAGTTGTCTAAAGAATTTGATCTTCCAATTACTATTAGTGGATTAGCGGCACTGACAACATTTTCATTTAAAAGTGAAAATGCATTGGCATATAAAACATTTATTACTCAAGAAATGCTTAAAAAAGGTTATCTTGCTGCAACTGCAGTCTATGTTTGTACTGCACACACAAAAGACATCATTGAGGGTTACATTGAAAATATACGCCCTATTTTTCAAACGATAAAAGAGTGTGAGGATGGAAGAAATATTATGGATTTATTAGAAGGCCCTATTGCACATAATGGTTTTAAAAGATTAAACTAATCTAAAGATATAATTTTATTTCCAATTTTTTTAAAAGGCAATCTTTTTAAATTACTTGTGCAAAGACCTTGGCTATCAATATAAAAACTATGAGATGCAATTGGATCATAAGCATCTTTATGAGACACAGCTGCTTTAATTATTATTAATTTTGCATCTCTAGGATTAATACCTTGTGAAGTTAGTTGACCTAAATCCATTGGTGGTGTTTTAATTGATGTTAACAATAAGATTAATTGATCATTTTTTAATACAGCGGAAGGGCCCATATTAATTTTTGTTCCCATCATTGAGGCTAAGTGAGATTGTTTATTTTCAAGTTCAAATCTCCCATCAGAAATTCTTTCTAAATTTGCTTTAATAAAAATAGGTTTGCCATGAAATGCATCAAATTTACCCCCTATATGTAGCTGAACTTCATTATTAATATGAGCTTTATGGCAAGCATTTGCAGCTTCAGGATCATTAATGATAGCAACGATCCCGGTATGATTAGTTTGTAATAATCGATCTAATAAATCAGTAGCATCTCCAGGTGTTCCTCCACCAATATTATCAGCTGGTTCAATTAGTAAAATAGGTTTTTTAATTTCTGTAATATTATCAATCACATTTAGCGCTTCATCCAGAGAATTTTCTTTTGGATAACCATCTTTAATTTTTGCTTCTAGTATATTGACCAATTTATCTAGGTAGTTTTTTGCATCACTAATTTTTCCTCTGGTACAACAATTTATACTAAAACCACAATCTGGAATATCCGCGTATGAATATCCTGCCATAACATTAATGCATAAGATCTTTGGATCTTTCTTCTCTATTTTTAATGCTTCCTCTAAAATTGTTTTCATTGGATCATTTGCTGTACCAACACCTGTTGGAGGTAAAATATATTTTGTATCCAGGTGTACCTGTTTTACATCAGGATCTAGAAGAAGGTCATTTAATATTGATGCAGCTTTTACTGCTGTTTCTCTAGAATCACTGTGAGGGTTTTTTCTATATGCACAAACACATGTACTATACTTAATCATATTTTCTGAAACATTGGCGTGTAAATCTAAAACTGCAACAATAGGAATAGATATATTTTCTTTTGATAAAAAACTTTGAATATCTCTGAGAAAATCTCCCTCAAAATCATCATGGTTAGTGCTTACCATAGCTCCATGTAAAACTAAGAAAATAGCATCTATGTTGTGACAAGAAACTTTTAATTTTTCAAAGAAATTTTTTTTAAAATAGTTTTCTGATTCTTCATCAACAGTACCTGAAGGTCTGGCTGACATTTGAATTCCTGGAACTATATTCCAATTTTGACCAGAAGCATATTCTATAAAACCATCTGTTGGAGATCCATTACCAGTGTTTTCATTAATTATTTCTTCATCATGAAAAATAACAAAATCTTTTAAAGTAGTTGGTTCACCTAAAAAAGTATGGGTTTCATGATATATACCTGAGAGAAAAATATTTTTAGACATTTAGTATTTCTTCTAATTCATTATTTGCATGTATTTTTATTTTTTTTACATCTTCTGCAGTTGCTCCGTCATAAGGCCACAGAACTTTTTCAGAGACTGGTCCCCATCCACCAACAGAAGCGAGTAATTTATCTAAACCAGTGTTTGATAGTTTATTAGCAAAAGGTAAAATATGTTGTTTCATAAAGTTTAGGACTTTTGCTTCTAGTTCTTGTGCTTTTTCATAATCTTTCTCAATTAAATCCCAAATTTTAACAGCGCCATTTGGGCTTAAACATGCAACATTGGAATAAGATCCATTTGCTCCTAATGGCTTTCCATATACAACCGTATGTCCGGGCACAAATACTGAGAAATCATTTAATAATTCTCTTCTTTGTGAGTACCATTGCTCATCACCTCCTGCACATTTAATTCCTACAAGATTTTGAACTGATTGTTTTAACAAACTAATCTGTTCAAGAGAAAGAAGGACTTTTGCATGAGGAGGATTGTATAAAATCATATAAATATCCTCAACCACCTCTTGCATTCCTAAAATAAAATTTTTCGACTCATTAAAAGTTGGAGGCCACCAATCTGGTAAGGTAATTTGAAATCCATTTGGTTTTAAACTTACCATTCGCTTTGCTCTTTCTTGGCAAACTCTTGGATTAGTATGACTTAAACCAAGTTGAAATTTTTTATTCTTTTTTAATGCAATTGATGAGACTATTTCCGATAATTTATCAAATTCTTGTTCTGTTTGATTATGGCATTCTGCAGCGGTACCATTAGTATAGATACCAGAAACTTTTGAGTCACATAAAATATGAATCTGTTCTTCAAAAGCAACCCAGTCAATTTGATTATTATTAATTGGTAAAAGAATAGTTCCCCAAATTCCATTTGGTTTCTCTCGTTGTTTCATTTTAATGTTTATGTAATTGATCTTGTGCTTGCTTAATAATATCTACACCCACTCTGTCGCTCCATCCTTGAATCAATTTCTTAGTTACTGGACCAACATTTCCATCAGCAATTGGCATTCCATTAAACTTTGTTGCAGGCATAATTGAATATGGCGTACTAGTAATAAACATTTCGTCAGAAGTTGCTAAGTCATAAGATTGAATAACAGCTTCAATCACTTCAATGTCTAAAGATCGGGCTATTTCCATAGTTGAATTTCTTGTTAGCCCCTCCAAACAATTAGCAGTGGTTGGTGTAATTAACTTTCCATCTTTAATCATAAATATATTACCACCTTTATTTTCTGCGACATTTCCATGAATATCAAGAATGACACTTTGCGCATCAGGATCAACTAGTTTTGCTTCAATTTCTGCTAAGGTATAAAAAAGGCGACTTCTATTTTTAATTCTAGCATCTAAAGATTGTGATGGTACCATTCTAGTGGGAGGAGTTACTGCATGACAACCTTTAGTATAAAAAGGAGCCCACAAAACAAGATTCATAGGTTGAGTATAAATCATTACAGTTGGCTTAGAAACTTGCAAAGCTGGATTACCTCCAGTGATTGAATGTCCTCGAGAAATATTATGCACAAGCCAACAATCCTCATTAGTCTTGTAATTATCTTTATTAATTTCTAATAATTCAAGACTAACCTTTTTCATTTCCTCTATTGTCATTTGAGGGTCGATACGTGTTAATTTAAATGATTTATATAATCTTTCTAAATGTTCATCTAATTTGAATGGTTTGAAATTAAATGTTCTAGTAGATTCAGTAACTGTATCACCTAAAAGTACAGCACTATCAAATATTGAAATTTTAGCATCTACTTCTGGTACAATTTCACCAGAAATATAAACTTTTCTATTGTTCATTTTATAATTTGTTTTTTGATTTTAATTCTGCTTTTAATTGTTCTTGTTCCATTTTCTCTTTCTGCTTGTCGTGTTTTGCAGAAACACCATGATAAACAAAACCAAAAGCTCTTCGTGATCGAGTTTTAGATTTATTGGGATCAGCAAAATGAATAATTTTAGCATGGTGCATTAAAAACATTCCAGCTTTACCTTCAAACTTTACAGTATTTTTTTTATCCTCTTCAGTTCCAAAATCAGTTACCCCTTTTGAAAAACCTAAAATTTCTGATTTGCCATGTGGTCTGTATCCTTCATATTTATGTGAACCTTTAACATAATGGATACATCCATTTTCATCATCAACATCTTCAAGGGCAAGCCAACCAGTAACAGCTTTATCATTATCTAAATTAAAATAATAACCATCTTGATGAGGTGGAGTAGGATTGCTTTTACCAGGAGGTTTATTAAAGTATTCCATTGCTCTAGGTATAACATCCTCACCTAAAGCGTTCGCAGCTAATTCTTTTATTTTACTATTGTGAAATAGATCATGAAAGAAAGCATCGTATTCTTCTAACTTTTGCATTTGCATTAAAGTATCTTTGTTTTCTTTATCAACGTAATAAACTTCCCCTTCTTTCATTTTAGGAACACAGTCTTTAATATATCTATCAAACTCATTATTTATAAGCTCCATATCTGACTTCGAAAAAAGTTCAGGAATATGATTATAACCATTTTCATCATAAATTTTTTTTAGATCACTTAATTCAGGAGTGTTGGTATTAAAATTCATATTAAATTTTTCTCCTTCATTTCTTTTCGAAGTTTTTCTTGATAAGCATCATGTGCTTCTTGATTTATTTCTGCACTTTCTCCATAATAAATAAATCCCAGTGCTTTTCTAGTTCTTGTTTGAGATTTATTTCCTTCAGCCCAGTGTATTGTTTTAGCATTGTGAATTAAAAAAGTTCCTGGCTCTCCAGGAAAAGAGACTGTATTTTTTTTATCTTCCTCATTTCCAAAGTCAGTAATACCTTGAGAAAAACCTAACACATTTGATCTACCATGTGGCCTATATTCAGATTTATGAGAACCTTTGACATAATGAATACATCCATTCTCTTCATCTACTTTTTCTAGTGCTAACCAACAAGTAACGGCATTGTGTTTTTTTAACATAAAGTAATATCCGTCTTGATGTGGTGGTGTTGGCTTTCCAATTCCTGGTGGTTTATTAAAAAATTGTAAATTTTTTGGCTCAGCTTTTTCTCGTAAAACTATTTCTGCTACCTCTCGTATAGAGGAGTTTTCTATTAATTCTTTAAAGTAATCATCGTACGTAAACATTTGCTGAAGTTGTTTTATAGAAGTTTTATCATCCTTATTTTCATAAAAAATATGATGATCAGGAACATTAGGAGCAACCTCTTTAATATATCGAATTAGTTCATTTTTAATTTCTTCAACTTTTTCGACAGAAAATAATGGACTGATAGAAATATAACCATCTCTATCAAAGCTAGTCTGTAAATTCTGATTATTTAAAGTTACCATAATTTTATTTTATTATGGTAACTTAAATTAAGAAGATATCTAGTAAAAATTTATACCTTAGCTTGTAAGCCAGTTTTTATCAAATTTTGTAACTCTGATATATTTATCATCACAGATTCTTTCTACAATCTCACATTCATAAATACATAAAAATTCACCTGATCTTAATTGAGCGACATCACTATATCCAGATGGTCCCTCTTCAATAACTTTATTTACAGGCCATGTCTTTGCATCATCAAAACTTAACTTTGCAGATAATCTTTTTCTATCGTGGCGCAAGTTGTGTCCTTCAGGTATCATTGTATTTTCTAAATTATCAGGATTTATAAAAATTATATCCTTGAATTCATTTTCTGATGGTTGATTGCTTTTTAAAATACTAGCCATACAGACTGGTTCTAATAAAGCATTATCAAATCCTCTAATTTTCCAATTTGAAGATCCATCAGGACTTATAGCAATCAAGCGTCTATCAATTTCTGATTCACTTCTGATGTTTAACATCACTGAAGAATCTTCTAATTGAACAGGGATAGTTTCACTTGGATTGATAAGAATAGCACCATCAATATTATCATCATGGCGACAAACAATATCTCCTCTTTCCCAAGTAATACCATTATCGTCGCTATGAATAGAAGTGATAATAGAAGGTCTATGACCTAAATGACCTTTACCCATTTCAGTTCCAGAGCCATCAGATAACCATACAGGTATTATCATTCTACCATTATTTAATTGTATTCCATGTCCTGGACCAGTAGCACAAACTTTCCAATCATAATCATTGTGGAATCTATTAAATGTCTCTGTAATTTCTTCTGGATCACTCCAGGTTGCCCCATCGTCATCACTATACTTACGAAATACTCTTGAATACTTCCAACAAAAAACAGCAATAATTCTTCCAGTATTCATATCTGGTATCATTACGAAATTACTTATAGGGCCATCACCTATATCTTTATGATTAGCTACAAGCTGTCTCTCAAGAAAAGTTTCAGCTTGATCTAAACTCCTTCTCATAAATACATCATTGAAATCCCAATCACCTCCTGAAATAGGTCTGCTTTCAGCAGTTGCTAAAACTACATCATTTTTTGAAACTGTTATCCCGGGTACTCTGTATGTTTTGTAACCCTCTTTTCTAGCTTCAAAAATATCAACACTTTTAAACATGTTTCCTCCTCACGTTGATTAACCTTTGACTCCACCAATCATAATTCCTTTTACAAAATATCTTTGTATAAATGGATAAACGACTAAAATTGGAACTGTACTAAAAATAATTAAAGCCGCTCTTAAAGAAGCGCCTGGTGGTGGCTGTTCCATAAAAGAAATATTTTCCATTCCTTCCATAGTAGCTTGATTGAGTAAACCGCGTAAAATAATTTGCATTGGTTTTAGCTCATTATCCGTAATATATATTGAAGCATAAAACCATTCATTCCAATGATAGACTGCATAAAATAACCCGATTGTCGCCATGACAGGCATAGAAAGTGGTAGTACAACACTTATTAAAATTCTCACTGGTGAAGCGCCATCAATTATAGCCGCATCAATTAAATCTTTTGGAATATTCATAAAAAAGTTTCGCATAATTAAAAAATACCAACCATTAATTAAAGTTGGAACGAACAAGGCAAAAATTGTATTTCGCAAGTTTAAAAAATCAACAAGTAAAAATTGTGGGATTAAACCTCCATTGAAAACCATTGTGAAAAAAACAAAAAAAGTAAGTGGTATTCTATAGGGTAAATCTCTTTGAGCTAAAGCATATGCTAAAGTTGTCGTAAATAATAAATTACAAAATGTACCAAGCGTCACTCTTAAAAAAGTAATTTGATAGGCATTAAATAAAACATAACTTTTGCCAAATAGAATATCATAAGCAACAAAACTTATTTTTTTTGGATACAAAACATGACCACCTCTCGCCGCCCATTCAGCTTCACTTATTAGTGATGTTGATAAAACTACAATAAAAGGCAGTAGAAACGAAAGAGTTAAAATTAATAGTATGCCTATAATTATATAGTTATAAAATATTTCTGTTTTATACTGACTCTTCATACTTTTATTACCATAATCCTGTTTGACCGAGTCTATTAGCTAATCTATTTGCTGTATAAAGAAGAACGAAAGCTATCACTGCTTTAAATAAACCAACAGCAGCAGCAAAAGAATATTTCAATGCAAGTAAACCCTCTCGGTAAACAAATGTATCTATGATATCAGCAACTTTATAAACAGATGGAGAATATAACAAAAGGATTTGTTCAAAACCTGCTTCCAACAAATTACCAATTTCAAGAAGAAACATAATAACTATTACAAACATAATACTTGGAAGTGTAATGTGCCATGCCATTTGCAATCTGTTAGCACCATCAATTCTCGCTGACTCATAAAGTGCTGGATCAATAGAGCTCATAGCAGCTAAATAAATTATACTACTCCACCCAATTGTTTTCCAAACATGAGATGTTACTAGTATTCCAACAAAATAATCTTTGTTCCCTAAAAAATTTATATTTGAGCCAGTAAAATCATTTATCGTTTCAGTTAATAATCCACCACTTGTCGCTAAAAGAGCAGTAATCATCCCTGCTGTAACCACCCATGAAATAAAATGAGGTAAATAAGAAATTGTTTGCATTATTCTTTTCAAACTCATTCGTAAAACTTCGTTCAAGAGTAATGCTAATATAATTGGTGCAGGGAAACCAAATAAAATTTTTAATCCACTTATTATAAGTGTATTTTCAATTACATCTAAAAAATATACAGATGAGGTAAAACGTTCAAAGTGTTTAAAGCCGACCCATGGTGCATCAAAAAAACCTCTTAACCCATCAAAAGGAGAAATATCTTTAAAGGCAATTAAAGCTCCTCCCATTGGAACATAATGAAAAATAATAAAATAAATTAGACCTGGTAGTGCTAAGTAATAATAAAAACGATATTTCCAGATTTTTTTCATTTATATTTTTTTATGAAGACGGGAGTTATCCCGTCTTCATTTTTAGATAAATTTAATTAGCCCAAGATTCTTGCATTTGAGCAGTCATAGCATTAATCCAATCTTGCATTCCCGCATCATCTAGTTCTGCTAAGAAATCATCGTATTCATCAATTGATCTTTCACCAGTGTAAAAAGCTGTGAAATTTTCAGCGATCATTCGATGAATATCTCCAAGAGTTGGAGTTTCATCAGCAATTCTTCCCTTATCCCAAGCCATATACAAATCGATAGGCTGGTGAGAATCATCAAGCTTAGTTAAACCACTTCCAAGATAATTGAAGTGTGTTGCCCATAAACTATCATTTGGTTGCATATTTCCTTCATAAGGAAAGTTTGGTAAACCAAAATCACCAACATATTTAGTTTCAGCTTTATCTTTAGTATTAACTACTGCAGGCATTCCTTTAGTTTCATAAGACCAATGCTCTCCTTCAATTCCATTAACACCAGTTGCATATCCGTCAATAGACTGATCATTCCACATCCAATTTAGATATTGCATAATGGCTTCCGGATTTTTTGCTTTTTTGTTAATGACATAAGCTTGCGTACCACTCGCTCTAGTAGTAGCCATCCAGCCTTTAGGTCCCATAATCGGCGCTCTTACATATTCCATACCAGGACAATTTGATACGACTTTAGGAACAATAATTGTAACACGTGAATACCATCCACTCCACATTGCCATATTACATGTTCTAAATACTTCAGACTCATCAAATTTTGACCAGTTATCAGGATACCAATAGCCCTTATTATGCCAATCATTCATAAAGTGAAGATAATCTTTGATACCATCAGCTAGTGGAACAGGCTTTACCCTTCCATCACTTGGATCAATGAATGCAGCATTACCTGACATAGCTCCAGTGAAAGCTGCGGCAAATCCCATTGCTGGTTCTTCCCATTTATTTCCTGACCAAGCTCTAGTACCTGCTTTAAAATCAGGATTTATCTTTTGAGCTGCAGCCATATAAGCTGTTAATTCTTCAACTGTTTTAGGAACATCGAGACCAGCTTGATCTAAAATGTCTTGTCTTACCCAAGTCATAAAAGGACTCGTTGCAGCTGTTCTTGGAATACCCATGATGTTGCCATCTGAATCAGTCATGTACTTCCATGAAGTTTCAGGAATCGATCTAAGTAGAGCATCACCATGCTTTGCTAAAAGATCATTCAATGGCATCAATGTTGATTTATATACATCCCAATTTGCTTGAAACAAATCAGGAGGATTACTTCCAGCAAGTAATAAGTTTAATTGCTCAGTAGTATCCTGCATATTAGGTACTATAACCTTAGGTGTTACACCTGATAATTTTTTAACGTGTGCAGCAACTTTGGCTAAAACTTCTGGATCACTTCCACCGCCATCAAATTGTAGCATTCCAGAGTTATTAAAAATTGTAAAATCATGACCATCAGCTTTCAAAGAAGTTGTAAATAAACTTACAACTAAAGAAAGGAAGATAGTTGATAATAATTTTTTCATAATTCCTCCTTATTAATAGAATTAATGAACCACATTTTTATTAAAAATTCTATTATTTTAG